>JAWKYG010000005.1:0-404868 GCA_041396585.1 Burkholderiaceae bacterium | reverse complement strand
ACCTCGGCCAACGGCGTGCCGCAGCGTGCGGTCACGACCAACTCGGTGGGTTCATAGCTGACGATGCCGCGATAGCCCGAGAGATCGAGCACCGCGCGATCACCCGCGACCGGCTCGCCGTAGAAGGCCTTGGTGTCACCGCCTCGCAGCACCAGAGACGCGCCATCGGCGGCCGCGGCCCGGATGCGTTCGCGAATCTCGAGCAACGCGGGATCGGTGGGAATGTCGGTCATCGGGGCAACGTCGGGTTGGGTCGTGGGCGGATCATGCGATCAGGTTCTCAGCGTCGGTCGGCGAGGGTCAGGGCGCGCGGATTCTGGCGGGTGTGTCTGTAGCCGCGTCAGAAGCGAGGCAGGTCCGAAAACGGCAGCTTGCCGTGATGAATGTGCATCTTGCCGAACTCCGCACAGCGGTTGAGCGTGGGAATCGCCTTGCCGGGATTGAGCAGCCCCACCGGATCGAAGGCACGCTTGACCGCGAAGAAGGCGGCCCGTTCGGCATCGGAGAACTGCACGCACATCGAGTTGATCTTCTCTATGCCCACGCCATGCTCGCCGGTAACCGTGCCGCCGTAGGCCACACAGGTCTCGAGGATGTCGGAGCCAAAGGCCTCGGCGCGCTCCCACTGATCGGCATCATTGGCGTCGAACAGGATCAACGGATGCAGATTGCCATCGCCCGCATGAAACACGTTCATGCAGCGCAACTGATACTTGTGTTCCATCTCGGCGATCGCGACCAGCATCGGGCCGAGGTTCTTGCGCGGGATGGTGCCGTCCATGCAGTAGTAATCGGGTGAGATGCGCCCGGCGGCCGGAAACGCATTCTTGCGGCCCGACCAGAACCGCAGGCGCTCGGCCTCGTTGGCCGATACCGCCAGCGCGGTCGCGCCCGAGGCGCTGAGCACCGCCTGCATGCGCGCGATCTCGTCGGCGACCTCTTCGGGCGTGCCGTCGGACTCGGCCAGCAGGATGGCCTCGGCCTCGAGATCATAGCCAGCCTGCACGAAGGGCTCGACAGCCTGCGAGGTCTTGCGATCCATCATCTCCAGGCCGGCCGGGATGATGCCGGCCGCGATGATGTCGGCGACCGCATTTCCGGCCTTCAGGACATCATCGAACGAGGCCATGATCACCTGCGCCAGCAGCGGCTTGGGCAGCAGCTTCACCGTGATCTCGGTGACCACCCCGAGCATGCCCTCGGAGCCGATCATCAGCGCCAGCAGATCCAGCCCCGGCGCATCGAGCGCCGCGCTGCCCAGCGTGAAGGCCTGGCCATCGATCGTGTAGCCGCGCACCGCGAGCACGTTGTGCACGGTGAGACCGTACTTCAGGCAATGCACACCGCCGGAGTTCTCGCCGATGTTGCCGCCAATCGAGCAGGCGATCTGCGAGGACGGATCGGGCGCGTAATAGAGCCCGTATGGTGCGGCCGCCTCCGAGATCGCCAGATTGCGAACCCCCGGCTGCACGATCGCGGTGCGCGCCAGGGGATCGATCGAGACGATCCGGTTGAAACGCGCCAGCGACAAGAGCACGCCGGAGGCATGCGGGGTGGCGCCACCGGACAAACCGGTGCCGGCACCGCGGGCCACCACAGGAACGTCGAGCTCATGGCAGGCCAGCAGGATCTCACGCAACTGCCCTTCGCTGTCGGGCAGCGCGACCATCATCGGCAACTGCCGGAAGGCCGCCAGGCCATCACATTCGTAGGGCCGGGTGTCCTCCTCGCGAAACAGCAGTGCCCCCGGTGGCAGGATCGCGCGCAGCCGCTCCAGGATGCGCGCGCGCTGCTGCGGCAGCGGTGCGGCCGTGATGTCGGCATGACGCAACTCGGGCTCGGCCGGGGCCGTGGAACGACCTTCCCCCCGATCGACGACGGCGGACTCGGATTCGGACATGCTCGGCTCCTGCTTGCTGATGCTGGCGCGCCCGCTCGCCGAACATCCGCTCGCCAGCCGCGCCACGATCCGGTCATGCGCAGGCTGCACGCACTCACCGGACCCAAACCCGGTATTCTGCGGCCTTTCGTCAATCCCGCGCCAGCCGCATACGCCAGCCCTGGCCGGCGCCCGAGCGCGCCGAGCACGAGACGTCCTGAATGTCGCGCCCGATTCCCCAAAGAAGCCGCCAGCGCCGTGCGCGCCCATGGTTGGCGCGATGAGCGCCGCCAGCAATCCGCATCACGGCCTGCGCGATGACCGGCGCGGGCTCGGCTACGGACTGTTGTTCGCCGGCATGGCGCTGGTGGGATCCTATGTGGCACTGTCCAAGCCGCTGACCGCGGCCATCCCTGTGTTCCTGCTGGCCTGGCTGCGCTTTGCGATTGCGGTGCCGGCGATGCTGCCCTGGCTGCGCCGGGTGCCCGGCGAACCGCCACTGGACAAAGCCCGGCTGGGCACACTGTTCCTGCAGTCGCTGTTCGGCAACTTCCTGTTCTCGATCTGCATGCTTTACGGCGTGTCGCTGACCTCGGCCTCGGCGGCCGGGCTGATCCTGAGTTTCATGCCGGCGGCGGTGGCGCTGTTGTCCTGGGCGGTCCTGCGTGAACGGATGAACGCACGCACCTGGCTGGCCGTGGCGCTTGCCGTGGCCGGCGTGGCGGTCCTCACGCTCGGGCGCAGGCACGATGCGGGCTCGGCGAGCCTGCTGGGCAATCTGCTGGTGCTGGCCAGCGTGTTCTGCGAGGCCACCTACGTCATTCTCGGCAAGCGGCTGACCATGACGGTGTCGCCGCGGCGGATCTCGGCGATCATCAATCTGTTCGGCCTGGTGCTGATGACCCCGCTGGCCGCCGTGCAGGCGCTGAGTTTCGATTTCTCCTCCCTGGGGCCTTCGCTGTGGGTCCTGCTCATCTTCTACTCGCTGTCGGCCAGCATGTTCTCCACCTGGCTCTGGCTCAGCGGTCAGCGCTATGTGCCGGCCAGCCAGAGTGGCGTGTTCACGATCGCGATGCCGCTGGCCGCCACCACGGTCGGTGTGCTGTTCCTGGGCGAGCACTTCGGCTGGCCGCACGGGCTGGCCTTCGTTCTGGCCGCCGCCGGTATCGCGCTGATCACCACCACGGCAGGCCGTGCCCCGGCGCGGCCGGCCCCCTGAGCCGATCCGAGATCGATTGACATCGACTGGCCCGCGAGGCACGATCGCGCCTAGCCACGAGAGTGGCGTGCGCCCGGTGATCGCGACATGCAAATCCGGGTGTTCGTCGCTCGTTTCCCGGTGGGAGAGACCGATGGCCGTGGGCGGCAGGCTTTGCCTCCCAGGGTAGTCATCGGCGCCGAAGGTGTATCGCCCCAGCAAACTCTCAGGCCAAAGGACCGCCGGGACCGGTCAGTGCTGATCTGTTCGGCGCGCATCTTGCTCGCCGAACAGATCAGCGCTTGCCTCGGGCTCTCTGGAGAGTAGGCGCCATGGCGCCTCGCCGAAGGAAGCAGGCGTGCGGTACCGCGCCGAATCTCTCAGGCACCAAGGACAGAGGGGGCTCCGTAATCGAACCGCGCATCATTGCGCGCCGCTGCGACCCTGGAGCCCACCTTGAGCAACCCCGACAATCTCCGTTACGCCGCATCCCATGAGTGGGTGCGCCAAGAAGCCGATGGCAGCTGCACCATCGGCATCACCGACCATGCCCAGGCCGCGCTCGGTGAGCTGGTCTATGTCGAGCTGCCCGAGATCGGCAGCTCGGTCAGCCAGGGCGAGACCTGCGGCGTGGTCGAGTCGACCAAGGCGGCCTCCGATATTTACGCCCCGATCGACGGCGAGGTTCTCGCCATCAACGAGGCGCTGGCCGACACCCCCGAAACGGTCAATGAATCGGCCTTCGATCAGGGCTGGCTGTTCAAGGTGAAACCGTCCGATGCCGCGCAGATCGATGCGCTGCTCAGCGCCGCCGACTACGAAGCCGGTCTCGACGATCACTGATCGACGCCTGCCGCCGGCGAACGGGCCATCACGGCCCCCGGCGCCTGCGCTCATTGAACTGCCTGCCACGGAGCCACGCGATGCACGCGAGCGAACCCGTCGGCCACGGGCTTTCCAGCCTGCTTGGCCATGACACCTTTCACGGGCGCCATCTCGGCCCGAACCCGGCCGACGAGGGCCACATGCTGGCCGAGCTCGGGGTCGATTCCCGCCAGAGGCTGATCGAGCAGACGATTCCGGCCAATCTGCGCCTGGCGGCCGCGCCGGCGCTCTGTGCGCCGATCGATGAAACCGGCGCGTTGCGGGAACTGGCCGAGATCGCCGCGCGCAATGCGAACTGGCGCAGCTACATCGGCTGCGGCTATCACGGCACGATCACCCCGGAGCCCATCCGCCGCAATGTGCTCGAGAACCCGGGCTGGTATACGGCCTACACGCCCTATCAGGCCGAGGTCGCCCAGGGCCGGCTCGAGGCGCTGCTGAACTTCCAGCAGATGACCATCGATCTGACCGGGCTGCCGATCGCCAACGCCTCGTTGCTCGACGAGGCCACCGCCGCCGCCGAGGCCATGGCCGTCTGCCGTCGCGCCTCGCGCAACAAGAACGATCGCTTCCTGGTCGATCGGGCGGTGCATCCGCAGGTGCTGGCCGTGCTACGCACGCGCGCCCAATGGATGGGCATCGCGATCGAGGTGGCCGATGCCGACGCGCTGGGCGAGACCTTCGATCCCGGCTCGGTGTTCGGCGCCTATCTGCAAACGCCCGACACCGAGGGCCGGGTGCGCGATTTCACGCCGCTGATCGCACGCCTCAAAGACGCCGGCGCACGGGTGGCCGTGGGCACCGATCCCCTGGCCGCGCTGCTGCTGAAATCGCCGGGCGCCATGGGCGCCGATGTCGCGATCGGTTCGGCCCAGCGCTTCGGCGTCCCGATGGGCTACGGCGGCCCGCACGCGGCGTTCATGAGCGCCGACGAGAAGCTGGTGCGGATGATGCCCGGGCGGGTGATCGGTGTGTCGCAGGATGCCGCCGGCAAACCGGCGCTGCGCATGGCGCTGCAAACCCGGGAACAGCACATCCGCCGCGACAAGGCCACGAGCAATATCTGCACCGCCCAGGCACTGCTGGCCAACATGGCCAGCTTCTATGCGGTCTACCACGGCCCCAAGGGCCTGTTGCGGATCGCCCTGCGCGTGCATGCGCTCACGCGCCTGCTGGCCACCGGGCTGGCGGCCCAGACCGGGCTGGCCCCGCGCCATGCCGAGTTCTTCGATACGCTGGTATTCGACAGCGGCGAGAAAACGCGCGAGATCATCGACAGAGCACGCGCGGTGCACATCAATCTGCGCGTGTTCGATGATGCGGCAGGCGAGCCCTGCGCGGTGGGCCTGAGCCTCGATGAAACCGTCACGCTCGATGATGTCGCCGACCTCATCGGCGTGCTCGCCGGCGAGCCCTGCGACCGCGAGGCGCTGGCGCGTGCGGCCGAGGCGCTCGATGTCGAGCCGGGCGATCTGCCCGCCGCCATGCGCCGAACCGATGCCGTGCTCACCCACCCGGTGTTCAACCGCTACCACAGCGAAACCGAGTTCATGCGCTATCTGAAGCGCCTGGAGAACCGCGACATCTCGCTGGTGCACTCGATGATCCCGCTGGGCTCGTGCACGATGAAGCTCAACGCAGCCGCCGAGATGGCACCGGTCAGCTGGCCGCAGTTCGCGCAACTGCATCCGTTCGTGCCGACCGAGCAGGCGCGCGGCTATGCGCAGATGCACGAGCAGCTCGGCCGCTGGCTCGCCGACATCACGGGCTTTCACAGTGTGTCCTTCCAGCCGAACTCGGGCGCCCAGGGTGAATACGCCGGTCTGCTGGCGATTCGCGCCTATCTGCAGGCGCAGGGCCAGGGAGAGCGCGATGTCTGTCTGATCCCGTCCTCGGCGCACGGCACCAATCCGGCCTCGGCCCAGATGATGGGCCTGCGCATCGTGGTCGTGGCATGTGATGCGCGCGGCAATATCGATCTGGCCGATCTGGATCGAAAACTCGCCGAACACGGCCCGCAAGTGGCCGCGCTGATGGTCACCTATCCGTCCACGCACGGCGTGTTCGAGGCCAGCATCCGCGATGTCTGCGCCAAGGTGCATGCGGTCGGCGGCCAGGTCTATATGGACGGTGCCAATCTGAATGCGCAGGCGGGCCTGACCAGCCCGGGGCACATCGGCGCCGATGTCTGTCACATGAACCTGCACAAGACCTTCTGCATTCCGCACGGTGGCGGCGGCCCCGGCATGGGCCCGATCGCGGTCGCCGAACATCTGGCGCCCTATCTGCCCACGCATCCATGCGCGGCCGGCCACGACGACGGCGTGCCGCGCACAGTGTCGGCGGCGCCCTATGGCAGCGCGCTGATCTCCACCATCTCGTGGATGTACATCCGCATGATGGGCGGGCCCGGGATCCGCATGGCCTCCGAGGTGGCGATCCTGAACGCCAACTACATGGCCGCGCGTCTGTCGCCCTCCTTCGATGTGCTCTATCGCGGTGAGAACGGCCGCGTCGCGCACGAGTGCATCCTCGATCTGCGCGACTTGAAGAGCCGCTACGGGATCACGGCCGAGGACGTCGCCAAGCGGCTGATGGACTACGGCTTTCATGCGCCGACGCTGTCCTTCCCGGTTGCGGACACCCTCATGATCGAGCCCACCGAGTCTGAATCCCGGGCCGAGCTGGACCGCTTCTGCGATGCCATGATCGCGATCCACGGCGAACTGCAGGCGATCGCCGCCGGCAGCATGGCGGCGGCCGACAGCGCGCTGCGCCATGCTCCGCACACGGCTACCGAACTGGCGGGCGAGTGGGCCCATCCCTATAGCCGCGAGCAGGCCGTGTTCCCGCTGCCGCATGTGCGCGAGGCCAAGTTCTGGCCGAGCGTGAAGCGCATCGACAACGCCGGCGGTGACCGCCATCTGATCTGTACCTGCCCGCCGATCGCCGACTACGAGTGAGCCTCTCATGACCGATACCGATCTCAGGATCCTGCCGCTGGATGCGGCCCATCAGGCACTGGGCGCACGGATGGCACCGTTCGCGGGCTGGCGCATGCCGGTGCAGTATGCCAACGGCATCAAGGCCGAACATCTGCACACCCGCGAGCAGGCCGGGCTGTTCGATGTCAGCCACATGGGCCAGATCATCATCCGCGCGCGTGATGGTCTGCAGAGCACGCTGCATCGCGAGCTGGAGGCGGCACTGCCGCTGGATTTCGATGGCTGGCCGCAGGGCCAGCAGCGCTACAGCCTGCTGCTCAATGACCGTGGCGGCATCGAAGACGACCTGATGGTCGTGAACGCCGGCGACACCGTGCGCATGGTGGTCAATGCCGGCAATCGCGATGCCGATTTCGCGTTGCTGCGCGAGCGCTGCCCGGGCCTGATCATCGAGTGGGTGGATGCGGCGCTGCTGGCGCTGCAGGGGCCGATGGCCGAGAAGGTTCTGGCGGGTTTCGATCCGCGCGCCGCGGACATGGTGTTCATGCAGGCCGCGACGCTCGATCTCGACGGCGCCGCCTGCCCGACCACCCGCTCCGGCTACACCGGCGAGGACGGCTACGAGATCTCGGTGCCGGTGTCCGCCGTGAACGCCCTGTTCGAGCGCCTGCTGGCCCAGAACGGTGTTGCACCGATCGGCCTGGGCGCGCGCGACAGCCTGCGCCTGGAAGCCGGTCTGCCGCTGCACGGCAGCGACATCGGCCCCGAAACCGACCCGGTATCGGCCGGCCTGCCGTTCGCGATTCCCAAGTCACGCCGCGCGGGCGGCAACAAGGCCGGAGGTTTTCCCGGCGCCAAGGTGATTCTCGATGCGTTCGCGCACGGGCCAAGGCGCAAGCTGGTCGGACTCACGTCTTACGAGGCGGTGCCGATCCGGGCGCACGCGCCGATCATCGACGAGGCCGGCAAGCCGGTGGGCGAA
Source organism: Burkholderiaceae bacterium (assembly GCA_041396585.1). Lineage (GTDB taxonomy): Bacteria > Pseudomonadota > Gammaproteobacteria > Burkholderiales > Burkholderiaceae_E > JAUIAI01. The sequence continues at coordinate 396,979 of JAWKYG010000005.1, read as the reverse complement.
GTCACCAGCGGCACGGTATCACCGAGCCTGGGGCGGCCGGTGATGCTGGCCTATGTGGATTCCGCCATCCTCGCCAAGGGCGGCGCGCACCTGCGCGCGCAGGTGCGCCAGAAAACGCCGGCGGTGATGCTGACCCCGCTGCCCTTCGTACCCAAGCGCTACAAACGCTGAACGCGTCAGGCGGCGAGCACAATCGCGGGCCGGGCAAACCGGCGCGCAACCCGCCAGGCCACGAGGGCACGCGCCACGAAGCCGCCACCGAAGATGCCCAGCATGCATGCCGCGACCCCGGCCCACGGGGAGGCCGCCGTGACCGGCATGCCGAGACCCGCGGCCAGACCGAGCGCGAAACGGACACCGAAGATGCCCAGGATCAGCGCCATCGGTGTCCAGCTCGCCGGCATGTGGACGCGCCGGCCTGCGGCCACGGCCCGCAAGCCACGCGGCGCCAGCGGCCCGAATGCGAGCCCGATCGCGATCAGCGTCCCGGCCATCCAGGCGAGCAATGCGAGACCGTGACCCGCGAAGGCCAGCATCACACTGGCCAGGGAATACGCCGACATGGCCAGCGAGACCAGCAACAACACGGCCGGTCTGGCTTCCCGCTCGCGCCGGAGCAGCAGACCGACGATGATCAGCGAGATCAGCAGCGCGGGAACCCACAGGGGCACGCGGGCGAGGATCATCGGAAGCAGGCTTGGCAGGTCGGTGTTCATTGTCGGGGTCCGGTCCGGGCTGAAAGTAGGTCGGCTCGTGAGCCTGCGGCGATCTTGCCCGGGCGGGCCGACGGCCGCGAGCGCCCTGCGACGAAGCGCCCGTGGATGGCGCGAATCCGCGCTCCGGCAGCGCCAGGTGCGCCGGCCCGCCGGCGGCCCACCGGCTGCACACGCGTGAAGCAATCGAGCTACCGCGCCAAAAAAACCCGTCACGCCAGGCGTTTGCCTGCTACCCTAGCCGCCCCTCCCGGAAACCCCCATGTCCAAGAAAGAACGCGCGATCGCGACGTTTCGCGACTTCGAGCTGCCGCCCGCGTTGCTGCGCGCGCTCGATGATGTCGGCTACGAAACCCCGTCCCCCATCCAGGCCCAGGCCATCCCGCAACTGCTGCAAGGCCTCGATCTGCTCGGCAATGCCCCCACCGGCACCGGCAAGACCGCCGCGTTTGCGCTGCCGCTGCTCGCCCGTCTCGATCTCGATCGCGAGAAGGTGCAGGTGATGGTGCTCACCCCCACGCGCGAGCTGGCGATCCAGGTGGCCGAGGCATTCCAGCGCTATGCCGCCCACCTGCCTGGCTTTCGGGTGCTGCCCGTCTATGGTGGCCAGGACTATGGCGGCCAGATCCGGCAGCTGGCGCGCGGCGTGCATGCGGTGGTCGGCACCCCCGGGCGCATCATGGATCACATGCGACGCGGCACCCTGAACCTGGACAGCCTGCAGGCGCTGGTTCTGGACGAGGCCGACGAAATGCTGCGCATGGGCTTCATCGAGGATGTCGAGTGGATTCTCGAACAGACCCCGCCCAAGCGGCAGATGGCGCTGTTCTCGGCCACCATGCCGCGCGAGGTGCAACGCATCGCCCGCCATCACCTGCGCGACCCGCAGGAGATCACGATCCACAGCAAGACCGCGACGGCCGAAACCATCCGTCAGCGAGTCTGGCAGGTCAGCGGCCTGCACAAGCTCGATGCGCTCACCCGGATTCTCGAGGTCGAGGATTTCGATGCGCTGATCATCTTCGTGCGCACCAAGATCGCCACCGGCGAACTGGCCGATCGCCTGCAGGCCCGCGGCCTGGCCGCCGAAGCCCTGAACGGCGACATGCCCCAGAAGCAGCGCGAGCAGATGATCGAGCGGCTGCGCCGTGGCTCGCTGGACATCCTCGTGGCCACCGACGTGGCCGCGCGCGGGATCGACGTGGAGCGCATCAGCCACGTGGTCAACTACGACATCCCCTACGACACCGAGGCCTACATTCATCGCATCGGCCGCACCGGTCGGGCCGGTCGCAGCGGCGAGGCGATCCTGTTCGTGACCCCGCGCGAGACCCGCATGCTGCAGGCGATCGAACGCGCCACGCGCCAGAAGATCGAAAAGCTCGTGCTGCCCACCACCGAGATGGTCAACAACAAGCGCATCGCCAGCTTCAAGCAGGGCATCAGCGACACCCTGGCCAAGGGCGAGCTCGATTTCATGCAGCGGCTGGTCGAGCAGTACCAGAACGAGCACGATGTCTCGGCACTGGAAATTGCCGCCGCGCTGGCCAAGATGTCGATCGGCGATCGCCCGTTGCTGCTTGGCGCCGAAGACAAGGCCTCGTCGGGCGGTGCCTCGTTCGAGCGCGCCCCCGGCGGGCGCGAGCGACGCGCCGAACGCGACTTCGATCGCCCGGCGCGTGGCGGCGACGAGCGCGGTGCCCGGCGCCGCGCCCCGGGCGGGCGTGAGGCATTTGCGGATGAATTCGAGTCGCGTGCGCCCCGCGGATCGCGTCGCCCGCCCTCGGCACCCGAGGAGGGCATGGAGCGCTATCGCATCGATGTCGGTCATGAGCATGGGGTGCGCCCGGCGAACATCGTCGGCGCGATCGCCAACGAGGCGGGCCTCGATTCCAGCTTTATCGGCCGCATCGACATTCACGATGATCACAGCCTCGTGGATCTGCCGGTCGGCATGCCCAAGGCGGTGTTCCACCAGCTTCGCAAGGCCTGGGTCTGCCAGCGCAAGTTGAATCTGACCCGGGTCGACACCAGTGCCATGGCCGCCGAGCGTACTGAGGCGCCACGCGCGCGCGGACCGGTGATGATCGATATGACCGCCGAGTCTGCGGCCGGTGGCGAGCCGGCTTTCGCGGCACAAGAGCTCGCCGCGGTGACGGAGCCGGTTCGGCGCGATCCCGACACGACCTACACCGCCGGCGACCGGCTGGCGCAGGCATCGATGGAAAGACTGCGCCAGAGCACCACCATGCCGGCCAGAAGCCGGGGCGAGAAGCCGGGAAGCGGCAAAAGCAAGCCCGCCAAGACCAAGGTGAAGACCAAGGTGAAGGCCAAGACCAAGGGCGACAAAGTCGCGCCCGCGAGGCACGCTCCGGGCAAGGCCAAGACAGAGCGCTTCAAGACCGCCGCCAAGGGGCCGGCCGGCAAACCGGCCAAGCCCAAACGCCCGAAGGGCTGATCCGCGCTCGGGCGCGGGCCCGCGGAGGACCGGTTCGTGGCGGCTCGTGGCGGCTCGTGGCGGCTCGTGGCGCTTCGTGGCGCTTCGTGGCGCTTCGTGGCGCTTCATGCTGACTCGTGCCGGTTCGTGCCGGCTCGTGGCGCGGCGCCGCGCGAGCCTGCTCAGACGAACTGCACGAACCTGCCAAAGGGCATCTCGCGTAGCCGCTTGCCGGTCAGCGCGAAGATCGCATTGGCCAACGCGGGCGCGGCCGGCGGCGTGCCGGGCTCGCCGATACCGCGGATGCGGCCGCCGCTCTGCAACACCCTGACCTGGATCTGCGGCGCCTGGGGCATGCGCATGGCGTCATAGTTGTGGAAATTGGTCTGCTGAACCTGCCCCTGCTCCACCGTGATCCCGCTGTGGATCGCGGCACTGAGCCCGAAGTTCAGGCCCGAGATCAGTTGCGCCTCGAGATTGCCCGGATCGAGCGCGATGCCCACATCGGCGACCACCGTGGCCCGTACCAGGCGGATGCGCTCCTGTTCCTGCGCGATCTCGATGATCTCGGCGGTCGGCACACCGAACGAGAGCACGAAGGCCACGCCGCGCGCATGACCGGCGGGTAGCGCGCGGCCCCAGCCGGCGAGTTCGGCCGCGGTCTCGAGCACCTTGCGCGAGACGGGATCGGTGATCAGCTTCAAGCGCATGGCGAGCGGATCGACCCCGGCCGCATGCGCGATCTCGTCGATGAAGCTTTCTTGAAAGAAGCCGTTCTGCGAGGCGCCGACGCTGCGCCAGAAACCGACTGGCAGCATCTCTGCGGCGCGATAGCCGGTCACCCGGTAGTTCGCAATCCCATAGGGCTGCTCCCAGATACCTTGCACGATCGTGCCATCGGGCCCGGCCACCGGGATCCCCAGGCGACCCATCTGAGAGGCGACCGTCGACGCGCAGGCGACCCGTGCATCCAGCGCCACCGGCACGCCGCCGGCCACCTTGGCGCGCAGGCGGGCGATCGCCATCGGGCGGTACATGTCGTGGGTGGTGTCTTCCTCGCGGCTCCAGGTGGTCTTGACCGGGCGGCCCTTGACGGCCATCGCCACCCGCACCGCATGAGCGACGAAATCCACCTCGGAGCGGCGCCCGAAGCCGCCGCCCAGATACTGGGTGTGCACCCGGATCCGCTCGATCGGCAGCCCGCTGATCCTGGCCGCCTCGGCGCGTGATTGCGTGGGGTTCTGCGTTCCGCACCAGATCTCGAGCCGGTCGTCATGCCACCAGGCGGTGGCGTTCATCGGTTCCATCGTGGCGTGTGCCAGATACGGCGCGCGATACTCGGCCTGCAGCACCTCTGCTTGCGCGAGCGCGGCATCGACATCGCCGTCATCGCGATTGCGACTGTCGCGAAAATCGTCGTCGAAGGCCTCGGCCACCTTGGCGAACATCTGCTCGGTGCTCTGCGGATAGTTGGCGCGCTGCCATTGGATCTCGATCGCTGCCGCCGCCTGCATCGCATACCAGGTGTTCGTGGCCACCACCGCCACGCCGCCGTCGAGCGCCACCACCTGCTGGACACCGCGCATCGCCCGTGCCTTGCCGGCGTCGAAGGATGTCATCGCCGCGCCGAGGTTCGGATTCATGCGCACCGTGGCATACAGCAGGCCCTCGGGACGGGCATCGATGCCGAAGGACGCTGTGCCGGTCACCTTGGCCAGCATGTCGACCCGCGGCAATGTGCGACCCAGCTGCTTCCACTGCTCTCGCGGTTTCAACGGCGCCGAAGCCGGCAGATCGATCCTGGCGGCATCGGCAGCCAGCTCCGGATACGGCAGCCGGCGACCATCGGCCGCGATCACCGCGCCGGCCTCGGTCTTCAAGGTGTCTGCGGCCACGCCGAGCCGCGCGGCCGCCGCCTGCATCAGCGCATGACGCGCGACGGCGCCGGCATGGCGCATCTTCTCGAAGGCATCGACCACCGAGGTCGAGCCGCCGGTGACCTGCAGCGCGAGGAACTTGGCCGGCACGCGCATCAGCGCGCGCACGGTCTCGGCCATGACGCTGTGATCGGTGGGCATGAACGGCGCGCCCTCTTCGAGCACCACGGCGTTGTAGTAGGCATAGGCCGCCGGCCCGTGCTCGACCCGAATCGCCGCGATGTCGAGATCAAGCTCCTCGGCGACCAGCGCCGCCAGTGTCGTGTGCACCCCCTGGCCCATCTCCGCGCGCGGCACGATGATGGTCACGCCGTTGGCATCGATCTTCACATAGGGCGTGAGCGCCACCTGGCCGTCGGCCAGTTCTTCGAGCAGCGGATTGTCATAGGGCTGCCGGTACTTCCAGATGCCGAAGGCCACGCCGCCGGCGACGGCCACCGAGCCGATCAGGAAGGTACGGCGCGTGACCGTTGCGAGCTTGCCCATGGGTCAAGCCTTGCCAAGACGCGCAGCGGCATCTTTGATTGCCGCACGAATGCGCGGGTAGGTGCCGCAGCGGCACAGATTGCCCGCCATCGCCTGATCGATCTGCGCGTCGGTGGGCGCCGCAGTCTCAGCCAGCAGCGCCGCGGCGGTCATGATCTGGCCCGACTGACAGTAGCCGCACTGGGCCACCTGATGCTCGAGCCAAGCTGCCTGCACCGCGTGCATCGCCTGCGGCGAGCCCAGGCCCTCGATCGTGGTGATCGGCTCGGTGACCGCGCCCACCGGCAGGACGCAGGAGCGAACCGGGTTCGCGCCGTGATGCACGGTGCAGGCACCACACATGGCCATGCCGCAGCCGAACTTGGTGCCGGTGATGCCAAGCTCGTCGCGCAACACCCAGAGCAAGGGCATCTCGGGCGCGACATCGAGTTCATGTTCGTGACCGTTCACAACCAGTTTCATAGACACCCCCTCCACTTCGGTATCCTCGCCGCATGAACACGTCTCTCGCCGCGGTTTCACCAGTTGCCGATGCGCCTATCGTGTTGCTGATGCTCGGCATGATACTGGCCGCAAGCATCGCGGCCGATCTGCTCGCCCATCGCCTGCATCTGCCGCGCATATCGGTGCTCGTTCTGCTGGGGGTGATGATCAGCGCATCTCATGCGTTGCCGTTCATGCCCGTGGTGCCGGCCTGGCCTTCGGATCTGACCGATGCGCTGGTCACCCTGGCGCTTGTGATGGTGGCCTTCCTGCTCGGCGGCGATCTGAAGATCGCGTCACTGCGTAGACTCGGACGCCCGATCGCGGTGCTGTCTTTGTCCGTGGTGATCGCCAGCGTGCTGGTGGTGAGCGCCGGCCTGATCCTGCTGGGCTTTCCGCTCGAGGTCGCGGTCGGGCTGGGCGCGATCGCGGCGGCCACCGATCCGGCCGCGGTGCGCGAGGTGATCCATTCGGCCGGCAACCGCCATCCGTGGGGCCTGGTGATTCTGGGTGTGGTGGCGGTCGATGACGCCTGGGGCGTGATCGTGTTCGGCCTGGTCATGGCCGCTCTGGGCTTCGTCACCGGCGGCGAGGGGCTATCCGCCCTGGCGGGCGCCACCTGGGAGATCGGCGGTGCACTGATGCTCGGCCTGCTGGTCGGGCTGCCGGCGAGCGCGCTCACCGGCCGGCTCTCGCCTGGCGAGCCCACGCGCGTCGAAGCCATCGCGGTCGTGTTGATCCTCGCCGGCGCGGCCGGCGCGATGCATGTGTCGCCGCTGCTGGCCGGCATGGTGGCCGGCATGCTGGTGGCGAATCTGTCCCGCCACCATACGCGCTCGCTGCGCGCGATCGAGCATATCGAGTGGCCGTTCCTGGTGTTCTTCTTCGTGCTCGCCGGCGCCAAGCTGCAGTTCGAACATCTTCCGCAGATCGGTACGCTGCTGCTGGCCTATGTGCTGTTGCGCGTGCTCGGCCGCTGGCTCGGCGGCCTGCTTGCCAGCCGCTGGCTGCGCGGTAGCCGGCACCCGAGCCACCTGCCGCCGTCGCTTGGTCTGGCACTGACGCCGCAGGCCGGTGTCGCGCTCGGCATGGCCTTGCTGGTCACGGAACGGTTTCCGCAGGCTGCCGCAACCCTGGTTCCGGCCGCGGTGGCCGGAACACTGGTGTTCGAGATCGGCGGCCCGCTGCTGACCGCGCACATTCTGGCCAGAACCCGCTGAGCGCGTGGGCCGACTCCCGCGGGCCGGCCCCCGACCGTCGGACGCACACGGCACACACCGTCAGCCGGCAGAGCTCGGCGGGGCGTGTTGGCGCTCGTAGGTTTCAAGCGCGAGCAACAGGCTGACGCGCGACTCACGCGCCACCTGCTGCCAGGCCTGGTCGGTCAGCGCGCCTTCCAACGCCCAAAGCAGATTCAGACTCGGCGCACAACCGGCTGCGCGCACCTGCGCGAATGCGGCCACTGCGCCCAACTCGCGCAATCGGGCCTGCGTGTCGATGCCCGCCGCCCGCAACATGCGTGCGGACGCGGCCCCCAGGCCACGCATGCGCGCTACCGACCGACTCTCGTCCGATGGCCCGCCCATGCCGCCACCCCGACTCAGAGCATCGCGTCGGCCGGCGTCGATTCGAGACCCTGCGCCTGCGCGACTGGCGCACAGGTGAGCCTGCCGGCACAGACGTTGAGGCCTTCGCGCAGATGGGCATCATCGCGCAGTGCCTTGCGCCAGCCCTTGTCCGCGAGCGCCAGCACGCGCGGCAAGGTGGCATTGTTCAATGCGTAGGTCGAGGTGCGGGCGACTGCGCCGGGCATATTGGCGACGCAGTAATGCACGATGCCATCGACCACGAAGGTGGGCTCCGAATGGGTGGTCGGATGCGAGGTCTCGAAGCAGCCGCCCTGGTCGATCGCCACATCCACCATCACCGCACCCGGTGTCATGGTGGCCAGATGCTCGCGCCTGACCAGCCTGGGCGCCGCGGCGCCGGGCACGAGCACCGCGCCGATGACGAGATCGGCACGCGCCAGTTCATCGGCGATCACCGCCTTGTTCGAGTGCAGCACGCGTGCGCGACCCTCGAAGTGATCGGCGAGCCTGCCGATGGTGTCGTTGCTGGTATCCAGGATCGTCACCTGCGCCTGCAAACCGACCGCGATCTGCGCCGCATTGAATCCGACCACGCCGCCGCCGATGATCAACACCCGCCCGGGCGCCACGCCGGGCACTCCCGAGAGCAGCACACCGCGTCCTCCGTGTTCCTTTTCGAGCGCGCTGGCGCCGGCCTGGATCGACATGCGCCCGGCCACCTGACTCATCGGTCGCAGCAGTGGCAGGCCGCCGCGCTCGTCGGTGACCGTCTCGTAGGCGATCGCGGTGACGCCGCTGGCCAGCAGATCACGGGTCTGCTGCGGATCGGGCGCCAGATGGAGGTAGGTGAACAGCAGATGATGCTCACCGAGCATCGCGCGCTCCGCGGGCTGCGGCTCCTTCACCTTGACGATCATCTCGGCCACCGCGAACACGGCCGGCGCATCGGCCTCGATGATCGCGCCGACGGCGCGATAGGCATCGTCATCGGCACCTATCCCCAGACCGGCTCCGGACTGAAGATGTACCTGATGACCGTGGGCCACCAACTCGGCCACGCTCTCCGGGGTCAGGCCCACCCGGTACTCGTGATTCTTGACTTCGGTCGGTACGCCGATTCGCATCGCGGTCTCCTGTGTGGTCGCGATCCTGGCGGCATGCAGCGCCCGCCAACGCCCGTGCCATACGGGCCCGATCGCAGCATCAGTGCCCGCTCAGTCTAGCGAGCGCAAGCGGATCGGGTGGTCGTATCCGCCTGCCGGCGTAAGGCAATGGGCGGCCGGCGCCGATTCGATGCGCGCGCGCAACGCTGCGAACGGTGCGAACGGTGCGAACGGTGCGAACGGTGCGAACGGTGCGAACGGTGCGAACGGTGCGAACGGTGCGAACGGTGCGAACGGTGCGAACACTGCGAACGCTGCGAACACTGCGAACACTGCGAACACTGCGAGCACTGCGAACGCAAAACGCTGCGAACACCCCGAGGACGAGTCCGCGTCAGATTGCCGGCCCACAAATACGAAAGAGGCCCCGAGAGGCCTCTTTCGGATCGAGTCGACCGGCCGTTGGTGCGGCCGGCGGGAATCAGAGACGGAAGATCTTGCCCGGATTCATGATGTTGTCCGGATCCAGTGCGAGCTTGATCCGGCGCATCAGGTCGATCGCGTCCTCACCCGCCTCGTCGACCAGGAAATCGATCTTGTGCAGCCCGATGCCGTGCTCACCGGTGCAGGTGCCTTCCATGGACAGCGCCAACTTGACGATCTCGTTGTTGAGCGCCTCGCACTGCGCCACCTCCTGCGCATTGTCGGGGTCGAGCAACAGGATGCAATGGAAATTGCCGTCGCCGACATGGCCGACGATCATCGTCGGCGTGGGACTGCGATCGAGAATCTCGCGCGCGCCCACCAGGCAATCGGCCAGCCGCGAGATCGGCACACAGGTGTCGGTGGAAATCGCGCGGCTGCCGGGGCGCACCTGCAGACAGGCGAAGTACGCGTTGTGCCGCGCATTCCAGAGGCGGGTGCGGTCTTCGGGGCGGGTGGCCCAGTCGAAATCCTCGCCGCCGTTCTCGCGGGCGATCTCCTGCACGGTTTCGGCCTGCTCTTTGACGCTGGCATCGGAGCCGTGAAACTCCAGGAACAAGGTGGGATGTTCGCGCAGCCCCAGATCGGCATACTTGTTCAGCGCCTTCACCGCCTGCGCATCGATGAATTCCGAGCGCGCCACCGGCACGCCGAGCTGGATCATCTGGATCACGGTATCGACGGCACCGCGAATCGTGGGAAATGTGACCACGGCGCCGGCAATCGCCTCGGGTTGCGGATAGAGCTTGACGGTCACTTCGGTGATCACGCCCAGCGTGCCTTCCGAACCGACGAACATCCGCGTCAGGTCATAGCCGGCCGATGATTTCTTGGCCCGCGTGCCGGTATCGATGATCGTGCCCTGGGGAGTCACCACCTTCAGGCCAAGCACATTCTCACGCATGGTGCCGTAGCGCACGGCATTGGTACCCGAGGCACGGGTGGCGGCCATGCCACCCACCGAGGCATCGGCGCCCGGATCGATCGGGAAGAACAGGCCGGTGTCACGCAGCGCCTCGTTCAACTGCTTGCGGGTGACACAGGTCTGCACGGTGGCGGTGAGATCCTCGGCATTGATCGAGAGCACCGCATTCATGCGCGACAGGTCCACCGAGAGTCCGCCCTGCACGGCCAGCAGATGCCCCTCGAGCGAAGAGCCGACACCGAAAGGAATGAGGGGCACCTTGTGCGCCGCACAGGCCTTGACGATCTCGGCGACTTCCTCGGTGGATTCCGCGAATACCACCGCATCCGGCGGCACCGGCAGAAACGGGGATTCGTCGCGGCCGTGATGTTCACGAATCACCTGGGCGGTGCTCAAGCGATCGCCGAAACGTGACTGGAGTTGCTCGAGCAACGCGGCGGGCATCGGACGACGAATCGCGTCGATGGCCGGGGTCGGATGATTCATGACAGATCCTTGGGTCGATGTGGCGCGGTCGGGAACATGGCCGTCGCGCCGCCGCCGGGCCACGAGGGCCAGCGGCCGATGCGGGGGAACACGCAAGTTTATCGCGCGCGGCCATCGGCGGCGCGGGTTTCTCGCGCCGCCGAAACGGGCGCATGGCACACTCTCGGCGAATTCTTCGAAAAACAATATGCGGGGAACGGGCGCGTGCGAGGCTGCACGCGGCCTCGTCACTGCGTCAACCGAGATCGAGCATGGGAAAACGCCTGTCCGCAATCAGCACCCGCACCGGCGACGACGGCAGCACGGGCCTTGGCGACGGCAGCCGGGTCAGCAAGACCAGCCTGCGGGTCCACGCGATGGGTGATGTCGATGAATTGAACTCGATGATCGGCCTGCTGCTGAATGAACCGATGCCCGGCGAGATCGCCACCGATCTGATCGAGATCCAGCATGATCTGTTCGATCTGGGCGGAGAACTGAGCATTCCAGGGCTGGAGAATCTGCATCCGCCGCAGCTCGCGCGGCTCGATGAGCGCCTGGCGCACTACAACGCCACATTGCCGCGCCTGGATGAATTCATCCTGCCTGGTGGCGCACGTTCGGCGGCGATCGCCCATCTTTGCCGCACGATCTGCCGCCGCGCCGAGCGCGCGGTCGTGGCGCTCACGGATGATCCGGCCGACGCCGGCGTGCGTGCCCTGCCCCGGCAGTATCTGAACCGTCTCTCAGATCTGATGTTCGTGCTCGCCCGTGTGCTGAATCGCGAAGGCGGCCAGAGCGATGTCCAGTGGCGGCCGCGGCGCCACGACAAAACCGGCAACTGACGCCGCCGGCGCCCGGAGACGAAAAAGCCGCCCTGCAGGGCGGCTTTCCGGGCAGCTGACAACCAATACCCGACGTCGATCTCGCGACGGCTCAGCGTGCCGCGGCACCCAGTGGCGACAATGCACTGGCCAGGCCGGGGTTGGCGGGCGCCTGCTCGTTGCGCTGAAACAGCGTGGCGAACCAGCCACGAAGCATCTGTCCGACGAATGCATCACGACGCGCACGCGCCTGACGCGCCACGGCCAGGGTATCAACGGTAGAAATAGTAATCATTTGCGTTTTCATTTTTGATCCTTTGCGGATCTGCTGCAATTTTTCGAGGAGGATTTTGGAGGAGAGACGGCCACGAGCGGGGAGGAAATCCGCTCGTTTGCTTCACTGCAGCATTGAATCTAGTTTATTCTTATCGGATACAAATACAATACACAGACCCGGAATAATATTTGTGCCAATTCAGATCAAATCCGGACCAACGGTCACCAGAACGGGAGAGATGGACGCTTTCGTGCAGGCGGCCCGTTCTCGCGGCTTTTCGGCCGCCGCACGCGACATGGGGCTGACCCCGTCGGCGGTCTCGAAGCTGGTCGGCCGCCTCGAGCAACGTCTCGGCGTGCGTTTGTTCAACCGCACCACCCGGCAACTGCACCTGACCCCGGAAGGCGAGACCTTTCTGGCCCGCGCCGAGCAGATCCTGGCCGATATCGCAGATGCGGAGGCGGAGATCGCCGAATCGGCATCTCAGCCACGAGGGTTGCTGCGAATGCACAGCAATGTCGCATTTGCACACTATCAGCTACCCGCGGTGATGCGGGGCTTCAGCGCGCGCTACCCGGAGATCCAGGTCGAGCTGTCGATCACCGACACCCTGGTCGATCTCATCGACGCCGGCGGCGACCTGGGCGTGCGTTCGGGCCAGCTGGGAGACTCGAGCCTGGTGGCGCGACGCATTGGCGAAATGGCCAGGGTGATCTGCGCCTCGCCGGCCTACCTGCGCCAGTTCGGCACGCCGGTTCGCCCGCACGACCTGTTCGAGCACAACTGCATGACACTGACCACCAATCCTGGCCTGCGGCGATGGACGTTTCGCGATCCCAGCGATGACCCGCGCAGCCCCACGGCCAGCTATACCCTGGAGGTTCACGGTAAGTTCAGCGCCAACAATGCCGAGATGCTGATGCAATGGGCTCTGGCCGGCTCGGGCATCGCACGCATCCCCGATCTGATGGCCGGCCCGGCAATCCGCGCCGGCGAGTTGATTCCGCTTCTCACCCCGTATCACGTGGCCGAACAGATTCCGCTCTGGGCCGTGTGCCCCCCGGGGCGGCAGACTGCGCCGCGGGTGCAGGCGATGATGACCTATCTGGCCGAACACTTCGGTGATTCGCCGTGGCGGCTGCAGGCGTGATTCGCGCACCCCGGAATGACAATGGGCCGGATCGAATCCGGCCCATCCTTGCCTGTGCCCGCCCGTCTGCGCCCATCCGGGCGCGCCGCGGACGGCGCTGCAACGGGCTCTTCCCCGTCCCGGCCCTCGATCAGGTCTCGCGCGCGGCCTCGAGATAGGACACCAGTTTGGCGCTGGTCTGGCGCAGGCGCTCGGACAGCAGCTGCACCAGCTTGAGCATGATCTTGTTGCCCAGCTTGGGCTCGTCGCTGAGAACGAGCATCATCGCGTCGCGGGTGAGCACGGCCACCCGGCATTGCTCGAGCGTCACGCAGGAGGCGAACCGGGGTTCACCGTCGAACATCGACATTTCGCCCAGCGCATGCCCGGAATGGGCCACTGCGATCCGCGACGGATAGTTATACCGGTTGCGCCGCAGCACATCGACCATGCCCGACATCAGCAGCATCATGAAGTCGCCCACCTCACCTTCCTGGATCAGCGTGACTCCGGCGGGCGCCTCGTAGACATACATGAAGGCGCCGAGCTTGCGCGTTTCGTCGGGATCCAGGCCAGAGAACAGCGGCGTCTTGGCCATCAGGTTGTAGATCTGCTCGGAATACTCGCTGGCGCGCCCCACCGGCTTCAGGCCCAGCGCCAAGAGGCGCTCGTGGGGTGTCTTGCGCTTGCCGGCCAGACCGGCGGTCGAGCTCGAGGTGCCCTGGTTGATCGACTTCGATTCAGCCGCTTCCATGTAACTCTCCGTGTTTCAAGGAAATTTATAGCACGGGGAAGGCGGTTGTAAGGCAGTCCGACGGGCGGTAGCCGCAGGCTTGTCGACGGATTGCGTCCGTAGCGCAACGGTCGAATGATCCGCCCAGTGGCAAACGCGGGTGAAACGGCGGCCGGCGACCAGGCGCCAGCCGCCGGGCATCAGGCTGCGCGCACGGCCAGACGGCGCCGCTGGGCGACCGCCTGGGCCAGGGTGTCGAGCACCGTGACGCTGTCGTCCCAGCCGATGCAGCCGTCGGTCACGCTCTGACCGTAGACGAGTTCACCGGCGCCCAGATCCTGGCGACCTGCCACCAGGTGGCTTTCGACCATGACGCCGAAAATCCGGCGCTCACCGGCGGCCAGCTGGGCCGCGATATCGGCAACCACCGCGGGTTGATTCTCCGGCTTCTTGCGGCTGTTGCCATGACTGGCATCGATCATCAGCCGACACGGCAGTCCCACCGCCGACGCCTCGGCGCAGGCTGCATTGACGCTGGCCGCGTCATAGTTGGGCTCGGTGCCGCCGCGCAGGATCACATGACAGTCGTCATTGCCCTTGGTGGATACGATGGCCGAGTGCCCGCCCTTGGTCACGGACAGGAAATGATGGGGGCGGCTGGCCGCCTTGACCGCATCGAGTGCAATGCGCAGATTGCCATCCGTGCCATTCTTGAAACCCACCGCGCACGACAAACCCGAGGCGAGCTCGCGGTGCACCTGCGACTCGGTGGTGCGAGCGCCGATCGCGCCCCATGAGATCAGATCCGCGATGTACTGCGGGGTGATCATGTCCAGGAACTCACTGCCCACCGGCAGGCCCAGCTCGGCGATGTCGATCAGCAGCTCACGCGCCAGACGCAGACCCTTGTTGATATTGAAGCTCTGATCGAGATCGGGATCGTTGATCAGGCCCTTCCAGCCGACGGTGGTGCGGGGCTTCTCGAAATAGACCCGCATCACCACCTCGAGTTCTCCGGCATGGCGACGCGCCTGCTCGCTCAGACGGCCGGCGTATTCGCGCGCGGCCTTCAGATCATGGATCGAACACGGGCCGATGATCACCAGCAACCGGTCATCGTCGCCGGTCAGGATCTGGTGGATGCGCTCGCGCGCCGAGGCCACGGTGTCCGAGACGGCGCCGGTGCACGGGAACTCGCGCAGCAGGTGCGATGGCGGCGCGATGTCGTTGATCATGGCGATTCGGGTGTCGTCGGTCTGGGATGTCATCGGGAATTCCTGCTCTCGGGCTTTGGCTTTTGACGCCGAACCGGCGAAAAAAAACCGCCGGTCTGGGCCGGCGGTCTGTTGGGTGAAGGTTTCGATCCTCGAATTCAGCTCCAACTCAGCCCGCCGGTGGCAGGAAAGCTGTAAAAGTAAAAGCCGAAAAAGTCGTTCGTATGCTTCATCACGGATCAGTGTACGGCGATTGGCGGCCCGGCGCAAGGCGGATCGCGGGCGCCGCGAGTGCCAGGGCTGGCGCGCCCGCGCCCGCCAGCCGGGCGCACGGGTACAGGGTCAGGCGGTGCCGCCCACCGTCAGACCCTCAATGCGCAGCGTCGGTTGACCGACCCCCACCGGCACGCTCTGGCCATCCTTGCCGCATACGCCGATGCCGCCATCGAGCGCCATGTCGTTGCCGATCATGGTCACCTGACTCATCGCCTCGGGGCCGTTGCCGATCAGGGTCGCGCCCTTGACCGGATATTTGATGCGACCGTTCTCCACCCAGTAGGCCTCGGAGGCCGAGAACACGAACTTGCCGTTGGTGATGTCGACCTGGCCACCGCCGAAGTTGACCGCATACAGGCCACGATCGAGCGAGGCGATGATTTCCTGTGGATCATGCTTGCCACCGAGCATGAAGGTGTTGGTCATGCGTGGCATGGGCAGATGCGCGAACGACTCGCGCCGGCCGTTGCCGGTGACCGGCGTGCGCATCAGGCGGGCGTTCATCGCATCCTGCATGTAGCCGCGCAGGATGCCGTCTTCGATCAGCACATTGCGCTGAGTGGGATTGCCTTCGTCATCGATGTTCAGGGAGCCCCGTCGGTCAGCGATCGTGCCGTCGTCGACCACGGTCACCCCGCGCGATGCCACCCGTTCGCCGATCCGGCCCGAGAACACCGACGAGCCCTTGCGGTTGAAATCTCCCTCGAGCCCGTGCCCGACCGCCTCGTGCAACAGCACGCCGGGCCAGCCCGGCCCGAGAACGACCGGCAGGGTGCCCGCCGGTGCGGGCCGGCTGTCGAGATTGACCAGGCCCGAACGAACCGCTTCGTCGACATAGTTCTCGAGCCGTTCGTCATTGAAGTAGGACAGGTCGTAGCGGCCGCCGCCGCCGGCATGGCCGCGCTCACGGCGACCCTTCTGCTCGACGATGACGCTGACCGAGACCCGGACCAGGGGCCGGACATCGGCCGCGATCAGGCCGTCACCACGCACGACCAGCACGATGTCGTGCTCGGCCGCGACGCTGGCCATGACCTGACGCACGCGCGGATCACGGGCCCGGGCCATGGCCTCGATGCGCCCCAGCAGGGCGACCTTGTCGGCCGCGTCGGTGCCGAGAATCGGATCGGCCGAGCTGTACAGCACATGCGGGCGCGCTGCACGGGTGCGCGCGGCCACCTTGTGGCGGCCGGCACCGCGCGCCGCGATGGTGCGGGTGGCCTTGGCAGCGGCGGCCAAGGCCGGCGCGCTGATTTCATCGGAGTACGCGAACGCGGTCTTGTCGCCACTGACCGCGCGGATACCCACACCCTGCTCGATACCGTAGCTGCCGCTCTTGACGATGCCCTCCTCCAGACTCCAGCCCTCGGTGCGGGTGAACTGGAAGTAGAGATCGGCGTAATCGACCTTGTGGGCGAAGACCAGCCCGAGCGCGCGCAACAGTGCGGCGTCATCGAGCCCGTTGGGTTCAAGCAGCGTGGCCCGGGCCACGGCCATCGGCGTGCCAAACGCCGGATCATCGACTGGTTTCATGCGGGCATCGTAGCGCAAACGCGCGCCGGGCGACCGGGTATCCGTGGCAACGACGCGATCTCCCGTGGCGTCAGCCGCTGATGTATTCGGTTTCATTGCTGTTTTCGAAGCGCTGCCGGTTCTTTTGCACGACCTCCGGGTCGGTCCAGGGGCCGGTGATCTCGAACTTGTAGGCGAACAACCTGCGCAGCGGATTCTCCAACAGCATCTGTGCCAGCAAGGTGCCGATCCCCACCGCCGGATTGGACATCGCCGCATAGGCGATCGAGGCGATGCCGGCATTGATATTCGGCAGCACATCGACCGCGAGCTTCTGCGTCTCGTGTTCGACATCGACCTCGCCCTCGATCAGCACCTGGGCCTGCACCCCGTGCATCAGCAGACTCTCCGTGCGAGCCACGCCGCGATCGATCCTGGCCTCGCCGACGATCGCATCGAAGGCGAAGCCCTTGTCGAACACATCACTGAAGTCCAGGCTCAGACGACGGGGAATCGACTGCAGGCTGAGCACGCCGATCAGTTTGGCCATGCCGGGGTCGGCCTTGAGGAACTGGCCGCGCTGCATCGACACCGAGACCGTGCCGTGCAGGGTCGGTTTGTGCAGACGCATCGGCGAGCCCGACCAGCCGATCTTGCCCATCACCTTGCCCGCGCCGCCCGACAGGGTGTCGGGAAATCCGAGCACCGTCAGGAACCGGCCGGCATCGGCCAGATCGATGTCGAAGTTCAGCTCGGTACCCGATGCTCCCTGCGCCGGTGTGCTCCAGCGGCCACTGGCTGCCAGCCGTGCCGCCGGCGACTGCAGCGAGAGCTCCTCGATCGCCCAGTCGCGCGCATTTGCCGGGCGCGCGGCCAGCAGACGCAGCCTGCCAAGCGCCATGCTGGCGAAGCGGAAATCCTCGGCGACGATGTCCATGGCCGGCAGCTCACGGGTAGCGCGCTCCTCGATCGCCTGTTCGATCGCGCCCACGGTGTCCGGTGGAATGAACAGGTGGCTAAAGCGTGCCATCAGACTGCCGGCGCCGCCGTCGGCCGCCCAGGTCAGATGGCCGTCGAGTTCGTCGCTGCGCAGATTGACGCGCCAGAGCTCCTCCTGGCGGGTGGCGCCGACCACCGCCTGACTGAAGTCCTTGCTCATGAAGCGGACATGCTCCGCGGTCAGGCTCACCGCCGCCGGGTTGAGCTCGAAGCCCTCGAAATAGCCGCCACCGCCGCCCGTTTGCCCGCGGGCAAACGGAACCACCTCGTCGATCAGGAACTCGGCCCAGGCATCGGCATCGAGCACCTTGGTGCGAGCCTGCACGGACAAACCCCTTGCTGGCAGCACGGGTTCGGTACCGACGGCGAGCGCAGCGCGCGATACCCGCCAACGCCCGGAACGCGCGCGTCGCTCGAGGACGAACTCGGTGTCATCGCGCACATTCACGCGCAGGCGATCGCCGATCAGTTGCCCGGCCTGGTCCTCGCGGGGCTCCAGCACCAGCTTGAGCAGCGCGGGTGTGGTGGCCGGCTTCGCGAACGGTGCCGGCAGCGTCGAGCGCAGCCCGGCCAGATTGCTCTGCACACCCAGTCTGATGCGCCCCTCACGCCAGGACAGTTCGGCCCGATAGCGCGCACTGCCGGACAGGCGCCGGGTGGCCGGATTGTCGAACACGGTACGCAGCCCCGCCGCCGTCGCCGACCCGTCCAGGCGCAACTCGAACTGGCCACGGCGCGGACTGCTCGCCGACATCCGCACCGGCCCGCCATACAGGCTTCCTTCGAGATCATCGAATGCCAGCCCGAGCTCGCTGAAGCGAACCGTGCCGCTGACTGTCTCGAAGCGTGGCAGATCGGGCGCGAGCTGCACCCGCGCCGAGCTCAGCCGGGAGCTGCCGTTGAGCGTGAAGGCCGTGAAATCGTTCAGCGGAAGGCTCAGCGAGAGCTCGGTCTGGGCATCACCATCGATGCGCGCCGAGCGGGTCAGCGCGCCGATCCGTTGTGCCAACGGGCTCGCGTTGATGAATGACATCACATTCTGCGCGCGGCCACCGAGCCGGCCATCGATCTCGAGCACCGGTGAGCGG
This sequence comes from Burkholderiaceae bacterium, assembly GCA_041396585.1. GTDB lineage: Bacteria > Pseudomonadota > Gammaproteobacteria > Burkholderiales > Burkholderiaceae_E > JAUIAI01. The sequence continues at coordinate 378,306 of JAWKYG010000005.1, read as the reverse complement.
AAATCGGCGATGCGTGCGCTGGCCGCCTGCACGGGCAGACCGGCCACCTGACCACGCTCGACCGTGGCCGTCATGCCGCCCCGACGGATGCGCACCTGCCCCAGGTAGCCCTGCAACTCGGGCCAATCGGGACCGTAGCGCAAGCGCCCGTTCTGCACCTTGAACGCGAGATCGAAATCGCCGCTGTCGCGCGCACGAAAAGGAAATCATAGAGGTTGCCACGCAGCGCCAGCGTGGCGTGTTCGGAGCGCCCGGCGCGCAGTGCCTGGCGAAACCAGGCGCGCACCTTCGGAATCATGGTCAGGGGCAGATATCGATGCACCTGGCGAACATCGATGTCCGACAACTCGGCCCGCAGATCGATCTCACCGGGACCGACGTCGGCCGTGCGATAGGTGCCGGTGGCACTGCCACGCCCATGGCCGTTGGCGAACTCGATCTGCTGCAACTCCACATCGACCAGCGGGCGTGTGCTCACCCGTTGCCGAGGTCGTCCCAGCTCCTGGCGCACCTTCCAGCGCACCTTGGCATCGAGGCGCGACAAGGCGATACGCGGCTCGACGAAAACACCGGGAAATTCCACCACGGCGTCATCGGAGCGGATGTCCAGTGCGCCATCGCGCTCGGTGACCGCGATCGTGCCGCTGACATTCTCGATCGCGGGCAGGCGCGGGTCCCAGCGATCGGCGATCAGCGCCGGGCTGGTCGGATCTCGATAGGAAGCGGTCAGACCGCGGAACGCGGCCTGCATCTCGTAGCGACTGGGCGTGACGCTGCCATCGAACCACAAGGTCAGGGTTTCGACCCGGCCGCTAGCCCCCAACGGTGCCATCACCGCGCGCATGTCGGCAGGAAAGGGCAGCTCGCGCGCGAATCCGAGCAATCGTGCGGCATCGAATTCCTTCAATGACATCTGCCCGAGCACAGGTTGACCGTCCCGGTTGAACACCAGCTTTTGCGGCCCGGAACCGGTCTCGATGCGTGTGCCGGCCCGATCGGTGGCCCAGGCCCGACGGGCCGTCACCTCGATCCCGCCGGCCGGTGCCGGTGTCAGGTCGAGATCGATCTGCGCGGTCGGCAGCACCACCTCGGCCAGATTCGCGCGCAACAGGAGATCGCGCCCGCTCACGGCCAGGCGCGCCGAGGAGAAACGATTGGACTGAATATCAGCCCAGCCGCGCACATCGGCATATCCCTCGCCCGCCTGCACCGGCCCACCGACCAGGCGCATCAGCCGGTTCATGTCGAGCGCACCGGCCTCGGCGAAGATCTGCCCGTCCCAGTCGGCATCGTGCAGGGGATCGGGTTCGCCGCGGCGGCGCAAGGACGCCTTGAGCGTTGCCGGACCACCGAGCCCGTCGACTGCGGGAATGGAGATCGCAATGCGGCGGGAGCGCTCCCGGCCGAGCGCCTCGACGCGCACCCGCTCGATCGCCACCCTTTCACCCGAACGCCGGTCGTGATAGCGAATGGCCAGATCGGCCAGCCGCAGATTGCCTTGCGCGGTCAGCCAGGAGGGCAGGTTCCATCGTTCGGTCACCGACGAAGACCGGGCCTGGGTACCACCGAAATCCAGGATGCGCCCACCGATCCGCCAGCGGCCGTAGTTGAGACGCTCCACCGATAGCGCGGCATGCTCGACCTGCAACTCCTCGAAGCGCAGAGTGCCGCGCAGCAGACCTCGCCAGTCGATGATCGCCGCCACGCCCTCGGCCTTGAGCAGGCGGCCATCTTCGATCGAGATCCGCCCCAATGACAAGGCCGGCGAGGCGCCTTCGAGATGACCCGACATTTTCTCGATGCGCACCGTCACGCCGAGACGATCGCTGAGTGTCGCCTCCAGGGCCGGGCGGAAGCGTTCGAGATCGGGCAGCACGAGATGTCTCACGACCAGCACGAAGGTGGCGAACAATCCGATCACGATCAACAGGCCCCAGGCCAGCCGACGCGGCCAGCGACTCCGCCCGCCGGCGCGCATCGTTGACTGATCGTCGGTTCCAATCTGCATCTGATGTTCCGTTCGCGCTCACGCCCCGACGGCCGATGGATTGGCCAACCGGCGGGTATGATCGATCGTCAAACCGGCCCGCCGTCGCGGCCGACAATGCTAGCCGAACCCAGGCAGCACCGTCGCGATGCCCGGCAGGCGAACAACGCTCCGCCCGAGCCTACCCAAATATGGGGCATCGCCCATGTCGCTAGTCGGCGAGAAACACTCCGAATACTTCGTACGCTCGTTAACCGGCATGCGTGCGCGCGGGCTCGATCCCGTGCCGATACTCAACGAACGAGCCGCGCACCCGGTCGACAAGATGGCGCTGCGCGACTGGTATGAGGCCGCCGACACGGCTGCCAGTGTCGAAATCCGCCTGCGCCGCCTGCGACAGTGGGTCATGCTGACGCTGATCGAGCGCGACCTGCGCGGCGCGGCATCGCTGGACGAGGTGTGTCGCGCCATGACCGCGCTCGCCGAGTTCGCAACCGCCGAGGCGATTCATCAGGCGTCCGACGAGTTGCGCGATCAATTCGGGATGCCGCGCGATGCCGACGGCGCGCCGATCGATCTGATGGCCATCGGCATGGGCAAGGCCGGCGCTCATGAATTGAATGTCTCCTCGGATCTCGATCTGGTCTTTCTGATTCGCTGCGAGGGCGAAACCGACGGGCTGGACAGACACGGGCAGTCGTCGCGGCGCAGCCCCCTGAGCGCATCGGAGTTCGCCCACCGGGTTGCGCGGCGCGTGATCACGATCCTGGCCGATGTCACTGCCGATGGCTTCGTGTTCCGGGTGGACACGCGGCTGCGCCCCAATGGCGACTCCGGCCCGCTGGTCTGCTCGTTTCCTGCCCTGGAAACCTATTTTCAGGCGCAGGGTCGCGAATGGGAACGATTCGCATGGCTCAAGGGCCGGGTCATCGCCGAGGGGCCCTTCGCCGGGCTCGCGCAGCTGCAGGCCGACCGCATGACACTGGACATGATCGTCGAGCCCTTCGTCTTTCGACGCTATCTCGATTACGAAATCTTTCAGGCATTGCGCGAGTTGCACGCGATGATCCGCCAGGAGGCCCGCAAACGGGATGCGCGGCGCGCCGAAGGGCTCGACGTCAAGCTGGGCCGCGGCGGCATCCGCGAAATCGAGTTCGTTGCCCAGCTGTTCCAGATCGTGCGCGGCGGGCGCGATCACGGTCTGCGCGATCGCGCCACGCTGGTCACGCTGGCGGCACTGAGCGAACGTGGTCTGCTCGCGCCCGACGAGGCCGACGCGCTCAGCGAGGCCTATGTCTTTCTGCGCCGACTCGAACACATGATCCAGTACCGGCAGGATCAGCAGACGCACTTCCTGCCTGCGAATCCCGCGGAACGCGCGCGCATCGCAGGCATGATGGCGATGTCGGCGTCGGCATTCGATGAGCGCCTGGGCAAGACGGTGCAGGTGGTCGAGCAGGTATTCGATGCCCTGCTCAGCCCCGAGGGGTCGCAGACGACGCCGCCCGAGGGCAATGGCCCGAGCATGCGACCGATCGATGGCGACGAAGACGTCGGTCAGGCGCACGAACAAGCGCAAGACCAGGCCGAGGTCGAACGTCACTTCGAGAGCCTGCTGGGCGGCAGCCGTTACCACGCGGCCCGGCCGAGCGCGCAGCAGGCGATCCGCTCCCTGCTCGGTCAGGCGCGCCGCCAGGGCATCAATGCCGCCGGCGCATTACGTCTGACCCGTCTGCTCGAGGCCATCTGCCGACGCCCGGCCTACCTGGCCCTGCTCGCCGAATTCCCGCTCGCCTTCGAACGGGTCTTGCAGATGCTCGAGGCCTCCGAGTGGGCGGCCGACTACCTGACCCGCCACCCGGTGCTGCTCGATGAACTCATCGACGGCAATCTGTTCGTCGGCACCGACTTCGCGGCCTGGCAACAGGATCTGTCCCAGGAGATTGCGCTGGCCAGGCTGGGCGATGCGCCCGATACCGAACGGCAGATGGATATCGCGCGCGAATCCCATCATGCGCAGTTCTTCCGGGTGCTCGCCCGCGAACTGGGCGGCCTGCTGACCGTGGAGCGGGTGTCGGACGAACTCAGCGAGATCGCCGACCGGGTGCTGGCAGTGGCCATGGACACGGTCTGGTCGCAACTGAAACAGCGCTTCAGGGACAGCCCGCGCTTTGCGGCAATCGCCTACGGCCGGCTCGGCGGGCGCGAGCTGGGTTATGCCTCCGACCTGGATCTGGTGTTTCTGTTCGATGACGATGATCCGAATGCGCTCGAGGCCTACAGCAAGCTCGCCCAGCGCGTGTCCACCTGGCTGTCGGCGCGCACGGCGGCCGGGCAGCTGTTCGAGATCGATCTGCGCCTGCGGCCCAACGGCGAGGCAGGCATGCTGGTCTCCAGCATACGAGGCTTCGAAAGCTACCAGCGCGAATCCGCCTGGGTCTGGGAACACCAGGCGCTCACGCGCGCCCGCTTCTGCGCCGGCGACGCGTCGGTCGGACAGTGGTTCGAGCACTTCCGGCGCGAACTGCTGGCCGAACCCAGGGAGCTGGAAGCGCTGGCCACCAGCATTCGCGAGATGCGCCAGAAGATGCATGACGGCCACCCGAACCGCTCGACGAAGTTCGACCTCAAGCACGACAGTGGCGGGATGGTGGACATCGAGTTCATCGTGCAGTTTCTGGTGCTGGGCCATGCCCACCAGCACCCCGAGCTGCTCGATAATGTCGGCAATATCGCCTTGCTGGGCCGGGCCGCCCAGGCCGGGCTGATCGAGGTCCGGCTGGCCGCACAGGTGGCCGACGCCTATCGCGAGTATCGACGCTGGCAGCATGCTTTGCGCATGGGTGGGGCCCAGTACGCCCGCCTGGATCACGAGCGGGTCAGCCGGCAGCGAGAGGCGGTGCGCGACTTGTGGGATCGACTACTGGTCGGCCCCTGAAGCACGGCGCACGGCGAATCGGGGCCGATAAAGCGCGGCGACTATGCAGCCCGGCCGGGGCCGGGCTCGCCAGGAGCGGATCAGCGGGCCGGTGCCGCCGCGCCGAAACGCCAGCCGTGCCGCGAAGCCAGCCAGGCACTGGCGAACACGCAGATCAGCACGAACGGCAACGAGACCAGGTTGATGATTCCCCAGCCATTGACGAACAACAACACACCCGACGAGGCCGACGTGGAGATCATGGTGGCGAACACCACGGAATCCATGAAGCCCTGCACCCGGTTCTTCTCCTGCGGCCGATACGACTGCGTGAGCAGCGTGGAGCCGCCCGTACATGAAGTTCCAGCCCACGCCGAGCAGGAACAAGGCCGCCGTGAAGCGGCATCAATGTGACTCCCGGACAGGGCAATACCCACGCATACCAGCATCAGCAGGCCGCCCGTGAAGACGATGCGCAAGACCCCGAAGCGTGCGGGATCAGGCCGCCGGTGAACAAGCCGGCAGGAACATTCCGACGATGTGCCACCGAGCACGAAGGCCGCGTCATCGAACGGCAGCGAACACACCTGTACGGCCAGCGGCGTGGCCACCATCAGCAGATTCATGATGCCGTAGGCGAGCGCGGCGCACAGTACCGCCACCCAGCAGCTGGGCTGGGCGTGGAGAATCCGCGCAATGGCCGGGCCGGGCTCCTGGTGGCCGCAGCCAGGCGTGGGTCGGGCAGACGGATCAGCTGCGCCAGGGTCATGAGGCGATCGCGAAGCCGATCAGCGACAGATAAGTGCCGGCAAACTCGGTAGGCAGCCAGGTGCGGGTGAACTTGGCCGCCTCCGGCCCCAGGATGCCACCAACGATGCCGCCGGTCAGCACCAGTGACAAGGCCTTGGGCTTGAACGACGGACGATAGGTGTCGGCGACATCGACCGCGGCAGCGCAGGCTGGCGCTAAACGCGTTGTAGATGCCGCACACGAAGGTGGCCAGGCACAGCAGCAGCAGGTTGTGGTTGACCATGGCCTGCCAGGCGAGCAGCGAACCACTGACCGCCGCCACGCCGGCCACCGTGTAGCCGCGCCGGCGCCCGAGCCGGCGCATCAGCGCCTGGGCCGGCATCGCGAAAACCGCCCCACCAAAAACATAGGCGGTCACCGGCAGGTGGCCATCAGGCATCGGAGGCGAGCGACAGGATGGCCAGGCCGCCGCTGACCGCGATCAGCGAGCCATGTTGTTCACCGCAGCAGCATGCTCGCATGACGGTCAGCAGACCGATCTGAAAGGGCAACGAACGGCATCGAGGCGGGGACGGGGCTGGGGCGTAACCGGACGAGTTTACAGGGGTCGCGCGACGCGTGTCCGCCAAGCCGGTCGATTTCGTTGTAACCGCTCCATCAGTTCAAGGAGAACCACCATGTCGTTCGCAGACCGCGACGGCCAGATCTGGCTGATGGCGAATTCGTGGATTACAGAAGCCAATGTCCATGTGCTCACCACACCTCCATTACGGGATGGGCGTGTTCGAAGGGTTCGCGCCTATGAGCGACGGCGGCACGGCGATCTTCCGCCTGGACGCGCATACCCAGCGGCTGTTCAATTCGGCCAAGATCTTCCAGATGGCGATCCCGTTCTCATTCGAGACGTTGATGCAGGCAGCAGATCGAGGCGTGCAGGCCAACAAGCTGGCCAGTTGCTATATCCGCTCGATCGTCTGGATCGGCTCAGAGAAAATGGGCGTCTCGCCGGTCGCAGCAATGGATTCACGTGGCCATCGCAACCTGGGCCTGGGGCGCGTATCTGGGCGAGGAAGGCATGTACCAGTGCATCCGGGTCAAGACCGTCGTTCACCCGCCACCATGTCAATGTTTCGCTGGTTCGTGCCAAGGCCAGCGGCTACTATGTCAACTCCATTCTGGCCAACCGCGAGGTCACGGCCAACGGGTACGACGAAGCCTTGCTGCTCGACACCGAGGGCTATGTGTCCGAGGGCGCCGGTGAAAATGTCTTCATCGTCCGTGACGGCCGGATTTACACCCTGGATCTCGCCTCCTGCCTGGATGGCATCACCCGCGACACCGTGCTGACTCTGGCGCGCGACATGAACATCGAGGTGATCCAGAAGCGCATCACGCGCGACGAGGTCTATCTGGCCGACGAGGCTCTTCTTCACCGGCACGGCCGCCGAGATCACGCCGATCCAGAGCTCGATGACCGCACCATCGAGAAGGCTGCCGGCGCGGCCCGATCACCGAGAAGCTGCAGTCCGCGTTCTTCGACGTGGTGGCGGGGCGAGACGAAGCTATGCCCACTGGCTGACCCATGTCTGAAACCGCTGAATCCCCGAAATCGCAGGCGGCCGTCGAACTCGACGGCCACGATCTGCCGGCCTTTTGCCCGAACCCGCGCATGCCCCTGTGGAATCACCATCCGCGGGTCTATCTCGATATCGCCTCCACGGGCGAGGCGCGCTGTCCGTATTGCGGCACCGTCTACCGACCTGCCCTGGCGCAGTCGTTCACGCCACCGACCGGTCGCAGTCAGTCCCTGTGTCCGGGCCGACGCCATGCGATCACCGCTGATCGCGCCGAACTGGATCGGTGACGCGGTCATGGCGCAGCCCCTGACCGACCTGATCCGCGCGCATCACGGCGGCGGGCTGGACGCGGTGGCCGCACCCCACGTGGCGCCGGTGCTGCGCGCGATGTCCGCGATCGACGAGGTCATCGAGCTGCCCTTGCGGCGTGGCAGCCTGCAGTTGGGCGATCGCTGGCGTCTGGCGCGCCGATTGCGCAGCAGCGCTTATGCACGCTGTTATGTACTGCCCAACAATCTGAAGGCGGCAATCGCCCCCTGGCTGGCGGGCATCCCGGAACGCGTCGGTCACCGCGGCGAGGCTCGCTACGGCCTGATCAACCGGATGCACAAGGGGGCCGACGCGCGCGACCGGCTGATGGTCGAGTTCTACGCCCAGCTGATCACCGTCACCGGTGCCAGCCTGCCGGCGCAGATCGCCGAACCACGGCTCAGGGTCGCGGCCGGGCTGCTGCAGCAATGTCGGGAGAAGTTTCTGCCCGATGGCGCCGAACCCCTGATCGCTTTCGCGCCTGGTGCCGAGTACGGGCCGGCCAAGCGCTGGCCCGCACGCCATTTCGCAGCCCTGGCCGGGCGCATTCAGAGCCAGTGGCCGCATGCCCGCATCGTGCTGCTGGGCGCGGCCAAGGAACGCGATCTGGCCACCGAGATCACCACGCTGTCCGGGCTGCGATTGCTCAACCTCTGCGGTAACACCCGTCTCGAGGAAGCGATGGCACTGATCGCTCTGTCCGACGCGGTGGTCACCAATGACTCCGGTCTCATGCACGTGGCGGCTGCCCTGCGGCGGCCGGTCGTGGCCTTGTTCGGATCTTCGGACCCGCGTCATACGCCTCCGCTGGCCGCGGATGCGCGCGTGTTATGGCTGCAGCTGGACTGCAGCCCGTGCTTTGCGCGCACCTGCCCGCTCGGACATACCGACTGCCTGAACCGGCTGACCCCGGCCATGGCGATGCAGGCATTGCAGGCGGCGCTGGCCGATCGCAGCCCCTCGCCCGAACTTGGCAGCCTCTGAGATGCGCCCCAGGCCCGGCCCGATCACGATCGCACAAGCGCGGCCGCGGATCACTTCGTGTGCGGCGATCATCGCCGCAACACCATGAAGCCGCGGTTCACGGTTTACGCGTCGGCCGAGGCGGTTGAGGATGCGTTCTATTCGGCCCTGCGTGATGGGAATCTGAGCGCCCTGATGGACATCTGGGCCGACGACGACGAGGTGCTCTGCATTCACCCCGGCGGGCGTCGTGACGAGGGTCTGTCAGCGGTGCGCGAGTCCTGGGCCGAGATCCTGCGTGGCGGTGGCATGAGCATCCGGCCCACACAACGGCGCAGCTTCGTGGGCGCAGCGCTCGCCGTGCACCATGTGATCGAGGCGATCGAGATCCGCGATGGCAACACGCGCCAGATCATCTACTGCCAGGCGACGAACGTGTTCATCAAAGACCCGATGGGCTGGCGCATGATCTCTCATCATGCGAGCCCGCCGGGTGAACCCGAGACGCAGGCCGGCGCCGCGCCGCCAGGCGGCCTGTTGCATTGAGCAACGAACCAGGCTCGCCGGGCGCAGCGGCGCCCGCCACGCTGGCGCTGGCGACATTGCCAGGTCACGCGAGAATCCTGCCCCGATGAGCCGCAGATCGCCGCTCGGGATCGCGGACTACCGAGCACCGGCGCTGCTGCGCGACCGCCATCTGCAGACGCTCCTGCCCAAGCTGCGGGAGGGTCGGTGGAATGTCCGCTTCCGACGCGAGACCTGGCACACCCCGGACGATGATTTCGTCGACGTGGACATCGCAGCCCAGGGTGCCCGCATGCTGCTGGTCTTTCACGGGCTCGAGGGTAGTTCGCGCAGCCACTACGCCCAAGCCCTGTGCGCGGCGGCGATCGCGCGCGGCTGGGGCGCTGCCGTGATTCACTTTCGTGGCTGCTCGGGTATGCCCAATCTCACCCCCCGCGCGTATCACTCGGGGGATTCAGACGAGTTGAACTGGATGCTCGAAAGCGCAGCCCTGCGCTGGCCCGGCAGCCGACTTCTGGCCACTGGCATCTCGCTGGGCGGCAATGTGTTGCTGAAATGGCTTGGTGAACGCGGCGACCAGGCATCCCGCGTGCTCGGTGCCGCCGTCGCCGTATCCGCCCCCCATGATCTCGCGCTCAGCGCCGCCTCGCTGTCGGCCGGCGTGAATCGGTTCTATACCTGGATCTTCCTGCGCACGCTCAAACGGAAGAGTCTCGTCAAGCTGCAGCGCTTTCCGGGCCTGATCGATCGCGCGCGCCTGCTGGCGGCGCGCACATTCTTCGATTTCGACGATAGCGTCACCGCGCCCCTGCATGGCTTCGCCGGGGCCCACGACTATTGGCAACGATCATCCTGCGGGCCGTTCGTCGGCGGCATCACAGTGCCCACGCTGATCATCAATGCGCGCAATGATCCGTTTCTGCCGGCCCACGCGCTGCCGACATTGCGCGATATCGGGCCGGGCGTACAACTTGCCTATCCCGACACCGGCGGTCATGTGGGCTTCTTCGATGGCCGCCTCGGCCCCGGCGGCGTCGATCGCTTTGCCCATGCCCTGCTGCAATGGCTGGATGATGCCGCCCGCTGACCGACGCAAGCGAGCCAAGACCCTGTTGGCGAGAACGCCTCGGCGATAACCCTTCGGGCATCATCGATCGGCCGCACCCCGGCGGTACACTGGCGCGCATGCAACCCGAGTTCGACCCCAAGGTGATCGAGGCGATGCGCCGCTGGCCGTCGGTTCCTGCCGTTCATGGCTGGCTGCGGCTGGACCGTCGTGGCCGATGGCTGCTGATCGACCGCGGTGCACCCGGCTTCGAGGAAGCCCTGCACGGCGACGGCGATCCGATTCGCAATCCGCAGATCATCGATTTCATCGGTCGCAATTACGCCAGTGACGACGATGGCGCCTGGTACTGGCAGAACGGGCCGCAGCGGGTGTTCGTCGATCTGGACATCGCCCCCTGGGTGCTGCGTGTGCGCTCCGATACCGACGACGGTCGTTTGCTCACGCACACGGGCCGGCTCGTGCATACCGTGGAACAGGTGCTCGCGAGCCCGACGGGTGAATTGCTGGTGCAGACCGATCTCGGGCCGGGCGTCATCCATGATCTCGATCTCGGCGCGCTGACACTGGACGATTCCGGCGTGCTGCTGCATGGCAGGATATGGGCGCTGGAAAGCAGCGATTGCCCTGCCGACGCCCTCGGCTTCGTGCGCAGGCCGCGCCCGCCCGCCGCTGCGGCCTGAACCCGGCCGGCGGTGCCGGCCAGCGCGAGCCCGCGATACTCAGCGCTCCTCGCGCTCGCGGCGCAGTTCGGATTCGAACTCCTTCCGACGCACGTCGATCTTGGAAAGATCGTAGTAGCTGAGGCCGGGATCGCGCCCGGCCAGCGTGAGCTGCTCGATCGCCGCCGCCCAGCCGCCGAGCAGCGCATAGCGCTCGGCCATGGCCCAGTGCGCCTGCCCGGGCAACCCGGCGCGATCACGGGCCTCGGCCAGCAGCCGCCAGAGGTCGGGATCAGAGCGGGTGCCCTCGAGCAGGCCCTCGAGATAGATCAGGGCCTGCTCGTTGCGTGCCGAGCGCAGCAGCAGATCGGCATGCAATAAGCGCAGCCCAATCTCGTCAGGAAACTGCTTCAGGGTTAAGGCCAACGTCGCAAGTGCCGCCTCGGGGCCGTCGCGAGCCAGCGTGATACGGGTTTGCAGAGAGGCCAGAAACGGATGGTCGCCTCCGGCACCGGGCTGCCCGGCGAGCGTGGCGCGCGCCTGCTGCAGAGCGGCGGCTGCATCATCGATACGCTCCAGCTCCAGGGCCACGACCGCCGAGCCGTAGAGCGCGGCCACCCGCTCGAGGCCGGACGCGGAAGTCAGCGCATCCTTGAAGACCTGGCCGGCCTGGAGCCGATCGCGGCGCTCGCTGCCGGCCAGCGCCACCAGCTTGGCGCGCATGAGCAGGAAATCGAGCCCCGGCCCGGTGGCCATGAGCGGGCTCATCTCGCCCAGGCGGTTGCGAATGTCGGCCATCCGCTCGCTGGTCAGCGGGTGGGTGCGCAGATAGGCCGGCGCACCGCTTTCGTAAACCCGTGTGGCCCGCTGCATGCGTGAAAAAAAGCTGATCATGTCGTCCGGTTTGAAACCGGCATCGCGCAGCAGTTCGAGGCCGACGCGATCCGCCTCGCGCTCGGCCTCGCGCGAAAAGGCGAGCATCTGCTGCTCATGAACGCTGCCGCCGAGGGCCACCAGCCCGGCCGCGGCCTGCCCCTCGGAGGCGCCGGCGGCGACGATCGCGGCCACCACTGCCGCCAGCGAGATCAATGAACTCTGTCGGTTCTGAGCCAGCATACGGGCGATATGCCGCTGCGTCACATGGCCGATTTCGTGGGCGATGACCGATGCCAGTTCGGATTCGGTTTGGGCCGCGATGGCCAGGCCGCTGTGCACCCCGACGAAACCGCCCGGCAAGGCGAAGGCATTGAGTGAACTGTCGCGCACCAGGAAGAACTCGAAGTCATGGCCAGCCGCGCGGGTGCTCGCGAGCAGGCGCCGGCCGAACCGGTTCAGCGCACTGGTGAGCTCGCGATCCTCGATCAGCGCATCGCTGCGCCGCAGTTCGCTCATGATGCGCTCGCCGACCCGCCGCTCCTGAATCAGCGACAGCGTGTCGCCGGCGGCGTCCCCCAGACTAGGCAGCACGGGGCCTTGCGCGACCCCGCGCGCGGCCGGCGCGAGCAGGCAGGCCGCCGTGATCAACATCACAGCGGGCCGTTTCAACGCAACGATCCTGGCGCGAAGCTTCAACATTTTTCCGATACTATGACAATGCACGCGAGCCTGGCGAACCGCCACTCGTTGCGACGGACTATGCTCATTGCGCACCCGGGCGCCTGGCCACGGGCGGTGCCATCCACCCCGCGCCCGACACCATGACAGAACCGCATCCCAAACTCACTCATTTCGATGCCAGCGGCCATGCGCACATGGTCGACGTGGCCGATAAATCCGTCACCCGGCGTATCGCCGTCGCGCGCGGCGCGATCCGCATGCGTGAGGAAACGCTGAACACGATCATGGCCGGCACCGCCAGCAAGGGCGATGTCATCGGCGTGGCGCGAATTGCCGCGATTCAGGCGGCCAAGCGCACGGCCGATCTGATTCCCTTGTGCCATCCGCTGTCGCTGACCCGTGTCGCTGTGACATTCGAGCCCGAACCCGAGGCGCATCGCGTGGTCTGCGAGGCCACGGTCGAATGCGAGGGCAAGACCGGTGTCGAGATGGAAGCCCTGACCGCGGCATCGGTCGGCCTGCTCACGATCTACGACATGTGCAAGGCGATCGATCGCGGCATGGTCATCGAATCGGTGGGGCTTGCGCTCAAGGACGGTGGCAAGTCCGGGCGCTTCGAGGCCGATGCCGCCTGACCCGGCATGGCACTGGCGGCGCCGGCTGCTCGGCGCCGGCGGGTCGCTGGCCCTGGCCGGCTCGCTGGCTGGTTGCGGTCTGTTCAAGAGCCATCGCAGCGGCGAATCAGCGTCGCTCGGCGAAGCGGGTGAACGCCGCCAGGTGACGCCGTTCTCTGCCAGCCCACCCAACGGCGAGATCCCCGGCGGCTGGAGGATCTCAGGCTTCTGGAACAGCAAACGGCGCACCCAGTTCCGCACCGTGAGTGAACGGGACACGACGATCCTCGAAGCCGAGGCGCAGCAGTCGGCCTCTGGCCTGTTCTGCAGCGTCAATATCGCCGCCGAGCAGGCGCAGCGGCTGCGCTGGCGCTGGCGCACGCGCGAGCTGTTGCCACAGGGCGATGTCAGCCGCCCGGCCCATGATGATGCGGTGGCAAGGCTGATCGTGTCATTCGACGGGCCGGCGCAGGCGCTGTCTTTCAAAGACATGTTGTTTCGCGAACAGGCATTGCTGTTCGGCGGTATCGACCTGCCACACAGCATGCTGATCTATGTCTGGGACACCCATCTTCCGGTCAACAGCATCTTCGGCATCAACGAGACCACGCGTATCAAGTACCTGGTGGTTGAATCCGGGGACCGCCACCTGGGCGACTGGGTCCACTACGAACGCGATATTCGTCTGGATTTCCTCAACGCCTTTGGCGAAGCGCACGGCAATGTGCTCAATGTCGGTGTCACCGCAGATACCAATGACACCCAGGGCTATGCACTCAGCTATTTCGGCGACATCCGGATCGACGCCGCCTGAGCGGCAGGTCATTCATGGCGATTAGATCTGCGGTTTCTTGGTCTGGTCAAATAACGGCTATCGACGAGCACCTGGCCGGAGACCACACATGAGCATCGAGACCCCTTTCGCACAAGCCACCGCCACCGTCCTTCCTGACTGGATCGACTACAACGGCCACATGAACGTGGGTTACTACCATGTGGTCTTCGACATCGCCGCCGAGCCCTTCTTTCGCTGGCTGGGCCTGACAGAAGACTATCGGCGCACCCATCAGGTGACCACCTTCGCCCTGGAATCCCATCTGAATTTCCTGCGCGAAGTGAAGGTCGATGAGCCGCTGCGCTTCGAGGCGCGGCTGCTCGATTTCGATCACAAGCGGATTCACTTCTATCAGGAGATGTATCACGCGACCGAGGGCTATCTGGCTGCCAGCTATGAGTCGGTATCGGCACACGTCGATTTCAAGGCCCGCCGCACCGCGCCGATGGCCGCGCCGCTGCAGGCGCGCCTGGCCGAGATCAAGGCCGCTCACGATGTGCTCGAGCGCCCCTGGATGGTCGGTCATGTGATCTCGGCGCACCCGCCGGCGCGCTAGCGTGCCATTCAGCGAAACAGCACGGAGGCCAGGCCGAGAAAAAGCAGAAAACCGAGGCTGTCGGTGCTGAAGGTCAGCAACACGGGTGCCCCCATGGCCGGGTCGCGACCGATACGCTGCAGCAGCAGGGGCACACCCAGGGCGACGATTGCGGCCAGCAGCAGATTGAGCAGCATCGCCAGCATCATGGTCAGCCCCAGGGTGGGAGCATAGGGCGAGTCGCGATACAGGAACCAGGCAAACGAACCGGCCACCGTGCCCCATAGCAGGCCATTCATCAGGGCCACGGTCAGCTCCTTGCCGAACAGCCTGCCGAGATTGGCAGAAGTGAGCTGGCCCAGCGCCAGCGAACGAATCACCAGCGTCATGGTTTGATTGCCCGAGTTGCCGGCGATGCCGGCCACGATCGGCATCAATGCGGCCAGCGCGACAACCCGCTCGATCGTGCCCTCGAACAGCCCGATCACGCGGCTGGCGAAAAATGCGGTGCATAGATTCAATGCGAGCCACAGCCAGCGATTGCGCGCCGAGTGCCAGACGCTGGCGAACAGATCCTCCTCTTCGATCAGACCGGCCTTGTTCAAGAGATCGGCCTCGCCCTCCTCGCGGATCACATCCAGGACCTCGGTGACCACGAGCCGGCCGAGCAAGCGCCCCTGGGCATCGAGCACCGGCGCCGAGAGCAGGTCGTAGCGCTCGAAGGCCTGGGCTGCCTCGAAGATGTCGTCCGGCGCATCAAAGCTGAGCCCGTCGCGGATCATCACGTCCTCGACCCGCGCCTCGGCATCGCGCACCAGCAGGATCTCGAACGGCAGCACGCCCAGCAGACGATTCTCGCGATCGACGACGTACACCGAATCGGTTTGCGGCGGCAGGCTCTCGAAGCGGCGCAGATACCGGAAGACGGTTTCGATCGTGACATCCTCGCGCACCGTGACGATGTCGAAATCCAGGTGCGCACCGACCGTGTCCTCATGGGCGCTCAAGGCCTCACGCAGCTGCTGACGCTGACGCTCGGTGAGCCGCTCCTGGGCTTGCTCGATGATCCCTTCGGGAAGGTCGTCGGCGATCTCCGCGATCTCGTCGGCGTCGATGGTGCTGACCACCTCGACCAGTTGCTCGGCGGGCATCGATTCGATCAATGACTCACGCACCGCATCGGAGAGCTCGAGCAGGATGTCACCGGCCCGCCGGCCGACCAGCGCCCAGACGAGCTCCCGTTCGTGCGGTGGCAGCGCCTCGAGAATATGGGCGATATCGGCCGGGTGCAGCGGCTTGAGCGTGGCCCGCAGATGCGCCAGCAGCTGCGCCTCGTTGACCCGCTCGACGATCGAGTCCCGCTCGCCGTCGCCGGCCGGGCGGGCCATCTCGCGAATCAGCTCCAGACGGCGCAGCCACTGCTGAACCTCGGCCAGGGCCAGCGAGGCGACCTCGTGATCGGCCGGCACCGCGACATCGGACTCGATCTCGGCCGGCTCCGCACCGCCCGCCCCGACTGGCGCCAGCGGATCATGGCCGCCCTGGCCAGGCGAGTGCTCGGAGGAGGAGTTGGAATTCATCGCTGCCATTATCCCCGAGCCCGGCGACCCATGCTGTGAGCACGGGAAACCGGCTCGGGGACCGCTCGCGCACGCGGGCCGAACCCCTGGGGCGGGCCCGCGAGATGCAGGTTACATGCGAAACAGCTCACTAGGGACACACTGATCTATTCGGCATGCGTGATGCGGCCCGGCTTCGGGATGGGCCGCAAGGCGCAACGCGCAGCGATATCGGGTGATATCGCGAGCATTTGCAACGCCGCGGACCACCCGAAACGGGACCGCAGAGCGCGTGCTGAATAGATCAGTGTGTCCCTAAATATCGTGGGCCTGACCGAGGCTGCGCCGCACCGCCGCACGCCGGGCCTGCAGCGTCGGCGCGTCCCGATGCAGATCGTAGTAGGCCGGAGCTGGCAGCATCGGCGCGAGCCAGGCGGCCTGATCGGCCGTCAGGGAAGCGGCGCTGACACCGAAGTAGTGATCGGCCGCGGCGCCGATTCCGTAGACCTGCCGCCCCCACTGCGCGACATTGAGGTAAAGCTCGAGAATGCGCTTCTTGCCGAGTACCGCCTCGAGCATCACCGCGATCACCATCTCCTGAAGCTTGCGTGTATAGCGACGCTCGCCGCTGAGGAACAGGTTGCGCGCGAGCTGCATCGTGATCGTGGAGGCACCGCGCACGATCCGCCCCGACCTGAGATTGTCACCGATCGCATCCAGGAGCTCGAACGGGTCGATCCCCCAATGCGATTCGAAGCGGGCATCTTCGGCAATGATCACGGCCCGGATCAGCAGTGGCGAAATATGCTCGATCGGCACCCAGTGCTGCAGCGGATCCCGACCCGTGCGCTGCTCGTGCGCCAGCATGTAGGCCGATTGCACGGGCGCATCGCCGCGCAGCGAGAGCACCTGAAACAGATACAGGGATTGCCAGGCCAGCAAGGCGGTGAACACCAGGGCGATCAGCCCGCCGAGCCCCCAGCGGAGCATGCGCAACTTTGGCGTCTTCTGCTGCTTCAGCGCCCGCCCGGTGGCGGATTTCCGCCGCCGCATCGAGTCATCCGGCGGCCGCGGCCAGCTCGTGCCGCAGATCGCGATAGATGGACCGGGTTCGCGGGCGCACGCCCCGCCAGCAGGCAAAGGCGTCGGCCGCCTGCTCGACCAACATCCCGAGCCCGTCGTGCACCTTGACACACCCTGCGGCCAGCGCCTGGGCCATGAACGGAGTGGGTCGGGCGCCGTACATCATGTCGTAACACACCTCGGCACCGGCGAAAAGGCGCTCGGGCAGGCGCAACCGGGCGCCGGCCAGCGAGGCTGCGCTCGCGTTGACCACCAGCCAGCGGCGCGTGGGCGCGAGCGGCAGGGCGTCGGACAGGTCATCGAGCGCACAGGCGCTCACCCCGCCGTGGCCGGCGAATGTCCCGGCCAAAACCCGCGCATTGGCCAGCGTGCGGTTGGCGATCAGGACCGTGGATACGCCGGCCTCGCAGAGCGGGCCGATGACGCCTCGCGCCGCACCGCCGGCACCGATCAGGATCAGCGCGCGGCCGGCGAGATCGATCCGGTGGCGCTCACGCAGATCGCGGACCAATCCGCTGCCGTCGGTGTTCTCGGCGACCAGTCGGCCGCGCTCGATCCACAAGGTGTTCGCCGCTCCGGCCAGCAGGACCCGTGGACTCGGCGAATCGGCCAGCGCCGCTGCATCGCTCTTGAACGGCACCGACACATTGAGCCCGCGACCACCGGCGGCAAAGAATGCCCGGGCGCACGCCGAAAAACCGTTCTCGGGCACGAGAAAGCGCCCGTAGTGCAGATTCTGACCGGCTTCGGTTGCGAACCGGGCATGGATTCGCGGCGACAGGCTGTGTGCGACCGGATTGGCCGCCACCGCATACAGATCGGCCGGCCCGCTCACTTGACCGCGCCGGTCTGCAAGGTGCGATTGGTGAAGGTCCAGGTACGCACGATCTGCAGGATGTCACCTTCGCGGGCCATCTCGGGCGTGAACGGCTCATAGGGTGCGCCGGCCAGCACGATCTCGCGCACCGCCTTGTTCAGGACATCGAATTCCGATTTGCGGTTCACGATGATGTCACCGACATGACCGTCCTTGAGGATCTCGACCGTGATCACCAGGGAGTCGTAGATCTTGCCGCGCGCCTGTTCGGGGTAGCGCTCGGTGCCGATCTCCTCGATCCGCGCGATCCAGTCGCTCACATAACGCGCATAACTGGCACCGACGGCATTGACGCCATAGGTGAGCCGTCGCGGCCGCTTGTTGTAGTCGGAGATGTTCTTGGCGATTTGCGCCTGCAGGCGCGAGATCACGAAATTGATGTCTTCGTCGTCGTTGCCGGGCTTGGTGGGCGCCTTGGTGGTTTCGGGGCGATCGACGAAGGTGGCCGGACTGCCGGCCATGGTCATCAGCTGACGCTGCATCGCCTCCAGTTCCTCGACCCGCTTTTGCTTGACGGTCAGATCCTCGCCGTCACGGATCTGGCTCTCGGCCTGCAGCGGGGAGGTCGCCCGGCCGGTTTCCTGGTCGCCACCCGCGGTCATGTCCACCTGGGCGACCACATCGGGCGCGACCGGCCGCTCGGTGCCCTTGGCATTGAGCAGGATCACCTCGAGACGGGAATCCAGCGGCGCCAGCTTCAGCGGCTCGGGCCGGGTGAAATGCACGGACATGATGAACAGGTGCAGCACCAGCGACACGGCCAGCCCGATGTTCATCGGCTCGCGCCAGCGGGGCAGCCCGGGTTCGATCATGTCATCGGCGGTGGCACTCATCAGGCACTCTGCGCATCGAGGGGATCGGGCGGCTCGCCGAGCGCCACGTAACGCGCCTGCACGGTCAACTCGCCCAGATCCCAGTCCTGGATATCGATGGTGAGCGTATGCCCGGGCGCCACATCGGGCAAGCCCATCATGCGAATCACCAACGGTGCCTCGGCCAGGCGAACCAGATCATCGCGGATAACCTGGGCCGCATAGCGGCGCCGCTCCTGCTGACCAAGCCAGCGCAGACACCAGTAGCGCTCCATCCGGTTCTGGAAATCCTGATAGGCGGTCAGGCGCGCATCGAATGCCGGGATCACCGAGAACAGATCGGCGCTGTTGGCCGACAACGGGGCCCGGCTGCCTTGCACCATGGCCAGCAACTGGCGTTGATTGACCAGATCGATATAACGACGCAGGGGCGAGGTGGCCCAGATGTACTGGGCGACGCCCAGACCTTCGTGCGGCAACGCCTGGGTGCTGACCCGAACCCTCCCGCCCTGCTGGGAGCGGTAGACACCGGCAATCGCATGCTCGGCGAGCAGGCCGCCCCAGCGGCTGTTGGCGAGGATCATCATCTCGGCGACGATACGAGACAGCGGGGCATCCCGACGCCGGGGCTCGATCTGCACCTGATCGCCCTCGATGCGAAACGCGTAGTCGGTGCGAAACCGCGGCTCGGGCTTGCCGCGCACCTGCTCGCGTTGCGCACAGAGCGCCAGGGTCAGGCGCCAGAGCACCTGCAGGGCCTGGCCGTGGGGTAATGCGCCCAGGTCGGGCCCCTCGAGCGCGGCCTCGGTGACCGTGTCCTCGAGCTGGTCCAGGCGCAGATTTTCGGCCACACGAATGCGCTCCAGCCGGCTTTCGACCGAGCGCACCGTGGTGCAATCGGGATCGATATCGGCATAGAGCGCGAGCGCCGGCCGCTCACAGCCCTTGTCGAGCGAGAACATGCCCACGAGGCTGTCGTCGATCATGGTGATCTTGTCGCCGGGCATATAGACCGTGGACATGCGCTCGCGCGCGATCGGATCGAGCAGTTCGGCCGGTACCAGCGCGGGCACCGCGATATGCACGCCGACCCGCCAGCCACCGTCTTCCAGCGGCTGAACACTCAGGCCGTCATCGATCTCGGTGGTGGCCGAGTCATCCACCGAAAACACCTCGGCGCTGGCCGCAGGCAGGCTCGCCAGCCGGCCCTGCAGATCGTCCGCGCACCAGGCCTCCACGGCCGGCGCCTCGCGCCCGGCCGGGAAGTACTCGGCGAGAAACCTTTTCAGGTGCAGCTCATAGGGCGAGGCGAATGCGCCGCGCGCCAGCAGCAGCGACTCGGCCGTGCCGCCCGTGCGCTGCAGCGCTCCCTCGAGCGCCTTCCAGACGACGCTTTGCTTGTCGGGCCGCACCAGCAGATCGGCGGCGGCCGCCGCAACCGGCTCGGGCAGACTGCCGTCGACGAGCGCCTGCGTCATGGCCTCGATCTCCGCTTCGCGGGCACGGCGTTTCTCGAGGCCGGCGAGCGCGGCCTTCACCATGTCTTCGGGGGCGGCCTTGAATACGCCCCGCCCCTTGCGGCGGAAGTGGATCGGTGAATTCTGCAGGCGGGTCAGCAGCGCCGTGGCCTGGACCGCATCGGGTGGCCCGCCGAAATATTCGGCGGCCAGTGTCTCGAACGAGAATTCATCCTGCGGCGCACATTCCCAGAGGAAATCGACATCGATGTCCTCGGCGGCAAGCTCGGCCGCCGGCAGCAGGCTGTCGGGCTCGGGGGAATCGAAGCGGAGATAGATATGGCCGGCCTTGACCTTGGCCCGACGGCCGCTGACCAATTCGATCTGCAGGCTCACGCCATTGTCGGACAACACCTTGCCCGATTTCAGCGCCCCACTCTCGTCGAACAAAGCAAATGTCATAGCGCTGCGATTATACGGACCGTCCGGTGTCTGCCCCGGAAGATCAGAGCATGATCCCGCCGGACACCTCGATCACGGCGCCATTCACATAGGAAGCCTCATCGGAGGCCAGAAAGGCGTAGACATTGGCGATCTCGGCCGGTGCTCCCAATCGGCCCAGCGGAACCTTGGCCACCAGCCGCTCCATGACGTCGGCGGGAATGGAATCGAGGATCGGCGTCTGCACGAAGCCGGGGCAGACCGCCACCGCGCGGATGCCCTTGGGCCCCAGTTCCCGGGCCCAGGTCTTGACGAAACCGATCACACCGGCCTTGGTGGCCGCATAGTTGGTCTGGCCGAAATTGCCATACAGACCAACCACCGAAGACACATTGATCAGCACCCCCGATCCCTGCTCCAGCATGGCCGGCAACACCGCCTGGGTGGCGAGATAGACGCCCTTGAGATTGACCTCGACTACCTTGTCGAACTGGTGCTCGCTCATTCTGGCCAGGCGGGCATCCATGGTGATGCCCGCGTTGTTGACCAGGATATCGATCCGCCCATAGGCCTCCAGGGTCTGCGCAGCCATCTTCGCCAGAGACGCCGATTTCGTGACATCGGCACTCACCGCCAGCGTGTGATCGCGATCGGCAACCGCCATCGAGTCGCAGACCTGCGCCAGCCGATCCCGGTCGAGATCGACCATGACCACACGCGCCCCCTCGTGGACGAACTTCTCGGCGGTAGCCAGCCCGATGCCGCTTGCCGCCCCCGTGACGACAGCTACCTTGTTCTTCAGTCGCATGCGAAATCCCGTGAGCAATGAATAGGACGATCAGCGCGCTGCCTGCGGATAGCCGGCGAAGCGGAGCACCGCGTCGATGTAGAAATCGAAGTCGGACAAGGCATGGTCGCCGCCTTCGTGGATCAGCATGCGCGCCGGTGCATAGCGCGCCGCCATGTCGCGCCAATCGATCAGCTCGTCGCCTTTGGCGGCGACCAACAGATAGCGCTCGTGATGGGTCAGCGGCGAGACCTCGAGCGCCGCCAGCTCGTCGAGATACTGGGGCTCGAAGCGCATCGGCTGGTCATCGTGATAGGTGCGCAACTCGCCAACAGAGGGGGCGAGATCGCGTGCCGGGTGAATCGCCGGATTCAGCAGGACCGCCCGCGTGCCGAAGCGCTCGGCCAGATACGTGGCGTAGTAGCCGCCGAGCGAGCTGCCCACCAGCGTCACGCTGGGTGTCATCGGGCTGATCTCGCGAATATGCGTGATGGCCGCCGACGGCGAGACCGGCAGTTGCGGACAGACGAACTTGTCGTGCAGGCCCGCCAGGGCCATGCGTTCGGCCAGCATGCGTGCCTTGAATGATTGGGGGGACGAACGGAATCCATGCAGGTAGACGATCATTGCCCAGCGCTCTCCGACCTATAACACCCCGGCGCCTGCGATCGGCCGCGATGTCGCGTCGATGCAAGCAGCGGGAACCAAACTGCCGCCTACTGACGATATTGGGCGATGCGCGCCTCGGCCGCCGGATCCACATGTTCCGGACCACGCAGATCCAGGCTCACTTCGATCATGCGGCCGTTGAACAGGAATGGCGCGGTATAACCGGGCCATACCGCGACGCCGCTGTCGCTACCGATCTCGAGCCCCTCATTGACCGCATAGAACACCGGGTTCGTGCGCGGCACATGCATCTGGCCCACGCAAGCGCCGTTCTGGATCAGGCGGACATCTCCGGCGAAGCGCCCGCTGCGCCGCCAGTCGAGCTCGATGCTCACCTCGCCCGCGGGCAGAGGCTCTTGCGCGCGCAGCACGAAATGCTCCTTGCCCAGAAAGTTCGAGACATAGTGCAGATGGTCATCGAGCACGAACAGGCTGTAGCCGCCGTTCAGGCCGCCGTTGGACAGAATCACCCCCTGGCGCGCACGCGCCTCGAGCGGCCCGGCGATTCGCGCCACGAAGCGATGCGAGCGATCGATGACGCTCGGCGAGACCGATCGCACGAGCCGCATCGGGGAGCGCCAGACATGCACCGCCTTACGCTTGGTGACCCGCGGACGCGGCGATCGGATTCGCTCGATCAGCCGGTCATCGAGCGGAAACACCTGGTAGCGCTCGGCATCCTCATGCCAGAGCCGCTGCAACTCGGCCAGCTTCTCAGGATGCTGGGCGGCCAGATCGCGTGCCTCGGCAAAATCCGCCTCGAGATGGTAGAGCTCCCGAAGACATCGTTCTCGAATCCGCCGGCGACCGCGGTCATCGAGGGATCCCCGATGCGCCGCAAAGCGCCCGCCGACGGATGCAGCGTGACCGCCTTCCAGCCATCCGCCCAGATCGCGCGATGCGCGAACATCTCGAAATACTGGCGCCGCTTGCGCGTCGGCGCCCGGGCATCGTCGAAGCTGTAGTCGAACGGCGTACCCTCGTGCGGGCGTTGCGACACACCGTCGATCGAGGCGGGCGGTTCGATACCGGTGACCCGGTACACGGTCTGCGCGATATCGACCACATGATGGAACTGGCCGCGCACGGCGCCGGCATCGCGGATGCGGCTGGGCCAGCTCACGATCAACGGATCGCGGGTGCCGCCCTCGTGTACGAAGGCCTTGTACCAACGCTGCGGCGTATTGCCCAGCCAGGCCCAGCCGGCCGCATAGTGCGGGTAGGTGCTGGGCCCGCCCCATTCGTCGAGCCGCTTGTGCATCTCGGCGATCGAATCCTCCAGGCCGTTGAAATAGCTGATCTCGGTGAGCAGGCCATTGCGCCCCCCTTCGGCCGAGGCGCCGTTGTCGCTGAGCAGGAAGATCAGGGTGTTCTCGAATTGCCCACTGCGCTTCAGATGCTCGAGCAAACGCCCGACCTGGGCATCGGTGTGGGTCACGAAGGCCGCATAGACCTCCATCTGGCGGCAGAAGACCGCTCGCTCCTCGGCGCTCAGCGACTGCCATGCGGGCACGCCCCGGTTGCGCGGCGGCAGCTCGGTACCGGCAGGCACCACCCCGAGTGCCAGCTGACGCGCGAAGGTCTGCTCACGGATCACATCCCAGCCGTCGTCGAAGACACCGCGATAGGCGTCGATATACTCGCGCGGCGCATGATGCGGGGCATGCGGCGCGCCGGTCGCGAAGTGCAGGAAGAACGGCCGGTCCTCGTCGACCGCCCAATGTTCGGTCAGCCACTGGATCGCACGGTCGGCGAGATCCTCGCTCAGGTGATAGTCGGTGCGTTGCGGGGGATCGGTGCGATGATTGTCCTCCCAGAGATCCGGATGCCACTGGTCGGTCTCACCAGGCAGGAAACCATAGAACCGGTCGAATCCCTGCCCGAGCGGCCAGCGATCGAACGGCCCGGTCGGCCCGTTGTGTTCGTCCGGGGTCAGATGCCACTTGCCGACGCAATAGGTGCCATAGCCCTGGGCGCCGACCCGCGGCAGCATCGCGCTGTCCTTCGGTATGCGGGCGTTGTAGCCTGGAAATCCCGTGGCCCGCTCGACGATGACGCCCAGCCCGAGACTGTGCTGATTGCGCCCGGTGAGCAATGCGCCGCGGGTTGGCGAACACAGCGCGGTGGTATGGAAATCACGATAGCGAAGCCCTTGCGCGGCCAGTGCATCGATGTGTGGCGTGCGGATACGGTCGCCGAGCCCGCCATAGCATCCGAGCTGCGCATAGCCGAGATCATCGAGGACGATGAACAACACATTCGGCGCCTGCTCCGGAGCCGTCGCCTTGACCGGCCAGGCCGCCTCCGAGGCCTCGACCGTGGGGCCGATCCTGCCCGTGAACGGGCTGCCGTCCGGATAGGTCTTGAGGTGCGGATGCTTGGGCGACTTGCTCGACATGCGGGCGCTCCCGATCGTGGTCAGCCGCATAAGCGAAACGGTTCCGGCCCGTCTCGCAACAGCCAACAGGAAATGAACGTCTAGTAGTGTGCCGCTTCGCGCAATCCGCTCAGCAGCCGCTCGTGCACCGCACCGAACCCGCCATTGCTCATCACCAGGACCCGATCCCCTTCACGGGCCCTCGCCAGCACCTCGGCCACCAGCTGATCGACCGAGCCCGGCACGAGCAGTTCGGCATGAGCACGCAGCGGCGCCAGTACCGTCTCCGGCTGCCAGGGCAGCCCCTCCTGCGCCAGGCAGACCACGATATCCGCGCCGACCAGGGAGCCGGCCAGATCATCATTGAGGCGGCCGGCACGCATCGTGTTCGATCGCGGCTCGAAGACCGCGATGATGCGCCCCGACGAATCGCGCTCGCGCAGCGCGGCGATGCTGGCACGCATTGCACTCGGATGATGGGCGAAATCATCGATCACCGTGACACCCGCCTCGCAACCACGGACTTCGAGTCGCCGCCGCACCCCGGCAAACCGGGCCATCGATGCCACCGCCTGCTCGGGCGCCACCCCGACGGTTTCGGCCGCCGCCATCGCGGCCAGCGCATTGGCGCGATTGTGCGCGCCCGGCAGGCTCAGCAGCGCGCGGCCACGCGACCGCCCGTACGCGAGAACCTCGAACGTGCCATCGGGCATGAGCTGCGCCGACCAATCACCGCCGTCGCCGAAGCTGCGCACCTTGCTCCAGCAGCCGCGCGCCAGCACCGCGTCGATCGCGTCACTCGCGCGCGGGCGGATGATCACGCCCGAGCCGGGGATGGTGCGCACAAGGTGATGAAACTGCGTCTGGATCTGCGCCAGATCCGCGAAGATGTCCGCATGATCGAACTCGAGATTGTTCAGGATCGCGGTGCGCGGCCGGTAGTGCACGAATTTCGATCGCTTGTCGAAGAACGCTGTGTCGTATTCGTCGGCCTCGATCACGAAGGGTGCCCGCGCCCCACCGCCAAGCCGTGCCGATGGCTGGCCGTCACCCGGCACGCCGCCCACGAGATAGCCGGGTGACAGGCCGCCCGCCTCGAGCAGATGCACGAGCATCGCCGTGGTCGTGGTCTTGCCGTGCGTGCCCGCCACCGCCAGCACATGCCGGCCGGCCAGCACCTGTTCTGCCAGCCACTGCGGGCCGGACTGATACGGCAGGCCGGCCTCGAGGATCGCCTCCATCAGCGGATTGCCTCGGGTGACCACGTTGCCGATGATCCAGACATCGGGGGCCAGCGACACCTGGGCGGCATCGAAGCCCTCGATCAGCTCGATGCCCAGCGAGCGTAGCTGGTCCGACATCGGCGGATACACGTTGGCATCGCAGCCCATGACCTCGTGGCCGGCCTCGCGCGCGATCGCCGCCACCCCGCCCATGAAGGTGCCGCAGATGCCCAGGATATGGATTCTTGCCAAAGTCGATCACTCGTCGCAGAAGAGGTCCGGGCGGGGCCGCATCGTCTGCGATGCGCGCCGCCGCCTGCCAGCCGCGGTTTCCGGTGTGCCGTTTCGCATCACACGCGGGCCGGTCGTTGGCGGACCATTTTGCCGCAATGCCCGCGGATCGGTGCCGGCGTCGCGGGTGACTTGCGCCGGCCGGCGCCGAGACAGCACAATCTCCCACGTGGTGATCCACGCATAAACTTCTCCCATGCCCCGAGACCCTCTCCTGCCCTCGGGCGACGATCGCGGCCCGCGTGACCTGCGCAGCGAGGTCGCCGCCGCCGCCGCCGGCCTGATCGCCGATCACGCGCTCGACTATGCCAGCGCGAAATTCAAGGCCGCAGAGTCCCTGGGCTGCGCCGGCATGCGCCAGTCCCTGCCGGATAACGAAGATATCGATGCCGCATTGCTCGCCCATCTGCAGTTGTTCGACGAGGATCACGAGGCCAGGGTGCGGCGCCGGCGCGAGGTGGCGCTGGAACTGATGGAGATGCTGTCCGATCATGACCCGATGCTCACCGGCGCGGTCTGGAAGGGCATCGTGGCCGAACACGCGCCCATTCATTTGCAGGCGTTTTCCGACAATGCGAAGGATCTGGCCATCGATCTGCTCAATCGCAATATCCGCTTCGACGCCGTGACCGTGCCGCATCTGAGCGGGCGCGGCGAGGCCGAGGCGCTGGCCTTTTTCTGGCGCGACGAACCGGTGTTGCTGGCCACTTACGACCGGCGCGAGATGCGCAGCGCGCCCCGCAAGGGTTCGCGCCCGGCCGAGCGCGGCTCGCGCCAGGCGCTGATCGAGAAGCTTCGCACATGAACCGCACCATGAAGAACAGCCTGCTGACCGGGATCGTCGCGTTGGCGGCCCTGGTGATCGGCGCCGGCATCGGGCTCTGGAACAAGCAGCCCCCGCCGACGGGCTCGGCGGTCCCGCTGAACCATCTGCTGGGCCAGAAGGTGCCGGATGCCGATGGCCGGCCTGCGGATATGTCCATCTACACCGGCAAGATCCTGGTGCTGAACTTCTGGGCGACCTGGTGCCCGCCCTGCGTACAGGAAATGCCGGAGATCGACGAAATTCAGGCCGAATACGCAAAACGCGACGTCGTGGTGCTCGGCCTTGGCCTCGATACCGCGGAGCGCATCAGGGCATTTTCTTCGAAATTGAAGGTGTCTTACCCGCTTTTCGCTATGGATGCTGCCGGCCTGGCCGTTGTGCGCGATTTCGGAAATGAGCAGGGGGCGCTGCCCTACACCATGGTCTATGACCGCAATGGCCAGGAGGTTGCGCGCAAGCTGGGCCGCATTTCGCGCAATGAACTACGCCAGGCCATCGAACAGGCGCTCGCCCGCACCCCGGGCTGACCGACTGCGCCCCCCGCCAGCAACACCGAAGCGATAGCGAACGGATCGAAACCCCCAATTCGCCCCAATTTAGCCTCTTTTGGCGCCATTAAGCGGCACCACGGCCATGTGGCATGGCAGCAAAAGCGCTTGCCAGCGGGCGCAGCAGACCCCAGAATCGTGAATTGGCTGGCATCTTCGGCTAAATCACGGGAAAAAAATGGCCTTCTCCGTCCTGGCGCTGCACGGCCCGAACCTCAATCTGCTCGGCACGCGTGAGCCGGAGATCTATGGCCGCACCACCCTGGCCGATGTCGAGGCCGGGCTGAAGGCTGCCGCGACCGGGCTGGGAGTTGCGCTGCAGAGCTTCCAGTCGAATCACGAAGGCGCGCTCGTGGATCGCATCCATGTGGCGCGAACCGAGGGAATTGACTTCATCATCATCAATCCGGCCGCGTTCACGCATACAAGTGTCGCGATCCGGGATGCCCTCGCCGGTGTCGCGATCCCCTTCATCGAAGTCCATCTGACCAACATCCACCGCCGCGAGGCATTTCGCCACAAGTCGTATGTGAGCGATCTCGCCCAGGGCAGCATCGTCGGCCTGGGCACGCGTGGCTACCTGATGGCGCTGCAATGGGCAGCCGCCTCGCTCCACGGGCAAGACTGGCCAGCGCCCAGCGCGGCCGGCTGACGCCCTTTCCCCAATCGATCGTCCAGCGCCGGCGTCCGGCCTGATCGGAGACACGATTCATGGACCTCAGAAAGCTCAAGACCCTCATCGACCTGGTCGCGGAATCCGGCATTGCCGAGCTCGAGATCACGGAAGGCGAAGACCGGGTGCGCATTCTCAAGCAGTCCCCGACCGTGGCCGCGGGGCCCGTCTATCAGGCGCCTGCCCCGGTGACCACGGTGAGCGCCCCGGCGGCGACGCCCGAAGCACGGGCCGAGGCACCGGCCCCGATGGCCAGCGGCTTCACGGTCAAGTCGCCGATGGTCGGCACGTTCTATCGCTCGCCCAATCCGCAGTCCGACCCCTTCGTCGAGATCGGCAGCAAGGTCAGCGACGGTGACACCTTGTGCATCATCGAGGCCATGAAGCTGCTCAATGAGATCGAGGCCGAGAAATCCGGCCGCATTACCGCGATCCTGGTCGAGAACGGCCAGCCTGTGGAGTTTGGCCAGCCCCTGTTCGTGATCGAATGAACGAAGCCCCCATGTTCGAGAAGATCCTGATCGCCAATCGCGGCGAGATCGCGCTGCGCATTCAACGCGCGTGTCGCGAACTGGGCATTCGCACTGTCGTGGTGCATTCGCAGGCGGACACCGAGGCCAAGTACGTGAAGCTGGCCGATGAATCGGTCTGCATCGGCCCGCCGTCCTCGCGCGACAGCTATCTGAATATTCCGGCGATCATCAGCGCGGCCGAGGTGACCGACACCACGGCGATTCACCCGGGCTACGGCTTTCTGTCCGAGAACGCGGATTTCGCCGAGCGCGTGGAGCGCAGCGGCTTCGTGTTCATCGGGCCGCGCCCGGAGAACATCCGCCTGATGGGCGACAAGGTCTCGGCCAAGGATGCGATGCGCGCGGCCAAGGTGCCCGTGGTCCCGGGCTCGGACGGCGCACTGCCCGACGATCCCCAGGAGATCATCCGGATGGCGCGCGCAGTCGGCTATCCGGTGATCATCAAGGCGGCCGGCGGTGGCGGCGGGCGCGGTATGCGCGTGGTGCACTCCGAGGCGGCGCTGATCAATGCGGTCTCGATGACCCGCTCCGAGGCCGAAGCCGCGTTCGGCAACCCCACGGTCTATATGGAGAAGTTCCTGCAGAATCCGCGCCATGTCGAGATCCAGATCCTGGCCGACGAACACGGCAATGCGATCCACCTGGGCGAACGCGACTGCTCGATGCAGCGACGCCACCAGAAGGTGATCGAGGAGGCACCGGCGCCCGGGATCCCGCGCAAGTTGATCGATCGTATCGGCGACCGTTGCGCCGATGCCTGTCGCAAGATCGGCTATCGCGGCGCCGGCACCTTCGAGTTCCTGTTCGAGAACGGCGAGTTCTATTTCATCGAGATGAACACGCGGGTGCAGGTCGAACATCCGGTCACCGAGCTGGTCACCGGCGTGGACATCGTGCAGGAGCAGATCCGCATCGCGGCCAAGGAGAAACTGCGCCTGCGGCAACGCGATGTGCAGATCCGTGGCCACGCGATCGAGTGCCGGATCAACGCCGAAGACCCCTTCAAGTTCACGCCCTCACCGGGCCGGATCAGCGCCTGGCATGCGCCCGGAGGGCCCGGCATCCGGGTGGACAGCCATGTCTACGCCGGATATGTGGTGCCGCCCTATTACGACTCGATGATCGGCAAGGTCATCGCCTTCGGCGAGCATCGCCAGCAGGCGATCGAGCGCATGAAGATCGCGCTCTCGGAGATGGCAGTCGATGGCATCCAGACCAATATCGATCTTCACCGCCATCTGATGGCCGACCCGGGCTTTGCCACCGGCGGCACATCGATCCACTATCTCGAGGAGATGCTCGCACATCGCGCGTGAAGCGGTGCGGCCCCACCCCGGACCGGCTGCGGGCCAAGGCGGCACCTGCGCGTGGCACGGCCGGCGGCCGGCGCGGTTGCGCCCGGCAGTGGTGTGCGAGCATAGTCGGCATGACTGACCAACCATCGCCGGCCGCGCCGGCCCCAGGCGAGCCGCGCTGGCTCGAGACGCTGATCGAGGTCGCCCGAGATCACGCCGACCGACTCAGCGACGCCTTGCTCGAGCACGGCGCGCTCAGCGTGCAGGTCGATGATGCCGATGCCGATACCGAACTCGAACAGCCGGTATTCGGCGAGCCAGGCATGCCCGCGCCGGTGATCGGCTGGCAGCGCTCCCGGCTGACCATCCTCACCGAGACCGACGCCGATGTCGGCGCGCTGGTGCGCGCCGCATGCGCGGATCTCGGCCTGGACTGCCCGCCGATTGGCGCCTGCCGACCCGTTCATGACCAGGATTGGGTGAGCCTGACCCAGGCCCAGTTCGAGCCCTTCCCGGTCGGCCAACGCCTGTGGATCAGCCCCTCCTGGCACGCCGATTCGCCGGCCGCCCAGGGTCGGCTGCGCCTGACCATCGATCCCGGCCTGGCTTTCGGTACCGGCAGTCATCCCACCACGCATCTCTGCCTGCAGTGGCTCGAAGAGCATCTTCAAGCCGGTGAATCGGTGCTCGACTACGGTTGCGGCTCTGGCATCCTGGCGATCGCCGCCGCCCGCCTCGGTGCGGGCACGGTCGTCGGCCTGGACATCGACCCGCTGGCCCTGGTGGCGGCGGCCGGCAATGCGCAGATCAATGGTGCGCAGGTTGGCTGGCTCGGCCCGGACGATGGCAGACCGGCGCAGGCCGCGGTCGTGGTGGCGAACATTCTCGCCAGTCCCTTGAAGGTGCTGGCACCGCTGCTGGAACAGCTGGTCGCGCCGGGCG
The DNA here is from genome assembly GCA_041396585.1 of Burkholderiaceae bacterium. Lineage (GTDB taxonomy): Bacteria > Pseudomonadota > Gammaproteobacteria > Burkholderiales > Burkholderiaceae_E > JAUIAI01. Next base: position 347,616 of record JAWKYG010000005.1, on the reverse strand, counting down.
GCGCGCTGGTGTTGGCCGGCCTGCTCGATCACCAGGCCGGCGAAGTCGCGGCCTGCTATCGCACGATATCGATGCGCCCATGGCGCTCCCGCGAGGGCTGGACATGCCTGAGCGGCCGCCGCCGATGAGAACGAACCGCATCTGAGCGGTTTCTCTTGATCGGGGTCAAACCCCGTATCGACTTCCCCGCCGAACTCTGTTTTGCTTCGCTGGATCGCGGGCTATCGTGTGTGCTGCGGTCACGTGCGGGCACGCCCCGCGGCCGTCGCGCGAACGATGGGGCATTTCCTGCATGTGTCGATATCGCGGCGCACAGTTCACGTGGCCCGCGGCGAGGGCAGCCGATCGCGTCGCGATACGCGGCGATCGACCGTCTCCGGATGCGTGCAGTGCGCCCGTTGCGGGGCGGCGATTTCAATCAAGGGGGAAGGCATTCCATGAGCAACCGTATTTGTGTCGTCGTGGTGTCGGGTGAGATCGAACGCCTGCAGATGGCGGCAATGGTGGCCTCGGTGGGCGCGGTCAGCGGGCATGAGGTCCTGGTGTTCCTGTCGATGAACGCGCTCGCCCCGTTTCGCAAGGGCGCGCCCTCCGATGCGCCCTGCGAAGGGCCGATGGGCGATCTGCTCAAGCAGAAAAATGCGCCGCCGTTCAAGCAACTGTTCGAGAACGCGGTCGATTTCGGCGAGACCAGGATCCACCCCTGTTCGATGGCGATGGATGTCCTGGGCATCGCCGAGGATGAACTGGAACCGTACATGGGCGAGCCACTTGGCCTGACCAAATTTCTCGATGACGCCAGCGGTGCCCAGGTCTGGACTTTCTGAGCCGGCCTGGCGCCGCCGGTGCGCGGCCTGGCCGCGATCATCGTGGCGATACGATCTTTGAACCCACTGGGAGATACAGCGTGGCGGAACGCAGAATCGTCGATGCCCGGGGCAGCTTCTGTCCGGGGCCTCTGATGGAACTGATTGCAGCAATGAAGATGATCGAGATCGGTGACGAACTCGAGGTCTTGTCCACCGACAAGGGCTCGGCCTCCGACATCCCCGAGTGGATCAGGAAGGTCAGGCATGAGCACCTGGGCACCGAGGAAAAAGACGGTGTCTGGCATGTGCTGGTACGCAAGGCCAAGTAGACGATCGACCCGAGCGGGGCGTCGCCGGCGCCTCGTTCATTCGCGACGCCTCGCGGCGACCGGGCGCGCCAGATGACGAAGAACGAGGGAGTAGACAATGAAGATCCTGATCGTAGGTGGCGGCATGGGCGGCACCATCCTCGCCAACAATCTCGCACGCCGGCTGTCCGGCGAGATGCGCGCGGGCAAGGTCCGTCTGACCATGCTGTCGGCCTCGGAGCGCCATATGTATCAGCCCGGCCTGCTCTATCTGGCCGTCGGCCGGATGACACCCGATGAGCTGTATCGCGAGCAACGCAGCCTGCTCGAACCCGGCATCGAATTCCATGTCGATCCGGTCGAGCAGTTTCAGCTCGATCAGAACCAGGTCGTGACCAAGAGCGGCAAGACCATCGGCTATGACATCATCGTGATCGCCACCGGGTCGCGGCCGGTTGCCGACGAGATCCCCGGTCTGGCCGAGAATGCCGAGCAGTTCTACACCGAAGAGGCCGCCATCAAGATGTTCAACCGGCTGCGCAGCTTCGAGGGCGGCAGGGTCGTGATCGCGGTGGGCGTGCCGCACAAGTGCCCGATGGCGCCGCTCGAAATCACGTTCATGCTGCATGATTACTTCAAGGATCGCGGCATGCTCGACAAGGTGCAGCTTCACTACACCTACCCGATCGGCCGCGTGCACTCGCTCGAGAACGTGGCCAAATGGGCCGCCCCGGAGATGGAGCGGCTCGGAATCACCTACGAGACCCTGTTCAACATGAGCGAGGTCGACGGCACACGCAAGGTGGTGCTCAGTGAGGAAGGCACCGAAGCCGAATACGACTTGCTGATCACGATTCCGGCGCATCGCGGGATGGAGGTGATCGAGAAGAATGGTCTCGGCCAGCGCGGCTGGATTCCCACCGATCGGCACCGCCTGAACATGGAAGGCCGCGAGAATGTCTTCGTGCTGGGCGACACCACCAATCTGCCGATCAGCAAGGCGGGCTCGACCGCCCACTTCGAGGCCGAGGCGCTCGGCGAGAACATCGCGGCGATCGTGAAGCTCGGTGCGCCGGTGCGCGACTACGATGGCAAGGTGTTCTGTTTCATCGAGGCTGGCAAGGACCGAGCCACCTATGCGATGTTCGACTATCAGAATCCGCCCCAGCCGAAGCCGCCGACCCGCGCGGTCCACTGGTTCAAGGTGGCCTACAACAAGCTGTACTGGGCGTCCGCGCGCGGTCTTCTCTGACGGAGGCGGGTCATGACCGAACCCAGCAACCCGGCCGATGCGGCCGACGAAGTCGGACGCGTGATCGCCGCGGCGCGTGACTCGCTCACGGATGAGATGGTCTCGCGGCTGGCCGGTGCCGGCACCGACGCGATCGACCTGATCGACCGTGTCAACCGCTCCGGGCTGGCCAATGCAATCCCGGCCCTGGCAGAGCTGGTCAACAATGGCGACCTCGATCGCCTGACAAGACTGGCGCGTGTCTATGGCTCGGCCGAGGATGCGCTGACCGACGAGATGATCGGCCGCCTGAGCGAGACCGCCGCAGAAGGCCTCAGCCTGCTCGATCGGGTCAATCGCTCGGGAATCGAGCAGGCGCTGCCGGCTTTGTCGCGACTGGTCGCCGACGGCGATCTCGAGCGCCTGACCCAACTGGCGCGGCTCTATGCCTCGGCGCAGGATGCCCTGACCGACGAAATGGTGTCACGTATCGCCGAAACCGCGGCCGAGGGCCTGTCTCTGCTGGACCGACTCAACCGGGGTGGCGCCGGCCGTCTGATCGAGATGCTGTCGCGGCTGGAGGCCAGTGGTGCGCTCGAACGCATCGCCGAGTCGCTGCCACGACTGCTCGATCGCATGGACATGCTCGAGGGCATGCTCGGTGCGTTCGAGACCGCCGCTGCACAATCGGCCAAGGCGCCGCGCTCGGGCGGCGGCGCCGGCGGGCTCTGGGCCATGATGCGCGACCCGGACAATCAGGATTCGCTGCGCTTCCTGATCAACCTCGGCAAGGAACTGCGCGGCATGAAGTCGCGCTGAGCCGGTGCACTGCGCCCCGTGGCGGCTGCTCGCAGCGCCGCCTCGGCGGCCGGCCAGATCACCCCCGGCAACGGGCGCTCGCCGGGCCAGCCACCGGCAGCGGTTTGCCCGTGCGCGCGTCGGTAACTTCGCCACTGTCGAGCCAACAGCGTCGATGGTGTAACCTTCGGCGACGCGATGTCGCGCCAGTTCATCGCCCGCGTGCCGTCGAGCCCGGGTCAAGGCGCGCGAGATGCACCTGCGCCGCGCCGCTCACCAACCACCCATGGCCCTCGCAACCACCTGCCCATCCTGCAAGACCAGCTTCAAGGTGCTGTCCGAGCAGCTGAAGCTGCGCCGCGGCATGGTTCGCTGTGGCATCTGCCAGCAGGTGTTTTCGGGGGTCGAGTACCTGCGTTATGTGAATGACACGCGGGCCTCGTCGCGGCAGGCGGACGACAACCCGCAGACCGTCGCCGCCGATCTCAATACCGCGTTCTTTCTGCCGGAAACGCGCTTCGCCACGGGTCCCGACGACGAGGCCGGGCCGACCGACGAGATCCGCCAGCCGGCGCCGATCCGCAAGCGCCGGGTACGCCGCACACCTCCGATCAGCAGCCCCGATTGGCCAGGCATCGATGACGACCATCCCGCGTGGGCGCAGCACCGGGAAAAGAACACCGCCCAGACGACTGACGCCGAAGGCGGCGACAGCGCTGGCGCCGGCGTGATCCGCGGTGGCGATGAAGACGACTGGCCCAGCACCATGGTCTGGCCACGCCCGCCCGACGACCCCCCCGGGGGCGGGGCGGCGCCTATGGGTCAGGCTGATGCGCACGCCGACCGCGCGCCCGACTCTGCTCCGTCCCGTGCGGCGCCGCCGCCGTTCATCATGCGCAGCCGGCATCCGGCTCCGCCCCCCCTGCCCTCGCAGGCGCACGAGGACGGTCCTCTGGCGGCTGCCGCGGATGATGACGCCGACGAGGCGGTCGATTTCTTCGGCCGCAGCACCAATCCGGCATTCGATTTCGATCTGCCCCCGCGCGGGGTCTGGATCGCCGCAGGTGCCCTCAGCGTATTACTCGTGTTTCAGGTTTTGATCGGTGCGCGCGAGGTGATCGCCGCCCACCTGCCGAGCATGCGCGGCGCACTGAGCACGCTCAGCGCGCCCTTCGGCCTGGCAGTTGGCATGCCTATCCGTGCAGAGGCGATCACGATCGAATCATTCGATCTGGCCCGCGCCCCCGAAGGTCAGTCGCGATTCCGGCTGAACATGTTGTTGCGCAACCGTGCCGGCATGACCTTGCGCTGGCCGTCGATCGAACTCACGCTCACCGATAGCACCGGCGGCATCCTGGTGCGCAAGGCGCTGCAACCGCAGACCTATCTCGGCGATGACTCGCTGGCCCAGGCCGGCATGAACGGCGAGAGCGAACAGGTGATCCGTCTGACGCTCGAAACCGCCGATATCGTGCCTAGCGGCTACTCAGCGGTGCTGTTCTACCACTGACAGCGTCTTCGCGGCCGTGACGGCAGGCGGCGTTGCACACCCGCATCGCGCCGTCTACACCCGGAAATGCGCACACACCCACTGCCCGACGACGCAGCGGCCAGGCGGCCGGACAGATGAAATACCATTGAAGGTTCGACAGCGTTCATGCGGACCCCAGGCCGGCGCCGGCCACGCATGTGCATCCACTGGCCAGAATGGAGCCGACATGCCCCAGGACACTCCCGCATTCGCGCGCTTTGAACAATCACCGGCTCGCGCCCTGATCAGCGGATCGATCGCGTTCGACACCATCATGGTCTTCGATGGCCACTTCAAAGACCATATCCTGCCCGATCAGGTTCATGTGTTGAATGTGTCTTTCCTGGCGCCCAGGCTCAAGCGGGAATTCGGCGGCTGCGCCGCCAATATCGGCTATAACCTGGTCGGGCTCGGCGGCCTCGGCACGCTGCTGGGCACCATCGGTCACGATGGCCGCGACTACGCCAACCATCTCAGCGGACGCGGCATCGACATGTCTGCCGTGCAATGCATCGAAAGCGAGTACACGGCCCAGGCCTTCATCACCACCGATCTGGCCGACAATCAGATCATCGCCTTTCACCCGGGTGCGATGTCGATGGCCGATCGTGTCTCGGCGGCCGAACAGGCGCAGCGCTCGGCGGAACCCTGCCTGGGCATCGTCGGGCCGAACGGCAAGGCGGCGATGCTTCGTCATGCCAGCGAGATGGCACAGACGGGCATCGACTTCATCTTCGATCCCGGGCAGGGTTTGCCGATGTTCGACGGCGAAGAGCTGCGCACGCTGATTACCCAGGCCAGTGCGGTCACGGTCAACGACTACGAGGGCAAGCTGATCGTTGATCGAACCGGCTGGTCGGAACAGGAAATCGCCGACAGGCTGCAGGCGCTGATCGTCACGCGCGGCGGCGAGGGCTCCACCCTTTATTGCGCCGGCGAACGGCACATGATCGCTCCGGTGGCGATCTCGAGCGCCACCGATCCCACGGGCTGCGGCGATGCCTACCGGGGCGGCCTGCTCTACGGGCTCACGCGCGGCTGGAGCTGGCTGCAAAGCGCGCGGCTTGGCAGCGTGCTCGGCGCGATCAAGATCGAACAGCAAGGCCCGCAGAATCATGCGCTGGATCGAGACCTGATTGCGGAGCGCTTCGCAACGACCTACGGCACGCGTCCCTGGTGAGCGGAGCGCTTCGCATCGACCTACGGCACGCGCCCCTGGTGAGCGGACCCCTCGAGCGCACAGCGGCCGGCGCTCACGCGGCCGTCAGGCTCTTACGCATGTACACCCTCGAGAACGGCCCTTCGCGACGTTCATCGACGCGCACATAGCCGGCACGCTCGTAGAGCGCGATGTTGCGCGTCATTTTTTCGTGGGTATACAGGATGATCGAGCGGTAGCCCTGGGCCACCGCCTCGCGTTCGGCCAAAGACAACAGAATGCGCCCCACTCCGCGCCCGGCCATTTCGGGCCGAACGGCGATGTTCTCGAGCAAGAATCCATCTGTGCTCTTGGCCAGCACCAGCACACCGACGATCGCATCACCGACTTCGGCTACGAACACCTGGCGCGTGAACAAGACCGCGCGATAGTCTTCGAGCATCGGACCAGGACGGGTACCGATAACCGGAATCCAGGGCGCATAGGCGGCATAGACACAGGCCTCGACCGCATCGACATCCTCTGGCTGTGCGGAGCGGATGCTGGGGCGAGGCGGGCGCGATGACATGGATCGGAGGAACGGCCGCCAGGTGCGTCACCCGGACGAGCCGAGGTTCGCTCAAGGGACGAGGACGTAGGCGCCGAGCGTACTTTGCAGGAAGACCAGAGCCACCTGCATCAGCAGGATCAGCGCCAGCGGCGACAGATCGATACCGCCGACCAGCGGGATGAACCGCCTCAGAGGCATCAGAAACGGGTAAGACAGCGCATTGAGTGTCGGGGCGATCGGCGCATGCGGATTCACCCATGACAACACCGCCTGCGCGATGACCACGACGATGAGCATCCAGACGGCCCATTTGATGAGCCAGTAGACCGCGGTCAGCACGACCAGGCCGAACACGGGTGCATGCGTCATGCCGGCGATCAGCACGAAGGCAATCGCCATGATCACTGCCACCAGCAGGGCGCCGACGATGCTCGCCCAATCCCAGCGACGCGAAACCGGCATCAGCCGGCGTAACGGCTTGATGATCCAGTCGGTGATCGCGATCACGAAATGACCGATGGGGTCTCGGCTGGCAACACCGAGCCAGTGCATGTATCCACGCAAAAGGCAGGCCATCGCCAACAGGCTGCCCAACGTGTCGATCAGGAACCAGAGCGTGCGTGCCATGAGTGCCGAAGAAATGAACGCCCTGAATTCAGAGCCCGGGAATGCCGGACGCGATACGACCGCGCCGGCCTGGGATTGACGGACTGGTCGCGCCCCGGAAACACAATTTCCCGGGCGCGACCCGACCGCTTACGGACGGTTGCCCGTCGGGAACGGCCATGCTGCAGACGGATTCAACGGCTTGGCCGCCGGCTTGCTCTTGGCAGCAGGCTTCTTCGCCGCCTTCGGGGCCGCGGGCTTGGCGGGGGCGGGTTTCTTCGCAGCCGGCTTTTTCGCTGCCGGCTTCTTGGCTGCGGGCTTCTTCGCAGCCGGTTTCTTCGCCGCCGGCTTCTTCGCCGCGGGCTTCTTCACGCCAGCCTTCTTGGCGGCCGGCTTCTTGGCCGCAGCTTTGGCTGCGGGCTTCTTGGCCGCCGGCTTCTTGGCGGCCGGCTTCTTGGCGGCAGCCTTCTTGGCGGGTTTGGCGGCGGCCGGTTTCTTGGCGGCCTTCTTCGCAGTTGCCATTTTCAGACTCCTTGAGTGCTATGGCAGTTGCATATAGGCACCGACCGGGAAGCCGGCCGGTGCTCCGGAACGATCAGCGCTTGGCAGCTTTACGGGCCGGCTTCTTGGCTGCAGCTTTCTTGGCCGCGGGCTTCTTCGCCGCAGCCTTCTTGGCTGCCGGCTTTTTGGCCGCTGCTTTCTTGGCCGCAGGCTTCTTCGCCGCCGCTTTCTTGGCCGGCTTCTTCGCCGCTGCCTTCTTAGCCGCCGGCTTCTTCGCCGCCGCCTTCTTGGCAGCAGGCTTCTTCGCCGCGACCTTCTTGGCGGCGGGCTTCTTAGCCGCCGGCTTCTTCGCTGCTACCTTCTTGGCAGCAGGCTTCTTCGCTGCCGCCTTCTTTGCCGCCTTGCGGGCGGGCTTCTTTGCCGTAGCCATGACAGAACTCCTTGATCAGTAAATGGCAGTATCGGAGACCCGCTGCATATCGAATGTTATGGGTTACAGCGGGCCATTCATCGGCGCAAGACACCGGGCAGCGAGCTGCTGCCTTGGTCCAACGCTAATGAATTCGGTGTGGGCCCGTCGCTGGACGGGCCCCGGATACCAGAGGGCAGACCCTGAAAATTCGATGCCCCGCCCTGGCTGGCGGTGGCGTCGATCGGATGCTTCAATGCCCTCAAATCTCGATCCTGTCTGTCGGCTTCGGCGCGGCGGAACTCAAGCGTCCCAGTTCAACGCACCGCCCGTCTGATACTCGATCACACGGGTTTCGAAGAAGTTGCGTTCCTTCTTGAGATCGATCATCTCGCTCATCCAGGGGAACGGGTTTTCTTCGTTGGGGAACAAAGGCTCGAGCCCGATCTGCACGGCTCGGCGGTTGGCGATGTAGCGCAGGTAGGTCTTGAACATCGAGGCGTTCAAGCCCAGCACGCCGCGCGGCATCGTGTCTTCGGCGTACGCGTACTCGAGATCCACCGCCTGATGGAACAAACCGGCGAGTTCCGAGCGGAACTCCGGCGTCCAGAGGTGGGGGTTCTCGAGCTTGATCGCATTGATCAGGTCGATGCCGAAATTGCAGTGCATCGACTCGTCGCGCAGGATGTACTGGTACTGCTCGGCGGCCCCGGTCATCTTGTTCTGCCGGCCGAGCGCCAGAATCTGCACGAAGCCGACATAGAAGAACAGGCCTTCCATCAGGCAGGCGAACACGATCAGCGAACGCAGCAGCTGCTGATCGGCCTCGGGGGTGCCGGTATGGAAATCGGTGTCGGTCAGGGTGTCGATGAACGGGATCAGGAATTCATCCTTGTCGCGGATCGACTTGACCTCGTGATAGGCATTGAAGATCTCACCCTCGTCCAGGCCCAGGGACTCGACGATGTACTGATAGGCGTGGGTGTGAATGGCCTCTTCGAAGGCCTGGCGCAGCAGGAACTGGCGGCACTCGGGCGCGGTCACGTGGCGATAGGTGCCAAGCACGATGTTGTTGGCGGCCAGCGAGTCGGCGGTGACGAAGAAACCCAGGTTGCGCTTGACCAGGCGACGCTCGTCCTCGGTCAGGCCGTTCGGGTTCTTCCAGAGCTCGATGTCCCGGCTCATGTTGATTTCCTGCGGCATCCAGTGATTGGCGCAGGTGGCCAGGTATTTATCCCAGGCCCATTTGTACTTGAAAGGCACCAGCTGATTGACATCGGAGGCGCCGTTGATCAGACGCTTGTCTTCAACCCGTACGCGACGTGAATCCTGCGCGGCGATCGAATGACGGCCATCGACGAGCGGCGCTTGCGCCGACCGCGAGGCGGCGCGAGCCGAAGCCGATTCGCGCGACGATGCCTGGTCGGGCTTTGGCATCACCGGCGCACGCTTCTCGACACGCACTTCATCGATCACGACTTCGCGCAGCATCTGAGGCTGCGGCGCCATGCGTGAACCGATGGTCTTGTTGTCGATCGGCGGAAAGGAAGTTGGTTCGTCCCAGGACAGCATTGCAGTTCTCGCTTTTGTTCTGATTGGTGCAGATAGATCCAAGGTCAGAGACACATCGCGCCGCGCGGACATGAGCAAAGACGTCTTACGCATGTGTTGACGAACATCGATATGCATTCGCGAGATTTCGCTGTTGATCACAGACCGAAATCTTACGGACCTTGTGTATCGCTTGCAACGATAGAAATTATCGTCTTGACAATCGATTCGTCGCTGGCGCAACAAGCATTCGACTTTCGAAGCGTGTCGACGCTTGCTGCGCAGCGAACATCATCGATTACTGACAGGCTTCGCAGTCGGGATCGTCGAGTGCGCAGAAACTCGGCGACTGCGTTTGTGCTTCGGCGTTCTGTTCATCGTGACGCGCATAAGCACCGAGCGTTTGGAAACCACCGGTCGCACTCGTGCTGGACACCGCATTGAGTTGACCGATCTTGCCCGTTGATTTTTCTGCGCTGGTGGCGCCGATCGTGCGCAGGTAATACGTGGTCTTGAGACCGCGCAACCAGGCCAGCATGTAGGTGTCGTGCAGACGCTTGCCCGACACACCAGCCATGTAGATGTTCAGAGACTGTGCCTGATCTATCCACTTCTGACGACGAGCGGCGGCCTCGACGATCCAGGCGGTGTCGATCTCGAAAGCGGTCGCATACAACTCGCGAAGATCATCGGGAATACGATCGATACGCGCCAGCGAGCCATCGAAGTACTTGAGATCGGCGATCATGACCTCGTCCCAGAGGCCGCGCTCCTTGAGATCACGCACCAGATACTCGTTCACGACCGTGAACTCGCCCGAGAGATTCGACTTCACGAACAGGTTCTGGAACGTGGGCTCGATGCATGCCGACACACCGATGATGTTCGAGATCGTGGCGGTCGGGGCGATCGCCACGCAGTTCGAATTACGCATGCCGTGGGTGGCGATGCGGGTGCGCAGGCCGTCCCAGTCAAGGGTCTCGGAACGATCGATCTCGAGCAATGATCGCTCGGCGAGCGCACCCGACAGACGGCCGCGCTGTTCGGCCAGAAGGTCGATGGAATCCTTGGGCAAAATGCCACGATCCCACAGCGAGCCCCGGAAACTGCTGTAGCGACCGCGTTCTTCGGCCAGTTCGGTCGACGCCCAGTAAGCGTAGTAGCAAACCGCTTCCATCGAACGATCGGCGAACTCCACCGCGGCTTCGCTGGCATAGGGCATGCGCTGGATGTGCAGGCAATCCTGGAAGCCCATGATGCCCATGCCGACCGGGCGATGACGCAGATTGGAATTGCGTGCCTTGCCAACCGCGTAGTAATTGATGTCGACGACATTGTCGAGCATGCGCATTGCGGTGCGGATGGTTTTGCGCAGTTTGTCGTGATCGAGCACCCAGCGACCGTCGCGCTCGACCATGTGCGCCACCAGGTTTACCGAACCCAGGTTGCAGACCGCGATCTCGGTGTCGCTGGTGTTCAGCGTGATCTCGGTGCAGAGATTGGAGCTGTGCACCACGCCGATATGCTGCTGCGGCGAGCGCAGATTGCAGGCATCCTTGAAGGTGATCCAGGGATGGCCGGTCTCGAACAGCATCGAGAGCATCTTGCGCCAGAGCTGGGTCGCCGGGATCTTACGGCTCGGCGCAATCTCCCCGCGCTCGGCCATTTCCTCGTACTTCAGATAGGCACGCTCGAACTCGGCACCGATCTTGTCGTGCAGATCGGGGCAGGACGACGGCGAGAACAAGGTCCACTGGCCGTCTTCGAGCACCCGCTTCATGAACAGATCCGGGATCCAGTTGGCCGTGTTCATGTCGTGGGTACGACGCCGGTCGTCGCCGGTGTTCTTGCGCAGATCGAGGAACTCCTCGATGTCCAGGTGCCAGGTTTCGAGATAGGCACAGACCGCACCCTTGCGCTTGCCGCCCTGGTTGACCGCCACAGCGGTGTCGTTGACCACCTTCAGGAACGGCACCACGCCCTGACTCTTGCCGTTGGTGCCCTTGATGTGGCTGCCCAGCGCGCGCACCGGCGTCCAGTCATTGCCCAGACCACCGGCGAACTTGGCGAGCAGCGCGTTTTCCTTGATGGCCTCGTAGATGCCGTCGAGGTCGTCGGAGACCGTGGTCAGGTAGCAGGAAGAAAGCTGCGAGCGCACCGTGGCCGAGTTGAACAAGGTGGGCGTCGAGCTCATGAAATCGAAGCTGGAGAGCAGATCGTAGAACTCGATCACCCGGGTCTCGCGGTCGATCTCGTTCAGCGCCAGGCCCATCGCCACCCGCATGAAGAAGATCTGCGGCAGCTCGATCCGGCGCTCGTCGATGTGCAGGAAGTAGCGATCGTAGAGGGTCTGCAGGCCCAGGTAGGTGAACTGCAGATCGCGATCCGGGTCCAGCGCCTTGGCCAGGCGGGCCAGATCGAACTGCTCGAGCTTGGGGTCGAGCAGACCGGCCTCGATGCCCAGACGCACATAGCGCGGGAAATAGGCCGCATAACGCTCGGCCATGTTGGCCTGCGGCACCGACTCACCGAACACCTCGCGGCGCACCGTGTGCAGCAGCAGACGCGCGGTGACCTTGCTGTAGGCGGGTTCCTTTTCGATCAGGGCACGCGCGGACAGAATGGCCGATTTGTGCACTTCCTCGAGCGAGACGCCGTCGTAGAGGTTCTTGATGGTGTCGGCCAGAATCGGATCGGCGCTGACCGCCTCGCCCAGATCGGCACAGGCGGATTCGATCAGATCGCGCAGGGCGGCCCGGTCGAGCGGGCGCAGGAAGTCGCCATCGCGCACGTTGAGCGTGGGCTCGGCCGGCGCCGTGCCCGCGGCCTTTTGCTCGGCGCGCTTTTGCGCCTGGCGCTCACGATACAGCACATAGGCGCGCGCCACCTCGTGCTCGCCAGACCGCATCAGGGCCAGTTCGACGTGATCCTGGATGTCTTCGATATGGAAGGTGCCGCCACGCTTGCCGCGGGTCAGCGCACCGACCACCGATTCGGTGAGTGCCTCGACCAGGCTGCGGATGCGCGCCGAAGCGGCGCCCTGCCCGCCATTGACCGCCAGGAAGGCCTTGGTCATGGCAATCGAGATCTTTTGCGGCTCAAACGGCACCACCGAGCCGTTGCGGCGGATGACCTTGAAGTCATCATAGGCGCTGGCGGCCATGGTCTCGGCACGCGACGCCTGCTCGGCGACACCCTTGGGCACGACGGAGGAGGTCGTGGATTGATCGGCAATCCCTTGCATCTTGTTTCCTCTGGATGATTGTTATCAGTAGTTGATGAGTGATATCGGCACCGGCACACGAAACCACGGTGCCTGGCCAGATGACATCTTGCGATTCGGCGGGATCACCGGGTGATCCCGTTGGCGCACGCGCCGTTCAGGTCACATGCACGATGAAGACCGGTTCGAGGCTGCCGGTCGACGAGGAGAATCCGTAACCATGGGCCAGCATTGAGGCCGGGATATGCGAAGCGGTTGTCATGAAACTCCTGCAGCCTGGCAAGCGCGCGCCGGTCGGGTCTTGCCCAAGCTGATGCGATGCGATCGCACACCGGCCGCTCGAAAACGGCCGGCCGGCAACCCGCCACGACATGCCCCCGCCCACATTCACGGCCCAGGATGTTCGAAACAGATGACCCGCCTGACTCGACCTCGCCGGCACACATTTAGTGTCCGGGTTGGAGATGCCCGCCGCCGAACCCGGCGACATCGGGAGATTCCCGATTTGGAACACTATATGTAGTGCTCAAAAAAGCATCAGAGACTAATTATAGTGTAAGGCGGGCCCCGCTTCAAGAACCCCGAGCGGCTGCGAGGCGGTGCCGGCAAGTGCTTCAGACCCGCGCCGCGGACGCCGGTTGGCGATGCCGGCGGCCATCGCGCCATGGTCGCGTCAGGCCGAGCCCGTCGAGCTGCGACCAATCGAACATCGGCCCCGGATCCTGCTTGCGTCCGGGCGCGATGTCGCTATGACCGGCCACATAGCGGATCGGCAAACGCTGCTGCAAAAGCGCCAGCAGATGCCGCAGGCGCCGGTACTGGCTGGCCGTGAACGGACGGCGCCAGTCGCCCTCGAGCTCGATGCCCACCGAGAAGTCATTACAACGTTGGCGACCGAGGAAGCCGGACTGGCCGGCGTGCCAGGCGCGTCGATCGACATCCACGAACTGCAGCAGCTCACCATGGCGGCGAATCAGAAAGTGCGACGAGACCTGCAGACCGGCAAGCTCGGCGAGCCGGGGATCATCCGCCAGGCGGGCATTCGCGGTGAACAGCCTTTCAATGGCCGGGCCCCGGAAGAAACCGTCAGGCAGGCTGATGTAGTGGATGACGGCCAGATCGGTAATGATCCCGTCCGCCCGGGCGTCGGCGGGGGGTGAGAGGCAATGCCTCGCGCCAGCGAGCCAGCCGCTGCCGTCGCGCGGCCAGGTCAGGGTCACGGCCATGAACGGCAACCGAGCCAGGCGTCGTTCTGGCCGGCCAGCTCAGTTGATCTCCAGGCGCTGCATCCGATAGCGCAGCGCCCTGAAGCTGATGCCGAGCAGCTTGGCCGCCGCCGTGCGGTTGTAGCGGGTTTTCTCCAGCGCATGCTCGATCGCCTCGCGCTCGACCTGGTCGAGGTAATCCGGTAGCGAAGACGGGATGCCCTCGGACAGCATGCTTCTGGCATCGGCCACGGCGCTGTCTGCCGACACCGCTTCGACCAGAGCTTCGCCAGCCTCGGGCCCGGGCGGCGTCTCGTCACGTTCGTTCTGTGCCGCATCGGTGCTCTCGGGCCGCAGGCCGAGATCCTCGACATTGATCACGCTGCCGTTGGAGAATGCCAGCGCGCGCTCGAGGATGTTCTCCAGTTCTCGAACATTGCCAGGGAAGCTGTACGACTCCAGATAGCGCAGCGTCACCGAGGCCAGGCGCGGCGGCTGCTCCAGGCCGGCGCGCGCAGCCAGGCGCTCGAGAACCGCCTGGGCCAGCCCCGGAATGTCACCGCGCCGCTCGCGCAACGGCGGCAGTTTCAGCTCGATGACATTGAGCCGGTAGTAAAGGTCTTGTCGGAAGCGCCCGGCGGACACGCACTCGGCCAGATCCTGGTGCGTGGCGCTGATGATGCGCACATCGACCGCTTCCTCCTGGGTGGCCCCCACCTTGCGAACCCGTTTTTCCTGAATCGCGCGCAACAGCTTGACCTGCATGGCCAGGGGCAGATCGGCGACCTCGTCGAGGAACAGGGTGCCACCGTTGGCCGCATGAAAGAAGCCGTCACGATCCTGATCGGCGCCGGTGAACGCGCCGCGGCGATAGCCGAAGAACTCGGCCTCCATGAGATTCTCAGGAATCGCGCCGCAGTTCACCGCCACGAATGGCTGGTCGCTGCGCTGGCCGGCCTCGTGAACCAGCCGCGCGGCCAGCTCCTTGCCCGAACCCGATTCGCCGGTGATGGCCACCGGCGCCATGCTGCGCGCCAGGCGCTCGATCTGGGCGCGCACATCGCGCATGACCGACGATTCACCGAACAGACGCGATGCCGCCTCGGGCGGGCTCGAGGGCTCGGCCGACCCGGCCGGCGCAGCCGGTTCGCGTACGGCCGAGCGCACCAGGGTGCGCAAGGCATCGAGCTCGACCGGCTTGGCCAGGTAGTCGAACGCACCGGCCTTGAGCGCGGCCACCGCATTCTCGGCGCTGCCGAGGCGGTGATCACGGCCACCGGCGTGCGCGAATATTGCTCGGAATCAGCGCCACCAGTTCGAGCCCGTCACCGTCGGGCAGGCGCATGTCGGTGAGACAAAGCGCATATTCTTTCTGGGCCAGGAACTCGCGCGCCGACCTCAGATCGGCCGCGCAGTCGACGTCGAGCCCCATCCCGACCAGGGTGAGCTCGATCAGTTCGCGCAGATCGGCTTCGTCATCAGTGACCAGCACGCGTGGAATCGTGCCGCCACGCGACATTTGTCGGGCGCCGTCTGTGGCCATCAGGACACCCCGACGGGCAGGCGCCGCGGTTCGATCACGAATGCGCCGCTGTAGCGGTCCGCCGAGCGCTGCGGCTGATAGCGGATAGCCGCGCCGTTGAGCGCGCAGAGTTCACGGGTCAGGTAGAGGCCCAGCCCGGTACCGCGCGCCTCCGTGGTGAAGAAAGGTTCAAAAGCGTGTTGCATGGCATCAGATCCGAGCCCGGGACCGTCGTCGGCGACGCTCAACTCGAGCCTGTCATCATCGAGTTTACGCCAGCGCACCAAGACGGCCCCCGGATCCTGGGAAGCATAACGCAATGCATTGCCAACCAGATTGATCAATACCTGGCGCAGCTGCCCGGAGTCGAAGCGGATCGGCGCATCGGTCTCGAGCACCAGCCGGATGCGTCGGCGGTCGGCCCCCGACTGCACGGTGAACTCGGGCAGGAACTGAGTCAGGAACTGCTGCATGTCGACCGCCTCATCGACCGCCTTCTCGCCGCGCGAGATCGACAGTACATCTTCGATCACCCGGTTGATGCGCACCGTGTTGTCTTCGATGATCTTGGACAGACGGGTCAGCGGTACGCTGTCGAGTTGCTCGGCCAGCAGGCTGTTGGCATGGCGGATCGCGCCCAGCGGATTGCGGATCTCGTGCGCGATCGAGGCGGACAGGCGGCCCATCGAGGCCAGCTTGAGCTGCTGGGCGCGTTGCTCGATCTCGCGCAGACTCTCGATCAGCAGCATGGCATCGGAGTGACCATCGCCAAGCGCGGACACCATGCGCACCCGCAGGCGGCCCTTCTCCTCGAGGGCTTCGTCGCCCCGGTAATCCAGGCTGAACTCACCCGGCTCGCCGGCGCTCTCGCGCCGCCAGCGCGCATACTGCTCGATCAGTTCGGACCAGCCCGCCGGAAGCAATTCCCGCAACCGCGGGGCCTTGTCGTCGCCGAAAGCTGCGGGATCGGCACCGAGCAATACCTGGGCGGCGCGGTTCATGGTGCGCAGACGGCCATCGGGACGCACCACCAACACCCCTTGTTCGAGTTCGGCAATCACGCGCTGGGTCACCGCCAACTGATTGCGGACATCGACCCCGCGGCGACGCACCAGTTCTTCCTGGGCCTGCAGCCGGGATGCCAGCCAGTTGACCGACATGGCGGTCAGGAAACAGGCGGCACCGATCAGCCCGGCCTGGGCGATCAGCGAGGGATCGGGCCCTACCGTGGCCGCGCGCAGGCCGGTTTCACCCAGCATCAGCAAGGTTGCCCCGGCCGCGAAGGTGGCCGCAAGCCGCCGCGACGAGAGCACCGAACCAGCTGCCACCGAGGCGATCATCAGCGAGCCGAGCCCGCCGTGCACGCCGCCGGTCAGGTGAACGAACGCGGTCAGAACCAACAGGTCGGTGGCAACCTGCATGAACAGCTGGAATTGCAGGTTCGGACGCAGCGGGCCGATCAACGCCAGGAAGATCAGCGCGGCGATCAGATAGAACAGGGCAACCGTCTGGAATGTGCCGACATCGGCCATGTCGAGCCAGCGCGAGCCGATTTCCGATGCCCCGGTGAACCAGAGCAGGGCCGCCACCACGATGCGGCTCAGCGAGTACCAGCGCAGCGCCTGCCAATAGGACTCGGGTGGTTCGCTGCCGGCAGACCGCCGCTCGGGCACGGTGAGCTCCACCTCCTGACCGGTTGCCAGATCGATATCAGCCATGCGTGTGGCATTCGTCATGCGTCTCGATGCTCAGGGCTGCAATAAGCCTGACCGCGGGCACGAAACGCCTCGCTGGCCGGAAAATAGATGCCGCAATGCGCGCACTGCAGCATCGCCTCTTGTTCGAGGGCGCGATCGTCGGCCTTGTCGCGCGCCATCTCGCGACGCCGTTCGACCAACGACCCGAAGCGGGCCACGCCGAAGATCACGACGGCCACCAGCACCCAGAAAAGCAGTTTGCCCATTCAGGGACCCCAGCCCAGATCAGAACGGATCAATCATTCGACATGCGTCGCCCGCTCCGGGCCACCCGGCTAGAGTGCCCGATGCAGGATCACCTCGAGCACGAAGCGGCTGCCGGCGTAGCCGAGGAGCAGCACCACGAACCCGGTCAGGGTCAGACGCAGAGCGCGCTGCCCACGCCAGCCCCAGATCCTGCGCCCAAGCAGCAAAACACCGAAAACCACCCATGCCAGTAACGTGAGCACGGTCTTGTGATCAAAGCGAAACGGCCGCCCGAAGATCTCCTCGGAAAAGACCATGCCAGAGACCGCGGTCAGCGTGAGCAGCGCAAAGCCAATAGCCAACAGCCGGAACAGCAGCCGTTCCATGGTGAGCAGCGGCGGCAGCCGCTCCAGAGTCCCCGCCAGCAAAGGGTTGGGACGCGACTGCAGCGGATCATGGAGCGATTTCTCGGCCATGGCCATCAGTAAGGCATGCAGCGCCGCCAGCAGCATAACCGCGTAGGCAAGCACGCCAACCAGCAGATGAGGCACGAACAAGGCATTGCCTTCGAGGGCGGTCAGCGGATACCCGGGGAACAGTAAGGGCATCGGTGCAAACAGCGCTGCCACCGGCAGGACAAGGGCCCGCAAGGCCGCCACATGGGCATTGTCGCCCTCGATCCAGAGCAGCAGCGTGCCGACCCAGACCGCTGCAGAGAGCAGATGCGCAAAGCCGAAGCGCGGCACCTGATCAGGGAAGACGCCGATATAGAGGGCACCCAGATGCGTGAACACGGCCAGCATCAGCAGCACCGAATGTGCACGCACGCCCACGGGCGAGGCCTCGCCCGGGCCAACACCCGCTTCCGGTACGGGCAGCGCACTGCGCAGCCCGAGAATCCAGGCGCACAGATAGAACACCACCGGCAGCATCAGCGCCGAAATCAGTAGAATTTGCACGAGGATCAGTTTAACCCGGAGAATTCGCCGAAGTCGGCCGGGGCCCCGGGTAACCCGACGGCCAGCGCGTATCTTCGGGCCTGTTCCCATGCCGACTGTGGCGCGCGCGCCAACGAAACCTGGCACGTGGCGTGACCGCCGACGCGGCTGCGGCCATGCCACCGATTCCACCCCGCGGCGTCGCACGAGCGGCCGGATGCCCGGCCGCCCTCACCTCCTGTCCAGCAACCATCGGGTCTGCCATCACCATGTTCGAGAACCTCTCCCAACGTCTGTCGCGCGTGGTCAAGACCATGCGCGGCGAGGCGCGCCTGACCGAGGCCAATACGCAGGCGATGCTGCGCGAGATCCGCATCGCGCTGCTCGAGGCCGATGTCGCGCTTCCGGTGGTGCGCGATCTGATTGCCCGCATCAAGGAAAAGGCGCTCGGGCGCGAGGTGGTCGGCTCACTGACACCGGGCCAGGCCCTGGTCGGCGTGGTCAACCGCGAACTGGTCGACCTCATGGGCGGCGATGCCGCGCCGCTGAATCTGGCCAGCAAACCGCCGGTGGTGGTGCTGATGGCCGGCCTGCAGGGTGCCGGCAAGACGACCACGGTGGGCAAGCTGGCCCGCTGGCTTGGCGAGACCCAGCGCAAGAAGGTGCTCACCGTCAGTTGTGATGTCTACCGCCCGGCGGCGATCGACCAGTTGCAGACCGTGACCGAGCAGGCCGGGGCCGAATTCTTCGCCTCGCGCACCGACCAGAAGCCGGTCGATATTGCGCTCGCGGCGATCCACTGGGCGCGCACGCACTACTTCGATGTGCTGCTGATCGACACCGCAGGCAGGCTGGCGATCGACGAACAGATGATGGCCGAGATCAAGGCGCTGCATGCGGCCTGCTCACCGGCCGAAACGCTGTTCGTGGTGGATGCGATGCAGGGCCAGGATGCGGTCAACACGGCGCGGGCCTTCAACGAGGCGCTGCCACTCACCGGGGTGGTGCTGACCAAGCTTGACGGCGACTCCCGCGGTGGCGCGGCACTCTCGGTCAAGGCGATCACGGGCGCGCCGATCAAGTTCGTCGGCGTGGGGGAGAAGCTCGACGGCCTGCAGGCGTTTCATCCCGATCGGATGGCCAATCGCATCCTCGGCATGGGCGACATCGTCTCGCTGGTCGAGCAGGCGCAGCGTTCGGTGGACACCGCGGCCGCCGAGGATCTGGCCCGCAAGCTGAAATCGGGTTCGCGCTTTGACCTGAACGACTTTCTGTCGCAACTCGGGCAGATGAGCAAGATGGGAGGTCTGGGGGCGATGCTCGACAAGCTGCCCGCGCAGATGCGCGAGGCGGCGGCGGGCGCCGACATGAACAAGGCAGAGCAGGACATGCGGCGAATGCGCGGCATCATCCACTCGATGACGCCGGCCGAGCGCTCCAAGCCCGAGCTCATCAAGGCCTCGCGCAAACGCCGGATCGCCACCGGCGCCGGCGTCAGTGTTCAGGAGGTGAATCGCCTGCTCAAGCAGTTCGACCAGATGGCCGGCATGATGCGCAAGATGCAAAAGGGCGGCATGGCCAAGATGCTGCGCAGCATGAAGGGCATGATGCCGGGCATGCGCTGACCGGGCGGTGCGCGCTCAGAACGCTCAGCCCGGAATCTGGATCACGTCGACGGACACCCGAACCGTGTGTTCCCCACCGCCGATGATGAATCCGTTCACCGGGCTGACATCGCCATAGTCACGCCCCCAGCCGATCGTGACATGCTCCTCGCCAGGCAGCACGGCATTGGTCGGGTCGAAATCCACCCAGCCCACCTCCGGTGACCAGACCGAGATCCAGGCATGCGATTCATCGGCCCCGACCAGCTTGGGCTGCCCGGCCGGCGGATGGGTGAGCAGATAGCCGCTCACGTAACGGCACGGCAGGCCAAGCAGGCGCAGGCAGGCGATCTCCAGGTGGGCGAAGTCCTGGCACACCCCGCTGCGATGTTGCAGCACCTCGCTGACCGGCGTCCAGACATCGGTCAGTCCGCCCTGATAGCGGAACTCATGATGGATACGCTCGGTGAGCGCACGAACCGCATCGAGCAAGGGGCGGCCCGGCGAGAACAGATCCCGCACCAGTTCCCCGGCCGCGGCCGGCAGATCGACATACGGCGAGCGGAACACGAACAGTGAGACGTCGGCGGCGGTGCGCCCGTTGGGTTGCCGGGCGAGCGCGACTGCCCGCTCCCAGGGGAGCTCGTCGGCCAGCGTTCTCGCCGCCGCGACATCGACGACAGAGCGCGCCTGCATGCTGAGCGTGCGATGCGGCTCGCGAATCGTGAGATAAGTGCAGCGATTGCCGAACACGTCTTCGTGATCGAGGCGCCCCGCGCTCGCCGGATGCACCGTGATCTGGCTGGTTTCGACGCGCTGCTGCGGGGTGGTTCGCGGTGTCAGGCGCAACAGCTGCTGCGACAAAGACACGCTCTGCCGGTACTCGATCGTCGTACGGTGCGAAACCTCGTAGCGAATCACAGTGCGACCACGGAATCCTGGCTGCCGACCCGCCGCTCGGCCGCGTGGCTGAAATAGGTGTCACCCAACTGCTCGACCAGCGCGTCGACATCAGTGCGTGTGCGCTCCATCAGCTGGACCAGCTTGCGACGGGTGCCGGCCCGGCTGCGATCGGTATCGAGTTCCTCGAGATTGGTCAGGCGCAGCGCCGCCTCCAGACGCAGAACCGCGGCGAGAATCGGGCTCAACAGCTCGTTTTGCCGATCCATGGGCAGCGCCTGCACATGTTCGCGCACCGCCTGCACCTGGTGAATCAGCGCACGCGGATTGCTGGTGTCGGAGATCAGCAGATCGAGCGTGGTCACCAGCTGCGGTGTGGACCGATAACGCGAACGATAGGTGATCGTGCAGTCGGCCAGATCGAGCAACAGGCTCAGGCGCGCGATGTCGTGTTCACCGGGCCGTACCGCCAGTTCGCCGATCAGCTTGGCCAGATGACCGATCCGCTCGAGACGACGACCCAGTTCCAGGAACCGCCAGCCATCCGCACGGGTCATGTTCAGGGCGATCATGCCGTTGATGGCCGCGAAGGACTCGATCATGCCGTTGAGCGGCTCGCGAAAATCGGCCCGCATCACGCTGTCCTGGGCGACGCGCGACGGCGCCTGGCAGAGGCGCTCGATCACGCGCCAGAGATCGGGCGAAAGGCGCTCGCGCACAGTGGTGGCATTGCGCCCCACGCCCTCCAGCAGCTTGACCAGGCCATCGGCGGAATCGGCGTCGAAGACATAGCTGAAGAAGCGCTGCGCCAACGACCATCGCCCCTGGTTGGCGAGCCGGCGCGCGCGCCGCGCCGACAGGTGTTGCAGCATGACCAGAAGATTGGCCAGGGAATCCGTGCCCACGCCCGCGGCGCTGACCGTGGTGTCGCCCTCGAAGGCATTGAACAAGGCCCGAAACAGCCGGGTCGCGCCCTCGGCCCGCTCGAGATACACGCCCAACCAAAAGAGATGATCGGCCGTGCGGCTGGCCAGGTTGCGATCGCTGCGCTGCAGCGTCAGCGGGCGATCGAGCAGCGATGCCACCCGTTGGCCGGCGGCCCGATCGCTCAGTTCGACCCAGATATCTTTGTTGGTTTCATTGGGCAATCGCAGCCCGCTGGCCTGCGAACCGACGCGCGCAGAACGCGCCAGACCGCCTGGCATCAGCGAATAGCCATCCGGCGTGGCTGCCAGATACAGGCGGATCGTCATCGGAACGGCCTGCAAACGCCCCTGGTCATCGAATGCCGGCGTGGTCGAGATCTTCGGCAGACGCTGCGCGACATAGTTCTGTGGCCGCGCGCGCATCTGCTCGTGCAGCGCGCGGACCTCATCGGCATCGAGTTCGGCGGGTCGGTACAGGCGCGGCAGGCCGGATCCCGATTCGCCCAGCCGATGGATGCGCAATGACAACGACTCATCGAGCGCGCGAGCCAGGCCTTCGGGCTCGCCGCACCACCAGCTATCGAGACTGGGAATGGCCAGTGGCTCGCGCAACAGATGCTGGCAGACCTGCGGCAGATACTGGGCAAGGGCCGGGTTCTCTCCGATCTCGCTGCCCTGACGGTTGCTGAGCACCACCCGGCCGGCACGCACGGCCTGCATCAGGCCGGCCACGCCATCGGTCGAGTTCACCCGCAGCTCGAGCGGATCGCAATCATTGGTCGGCACCCGGCGCAGCAACAGATCGACGGGCTTGAGGCCTTCGACGGTCTTCAGATGCACACGCGCATCGCGCACGGTCAGATCCGAACCACGAACCACACCATAGCCCAGATAACGCCCGATGAACGCATGCTCGAAGTAATCGCTGCTGCGCGCCGAACGCGGCACCATCACGAGACACAGGGAGTCGTCCCGCCCGGTGAGGCCGATCAGGTGTTCGTTGTAACCGCGGAAAAATCCCGCCACGCGACGGATCCGGCCGGCATCGAAGGCCTCGGGCAGACAGCGCGAAACGATGATCCGGTTCTCCAGCGCATAGCCAAGACCATCGGGCGTACCGACACGGTCACGCAACACCCGCCAGCCGCCATCGGGATCACGCGCCAGATCGAAGGCGAGCAGATGCAGATGGCGATCGCCCTCGCGACTCAGGCCACGACAGGCCACCGGGAAGTCTCCGCCGCGCCAGAACACGGGTGGCGGCAGCACGCCGTCGACGAGCAACCGCTGCGGACCCAGTGAATCCGCGACCAGCGCATCGAGGAGCCGGGCGCGCTGGATCAGGCCGGCTTCGAGCGTTGCCCACTCGGCGGCGTCCATCTTGAAGGGCACGAGGTCGAGCCGCCAGGGCCGGCCCACGGCGTCTTCGGCGCCCCGAAACGTGACATCGTGCTCGCGCAGCTGATCATCGGCATAGCCCTGCGCGCGGCGGCGCGTGTCGTCTGACATCGCTGCCAGATGCTCGAGCAAGGACCACCAGCCCGGATGCGGAACGCCATCGGCCGAGCGCAATTCGTCGAAGACGCCCGCGGGCGGTCGATAGTCGTCCAGCAGCGTGCCAAAGGCAGGCGCAGTGGTGTGGGCGGGCGCATTCATGCGCGGCGGAACTCCGGGTCTCACGCGATGGCATCAGCGCGTTCAGGCAGCCGATGGCAGTCGCACTCCGGCGCAAAGGATACACAGTTCACGATCAATCGGTTCGCCCTGGTGCATCCAGCGCCGTGCGAGCCGCAGCGGGGCTGGTCAGGTCCAGCGAAGATCGAGTGTGTGCACGAATGCCGGATGTTGGCGAGCGGCCACGGGTTGCTGCTGGCCGGGCGTGTGCCCTCCGGCCTCGAACCGGGCCAGCCGCCGCCCTTCGGCCTCATAGGCATTGACCGGAAACACCTCGAAGTTGCGTCCGGCGGGATGGCCGACGTGGTAGGTACAGCCCGCCACCGACCGCCCCTGCCAGGTGTCGTGCAGATCGAAGGTCAGCGGTGCGTCGATGCCGATGCCCGGGTGCAGGCTGGAGGGCGGCTGCCAGGCGCGGAACCTGACGCCACCCACGACGTCGCCATCGCGACCGGTGGCCGCCAAGGGGATCTGATGGCCATTGCAGAGCACCAGGTAGCGGCCCGGCGGCGCACCGGACAGACGCACCTCGAGCCGTTCGACGGAGCTGTCCACATAGCGTACGGTGCCGCCGACCGCCCCTTCCTCGCCCATCACGTGCCAGGGCTCGAGCGCCTGGCGAACCGTGACGGCCACGGTGCCGTGGCCGAAGCTGCCAAAACGCGGGAATCGGAACTCCGCATGCGGCTCGAACCACGCGGGGTCGAAGTCGAAGCCGGCCGCTCGCAGGTCATCGAGTACCTCGAGCAGATCGGACCAGATGAACTCCGGCAGCATGAAGCGATCGTGCAGGGTCGTGCCCCAGGTGGTCAGCCGACCATCATCGGGACGCTCCCAGAACATGGTCACCAGGGCCTGCACGAGCATCTGCTGCACCAGACACATGCGCGGATGCGGCGGCATCTCGAATGCGCGCAATTCGACCAGGCCGAGGCGGCCGGTCGGGCCGTCCGGCGAATACAACTTGTCGATGCAGATCTCGGCCCGGTGGGTGTTGCCGGTGACATCGACCAGCAGGTTGCGAAAGATGCGATCGGTCAACCAGGGCGGATGCGATTGCTCCCGGCCCGGTACCTGGCGAAACGCCAGCGCCATCTCGAACAGCGCGTCATGGCGCGCCTCGTCGATCCGCGGCGACTGGCTGGTTGGCCCGATGAACAGGCCGGAAAACAGATAGGAGAGCGCCGGATGCCGCTGCCAGTAAGCGATCATGCTCCTGAGGAGATCGGGCCGGCGCAGGAAGGGGCTGTCCGCCGGGGTCGCACCACCGAGCACCAGATGCGCACCACCCCCGGTGCCCACCTGGCGTCCGTCGATCAGGAATTTGAAGGCGGCCAGCCCGCACTGGCGTGCCTGTTCATAGAGCACCTCGATGATCTCGCGCTGTTCGGCCCAGCTTCTCGCCGGCTGCACATTGACCTCGATGACCCCCGGATCGGGCGTCACCTTGATCTGATGAATGCGCGGATCCTCGGGCATCGTGTAGCCCTCCAGCCGTACCCGCCAGCCGCCCTCGCGCGCGGCAGTCTCGATCTCGGCCACCAGGGCCAGGTAGTCGGCCGCCGATGGCAGGGGCGGCATGAACACGCTCAAGACGCCGTCGCGGACCTCGGTGGTCAATGCTGTGCGCACATACTGATCGGAGTAGCCCTGGCTCGATGCGGGGACCACCGGCTCGGGCGCGCCGGGCAGATGGGCCTGCGTATTCGAGGGCAGCGGATCCAGCGGCGCGAACGGATCGCGCGCGAAGACATGCGGAAATGCGGCATCCGCGATCGGTGCCAGGGACGGCAACGGCAGACGGTAGCCGATCGATGAATCACCAGGCACCAGCCAGAGGCGGCCGGCGCGGGTGGCCCAGGTTTCGCTGACCCAGCGCCGCTTGCGATCGGCGGCCTGCCAGACCTGCAGCGGCAGCACGAAACCCGCGACGACATCGAGGCCACGCTCGAAGACCCGGGCCAGGCGCTCGCGCGCCATCGGATCATCGAGCTCGTTCTCGGTGGCATCCACCCCGTCGGGCAGATGGCGCTCCTGGCCCAGGAAGTGCCAGGGATCCTCGTAGGCGGCCATGACCGCCTCGCCGCCCACCTCGAGCCGCTCGGCCAGCGCACGCAGAAACTCGCCCGCGGCCTCCGGGGCAAGCGGGCGTCGATCGCCGGGTTCGACCGCCAGCAGATCGGCATCATGCCAGATGGGTTCGCCGTCGGCGCGCCAGTAAAGTGTGAACGCCCAGCGCGGCAATTGCTCGCCGGGATACCACTTGCCCTGGCCATGATGGAGCAGCCCCTGCGGCGCGAAGTGCGTGCGCAGCCGGCGGATCAAGGCATCGGCATAGGCACGCTTGCCACCGCCGAGCGCCTCGGTGTTCCAGGCCGGAGAATCGGGCTCGCCCTCGGCCACGAAGGTGGGTTCACCACCGATGGTCAGGCGCATGTCGCGCTCGTACGCGCTGCGCACGACCTTCTCCCCCATGGCATCGATCGCCCGCCACTGGGCATCGGTATAGGGTTTGGTCGCACGCGGTGACTCGACCAGGCGCTGCACGCTCATGGCATGCGCGAACGTCACCTGGCAGGGATCGAGCGCGCCACTGACCGGCGCGGCCGGCCCGGGTTCCGGTGCGCAAGCCACCGGGATATGCCCCTCGCCCGTGAGCAGACCAGACGTCGGATCCAGCCCGATCCAGCCGGCACCGGGAAGAAACACCTCGACCCACGCATGCAGGTCAGTGAAATCATGCGAGGTTCCCACCGGGCCGGTCAGGGATTTG
Organism: Burkholderiaceae bacterium; assembly: GCA_041396585.1. GTDB lineage: Bacteria > Pseudomonadota > Gammaproteobacteria > Burkholderiales > Burkholderiaceae_E > JAUIAI01. The sequence continues at coordinate 321,455 of JAWKYG010000005.1, read as the reverse complement.
ACATCGGGCGTGAGCTGGATGAGATAGCCCGACACGAAACGACAGGCCAGGCCCATACGCCGCAAGACATGCACCAGCAGCCATGAGGTATCGCGACAGGACCCGCTGCGCAGGCGCAGGGTCTCGGCCGGCGTCTGCACACCAGGCTCCTCGCGAATCACATAGCGCACCTGCTCCGCGAGCGCGCGGTTGATTTCGACCAGGAAGTCGATCGTGGCCAGAGGTTCGCGCGGCCGATGCCGCTCCACCCACTCGAGCACCGACGGATCATCGTCGAGAATGCGCGTGTAGGCACCGAGATCGGCTGTCAGCGCACGGCCATACTCGAACGGAAACTTCTCGGCATGCGGCTCGAGAAAGAAATCGAACGGGTTGACCACCGCCATGTCGGCGACGAGATCGACGATGATCTCGAAATGGTCGACCGGCTCCGGGAACACGATGCGTGCAAGCCGGTTGCCGAAGGGATCATGCTGCCAGTTGATGAAGTGCTCGGCCGGCGACACCTTCAGGGAATAGCTGAGCACCGGCGTGCGCGCATGCCCGGCCGGATGCAGGCGGATGATCTGCGGCTGCATCCGCACCCGCCGGTCGTACCGGTAGAGCGTCTTGTGTGTGAGGCCGACATGAAGGGTCAAGAGATGCTCCTCGTGTGCGCTTCTCGGTGCCAACGAGTGTAGCTCGAAGCCTTTCGACCACGGCCCCGAACCTGGCATCCGTGCCCGCGCACGGGCGGACATCAGGCGCCGCGCACGATGTTTACGCGCTCCTGCACCATCCTGGTTCGGATTGGGTAATTGGCACGTCAGTCGCGGTGGGGAAGTTGTCAAGCCCGCGTGGCTGGGCTAGCCTAACTGACAGCCATTCTCGAGGCGCCGTCCTTCGCCATGCAAGACGATCTGTTTGCCAACTACGACCAGCAGGGGTTTTACTGCGAGCTGTTCGGATCGTCGACGGCGCGGGCCGAGCACACCAGTACGATCCGCCGGCGCCTGGCGCGCATGAAGCTGTCCACATTGAAAAAGCGTGCCCGCGCGACGGACACCGAACTTTTCAACATGGGGATCACGTTCACGGTCTACACGGAGCGTGAGGCGATCGATCGTGTCCTGCCTTTCGACGTCATCCCGCGGGTGATTTCGAATCCGGAATGGCGCAAACTCGAGGCCGGATGCAAGCAGCGGGTGCAGGTGCTGAATCTGTTCCTGCACGACATCTATCACGATCAACGCGTGCTACGCGACGGCATCGTGCCCGCCGAGCTGGTGCTGGGCAATGCCAATTATCGCGAGCAGATGCGCGGCTTCACTCCGCCCGGTGGCACCTATGTCCATGTCTGCGGTGTGGATCTTGTCCGCGACGGCCAGGGCGAGTTTCGCGTGCTCGAGGACAATGCGCGCACCCCCTCCGGCGTGTCGTATGTGGTGGAGAACCGGCACCTGATGCTGCGCCTGTTCCCCGATCTCACCGACCGCATGCGCATCATGCCCGTGTCCGACTACGGCGTGCGTCTGCGCAAGGCGCTCTCCGAGGTTGCGCCCGCGGATACGGGCGATCCGCGCATCGCGCTGCTGACGCCGGGGATCTATAACTCGGCCTATTTCGAGCACGTGTTCCTGGCCCGCGAGATGGGTGCGGCGCTCGTCGAAGGGCGGGATCTGTTCGTCGATGACGACCGCCTTTACATGAAGACCACCTCCGGGCCGGTGCGCATCGATGTGCTCTATCGCCGGGTGGACGATGACTTCATCGATCCGGAAGTGTTCCGCGAGGACAGCGTGCTGGGGGTGCCCGGGCTGATGCGGGCTTACATGGCCGGCGGTGTCACGCTGGCCAATGCCGTGGGCACCGGCGTGGCCGATGACAAGGCGATCTATGCCTACATGCCGGCGATCACCCGCTACTACCTCGACCAGGACCCGATCATCGCCAATGTGCCCACGAACATCTGCCGCGAGCCCGATGCCCTGGCCTACACGCTCGCGCACCTGGATGAACTGGTGACCAAGCCCGTGGGTGAATCCGGGGGTTACGGTGTGGTGGTCGGCCCGCGCGCCAGCAAGAGCGAACTGGAGGCGCTGCGCGCCAGCCTGCAGGCCAATCCGGAACGCTTCATCAGCCAGCCCCTGATCGAGTTGTCTGTCTGCCCGACTGTTTTCGACCGCGCCATCGAGCCGCGCCATGTCGATCTGCGCCCGTACATCGTCACCGGCCAGGATAGCTGGGTCCTGCCCGGCGGGCTGACGCGGGTGGCATTGCGCAAGGGATCTTTCGTGGTCAATTCGTCGCAAGGCGGCGGTACAAAGGATACCTGGGTCCTTGGATAGCCTGCTCTCACGCTACGCTGAAAACAGCTACTGGCTGGCGCGCTACATCGAGCGTGCCGAGAGCCTGGCGCGCATTCTCGATGTCACTGATTCCTTTGCGCGCAACAGCGACGGCGTGGCCGACTGGGAATCGGTGCTCAAGCTGCATGCAGTGATGCCCAGCTATCTCGAGCACTACAAGAAGATCACCCCGGCGGGCGTGATCCGCTTCTTCGTGATCGATCGGCGCAATCCGTTCTCGATCGCCAGCGACATGGCGGCGGCCCGCGACAATGCGCGCACGCTGCGCCACCTGCTCAGTCTGGAACTCTGGACGCAACTGAACACGCTGGCCAACTGGATCTTCAGTCTCAAGCCCCGCGATCTCTCGCTGCACCGCTTCTCGGCGCTGTGCGCACGCATCAAGGAGGCCTGTCAGCTGCACCGCGGTATCGCGCAGAACACGCTGTATCGCGACCAGCTCTGGTACTTCTACCGGCTGGGCCGCACCGTCGAGCGCTGCGACCAGACCACCCGGGTGGTGGACATCAAGATTCAGTCGCTGCTGGCCCAGGGGCGGGATCCCGCCCAGGACGCCAGCGAATGGAATGCATTGCTGCGGGCTTCGGCCGCCTATCACGGCTATCGCCGCGTGCATCCGCGCGGCATCGATCCCCAGTCGGTTGCCAACTTCCTGCTGGCCGATGCGCGCTTTCCACGCTCCACCCGCTATTGCGTGAACGAAGCGCGCAAGGCGCTCGGCGAGCTTGCCGCGCAGCCGGGGCTGCATGAGCGGCCTGTGCCGCTGGCGCCACTGCAACAGATCGAGGCCCTGCTCGGCGACCCGCCCTCGGCGCTCGATGTGCCGGCGATGCACGAGCATCTCGACCGGATCCAGCTTGCCGTGATGGATTTCCATCTGGCGCTCAGCCAGCACTATTTCGGCACGGCACCGGACGCGGCCTGACACCGCCGGCGCAGCGCCGGCGGCGAGTTACCTACAATCCGTGCTTTGCCTTCTGGCGAGCAGGTTCATGAACTCCCCCCTCCCCGATCCGGCCGAACTGGCCGCAGCCTTCGATGGTCGCGTCCTGAGCGCGGCCGATGATATGGCTCCGTTTCTCACCGACTGGCGTCGCCGCTATACCGGCCGGGCACTCGCGATCGCCCAGCCCGACACCGTGCAGGACGTTCAGCGCGTGGTGCGTTGGTGTGCCGGGCACGGGCTGAAGATCGTTCCCCAGGGTGGCAACACCGGGATGTCGGGTGCCGCGACCCCCGATGATGTCGGCGATACCGTGGTGCTCAGCCTTGCCCGCCTGACCCGTATCCGCGCCATCGACACCGTCAACAACACGATCACGGTGGATGCCGGCTGCACGCTGGCCGCCGTGCAGGAAGCGGCGCGCGCCGCAGGCCGGCTGTTCCCGCTCAGCCTGCCTTCGGAGGGCAGTTGCACGATCGGCGGCAATCTCGCCACCAATGCCGGTGGCTGCCAGGTTCTGCGCTATGGCAATGCGCGCGAACTGTGCCTCGGCCTCGAGGTGGTCTGCGCCGATGGTGAGCTTTGGGAGGGCCTGCGCGGCCTGCGCAAGGACAACACGGGTTATGACCTGCGCGATCTGTTCGTGGGCAGCGAAGGCACCCTTGGCGTGATCACCGCGGCCACGCTCAAGCTCTACCCGCTACCGGCCGCGCAACTGACGGCGATGGCCTCGCTCGAGAGCCCGCGCAAGGCACTCGAGCTGCTGGTGCTGGCGCAACGGGAGCTGGCATCGAGTCTGACCGCGTTCGAGCTCATCAGCGATGTCTGCCTGGACATGGTCGCCGAGCATTTTCCGCATTGCCCCAAACCCTTTGCCGCGCCGGCGCCGAACTATGTGCTGCTCGAGTGCTCCGATGCCGAAGGCGAGCACCATGCGACCGAGCGCTTCGAGGCCTTGCTGGGCCAGGCGCTGGAGGCCGGCTTGATCCATGACGCCGTGGTGGCCGACTCGATTGCCCGCAGCCGCGCGCTCTGGGCGCTGCGCGAAAACATCTCGCCCGCCGAGGCTGCCACCGCGAAGGCGGTCAAGCACGACATTTCGGTGCCGATCTCGGCGATTGGCGATTTCATCGAATCCACGAGCCGGGCGCTCGAGCAGGCCTTCCCCGGCATCCAGATGGTGGTGTTCGGCCATCTTGGCGATGGCAATCTGCATTTCAATGTGGCGGCCGGGCCCGGGCTGCGTGCGCCCGACAAGGAACAGGCCTTCATGGCCCTGCAACCGGCGATCAACCGGCTGGTGCATGATGCCGTGGCCGCCGCCGGCGGGTCGATCTCGGCCGAACACGGGCTCGGTGTGCTGCGCCGCGATGAGGCGGCCCGCTACAAATCCCCGCTCGAGCTGCGCCTGATGCGCTTGATCAAGGACGGCTTCGATCCGCAGCATCGGATGAACCCGGGCAAGGTGCTGCGCCTGACGCCGGGCGCGTAGGGTCTTGTCGTGTCCCATCGGTATCCTGGCGCTTGCTGACCGGCCCGCAGGCTTCGGCCCTCGCGGCACGGCTCAACGGGCCGGGCCGCTGTGGGCCGCTCCCTGACCATGCAGGATCCTGGGCAGATAGCTTCGGAAATCGAACGCGGGGCTGTTTCGGCGGGTATGGCAGGCCAGGCAGGTGGCTTCATCGACAGGCCGGGTCTTGTGCACAGCAAAACTGCGAACATGGGCCCGGCCCGGTCCATGACAGGACTCGCAACCGACATGGCGCAGATCCGGCTCGTGTTCCAAGCTGGTGAATCCACCGCGCTGACCGAAGCCGATCACATGGCAGGACACGCAATACGGGTCGTACTGCTTGCCCACGGAAACCAGAGCATCATGGGCCCGTGAATGCACGGTGCCCTGCCAGTGTCGGTACGCCTGCGCGTGACAAGTCTCGCAGGCCCGAGACCCGAGATAGTCGCCAGGCACGGACGGCTGTGCGGCACGGGCATCGTAGTCTTCGCGAAGCGCTCGTTCGTAACGCGCGTACCAGTCTGCCATTCGCGGCGCGTCGGGAACCGATTCGGCCAATGCGATCACCTCGCTATCGGCGATCTGCCACCGTCCCTGCGTATCAGGTTGCAGTTGCACGCGCCCGAGTTGCTGGCCGCGATTGCCCGGCATGAGCACGATCGCCCCGCCGATTCTGCCGGGTTCGGCCGTCTGTTCGGTGCCAGCCGGCATGATCAGAACATCGACCAATCCGAGTGGCAGGCGCGAAAGATTGTCCGGGTGACCATCAACGCCGAGGATGATCAGATCATGCTCAGCGCGCAAGGCACGCAGGCGTTCTCGCAACCGCCCGGGCTGATCGTGCACGCGCGCGTCGGCGCCCGCCCCGAAACGGTAGGGCGAGGCATCGGATCGCAACCAGTGCAGGTAGGCGATGCGCAAGCCGCCGCGCTCGAAGCGCTGCTCGGATGCGAACGGCATGGCATCGGCCGCGATCCAGTTGGTGGCGGTCCAGGGCAGTGCCGGCGCGCGCAGAAATGATTCCCCATAAACCAGGTCGGACCACTGCACGCCGATTGCGTCATAGCCGAGCATGGCCGTGGCCTCGAGGATGAACCGGTTGCTGATCTCGTGGGTCGGCGACACCGTACCAAACAGCCCGCCTGTGCTGACCAGAACCGACCGGCCGGCGTTCTGTGCGCGCAGCCTGTCAAGTTCGGTCGCGAGCCGTCGAATGCCGCCGAAATCGCCCTCGGCGGTGCAGCCGCAGGGCTCTAGCTCGCCACTGAGCATGCCCGTGTAGATCAACGCGAGTCGCGCACGGACAGGCTCCTCGCCGGCGCTGGCGCCGATTGACGCCATCATGATGAACAACAGCGCAAGCGCGATGCGGATGAGCGTCATGACCCGTTCTCCCGACGGCCGGGGCCCGCTCGGGTGCGCGTACGCATGGCCTCACCGCGGCCGTCGCAATCAGCGGGCTCGTTCACGCATTATTAACAGGCATCGGGGCACGGGAATCTGCGCAGGATCAATCGCCTTCGATTTCGCCGGAACTGCGAACCGGCCCGCCATGGTCGGCGCGGACCCCTCGAACCCCGGGCAACGCCCCGGGTCAGGATCAGGCGATATTGTCGATCGGCTCGACCTGCGATGCCTGGCAGAGCAGCTCCGCGCGACGCTGATTGCAGAAGGCCTTGATCTGCGAGATCGGCATCGGCTTGGCGATCGCATAGCCTTGCAGCAGATCCACGCCGATTCGGCGCATCTCGTCGCCGATCTCGGGAGTCTCGACGAACTCGGCAACCGTACTGGCGCCGATCGCCTTGGCCAGGCGCACGATCGACTCGACGATCTCGCGATCGAGCGCGTCTTCTCGGTAGCGGCGCACGAATGCGCCGTCGATCTTCAGGATCTGCGGACCGAGGCGACGAATGTACTCGAAGGTGGCCTGGCCGGTGCCGAAGTCGTCGACCGCGACGCGGATGCCGATCTCGGAGATCTTGCTGACATTGGCCAGCGCCGAGTCGAGATCGGCGATGGTGTCCGACTCCGTGATCTCGATCGCGAGCTGGCTGGGCGAGACCCGGCTGTTTTCGAGCAAGCCGATCAGATACTGGGCGAAGCCCGGATCACAGATGGTCGGACCGGTGACATTGATGGCGCAGAGATCGGTGGCGTCGAGCAGCTCCATGTCGTCATCGAGATAGCGGATGGTGCGCTCCAACACCCGCCGATCGAGCTCGATCTGCAGGCCGGCCTTCGAGATCGCGCCCAGGAAACCGCCCGGTGCGAGAAGCGAACCATCCTCGTCGGCCATCCGCGAAAGCACCTCGAAGTGCAGACCCGTGGTTTCTGGATCGATCACTGCCGGAGCGATCGGTTGCGCGAACAGACGCAGGCGGTCGCGCTCGAGCATGCTGCGCACGCGCTCCACCCAGGCCAGCTCCTTGCGGTAGGCGCGCACCTGGTCGTTGTCCAGCGTGAGGCGGTAGAAGCGCCCGCCGACGGTGACCGCATGCTGCTGGGCCAGCGACAGCGAGGCCAGCAGTTCCTCGGGCTCATGCACGCCGGGCGGCGCATCGACGACACCGATCGAATAGCGCATCGGTACGGCCTGGTTGGCGATCGTGAAACGGTGGCGGTCGAAACCGATGCGCATGATCTCCTGCAGTTTCTCATCGGACATGCGACCGTTGAACAGCAGGATGAAGCGGCCGGAACCGATGTGCGCGATCATCGACACATAGGATCCGAACACGGTTTGCAGACGCTTGCCGATCTCGCGCTCCGCTGCCATCGTGGCTTGCCGGCCGGCCAGATCGGCCCATTTGTCCAGGCCGGCGATCGCCAGCTCGGCCAGTTGCTGACCATGGCGCTGAGCCTTGTTCTGTTCGCCCCGGTTCAGCAGGCGGGCGGTCAGGGCGCGCAGATTGGGCCAGCCGCTGACCTCGTTCGTGAACGCCTTGCGGCGCAGGCGCCGCTGCTGGGTCAGACGCTCCTCGATCAGGGAATTGAGCAGGTGCAGCAGCGCCGCGCCGGTGAGGATCAGCATTGCGAGTTCGGCGGAGTCGGCCATGCGGCCGTTCAGCGGCGACATGTCGATCCCGTGCACCCGAACGCCGGCGATGATCAGCATGGCGGCCATCAATGCGGACGTTGCGACGCGACGCGGATGAACCAGTGAGGCGACCGCCGCCGCGGCGAACACGGGCACCGACAACACCCGGGCAATCAACGGATGCCCGGTTTCACAGGCAATCCAGGCCAGCGCACCGAACACCACCAGGGGAACATAGGGCGATAACGCCTGCCAGGACAGAGCGGACATGCCCTGGCGCATCCCCGCGGCGGGACAGAATCCCGAGCCGTCGTTCGGGAGCCAGGTCATGAGGCCGCGCACGAACACCACGCCACTGGTGAACTCGATCGCCCAGATCGACACGAAGGTCAGCAGATGATCGATGTCCGCGAAGCCGGCCAGCGGCATCGCGGCGGTCATACAGGCTGCTGCGATCGGCGCCTGCAGGCAGCCGATGGACAGAAACAGATGCGTGGTCTGTACCAGGTGCGACTGAGCGCGACGAAACCGACGCAGCCGCTCGATCGCATGGAAGCAGGCCAGCGGGCCGAGCGCGGCGGCCAGCGCGCTGCCGGCGATCATCATCGGTGAAACACCGACCAGCGCCTGCGCAGCCACCAGTCCGACCACCCCCGGCAGCACGACCGAAAAGCCGCGACTCAGGATGCCTACCAGTACGACCGAAGTCGGCAACCACAGAAATCCGATCTCCGACCCGCTGGGAACCGTGAACTGGGACACCATAACCGCGAGCGCGGTCGCCAGTGCGAAGAACGCGGAAGGCCGTCGGTTGGGGATCAGTTCGGTACTCATCGATGAGGATTATCAGCACCTGAGAAGGGCCGAGAATGCGCAATAAGGCACGACTTGCCGGCGAAGTTCGTCACCGGTCGTCGGGACACGATGAACGGCGACGAGGGGCGCCGCACAATGCCTGGCTGAAATGCCCCTGAGGCACCGGCATGCGAAGTTGCGCGGCGTTGGCCGCGCGCCTGGTCAGCGGCTGGCGGTTGCGAGCGGAGCGGCAGGACGATAGCGCCAGCGCTGCAGCGCCGCCATCACCTTGTCCGGATAGCGCGCCAGGCCGAGCGAGCCGTTGTAGCGGCCCAGGGCGCGGAACAAATTGCCCTGCTCGATATCGAGGTAGTGGCGCAGGATCGTGCAGCCATAGCGCAGATTGGTGCGCATATCGAACAGGCGCGCGGGCTCGCCATCGCCGATCAGTTCGGTCCAGAAGGGCATGACCTGCATGTAGCCACGTGCCCCGGCCCGGGACACTGCGTAGCGGCGGAAGTTACTCTCGACCTGGATCAGGGCCAGCACCAGCTGCGGATCGAGACCGGCGCGCTGAGCCTCGTAGCGCACGGTTTTCAGGAAGGCCATGCGCTGATCATGATCCGGCTTCCATTTGCGCGGCAGGCGTACGGACATGCTGGTCAGCCAGTCCACCTTGTGCATGATGGACTCGAAAACCGGCTCCGGAACCTCGCGGCCATCATCGCGCACCGCGGCGGACAGCGCGGTTTGCAGCGACGCCGCCAGCGGTTCGTAGCGCTGCTCGCCGGCACGGGCCGGCGCAGCCAGCCCGGCCAGGCAGGCATACACGGCCAGCAATCGCAGCGCGCGCGACGCACGATCGGCAAGTATGGCTTTCATCAAGCGGATGATGGCCATGCGCGCGCGTACGTGCCAACCCACCTTCCGACGAATGGCCGCGACCGTCTGTCGGGCGCCACGGCCTGCATCACGCCGCCCGGCCTGGCCCCCTGCCGACATGGCGATCGCCCCGGCGCAGGCCTCCCCTGCGCATCGGCCAGCGGATCACGCACACGATTCGACTACCGGCCCAGCGCCGCCAAGACCGCCTGTGCCGCCTGCGCGGGCGCCATCTTGGTCAATTCCAGGCCGCGCCGGCTGACCAGTTCCACCTCACCCGCCTGCAATCCGCGCTCACCGATCGTGACTCGCAGCGGCACGCCGATCAACTCCCAGTCGGCGAACATCACGCCTGGCCGCTCCGGGCGGTCATCGATGATCACATCCACGCCGGCCGCCCGCAATTCCTCATAGAGCGCATGGGCGGTGCCTGCCACGGCCTCGCTCTTGGCCATGCCCAGCGGGCAGATCACCACCTCGAAGGGCGCGATCGACAGCGGCCAGATGATGCCGCGCTCATCGTGATTCTGCTCGATCGCCGCGCCCATCAGCCGGGTGACGCCGATACCGTAGCAGCCCATCTCGAAGGGCTTGCCTTTGCCGTCTTCATCGATGAACTCGGCCTTCATCGCCTGCGAATACTTGGTGCCCAGGTAAAAGACATGGCCGACCTCGATACCGCGCTGAATCGCCAGCACGCCCTTGCCGTCGGGCGACGGATCACCTTCGCGCACATTGCGGATGTCGGCCTCGATGACCGGCGTGTCCGGGTCAGCCGCCTCGGCCGGCACCGGTTCGGGGAGATCGCGGCCCCAGTTCACCCCGGTCAGGTGGGCATCGACCTCGTTGGCGCCGCAGACGAAGTCGGCCATCCGCGCGACCGTGCGGTCGACCACCACCCGCACCGGCTTGACCGTCGCCACCGGGCCCAGGTAGCCGGGCGGGGTGCCGAAGTGTTCGACGATCTCGGCCTCGGTGGCAAAACGAAAGCCCGCCAGCCCGGGCACCTTGCCCGCCTTGACCTCGTTGAGGTCATGATCACCGCGCACGATCAGCAGCCAGACCTGTGCCGCGCCACCCACCTCGGGCGCCGGATCGACGGCCAGCACCAAGGACTTGACCGTGCGCTCGAGCGGCAGCTTCAGGTAGGCGGCGACATCATCGCAACGCGCCTGGCCCGGTGTGGGTGTCTTGACCATCGGCTGGGTTGCCGGTGCGCGCGTATCCAGCAGGGGCAACGCCTCGGCCAGCTCCACATTGGCCGCGTAATCCGACTGCGGGCAATAGGCGATCAGATCCTCGCCGGTATCGGCGATCACCTGGAACTCGTGACTGGCCGAGCCGCCGATCGCGCCGGTGTCTGCCGCCACCGCGCGAAAGCCCAGGCCGAGCCGCTCGAAGATCCGCACATAGGCGTCGAACATGATCCGGTAGCTGGCCATTGCCGAATCGGCATCGCGATCGAACGAGTAGGCATCCTTCATCGTGAATTCGCGGCCACGCATGATGCCAAAGCGCGGCCGGCGTTCATCGCGAAACTTGGTCTGGATGTGATAGAAATTGCGCGGCAGTTGCTTGTAGCTGCGCAGCTCCTGGCGCGCGATATCGGTGATCACCTCCTCAGAGGTGGGCTGCACGATGAAATCGCGGTCATGCCGATCGCGGATACGCATGAGTTCCGGCCCGTACTGGGTCCAGCGACCGGACTCCTGCCACAGTTCGGCCGGCTGCACCACCGGCATCAGCAGCTCGATCGCTCCGGCCCGGTTCATCTCCTCGCGGATGATCGCCTCGATGCGGCGCAGCACCCGCATGTCCAGCGGCATATAGCTGTAGATGCCGCCGGCCAGACGCTTGATCAGACCGGCCCGGGCCATCAGCCGATGGCTGATGACCTCGGCATCCGAGGGGGCTTCTTTGCGGGTGTACAGATGAAACTGGCTGGCCTTCATGGCACGAGGGCTCCGGGAACCGAGACGGGGGGAGGAGCGCGAACGGGCCGGCCGACATGCGGCGAGTCGCGGTCGTGCTGCACTCGATATAATCTGTGACAGTTTAAGTGATTCGGGGTCTATGCCATGCTCGACCGAGACGGCTATCGGCCCAACGTCGGCATCATTCTGGCCAATCAGAGAAACGAGGTCTTCTGGGGCAAACGCATTCGTGAGCATGCCTGGCAGTTTCCGCAAGGCGGTATCAAACGCGGGGAGTCGCCCGAGCAGGCCATGTATCGCGAGCTCCAGGAAGAGGTCGGACTGACTGAGAGCCATGTGGCCATCATCGGCCGAACCCGTAACTGGCTGCGCTATGAGGTTCCGGAGCGCTGGGTCAGGCGGGAGTGGCGTGGCCACTACAAGGGCCAGAAGCAGATCTGGTATCTGTTGCGCCTGACCGGCCGTGATACCGACATCGACCTGCGTGCCTCGGGGCACCCGGAATTCGATGCCTGGCGTTGGAACGACTTCTGGGTGCCACTCGAGACGGTCATCGAGTTCAAACGCGACGTCTACAAGCGCGCGCTCGGCGAGCTTTCGTCACTGCTCTTTCCCGAGCCGCGACGCAAGCGTGTCAAGCCGAGCCCGGCAGATCAAACGGACGAGCGATCATGACGATCCGGGTTGTCTGCCAACGCCCTTCCTTGCGGCACGGATCCGCGGCGATCGGCGGCCTCGTTCTGTCGGCCATGCTGACCTGGCAGTTTGCCGATCCCCTGCCCGCCAGGGCCGCCGATGCCGGATCGGAACCGGGCGCCGAGACCCAGGACGGCGCGGTCACGTTCGCCCTGCCCGATCCGCTGCCGCCGGTACCGGCCTTCGACGACATGGTCGGATTCACATCCGACGGCCAGACGAGGATGCAGTTCGCGCTCGACCCGGGCTCTTATCTGCCCGGCAAGCGACAGGCCCAGATCACGATCGCGGCCCGCAGCGCCAGCGGCGTGCTGAACCTGGGTTACTACGGCTTCGATTGCCTGGGCCTGCGCTACCAGATGCTTGCCTATGGCGGCGCCGACGGCAGCTGGAAACCGGCGACCCGGCCGGCCTGGCGCGAGGTCCGCGATGGTGAAACCCGCAATCGCCAGTTTCGTGCGGTATATGGCGCGGTCTGCCAACTCGGCGGCCGGGCCACGGCCACCGCCGAACAGATGCTCGAACGCCTGGCCAATCCCGATAAGAATCTGTACACGGCCCCCTGAACCTGCACCCGGGCCCGACCCACGGAGACACCATGCCTGCCGAAGTCTTGTTGCTGAACCGGCTCTATGAACCGACCCAACGCGTGCTCGAGAGCTCGCATCAGTGCCACCGGCTCTGGGAGGCCCCGGATCGCGCGGCCATGCTGGCCTCACTGTCGCATATCGAGGTGGCCGTCTCGCAAAGCGGCGCCGGCATTGACGCGGCCACGCTCGATGCGCTCCCGGCTCTGAAGCTGGTGGCCAATTTCGGCGTTGGTCTGGACACCTACGATCTGGCCGACTGCCGCCGCCGGGGTGTCACGGTGACGAACACGCCCGATGTTCTGACCGATGAGGTCGCCGATCTCGCGCTGGGCCTGTTGCTGGCCACGTTGCGGCGCATTCCGGCCGGTGACCGCTGGGTGCGCGAAGGCCGCTGGCTCAAGGGGCCGTTGCCCATGACGCTCACGATGCGGGGGCGGCGCGTGGGCGTGGTCGGCCTGGGCCGTATCGGCCAGGCGATTGCCGCCCGATGCGCGGCCTTCGGTGTCGAACTCGCATACTTCGGGCCGCGCCGCAAGGCCGGCTTCGATTACCGCTATTTCGACGATATCGTTGCTCTCGGGCAGTGGGCCGACACGATGATCGCCGCCTGCCCTGGCGGGCCCGAGACCCATCACCTGATCTCGCGCGAGGCGCTGAGCGCGCTCGGCAAGGACGGGGTGTTCGTCAACATCGCCCGCGGCAGCGTGGTCGATCAGGCCGCGCTGGTCGAGCTGCTGGCGCAAGGCAGCATCGCGGCCGCCGGCCTTGATGTGTTCGAGAACGAACCGCATGTGCCGCAGGCCCTGATCGACATGGAACAGGTGGTGCTGCTGCCGCATGTCGGCAGCGCCTCCGTGCACACCCGAACCGCCATGGGACAGTTGGTGATCGACAATGTGCAGGCCTACGTCGAGGGCAGGCCGCTGCTGACGCCGGCGAACTGACCGGCCCATCGCGTGCGACGCGGCCGATGGCCCGCGGCGCACGCTTGGCAGAGCCGCGCGCGCAGCTGGCATGCCGACGGCGCCGGCGGCCCGGCGCGCCTTCAGGTGCGCGGCGCGAATCAGGCGCCGGCGATGTAGATCGCGGCGAGGATTGCAACCGCCAGCAGGAAGATTCCTTTGGCGTTGGCCATCATGACGACTCCGCCCGAATAGGAAACCTCATCCTAGGCGGCGTCTGTGTCAAACAGAAGACCGAATGCGCCCGCGAGCGGAAATTGCGCACGACTCAGGCAGAAAAGCGGTTGCGAACTGCCACATTCAGGGGGGTGTCGGATCTCGTAAGTATCTTGCCGCGCGTTCGAGTTCTCGCATGGATGGACGGGTGCCTTGACACGCACGCGCGCAATCCCGAGGATCAATACACCGCGCGGCCGCCGGAGAGGTCGAACACGGCACCGGTGGTGAACGAACATTCCTCCGAGCACATCCAGGAGACCATCGCCGCCATTTCATCCACGCCGCCGAAACGCTCCATCGGGATCTTGGAGAGCATGTAATCAATGTGCTGCTGGCTGATCTGATCGAAGATCGCGGTGCGCACGGCCGCCGGCGTGATGCAGTTGCAGCGAATCCCCGTCTTCGCGGTTTCCTTGCCGATCGATTTGGTCAGGCCGATGACCGCCGCCTTGGACGCGCTGTAGGCACTCGCGTTCGGATTGCCCTCCTTGCCGGCGATCGAGGCGATGTTCACGATGCGCCCGTAGTCGTTCTTGAACATCTTGTGCAGCACCGCCCGGTTGCAATAGAAGACACCGTTCAGATTGATGTCGATCACCTTGCGCCACTGCTCGGTGTCGTACTCCCAGGTCGTGGCACTGGGGCCGGCGATGCCGGCACTGCAGACGAGGATATCGATGCGACCAAAATCCTTCTCGGTGCGGTCGGCAGCCTGGGCCACCGCCGCGTCGTCGCAGACATTGACCTGCATCGCGACATGCGCGCCCTGCGGCACCTGTGCCAGGGCCGCAGCGTGGGCCGACGCATCGGCGAGATCCCAGATCGCGACACGAGCGCCGCTGGCGGCCAGGCGCTGCGCGACCGCCAGTCCGATACCGGCCCCCCCTCCTGTCACAACTGCCGTCCTGCCTGCCAGATCGATCTGATTCATTGTCGTTGCCCCCGCACTGGGTGAATCGAAGGCCGCCGGCTCGTAGGCCGCTCGGCGCGCAGGCCCGAATGATATCGCCATGCCCTGACAACCGCATGCGCCCGGCCTCTACGCCCGTCTGATTGCCAGCCGATGCCGGTCATCGTGCGCTCAGCCCCGTGTTCCTTCACTCGCACGCGCACCCACCAGACGCGCCTCGAAGCAGGATCCGCCGCCATCGCGCGCGAGGCAGCGGACATCACCACCATGCCGCTGCGCGATCCGGCGAACCAGCGCCAGGCCCAGACCGACGCCGCCTTCCCGTTCGCTGCGCCCCCTGGCCCGATAGAAGGGTTCGAATATTCGCTCGCGTTCCGCTTCGGACACGCCCGGACCACGATCGCAGACCCGCAACAGCGCTGCCCCATCGGGCAGCCTCAGCAAGGAGATGGTGAGCTCCGCGGCATCGTTCGCACCGCGCCCGTAGCGCAGCCCGTTCTCGATCAGATTGCGCACCAGCCGCCGCAGCAGGCGCGCATCGCCGGCGATCTCGAGCGCCCCGGTATCGGCCTCGAAGCCCGCGCGTGCGGCCTCCTCGGCCACCAGCCCGCCGAGATCCACGGACTCGGCCACCGACGATGGCGCCAGGCCTCCTTGCTCGGCCTCGAGCCGGCTGGCCAGCAGGATCTCGTCGACCAGCGCATCGAGCTCGGCCACACTGCGCGCGAGCTCGTCATGCAAGGGATCCGTGGCATCGCCGCGCTCGCGCAGCAGGGCCCCGGCCATGCGGATCCGTGCCAGCGGCGAGCGCAACTCGTGCGAGGCATTGGCGAGCAGGGATTTCTGCGCCTGCACCAGCCGTTCGATCTGGTCGGCGGAGCGATTGAAGCTGGCGGCGAGCATGCCGATCTCGTCGCGGCCACGGACTTCGGTCCGGACACTGAGATCACCAGCACCGAAGGCGGTCATGCTGCGCTCCAGGCGCTCGACCCGGCGGCTCAGCCAGCGGGCCAGCGGCCAGGCTGCGATGGCCACGGCCAGCCCGATCAACAGCAGCCCCAGCAGGACCGGAAAGAAACCGCCGCTGCGCCACCGGCCGACCCAACGCCGATTCGGATCGGTAACGCCGAGATAGCGCTCGCCTGGCAGCGCGATCACCAGCCTGGCGTGATCACGATCGAAGCTGTGCCAAAGATCGCCCTGGCGGGCGGCCAGGATTTCATCCGGGCTCAATGGCGCCGCGTCGCCTGCGGTGGTGGCGCGGGTC
The DNA here is from genome assembly GCA_041396585.1 of Burkholderiaceae bacterium. Classification (GTDB taxonomy): domain Bacteria; phylum Pseudomonadota; class Gammaproteobacteria; order Burkholderiales; family Burkholderiaceae_E; genus JAUIAI01. The sequence continues at coordinate 305,356 of JAWKYG010000005.1, read as the reverse complement.
GTGCCGCTTGCATCATGGATGCTCAGCCCGATACCGAGACGGCGCGCCCAGCGCCGCATCGCCGGCAACCAGTCATCGGCGCTCTCGTCGACCGGGAACAGATCGGCGGCCAGCTCGCTGACCACGCGCTGATCGAGTCGCTCGCCGCGCTCCGCGATATCCCGCGGCACGAACAGCTTCCAGCTCAGGGCCAGCAAGACCGCGAACACCAGCAGACTGGCCAGCACGGCCAGGTAGATGCGCAGGACGAGCCGGTTCAGGCGCACGCCGGTGCCTGCATCGTGTCAGTCCTGCGCCTGCGCAAACACATAGCCGGCGCCGCGAACTGTGATGATGCGGCGCGGACTGCGCGGATCGTCTTCGATGGCCGCCCGGATCCGTGCCATGTGGACGTCCACCGCGCGCTCCGGCGCCTCGCCGGTGTCGGCATCGGTGAGCATCACGATCTGATCACGCGACAGCACCCGCCCGGCACGCTCGGCCAGGGCCAGCAGGATGTCGTACTGACGGGCGGTGAGCGCGCGCGGCTCGCCTGCCACGCGCACCTGGCGGGCACCGCGATCGATCTCCAGCCGGCCGAAACTGAGCACGCCGGCGCCGGGCGCGGCCGCGCCGCGGCGCCGCAGCACAGCCCGGATGCGCGCCAACAGCTCACGCGGCTCGTAGGGTTTGGCGAGATAGTCATCGGCACCCAGTTCGAGACCGACGACGCGGTCCATGGTGTCGCCGCGCGCGGTCACCATGATGATCGGCAGCGTCGGCCGCTGGGCACGGATGCTGCGACAGAGATCCAGCCCGTCGGCATCGGGCAGCATCAGATCGAGCAACACCAGATCGTAGGGCGCGCGCTCGAGGTGGCGCAGGCCGCGCGCGCCATCCTCCGCCACGGCCACCTCGAAACCGGCACCGCTGAGATACGAGCGCAGCATGTCGGCCAGCCGCATGTCGTCTTCGATCATCAGCAGCCGCACGGGCGCGGTGGCATCCGGTTCGAGTGGCCTGGTCATCGCCTTAGAACCAATGACCGCGGCGGCCGTCGCCGTGCTTTTCCAGGCGCTCACGCACTTGCTGGCGCTGCTGGGGGGTCAGCACCTCGGCGATGTCGGCCATCGCGGTGCTGATCAGGACACTGCCCTTTTCCATGCCCGCCAGCCGCTCGCCGCGAAGCACCTCCAGGGCCTGCCGATCGACCTTTTCACCGGTCAGTGCGGAGATGAACTGCCCGCGGGCGGCACGCCATTCGTCGCGCATCGGGCCAGCCTGGCGCAGCGCGGCATTGGCGATCTCGGTAATGCGCGCCTTTTGTTCATCGGTGGCATCGACCTTGGAGAAGATCCGATCGACCGCGCGCTCGACGCGCTCGGCGGGATCACCATCGTGCGACCAGGGTCGATGCGCACATGCGCCCAGGCTGAGCACACCGGCGATGGCGATGCCCGCCAGCGCCCAGCGCCCCCAGTGGCGCGGCCGTGATGCCTCGGAGGATCCGGCCCGGGCGGCGACCGGCACGGATTGATTCGGGGTTTCGTCGTGATGGGTGTTCATGGCTTGCTCCTGGATGAATGAATGGCAGGAGCGATCATGCGCGGCGAAGACGAACCGCCGATGAAGCATTTGCGAAGAAGCATGAAGCGCGGCCAGCGAGCGCTGGCGGCCCGGTCTGCGCCCGGCCACAGGCCGGCGACGAAGACCGGGCCCGGCCGTCGCGCCGCTGCGGGCCGCGATGCGACACGCAGCGACATCACGGTGTTTACTTTGAACTTGACGACGTGCTGGGTCTGCTCGCCCAGACCCGAGATTCCCACGGTCATGACATCGCCAGGCTTGAGAAACTGCGGCGGCTTCATGCCGGCGCCCACGCCCGGAGGGGTACCGGTGGTGATGATGTCGCCCGGCAGCAGCGTGATGAACTGGCTGACATAGGAGACCAGGGTGGCGCAGTTGAAGATCATGGTGCGGGTGTTGCCGTTCTGGCGGGTTTCACCATTGACCGTCAGCCAGATGTCCAGGCGCTGCGGATTGGGCACTTCGTCGGCCGTGACCAGCCACGGGCCAACCGGGCCGAAGGTTTCACACCCCTTGCCCTTGTCCCAGGTGCCGCCTCGCTCCATCTGGAACTCGCGCTCGGAGACGTCGTTGACCACCGTGTAGCCGGCGACATAGGACAGCGCATCGCGCTTGCTGACATAGCGGGCCGTGGACCCGATCACGATGCCGAGCTCGGCCTCCCAGTCGCCCTTGACCGAATTCTTGGGCAGCATGACGTCGTCATCGGGGCCCTGCAGACAGGAGATCGCCTTGGTGAAAACAATCGGCTCCTTGGGGATCGGATTGTTGGTTTCCTTGGCGTGATCGGTGTAGTTCAGACCGATGGCGATGAACTGGCGGGTACCGGCGAACGGCACGCCAAAGCGCGGCTTGCCACGTACCAGCGGCAGCCGGGACGGATTGATCTTGGCCAGCTTGGCCAGCGATGCCGGCGAAAGCTGATCGGGGCCGATGTCGGTGATGCGATCGGAGAGATCGCGCAGCTTGCCATCCGCGTCGATCAGGCCAGGTTTTTCTTTTCCGGGTTTGCCATAACGGACCAGTTTCAAGGTCGCCTCCTCGGTGAAATCATGAATGGGGTCGGGCGGACCATGATGGTTCTTCAGCAGTGCGCAGCGGTCCGTGGGCGCGATTGTACGGGCCGGGTGTGCTCAGGGAAACCCGAGAGCGCAGAAAAGATCGCATCGGGCGCACAGACCGACGCCCGATCGATCCGCTTATCTCGTAGCGTCGATCCGACGCGGGGCGATCGATCATCGAGCGTTCCGCCGTTACCATGGCCGATCCGCAAGTTCGAGAGCTCCGCGAGCCGAAACTGATGCTCATCGATATCCTGATGTTCGTTGCCGGGCTGGTCATGCTCGTGGTCGGTGCCGAGTTCACGGTCAACGGCGGTTCGCGCATTGCCACGCGCCTGGGCATCTCACCGTTGGTGGTCGGCCTGACCGTGGTCGCCTTCGGCACCAGCGCGCCCGAGACCGCCGTCACCCTGGGCGCCGCGCTCGACGGGCGCACCGACATCGCGCTGGGCAACGTCGTGGGCAGCAATATCTTCAATATCCTGCTGATCCTGGGCCTGTCGGCCGTGATCGCGCCGCTGTACGTGAATCGTCAGTTGATCCGCCAGGAGGTGCCGCTGATGATCGCGATCAGTCTCTTGCTGGCGGGCATGCTGCTCGACGGCGGGCTCGGCCGGGTCGAAGCCTCCGTACTGTTCGCGCTGCTGATCGCCTACACGGTGTTCCTGGTGGTGCAGGCCCGGCGCGGTGAGCAGCGTGGCGAGACGCCTGCCGACGAAACCGGCGACCCGATGGCCGGCTCGATGCTCGATCGGGTGCCCGCCGCCTTGCTGATCGCGGTCGGCATCACCGGGCTGGCGCTCGGCGGCGACTGGCTGGTGGAATCGGCCACGGTGTTCGCACGCTCCATGGGGGTCAGCGAACTGGTGATCGGCCTCACGGTCGTCGCGATCGGCACCTCGCTGCCCGAGGTGGCCACCTCGATCATGGCGATCGTGCGCGGCGAGCGCGACATGGCCGTGGGCAACATCGTCGGCAGCAATCTGTTCAACATCCTGTGCTGCCTCGGCCTGGCCGGCATGGTGTCGCCGATCGGATTGCCCGCGCCGCCGGCCCTGATGAACTTCGACATCTGGGTGATGGTGGCCACGGCCGCCTGCTGCCTGCCGATCATCATCTCGGGACGACGGGTGTCGCGCAGCGAGGGCGCCACCCTGCTCGCGTTTTGCGCCGCCTATGTGATCTACACGCTGATGGCCGCCACCCACCATGACGCACTGCCGGCCTTTTCCTATGTGATGGCGGTGTTCGTGGTGCCGATGAGCGTGCTGGTGCTGCTGGGCAATCTGCTGAGCACGGGCAGAAACGGCTGAGCATCGGTCGCGCTTCCGGCGCGGGCCGCGACCGGCCTCCGCGGCCCGGCCAGACGCATCGCCCCCGCCGAAATCGCTGCCAGCCGGCGCTCAGATCGTGATTCCGCCATCGATGTTGAAGATCTGCCCGGAGGCGAATGCACTTTCGTCGCTGGCCAGATACACCACGATCGGCACGATTTCGGAAGCCTGCGCGAGCCGCCCCATGGGCTGACGCGCGGTGAACATCTTGCGCGCCTCCTCGACATCACCGAGTTCCCGCATCCGGTCGGCCAGGCTCGGGGTGTCGACCGTGCCCGGGCCGATCGCATTGCAGCAGATGCCCTTGGCGACATAGTCGGCGGCCACGGATTTGGTCATGCCGATGACCGCCGCCTTGGTGGTGCCGTAGACGAAGCGGCTCGGAAAGCCCTTCACCGACGAACACACCGAGGCCATGTTGATGATCGAACCGCCCCCGTTGGCGAGCATCGGCGGCAGGGCGGCGCGAATCATCTTGTACATCGCACGCACATTGATCGCGAAGCTGAAGTCCCAGTCGCGGTCCTCGATCTCGAGAATCGTGCCCTGATGCACGAAGCCGGCGCAATTGAACAGCACGTCGAGCGGCGCAAGCCCCTCGAACAGGGCGGTGATCTCGGCGTCATTGCAGACATCGAGCCGGCGCGTGCGAATCGGCCGGCCACCGCGCGCCTCGGCCTCCTGAGACAACGAGGCCAGAAGATCCTCGCGGATATCGGTGGCCAGCACATCGGCCCCCTCGCAGGCCAGCGCGATGGCCGCCTCCCGGCCCATGCCCTGGGCGGCGGCGGTCACCAGCACGAATTTGTCGCGAACGCGATCGGTCATGAGCTTGTCTCCGAATGGTCGAACTGCATGGCCGCGAGGCTCGCGTAGAGCCCGTCGGCACGGTTGAGATCCTGATGGGTGCCGGATTCGACCAGCCGGCCGTGATCCAGCACCAGGATGCGATCGGCATGGATGATCGTGGCCAGACGGTGCGCGATCACCAGCGTCGTGCGCCCGGCCATGGCCTGCTCGAGCGCCGCCTGCACCTGTCGCTCGCTCTGAGCATCCAGCGCACTGGTGGCCTCATCGAGCAGCAGCAGTGGCGGATTGCGTAGCAGCGCTCGCGCGATCGCGATCCGTTGGCGCTGCCCACCCGACAAGCGCACACCGCGCTCACCCAGGTAGGTGTCATAGCCCTGCGGCAGCCGGGCGATGAATTCATCCGCGCGTGCCTGGCGGGCCGCCTCGATCACCTCTTCATCCGTGGCATCGAGCCGCCCATAGCGTATGTTCTCCATCGCACTGCTGGAGAACACCACATTGTCTTGCGAGACCAGGCCGATCGCATCGCGCAGTGACGCCAGCGACAGTTCGCGCAGATCGATGCCGTCGATCGAGATCGAGCCGGACTGCGGATCGTAAAAGCGCAGCAACAACTGGAACACCGTGGTCTTGCCGGCGCCCGAGGGCCCCACGAGGGCGACCGTCTCACCGGGCTGAACGGTGAAATCCAGGCCGTCGACAGCCGGTTCACCCGGGCGCGAAGGATAGTGGAAACGGACATCGTCGAAGCGCACGGCGGCGGCACGGGTCGGGCGATCGGTCGCGCCAGCGCCAGCGCCAGCGCCGGCCGCGCCGGAGACCGCACCGCCGAGCAGCAAGGGGCCGGAGCGGATCGCCGGCCGGGCATCGAGCAGTTCGATCAGACGCTCCGTGGCACCGGCTGCACGCTGTACATCGCCCATGACCTCGGCGATCGCGCCGGTGGAGCCGGCCAGCAGGCCCGCATAGAGGATGAACTGGGTCAGCAGGCCGGCGGACAGACGCCCCTCGAGCACAGCATGCGCGCCCAACCAGAGCACGAACACGATCGCACCGAACACGAGCACGATGGCCAGCGCGGTGAGCATTGCGCGCGCACGGGTGCGTCGAATCGCGCTTGCGAAGGCTTGTTCGGCCGCCGCGTCGTAGCGCGCCTGTTCGGTCTGCTCACGCCCGTATGCCTGCACCACCTGCATCGCATTGAGCGTTTCCCCGGCCAGCGCACCGAATCGGCGAGCCGATCCTGGCTGTCGCGCGACAGCCGCCGAACGCGGCGTCCGAAGACGATGATCGGCACCACCACCAGAACGAGCAGTCCGACGATCATGCCGGCCAGGGTCGGGCTGGTGTAGATCATCATGCCCAGCGACCCAACCAGCAGCAGGCTGTTACGCAGCCCGAGCGAGATGCTCGTGCCAACCAGGGTCTGGATCAGGGTGGTGTCGGTCGAGAGCCGCGACAAGACCTCGCCGGTCTTCAGTGTCTCAAAGAACAAGGGGTCCTGGCGCAGCACATTGCCATAGACCGCCTCGCGCAAATCGTTGCTGACCCGCTCACCGAGCCAGGACACGCAATAGAAGCGCACCGCCGAGCCGACGGCCAGCAGCAGTGAGACACCGAACAGTGCCAGGAACACGCGGTTGACCTGACCCGGCTCCTGCATGTCGGCAGGCGACGCGAAACCGAGATCCACCAGATAGCGAAATGCCACCGGCACGGTGAGGGTGGCCGCCGCCGCGACCAGCAGCGCCACCACCGCCATCGCGACGCGGCCCCGGTAGCGCGCCACGAACGGCACGAGCCGGCGAAGGATCGACATGGCCGGTCGGGCAGCGGCGGGCGCGGGAGACTCTGGGTTCATCGCGCGATTATCGGTCATCGCCGCCCTGTGCCCGCGCGAGCCGGGCGCCAGCCTCGCACGCATGCGCTCTTGCACAGCCTGCTAGACTCGTGAAGCCAAGCGCGGGCCGGCACGTATCCGCCCATGACGGCGGGCCGGCGCAACCGCCCGAAGACCCGCATGGGTGACGGCGGCAGCGAGCGCACCAGACATTCCGGAGATGAAGATGAGCACCGAGGCGATTCCCGCACGGTTCGGCAGCGGCCAGGCTGTCCCCCGTATCGAAGACAAGGGCCTGCTGCGCGGCGAGGGCCGCTACACCGACGATTTCACGCTGGAGAACCAGGCGGTCTGCGTGTTCCTGCGCTCACCACACGCGCATGCCCGTATCCGCTCGGTGGACAAGTCCGCCGCCGAGGCGATGCCCGGTGTGATCGGCGTCTTCTCGGGTGCCGACCTCGCCGCCGCAGGGGTCAAGCCGCTGCCCGGCGCCGCCGGCGCCTGGGCGCGCGGCGACGGCAAGCCGGCCGTGTCCGGCCCGCGTCACCCGATCGCGGTCGACAAGGCCCACTACGTCGGCGAAGCGGTCTGCATGATCATCGCCGAATCGCGCACTGCCGCCCTGGATGCCGCCGAGGCCGTCGAGATCGACTACGAAACGCTGCCGGCCGTGACCACTGTCGATGCCGCGCTGGCGGCCGATGCACCGCGGGTGGCCGACGGCGCGCCGGACAACATCTGTGCCGAGATGCGCCATGGCGATGCCGCCAAGGCCGACGCGGCATTCGCCAAGGCCGCACACGTGGTCAGCGTCGATCTCGACAACCAACGTCTGGCCCCGGCCTCTATCGAGCCGCGCTCGGTGCTCGCCTACATGGATGGCGGCCGGCTCACCATCCGCATGAGCACGCAGATGCCCACCGGGGTTCGTGGCACGCTGGCCGAGCCGGTGCTGGGCATGAAGCCCGAAGACATCCGCGTGGTGGTCGGCGATGTCGGCGGCGGCTTCGGCATGAAGACCGGCATGTACCCGGAAGACGGCGCGGTGGCGTTCGCGGCCAAGACCCTGAACCGGCCGGTACGCTGGATTGCCGATCGCAGCGAGGACATGCTTTCGGCGGTGCACGGCCGCGATGTGCGTACCCGTGCCGAGATGGCCTTCGATGGCAACGGCAAGATTCTCGCCTACCGGCTGCGCTCCGACGCCAATGTGGGCGGCTGTGCCAATCCCACCGGCGTGGCGATCCAGCTGCTGATCGGTCCGTGGGTGGCCACCAGCATCTATGACATCACACTGATCGACTTTCATCTGCGTGCGATCCTCACCAATACCGCGCCGACAGCCGCCTATCGTGGCGCCGGCCGGCCCGAGGCGATCTACTTCACCGAGCGGCTGATGGACGAGGCGGCGCGCCAGCTCGGCATCGATCCGCGCGAACTGCGTCGGCGCAACATGATCCGGCCCGAGCAGATGCCCTACAAGAACCAGATGGCGCAGACCTACGACACCGGCGCCTTCGAATCCGTCATGAACCAGGGTCTCGAACTGGCCGACTGGGACGGCTATGAGAAGCGCGCCGCCGACAGCCTGGCCAGGGGTCTGCTGCGCGGGCGCGGCATCGCCACCTTCCTCGAATGGACCGGCGGCAACGCCTTCGAAGAACGGGTCACGGTGAACATCACGGCCGATGGCATCGTCGAGGTCATGACCGCGCTGATGCCGATGGGCCAGGGCATTGCCACCAGCTTCGCACAGGTGGTGGTGGACACGCTCGGCCTGCCGATCGAAAAGATCCGCATCCTGCACGGCGACACCGACCGGGCCAACGGCTTCGGCAGCGCGGGTTCACGCTCGATCTTCACGGGCGGCTCGGCGGTCGAGGTGGCATCCGAGCGCACGATCGACAAGGCCAAGGAACTGGCCGCCGAAGAACTCGAATGCGCGCCCACTGACATCGAATACGTGGCCCCGAGGCTGCAGGTGATGGGCACCGATCGCGGCATCGACCTGTTCGAGCTGGCGGGCAAGCAGGAGGGCGGCAAGATCTTCGTCGATTCCACCAGTTCGGTGATCGGGCCCACCTGGCCTAATGGCTGTCACATCTGTGAGGTCGAGATCGACCCGGACACCGGCCATGTACAGATCGTTTCGTATGCCAATGTCAATGATGTCGGGCGCGTGATCAATCCGATGATCGTGGTTGGTCAGCTCGAGGGCGGCGCGGTGCAGGGCATCGGCCAGGCGCTCTGCGAGCAGGTGGTCTATGACGAAGACGGTCAGCTGCAGACTGGCAGCTTCATGGACTACGCGATGCCACGCGCCGACATCTACGGCACCTTCAAGACCACGATGGATCAGTCGGTGCCCAGCACGAACAACCGGCTGGGCGTCAAGGGCGTGGGCGAGCTGGGCACGATCGGCGCCACGCCCGCCGTGGTCAGCGCGGTCATGGATGCACTGGTGCGTGCCGGGGTCAGCGACGAACGTCGGCTGAGCCTGCAGATGCCGGTGACTTCCGAGAAGGTCTGGGCGCTGCTGAACGGCTGATCGCGCCGGCACGCTGGTCAACGCCGCCCCGCGGATGTTCGTGGCCAGCAGTTTGCTCCGGATGCGCTGTCCCCGCCGGGCCGGCGCGCCCGCATCATGGCGCGCGTCGAACCCGTGCCGCGCGCGATCGCTCGCCATTGTGCTGGCCGCCTGGCTGGCACTCTTCGCCGCCGGCGCCAGCGCGCAGCCACGCATCGTCTCGCTGGCACCTGCGCTGACCGAAAGCCTGTTCGATATCGGCGCCGGCGCGAGCGTGATCGGCACGATGGCGTTCAGTGACAGGCCGGCGGCGGCGCGCGAGATCACCCGCATCGGCAGCCATGCGGGCCTCGACCTGGAACGCATCGTGGCACTGCGGCCCGGGATCGTACTGGCCTGGGGCGGCGGCACGCCGGCACGCTGGATCGAGCGGCTGCAGGCATTGGGCATGCGGGTCGAGGTGGTCAGCGTCCATACCCTCGAAGACATCGCCACCGCGCTGATCACGCTTGGCCATCTGTCCGGTCACCAGGAGCGCGCCAGTCAGCTTGCCGGCACGGTGCGCCGCCGGCTCGCCGGGATCGGCCGGGCCGGGGTGACACTGCGCGGTTTCTATCAGGTCTGGCCCGAGCCGTTGATGACACTGAACGGCCGGCATGTGATCAGCGATGCCATGGCCCGCTGCGGGATTCGCAATGTGTTCGCCGACCTTGCCGCGCTGGTGCCGCATATCGGCGCCGAGGATGTCCTGCGCAGCCGGCCCGAGGTGATCATCGCCGCGCGCGCAGCGCAAGAGCGCGACGATCCGCTCGCGCAATGGCGCCGCTTCGATGAACTGCCGGCGGTGCGCGATCAGCGCCTGATCATGCTCGATGCCGACCGTATGGCCCGACCCACCCTGGCCATGCTGGACGAGGTCGAGCGGCTCTGTCAGGCGGTGCGCTGAACGGCCGGGCTCAGCCGGCCAGACACCAGAGCCCGACGCAGATCCCGAACAACCACTGCGCGCCCAGATCGAGCAGGCTGCCGGCCACGGTGATCGGCAGCAACAGGCGGGTGAACAGCCACCACCAGGCATAGCCGGTCATTTTCGGTTCGGGAATCACGTGGCCGAACACGGTCTGGGGGGCAGGTTTGCGAAGAGCCATCGGGGCAGGGACGCAGACGATCGATCAATACGACAGATGCGGGAAGGCGGACGGGCACACACATAGAATGCGGCCATGGGACTGATCTGGGGCGCCGCCGATCGCGACGCATGGCAGGCGCTGCATGCCCGGCAGGCCGGGGGCATTCAGCAACACTGGGCCTATGGCGAGAGCCTGCAGCGACTCGGCCTGACCATAGCACGCGGCATGCTGCGCCTGGACGATGATGTCGTCGGATTGGCGCAGTTCGGCGTGCGTCGGGTGCTGGGCGTGCTGCGCATCGCCCATGCCGGCAACGGCCCGGTCTTCGCCACCGGGCTGGATGCCGGGCAGCGCAGCGCGGCGATCGCCGGGCTGGCGCGCGCCCTTGGCCTGGGCCGCGCGCGGCTGGTGCTGGTCAGCCCCGACGAACGAGACCCGGCGCAGACCGGCCTGGGCGGACGGCGCGCGCTGATGACCGGCCAGGCGACCGTGCTCGTCGGCCTCGATGGCGATGACGCGGCATTGCGTGCCCGGTTGAAGGCCAAATGGCGCAACAGCCTGGTCAATGCCGAAGCCTCTCCGTTGAAGATCATCACCGTTGGCCGTCAGAGCCCGCAACTGGACTGGCTGCTCGAGCGCGATCGAGAGCAGCAACAGCGGCGCGGCTACACGGCGTTGCCGGCGGGCTTCGTCACCGCCTGGCGGGATCTGGGCGCGCGGGATGGTACCGGCGCCGACCTCCTGATGCTGCGCGCCGAGCTTGGCCGCGAACCGGTTGGTGCAATGCTGTTCCTGCTGCACGGGCGCCGGGCCACCTACCACGTGGGTTGGAGCGATGATCGCGGACGCGAGCACGGCGCCCACAACCTGCTGCTATGGCGCGCGATGCTGATGCTGCGCGACAAGGGTATCGACGCGCTCGACCTCGGTGGTGTGGACACCCAGCGCGGGGCCGGTATCGCCCGGTTCAAGCTCGGCAGCGGAGGCGAGGTTCGCTGGCGGGCCGGCACCTACTCGATCTGAGCGACGGCGGCGGATCAGATCCGGCAGACCGACACGCGCCTTGAAGCATTTCCGCGGTCGGTGAGACTTGCGGGCTAGCGGGCCCGTGACGGCGCTCTGGCGTGCTGAGCTGCTAGGCGGCATCATGAAAGATGATGCCCAGCACATGCCGCTGCCCGCGACGCACCACACTGACGCCGTGACGAACCACGGCCCGGTAATAGCCTCGGGCACCGCGAACCGGACGAAAACGCACCGGGAATACGATCGCATCGCCCTGCCCCAGCGCGGCAACGTGAACCCGTGACTGCTGGCGGGGGCGCTGTTCGGTGAGCACGAACTCGCCACCCTCGAAATCATGCCCCGGCCTGGACAACAGCACCGCGATCTGCAGCGGAAAGACATGCTCTCCGTAGAGATCCTGGTGCAGGCGATTCTCATCGCCCGGGCCATATCTGAGCAGCAAGGGCGTCGGCCGATGCTGTCCGCCCGCGTGGCAGCGGGCGAGGAAGTCGTCGTACTCTGCGTCGAAGCGATCATCGATCGCCAGCGCCCGATGCCAGGCGTTGGCGGTAGCGAACAAGCGCTGATAGCCCTGGGTTCGCAACATGGCGATCAAGGGTGGCAGCGGCCGGTCGAAGTACTGGTACTGCCCACGGCCAAAGCCATGGCGTTCCATGATCACCCGGGATCGAAACCACTGCGGCTGGTCATAGAGGTTCGGCAGCGCGGTACAAGCTGCGCGATCGAGAGCAGACCGGGGAATCAGCGCGTGGCCCTGGTGCGCAAGCGCGGCCAGGGCGCCGGCATCAGGCAGGCGGGCGGCGGTGGCACACGCCGCGTCTTCGCCAAGGGCCGGATCGAGCCCGGCAGGCTCCCGGTGCTGCGCGGGTGCATTCATCCGCGCCCTTCGCGCTCGAGCAGCGCGCGCTTGCGCTCGATACCCCAGCGATAACCGGCCAGGCTACCGTCGTTGCGCACCACACGATGACAGGGAATCGCCACCGCCAGCGTGTTGGCCGCGCAGGCGGCCGCAACCGCACGCGTGGCGCGAGGCATGCCCAGCGTCGCCGCGAGCTCGCTGTAGGTGGTGGTGGTTCCGGCGGGAATATCGCGCAGGGCCTGCCAGATTCGTTGCTGAAACGCCGTGCCACGGATATCCAGGGGCAGATTCAGCGCATCGCGGCGACCATCGACCAGGCCGGCGACCTGCGCCACATGGGCGGCGAATCCGGCGTCGTCGCCGATCAATTCCGCCCGTGCGAACCGGCCTTGAAGCTCTTCGATCAAGGCCTGCGGATCATCTCCGATCGAGATCGCGCAGACTCCCCGCGCGGTGGCCGCCACCAGCAGCGCGCCCAGCGAGCACTGGCCAACTGCGAAGCGAATCGTCTCGCCGGCACCAGCGGCCAGGCGCGCCCGCGGCAGCATGCCCAGGGCGGCGCCGGCTTCCTCGTAGAAGCGCCCGCTGGAGCTGTAGCCGGTGGCGTAGATCGCCTCGGTGACCGAGCCCTCGCGACTCATCGAGCGCTGCAGCCGCGCGCGACGATCGGCAAGCGCATAGGCGCGTGGCGTGACCCCCAGCGCGCGCTTGAACAGGCGATGAAAATGATGCTCGCTGAGCCCAGCGGCTGCGGCCAGTTCGGCCAGCGTGGGTGTGCGTTCCGATCGTTCGATCAGGCGACAGGCCGTGATGATGCGCCGGCGCTCACCGGCATCTTCCAGCGCCAGCTGGGGATGACAGCGCTTGCAGGGTCGGAAGCCGGCCGCCTGCGCGGCGGGCGCATCGGCGAAAAAACGCAGATTCGCCGGGAGCGCCGGGCGCGAAACGCAACTCGGCCGGCAATAGACGCCCGTGGTCGTGACCGCGTAGACGAACTGACCGTCGGCCGCCTGGTCACGGCGGCCGACCGCGGCGCGGCGTTCGTCTTCACCCGCAAAGGCAACGTCGATGGGCAACATCGTGTCTCTGGCATTCATCAGATTCCTCTCACTCTATCAGTGCGGTCGACCCGGCGTTCTGCGTGCGTCGTCGAAGCCTGGGATGTGACGATAGCGATACCCGGGCAGCGCCGCACTCCGCTCCTTGCGCACCAATTCCCGCAGCCCATCGGCTATCCGCCGGCGACGCATAGAATGCCCAATGACAACGGCCCCTGACGCATGAACCCCAAGAGGTTGCGCGGGCCGATGGCTATTCACCCATTGCAAGGAGACAGGCATGCAACTCACCCTCACCGAGCGCCGCGCGCTGGTCACCGGAGCCAGCCAGGGCCTGGGTCTGGCAATGGCGTCGCGCTTCGCCGAGGCCGGCGCCGACGTGGCCCTGGTGGCGCGCCGCCCCGAGGTCCTGGAACAGGCACGCGCGCAGGTCGCACAGCGGGCGCGCGACGGCGCCCGGATCGTGGCGATCGCCGGCGACGTCTCCACGGCCGACGGTTGCGCATCGATCCATGCGCGCACACTCGAGGCGCTCGGCGGCATCGATGTCCTGGTCAACAATGCCGGCTCGTCATGCGCCGGCCCGTTCGAGAGCCACAGCGACGAAGTCTGGCAGCAAGACATCGATCTCAAACTGTTCGCTGCGATCCGCATGTGCCGCGCGGCGCTGCCCGGCATGCGTGAACAGCGCTGGGGCCGGGTGATCAATGTGCTCAACACGTATGCGAAGGCGCCCGACGCCGGCACCGCGCCGACCTCGGTAACGCGAGCCGCGGGCATGGCGCTGACCAAAGCCCTGGCGGCCGAGTACGCGCCACACAATGTCCTGATCAATGCGCTGCTCGTGGGCCTGATCGAGAGTGACCAGTGGGTGCGCCGCGCCGCCCGCGAGGGTGTCAGCCTCGAGGCGCTGCAGAGCAAGCTGGCTGCGCGGGTGCCGCTGGGGCGCATCGGCACCGCCGAGGAGTTCGCCAACATGGCCTGCCTGCTGGCCTCGGATCAGGGCAGCTTCATCACCGGCACCGCGATCAATGTCGACGGCGGCATGTGCCCCGTGGCGTGACCCGGGCCGGCGCAGGTGCCCGGTGGCGTGACCCGGGCCGGCGCAGGTGCCGACATTCGCAATGAACCTGGATCAGGTGACAGCCGAGCCTGGCCCGGCTCAGTCCGACATGGCTTCGGGATCGAGCAGTGCCTCGATCTCGTGGCTGGGACAGTCGTCGTCCAGGCAGGCGTGGTACAGGCGAAGCAGCATCAGCCCGGCAACCCGCGCACCCAGCCACAGAGCGTCGTCGTCGGTGGCATCCGTCGAGGCGCGATCCAGACCGTTCCAGAGCGGTTCGAAGTGCTCGCCGGCATCGGACATCAGACGCTGCAGGCATCGGCTGGCGCCGGCCGGGATACCGGCCCGACCGAGCGCTTCACGCATCGCATCACCGACACTGCCCGAGAGGAACTGATCCTGAATCGCGGCTGCACCAATGAATGCGCTGGGCAGGTCGCCATCGATCTGACGCATGAAATGCATGCGCCAGAGATGGACATCGACCGGCAACGGGCCCGGCGCCAGTTTCAGCGCGAGAAGGTCATCATTGGCCAGCGCGCGCGCCGCTTCCCATCGCAGACCCAGACGCAGCAGCGGGGTTCGCAGGCTTGGCGCGGTGCGGGCCCAGTCGTGGCCGGCAACCGCGAACGCTCCCTGGGCCAGCGAGGCGAGCAGATGCCAGTGCGCAGATAACAGGCGGCGATATTGCTCGGCGGTGAATCCGGCGACCGCATAGGTGCGCATCTGGCCAAGCAGGCGGCCCCGATAGGTTTCGGCCACCAGTGCCAGCCGCCCGCTGTTGCCCAGCACGGGCGCCGGAACGACAGGCGCCGGCTCACGGAGCGTGTCCGTGGACGGGGAGCGGATGGAAGGGTAGCCGGGCATATCAGTCACCTGTCCAGCCTAAGCGCGGTCGCCCACGTTGTCCATGGTCAAAGATGGTGAAATAAAGCCCGAAAAGCGGCAGCTTTGCCACCGATTTCAAGCGTTGGTCGCGGCCGCCCAGGCGGCCCTCTGACATGCGAAGCCCCAGGAGCCGGCCATTACGCGGCAGATCTGCGAGGGCGAAGCGAACAGTTTAGCCTTGGATGCGGAATCTTTGCCGACCGAACGGTCGGCGAATTCTGGCCAAATCCGTCCAGGTCATTGCATCGACAATCGGAATGCCAGCGGGCCGCCCGGCGCGATATCCACCTTCAGCGCGCGGCGCGCCGCGATCGGGTTGCCGCCTCGTCGATTCGCTCGCCATCGGGATCGAGAATCACGCCGTACTCGTCGCCGGCCTGCCGGGCGGTGAGCCGTTGCAGGCGGACATCCTCGAGCACATCGGCGGGATCACGGGTCAATGGATCGCCGTAGCCACCGCCACCCGGTGTGCCCACCTGCACCCGGTCGCCTGCGTTCAAGACGATGTCCTGGTCCTTGGACAAATGCGCAGGCACATAAACCTGGCCATCCCGCCAGACCCGCACGGTGTTGGCCGCACCGGAGAGGCCGCCGCGCACGCCAGGCGGGCCGTTTCGGCCATGGTCCATCACGAAGCTGGCCCGTGCCTGACCGCGCAGCAGTTCGACCTCGTAGTCGACGCCGAAGCCCCCCCGATGACGACCGGCTCCGGCCGATTGCTCGCGCAGCGCATAGCGACGATAGAGCACCGGGAACGCCTGCTCCATGATCTCGATCGGCGGCGCCTTGGAGATGCCGATCGTGGAGCAACCGTTGGTGAGCCCGTCATGGTCGGCATTGCCACCGTAGCCGCCGCCGGAGATCTGATACATGACGAAGTCACGTCCGCGCGCCGGATCATGGCCGCCGAGCGCGAAGTTGCCGCTGGTGCCCGCCGGCGCCGCGGTGACACGATCGGGCAGGACATCGACCAGCGCCAGGAACACGGCCTCGGCGATTCGCTGCGACACCTCGGCCGCGCAACCGGAGACCGGCCGCGGATAGTTGGCATCGAGGAAGGTGCCCTGTGGGCGCGGCACATGCAGCGGCTCAAACGCACCCGCGCTGATCGGCACCTCCGGGAAGATGTGCCGCATCGCCAGATAGACGGAGCTGCAGGTGGTCGCGAAGACCGAATTCATCGGCCCCTGGCAAGGCGGGCTCGACTCGGAGAAATCGAACGTCAGTTCGCCATCGGCCTTGGTGAGCGCGAGCCGGATCGACAAGGGTTGATCGACCACGCCGTCACTGTCGACCTGCGCCTCACTGCGATAGACACCATCGGGTATCGCCGCAATCAGCGCGCGCATCTGTTCGCTGGCGCGAACGCGCAACTCGGCGATTGCGGCACGCACAGTGTCATCGCCATAGCGATCGAGCAGGACGGTCAGACGGTTTTCGCCAACGGCCAGCGCGGCGGCCTGCGCCTTGACATCACCGATTCTCTGCTCGGACACACGGATATTCGAGCAGATGATCGCGTAGATCTCTTCGTCGAGCACGCCCTGCTTGAACAGACGCACCGGCGGCAGGCGCAGCCCCTCCTGCTCGACCGCGGTGGCCGAGGCCGAAAAGCCCCCAGGAACCGCGCCGCCGGTGTCCGGCCAGTGACCGGTGTTGGACAACCAGCAGAAGATCTCGCCATGGCGGTAGAAGGGCTTGGCAAAGCGCACATCCATCAGGTGCGTGCCGCCCAGGTAGGGATCATTGACGATATAGACATCCTGCTCGCGAGGTGCGGCCGCCCTGCCCGCGGCAATCATCTCGATCAAGGTGCGCGTCGAATACTGCATCGTGCCGACGAACACCGGCAGTCCGCCCGCACCCTGCGCGATCAGCGAGCCATCGTCGGCCGCATAGATGCCATCGGAACGATCATTGGCTTCGGCGATCACCGGCGAGAACGCGGCGCGAGAAAAGCTCAGATCCATCTCGTCGCAGACCTGCTGCAGGCCCGCCTGGATCACGCTCAGGGTCACCGGGTCGAGTTTCATGCGGTTTGCTCCGTCGATGGCGCGCAGTGCGCGCCGCATGCAGCGTGGATCGCAGGGGGTTCTCGGCGCATGGGTCAGGCCAGGGTGACGATCAGGTTGCCGTCATCGTCGGCGCGCACCGCATCGCCGGGCTCGATCAGCACCGTGGTATCCATCTGTTCGATGATCGCCGGGCCGGTGAGCTGCGCATGCACCGGCAAGGCATCGCGCCAGTAGACCGGTGTCTGATGCCAGCGCCCACCGATGCGCACCGCGCGCTCGCCGCGACGCGCGGCCTCGAGCGTGTCGGCTCGCCCGGCCGGATCGATCAGCAGCGACAAATCGACGGGCGCACGCGCGCCGATCACCGAAACATTCACATTCACCAGCTGTGCGCGGATCTCGGACAGTTCCACCCGAAAGCGCGCGCGATAGGCGGCCTCGAACCACTGCCGCAGTTGCCCACGGTTCGGACGCGCATCGGGTAGCGGCACGCGCAGCAGATGCGTCTGGCCGACGAACTGCATGTCGACGCTGAAGCGATGCTTGATCTCGCTGACCGCAACGGGCTGCTCATGCACCAGCGCCTCGCCCTCGGCGACGCGGGCATCGATCAGCGCATGCAGGCCGGCCTCGTCGAGCGAGTCGACCGGTGAATTCACCGTGTTGACGAAGTCATGGCGCAAATCGGCCACGACGCAGCCAAGCGCATTGGTGATGCCCGGACGCGCCGGCACCAGCACCCGCGGCACACCGAGCTCGCGTGCCAACGCACAGGCATGCAGGGGGCCTGCTCCGCCAAAGGCGAACAACGCGAAATCACGCGGATCGGCACCCAGCGACAGCGACACCATGCGGATCGCTCCGGCCATCTTGGCATTGGCCACCCGGATCACGGCCTCGGCCGCGCCGATCGCATCCAGGCCCAGGGGCACGCCCAGGCGCTCGGCAAAGATGGCCTCGACCTGCGCGCGGGGATCATCGTCGCCGGCCGCGCGCAATCGCCCGGCGTCGAGCCGTCCGAGCAGCAAGTTGGCATCGGCGATCGTGGGTTCGACACCGCCCCGGCCATAGAAGATCGGCCCGGGATCGGCGCCGGCACTTTGTGGACCCACTTCGAGCAGGCCGCCGGCATTGATGCGCGCAATCGAGCCGCCGCCGGCACCGACCGTGCGCACATCGACCATCGGCACATGGATCGGCATCCCGTATTCGATCTCGATCTCGTGCGAGACGGACGGTTCGGCGCCGCGAATCAGCGCGACATCGCTCGAGGTGCCGCCCATGTCATACGTGATCAGTTCGGTGATGCCGGCCCGCCGCCCGGTATAGGCCGCGGCCATCACGCCGGAGGCCGGGCCGGACATGACGGTCTTTGCCGCCTCGCGCGCCACCAGCCGCGACGACACCATCCCGCCATTGCCGTTGACCACCAGCACGTCGCCGCGATAACCGCGACTGGCCAGTTCCTCGCGCAGGCGGCGCACGTAACGTTCGAGCAGGGGCTGCACCGAAGCATTGACCGCGGCCGTGACGCCGCGCTCGAACTCGCGACTTTCCGACAACAGCTCGTGGGCCAGGGTCAGGTGAGCCTGCGGCCACAGTTCGCGCACCAGGCGCCCGGCCTCGAGCTCGTGCCCGGGATTGGCATAGGCATGCAGAAAATGCACGACCACGGATTCACATCCGGCCGCCTGCAGCGTCTGAATCGCCTCACGCAGCTGTTGCCCGTCAAGGGGCGTGTGCACGCTGCCGTCGGCCAGCACCCGCTCATCGACCTCGATGCGCAGATCACGCGCAATCACCGGCTCGAAGCGACCAACCATGCCATAGGCCTGGGGGCGGGTTCGCCGGCCGAGCTCGAGCACGTCACGAAAACCACGGGTGGTGATCAGCCCGGTGCGGCACAGCTTGCGCTCGAGCACCGCATTGGTGGTGGTGGTGGTGCCGTGCACGATCAGCGAGACGTCGTTTAGACCAATGCCCGTGGCATCGAGCGCCGCGAGCACGCCGAATGCCTGGTTCTCCAGGGTGCTGGGCACCTTGGCCAGGCGCACCCGCTGGGCAACGGGTTCGAACAGCACGAGGTCGGTGAACGTGCCACCGACATCGACGCCCACCAGCGCAGCGCGCCCGTGCTCAGCCATCAGGTCTCCGTCATCGAAACGCGCGGGCCACGACCAGCCCGCCCCGCGCGTTCGATTATGTCATGCAGCCTGGCGGGCCATCGTCCCCGACAGGAGGCCGTCTCAGTCCCAGCGGACCAGGTACGCGGCCTCACGATCGGCGTCGCCGGGCACCCTGAGCAGTCGCGGCCGACCGCCATAGAGCTCGGCGAGCCGGGCGGGATCATGCAGATCCGAGATCGGGCCCGCATGCCAGCCGTGCACGCCGAGCAATAGCGCATGGCTGCAGAACTCGAGCGCGATCTCGGGTTCATGCATGGCCAGAATCAGCAGGCGATCCGACAAGCCGAGCAATCGACGCATCACCGCGATCCGACCAGGCGGATCAAGATGCGCGATCGGTTCATCCAGCAGCAGCACGGGGGTGTCCTGAGCCACCGCAGCTGCGATCGCCACCCGCTGCCGCTCACCCCCCGATAGCGTGCGGATGTCACGCCCGGCCAGCGATTCCAGATCGAGCAGGCGCAATGCCTGTTGCACCTCGGGGGCGTCGGCGGCGTCCAGATGCCAGCCCGAAACATAGGGCCTGCGTGACAGGGCCACGTGATCACGAACGCTCTGGGCGAAGCCGTCCTGACGGTGCTGTTCCACCAACGCCCGCAGGCGGGCGAGCTCGCGCGCCGGAATCGCGCTCAGCGGCCGGCCAGCCAGGCGGACCTCGCCCGTGGCGAGCGGCAGCAATCCGGCAATTGCCAGCAGCAGGCTGGACTTGCCACGGCCATTGGCACCGAGCAGAGCCCAGCACTGGCCTCGCTCGGCGCGCAGGCTGATCGCATCGATCAGCCTGCGCGCACCGACCCGGACCGAAAGCCGGTCTAGTTCCAGCAGTGGCGGGCCAGCCCCTTGCCCGGCATGCGCGGCCGGGACCGTTGCGGGCCTTTGCGCATTCATCGCATTCCCCGGCGCAGCAACAGCGTGAGAAACATCGGCACGCCGATGACCGCGGTCACCGCACCGACCGGCAACTGGATCGGCGCCACGATCGAGCGTGCCACAGTGTCGGCCAATGCCAGACCGATGGCGCCGGCCAGCGCGCAGAACGGGATGACCAGGCGCTGATCATTGCCGATCGCCAGGCGCACGATATGCGGCACCACGAGCCCGACGAATCCGACCGGCCCGGCGGTGTACACGGCCACCGCGGTGAGCGCCGCGGCCAGCGCCACGATCTGAATCCGGCGACGGGCCACGGGCACGCCGAGCGTGGCGGCGCGGGTCTCGCCGGCACCGATCAGATCGAGATCGGGCGCCAGCGCGAACGCGGCAGGCGCGAGCAGCAGCAGCCCGAGCACCGACGGCCAGGCCGAGCGCACAGCGCCGAAGTCGCCCATCAGCCAGAGCATGGTCGCGCGCAGCGGCTGCGCCGGCAGCAGCACCAGTAACAGACTGACCATCGCACCACAGGCGGCCGCCAGGATCACCCCGACAAGGATCAATGCCACGCCGATCGGCGGTGCACCGACGGGCGCGGTCAATGCGCGGGCACCCAGTGCGAATACCAGCGCCGTGATCACGACCGCACCGATCAGCGCGCCCAGGGCCGAATACATCGCGCCGCCCAAAAGCACCGCCGCCAGGGCGCCCACCGAGGCGCCGCCCGAGATGCCGAGCACATAGGGATCGGCGAGCGGATTGCGCAGCAACCCCTGCAACAGGGCACCGGCGATCGCCAGCGCCGCGCCGCAGGCGGCGGCGGCCAGCAGCCGCGGCAGGCGCAGCTCGGTGACGATCACCGAATGGATCCCCTGGTCGGTGAACAACGCGCGTAGCGCCTGCCCGGGCGTCAATGTCTCGCTACCCACACTGAGGCCGAACAGCAGCGTGAGCAGAGTCAGCACGAGCATCGCCACCGCGGCAACCAGGATCCGCCGCAGGCGGGGCATGTTCATCGCGCGGTCAACACGTGTCTCGAGGCGGCAGCGGTTGCTAGCGCGCCGGATAGCGCACGCCGGCCATCACCAAGCGCCCCTGCTGGGCGAACCCGGCAGCGGTCGTGTAGTCGCGGTCGCCGGCATTGCTCACGCTCAGAAACAGCTCCCAGTCCTTGCCCAGACGGCGGGCGCCGGAGAGATCGATCAGCCCGTAACCGGCCAGAACCCGGGTGTTGGCCTGATCATCGAAGCGCGAGCCCACCAGCTTGGCGCGCGCCCCGAGACGCCAGACATCGCGCGACCAGGCGAGCGACGCCGAGAGTTGACGGGTGGCGCGGCGCGCCAGTCGCTTTTGCAGGGTCCGGTCACGCGGATCGGCAAAGTCGGCATCGATCCGCCACTGCCAGGCGCCATGGCGGCTGGACAGCGACAGCGCCGCGCCCAGCAGGCGCGCATTGTTGACATTGTCGGCGCAGCCGAACGCATATTGCGGCGCCGGATCCGGGCAGACGGGCGCATAGACGATCAGGTCTTCGACCGCATTGCGGTAGATCACCAGCTTGGCCCGCCAGCCATCGCGCGCGGGATCCTGCGGATCGAGGTAGGCACCGAGTTCGAGGGAACGCGCGCTTTCCGGCCGCACGGCGGCACGACCATAACCCGGGTAGTAAAGGTCATTGAAGCTCGGCGCACGAAACCCGGTGGATGCCGACCCGCCGAGCCGCCAGCCGCTGTCCGTCACATAGCCGTAGGCGAGCGTGCCGTGGGTCTGGTTCTCGAACTGGTTGCTGTCGTCGCGGCGCACACTCAGTTGCACGATGTGCGCGCCCTCCCGGCCGGTGAGCGCGAGCGTGTAGCCGTCCGTGCTGCGGGACGGCGCCGTGTACGTGGAGGCAGCGAGCGACTGGCTCAGGTGTTCGAAGGCGAAGCGCATTTCCACGCCGGGACCCAGCGGGCGTGTGTGCACGACGCCGATCTGATCCTGGGTACTCTCATAGACCCCGGGGAAACTCGAGATCGTCTCGCTACGGTCGCTGCTGCGCCCGATGCGCAACTGCCAGAGGCCTCCGTCGGGCATCTCCTGTTCGGCCGTGAGGCCGGCCAGACGGACCTGACCCAGCACACGCGCGCCATCGAATGCACCGTCGTCATAGTCGGTGTCGACATCGTTTTGCAGATAGATCGCCCGCCAGCTCGCGCCGCTTGCCAGGTCGGCGCCCAGGGACAACATTGCGCCGTCACGCGAGAAGCCATCTCGGTCGGCGTTGAACTGGAATGCCCCGGGGCGCGAGGCGTTGAAGCCGTCGCTGCGTTCCCGGCTGATCCGCAACTGCGCGCCAAGGCCCTTGCCGTTGCTCAGCCCGTAGCCGAGCAATGCGCGTTGCGAGCCCAGACCGCCGAGCGCGAGTTCGCCCTCCGGGCCGGCGAGCACCCGCGAGCCCATGCTGAACAATTGAATGACCCCGCCCAGCGCATCGGCGCCGTACAGGCCCGAGGCCGGCCCGCGCAAGACCTCGACCCGGTCCGTCAGCATCATCGGCAAGGCCTCGAAGGTCGGTTGGCCGAGCGACACCGAAGACACCCGGAAACCATCGATCAGCAACAACGACTGCCCGGCACTCGCGCCGCGCAGCAACACCGCCGATGTACTGCCCGGCCCGCCGTTGGAGACCAGATCAAACCCCGGCAGCGCGCCGAGCAGATCCACCATGCTGGCCGCACCATCGCGCCGCGCGCCGGCCACCGGGGCGGTGTCGATGTCGGAGATCAGGTCGGTGACCGGCCGCGGCGTCGCCGTGGCGGTCACCACCACCCCCGGCAGCGCCATGGGCTGCCCGGCCTGTTGGGCATGAGCCGGAGTCGTGAGCGCAGCGCCGAGCAAGAAAGCGAGCGAGACCACGCACGAGCGGGACGAATCGTTACCAGACATGAATGTGGCTCCCGGCGTGCACACCCCGTGCACGAGAACGGACGACATGGATGGGCAGAACGCGCCACATGGCCACGCCTGCACGTTTATCGATGGCCGGTATCCGGGCTGGCGGATATTCGGGCTCCCGCCTTCCCAGCCAGCGATTGCCGGCCAGTGGCAGTGGGAGCCGATGTCGGGACAGGCCCGACGATCCGCTTACCGTTGCGGGGGCAGCGCAGTTTGGGCAGCAACCAGATGCCTCACTGCTTCCCGTTTGGGGCTGCATACCGCCGAACGACCGGGCGTGATTTCACGCGTCGGGGCGTCACGGCGAGGCATGCTCACCTTGCTCCGCATGGACGCCGGCGATGCCGACGCCCGTGCGGACACCATCTCTGTCGGAACGCCCGCGACCGTTCGCAGGAGAACCCGACTGCTTCCGATTATAAGGACTCGCGCAGCGCGGCCCAGGCGGCGGCCAGGCGGCCCACGCCTTCGTCGATACGTGCCGGCGCGGTGGTCGCGAAGCTCAGGCGCAAGGTGCTCGGATCGGGCTCGGCATCATAGAAGGCCTCGCCGGGCACGAAGATCGCGCCGTGCTCGAGACCCTGGCGCAACCATGCGTGCATTTCGACCAGCGCATCGGCCTGCAAGCGTGCCCAGACGAACATGCCACCTTGCGGGCGGTTGACGATCAGCGCGTCGCCAAAATGCCGGGTCAGCGCCCGCTGCAACAGCTCGTGACGCTCGCCATAGATCGCACTGAGTCTGGGCAGTGCGGCCTGCAGACGGCCGCTGCGCAGGTAGTGAGCCGCGGCCAACTGCACCACGGTGGAGGTGTGCAGATCGAGCGCCTGCTTGAGCCGGACCGCGGCATCGAACAATGAATCGGGCAACAACATCCAGCCCACGCGCAGGCCGGGCGCCATCACCTTGGACAAGGAGGACACGCTGACCACCGTGGGGTTGACGCCTTCGGAACGTAGCGATCGGGCCAGGGCAGCCATCGGCGTGGCACCTTCGCCAGCGAAACGCAGCGCGCCGTACGGGTTGTCTTCGATGACAACAATGTCGTGCCGCGCGGCCACCTCGAGCAGCGCACGGCGTCGTGCGGTACCGATCGTCTCGCCGGTGGGGTTGGCGAACTCGGGGACCAGGTACAGCGCGCGCAGGCGCGGATGCTCGCGCGCCGCCTGCTCGAGCGCGCCGGGCAACGGCCCCTCGTCATCGCCCGCCAAACCGAGCAGGCGCGCATCGGCGAGTTGGAAAACCGACAATGCGGCCAGATAGGTCGGCCTGGCCACGGCCACCGCGTCGCCGTCGTCGAGTAACAAACGCGCAAGCAGATCCAGTGACTGCTGCGAGCCGGTGGTCACCAGGATGCGCTCGGCCCGGGCATCGATGCCCGCGGATCGCATCCAGTCGGCCAACGCGGCACGCAGTTCCGGCTCGCCTTCCGATTCGCCATATTGCAGTGCATGCCGATGATCGGCGAGCACCGCGTCGAAGGCTGCCCGGATGCCGTCGCCATCGAAGCCCTCGATTGGGCAGCCCACCGGCAAACGAGATCATGTCGGGCCGGCGGGCATGGGCGAGCAGATCGCGAACCGCCGACGAGCGCACGCGTTCGAGCCTTTGGGAAGGACGGATCTGCCCGCTGCGGGAGGCGGACGAAGGCTGACGGGCATTCATGATGACGGCCTGCGGCGATGTCACGGGGCAATCAGCATCGCGCAGCCCGGGTCACGACGGCAGGCACGGTCACGAGATCGCCGACCGGGCGCGTGCCGGTGATTCGACCAGTACAGTGCCCGCCACCGCCGATCGTCGGCCAGCCTGACGAAGAGCCGCCCGACGTGCGCTTTCGCACATGGCGGGCATCGCCGGCATGACGTTGTTCACGGCAGCGAATCGTCCGACGCCTAGAGTGACGTCATCGCGGCGCCTGTCGCCGCCAACTGGACGATGCCATGAACGAACGCTCACTTTCCCAGGCGCTTCATCTGCCCCGTTCCGTGTCCTCGCTCGGCGCCCTCGCCGCGCCGGATCAGGCCGTCGAAGCCGCTCAGCGCCTCTATGCCAGCAGCCGCCATGGGCTGCGCTTTTGTTGCGAGAACCGCGAGGTGCTGTCGATTCGCGAGGCCCAGGCACGCGACGAAGAAGAATCGCGTCGTCGGCGCAACCGTCGCCAGCATGAGGGATACGAGATCGACGAGAGCGTCGCCGAAAAGTTCGCCAGATCGGCCGGCGCTTTGTTCATCGAGGACGAGGCCGACGACGACGAATCCGAACGCGACGAATGGGACTTCGATGCCGAGATGATGGCGGCGATCGAGGAGGAGTTCGAAGAGCCGGCACTGATCGACTGCTGAAAGCCTGCTGCAGCGGCCCATGCCGGCCGCGCCGCAGCGCGCGGCGCCGGGCCGAACGCCGGCCACGGATTCCAGCGCGATGCGGATGAATCAGATCGCGTCGCGCAGCACCAGATTCGAGCGGTGAATCAGTTCGGGCGATTCCACATAGCCTAGCCGGCGCTCGATCTCGTGCGACGGCGTGCGCACGATGCGCGCCGCATCGGTGCTGGCATAGTTGACCAGCCCGCGCGCGATCTCATGGCCGTCGGCATCCAGACAGGCCACCACTTCGCCACGCTCGAACACCCCGCGCACCTCGGTCACGCCGATCGGCAGCAGACTCTTGCCCTGCTCGCGCAACGCGCGCACCGCACCCGCGTCGAGCACCACCGCGCCGCGCAACTGCAGATGGCCGGCCAACCACTGCTTGCGTGCCGCCAGCCGTTGCATGCGCGAGATGAACTCGGTGCCCAGCACCTCGCCGCGCGCCAGTCGGACCAGGACATCGGGCTGCCGCCCTGAGGCGATGATCGTGTGCGCACCGCTACGCGCCGCGCGCCGTGCCGCGGCCACCTTGGTGGCCATACCGCCCCGGCCCCAACGGGTGCCCGCGGCGCCGGCCATGTCGGCC
This sequence comes from Burkholderiaceae bacterium, assembly GCA_041396585.1. Lineage (GTDB taxonomy): Bacteria > Pseudomonadota > Gammaproteobacteria > Burkholderiales > Burkholderiaceae_E > JAUIAI01. The sequence continues at coordinate 279,228 of JAWKYG010000005.1, read as the reverse complement.
AGCCGCGGATCGCCCGCATTGACCGACCCGAGCAAAGTGGCCGAGGTATCTTTGCGAGGATCGGCGGTGTACAGGCCTTCCTGATCCGTGAGGATGATCATCAGGTCGGCCTCGACCAGATTCGTGACCAATGCGCCGAGCGTATCGTTCTCACCGAACTTGATTTCGTCGGTGACCACGGTGTCGTTCTCGTTCACGATCGGCAGTACGCCCACCGACAACAAGGTGAGCAGGGTTGCGCGCGCATTCAGATAGCGCTTGCGATCGGAGAGATCGTCATGCGTGAGCAGGATCTGCGCGGTCTGCATGCCATGCGCGCGAAAGCCGCTTTCATAGGCCTGGGCCAGGCCCATCTGGCCGACGGCCGCCGCGGCCTGCAACTCATGCACCTCACTCGGCCGCTCGCGCCAGCCCAGGCGCAACATGCCCTCGGCGATCGCGCCCGAGGACACCAGCAACACTTCCTTGCCCATGCGCCGCAACTCGGCCAGCTGGGCCGCCCACGCCGAGATTGCGGTCGGATCGAGGCCACGGCCATCATTGGTCACCAGGCTGGAGCCGATCTTGATCACGACACGCGAGGCCGCGGGCATCAGCTTGCGCGGCGCAACCGGCGTGTCGCCCGTCTCGGCGGCGCTGCCGGACCATGCGCCGCCGGCTGAATCGGTCGGTTGCTGCGAACTCATACGCGGCCGCGTTATCAGGAAGGTTCGGATCCGGCCGGCTGCCCGCCCGCGCCGGGCGTTCCGTCGTCGGCGTCACCCAGGGCCCGCGGATCGTCCAGATCGCGCATGTCGATATCGGGCCGGTTGGCGCGAACGAAGGCTTCGGTCTGCACGCACAGGGCCTCTGCCCCCTCGCCCGACAGGCCCGAGACACAGAAGATGTGCGCATCGTCGATCGGCAGCGCATTGCGGCCACGGCCGCGAAAGCGGCGCACGAACTCGGCCACCCGCTTTGCACGCTGATCCTCGGGTACGAGATCGATCTTGTTGATCAGCAGCCAGCGGGGTTTGTCGGCCAGTGCCGGATCATAGGCGCGCAGCTCGCGCACGATCGCACGCGCGTCGGCAGCCGGGTCGGCATCCGGGTCGGCCGGCATGATGTCGACCACATGCCAGAGCAGCGAGGTGCGTTGCAGATGGCGAAGAAACCTGTGACCGAGCCCGGCCCCCTCGGCGGCGCCCTCGATCAACCCGGGGATGTCGGCCACCACGAAGCTGCGTTCCGGCCCCACGCGCACCACCCCGAGGTTCGGATGCAGGGTGGTGAACGGGTAATCGGCCACCTTGGGGCGGGCATTGCTGATCTGGCGGATCAGCGTGGACTTGCCGGCATTGGGCAGACCCAGCAGCCCGACATCGGCCAGCACGCGCAGCTCCAGGCGCAGATTCCGAATCTGCCCGGGCGTGCCCGGGGTGGCCTTGCGCGGCGCCCGATTGGTACTGGATTTGAAATGAATATTGCCCAGGCCGCCACGGCCGCCCTCGGCAATCAGCAGTTTCTGGCCATCGTGGGCCAGATCGCCGATCAACGCGTCGGTGTCGGCATCGTGAATGACCGTGCCCACGGGCATACGCAACACCAGGTCTTCGGCGCCGGCCCCGTATTGATCCGAACCGCGCCCGTGCTCGCCATTGCCGGCGCGGTGTCGACGCGCATAGCGATAGTCGATCAGCGTGTTCAGATTGCGATCGGCCAGCGCATAGATGCTGCCGCCGCGACCGCCATCACCGCCATCGGGCCCGCCTTTGGGCATGAATTTTTCGCGGCGAAACGACGCGACGCCATTGCCGCCGTTGCCGGCAATGACCTCGATGCGTGCCTCGTCGAAGAACTTCATGACGGTATCAGTGCTCGAAACATGCCGTCGCGGATCGCGCCCACAAAAAAGCCCCGACCAATCGGGGCTTGGCGGCGCAGATGGCCACGATCAGGCGCTGGGCTCGACCGTCACGGTGTGACGACGCAAAGCACCCTTGACCGCAAAATTCACGGTGCCGTCGACCAACGCATACAGCGTGTGGTCCTTGCCGATGCCGACATTGTCGCCCGGATGGAAACGGGTGCCGCGCTGACGCACGATGATCCCGCCGGCGTTGATGGCCTGGCCACCATACACCTTGACGCCGAGCATCTTCGGATTCGAATCGCGGCCGTTACGGGTGGAACCACCCCCTTTCTTATGTGCCATGACAGCTCTCCTTTACTCGGCGTCGGCGGCACGACGGCCACCATCGAGTTCATCTTGCAGCGTCTTCAGGGCATCCCAGTCGCCGGCGGCGGCCAGTTTGGCCTGCTCGGCCCAGGTGCCCGGATCATGGGCGGCGAAACGCGAACCGGCATCGGTCAGGATGGCCTTGAGGCGATCCGTGTCAGCGGCGGCCAGGTCAGCGAACGTGCGGATCCCGGCGGCCTGCAGCAGCTCGGCGATTTTCGGTCCGACACCCTCGATACGGGTGAGATCGTCACCGGCAGTGGCGACGGAAGCGGCCGGAGCCGCCTCGCCGGTGCGGTAGCTGCGACGCACCTCTGCGATGGCGGCCGGGCTGCCACCCTCGGCGGCCAGATCGAGCGCCGCACGCAATGCCCGGGCGCGGGCCAGCGCGGCGGCCGGATCGGCCTCACTGGTGCCGAGCGAGCTGTTGATGCCGCTGACGAAGACCTCGGTATAACGCTGGCGATGACCCTGCGTCTTGCGATAGTGCTTGCGACGACGCATCTTGAAGATGCGAATCTTGTCGTGTTTACCGTGATCGAGCACCGTGAGCGCCACCTGGGCGCCCGCAACCAGCGGCTCACCAACCAGGGACTGCTCGCCATTGCTGACGGAAAGCACCTGATCCAGGGTAAGCACGCTGCCGATGTCCGACGGTATCTGTTCTATTTTCAGTTTTTCGCCGGCGGCTACGCGATACTGCTTGCCGCCGGTTTTTATGACCGCGTACATGGTTGACCTCAAAGAACGAAAACCCGGGGCCTCAATGGAAGCCGCGATCGCGGCGTGTAGCGCGCACGCCCATGAACCGGCCTGACCCAGGGGAACAGACGAGTATAGCGTGTCACGACACCGACTGGCAAGAAGGGGTGGTGTTTCGCTCACCTCAACAGATTAGAATACCGCCACGATGAAACCTGCCGAGCTCTTTCCGGTCCTGGCCGCCGACCTTTCCGAGGTCGATTCGGTCATCCGTAGCCAGTTGCGATCGGAAGTCGCCCTGGTCAATACCATTGCCGACTACATCGTCGGCAGCGGTGGCAAACGCATGCGTCCGGTGCTGCTGCTGCTGCTGGCGCGGGCGCTCGGCTACCGGGGCGAGCGCGGCCACTACCAGCTGGCCGCGGTGGTGGAGTTCATCCACACGGCCACCCTGCTGCACGACGATGTGGTGGACGATTCCAATCTGCGCCGGGGGCGCTCCACGGCCAATGCCACGTTCGGCAACGCCGCGGCGGTGCTGGTGGGCGATTTTCTATATTCGCGCGCCTTCCAGATGATGGTCGATGTCGATCGCATGCGCGTCATGAAGGTGCTGGCCGACGCCACCAACACCATCGCCGAGGGCGAGGTGCTGCAGTTGATGAACTGCAACGACCCGGATGTCGACGAGGCCCGCTACATGCAGGTCATTCGCTACAAGACCGCGAGGCTGTTCGAGGCTGCCGCCCATCTGGGAGCAATTCTGTGCGATGCCGGCCCCAAGGCCGAGGACGCGGCCGCCGCCTACGGCCGTCACCTGGGTACGGCATTCCAGATCATCGACGACGTTCTCGACTACTCCGGCGACACCGGCGAGATCGGCAAGAATCTCGGTGACGATCTGCGCGAGGGCAAGCCCACGCTGCCGCTGATTCACGTGATGCGCGTGGGCGACGACGCCCAGCGCAAGCTGGTGCGTGAAGCGATCGAGGCCGGCGACGCCAGCCGCTTCGAAGAGATCATGACCGCGGTGCGCGCCACCGGCGCGCTCGACTATGCCCGCGCCCGCGCCCGCGCCGAGGCCGACCTCGCCCGCGACCAGATCGACGCACTGACCAGCGCCAGCGAGACTTCCGTGTACCGTGAGGCCATGCTATACTTTGCGGCTTACGCCACCGACCGTGATCGTTGACGGGCGGGCGGTATGCGGGGTGTAGCTTAGCCTGGTAGAGCGCTACGTTCGGGACGTAGAGGCCGGAGGTTCGAATCCTCTCACCCCGACCAACTCGTTAGAGAATTCGTCGAAAGCCGCGCATGCCGCGGCTTTTTTGCGTCTGGTGGCAATCGCGCTGATCATGCGGCAAAGCCGGTGCGTGCGAGTGCGAGGTTCAGCGGCAGGCACTGCGCCAGCGCCTCGCCCAGTGGCGTATCCCGATAGGCCGGCAGCGCGCGGGCCAGCGCCGAGCCATCGAGCCGATGGGGCAGCGACCACAGATAGCGCATCTCGAGCAGATGCCCTGCCAACGGCCAGAACGGCTGCGCCAGACGCACCGGCCACCAGGCCATCCTTCTCAGTGCGATCGGCCTGCCCAGGACAGCCCCCACTGCCGCGGCCAGTTCATGCCCGGTCAGCGTGTAGCCGGCGAACGCAATGTCGGCGAAGTCATCGAGATCCTGCTCGCGTGCCAGCAAACCGGCCAGCGCGCGCCCGACATCGGGCAGGTAAGCCCAGGCATGCGCGGCCGCCGGATCGCCCGGGTAGCTGAACCGCCCCTTGGCCAGGTCGCGCGTCATCACGCGATCGAACCAGTTGCCACTGGCTTCGGTATCGAGGAAGTCACCGCAGCGCAGGATCAGGGTGCGCACACCGGCATGCCGGTACGCCTGCTCCATCTCGATGCGCACCCTGCCGAGCGGGTTGGTCGCGCGCTGAGCGCTGCCGGCATCCCAGATGGCGACCCGACCGACCCGGCCAGCCGCTCCGGTCACCGCCGGCTCGCGCAAAGGCTCACCGAAGTTGTAGACGTTGCCGGGAATCACCACCCGGGTGCGGGTGCCGCGAACCGCATCGATCAAAGCGCGCGTGAACGCCGGCACCTCGCGCCGCCAGAGCGGATACGGCGGATTCCAGGCATTGACCACGATATCGGCGCCGCGAACGGCCTGCTGCAGATCATCGCGGCGCCGGTCGAAGGATCGGCAGGTGTATCCGTGCGCCGCCAGCGCCGTCGCCGCATGACGGCCGAAGCGACCCGTGGCTCCGAGAATGAGGATTTGTTGGTTCATGATCGCGCCTCCGTTGCGTTGGGCGAATCATCACAATAAAAATGTGAATGGAGAACTGCCTAAAATATCCATTCTGATATTCACAATTGAATAGCCCATGGACTGGCATGAGATCCAACTGTTCGTGGCGGTGGCCGAGCAAGGCTCGCTCTCGGCGGCGGCCCGCAACCTGAACATCAGCCAGCCAACCGTTGGCCGGGTGATCCAGGCGCTGGAGAGGCGCTTCGACGGCCCGCTCTTTCGCCGCCACGCGCGCGGGCTGACGCTGACCGAACTGGGTCACGACGTCCTGCGCGAGGCCCGTGGCGCACAACAGGCCATCGCCCAGATCGACCTGATTCGCGCCGGCCGGCAAAGCACGCTGGCCGGAAGCGTCCGCATCACCGCGCCGGTGTTCATGACCCACATGGTGCTGCCGGCGATCATCGCCGTCTGCCGAAGCCGCTATCCGCAGATCGCGCTCGAGCTGGTGGCCAATGACCAGGAAGACAGCCTGATGTTTCATGAGGCCGACATCGCGCTGCGCGCCTTCGAGAGCACCCAGGGCGAACTGGTCAGCCGCCGCGTCGGCGCAATGGCGATCGCGGCCGTGGCCAGCACCGACTATCTCGAACGGCGCGGAAGCCCGCAACGCGCCGAAGACCTGTTGAGCCACGACCTGATCGGCTTCGATCGCAACACGATGATCATCGACGCGATGCGGGCCCGGGGCTGGGAGGTCGGCCGGGATCACTTCTCGGTACGCTGCGATGATCAGGCCGCCTATGCGCGCCTGGTGATGGCTGGCTGTGGCATCGGTTTCATCGCCTGGCCCGTGGCAAGACGTGAGCCGGGCCTGCGTCGTGTGCTCGAGGATCTGCCCACGATGTCCATCACGCTGTGGCTGGCGGCGCATGAACGGATCCATCGCGTACCACGGGTGCGCGCGGTCTGGGAGATCCTGTACCGCGGGCTCGTTGCCCAATGCGAATCGGACACGCAGGCAGAATGACGGGCCGCTGCCGACCAAAACGATCATGAACGAACACCGCACCGAAGACGCCACGCGAACCGATGACCTGCGCATCGCGCGCGTGCGCCCGCTGATCTCGCCCGCGCTGTTGCTCGAGCAGTTGCCCGCGAGCGCCATGGCCGAACAGACCACGCGGGTCGGCCGGGAGGCCGTGACCCGGATTCTGCGCGGCGAGGATGATCGGCTGATCGTGATCGCCGGCCCCTGCTCTATCCATGATCATGAACAGGCCATGGACTATGCACGCCGGCTGCACGAGATCACGCAAGCGTACGGCAGCGAGCTCGCGGTGCTGATGCGCGTCTACTTCGAGAAGCCGCGCACGACCGTGGGCTGGAAGGGCTATATCAATGATCCCAGGCTCGATGGCAGCTATGCAATCAACGACGGCCTGACACTGGCGCGCAAGCTGCTGCTCGAGATCACCGAGCTCGGCCTGCCGGTCGCCACCGAGTTCCTCGATCTGCTCTCGCCGCAGTTCATCAGCGATCTGGTCAGCTGGGGCGCGATCGGCGCGCGCACCACCGAGAGTCAGACCCACCGGCAACTGGCCAGTGGCCTGTCCTGCCCGGTGGGCTTCAAGAACGGCACCGACGGCGGCATCAAGGTGGCGGCCGATGCGATCCAGGCGGCAAGCGCACCCCATGCCTTCAAGGGCATGACCAAGATGGGGATGGCGGCGATCTTCGAGACCACCGGCAATCCCGATACCCACGTGATTCTGCGCGGTGGCGAATCGCCCAACTATGCAGCCGCCGATGTCGATGCAGCCTGCGCCCTGCTTGCCAAGGTGGGCCTGCGCCCGCAGGTGATGATCGATGTCTCGCATGCGAACAGCTCGAAGCAGCACATGCGTCAGGCAGCGCTGACCATGGATGTCGCCGGGCAGATCGCGCACGGGGATCAACGCATCATCGGCGTGATGATCGAGAGCCATCTCGAAGAGGGACGCCAGGACCTGATTTCCGGCCAGCCGCCACGCTACGGCGTGTCGCTGACCGATGCCTGCATCAGCCTGGCGCAGACCGAACCGCTGCTGGCACGGCTGGCCGAGGCCGTTCGCGCGCGTCGGGTGGCCGTCGCGGCCATATAGTGAACGGCTCATCACTGAAGCAGACGCGCGCCATGCCATCGCTGGCATGACGCGCGGGGCCTCGGACGGCCCCGGGCGGCCTCGCCCGGATCAGGCGAAGGAATCGCCCATCAGGCTATGGAACCAGGTGAACATCTGGTTGTAGTTGCGTGTGCTGATACTGCCCGCCTCGATCGCGCCGGCACCCACGGTGGAGCCCCCGTTGGCCGCCACCTTCATGCGCGTGCTGGCCGCATCGTATTGATAGACCGCGGTCAGCCAGGATGCGGTGGAGGCGGTGATCGGCGAGTAACAGGCCGAGTTCGCCACCGGCGCCGGATCCGGCTGCTGACCGCCCAGCAGACGCACGATCGCATCGGCGCAGATCTTGGCCTCCTGGTTGCCGACATGGCCGGCCTTTGGCAGACCACAGGAAGACGCATCCCCGATCACATGCACGCCAGGCACAGAGCTCGATTCATAGCTCAGCACATCGACGCCGGCCCAGCGCCCGAAGTTCGGGCTGGCGGCCTCGAGCGCGCTGTTATTCAGCCCCGCCCGGGCGAACCAGCCTCCGTCATCGTTCTCGTCCAGCGACCCGGCGCCGATGCCCGCCGCGCGATGTGGCGGAATCGGGTTGACCACAGTCGCAAGGATCGTGTTGGCACCGTTGCCATACGTGACGATGCGCGTATCCGGATCGATCGCGATCCCGGTGATGCCGGGCCGGTAGTCGATGATCGGACTGCCGTCGCCACGCACGTGTATCGCGGCAAACGCATGGCCGAAGTTCTCCTTCTCGGCCTGGATGCCCGCGTTCTCGTCGAGCACCACCACCTTGCAATTGGCGCGACCGCTCTTCTTCAGCGTATCGGCCACCAGGCAGGCGCGCTCGTAGGGGCCGGGCGGGCAGCGATAGGGCGAGAGCGGAATCGTCATCACGAAGGTATCGCCATCGCGCATCGCATCGATCTGCTGCTTGAGCAGGCTGGTCTGCGGCCCGGCGCGCCAGGCGTGCGGCGTCCTGGTCTCGTAGTCGGCCACGCTCAGCCCATAGGCCGGCATGAACTCGACGCCGGTTGCCACCACCAGCCGGTCGTAATTCAGAGCCGTGCCGTCGGCGAGCGTCACCAGCCGGTTGGGCGCATCCAGTGACTGCACCGCGCCATTGACGAGCGTGACCCCATAGCGATCGGCAAGAGCGCCGCGCTCGTACTGCAGTTGCGCCACGCTCATGCGGCCGTTCAACACCAGGTTGCTCATGATGTTGGACGTGTAGATCGGATCAGGCTCCACCAGGGTCACGGCCAGGCTCGCGCCGCCCCAGAGGCGCAGATACTTGGCCACGGTGGCGCCCGCCATACCGCCGCCCACCACGACCACGTGCCCGCCGGGACCGCTGCCGGCCAGGGCGAGATAAGTTCCGGAGCCCGTGCCACCTTCGCCGCCGCGCTCATCATCATCGGCCCGCGCCAGCGCGGGCACGACGCCGACACCGGCCGCGGCCAAAGCCATGCCCAGCCATTGACGGCGGGAGATTGTTCCGAGATCGATCTTCATGTGCATCTCCCGTTTCATTGGTTCAGATAAGCCACGACCGCATCGAGCTGCGCACGGGTGAAACCCTGCGCATGCGCGGCCATGATCGATTCGGACGCCGGCTTGCCAAGGAACTCACTGACCTCATCGGCTTCACCGCCGCGAATGCGCTCGAAGCCCCCCATGCCGCCGGTGCCATGGCACTGGAAGCAGTTCGATGCCAGCAGTCTTCCCGCACTGGAGGCAGGCTGCGCCACCTGCGTGGCCGAGCCTCCAGAGCCGCTATAGCCCAGGCCGGCATTCGATTCATCGCCGGCATGGCGCTGCGCATGATCACGGGCCTCTCGTTCGCCGACCGTGAACTCCCCGGTAGGCAGACGTTCGGCAACATCGGAATCCGACGTTCGACTGTCATCGAGACGCAGCTCGGTCGATGAGCGGCGGCTCAGATAGTCGCGCGCGCCTTCGGAGATCCGGATTCCGTCTTCCGGATTGGCGTTGTCGTCCAACGATTGCAGCATGCGCAGGATCCGGATCACACGTGCGTCGTCGTCGCCGCCGGCGTCCGCCACCAGATCCCGCGGGCGAACCACGTCGCCGCCCGGTGTCGTGCTGCCGAGCACCACGTTGCCAACCCGGAACGTGACGGACTCGCCGCTCTTGTAGGTGAAATTGCCGCGCGCATCGGTCACGCCCGAACTGCCGGGCGATTCGAACTGCAGGCCCTGAACCGCGGCGTCGATGAAGGTAGCCACCTTGGTGGCGCCGTTTGCGGAGCTTGCGGCAGTAGTGGTTCCGCCGCCTCCGCAGGCGGCCAGCGTGGCCACGGCGAGCGCGGCCAACCAGCGCCCCCGGCGCCGGCTAGTTTCATTCGTGAACATGGGTTTTCCTTTAGGGAGCTTTCGTGGCACCGCCGCGGCCCGCGAGCGAGCTGTGGCGGGCCCCGGCGCGAGTGCACCGGGTCCCTGGTTGGATATCGAGGGTGACGGGCCCGCGCCGCTTACGCCTTGCAGGCCCGCCGGTTTCGGCCCGTGGCTGGAACCGTCGTTCCAGCCCGTGCCGTGCGCGCTCAGTGGGAGTCATCATCGTCACGGCCCGCTTCGGCCGCCGGTGGCGGCATGTCGTCGGTCCAGCCGTACATGCCGATGCGCAAGCGCTTGTTGCGCACTCTGTCCGCGCTGCGATCGGCTTTCGTGAGCCGCTCCAGTTCGGGCACCAATTCGCTCATCAGGGTCTGCCAGCGACGGGCGGCGAGCACACGCACCGTATCCAGCGACTGCTCGGAAAGTTCATCGGCCCACACCGCCTGCTCGAGATGCCTGGGCCCATGCCCGAGCACATTCGAGGTGGCCGCGCGCAGATGATCACCGACGTTGGCGCCGAGCAATCCGACCATCTGCGTCCAATCGCCCCGGGGCACCCAGGTGTCCTCGAGCAATCGCACCGAATCGCCCTCCAGCGCCACCATGCCCAGGCGCTCCATCTCGGCCAGCAGCGAACGGGGATGCACATCGCGCGTGATCCGGGCGGCCAGGGCCTCGAAGCTCGGATCGGGCCCGGTACGCGGCAGGATCATCGGCACGCCTGCGGCATCGCGATATGCGGGCTCGAAGGCCCAGCAGGTGAACACCTCGGTCGCGATCGAACGCGAGGCCGGACGCGCCGGTGCCCCCGCCTGCTCGATGCGCGTCACTTCGCGCCGTGTGAGGCCGGTCATGGTGGAGATGCGACTGGTCAGCCGACTCGGATTGGCATCGCCGCAGGCATCGCGCGCGGCGGCCACCATCGCCTGGCGCAGGAGTTCTTCGACGGCCTGGATCGCCACACCGCGACCGACACACAGTTCGGCCAGTGGCGCCAACAATTGCGCAACCGCATCCAGCAACGCCTGCTGCTGGGGGCTCAGACCCTGAACATGACCGGGGGTGGAATCGCTTTTGCTCATGACAGCCTCATTATAAATGTGCATTTCGCACATTTCAAGGTTTTTCATGCCTAGCCGGCGCAACGGCCCTGATTGCCGACCAGCGCGGGCGGATCGGCACCAAACGGTGGCGCTAGCAGCCGGGCTCCGGCAGGCTGCCCCGACCGGCGTGAAGGAGACGCGAGGCGGCGGGCCGGCTTTGATCAGAGACGCGATGCGACCGGCCCTCCCCGATCAGTCGAGCCCATGTGACCCAAAGCCGCCCGTTTCAGGGACTGCATGAGGCAGCCATGGGCAGAAAGCACAACGGCCGCACCACCCGGTGCTTTCGCGCCGGGTCATGCGGCCGTTGCGAACCGGCCGCGATGCGCGACGGGCGCGCTGCGGCCAGGCTCGTGCGACGGGATCAGGTATAGACGTCCGTGAACGACGAGACGGGCTCACCCGTGTGATAGAAGATGCCAGACCAAAGCTCGTTCTCGGTCCAGGTGGTCACCGGCCGATCGCGCTGCGCCAGGTAGCCGAGCCCGGCGAAGGTCTCGTTGCGGTTCCCGCTCGGATCGAAAAAGTAGATGGTCTCGCCTCGGGTGATGCCATGGCGCGTGGGGGCGACATCGATCTTCACCTTGTTCTTGCCCATGATGTCGGCGGCCTTGAGCACATCATGCCAGCTGTCGAGGAAGAAGCTGATGTGATGCAGACCGGGTGTGGGCCCGCCAACGAAAGCGATGTCGTGCGGCGTGGTGGTGCGCGCCAGCCAGCTCGCCAGTTGCAGCGAACCATCCGGGCCCACCATGATCTGCTCGGTGAGGAAGAAATCGAGCACATCGACAAAGAACGCGGTGTTCTCGGCCACCCGGTTGACGCCGGTTTCCGGATTGAACTCGCACATCAGCAGGGCATGATCGAGCCAGTGCACGCCCGCGCCTGTGATGTTGTCCGGCCAGGGCTCCGGGTTGGTGGTGCCAACCTCGGTGCCGACATACTCCTTGTCCGCATAGAGGCGCATCTCGTGGCCACTGGGCATGTTGAACTGCAACATGCGCCCGGTGGACGGCAGTGCGCCCTCGGCCATCATCGTGGTCTTGATGCCGTAGTCCTCGATCTTTTTCTGGAGATCGTCGAGATCGCCGTCTTTCCTGACTTTGTAGGCGATGTGATTCATGCCGGCCTGATCCGAGGGTGTCAGGATCAGCGAGTACTTGTCCCACTCGTCCCAGCATTTCAGATAGACATTGCCGGCCTTGTCTTCCATGGTGACCTTCAAGCCAAGCACCTTCGTGTAGTGGCGCCTGGCGGCCTCCATGTCCATGACCTTGAGGCTGACATGGCCGATTCGTAAGATTCCCATTCCCGGTCTCCTCCCGATTGAATCACGGGGTTTTCTTTGACGACGAGTGATACCGCGCCTCGGCAGATGCACGCTCGCTGAAGCGACGCCGCAGCTTACCGGCCACCTCCAGCGTCACCGCACTGGCCGGCGACACCCGGCAGGCCAGTGTAAACCCTTGCTGCTCTTCCTCGACGGTGACATGGGCCCGACTGATCGGCCCAAGCCGTGTCACCTCACCGTCAGTGACACGAATCTTGCACACCCCGCAGCCGCCGTTGACACATCCGACCGGAATGCCCTGGCGACCAAGCCTCAGCATGCCCTTGAGCACGCTCTCGCCAACCGGGCACTCGAAGACCTCACCGGTCTGACTGACCGTCACATTGACCTTGGGACGGCTGTCGAACATCACGTCGGTCTCCTGATGGATTGCGCGCGCAAACTAAATTGCGATCGCCCGAATTGTGCCCGTGCATATCATGGCCGGGCACCGGGGATGGCGCGCTGAAGATCGTTTCATGCGTCCTGACTTCGAAGGCATCCGCCACGGGCGGGCCGATGAAATCCGCCGACCTTGCCTTTCTTCTATATTTCTAATATTCTTGAATTATGGAATCGTCAGAAGTGATCCGCGCCTTGTCCGCACTTGCACAGGCAAGCCGCCTGCAGGTGTTCCGGCAACTGGTGGTGGCCGGGCCCGAGGGCGCGAGCGCGGGCGACATCGCGCAGTCGCAGGGCATGGCGGCCAACACCTTGTCCTTCCACTTGAAAGAACTGCTCAATGCCGGGCTGATCACCCAGGAGCGGCGCGGCCGTCATCTGATCTATCGCGCCCACTATGCGCAAATGAATGGGTTGCTCTCGTATCTCACTGAAAACTGCTGCCAGGGCGGAGTCTGCCTCGACGTCTCCGCGCGCGCCGCCTCATGCTGAAGGAAGCCTCACGATGAAACGTTTCCATGTTCATGTGCATGTCGATGATCTGGCCAAGAGCATCGCGTTCTACTCGCAGATGTTCGGCGCCCCGCCCGAGCGCAGCGAAGCCGACTATGCGAAGTGGATGCTCGAAGACCCACGGCTGAACTTCGCCATCTCCACGCGCGGACAGCGCCCCGGGCTGGGTCATCTCGGCTTTCAGACCGATACCGCCGACGAACTGGCCACGCTGCGCGAGGCCGCCGGTAAGGCCGAAATGTCGCTACTCGACGAAGGCCGCACCACCTGCTGCTATGCCCGTAGCGACAAGTACTGGATCATGGACCCAAGCGGGCTCGCCTGGGAGCAATTCCATACCCTCGATGACATCCCTGTGTTCAGTGAATCCGCGGGTGCGACCGGCATCGCGGCGGCGCTGGCCTCGGGTACGGCGGCCGGGTCATCCGCCTGCTGCACGCCCGGCTTCCAGGCGGGCGCTGTATCTGCCGGCGGCAAGCCCCAGGCCCAGCCGGTGGCAGCATCTGCCAGCAGTGCCGCCGGGCCGCAGACGCCCCGGGCAGGCTCTTGCTGTGGTCCGAAGGCCGACGCGATGACCGCGTCCGACCCGAAGTCCTGCTGTTGAAGTGCCGGCGGCGGCCGCGATCCGATGACCACGAACATCCTCATTCTCTGCACGCACAACTCTGCGCGCAGTGTGCTCGGCGAAGCCATGCTCAATCACTGGGCGCACCGGCTGGGGATCGACCTGCGCGCGCACAGCGCCGGCAGCAGCCCAAGCGGGCGCATCAATCCGCTGGCGCTCGATGTGCTTGGGCGTGCGGGCGTGGACGTCTCCTATGTACGCAGCAAATCATGGGACGAATTCACCGCGCCCACGGCTGCGCAGATGCGCGCGGTGATCACGGTGTGCGACAGTGCGGCAGCAGAAGCCTGTCCGTTCTGGCCCGGTAGTCCGGTGCAGGTTCACTGGGGCTACCCGGATCCCTCCAATGCAGATGGCGACGAGACCGGGCGCCGCCAGGCATTCGAACTGACCCGTCAGGCGATCGGCTATCGCATGCTGCAGCTGCTGCAGCTGCCGATCACCACGATGAACGACACAGACTTGCAACGCGCGCTCACCGATATCGCCAGGCACTGAGCGCGCCGGCCACCGACGGTTCCCGCCCGTGGCCGATTTCCCCTTCTCCATGCCAGCACAATGCCCGTCATGAATGCCGTTGCCGAAACAGGCGTGCCTCCCACGCCCATGAACGCCTTCGAACGTTATCTGACGCTCTGGGTCTTTCTCTGCATCATCGCGGGCGTGTTGCTCGGCCAGGCGCTGCCGGGGGTCTTCGAATGGGTCGGCGGGCTGGAGCTGGCCAAGGTGAATCTGCCGATCGGCCTGCTGATCTGGGTGATGATCATCCCGATGCTGGTCAAGGTGGATTTCGGCGCCCTGGGCGAGGTTCGCCACCATGCGCGCGGCATCGGCGTCACCTTGTTCGTGAACTGGCTGGTCAAGCCGTTCTCGATGGCCTTGCTCGGCTGGATCTTCATTCGGCACCTGTTCGCCGACTGGTTGCCGGCAGAGCAACTGGACAGCTACATCGCCGGTCTGATCCTGCTGGCGGCCGCGCCCTGCACGGCGATGGTGTTCGTGTGGAGCCGCCTCACACACGGCGACCCCTTGTTCACGCTATCGCAGGTGGCGCTGAACGACACGATCATGGTGTTCGCATTCGCACCGCTGGTGGCGTTGCTCCTGGGGGTGTCTTCGATCACGGTGCCCTGGGACACGCTGGTGGTGTCGGTGGTGCTGTATATCGTGATCCCCGTGCTCATCGCGCAGCTCTGGCGCAGAACGCTGCTTGCCAGAGGTCAGGATGCCTTCGACGCCGCGATGCAGCGCATCGGCCCCTGGTCGGTGGGTGCCTTGTTAGCCACCCTGGTGTTGTTGTTCGCCTTCCAGGGCGAGGCCATCCTCGGCCAGCCGCTCGTGATCGCCCTGATCGCCGTACCGATCCTGATCCAGGTGTTCTTCAACTCGGCACTGGCCTACTGGCTGAATCGTCGTCTTGGTGTGGCACACGCGGTGGCCTGCCCATCAGCCCTGATCGGCGCATCGAACTTCTTCGAGCTGGCAGTTGCGGCGGCGATCAGCCTGTTTGGCATCGGATCCGGCGCGGCCCTGGCCACCGTGGTGGGCGTTCTCATCGAGGTGCCCGTGATGCTGCTGGTGGTGAGGCTGGTCAATCGCAGCCGTGCCTGGTATCTGGCCGGCACCGGCCGGCCGGCCTGACGCACAGGCGCCGGCTCTCAGCGAGCGGGCGTTTCCCGGTAGGCCTGCAGGCCGTCGGGAATATGGTGGAAGGGCTGCATGTCCTTCGTGTATTGCGCAAATGCCGGCTGCCAGACGGAGGGATCGTCGAAGGTGCCCACCTTCATGATGATGCCGTCCGGAAATTTCGGGCTCAGCGTGGCCAGAGAGGTGCCACAGTTACCGCAGAACAGACGCGTTCTCGGCATCTCGAGATCGGACCGCGCAAAAGACCTGGGCTCACCCTGCACGAAGCGAAAGCCGCTTTTCGGTAGCGCCATCGCCGCATTCGGATGCCCGCCCGAGATGTACTGACACTCGCGGCAATGACACTGCAGGGCCACCATGGGCTCGCCCTCGAATTCGAATTTGATCTCACCGCAATAGCAGCGCCCGCTGATTCGCATTGGATCCGCTCCGTCATGAAGTCATGCGGCCGACGATACCAGTGCGCCGCCAGCCTGTCACGCCGGAACCGGCGCTGTTCACTTCCGTGACATAGATCACGCTGTGGTCGTTCCTGACCGATCTGCGGTGCCCGATCGGTGTCGAGCGGTGGCGCCCGACCGTCAGGTTTGCAGCGCCGGCGCCGATAGAGAGCTCATGGTTTGGTCGTACCCCGTCTGCCGCTTCGGATCACGGGACCGCCGCCGACGAGGAGCATTCGATGCAGACGTGGACCCTTCGCTTCACCAACGGCCGTTGGACCGAGCTCGGGCATGCCGGCGGCATGCCCGAGCTCGTTTTGTACTTCGGTGCCACCGATGAGGTCGAGACCGGCGCAGCCTATATGCGGCTTCGCGAGGCATTTCCCGAGGCTCTGATCGCCGGTGCCAGCACGGGTTCCACCATTCTGGGATCCACGGTCGATGATCATGAGGTGGTGGCGGTGGCCGTGCGCTTTGCCGGGACACGTGTGCGCGCCGCCTGTGTCACCGTCGCGGACAAGGCGGGCTCGTTCACCAGCGGACGCGAACTCGCGCAGGCACTGGCCGCACCGGATCTGGTCGCGGTCTTCGTGCTCGCCGACGGGCTCTGCATCAATGGCAGCGAGCTGGTCAATGGTCTGGTCGATGTCCTGGGCGATACCGTTTCGCTCAGCGGAGGCATGGCCGGCGACGGAGAACGCTTCGGCCGTACCGTGGTTGGTCTGAATGACGCACCGCGCGCCGACCAGGTGGTCGCGATCGGCTTCTACGGAGCGAAGCTGCGCGTCGCTCCGGCTGCCGCCGGCGGCTGGGACCCTTTCGGCCCCCCACGGACGATCACGGCGGCCGCGGGCAATGTGCTGAGCGAACTGGACGGCGAGGCGGCGCTCGATCTCTACGAACGTTATCTCGGCGATGAGGCCCAGGGCCTGCCGGGCACCGCCCTGCTCTACCCGATGAAGATCTGGCCGCCCGAGAATCCGGCGGCCAGCACCGTGCGCACGATCCTGGCGGTTGATCACGACGCGCGCACGATGACCTTCGCAGGTGATATCCCCCAGGGCTGGCATGCGCAACTGATGCGCGGCGTCCATGAGCACCTGGTGGGCGGCGCGGCACGCGCGGCGCAGGCCGCCCAGGCCCGTCTCGGGCGCGCTGAAGATCACCAGGGGCTGGCATTGCTGGTCAGCTGCGTGGGCCGCCGCCTGTTGATGGGCCAACGCACGGCCGACGAGATCGAGGCCATGGCCGACTGGTTCGGCAATCAGGTCACCCAGATCGGCTTCTATTCCTATGGCGAGATCGCACCGCACGAGCATCACGGCGCCAGCGATCTGCACAACCAGACCATGACGGTCACCCTGCTGGAAGAAGTCGAGGCCTGAGAGCGCCTCGCGCGGATCGGAACACATCAACACCATGCCAAACCTGCTGCACAAACGTCTGTTCGAGCGTCAGATCGAACAAGCCCGGGATGCCGATGGCGGGATCGATCTCGAGCGGCTGCAAATGCTCGTGCTCGACAGCTATCGCGAGTTCGATCGCGCGCTCAGTCGATCGAATCATGCCAACCAGCTGGTGGGCGACGAGCTGATTCGGGCCAATGCACGGCTGGGCGAACTGGTGCGCGAGCTCGAGCACAGCAACCGCTGCTCCGAACTGGCCTTGAACACGATGAGTCAGGGCCTGTGTCTGCTCGATGAACACGCACGCATCGTGCTGTGCAACGAGCGCTTCTGCAAGGTGTTGGGCCTGCCCGAATCCGACCGCCTGCCGGGCCAGGCGCTGGAGGACGTGATCGCCAGACACTCCGTATTCAGCACGATGACGTCCGACTCGATGCAGACGGCCAATACCTTCCTGCGCATGGTGCGAAGCGAGGTCTCGGTGAACGCCCAGCTGGAGATGCCCGATGGGCGGATCCTGCGCATCGCTCACGAGGTGGCATCGGATCGCAGCAGCGTACAGACGATCGAGGATGTGACCGAGCGTCACACGGCCGAGAAAACCATCGCCCACCTGGCCACCCACGATGCCCTGACCAATCTGCCGAATCGTCGCCTGCTGAGCCAACGGCTGGCGAACACGATTCAGCGCGCGCAAAAGCATCATGAGCACTCGGTGGTCATGTGCCTGGACCTCGACCGATTCAAGACCGTGAATGACACCCTGGGGCATTCGGTCGGCGATCGTCTGCTTCAGCTGGTCGCCGCGCGCCTGCGTGACAGTGTGCGCGGCCAGGACACCGTGGCCCGCCTCGGCGGCGACGAATTCGCGATCATCCTCGAGGGACCGCTCGAGCGAAAAACCGCCGACACGATCGCGCGACGCATCGTCGACCGGCTCGGCCGCCCGTTCGACATCGATGGCGTGGAAGCCCTGGTCGGTGTGAGCATCGGCATCGCCAAAGCGCCCGAAGATGGCCTCAGCGCGGATTCCCTGCTCAAGTGCGCCGACATTGCCATGTATCACGCCAAGCAACAAGGACGCGGTCGCTTCGAACACTTTACGCGCGGCATGGACGCGCTCGCGATCGAGCGGCGGCAACTCGAACTGGACCTGCGCCGCGCGATCCAGGAGGAGCAGTTCTATCTCGACTACCAACCGGTGTTCGACATCGCCAGTGGCCGGATCTGCGGCGCCGAGGCCCTGCTGCGCTGGAACTCGCCGGAGCGCGGCCGGGTCGCGCCGGATGCCTTCATTCCGCTGGCCGAGGAGATCGGGCTGATCGTGACGATCGGCGAATGGGTGTTGCGTGAGGCGTGTGCCCAGGCGGCAACCTGGCCGGCACATGTCCGGATCGCGGTCAATGTGTCGGCGCGCCAGTTCGCCGACCCGCACCTGTTCGAAACCGTGACCTCGGCCCTGTCCGACGCCGGGCTCGCGCCCGAACGGCTCGAGCTGGAACTCACCGAGTCGGTGTTGATGTCCGAAACCGGCTCGCCAATGGAGGTGTTGCATCGGCTGCGCAAGCTCGGTGTGCGCATCGCCATGGACGACTTCGGCACCGGCTATTCGTCACTCGCCTATCTGCGCACCTTTCCGTTCGACAAGATCAAGATCGACCGCAGCTTCATCGACGGCCTGGGCAGCCGGGTCGATGCCACCGCCATCGTGCGCGCGGTGGCCACGCTGTGCGCGAATCTTGGCGTGGCCAGCACGGCCGAAGGCGTGGAGACCGCCGAGCAGTTGGCCCTGCTCGGTGTCGAGCGATGCACACAGGCCCAGGGATTTCATCTGGCCAGACCGGGCTCGCCAGCCAAGCTGAGCCGCTTTTTCGAGGCCCTTTCCCGAGAGGACGATGGGTCGGCCGAACGAGATCCCGCCGCCCTCGCCGAGCGCGCCGCCCCGGTCACGGCCTGAGACGCGGCGGCGCAGACAACTTTTGACAACCACTCAGCGCAGCAGAGTCAAAGCCAGCGGAATCAGGATGGCCGCCAGCAAGACCTGCACCGCCAATGCCAGGCCGGCGTAGGCGCCCGCATCGGCATCGACCTGCATCGCTCTTGCCGCGCCGATCCCGTGCGCCGCGGTGCCGATCGCGAAACCGCGAATCCGCCAGTGCTGACGGCTGCGCCCCAGACCCAGCAGCGGGAAAAGCCAGGCGCCCGAAAGCGCGCCGATCATCCCGGTGACCACCGCGAACACCGCCGACAATGCGGGCTGGCCGCCGATCGCCTGCGCGATCCCCATCGCCACCGGCGCCGTGACAGACTTGGGCACCAGGGACAGCAACACCTCTTCGGGCAAACCCATCCAGGCGGCCAGTGCCCCCGCAGTGCCGGCCGCTGCCCCCCCGCCGAGCAGGGCGGCAGCGAGCAGCGCCGGGCCGGATCGAAGCAGTTCACGGCGTCGCAACCAGAGCGGATAACCCAGGGCCACGACCGCCGGACCGAGCAGGAAATGAATGAACTGGGCACCGGCGAAGTAGGTGGGATAGGCGACCCCGGTCGCCGTGATCCCGAAGCCCAGTATCAGCACCGAAATCAACACCGGATTGGCCCACGCCGCCGCGCCCAGCGCATGATGGATCGCCTGCGCCAGGCAATAGACGAGCAAGGTGGCCGTCAGCCCGAACAGCGGCGTCGACGACAGGTAGACCCAGAGCTGGACGAAGTCAGCCATCGCCACCGCCCGTGGCGTCGGGTGCGCGCCATATCGCGCGCAATGCCAGCGCCGTGACCGCCATGCCGACCCAGGTGGAGACCAGCAATACGATCAGCAAACGCCAACCGATACCGGCGAGCAACTCCAGGTGCGCGACCACGCCCACACCGACCGGCACGAACAACAACGCCAGATGCTCGAGCAGGAAGCCGGCCACCGCGGCCACATCGGCTCGCAGCGCCGGCCATGCCATGGCCAGGAACAAGAGCGCCATGCCGATGACCGGCCCCGGGAAGGGCAGGTGCAGTGCCCGCGCCAGGACCTCGCCGAGCGTTTGCAGCAGCAACAACCAGGAGAATCCACGAATCGCTTGCATGCGCGCATGCTACCCGGACACGGTCCGGACCGACACGAACATGGATGCCGGCCTGGCGACGATACGCCCAGCGCATCGACGTAACATCCCCGGCATCCATCCGTATAAGACGGCATGCACATACCACCCCCTGCGGCCGAGGTATCGGCTTGCCAGAACGCTCCCGAGACGGCGCTCGATGTCCCGATCAGTGATGATCCGCGCGAGTTCGCCGCGCGGGTGCGGTTGGTGCAGCGCAGATTGTTCGGCTTTCTCGGCCGCATGGGGCTCGATGCGGCCATGGTCGACGAATTGGCCCAGGAAACCCTCCTGCGGGCCTGGCAGGCGCGCGAACGCTTCGATCCTGCACGTGGCCGCTTCATCACCTGGTTGCTGACGATCGCCAGGCGCATCGCGATCGACGCGGTTCGCCACGAACGCGCGCGGATACCGTCCAGCGAGCCGGAACATGATCCGGATCAACAAGCCGCGCCGGAGCGGGACGGTCCGCACGACACATTGGTCAGATCCCGTCAACGCGCAGCCTTGCTGGCCGCACTTGCCGCGCTGAACGAGCCAGAACGCGCAGTGATCGCGCTCGCCTATGTCGAGGGTCTGAGCGCCGCGGCGGCGGGCGAGGTGCTCGGTTGCTCGGCCGGCGCTTTCCGTACCCGATTGACCCGAGCGCGTGCCCATCTGGCGCACGCGCTCGCCACCCTGGAGGCATCATGAAAGCGATCCCCGAACCATTCGAGGAATTGTTGTGCGACGGCGGGCTGGCCGCTCCGGATCATGGCTTTGCCGGGCGTGTGCTGGCGCGAATTGAAGCCACCGCGCTTGCCGGACAGGGTGCTCGCGCGGATGGCGCGGCCACCCGGCCCGTCATCGTGAGCAGCCCGATCGGCCGCTGGCGGGCGCTGGCCCTGGCAGCGGCCGCCATCTACGGCGTGCTGCAAAGTCTGAGTTTCGCCCTCGGCGCCTGGATCGCGGTAGGTGCCCAATGAGTGCTCATCGATTCGAACACCGCGAGGCGCATGCCTTGGCATCACCGACACGCGCAGACGCCACGCCCCCCGCCCCGCCTCCGATGGCTCCACGCCGCCCGTGGCTGGCGGCGGTCATGTCGCTGCTGCTACCCGGACTGGGCCAGCTCTATAACGGCGAAGTGAACCGCGCCATCTGGACGCTGCTCATCTTCCTGCTTGGCGCGCTGCCGATACCGGCGAGCATCGCGCTCTGGCTCGCGCCGGTGGCGACAGGCCCGGCACTGTTGGTGGCGGTGCTGTTCGCATTCGGAGTCTGGCTGTGGGCCGTAGCCGATGCCTGGCGCGGCGCGCGGGCTCGAACCGGCTATCGACTGCCGGGCTGGCAACGCTCGGGCGTGTACGCGCTGGTCTTCGTGTTCGCGCACGTGATCACGATGCCGCTGTTGCTGGGCTGGGTACGCGATCATCTGGTGCGCGCCTTCAAGGTGCCCAGCGCGAGCATGATGCCGTCGATCCTGCCCGGCGACCACCTGTTTGCCGACATGCGCTACAACTGCCCCGGCTGCGCCAGCGGCGTGCACCGTGGCGATATCGCGATCTTCATCGATCCCAATGATCGGACCCGCTTCTACGTCAAACGCATCATCGGCCTGCCGGGTGATGAGGTTCGAATCGCGGGCGGCGCGGTATCGGTCAATGGCGAGTGGCTCTCGCGACCCGCGCGAGGTGCGGCCAGCGGTGAACAAAGCACCGGTCAGCTCGAATGCATTGCCGAACGTTGCTGGATGGTCAACATCGGGAGCGCCGCAAGTCAAGCCGACAAGGCCGACAGCGATCGCGCGCCGGCGCTGACCGTTCCGGCCGGCGCGGTCTATCTGTTGGGCGACAACCGCGTCGCCAGCGTCGACTCGCGCAAGCTCGGTCCGGTCCCGCTGGTCGATGTGGTCGGTCGGGTGAGGCAGATCTACTTCTCCCATGGCGAGAACGGCATTCGCTGGTCCCGAATCGGGGCCCTGCCAAGCTCTTCGGCTGCGCCAGAACAATGATTCATACTCGGTGTCCTGCCGCACCGGCTAACCGGTACATGTGCCTGCCGGCACCTGCGCGGCCCACGCCAACCGCCACGGAGACATCATGATCGACGACGCACCCGCGATTCAGGCCTTCCCCGACTTCGAACGCCCCGACCCTCTCGATGTTCAGGCATTTCGCGACCTGCAGAGTGGTTTCGTGGTCGATGCTCTCGGCGGGCTCGGGGCACTCGACTACCGGATCAAGCCGATCGATCCTACGCGCAGCGCGCTCTGTGGCGTGGTGCTCACCTGTGATTGCGGCGCAGCGGACAATCTCGCGGTGGCAGCCGCGCTCGCCCATGCAAAACCCGGCGACGTGCTGATCGCGGCCACCGGTGGCCACATGGGCTGCGCGGTCGTCGGCGATCTGGTGCTCGGCATGGCGCGCAACAACGGCATCGCCGGCTTCGTCACCGATGGCTGCGTGCGCGACACACGTGGCATCAAGGAGGTCGGCCTGCCGTGTTTCGCGGCCGGCGTCAGCCCCAATTCCCCGGCGCGCAACGGCCCGGGAACCGTGGGTGCGCCGATCGTGATCGGCGGTGTGGCGATCGCCTCGGGCGATGTGGTCATTGCCGACGAAGACGGCGTGGTCATCGTGCCGCGGGCGAAACTGGCGGCCACGCTCACCCGCCTGGCCGATGTGCGTCGCAAGGAGGACGAGATGATGGCCAAGGTGGCCGGCGGCATGAAAGGCTTCGATTTCATCTGAACAGACGCGCGCTTGGTTGGAGGCACACTTCTGATGAGTTCCCCCCCGAAGAAGGCCGTGGTCGTCGGAGCCCTCGGCGTGATCGGCCGCTATATCGTCGATCGCCTGCTGGCCGCTGGCGACTGGCAGGTGGTGGGCCTGTCGCGCCGGCCGGGCCCGGAGCGCGACGGCTATGCGCATGTGTCGGTCGATCTGCTCGATGCGGCGCAGTGTCGTGAGCGTCTGTCCGGCCTCACCGACATCACGCATGTGTTCTTCGCCGGCTTCCAGCCGGCCACCGGCAAGGCCAGCGGCTTCGCCAGCAACGTCGGGCCCAATCGCGATCTGCTCGCCAACTCGGTCAGTGCGATCGAGGCCGCCAGCCCCGGTCTGCAGCGCGTGGTGCTGATCACCGGCACCAAGTATTACGGCACGCATCTGGGCCCGCTGAAAACGCCGTTTCGCGAGTCTGATCCGCGCCACATGCCGCCCGATTACTACTTCGATCAGATCGACTGGCTGACCGAGCGGCAACGGGGCAAGCGCTGGGACTGGGTGGAGCTGCGCCCGCAAACCCTGTGCGGCTTCGCCCCCGGGACCGCGATGAGCATCGTGCCGGCGATCGCGGTCTATGCGGCGGTCAGCAAGGCGCTTGGCCTGCCGCTGCGATTTCCCGGTGCCGCGGGCGGCTGGACCAACCTCTATCAGGTGACCGAATCCGATCTGTTCGCGAAGGCCGCCCACTGGGCGGCCGAGACACCGGCATGCAGTAACCAGGCCTACAACATCACCAATGGCGATGTGTTCCGCTGGTGCAATCTTTGGCCTCGCATCGCCGAGGTCTTCGAGATGCCGGTGGGCGTGCCGCAGCAGATCTCGCTGACCGAGCAGATGGCGGACAAGCAAGCGCTCTGGAGCAGGTTGCAGCAGACGCACGGGCTGCAGTCGTATGCCTATCAGGAACTGGTCGCCTGGCCGTTTGCCGACTATGTCTTCGGCACCACCTGGGATGTGATCTCCAACCTGACCAAGATCCGTCAGGCGGGCTTTCACGAGGTGGTCGACACGGAACAGATGTTCGTCGATCAACTGACACGATTCCGGCGCGAGAAGATCGTGCCGTAATGGCGCGCGCGATGAAGGGCGGGCCATTGACCGGCCCGGTTCACACAAGGAAACCCGTCATGAAGAAGACCGTCGATGTGTTCTGGTCGTTTCGCAGTCCGTATTCCTATCTGGCCACACCGGGCATGCTCGAACTGGCCCGTGACTTCGATGTCGAGGTGGCGCTGCGTGTGGTGCTGCCGGCCGCGATTCGATCACCCGAGATGTTGTTCACCCCGCAGAATGCGATCCGCGCCCGCTACATCAAGCTGGATTTTCCGCGTCGCGCACGATTTCTGGGCATGCCGGACAAGTGGCCGAGGCCAGACCCCATCGTGCAGGACATGAAGACGCTCAAGATCGCCGACGAACAACCCTACATCGACCGGCTCAGCCGGCTCGGTGTCGAGGCTCAGCGCCGGGGCCGAGGCCTGGCCTTCGCCTATGAAATCTCACACCTGCTGTTTGGCGGCACCCGTGACTGGCACCTCGGTGAGCATCTGGCCCAGGCCAGCGCACGTGCCGGACTCGACCTCGCCGAGCTCGATGCCGCGATCGCGAACGGCGATCATGCGGACGACATCGCGCGCAATCAGCAGGCGCTGGCCGATGCCGATCACTGGGGCGTGCCGACCTTCGTGTTCGAGGGTGAGCCCTTCTTTGGTCAGGATCGGCTGGATACCCTGCGCTGGCACCTGACGAACGTCGGGCTCGCGCGCACTTAGGCAGACCCTGACTGCGTCCCGGCAAAGCGGCTCAATGCAAATGCCTCGAGCGGCAGGCTGGCCCGCCCGTCGATGATCAGCTCGGCCAGCAGGCGACCCACGATCGGCCCGAGTTGAAAGCCATGCCCGCAAAAGCCGAAGGCATGCCAGACACGCGGCGCGTGCAGGCTCGGTCCGATCACCGGAATCGCATCATCGAACTGACCCTCGGTACCCGACCAGGCCCGCAGCACCGGCACGTCCGCCAGATCGGGAAACAGCCGTCGGACCGTGTCGGCGCTGGCGCGCAGCCCGGCAAAGTCGATGCGATCCGGCTCGCCGTCGCGCCCGCCAATGGCCGGGCGGCCACCACCGATCAACAACCCGCCCGTGGGCGTCTGCTTGAATGACAGCGGTGGGTCGGCACTGATCACCACCGGCTCGAGAAAACGCGGCACGCGCGCCGTGATCATCATCATCGGCAGGAAAAAACGCAGCGGCACCGAATCGCCGACCATTGCGGCGACACGGTCACCCCAGGCACCGGCCGTGTTCAGCAGCGACCCGGCCAGGATCACGCCGCGCTCACTGTGCAGTTGCCAGCGGCCATCGGGCGCCTGGTCGATCATGCTCACCGCCGCCCCTTCAAGAATCTCGACGCCGGCGGCGCGCGCCGCGCGCGCGAAGGCCATCGTGGTGTGATAGGGGCTGGCCGCACCGTCATCGGGGGCGCCCAGACCGCCGCAGGCCGCGTCGGTCAGGGTCGGCATCCAGCGCCGCAAGGCGGGGGCGTCGAACCACTGCTCATGGCGCCAGCCCAGCGCATGCATGCGCGCATGCCGCTCGCCCAATCGATCGCGTGCCGCCTCCGTGGTGGCCACCGCGACCTGCCCCACAGTGTGATAGCCGCAGTCGTTGCCGACCTCGTCGACGATCCGATGCCAGATCTCGCGCGCCTCCAGCGCCAGCGGGATCTCGGCCTCATGGCGCAGCAAGGTCCGCACGCCACCGGCGTTTACCCCCGAAGCGTGACGACCAATGAGGTCACGCTCGAGCACCACCACGCGCCGGCCACGCCGGGCCAGATTGAGGGCGGCCGAGCAACCGTGCAGTCCGGCACCGATGATCGCGACATCGACATCAGTCATGGCCGACCCCGCGGGCCCGCCGGGTCCGCCCGAGTCCGGCAGGGACTGACACCTTGCCCAGGCGCTTCGACGAGGGATTCATGGCCGCTTGCGGACAATCTTCGGATGTTCAGGTTTCGCTGTTGCCGGTAGGCAGCAAGGGCCCGGTTTCGGGCGGTGCCCCCAGGCCGGTCATGCTGGCGAGCTCGCCCACGGTGACCGGCTTGATCGGCGGCCGGACACGGAAATGACCGGCACTGGCCACCGGGCGACCCGATTCGTGCGCCAGAACCTGAGCCGCGGTCAACGCACACTGGCGCCCCTGGCAGGGTCCCATGCCACAGCGGCTGAACGCCTTGGCCTGATTCGGCCCGGTGCAGCCCAGCGCGGCCATCCGCCGTAGCTCGCCCGCGCTCACTTCCTCGCAGCGACAGACGATCGTGGCGTCGTCGGGCGGCACCAGCACCTGTTGGCGCGGCCGATAGAGCGTATCGAGAAAGCGGCGCAACGGCGCCTTGCGCGCCAGCAGCTCGCGCGATGCGCCCGCCAGGCCGTCGACACGGGCGCGCTCGAGCGCGCCCAGATCCGCGGCCGCGGCAATGCCGGCGAGCCGGCCCTCGGCCGCCGCCAGTTCCGCACCGCCAATGCCCGCGCAATCCCCGGCCACCAGGATGAACTCGCGATCGGTTCGACCGAAGGCATCCTTGCGCACATGCCAGCAGGCCTGCGTTTCGTCATAGTCGTGCGCGGCCCCGGCGATCATCGAAAGCTGCGTGCTCGGCACCACGCCCTCGTGCATCAGGACCAGCCCGCATTCGAACTGCAGAGACTCGCCGCCGGCGCGCGCCCGAACCCGCTTGAGGCTGGCATCGCCTTCGATGCGTACATCATCGACCCGGGTGAACATCGGCACGCCGGTGCGGCGCAGTTCACGACGCCAGGTCAGCCCCTTGCGAATCTCCGGGCCCGCCAGAAACGCGCGCGGCAGCATCGGCAGCGCTTGATGCATATTGCCGCCGGGCGTGGTTTCCAGGATCGCGCGCACCGGCGAGCCCGCAGCGAGCAATTGCCTGGCGGCCAGGAACAACAGGGGGCCGCTGCCGATGATCACCGTGGCTTCGTCGGGCACCAGCGCCGATTGCTTGAGCAGGGTCTGGGCCGCACCGATGCCCATCACCCCGGGCAGGGTCCAGCCGGGCACCGGCACCGGCCGCTCCATCGCGCCCGTGGCAACGATCACCCGCCGCGCCTGCCACCAGCGCGCGCCGTCGCGTCCGAGTACGCCAAGGCCACCTTCCGCGGAAAGATCGAAGACCGAACTCTCGCCATGCCATTGGGCGCCGCTGGCGCGAAACGCGGCCACCAGTTCGCGCCCGCGCGCATAGTCGGCACCGAGCAGATCGCCCAGGCTGGCGGCCCGTGCATCGGCCGCTTCGATCGCGCGGTAGATCTGCCCGCCAGGTGCCGGCTGTTCGTCGAACAGTGCCACCGAGAGCCCGGCCTGCGCCGCCTGCGTCGCCGCCGCCAGCCCGGCGGGACCGGCGCCGATCACGGCGACATCGACACGCCCGGCATCCTCACCGATGGTCATCGGCCCCGCGCGTCCCGGTTCGCCGCTCATGATTCGCCCGCCGGGTTTGCCATGGCGGGATGGCGCCGCACGCGCATGCCCTCACGCACGCGGATCATGCAGGCCTGGCGATTGGGTCGGCCGTCGATCTCGAGCAGGCACTCGAAGCAGACGCCGATCTGGCAATAGGGTTGGCGCGCCTCGCCCGAGACCACGGACTGGCGCATCGTGCGCACGCCGTGGGCGAACAATGCCGCCGCGACCGTGTCGCCGGCCTGGGCCTGCACCTGCTGCCCTTCGAATTCGAACATCAGGGGAGCACCGATATCAGTGAGACGCTTGAACATCGAACCTCCGCGTGGAGAAGGAGTCGAACTCCTCGGGTGCGCGTCCCGAGAGGATCCATTCGGGCACCACCATGCTGTGCACCGCGGCGAGTGTGACCCCGCTGTGGCAGGTGGCGACATAGACCCCGGGATGCTCGCGCGAGCGATCGTAGATCGGGAAGCCATCGGCGGTCATGATGCGCAGCGCCGCCCAGGTGCGCACGATGCGCAGATCGGCGATGCGCGGCACGGCGGCCACCGCCTTGTGGGCGACATCGCGCGAGCGGTCCACGCGCGCGGTGGTGTCATAACCGAAATCATCGACCGTGTAACCGAGCATCAGTCCGCCTTCGCGGGTCTGACGGATCAGGTTCGTGGGCATCGGCATGAACTGCGAGGTGCGTTCGGTGACCACGATCTGCCCGGCAAGGGGCCGGATCGGCGCGGTCATGCCGACCTGCGCGGCCAGCCCGGTGGTGGCCAGGCCGGCCGTGATCACGACCTTGTCGGCAACCCAGCTGCCTGCCTCGGTGAGCACGCGCGTACGCGCCCCCTCGGTGCGAATCTCCCGCACATGCTGACGGGGCCGATAGACGCCCTTACGCCTGGCGAAATCGGTGTGCAAGGCGCGCAGCAGATACAGCGGATTGGCATGGCCGTCGGCCGGCGAATAGGTGGCGCCGGCCACCGACGGGCCGATGTCGGGCAGCAGTTCGTGCAACGCGCCGCGATCGAGCACCTCGTAGGCCGCGCATCGCCCCTGACACTGGGCCGTGATGTCGGCCAGCGTCTTGACGGTGGCCCGGTGCTCGGCCTCGCTCAGATCCAGAATCAGCCCACCCGGGCGCTCATGGCCGACATCGACCCCGGTGCGCTCGAGCAGTTCGGCCGCCAGATCGGGCCAGAGATCTGCGGAGTGCAGCGACCAGCGCGCATAGGCCGGCATGTTCAGGCCCTTGCTCTGCACCCAGACGAGGCCGAAATTGCCCCGCGAGGCGCGCAACGCGTCATCGCCCTCGTCGAGCAGGGTCACCTGCGCGCCCAGACGTGCCAGCCCCCAGGCCACGCTGGCACCCACCAGCCCGCCACCGATCACGATGACTTCGCTGCCCTGGTTCATCGTTGCGTCTCCAGCAGTCGGCAGGCCGCATAGTGGCCCGGCCCCACTTCGACCGGTCGCGGTATCGGATCTTCACGACAGACCGGGGCCACCTTCGGGCAACGCCCGGCGAAGCGGCAGCCCGGCGGCGGATCCACCGGCCGGGCGATATCGCCGCGAATGTCGGGAACCGGCCTGCGATAGCGTGGATCGGGGGCCGGCACCGCCTCGAGCAGCGCACGCCCGTACGGATGGCGGGGCGCGGCCACCACTTCGGCCACCGGGCCGATTTCGGCAATGGTTCCCAGGTACATGATCATCAGACGATCGGCAATGTTCGACAGGATGGCAAGGTCGTGCGAGACATAGAGGCAGGAAAAGCCGAGTCGCTCGGACAGCCGGCGCAGCAGATCGAGGATATCGGCCCGGATCGACACATCGAGCATCGACAGCGGCTCGTCGGCGATCACCAGGCTCGGTTCCATGACCAGCGCGCTGGCAATACCCACGCGCTGGCGCTCACCACCGCTCATCTCGTGAGGATAGCGCTCCATGTAGCGCTGCGGCTGCAGGCCGACCGCATCGAGCATCGCCTGCACCCGTTCGCGGGTTTCGCGCGCATCCCAGAGCCCGAGCGCACGCGGCCCCTCGGCGATCAGATCGAACACGGTGAAGCGTGGATTCAGCGATTCATAGGGATCCTGGAAGACGATCTGCACCTTGCGACGAAAATCGCGCAGTGCCTCGCCCCCGAGCCCGGCGACCGGCCTGCCCTCGAAGATGATCTCGCCGCTGCTGGGCTCGAGCAGCCGTGCCAGGAGCAGACAGGTGGTGGACTTGCCGCAACCCGATTCGCCGGCCAGGCCCAGGACCTCACCGGCTTCGATGGAGAAGCTGACATTCTCCACCGCCTTGATGCGCTGGATCTGCCCGCCGCCGAGTAGACGCTCGAACATGCCGGGCCGCACCTCGAAGTGCTTGGTCAGGCCGCGGACTTCGAGAATTGCCATGTTTCTTTCTCCGATGCCCGCTCGCGCATCGACTCGGCCTCGCCGGCGCGATGGCAGGCGGCCAGATGATCGGTGGCGATCGGCTGCAGGGCCGGTCGCTCGTGCTCGCAACGCTCGATTGCAAACGGACAACGCGGCGCGAACGGGCAGCCGCTCACACCGCCGAGCAGATTCGGTGGCGAGCCGGGGATGGAAATCAGTGGCTTGCCCCTGGCCTTGATGCTCGGGAACGCATTTTTCAGGCCGAGCGTATACGGATGCACGGGCTGCTCGAACAGATCGATCGCGCTGGCAACCTCCATGATCCGCCCGGCATACATGATCGCGATCCGGTGACTCATCTCGGCGATCACCGAGATATCGTGCGTGATCAGCAGGATGGAGTTGTGACTGCGTTCGCGCAGCTCACGGATCTTGCGGATGATGCGCTCCTGCACCAGCACATCCAGGCCGGTGGTGGGTTCGTCCATCACCACCAGTGCGGGATCGAGCGCCAGCGACATCGCGATCATCGCGCGCTGACGCATGCCGCCCGAGAACTCATGCGGATAGGCGCGCGCCAGGCGCGGCTCCAGGCCCACCAGATCGAACAGCTCGGCCACCTTCTCATGGGCCTCGCGGCGTGAGCTGTCCGAGTGCTCGCGGATCGCCTCCACGATCTGATCGCCCACGCGGTACACCGGGTTCAACGACGCCTGCGCGCTTTGCGGCACGAGCGAAATCTCGTTCCAGACGATTTCGCGCCGGAAGCTGCGGTCATCGAGTGCGAGCAGATCGCGATCGCGCCAGCGAAAGCGATCGGCCGAGACCTTGGCGCCCTTGGGCAGCAGGCGCAGCAGACCGCGGATCAGGGTGGTCTTGCCGCAGCCCGATTCGCCGGCCAGGCCGACGATCTCGTCCTGACCGATCGACAGCGACAGGCCATCGACCGCGTGCACCGGGCCTTCACGCGTGGCGTAGGTGATCTGGAGGTTGTCGATCTCGAGCATGCTCATCGCTGGCGCAGCCGCGGATTGGCGATCTCTTCATAGGCGCGGGACACGAACACCAGCGCGCTGACCAGGGTGATGATCGCCACGGACGGCCAGGCGAACCACCACCAGGCCTTGCGGATCTGGCCGGAGATCCAGAGTTCGTAGAGCATGCCGCCCCAGGACAGGTGATTCGGATCTCCGAAGCCGAGGAAAGCGGCACCGGCCTCGGCAATGATCGACCAGGCGATGTTGAAGGCCGTATAGAGCAGCAGCAGGGGCAGGATGTTCGGCATGATGTGCCAGTAGATCGTGCGCAAATCGCTGCAGCCGCGCGCTTTGGCCGCGAGCACGAACTGGCGCTGCTTCAGGGCCATGGTCTGCGCGCGCACGACGCGCGCCGAGGTTCGCCAGACAATCAGCACGATGGCCAGGATCACGAACGATTGCGAGCGCCCGAACAGCGCGATCAACACGATGATGAACGGCAGGAACGGCATGCCGTAGACGATATCGGTCAGGCGCATCATGATCTCGTCGGTGCGCCCGCCGTAATAGCCGGAGATCAGGCCGATGTTGGCACCGATGACGATCGAGATCAGCCCGGAGATCAGGCCGATCAGCATGGTGGTGCGCGCGCCCCAGATCATCTGGCTGAGCAGGTCGCGGGCCAGGAAGGTGGTCCCCAGCGGAAACTCGGCCGAGGGCGGACGCATCGTGGCGATCCTGCCCGCGCCGTCCTTGAGCGTGGCCCACGGATCATGCGGCGCGAGCCAAGGTGCCAGCAGCGCGATCACCACATAGAACAGGATGATCGACGCACCGATCGCGCCGAGCGGGCTCTGGCGCAGGATCACGATCTGATTGACCGTGATCCGCCAAAGGGTGCGCAGCCCATTCATCGGGCGGCCACCGCCGCGGCGCCCAGGCGCAGGCTCCGATGCGCGACGGCCAGCTTGTCCAGCCCGTTCAGATCGACCTCGACACCGAGCCCGGGCCCGGTCGGCGCATGCGCGACCGCGTTGTCCACCAGCGATCCGAAGCTGGTGGGATCATCATGCAGCCGATGGGTGGACATATAGGCATGCCCGCAATCCATCAGGTTGGTCAGGGTCAGCCCCAACTGCAGCGACGCGGCCTGCGTGATGCCGAACTCGATCATGCTGTTCATCAGGATCGGCATCCCGAAGCCCTCGGCCAGCGCGGCGATCTTGCGCGATGGCCCGAGACCGGCATTCTTGGACGGCTTGATCGAGAAGGCATCGACGATGCGCTCGCCGGCGAGCCTGCCGGCCTCATCGAGCGAGAACACGCCCTCGTCGGCCGACACCGGCATCAGCGCCGCCACGCGCACACGCTTGAGCGCATCGGCGCGCGTGCGCGGCACCGGTTGCTCCAGCAAGGCCAGCGGCGCGGCGCCGATCAGCGCCACATAGCGCAGGGCCTCGGCCTCGCTCCAGCCCTGATTGGCATCGGCCACGAAGATCAGCCCGGGGAAGCGCTCGATCAGGCCCAGCGTGCGTGCGGCATCCTCGGCCACGTTGCGCGAGCCGGTCTTGATCATGAAGGTGCGATAGCCCTGAGCCGCGCGCTGCTCGACGATCGCCGAGCTCTCGTCGAGGCTCTCGCTGCCCAGCGGCCAGAGCAGGGGAATCCGGTCACGAACGCGGCCACCCAGCAAGGTGCTCACCGAGATGCCGGCGCGACGCGCCACCAGATCATGCAGCGCCATGTCGAGCGCACCGCGCGCGGTGGGATAGCCAGGCGCGGCACCGGCCAGTTCATCCATGATCGCCGCATGGTCGTGCGGCTCGCGCCCGAGTAACGCCCTCGGTACGACATCGACCAGGAAAGAGAAGGCGCCGCCGGCACTTTCGGCCGTGAACGGCATCAGCGGATCGGCCTCGCCCCAGCCCTCGAGCCCGTCGTCGGTGCGCACGCGCACGAACACAGCCTCGGCATGGGTGAGCGTGCCGTAGAAGCGCGACAGATGATAGGGCTTGTGCAGCGGGCTGCGGATCTGCCAGAGATCGACCGATTCGATGGCCATGATTGTTCGGGCTCCTAAGGTGATGCGAACGCCATATTCAGGACACGCTTTGCGTCAAGAGCCGAGCTTGATGCGCGGATCGAGCCAGCAGTACGAGATGTCGGCCAGCAGGTTCATGACGATCACGATCACGGCCAGCATCAGAAACGAGGCCTGGGCCACCGGGTAGTCGTGACGCGCCGCCGCCTCCACCATGGCCAGGCCCATGCCCGGCCAGGAAAACACGGTTTCAACGATCACCTGCCCACCAATGGCAAAGCCCAGCAGGATCGATGAGATCGTGACCACCGCCAGCAGCGCATTGCGCGCCGCATGACGGATCATCACCTTGTGCGGCGCAAGACCCTTGGCACGCGCGAATTCGACATAGTCGCTGCCCAGCACCTCGAGCATGGAATCGCGCATGATCAGCATCGGTGTGGCCAGGTAGTAGGCGGTGACCGTGATCGTGGGCAGCACCAGGTGGTGCAGAAAATCGGCCGAGAACATGAACTGCCAGATATCGCCGGGCCGGTTGCCCGGGCTGCTCATGCCGCCGGTGGGAAACAGATCGAGCCGGTAGCTGAGCACGATCAGCAGCAGGATGCCCGTGATGAAGGGCGGCGCCGATTGCAGCACCAGCGAGACCACGGTGGCGCCCAGATCCAGCTTGCCGCCGCGGCGCCAGCCCATCAGCATGCCCAGCGAGATGCCGATCACGAAGGTCAGCGCAAGCCCGGCCACCATCAGCAGCATCGTGTTCCAGAACCGGTAGAGCAGGATGTCGAACACCTTCTCGGAGGTGGTGAACGAGCGCCCCCACTCGAGCGTGACCACGTTTTTCAGATACAGCAGGTATTGCATGAAGACCGGCTCATCGAGCCCGAAGGCCTCGCGCATGCGTTGCTGCGCGACCGCGTCCAGCGCCGGCGAGATCACCTGCGCGGTCGGGTCGCCGGGCATCATGCGGAACATGATGAACAGCAGGGTCGCGATCGCGAACAAGGTGAGCAGCGAATAGGCCAGCCGCCGGGCGATATATTCCTTCATGGCTCCATGAACCCACCGGGGCGACGGCCCGGGCACGAATCAGGCGATCCACCGGCTCGCGATGCGGCGCGAGCCGGCATGCGACGGATCGGACTTGGCCAAGGGGTGGCCCCGCACAGGGTCCCCAAGGCCGGATCGGGCATCAGCCCGGATAGTGCAGACGACCGCCCTGCCAGGTGAAGCCCGCATCGGCGAGGATCTTCTTCGCCTTGTCGAGATCCTGCCCCGGCGCGGCAACCTGCTCGTTGTGCCAGAACCCGTTGACCGGTGCGATCACCGAACCACCGCTCTCGGCATGACCGCCGAGTACCACGTCGCGGATCAGCTCACGCGGAATGACGTACTGCATCGCGCGGCGGATCGCCGGATGATTGAACGGCGCCTTGGTGGTGTTGTAGCTCAGGCAGTAGAAGCCGTGCGCGGCATAGGCTTTACCCACGCAACCCTTGACGTTGTTCAGTTCCTCCATCAGGTTGGGCTTGAGGATGTAGCGGGTGCGGTCGCACTCGCCCTTCTCGATGGCCGCGGCCATCGCATCATGGCTGCCGTAGACGGTGCGGATCACGCCGGCACACTTGGGCGCCATGTGATGATCCTTGTTGGCGCTGACCTTCAACTCCTTGCCGCGGTCCCAGTACTCGAATTTGAACGGGCCGCTGCCGACCGGCTTCAGGTTCGGATAATTGAGCGGGTCATCGACGTCGACCTTCTCCGGGATGTCCTTCCAGATGTGCTCGGGAATCAGCATCAACGCCGAGAGCAGGTTGGCGAACAGCGGCGAGAACGGGTCGGTCAGCTTGATGCGCACGCTGCGCGGCCCGGTCACTTCGACGCCATCGACCTTGGCCAGCGAGCCCACGAAGAACGGTGCCTTCCACTTCTTCTGATAGTCGAACGAGAACTTCACGTCCTTGGCGGTGACCGGCTGGCCATCGTGCCACTTCATGCCGTCGCGGATCATGATGTCGATCGTGGTCGGATCGACCACTTTCGCGCTCTCGGCGGCCCAGGGCACCGGTTTGCCCTTCGGATCCACCTGGAACAGGCTGTCGTAGATCATGCGCAGTTCCTTGAACTCGTTGGCGTCATTGGCCGCGATCGGGTTCAGGTTTTTCAGCGCCGCGGTGGCGCCGGTGCGCACATAGCCGTCGCCGGCCAGCACGGTCATGCTGACATCGGTCCAGAGCGAACCGATGCCCTCGCCCATCTGCGGCGTGAGATTGCCGATGCGATCCGAGCGGTAGGCATTGGTCATCGACGGATAGACGACCACGTTCTCGGGCTGCTCGTCGGCGATGATCGCCTGGGCCTCGAGCACCAGCGCACGGCGCTTGTCGACCTCCATCTCGGTCTGCTGGGCGGCGGCGAGTTCATCGACCTTGCCGTTCTTGTAGCCCGTCCAGTTGAAGCCGCCGGAGCGATGATTGGACGAGTGGTGCACCTGGTGGATGAACACGTTGGGGTCGATCCGCACCGACTGACCGGTCAGCAGCACCAGGAACAGATCGTAGTCATGCTCCTTGATGACCTTCTGAATGCCCTGGTTGTAGTCTTGCGGGGTGGCCTCGATGCCGAAGCCGATCGACTTCGCGGCCTGCGAGATCAACCGCGCCGCCTCCGGGCGCACCGGATCGAACTGCGCGGTGGCGGTCAGCAGATTCGGCGCCTCGACGGGTGCGCCGGCCGCAAAACCAGCCCGGGGCAGGCCCACGGCGGCGGCACCGCCGACGACGGCACCCGTGCGCAGAAAGCTGCGACGACCGAAATCCTGTTCGTTCATGTTTCTCCCTCCGATGGCGGGCAACCGACGGCCGCCCTTCTTGTGCACGGGAGGCTTGGGCGAAGACATCACCCTTATGCCAAGCTTCCCTGGTAAATCCATGCTAGATCGCGCTAAATTCCGCTGTCCAATCGCCATTCACGCCAGCCCCATAACCTGAACTTATGCATCGACCCAATCGCAACGGTCTCAACACGCGTCAGATCGAGGTCTTCAAGGCCGTCTACGAATGTGGCTCGATGACCGCCGCGGCCACGATGCTCGGGGTGTCACAGCCGGCGATCACGGCACTCGTGCGCCAGCTCGAAGATCGCATCGGCTTCGCATTGTTCGATCGCTCGGGCCGGCGGCTGCGGCCCACGGTCGAAGGCGATCTGTTCTATGAAGACGTCGATCGGGCGCTGACCGGCATCGCGATGCTGGCCGAGCGGGCCAACGACATCCGCGAGCGGCGCCGCGGCCGGCTGGTGATCGGCGCGATGCCGGCGCTGTCGATGGGCTTCGTGCAGTCGGTGATCGCCGAACTGACCCAGGGCCCGGACGCGATCTCGATCGCGCTCATGACCCGCCACTCCCCGATGCTGTTGTCGCTGGTCGCGCTGAACCAGCTCGATGTGGCCATGGTCGCCTACCTGGGGCCGAGCCCGCAGGTTCACGTGCAGTCCGTGCATCCGATCCCGCTGGTCTGCGTACTGCCCCCGGGGCACCGCCTGGCGCGACAGGATCGTGTGCAGATCGCCGACCTGGCCGGCGAGGATCTGATCGGTCTGTCATCGCTGGACCGTCTCGGGCCGAGGGTTCAGGAACTGCTCGCGAGTCACCATGTGGCGGTGCGCAACCCGATCAGCACCGAACTGACCATGGCCGCCTGCGGATTCGTGCTCCAGGGGCTGGGCGTTGCGCTGACCGATCCGTTCAGTGCCGGCCTGTTCGGGCATGCGGGGGTGCAGATCCGCCCGTTCGATCCCCAGATCATGGTCGAGATCGCGATCGTGCGATCGATGGATCTGAAGCCGGGCGTGGACACCCTGGCGGCCCACTTCATCGCCGCCACCGAGCGCTCACTGCGGGCGATGCAGTCCTGAGCAGCTGACCGTCAGCCGCCGCCAGCCGCCAACCCGGCAGGCCGTGCCTGAAAAACGCCGAATCGCGCCCGCGCGCTTCAGCGCAACTCGATCTCGACGAACACGAACTCGTGGTCGTTTGCATTGATCACGTTGTGCTCGACCCCGGCCGGCCGGGTGTAGGAAACACCGGCAGTCAACGGTGCCCGGATCTCGCCGTCCGGCGTCTCAAGTAGCAGATCACCACTGGTCATGGGCACGACCACATAGTCGAGCCCGTGCCGATGCCAGCCGGTTTCGGCGCCAGGCGCGAAGCGCCATTCGGTGACCACGACACGGTCGTTGTCCAACTGGACGGTGGGAACGGCCTGGGCGCGGGCAGGCGCTTCGGACATGGGGGTCTCCTGGGTCACGGGCTGATGGACGCCGATTGTGCCAGCACGAACCGGGCTCGCCGCGCCCGAGCCGGTGCACAATGTCCGCTTCGCATTGGAGACCACCATGAGCACGACCACCCTCGACCGCGACACCCTCGAACCGTACTGGATGCCGTTCACCGACAACAAGCGCTTCAAGGAGGCGCCGCGCATGGTGAGCTCGGCCGAGGGCATGTACTACGTGGCCCCCGACGGCAGACGGATACTCGATGGCCTGGCCACGCTCTGGTGCGTCAATGCCGGCCACTGCCGGCCGCGCATCGTGGAGGCGATCCGCGCCCAGGCGGGCGTGCTCGACTATGCGTCCTCGTTCTCGATGGGCCATCCGCTGCCGTTCCAGGTGGCCGCACGCATCTCGGAACTGGCTCCCGAGAGCATGAATCACGTGTTCTTCACGAACTCGGGCTCGGAATCCGTGGATACCGCGCTGAAGATCGCGATCGCCTATCACCGGCTGCGCGGTGAGGCCACGCGCACCCGCCTGATCGGTCGCGAGCGCGCCTATCACGGCGTGAATCTGGCCGGCATCTCGGTCTCGGGCATTCCCACCAACCGAAAGGCCTATAGCGGCGCGCTGTTGCCCAATGTCGACCATATCGCCCACACCCAGGATCTGTCCCGGCGCGCATTCGTGCGCGGGCTGGCCGATTCCGGCGCCGAGCTGGCCGACGAACTCGAGCAGCGGCTCATTCCGTTGCACGGGGCCGAGAACATCGCCGCGGTGATCGTCGAACCGGTGGCCGGAGCCGGCGGCGTGCTCGTGCCGCCACGCGGCTACCTGCAGCGCCTGCGCGAGATCTGCACCCGGCACGGCATCCTGCTGATCTTCGACGAAGTGATCACCGGCTGGGGCCGCCTGGGCACGCCGTTCGCCGCCCAGCATTTCGATGTCACCCCCGATCTCATGACCTTCGCCAAGGGCGTGACCTCCGGCGCCGCGCCACTGGGCGGAGTGATCGTCTCCGATGCGGTCTACGACACCTTCATGAACGCGTCGGACGGCGGCATCCAGTTCTTCCATGGCTATACCTACTCCGGCCACCCGCTGGCCTGCGCAGCCGCCATGGGCACGCTCGACACCTACGAGGAAGAAAATCTGCTGCACCATGGCGATGGGCCGATCGTGCGCCTGTTCGAGGAGGGCGTGCATTCATTCGCGGGGCGCCCTCATGTGATCGATGCGCGCAATCTCGGCCTGATCGGCGCGATCGAACTGGCGCCGCGCAGTGGCGCGCCGGGCGCGCGGGCGTTCGAGGTCTTCGAGAAGTGCTGGGAGCTCGGCGTGTTCGTTCGGCCGGTCGGCGACTCGGTGGCCTTCTGCCCGCCGCTGATCCGCGCCCCGAACATCTCGACCAGATGTTCGGCACCGTGATGAAAGTGCTGGATACCGTCCAATGAGCGCGCTCGACACCCTGTTGCAGGCCAATGCCGGACGCTTCTGGAACACGGTCGAGGTATCGGCCGGGATCGGCGTCGGCCGCCCGGGCGGCCTGGCGCGTGTGGCACTGAACGATGATGACAAGCGCATGCGCGATCAGTTCATCGCCTGGTGCCGCGAGGCCGGATGCACCGTCGAGGTCGATGGCATCGGCAACATCTTCGCGCGCCGCGGCGGGCGCGATGACTCACTGGCCCCGGTGCTGGTGGGCAGCCATCTCGACACCCAGGTCAACGGCGGACGCTATGACGGCATTCTCGGCGTGCTCGCCGGGCTCGAGCTGGTACGCACCCTCAATGACCGCGGCATCACCACCGAGCGTCCGCTCGAGATCGTGTCCTGGACCAACGAAGAAGGAGCGCGCTTCTCACCGCCGATGATCGCTTCCGGTGTGTTCGCCGGCGCCTATGAGCTCGACTGGGCCCTGGCCAGAACCGATGACGACGGGCACCGTCTGGGTGACGAACTGGATCGCATTGGCTACCGCGGCGGCGCGCCCGTCGGCGGGCGGCCGATCGATGCCTACTTCGAGCTGCACATCGAGCAAGGCCCGCTGCTGGATGCCGCCGGCGTCGATGTCGGCGTGGTCACGCATGGCTATGCGGCGCACGGCATCATCGTCGAAGTGCGCGGCGAGACCGCACACACAGGGCCCTGGCCGATGGACAAACGCCGCAATGCGCTGATCGGCGCCTCGATGCTCGCGGTCGCGGCCAACGAGATTGGTTGGCGCTATCACGACACCGGCGGCAAGGGCACCGCGTCGCGTCTGGTGGCCTGGCCGAACAAGCCGGGCATCCTGTCCGACTGGGCCCAGTTCACGGGTGACTTCCGCCACAACGAGCCGGCCAAGGCCGATGCCATGCTGAGCGAGTTCCACGAGGCCATGGCCCAGGCGGCGCAGCGCTCGAACTGCGAGATGCAGGTGCTCGACCAATGGAGCTGGCGCCCGGATATCTTCGACCAAGGCTGCATCGATGCGGTTCGTGCCACGGCCGCCCGCCTGGGTCTGCCAGCGATGGAGATCGCCTCGCAGGCCGGCCACGACGCCTACTTCATGGCCCGTGTGGCGCCCACCGCGATGATCTTCACCCCCTGCAAGGACGGCATCACGCACAACAACCATGAGCACGCCACCCTGGAGCGCAGCCTGCCGGGCGTGAATGTGCTGCTCAATGTGGCCGCCGAGCGTGCCCTGAAACGCTGACACCACGCGCTGTTTCGCGGACGGATTGCGAGGCAGTGCGTCCGCCCGCGAGGCAGGCTGCGCAGATGCCTGGCGGCCACCCAGGGCCGTCGCCGCGAGATTTCGCCGGCTGCCCTCACCCGCCTTTAACCCGCTCATACGAAATCCGTCGCGAATGCGAGACCCTCGTTCGTGCATTGCACAACGAGTTCGAACGCCCTCATCGCAACGGTTGCCCCGCGATCGGCACCTGAGACTGCCGCGACGCAGCACGGTGGCTGGCTGAAATCTCCGTCATTGTGTTTGCAAGCCCGCCATTCCCGGCGCACACTGCGACTTACGCCAAACTTACGCAGAACTGACATTTCGCTGACAACATCGAGATGCGCCATCCCGCCAGAGACTGCCCATGCTAACGAACCGCATATCCTTCGACGAACCGCACGAAACCCTGCGTGTCGATTTTTCAGACCTTGTCTTCGAGAACAGTGCGCAGGTCGACGAGGCCTACGACCAGCTGACTCGCGCGATCCGCGACACCGGCCAGAAGTGGTTCTTCATGGTCGACTACCGCAATTCGCGGGTCGACCTGCCCGCACGCCTGACCTGGGAGCATCGGGGCAAGAAACTCAACGAGAGCTGGTCGCTCGGTTCGGTCCGCTATCACATCAGCAACGATGCGCGCGAGTCGCTGCAGCGTCGCGCGGCCAACAACCCGTATTACGCAAACCTGGTCGATAGTCGCGAAGAGGCCGAGGCCGTGGTGGCGCGGCTGCGCCAGGCACGGGAAGCCGAGTCACACGCAACCAAGAGCCGCCTCGAGGAAGCAGCACGGCGCAGCGCCTGGGAGACAACCTGCGCGAACGGCCCGCTGCCTGATGAACTTTTCGCCGCGCGGGTCAGTTTCGACCCCGATCGCCAGATCATGGAGGCGGATTTCAGCGAATTCGACTTCGTCAATGACCGGGTGGTGAATGCCTTCTACGATCATCTCGAACAGCGGCTCTCGCAGACCGGCCAGTCCTGGTATTTCCTGGTCAATCTGCGCCACTGCGTGGTGCGCTCGGAAGCCTGGTTCCAGTATGCGCGGCGCGGCAAGGCGCTGAACCTGGCCTATTCGCTGGGCTCGGTGCGCTACAGCGCCACGGCCGAAACCGCGGCCGAGATCGAGAAGCGGGCAAACACCGAGAGCTTCGATCCGAACCTGTTCAGTGCGCGCGAGCCGGCGATCGATCGAATCGCGCAGATGCGCAACAGCCATCGGTCGGCGGCCTGATCCGTCGGGCGCGGTCGTTCGGGGCAAAAGTGTCCTGAACTACCGCGTCAAGGTCGGCTCCGCGCCGGCGCTCACCCGGCGCTGGCAGTTGCGCCAGTCGGCCTCTTTCTCGATCACACCCTCGAACGAAGCCAGCGACTGCTGGGCCGGTGTATCGGCGGTGCGGCCAAGAGCCTCACCACCGTCTCGCATGCGGGCGGCGGCATCGACCATCAGGCGACGGAAGGCCACGATCGCCACATCGCTGCCGCCGAGCACCTCGCGGGTGCGATCCACGATCGGGCCCATGCCCACCCACATCGCGATGTCCTGGTTCGGAATGCCGTCGATGCCGGTGAAACTGCCCTCGGCCATCGCGGCGCGATCCTGGCCGAAGTCATTGGCCCTGGTGCGCAGGGGCGACCAGTCCGGCGCAAGATCCTTGCCGGGCATGGCACGGCAGAAATCGCGCCAGGTGTCGGTATCGGGGCAGTCGTCGCCGCCCCAGGCCAGGAAGTGGAACATCGAGTTCTCATCATCGATCGGCACCACCACCGCGGCCACGTTGTACAGATTGTTGGGCGGGATCAATGAAATGAACGGTGCCACATAGCGGGTGACACGAACATAGTCGTGCGTGCCCCCCTGGTGGATCGGGCGGCGGATCGCGGCGTAGTGAAAGCCGTAGGGTGTGGTCTGCACCTGCAAACGCGGCGCCTTGTCGGTGGAGGGCCGGTACCAGGCCTTGTCATCGGCTTCGGCCCCCTTGACCCGGGCCGGCTTCATGTCGCTGGAGTGCAGGCTGGAGCTGTGCGCCGAATCGATCTGCCCCTCGGTGATCTGCGCCCAGTTCGCCGGGATGCGGATCTTCACGATGCTCACTGTGGGCGCATCATCCTGCACGAACGGAGGTGGCACGAACCCCGGCATGGTCTCGGGCGGGCCCATGTAAGCCCAGACGAAACCACCGGCTTCATGGGTGGGGTAGGCGGTGTGCCGGATCTTGTTCTTCAGATCGCTGCCAGTCGGTTCCGAGAACATCTCGAGCACATTGCCACCGGCGTCGATCTTCCAGCCGTGATACAGGCAGCGTAAACCGCAGTCTTCGTTGCGGCCGTATACCAAAGAC
This sequence comes from Burkholderiaceae bacterium, assembly GCA_041396585.1. Lineage (GTDB taxonomy): Bacteria > Pseudomonadota > Gammaproteobacteria > Burkholderiales > Burkholderiaceae_E > JAUIAI01. The sequence continues at coordinate 236,985 of JAWKYG010000005.1, read as the reverse complement.
GCGCGACGATGCGGGCAGTATTCGTCGATCAGGCCGACCCGCCCGTCGGTGTCACGAAAAGCGACCAGGTCTTCGCCGAACAGGCGCACGCGCACCGGCTTGCCATCGCGCTCTCGCACTTCTTCCGACAGCAACGCGGGCACCCAATGACGGCGCATCAGGGCGCCCATCGGGGCATCGCCCTGCACCCGGCAGAGCAGCATGTTTTCGTCGTGGGTGAGCATGGTATCGGGGGTCAGTGGTGCGGCAAGGATGCCGCATCCGGATCAGCTGGGACGGCCGGCCCAAACATGCCGCGGTGACCCGCAGCGCGTGCGCTTGTGCCGCGCTCTTCAGATACAGGGCACTCGTGTGCCGTTTCCAGGGTAACGTGCATTTCGCTGGCCTGCGAACCGGCACTCTAGAATACCCGTTCGACGGAGACCGGCTCAAGTCAAACACCGCGCCAGCGCAGCCATGCCAAGCAGCCCCACGGAAATCACGCTGACCCTGGTCGGCAAAACACCGCTGACCCCGGATATCTGGCATCTGGCGCTGCGCACGGATTCGACCCTGCCGGCCGTGGCGCCGGGCGCCCATCTGGCGCTTCGAACCCCGATCGGTGCGATGCGCCAGTATTCGATCATCGCTGCCGATCAGCACGGGCTGGAAATCGCGGTCAAGCGCGAGGCACGGGGCCGGGGTGGTTCACGCAGCCTGATCGATCAAAGCGTGATCGGCCAGACGCTGGTCGGCCTGGCCCCCGCGAATCATTTCGAACTCGAGGACGCACCGGCCTATCTGTTCATCGCGGGCGGCATCGGCATCACCCCGGTGCTCTCGATGATCCGCCACCTCATGGCGCGCCCCTCGGTGCCGCCGTTCACGCTCGTGTACTGCACGCGCACGGTTGCCATGACACCGTTTCGTGACGAACTCGCGCGCCTGCCCGCGGCCAACATCATCGTGCACCACGACCACGGAGATCCCGCCCAGGCGTTCGATTTCTGGCCGCTGCTGGAAACCCCGGATGCCCGACACATCTACTGCTGCGGACCGGGCGCGCTCATGGAGAGCATTCGCGACATGGTCGGGCACTGGCCGGCCAAGGCGATTCACTTCGAAGACTTCCAGCCGGTGAGCGGGCTGCGCGATGCCGATCAGGCGTTCTCGGTGCGCTTTCTCGATGATGCTGCACCGCTGGTGGTGCCCGCAGATCAAACCTTGCTGCAGGCCTTGCGCGCGGCCGGCATGAGCGTGGCCAGCTCCTGCGAAAGCGGCACCTGCGGCACCTGCCGTCTGCCCTATCTCGAAGGTCAGATCGAACACCGCGATCTGGTGCTGACCGAGGCCGAGCGCGCGCATGAACTGATCGCCTGTGTATCGCGTGCGCGCGGCGCTTCGCTGCGTCTGGGCGTACCCGCGCCTGCGCGCGGCGGCGGAGACTGACTTGACCCCGCCAGCCACCATCGATCCCGTGCGCCTGGGCGTGTGCGGCCTGGGTCGCGCCTTCGTGCTTTCCATGCCCGGCTTCGAGGCCGATCCGCGGCTGAAGCTGATCGCGGCCTGCGCGCCCCGGCCGGAGTCGCGGCACGCGTTTCAGCAGCGCTATCCGGGCGCGCGCACCTATGCCGACATCGACGAACTGTGCGCGGATCGCGATGTCGAACTGATCTACGTGGCCACGCCTCATCAGTTGCACGCCGACCACGTGATCACCGCGGCGCGCGCGGGCAAACATGTTGTCGTGGAGAAGCCGATCTCGGTCACGCTCGCCCAGGCGGCGCGCATGATCGAGGCGGTCCGTGAAGCGGGCGTTCAGATGATCGTCGGGCCCAGCCACAGCTTCGATGAACCGGTGCGCCTGGCGGCCGACGTCCTGGCCAGCGGCGAGTTCGGTCGCCTGCGCATGATCAATGCGCTGAACTTCACCGACTTCCTCTATCGCCCCCGCAGACCCGAAGAACTGATCACCGAGCAGGGCGGCGGCGTGGTGTTCAGCCAGGGCGCGCATCAGATCGATGTGGTGCGGCGCCTGGCGATGTGCCGAGCGCTCAGCGTGCAGGCCATGACCGGCAACTGGGATCCGGATCGACCGACCGAGGGCGCCTACATGGCCCTGCTGCGATTCGAGGACGGCACGATCGCCTCGCTCAGCTACAGCGGCTATGCGCACTTCGACAGCGATGAATGGATGGACTGGATCGGCGAACTCGGCCACGCCAAGGCGCCCGACACCTACGGCCATGTCCGCCGTCAACTGGCGCAGGCCAGGACCCCCGAAGACGAAACGCGGCTCAAGCACGAGCGCACCTTCGGCAGCACGCGCAATGCGCCCTCGCCCACGTTTCACGAACACTTCGGCCCGGTGATCATCAGCGCCGACCATGCCGATCTTCGGCTCACGCCCGAGGGCCTCTGGGTGTATGGCGACGACGATCGAAGCTTTCGACCCTGCGCGGCGATGAACATCCCCCGGCTGGGCCTGAACAATGCGATCGTCGCAGCCCTGCGCTTTGACCAGCCGGCGATCCAGGACGGCGCCTGGGGTCTGGCCACACTCGAGATCTGCCATGCGATCACCGCCTCGGCCGCATCCGGCGGGGCGATCGAACTCATTCACCAGGGCGCGCCGCCCGGCCCGCCCACTGCAAGGACAAGCGCATGAGCGCCTTACCACTGTCGATAGCCGTCGGCGACTATGACCGCACGCGTGCGCTGGTCGACGGCCGCGTCCGAATCGACGGCGTCGATCCGGTGATGATGCTGCTCTCGCCCGAGGAAATGTTCTTTCGGGCATTTCGACATCACGCATTCGACGTCAGCGAGCTGTCACTGTCCAGCTATGTGGTGAGCCTTACGCGCGATGATCCGCCATACGTTGCGGTGCCCGTGTTCCTGTCGCGGGCGTTTCGCCACACGTCGATCTACATCCGCACCGATCGCGGCATCGGGCGCCCCGAGGATCTGAAGGGCAGACGGATCGGCATCGCCGAGTATCAACTCACGGCCAATGTCTGGGCACGCGCGATTCTGGAAACCGAATACGGCGTGCGCCCGGCCGACATCGAATGGATTCGCGGCGGCATGAACAGCCCTGGCCGCCCCGAGAAGATCGCCATCCAGCTACCGCCCGATGTGCGGGTTCAGCAGGCGCCCGCGGGCCGGGCACTGAACGATCTGCTCGCCGCCGGCGAGATCGACGGCTTCATCGGGCCGCGCGCCCCGGCCTGCTTCGAGGCGGCTCATCCGCATGTCGGGCGGCTGTTCGCGAACTCGGTCGAGGTCGCCAGCGACTGGTATTCACGCACCGGCATCTTCCCGATCATGCATGTGCTCGGGGTGCGCCGCGGCCTGGCCGAAAGCCATCCCTGGCTGCCGGGCGCCCTGCTCAAAGCCTTCAGCGCGGCCAAGGCCGTGGCCGGCGAGGCCTTGAGCGACACCTCGGCCACCAAGGTCACGATGCCCTTCGTCGAAGACAATCTGCACCGTGCCCGCGCGCTGATGGGCAATGATTTCTGGTCCTACGGGCTGGCCGGGAACGAGCATGTGCTCGACACCTTCCTCGAGCATCATCATCGTCAGGGGCTGTCCTCGCGACGGGTTCGCGTCGAGGAGTTGTTCCATCCCGCGGCCGTCGAGGCCTACAGTCTTTGACGGACACCGGCTGTTCAGTCGCAATGCGCCCGACGCGACCAATATCGCACGGGCGTGTGAAACCGCGCCTGCCCCAGCGCTTCGCCTGCGATCAGGTAGTCCTCATGCAGGTACTCGCGCAAGCGATCGGCCGCGCCTGGCTGAACGGCACCACATCGCTCGCTGAGATACCCATGAGACGCCCATTCGGTAGTTGCAGAATTCTGTGCAGCCTACTCGTTTGCATACGCCGCAGGAAGGCCGGCACGCCTGCGCGGCATGGCTCCGGCGACAACCACTGGACGCTGCGCGCGCGGCCCATGGTCATGCCGGAAAATCGGATTGTCGCTGCGCGGCGCGGTGGCCGGGCTGCGCCCGATCACACCCCGGCAGCGGCCAGACGTTCGATCATGCGCCTGGCGTGGGCGCCGCCGGCATCGATGCTCAGGGTCAGCAGACGCCGCCCGGGATGCTCGCTCAGGTTACGCTGCTGACGCTCGAGCATCTCGATGTCCTCGCCGAAGATCTTGCCCTGCCCCTCGCGAATCGAATCGGTGAGCCCGGCATCATTGGGCTTGAAATTGCGCGCCATGCCCCAGTGATACCAGTGCGAGGTTTCGGTCTCGGGGGTGATGAAATCCACCACCACCGCATATGACTTGACCGACGAAGGCGCATGGAAGCCGCCGTGGCCGGCCAGCGCCACGCCGACGTCGATCATCACATGACTGGGCGGCGAGAAGCGGCAGATCTGCCAGCGATCCACATCGGCCTCCGGATCCAGCCCGTTGGCCTTCATGGCCATGCGCCAGAACGGCGGGGCCTTGATGCCGTGCATGAAGCGCTCGGTGATGACCGTTCCGCCCTCCAGCCGGGTCTCGCACGGCGTCTCGTCGATCTCGGGTTGACCGATGCTGGTGGCATGCACATAGGTTTCGTGCGTGAGATCCATCAGGTTGTCGATCATCAGCCGGTAGTCGGCCTGCACATGGTAGAGGCCGCCACCGTAGGCCCAGGCCGGGTCATCGAAGAACGGGAAGACCGGCATTGCCGCAGGATCCGCCTTGTCATGGTCACCAGGCCATACCCAGACGAAACCGTAGCGCTCGATCGTGGCGAAGCGACCCACGCAGGGAAAACGCTCGACACGCTGGCCGGGCATTCGCACCGGCCGGCCCTGGCCGTCCATCTCGAGGCCGTGATAACCGCAGACCAGGCGTCCGTCCTGCACGCGCCCCAGCGACAGGGGGGCGCCGCGATGCGGGCAGAAGTCTTCGATGGCGACCGCATTCCCATGCTCATCCCGGAAGAACACCATCGCCTTGCCGCAGATCCTGCGGCCCAGCGGCTTGTAGGTGAGCGCATCGGCCGCGCAGGCCACATACCAGGCGTTGTGAATGATCATCGGGCACTCATTCAGTATACGGATCGTGATTCATTGTACTGAATGAAAGTGGGCTCGCCAAGCCGATCCGGCCCTGCCGATGATCGACGGCGGCGATGCCGGGCGGCGTCATCGCCGCCGGGGACGTATTCGGAGCGGGCTGCCTACGGGGGCGCGCGGCGGGCCTGGAGCGGGCGATGATCCTGGAGCGGGCGACGGGCCCGGAGCGGACGATGAGCCCGGAGCGGGCGGCGTACCCGGGGCGGGCATCAGCGGCACGCCCGGGTCGGGCTCAGTCGGTGTCCGTGAGCCCCACCAACTTGGTCAGCAGGCGCACCAGTTCGCTGCGCTCGGCGCGATCCAGCCCGGCCATCAGGTCGTCATACATCGGCCGCACCCTGGGCAGCATCTCGTCGAGCACCTGCACACCCTCGGGTGTCAGACTCAGGCTGCGCTGGCGGCGCGCCAGTAACTCGCGGCGGATCCAGCCCTTGGCCTCCAGCCGCACAGCGATGTCGGCCGTGGTGGAGGTATCGAGGGCAACCGCCTCGGCCAGGGTGACCTGATCGATGCCCGGACGGTCGCGCAGGGCGCGCAGGATCGCGTACTGCACCGGCGTGATGCCCCGCCCGTGGGTGTCACGGAACGTGGCCACGGCAAGCTGGTGCGCGCGCCGGATCAGATGCCCGGGCTCCTGGACCAGCGCCATCGGCCGGCGTTGGGACATGGCTCAGCCCCCGCGTTCGGATTGCCGGCGCGAGCGCAGATGTACCGGGCTCAATGGTTGTCCCGCGGCAGCCCCCTGGTCTGCGCGATGCGCTGATACTTGACCGCGGGCTTGAGCACCATGCCGCGGTCGAGCCGGTCGACGATGCCGCGCTGGATCTCCTGCCACGGGGTCTGGCTCTGCGGAACCGGATAGCCGCCCGCGGCCATGAGCTTCTCCAGCCGCGCCGCGATCTCGGCCTCGTCGACCAGCATGTCCACGCGCCGGGCATTGAGATCGATACGCACCCGGTCGCCGGTCTGCAGCACGGCCAGGCCGGCGTTCTCGGCGGCCTCGGGTGAGGCATTGAGAATGGATGGCGAACCCGAGGTGCCTGACTGGCGGCCGTCGCCGATGCAGGGCAAGGCCTCGATGCCGCGGCGCAGCAGGCTGGCCGGCGCGCGCATGTTGACCACCTCGGCCGCACCGGGATAGCCGATCGGGCCGACACCGCGCATGAACAGGATCGAGTACTCATCGGCCTGCAGCGCCGGATCATCGATGCGCTTGTGGAAGTCTTCCGGCCCGTCGAACACGACCGCCCTGCCCACGAAGGCATTGGGATCCTCGGGATTGCTCAGATAACGCTGTCGGAACTCGTCCGAGATCACGCTGGTCTTCATGACCGCGGCCTCGAACAGATTGCCGGTCATGACCAGAAAACCCGCCTCGCCCACCAGCGAGTCACCGAAGCCGCGGATCACATCCGGGCTGTAGCAGACCGTGCCGGCACAGTTTTCGTGCAGCGGCCGGCCATTGACGGTGACGGTGTTCTCCCGGATCAGACCGTGGCGCATCAGCTCGGCGACCACGGCCGGCAGGCCGCCCGCGCGGTAGTAATCCTCGGCCAGGTACTTGCCGGCCGGCTGGAGTGAGCAACGGCACCTCGTAGCCGATGGTCTCCATTCCTTCAGATCCAGCGCCCACCGGCATGGCGCGCGATCGCATTGATGTGGATCGGCGCGTTGGTCGAGCCGCCGATCGCCGAGCAGGGACGATCACGTTCTCGAAGGCCGCGCGGGTCATGATGTCGCTCGGCTTCAGGTCCTGCGCGACCATCTCGACGATGCGCCGGCCGGTGTCGTATGCGCACTGGCCGCGCTCGCGATACGGGCCCGGAATCGCCGCCGCGCCAGGCAGCGTCATGCCCAGCGCCTCGGCCAGCGCATTCATGGTGCTGGCCGTGCCCATCGTGTTGCAGTGCCCCACCGAGGTGGTGGACGACGCCACCATGTCGATGAAGCCGGCGTCATCGATCTCGCCCTTGGCGATCAGTTCGCGTGCCTTCCAGACGATCGTGCCCGAGCCGGTGCGCTCGCCCCGGTACCAGCCGTTGAGCATGGGCCCACCGGGCAGCAGGATCGCCGGAATGTTCACAGTGGCCGCGCCCATCAACATGGCCGGCGTGGTCTTGTCGCAACCGCCTGTGAGCACCACGCCGTCGAGCGGATACCCGTGCAAGACCTCCACCAGCGACAGGTAGGCCAGATTACGGTCGAGCATCGCGGTGGGCCGCTTGGCGGTTTCCTGGATCGGGTGCACCGGAAACTCCATCGCGATTCCACCGGCCGCGCGGATTCCTTCACGCACCCGGGCGGCGAGTTCGAGATGATGGCGGTTGCACGGCGCCAGGTCGGAGCCGGTCTGGGCGATCCCGATGATCGGCTTGCCGGATTGCAGTTCCTCGCGCGTGAGCCCGTAGTTGAGAAAGCGCTCGATGTAGAGCGCGGTCATTTCGGTGTTCTCGGGGTTGTCGAACCACTGCTGCGAACGCAGGCGGGTGCTCATGCGAAGTCTCCGGGTCGGTAGATCGATCGCGTGCGGGCGATCACGATGTTGCGGGCCGCGATGCTGTCGCTCGAACACACCGGCCGGCAAGCGCGACAGTATAGCCAGCCGGATGATCCGGCGAGCTTGCCGGGCGCCCCTGACGACGCCGGCCGCGCATGGTAAGGTCGCGCCTGTCACCACTACCGCCAATCACGCGTGGAAGCGCTGCCTCTCTGGGCCCAGATTCTGATCCTGCTGGCCCTGCTGCTCGCCTCGGGTTTCTTCTCGATCTCCGAGATCAGCATGATGGCCATGAACCGTTACCGGCTCAGCCACATGGTCAAGCAGGGCAAGCGCAGTGCCAGGCGCGCCAGCTCGCTGCTCGATGACACCGAGCATCTGCTGGGCACGATCCTGATCGGCAACAACATCGTGAACGCGGCGCTGACCGCGATCGTCACCTCGCTGGCGATCCGCGCATTCGGCAACAACGACACCGTGGTGCTGACCGCCACGGTGCTGGTGGCGGTCCTGATCATCCTGTTCTGTGAGATCGGCCCCAAGGTGGTCGGCGCCACCTATCCGGAGCAGGTGGCGCTGCCGGCCAGCCTGCCGCTGTCCGGGCTGCAGAAGCTGCTGCATCCGTTCGTCTGGCTGGCCAACCATATCGTGCTCGCGGTGCTGCGCCTGTTCGGCCTGTCGGTGGGCGATGGCAAGGACAACGCGCTGTCGCAGGAGGAACTGCGCAACGTGGTGGTCGAGTCGAGCAAGCTCGTGCCCAGCAAGCACCGCTCCATTTTGCTGAACCTGTTCGATCTCGAGAACATCACGGTCGATGATGTCATGGTGCCGCGCCAGCGCATCGAGGCGATCGATCTCGCCTCCGATGAAGACACCTGGCGCGAGCAGCTGCGAACCTGTTATCACAACAAGCTGCCGGTGTTCGAGCGCGAGATCAATCACATCGTCGGCATCCTGCATGTGCGGCAGGCGCTCACGCTGCTGCATCGGGACAGCTTCAGCGCCGAGGATATCCGCGAGCATCTGTCCCAACCATACTTCGTGCCCAGCGGCACGCCGGTGTTCACACAACTGCAGTTCTTCCAGGAGCGCAAGCAGCGCTTCGCGCTGGTGGTCGATGAATACGGCGAACTGCAAGGGCTGGTCACGCTGGCCGACATCATCGAGGAGTTCGTCGGCGAGATGACCACCTCGGTGCCCGGGCGCGACGACGGCCCGCTCTGGGACCCCTCCGGGCGCACCCGGGTGGAGGGCTCCAGCAGCCTGCGCGAGCTCAACCGCCGCCTGGGCATCGCGCTGCCGCTGACCGGCCCCAAGACGCTGAACGGCCTGGTTCTCGAAACCCTCGAGCAGCTGCCGGATGCGCCGGTCAGCATCCGCTTCGGCGATGTCGTGCTCGAGGTCATGCAGATCGAGGGGCGCGCGATCCGCTCACTGATCCTGCACCGGATCGGCAAGCCCGCGCCCAGGCCGCCGGCCTCCTGAAGCGCATCCGAGGCCGCCCGCGGGCCGGGCAGCCAGCCTCCCGAGGCTCCCGTCGCCCGGCCGCGGGCCAGCAGACCGCAGAGCCCGTTGCGCAGGCCAGGGTGGCCCCCGCCGCCGCCCCCCGACCGGGCTGATCGCCCGCCGGCTGGCCCGATCGGTGCCTGCCGTCCGTGCAACCCGAATCCGCCGTTCGTCCTGCGGCGCCACGCTGGGGGCTGCTCGCGCGCGTCCGCATCCCCCATCATCAGAGCCTCAAAAAGCAAAACCACCTCTTTCCCAGGGATCGGACAGGTATGTCAGTGACATCCACAACGACAGCCGGTGGCGGCCAAGGCGCCCTCGAGGGGCTGGGGCGAGCACTCGTCCAGCACCGCGTGATGCGGGTCGACCAGGCAATGGCAGTTCAGAAGGACGCGGTCGCCTCGGGCCACGCTTTCATCGACGCGCTGATGGCCAGTGGCCAGCTCAAGCCGATCGACCTCGCCAAGTTCGCCTCGCAGGCATTCGGCCACCCGATGCTCGACCTGGCCGCGCTGGACGTGGCCGGTCTTCAGAAAGACCTGCTCGATCCGAAGCTGGCCTACGAGGCCAAGGTCGTGGCACTGGCCCGGCGTGGCAACAAGCTCTCGGTGGCGCTGTCGGATCCGACCGATCTGCAGACCATCGACCGGATCAAGTTTTCGGCGCAGGCCGCGGTCGATGTGATCGTCGTCGAGCATGACAAGCTGCTCAAGATGGTCGAGGCCGGCGCCCGTTCCGCGGCCGACAAACTCGGCGATCTGGTCGACGATGAGCTCGATGTCGACGTGGTCGAGGGTGACACCGCATCCAATAACAACAACAACGAGGATGTCGACGACGCACCGATCGTCAAATTCCTGCAAAAGGTGTTGATGGATGCGATCCAGATGGGTGCCTCGGACATCCATATGGAGCCCTACGAGAAGTTCTACCGGATCCGCTTTCGTATCGATGGCGAGCTGCGCGAGATCGCCCAGCCGCCGCTGGCGATCAAGGAGAAGCTGGCCTCGCGCATCAAGGTGATCTCGCGGCTGGACATCTCGGAGAAGCGCGTCCCCCAGGACGGCCGGATGAAGCTGGTGCTCTCGGGCAATCGCGCGATCGACTTCCGTGTCTCGACGCTGCCTACCCTGTTCGGCGAGAAGATCGTGATGCGTATTCTCGATCCGTCCTCGGCCAAGCTGGGCATCGATGCGCTCGGCTATGACCCCGATCAGAAGGAAGCGCTGCTGGAGGCGGTCAAACGCCCCTACGGCATGGTGCTGGTGACCGGACCGACCGGTTCCGGTAAGACCGTGTCGCTGTACACCTGCCTGAACATCCTCAACGAACCGGGCGTGAACATCGCCACGGCCGAGGACCCGGCCGAGATCAACCTGCCCGGCATCAACCAGGTCAATGTCAACGACAAGGCAGGTCTGACCTTCTCGGCCGCGCTGAAGTCCTTCCTCCGACAGGATCCGGACATCATCATGGTCGGTGAGATCCGCGACCTGGAAACCGCCGATATCGCGATCAAGGCGGCCCAGACCGGTCACATGGTCATGTCGACCCTGCACACGAATGATGCTCCCACCACCCTGACCCGGATGATGAACATGGGTGTGGCACCATTCAACATCGCCTCCTCCGTGATCCTGATCACCGCCCAACGCCTGGGTCGGCGGCTCTGCACCTGCAAGCAGCCGCTGGAGATCGACGAAGACGCCCTGCTCAAGGTGGGTTTTCGTGAATCCGACCTCGACGGCAGCTGGCAACCCTTCCGTCCGGTGGGCTGCGAGCGCTGCACGGGCAGCGGATACAAGGGTCGGGTAGGCATCTACCAGGTGATGCCGATCACCGAAGAGATCCAGCGAATCATTCTTACGAATGGCACCGCGCTGGATATCGCGCACCAGGCCGAACGCGAGGGGGTGAACAGTCTCCGGCGATCGGGTCTGATCAAGGTCATGCAGGGGCACACCTCGATCGAGGAAGTGCTCGGCGTCACGAACGACTAAGCACGGGCACACGCCCAGGAGTCAGAGTCCATGTCCAGTTCCGCCACCGCGACCAAGCGAAGTGCCCCCGCCAAATCGCGCACGCCGAGCAAGGCCGACGCGGCCAAGCAGCGCGCGAAGCAGGAAGCCACGTTTTCCTGGGAAGGCCGGGATCGCGCCGGCAAGAAGATCACGGGCGAGATGCGCGCGGCCGGCGAGGCCATGGTGCAGGCCACGCTGCGACGCCAGGGCATCACGCCGGTCAAGGTCACCAAGCGGCGGACCAAGCGAGGCAAGAAGATCACCGAGGCCGACATCACCTTGTTCACGCGCCAGCTGGCCACGATGATGAAATCCGGCGTGCCGCTGCTGCAGTCGTTCGACATCGTGGCCCGCGGCGCCGAGAACGCCTCCGTGGCGCGGCTGTTCATGGACATCAAGGCCGATGTCGAGACCGGCACCTCGCTGTCGAACGCCTTCCGCAAGTACCCGCTGTACTTCGACAATCTGTTCTGCAACCTGGTCGGCGCCGGCGAGGCGGCCGGTATCCTGGACGATCTGCTCGAGCGACTGGCCTCCTACAAGGAGAAGATGCAGGCCATCAAATCCAAGATCAAGTCGGCGCTGTTCTACCCGACCGCGGTTCTGGTAGTGGCCTTCGTGGTGGTGGCGGTGATCATGCTGTTCGTGGTGCCGGCCTTCAAGGATGTGTTCGCGAACTTCGGTGCCACCCTGCCCGCACCGACCCTGGCGGTCATCGCGATGTCGGACTTCTTCGTCAAGTACTGGTATCTGATCTTCGGCGGCATCGGCGGCAGCATCTACTTCTTCATGCAGGCCTGGCGTCGATCGCCCAAGGTGCAGATGATCATGGACCGCCTGTTGCTGAAGGCGCCGATCTTCGGACCCATCATCGAGAAGGCCACGATAGCGCGCTGGCTGCGCACCTTGTCCACCATGTTCGCTGCCGGCGTGCCGCTGGTCGAGGCGCTCGATTCCGTGGGCGGGGCATCGGGCAACGTGGTCTACCTGACCGCCACCAAGAAGATTCAGCAGGAGGTCTCGGCCGGCACGAGCCTCACCGTTTCGATGCAGAATGCCGATGTGTTCCCCAACATGTGTCTGCAGATGGCGGCCATCGGTGAGGAATCGGGCTCGCTCGATTCCATGCTCGGCAAATCGGCCGATATCTACGAACGCGAGGTCGACGATGCGGTCGGCGCGCTGTCCAGCCTGCTCGAGCCCCTGATCATGGTGGTGCTCGGTGTGCTGATCGGCGGGCTGGTGGTGGCCATGTATCTGCCGATCTTCAAACTCGGCCAGGTCGTCTAAGCTCGCATGCTGGCGCGGCGGCGGCTCGCTGCCCGCCGCCCGGATCGAGACACCCGCGCCAATCCGGACTATCGCAGCGCACGAACCGCAACCGACCGACATGCTCGAATTTCTCGCTCAGCAACCAGCGATGGCCGTGGCCATCGCCGCGGTGTTCGGGCTGCTGGTCGGTAGCTTCCTGAACGTGGTCGTGCACCGGCTACCGATCATGATGCAGCGCGAATGGGAGGCGCACGCGGCCGAGATCCAGGGTCTGCCAGCCCCCGGGCACGAGCCCTTCGACCTGATCCGCCCGCGCTCGCGCTGCCCGCACTGCGGGCATGCGATCGGCGCGCTCGAGAACATCCCGGTGATCTCCTGGCTCGCGCTGCGTGGGCGCTGCAAGGGTTGCGGCAACGCCATCTCGGCCCGTTACCCGATCGTGGAGCTGATCACCGGCGTACTCGCCGCCGCGGCAATCTGGTTCTACGGGCCAACCGTCGCCGGTGCCGGTGCGCTGTTCCTCACCTTCGTGCTGATCGCCCTGACCGGCATCGATCTGGACACCCAGCTGCTGCCCGACAGCCTGACCCTGCCCCTGCTCTGGGTGGGCCTGTTCCTGAACCTCTGGGCGGTCTACGTACCGCTGAATGAGGCCGTGGTCGGCGCGATCGCCGGCTATCTGACGCTGTGGTCGGTCTACTGGCTGTTCAAGCTGGTCACCGGCAAGGAAGGCATGGGCTATGGCGACTTCAAACTGCTGGCCGCGCTGGGCGCCTGGTTCGGCTGGCAGTCGCTGCCGGCCATCATCCTGCTCTCGTCAGTGGTGGCCGCGGTGATCGGCCTGGGCATGATCGTGTTCGCCCGGCACGGGCGGCAGGTGCCGATCGCGTTCGGGCCGTATCTGGCTGGCGCGGGGCTGCTGACGCTGTATTTCGGGGAGATGTTGCGGGGGCTGTATTTGCCTTGATTTGCCGGTAAAGGCGGCCCGTCGCATTTGCCAGGCTCGGCCGCGTTCAGGTCAACATACTCCGCCACCAAATGGCCTCGCAACACGTCGAGCCTGACCAGGGTTGCCGCAGGCACCTGACTGCAACAACATAGACGGCGAATCCAACAGGCTGAAATGCGCCAATGCAATCCGCCGGCCATGATCGACTGCATGCAAATTTGCTGATATGAGGCGGCTCGAGAGAAAGGACTTCTACTGAGCCGAGCACGGCCGCGATGCGGCAACGATTTCAAGCACCAAACGTGCTCACCCCGAGGCCATCGACTACCACACCGCTTGGTCCATGCCCGGCCGGAATATTCCTCGGTCCCAATCGCTGAGATCCGCCAGCCCAAAGAAATGGGGCCGCATATAGCGGCCCCCCATTTTGTGCATCTCTCAGCTTGTTAGCGGACAGTGCTCATTTCCCAGTCAGTTGGTTGTGCCATTCTACTGGTCACGGACTTGAAGAATCAAGCTCACTGGTAGTGCAGCTCAGTTTGCACATGGAGGATCGCAGTGTTACCCAAAATGCGTTATCGGCTGGGAATTGACCTCGGCACTTCATCGATTGGCTGGTGCATGCTGCGCTTGAACGCGACGGATCAGCCGATCGCCGTAATTCGAATGGGTGTACGAATATTCTCCGACGGACGCAACGCTAAGGACGGCAGCTCATTGGCGGTGACTCGTCGCCTCGCTAGGCAGCTGCGACGCCGTCGAGATCGTTTGCTGAAGCGGAAGAGCCGCATGTTCGACGCGTTGATCCGGTTAGGATTCTTTCCGGACAGTGAGCCCGAAAGGCGGGCGCTGTTAAACCTCGACCCTTATGAACTTCGTTGCAAGGCACTGTCAGAGCCCCTAGAGCCTGGGCACTTCGCCCGCGCGCTGTTTCACCTAAACCAGCGCCGCGGCTTTCGCAGCAATCGGCGCACTGACCGCGCCGATGCCGAGAGCGGCGCGTTGAAGCGCGCCATCGGCGAACTGCGCGTACAACTCGAGAAGGATTCGAGTCGCACACTCGGAGAGTGGCTCGCCCGCCGGCATGCGAACGGCTTGAGCGTTCGTGCGCGTATGCGTGGCAAGACCTCAAAGGACCGCGCCTATGATTTCTACGCAGACCGCGAAATGGTCGAGCATGAATTCGACGAGATTTGGAGCGCCCAGCAGCGCTTCTCGCCCGAACGGTTTACAGACGCCGCTCGAGATGAGCTTCGCGACATTCTCTTGTTTCAGCGCGCATTGCTACCGGTCAAGGCAGGACGCTGCACGCTGATCCCAGATGAAGAGCGAGCGCCAAGAGCCCTCCCTTCAGCGCAACGCTTCCGAATTCTGCAAGAACTGAACAACCTTCGGTACATAGACGCCGAACAGAGAGAGATCCCGTTGACCATTGAACAGCGTGACCAGATCGCCGAGCGTCTGATGCGCACGCGGCAGGTAGGTTTCAGTGCAATCGTCCGACTTCTCAGCCTGCCCGGCGACAGCCGATTCAACCTGCAAGACGAAAAGCGAGGCCATCTCAAAGGCAACGAAACCGGCGCAATTCTCGCCAAGTCGGAGCATTTCGGCCGCGACTGGCACGACTTCGACGATAACAAGCAAGCCGAGATCGTTGAACGATTGCTCCGCGATCCGAGTGAAAAAGCCCTTGTGCAATGGCTGATCGAGGCCACTGGCGTCGATGACGCCCATGCAGCGGCCATTGCAGCCGCCCGACTCCCGGAAGGCTATGTGAGCCTCAGCAGATCTGCCATAGATCGCGTGCTACCTGAACTTGCGGCAGCTGTCATTCCTTATTCTGAGGCCGTTCAGCGAGCTGGCCTGGGAAGTCATAGTGTTCTATCGCAGGCAGCGGCAACAGGTGAAATTCTTCCGGCATTGCCATACTACGGTGACCCACTTCGCAGACATGTTGCTTTCGCACGCGAAAATCCTCGCAACGACGAGGAGCGCTTCGGGCGCATCGCGAACCCGACCGTTCACATTGGCCTGAACGAACTTCGAAAAGTGGTCAACGCGCTGATTGCCCGCTACGGCAATCCAAGTGAGATTGTCGTCGAGGTCACCCGTGATCTGAAACTGAGCCGAGACCGCAAGCGGGAGATCGAACGTGAACAAGCGGCAAACCAGAAGCGCAATGATGCCCTTGTCGTCGAGGCTGCAAGCATTCTGTCAACCGACCCCATCGGCCTCTCACGAGCCCAGCGGCGCGAGCTTTCGCAACGCATGCAGTTATGGCATGAACTGAACCGAAACGTGGCCGACCGCTGCTGTCCCTACACCGGAGAACCGATCGGCATACACCGCTTATTGTCCGACGAAGTCGAGATCGAACACATCCTGCCGTTCTCACGCACGCTCGATGACTCGATGAATAACAAAACGGTCTGTCTTCGCCGCGCCAACCGCATCAAGGGAAACCGAACGCCTTTCGAGGCATTTGGCACCGGTCAACCAGGGTTCGATTACGCAGCGATTCTTGCGCGCGTGTCGGGCATGTCAATGACCAAGGCGATGCGCTTTGCGCCCGATGGATACGAGCGCTGGCTCCGCGACGAGAAGGACTTCCTGGCAAGATCGCTGAACGACACGGCGTACCTGTCTCGAATCGCCCGGGAGTACCTGTCGTTGGTCTGTCCGCCAAACAGAGTCAGAGCCATCCCAGGCCGCCTAACCGCGATGCTGCGTGGAAAGATGGGGCTGAATCAACTGCTCTCCGGTACGGAAGCCAAGAACCGAAACGACCACCGGCACCATGCGCTCGATGCCGCCGTGGTGGCAGTAACCGATCAGGGGTTGTTGCAGCGATTTGCCACCGCGAGTGCCCGAGCTCGCGAGCTTGAGCTACAGCGATTGGTTGAAGACATGCCATTGCCGTGGCCGGAGTTTCGCACCCATGTCGAGCGTGCCCTGGCGGGCGTCGTGGTCAGCCATCGACCAGATCACGGTTATCAAGGCGCGATGCACGAAGAGTCAGCGTGGGGCATTGAGCCCGGCGGGTTCGCTCACCGCCGCATCATGGATTCAGACGGGAAGCGTCAACGTGTTCGCGAGCGCAGAAAGGTCATCGGCATTTCGGGCGAGCCCATGCCCGGCAGACACGGGCTTGATTCATTGGGGCAGCCGCGCCCATATAAGGGCTACGTGGGAGGGAGCAACTATGCGTTCGAAGTGGTCAGCGACACCAACGGGAGATGGGTAGGTGAAGTCGTGAGCACGTTCGACGCATACCAACTCGTGCGGGAGCTAGGTGAGTCTGGCGCCTGGCAGCGACTTCGCGACCCAGCCCGGAGCCTCTCGGGGCGACCGCTCGTCATGCGACTGTGCGCGGGCGACGCAATTCGGCTCAAGGTCGATGATCAATGGTCGTTGATGAACGTGCAAAAGATCTACGCCGACGGCCGTGTTGTCCTGGCCCGAAATCGTGAGGCAAACGTCGATAACCGTAATCGTGACACGAATGATTCCTTCAGATTTCTGTCAAAGCGCGCCGAACCACTTCGAAGGGCTGGCGCGCAGGCGGTACGGATTTCGCCGATCGGGGTTCTCGGAGTCGTGCAAAGAAAGTAGGTCATCATGGTCGGCCGCGTCGTTGAAATAGCCAACGACCGGTGCTTTCTGTCCAAGCACCGTGGTTTCCTCGTCGTTCGCGGCACCGGCGATGACCGCCGCGAGATAGGCCGGGTCCCGCTCGACGACGTAGCTGTGCTGATTGCCAATGCACACGGCATCAGCTACACCAACAGCCTGCTGGTTGCGCTCGCACAGGCGGGGACGCCGGTCATTCTGTGCGCGGACAACCACAATGTCGCTGGCTGTCTTCTCCCCATTTCGGGAAACCATGAGCAAGCGAAGCGCTTCGATGCGCAGTGGCAAGCCCGTCTGCCACTGCGCAAACGATTGTGGGCCAGCATCGTGCGTCAGAAGTTGTTGCAACAAGCAAGCGTCGTCAGTGCGTTGGGCGCACCGTCGCGCGCTTTCGAAGTCATGGCCCGCAAGGTTCGCTCGGGCGATCCGGAGAACATTGAAGCGCAGGCCGCAAGGCGATATTGGCCATTGTTATTCGGCGCCGATTTCCGTCGCGATCGCGAACGCGACGGCGTGAACGCGATGCTCAATTACGGTTATGCGGTCTTTCGCGCGGCTACTGCCCGCGCCGTCGTGGCCGCCGGACTGCACCCCACGATCGGACTGCACCATTCAAATGGGGGGAATCCACTGCGCCTGGTGGATGACCTAATCGAGCCATTTCGGCCATTGATCGACTGGAAGGTGCGGGAGCTGCATAACGCCG
Organism: Burkholderiaceae bacterium; assembly: GCA_041396585.1. GTDB lineage: Bacteria > Pseudomonadota > Gammaproteobacteria > Burkholderiales > Burkholderiaceae_E > JAUIAI01. Next base: position 219,345 of record JAWKYG010000005.1, on the reverse strand, counting down.
GGGTCGACACGGTTGATTCCGACACCAAGCGTGCGCTGGCAACTTGCCTGTACATCGACCTGAACACAGTGGCCGGGAGGACGCCGGTTTCAGTGGCGATGCAGAACCTGGCCACATCACTTGCCCAGGTCTTCCTGGGCGAACGTCGATCACTCCTGTTTCCGGACCCCGGCACCGCCGAACAGACGGAAGCGAGCGAATGCTAAGCGGGTACCGGATCATGTGGATCGCCGTGATGTTCGACCTGCCCGTGAGCCTGAAGGCCGAACGGAAGGCCGCCACCGACTTCCGGATGACGCTCTTGGATTTGGGCTTTGAGATGGCTCAGTACTCGGTTTACATGCGCTTCTGTGGCAGCATGACCCGATTCGAAACCTTGGTCGGGCAGGTACAGCGCGCCCTTCCGCCTGGTGGCAAGGTCAACATTCTTCAATTCACTGACAAGCAATATGAAAGGATTCTCTGCTTCGACAGCGGGCGGCGCCAGCCTCAAATGCGCTCACCTGACCAATACCAACTGTTCTGAGATTCGGATTTCTTACGACAAAAAAGCGAAAAACCCCCAAAAATCAGGGGTTGCTTCGCGAACTAGTCTAGCTGACTGGGAAATGAGCGCTGCCCGGAACACCGGAAGCGGGCCGGAGTCAGCTGACTGGAAATGAGCGCTCCGGAACTCTAAGCCACTTGTCCATGCGCTTTTCATCAGTCTAGCTGACTGGGAAATGAGCGCTGCCCGGAACCCTGGGTGGTTCTAGTGCAAATGTGACGGGAGTCTAGCTGACTGGGAAATGAGCGCTGCCCGGAACGCATCTTCGCCTTCGTGCGCCCGGCTGCGAAGTCTAGCTGACTGGGAAATGAGCGCTGCCCGGAACATGGCGGTGCATGCGGTATGAGCGCCTACTAGTCTAGCTGACTGGGAAATGAGCGCTGCCCGGAACGGCGCGGTCAGGTATTGCCCGACGTTTTGCAGTCTAGCTGACTGGGAAATGAGCGCTGCCCGGAACGCGATAGGCCTCGATCGCTTCGGGCGTGATAGTCTAGCTGACTGGGAAATGAGCGCTGCCCGGAACCGGCGATCAGCACGGGCGACAGTTGGGCGGAGTCTAGCTGACTGGGAAATGAGCGCTGCCCGGAACAAGGTCTACATCGAAGGCCGGCTGCAAACAAGTCTAGCTGACTGGGAAATGAGCGCTGCCCGGAACCCTGGCGCGAGCGATGCATTCTGCAATCGAGGTCTAGCTGACTGGGAAATGAGCGCTGCCCGGAACGCCACCTGTGCATGCGTGAGCGCTTCGCCTAGTCTAGCTGACTGGGAAATGAGCGCTGCCCGGAACCTGCAAGTTCAGGTGGTCAATCCGCCGAAAGTCTAGCTGACTGGGAAATGAGCGCTGCCCGGAACTACCGACGGGTTTGACTCATGACATCGGGTAGTCTAGCTGACTGGGAAATGAGCGCTGCCCGGAACGTGCTGCTGGTCTTTGTGCTCTGGTGGGCGAGTCTAGCTGACTGGGAAATGAGCGCTGCCCGGAACATGCTCGGCCTGCGCGCGCGCGTCGGTCGGAGTCTAGCTGACTGGGAAATGAGCGCTGCCCGGAACGGCACCTTGATCTCCGGCGACCACTGCGTGAGTCTAGCTGACTGGGAAATGAGCGCTGCCCGGAACGGAAGCCGCCGACGTACTTGCTGCTCGAATAGTCTAGCTGACTGGGAAATGAGCGCTGCCCGGAACCTGCTGCGCTGGTGACATTGCGCGCCGGCGAGTCTAGCTGACTGGGAAATGAGCGCTGCCCGGAACAGTGCAGAACAGCACGCACCAGCCGCCGCAGTCTAGCTGACTGGGAAATGAGCGCTGCCCGGAACCGCTTTGCGATGCGCAGTTCACCGGCCGCGAGTCTAGCTGACTGGAAATGAGCGCTGCCCGGAACCACTGCCGGGGTTTGGAATGCGCCGCGACTAGTCTAGCTGACTGGGAAATGAGCGCTGCCGGAACGTGCAATTCCTGCTCTAGTTCTTCTTTTGTAGTCTGGCTGACTGGGAAATGAGCGCTGCCCGGAACGTCTTGCTGGCATCCGCAGCAATCACGGCCTCGAAGTCTAGCTGACTGGGAAATGAGCGCTGCCCGGAACCTCCTTGCTCAACTGCCCGGCGATCATCTGCGTCTAGCTGACTGGAAACCGACGCTGCCAGGAACTGCACACCCTCCATCACGCGTGCAATCGAGTCTGGCTGACTGGGAAATGAGCGCTGCCCGGAACTCCTCCTGGGCGGACCGTCTGGCTATCACGAGTCTAGCTGACTGGGAAATGAGCGCTGCCCGGATCAGGTCATGCCGGTTGACCTAGGCAAGATCCTTGTCGCGTGACTTGCGCCGCAGATCGGCATGAGTCGAAAAACGGACGCGAGTGCCAAGAAGCTGGAGGACGATGACCATCTTGGCAGACACGGCTAGACTCGCCCCGCTGGGGTGCGACATATTGGCCTCCGGATATCACCTCGAGCTGATCTCGCAGCGCCGGGCATAGACCGCCCGATCAGCTAGACTGCGCTCCATGAGCGCCCCAACTCCATCGCCTGACGCCTCCCACCCGAATGCCGCCACCGGCCCGGCCAGCGGGCCGTTTCTCGTCGGCCTGACCGGCGGGATCGGCAGCGGCAAGACCACGGTCGCCAAGCGCTTCGAGGCGCTCGGCGTGACCGTGGTCGACACCGATGCGATCGCCCATGAGCTCACCGGCCCGGGCGGCGCGGCCATGCCCGCGATCCGCGCGGCGTTCGGCGATGGCGTGGTGGCCGCCGATGGCCGGCTGGACCGGGCAGCGATGCGCGAGCGGGTGTTCGCGGACCCCGCCGAGCGCAAGCGGCTCGAGGCCATCCTGCACCCGATGATCGGCGAGACCACGAACGCACGCGCCCTGGCCGCCACCAGTGCCTATGTGATCCTGGCCATTCCGCTGCTGGTCGAGGGTGGTCGCTGGGGTGAACGCGTGCACCGCGTGCTGGTCATCGACTGCGCCGAGCAGACCCAGGTGGAGCGCGTGATGCAGCGCAGCGGTCTGAGCGCCGATCAGGTGCGCGACATCATGGCTGCGCAGGCCAGCCGGGCCGAGCGCCTGGCCGCGGCCAGCGATGTTATCGACAATGACGGCACCCCCGAGGCGCTGGACGCGCCGGTTGCCGCGCTGCATGCGCGCTATCTCGGGTTTGCAGCCGCCCATGCGGCGCGCCGGTCATGATCCTCTACGAGTACCCGCTCAACGAGGGGCTGCGCTCGCTGCTGCGGCTCGAAGACGTGCTCGATCGCTTCGAGCACTTTCGGTCGGCCGAAAGCACGCATGACCATGGCCAGGCCGTGGCCCTGATGTTCGATCTGGTCGATCTGTTCACCCGCACCGACTGCCGCACCGAACTGCTCGGTCACCTGGATCGCCAGCGGCGCGCGCTGACCCAGTATCGCGACAGCCCGGATGTATCCGGCGAGGCGCTCGAGCGCATGCTGCTCGAGCTCTACCGATGCCATGAACGGGTCAGCGGGGCCACCATGCATCCGGCGCAGATGATTCGCGACAACGAGTGGCTGATGGCGGTGCGCAGCCGGATTCTATTGCCCGGCGGTGCGGCCGACTATGACATGCCGTCGTTCTGGGCCTGGCAGAACGGCCCGCTCGAGCGTCGCCGCGCCGACCTGCGCCGCTGGATGGAACCGTTCGAGCCCCTGGCCGAGGCCCTGCGCCTGGTGCTGCGCCTGCTGCGCGAGAGCGGCAAGCCGATTCCGCTGCTGGCCAGCGACGGCAGCTGCCAGCATTCGCTGGGCGGCCAGACCTACCAGATGACGCAGTTGCGCATCGATTCGGCTCTCAAGGTGGTGCCCGAGATCAGTGCCAACAAGTATCTGCTCTGGATCCGCTTCAATGAACTCGATGACCGGGTGCGCGCGCGGCCGAGCACGCGCCGCATTCCTTTCGAACTTACCCTCTGCAATCTCTGAGACCCATGCCGACCTCGCCGCCGAAGCCGGCCGAATCCGGCCCGGAAGTCGCCTGCCCGGGCTGTGGCAAGCGCATTCGCTATCGCACCGACAATCCCTTCCGCCCGTTCTGCAGCGAGCGCTGCAAGATGATCGATCTCGGGGCCTGGGCCAGTGAGCAATACCGGGTGCTCGGTGACAGTCTCGAATCGCCACCCGGCGACGGCGAGCCTCTCTGAGGCTGGCGATGGCGGCACGGCTCAGCCGCCGAAGATGGCGCGAATCATCGCCAGGCCGTGCGCGCCGGCCAGGAAGCCGCGCCCGGCATCGGCATCGCTGACCCCGCCAAGCGCATAGACCGGGATCCGACTGGCGCAGACCAGGGATTCGAAGCGCGCCCAGCCGATGCCGCTGGCGCCCGGATGGCTGGCGGTCTCGTGCACCGGGCCAAGTACGGCCCAGTCGACACCATGTTCGGCGGCGCGTGCCAGTTCGATGGCGTCATGGCAGGAGGCGGCCTGCCAGCGCAGATCGCCCACCGGCCCCTGTGCACCCTTGCCCGCGGCCAGTGCGGCCAGATCCCCGGCACGCCAGTGCACGCCGTCGGCGCGAAACCAGAACTCGCGCGGATGCACGCTGTTGACCAGCATGGCGGCGCCGGCCGCCCGGCACAGCGCCAGGCTGCGCTCAAAAAGCGGGCCGAACTCCGCCGGGCTCAGACCGGGTTCACGCAGTTGCAACAGGCGCAGCCCGCGGGCCAGGGCCATCTCGAGACGCGCCAGAAAGGCCTCGACCCCGAGTGCCTGGGCGTGGCTGATCGCATATCGGTCAGGCAAGGCAAGCCAGCGCAACAGAGGCACGGTGGCCGGCAGGATCGGCTCGACATCGGGCCGGTTTACCTGCGTCCAGCGCAGCGCCTGACCCTCGCGCGGCGACGGCGCATCCGCGGCGATCTGCGCACGCCTGAAATGCAGCCTGACATGCGCATGCGGATAGACATGTTCGCGAATCAGCCACGGGCCCGAGGCCGCGATGCGCACGCCGATCTCCTCGTGCAACTCGCGCGCCAGCGCATCGTGCACGGATTCGCCGGCCTCCACCTTGCCGCCGGGAAACTCCCACCAGCCGGCATAGGGCTTGCCCTCGGGCCGACAGGCCATCAGCACGCGGCCTCGCTCATCGTAGAGGATGCCGACCGCGACATCGATCGGGCCCGGGGTTTCAGTCATGGTGATCCGGCGACATGCGCGACCACGTCGGCCGACAGTGAGCGCAGGAAGGCCACCAGGTCGGCGCGTTCATCGGCATTGAGGTGCAAAGGCACGAGAATGGCCTCGCCATGGGTATGCATACGTTGGGGATCGAAATCGCTGTAGTGATCCACGACCTCGGCGAGGGTGGCGAGCGAACCGTCGTGAGTATAGGGGGCCGTGTGCATCAAGCCGCGCAGCGTGGGAGTCTTCCAGGCGCCGAACTGTTGTCGTGCGCTCAGCAGCGAAGCGGTCTTCCAGCGCTGCATCCGATGACGCCCGTCCGTGGGCGACGGCTCGTCGTTGTAGCGGCTCAGCAGATTGAACGGATCGGCCTGCAGTCTGCGTATGCCGGGCAGACGCCCCGCATCGATGCGCCCCTGGCCGATGAAGAACGGCCGGCCGATGTCATGGAACTCGTCATTGGTGAAGCGCGGCCCGAGGTGGCAGACCGAGCAGCGCCCGCGCCCGATGAACATGCGCAGGCCACGCGCAGCCGCCGCCGGATAGCGGGCCATGCCGGCGGGATCGTCGTTGGCCAGCGCATCGCGGTAGGCATCGAAGGCGGTGCGTGGCGATCGGATGCCCGCCAGCCAGGCCGCGATCGCCTTGGCGGCATTGACCGCCGCCTCGCGATCATCGCGGGCCTGCTCGGCAAGAAAACGGGTCGCCGGGTCGGCCAGCAAGACCTCTCGCACGCGCGACGCCTGCGCACCCATCTCGATGTCGGCGAACAAGGGCCGCAGACTTGCCGCCCAAAGGGAATCCGCGCCGCCGTCCCAGCCGAACCAGCGCTGGCCGGCGAGGTCGTGCAGGGGCATCGTGTTGCGATGATGCGCAGCCAGTCCCCGGGCGGTCGCGCGCGCGTCCGTGAATCCCTGCTCTGGGCGATGACAGTCGACGCAGGCGATCGATCCGTCGCGAGAGTGTCGCCGATCGTAGAAATGCCTGCGTCCTGCAGCCCGCGCCGCCGGCTGACCATCGAAACGATTGGTCGGATCGAGCGGGGCCGTTTTCGGCCAGGGGCCATGCGCGAGAATCCGGCGACGTTCCTCGGCGCTCCAGACGGCCACGGACGGACGGGCTGCCACAGTCTCCGCAGATGCCGATGGTGCAGGTGACTCGGGCGATGCAGCTGATGCTGGCGACTCAGCTCGCATGGGCTGCCCGGGAGCTGCCGACGTGGCCGGCACCATCAGCGACACGCCCCAGAGCCCCGCCAGGATCCGTGGCAGGACGAAGCGAGCCAGTTGCGGTGCCCGCCCGGCCCGCGCACGCGGCCGGTCGCGCAACCCGATGCAAGCCCGCGTCAACGGAGATCGATCCATTCCTCGAGCACGCGCTGCACACCCTCGTGCTCGACCCGAAAACTCAAGCGCCAGCGCCCGGGCATATGCCAGAGCAGATTGTCGATCTGGAGCATGCGAACGTCACCGTCGGCGCCGGTTTCGCGGACCTCGGGCCGGTAGTTCATGCCGTGCCCATGCGCGGGCATATCGGCATCGACCGTCAACCGGGCCGCGGGCGCGCCACAGAGCCGCACGCGCAACGAGAATGGCTCGCCCACAGTGATCGGCGCATCGGCCTGCCAGGCGAGCGCGACCCCGGCATCACGAAGATGATGCGCCTCGTCATCGTCGGCGCCGCAGAGCGGGCGTGCCGCCTGACTGCGGCGCCAGGTCGCGAGGATCAGGGCATCGGCATTGCGCCAGGCGATCCGCTCGGCCAGCGCCGGCGGCAGGCTCGCCAACCAGGCACGCGACTCGCGCGCATGCTCGGGAATGTAGTGAATGCGCTCGGGCGTGTAGGTATCGGTGCCGAGCATGAAGCGCTCCGGAAAGCGCTCGAACAACGCGCGCCAGCGCGGATCGACCTCACCGTCACGCCCGATGTCACTACGAAAGGCGAGGTCGGCCCAGACCTTGTCATGCGCGGCCAGCATCTCGGCCACGACCTGCGGCTCGGCGAAACCCGCATGCGCCCAGAGCACCCGCGCTCTGGGTTGGGCGGCAACCAGACGGCGCACCGCATCGGCATCGCTGTGCGCATGCAGGAGCAGATCATGAGCCACCGCCAGGGCCGCCACGCGGCGCGGAATCGGCAGATCGGCATCGGCACCGTAGAGATGAAACTCGCCGATGCTGGCCCAGCGATGCTCGGCGAGCAGTCGCTCCACATAGGCGAGCGCCTGCGGATCCCGCACCCAGGAGCCGGTTTCCCCGCGACGACGATACGGGCGCAGGCCCGGCACGATCAGATCCGGCGCGAGCTCGAGCAGGGCCTGCGTGCCGCGCGCATCCGAACTGGACACCAGTGCGTGGGATAGCCCTGCCTCGCGCATCAGGCCGATGACCGCATCCGGCGGCGTCAGTTCGACCGAATCGTGGCTGTAGTGCACATGAGCGTCGAAGACCGGCAGCGCTGCCTCTGCCCGCGCGATGGGCGAGCTCAGACTGGCCAGCGCGACGAACGCGCCGCAGACCCAGATGTTGCGTTTCATGTCAGCGAACTCCGACTTGCATGCCAAACCAGGCCAGGCCAGGCAGTTACCCGCCAGGCCGGGCGATGTCGCCCGGTGCCCAGCGCACCTGGCGAACGCACAGTATGAAAGATCAGGCCCGGCATGGTCACGCACCGGCCTCGCTGGGCCTGACCGCGGTCGACTACGATAAAGCGATTCATCCGGCCCCGCCCGACAATCCCTCACGAACCGCGCGGCCCCTGTTGCGACCCCACCGGCATCTCATGGCCAAGATCACGATTCCCGCCATCAGTGACAGCGCTTCGCTCGATGCCATCGAGCGGCAGCCGCTCGAACACTGGCTGCCGACGCCGCACATCCTCGCGCTGCTCGAGCACGCGGCCGAGCACCACGGTGGCCGCCCGGCGCTGATTCATCTCCCCGATGGAGAACCGGGCGGCGTGGCTCAGACCGTCTCGTTCGAGACGCTGCTCAGCGATGTGCGCCGCGCAGCCAACCTGTTCCATGCGCTCGGTGTCGGTCCCGACGACTCGGTCGCGCTGATGGCGCCGAACATGCCCGACGCACAGATCGCCATGTGGGGCGCCGAGATCGCCGCACAGGTCTGCCCGATCAATGTGCTGCTGGCCGCCGACCATGTCGGCGCGCTGCTGCGGGCCGCGCGTGCGCGCGTGCTGGTGGCGCTGGGGCCCGATCCCCGGCTGCCGATCTGGTCGCAGGTGCAGGCGCTGCGTGCCGGCGCGGGCATCGAGCATGTACTGGTGATCGGCGACGAGATTCCGGCGGCTCCCGGCGTGCGTGGCCTGCGCGAGGCCCTGGCCGGGCAGGACGGCAGCCGGCTGACGTTCGACAGGCACCTCGATCGCGACTCCGCGGCCGCCCTGTTCCACACCGGTGGCACCACGGGCCTGCCCAAGCTGGCGCGCCATCGGCACGGCAATCAGCTGCACACGGCCTGGTCGGCGGCCGCGTTCTATGCGCTCACAGAGCGCGATGTGATGCTCAATCCGTTCCCGCTGTTTCATGTCGCGGGAGCATTCGTCTATGGGGCATCCTGCATCGTTGCCGGCGCGGCACAGGTGCTGCCGCCCCGCACGGGCATGCGTGATGCACGCTTTGTCGAACACTTCTGGCGGCATGTGCATGATCGGCGGGTCACGGCGATCGGCGGCGTGCCGACCACCTTGTCGATGATGCTGAACATCGAACCGGGCCAGGATGAGCTCGAAAATCTGCGTCTGATCCTGACCGGCGGCTCGCCACTGCCGTCCGAACTTGCCCTGGCCGTCGAACAGCGTTTCGGGCGCCCTGTGCGCAACATCTTCGGGATGACCGAATCCGCCGGTCTGGTGGCGATCGAGCCCTTTCTCGGCACGCGTGAAGCCGGCTCGGTCGGGCTGCGACTGCCGTATTCGCAGGTGTGCGCATTTGCCCGCTCGAACGGGGACGTGGATTTTTCGCGGCCATGCCCGCCAGGGCAGACCGGCGTGATCGCGCTGCGCGGCCCGCATGTGGGTGGCGGATACACCGACGCCAGCCGCAATGCCGACACCTTCGCCGACGATGGCTGGCTGATTTCGGGCGACCTGGGCCATGTCGATGCCCATGGCCGTCTGTTCGTCACCGGCCGGGCCAAGGATGTGATCATCCGCGGCGCGCACAACATCGATCCCGGTCAGATCGAGGAGGCCTTCGCGGCGCTGCCCGAGGTCGCGCTGGCCGCCGCCGTCGGCCAGCCCGATGCGCACGCCGGCGAGGTGCCGGTGGTCTTCGTCACCCTCAAACCGGACCACTCGGCCACGCCCGAAGCGCTCGCCGTGGCGGCGGCCGGTGCCATTGCGGAGGCACCGGCACGGCCGCGCCGCGTGATCATCATCGGCGAGATGCCGCTCACCGGCATCGGCAAGATCTACAAGCCGGCGCTGCGGCGTGATGCCTGCGTGCACGCGTTCCGGCAGGCACTGGCCGGCCTGGGCGAACCGCCGCCCGATGTTGTCGTTCAGGACGACGGTGGGCAACTGCGGGTCAGCGTCGATCTGCGTGGCGCGGCCGATGCGGCGCGCATCGAGGCGGTGCGCGCGGCGCTGCGTGGCTTTCCGGTGCCGTGGCGTCTGGCCGACTGAGGCCCGCGCCCCAGCCACCCAGGCCGATCATGCTCGCTCGACGAGCGTGCGAACCCTGCCCGATGGCCACGTACAATCCTCCGATCAGCCGTATCGGGCTGCGGATTCACGAGGCGACACCCCATGGCGAACAACATCGAACTGGCCGGCATCACGATCTCGGCCGATCACTACATCGACGGGCGACGCGTCGCCAGCGACAAGCGCTTCGAGCTGTTCAGCCCGATAGACCAGAGCCGGCTCGGCGAGATCTGCGAAGCCAGCGACGAGCAGGTCGATGCGGCGATCTCGGCGGCCGCCCGTGCCTTCCCGGCCTGGTCCGCGATGACCGCCGCCGAGCGCAAGCCGCTGCTCGATGCCTTCGCCGCCGAGATCGGCAAGCGTGCCGATGCGCTGGCCACGGTGGAGAGCCATGATGCAGGCGTGCTGCTCTCGCGTATGCGCCACGGCGTGGTCAAGCGCGCGCAGGAAAACATCACCTGGTTCGCCGAACATGCGCTGAATCTCCAGGAACGCCCGATCGATACAGCCGCTGCCCATCACCGGGTGCGCCATGATCCGGCCGGCGTGGTGGCCGTGATCACGCCGTGGAATGCGCCGATGATGCTCTCCACCTGGAAGATCGGCCCGGCGCTGGCGGCAGGAAACTGCTGCGTATTGAAACCGCCCGAGTGGGCGCCGCTCACCTGCTCGCTGCTGGCCGATGCGGCGCATGCGGCCGGCCTGCCCGCGGGTGTGTTCAATGTGATCCAGGGCGCAGGCAACACGGTCGGTGCACGGCTGATTGCCGATCCGCGCCTGGCGCGCATGTCGTTCACAGGCTCGGTGGGCACAGCCCGCCTGATCGCGGCCGCGGCCGGCGCGAATCTGGTGCCGTGCAGTCTCGAGCTCGGCGGCAAGAGCCCGTTCATCGTGCTGGCCGATGCGGATCTCGACAATGCCGCGGCCACGGCCGCGCTCATGTATCGCAACGCCGGGCAGGTGTGTCTGGCCGGCACGCGTTTGCTGGTCCATGCATCGGTGCGCGATGCCTTCGTCGAACATCTGCGCGGCTATGTTCGGAACCTGGTCATCGGCGACCCGCGCGAGGAAAGCACCGAGATCGGCCCGATCATCCATCCGCGCCAGGTCGAGCGGGTGCTCGGTTTTCTCGAACGTGCCCGCGCCAATGGCGCCGAGATCCTGTGGGGCGGAAACAAACACGCGTTTGGCGCCCAATACGTGGAGCCGACGCTGGTGACGAATGTCGAACAGGATGACGAGATCGTGCAGAACGAGGTCTTCGGCCCGGTGCTCACGCTGCAAACGTTTGCCGATGATGACGAGGTGATCACGATGGCCAATGGCACCGACTATGGGCTCGGGGGTGTCTGCTCCGGGGAAACAGAGCATGCGATCGCGATCGCCGACCGGGTGCGCACCGGCTTCATCTGGGTGAACAGCTTCGGCATTCGCGACCTTGGCGCCCCGTTCGGCGGTATCAAGCGCAGCGGTGTCGGCCGCGAGGGCGGCGACTGGAGCTTCGAGTTCTTCTGTGACGTGAAAGATGTGGTGGTGCCGAAAAAGCCGTATCGGGCGAGCTTCAGCCAGCGGTGAATCGTGTTCGCCGGCGCCCCGGCAGGCATCCTTGCCACGGGGTCCCGGCGATGCCGAAATGCACTGTGCATTCATTGAGACCCATCTGCCCAAGCCCGCACACTGAGCGGGCGACGGCCACCAGAGGAGACACCATGGGACAGATCACCGGCGCCGCCGTCGTCTCGCATCATCCGGGCCGGATGCAGTGCGAGGAGTTTCGCCGCGCCATGGGCGCGGGCGAGGATTCCGACCTGATCGCCGGCTATGCACGCCTGCGCGAGCGGATTCAGGCCGCGAGCCCGGACGTGATCCTGATCTTCGACTCGCACTGGTTTACCACCGGCTATCACCTGGTGGACGGTGGCGACTACTACGAGGGCATGTACATCTCGGATGAAATGCCCTGGTATCTGCACGGCGTGCCCTATGCCTACCGTGGTCACCCCGAACTCGCGCAGCGGATCGAGGCGGTGTCGCGCGAGATGGGCGGCTTCAACAGGGCGGTCCGCCACCCGGATCTCGGCCGCCAGTACGCGACGATCAATCTCATCAAGCAGCTGCGCCTGGAGCTCGACGACATCCCCGTGGTGTCGGTCAGTTCATGCCAGAACTGCGAATGGACCGACTTTCTCGATTCCGGCGAGGCCATCGGCGAGGCCATCCGGCGTAGTGATCTGCGCGTGGTGTTGCTGGCCTCCGGGGCGTTGAGTCACAAGTTCAACGGCATCCATTGGAAGCCGAATCATGCACGCCTGTTCCACGAGAGCAATGTCTCGCGCCCGGAGAACGTGGTCAGCGACAAGAACGCGATCGCCTTGTTCGCGCAAGGCAAACACGACGAGATCATCGCCCGCTGGGACGATGAATACCGGCTGCTGCCCTGGGAGGCATTCGGTGCCCACTATCTGCAGATGGTGGGCGCGATGGGCGGTACCGAGTGTCGCGCCCGGGGCGAGCAGTTGAGCGACTACGAGAATGCGCGCGGCACCGGCAATGTGCACGTATGGTTCGATGGCGAATAGCCGGTGCCCGCCGGAGATTCCCATTCAAAGGAAAATTGCATGAACTTCGAATTCCCGCTCAAGGAGCTGCCGGCCGTGCTGCGCGGCCCGCGGCATGAACGCCGTCGTGTGCTGCTCGGCGGTTCGGCCTTCTGGGGCACGATGATCGAGGACGGCGCGGATTCCGGGCGGCTGCGCCTGGACGACGGCCGCATTCTGGATGCCGACACGGCGGTCTATTTGCCGCCGGTCTCGCCGACCAAGATCATCGCGGTGCACATCTCCTATCGCTCGCGCAGCATGGAGACGCGCCAGAAACCGCAACCCTCGCCCACGCCCACCTACTTCACCAAGCCGCCCAGCTCACTGAACGGCCATGGTGGGCAGATCCTGAAGCCGGCCGACTGCCAGTATCTGAACTATGAGGGTGAGTATGCGGTGGTGATCGGCAGCACCTGCCGCAATGTGACCCCCGACGAGGCCTGGGATCACATCGCCGGCTTCTGCCCGGCACTGGACATGGGCCTGCAGGATTTCCGCGATACCGATCAGGGTTCGATGCTTCGTGTGAAGGGCGCGGACACACTGCTGCCGATCGGCCCGGGGATCGTGCGCGGGGTGAACATCTTCGAGCAAACCCTGCGCACCATGGTGAACGGCCTGACGGTGCAGGAAGCGCACATTGGCGACGAAACCATCTGGGGCCCGCACTATGTGATCGCGGACATCGCCCGCCACATCACCCTGGTGCCGGGCGACGTGATCCTGATGGGCACGCCCTGCCACTCGCGCAGCGTCGATCCCGGCCAGGTGGTGGCCTGCGAGATCACCGGGCTCGGCCGCGTCGAAGGCACGGTGGTGGCGATCGATGCACCGCGTGCCGCGGCGCTCGGTGTCGGTCACATGCCCACCGATACTCCCGAGGTGCGCCGCGTCGCGCTCGGCTTCGATGAGCGTGTGCCCGAGCAACTGAAGGAGAACCTGCGCCGGGCCAAGGGCTGAGCCGGATCGATCGGTCACAATCACCGCTCATCATCGCATTGCAAGGAACACTCCCATGAAGATCTGCATCATCGGCGCCGGCTCCATCGGCGGTCTCATCGGTGTGCGCCTGGCGGCGGCCGGCCACCAGGTGAATGCGATAGCGCGTGGTGCCACGCTGGCCGCCCTGCGCGAGCACGGCTGGCGCGCGGACAGCGGCGGGCGGCGGATCGACGCGCCCGTCGGCATGGTCAGCGAGCATGGCGAGGCGCTTGGCCCGCAGGATCTGATCTTCATCGCGGTCAAGGGCCAATCGCTGACCGCGGTGGCCGAGCGCATCGGCCCGCTGCTGGGCGAAAACACGATCGTGGTGCCCGCCATGAACGGCGTGCCCTGGTGGTTCTGCGAACCGGTGGCGGGCTTTCCCGGCGGCACACTGCAAAGTGTCGATCCGGGCGGCACGATCGGCGCCGCGATCGCCACCGATCGCGTGCTGGGCTGCGTGGTGCACATCAGTGCCTCCAGCCCCGAACCGGGGTTGGTGAATCATGCAATGGGCGATGGCCTGATCATCGGCGAGCCCGGCGGCGGGCGCAGCGAACGCGCGCAGCGGGTGTGTGATCTGCTCGCTGGCGCCGGCTTCACCGCCACCCATCACGACAATGTTCGCGAACCGATCTGGTACAAGCTCTGGGGCAACCTGACCATGAACCCGATCAGCGCGATCACCGGCGCCACGATCGACAAACTGTTGGCAGATCCCCTGGTGCGGGGCTTCTGCTCCGCCGCGATGATCGAAGCGAACAAGATCGGCGCCGGCATCGGCTGCCCGATCGATGAATCTCCCGAGGCCAGACACGCGATCACGGCCAGGCTCGGCGGCTTCAAGACATCGATGCTGCAGGATGCCGAGGCCGGCCGCACGATCGAGCTCGACGGGATCGTCGGTGCGGTGGTCGAGATCGCCCGAAGGCTGGAGATCGAGACACCGAACATCGACGCCTTGTTTGGTCTGACCCGCTTGTTCGGGCGCATGCACGGCCTGTATCCCGGGTAGGTCCTTGCGTGCCTGACTGCCCCGGGGCATGCGCCCTGTCACCCCGGCTTGCGGGCAATCAACTCGATCGGCGCGATGTTGCCCCTGGCGATGTTCTGAATCATGTTCTTCAGTTTGGTGGCTGCCTGCGGGCCCATCAGCAGATGCAGGCCCAGCGGGGGCGGGCCGCCGGCGGCGGCCGCCTTGCCCCTCATGCGCTCGTAGAACTCGAGCGCGAACTCGCGCCGGTTGCGCTCACCGATGATCTCGAAGCCGGCGCCAACAAGCGCGGCATGATAGTCATCCGGCCTTGCCAACGCACTCGCACCCGGTTCACTGGCCCAGGGCACTGGAAACGTCAGCTCGCCGTCGCCCACGCGCATCAGATCGTAGATGCCGAAGACGCCACCCGGCCTGAGCACGCGCCACACGCCCCGTGCCAGGCCCTGCTTGTCGGCGATGTTCATACCCACATGCAGCATGGTCGCCCTGTCGAATGAAGCAGCCGGCTGCATGAGCACGGTCGCATTGCCCTGCTCGAGCCTGATCCGGTCGGCCATGCCCAGCCACGCGCACAGCGTGTTCCCGGCCTGCACATACTCCGCGGTGAGATCGATACCGGTGACGCGGCACCCATAGCGATGCGCGGCCAGCCGGCTCGCGCCGCCCAGGCCGCAGCCGATATCCAGCAGATGGTCGTCGCCACTGATGCCCAACTGATCCAGGAAGGCGCTGGTTGCCTCGCGCCCGCCGACATGGAACTCGTCGACCGGCGCGAGATCATCAATCGTGACCGTTTGCGGCGTCTTGCCGAGCCTGGCGATGCCGGCAGTGATGGCTTCGAGCACATTGCCCTGGGCATAGTGCCTGGCCAGGGTGTCTTCGTTGATCATCGCGTCTCTCCTGAATATGCACCCCGAAAGACATTGTGAGTGCGCCTGAAACCCCGGCCCGGGGGCGGTCAGGCCCAAGCATGCCACCCTTGCGCAAAACCCGCCTCCTTTTTACTGCGCCAGGGCCGGCGCAATCGACCGGCCCCGGCCAGCAGTCCGTCACTTGCCCAGCGCCCGTTCGAAGGCCAGCTCGGCAACGCGCGCACCCATCGCCTGCCCGACCTCGGTCGAGTTGCGGTAGTGAATGCCGCCGGCGATTCGCGACTCGGAGACCTCCTGCGCGAATGCCCGAGGCGTTTCCCAGCTGTGCTCAACGCCCGGCAGCGCGGCGCTGGTCGTGCTCAAACGCGGGCTGGGCGAGCCGTTCAACTCGCGCTCGATCACGCCGGCGAGCGTTGCCGACACGATGCAGTGGGCACACGGGTATTCGGGATGCATCGGCGCCGGGATGAACGAGGCCCAGCCGGCCACCGCCTGGGTCGCATCATTGCCATCGGCATCGCCATTGGCAATGGCGGTTTCCGGGCGCCAGAAGCGATAGTGATACTTGGCTTCGAAGACGCTGACGATCGCATCATCCATTGCCTGCGCCGCGATGGCCAGCAGCCTCGCATTGCTCATGGCATCGCGCCCCGGCATCGCCGCGATCGACCACAAGACCGGGTAATAGATCGTTGGCTGGGCCGGCACCCAGAAGCGCGCGATCTCCGATTGCGCGGCCGTGCGTTGACCCGACTGACTGGCACCCACGGTGAGCACCTCGTTGTAGTCCCTGGCCCAGGTGGCACTGTCGAGCGCCGGCGGTGCCGGCGGTCTGCTCGCTCGACGAGCTCAGGATCCAGGTGGCGCGATCACCCCAGCCCACGCCGGCCAGGCGTTGCGTGGGGACGTATACGCCCGGTGCGGTCGCCGGGCGATAGGGCTTCGCGGGCGGCACCGCAAGCGACTGACGCCAGCGCAGCGTGGCCTCGAAGGCACGCTCGCCAATGCCCAGACCGTCACGAACCGCCTGTGAATCGCCCAGCGACCTGATCGCCGCGCTGTAGGCGGCTTCGATCGGTTGCGCATGCCTGGGCAACAGATGGACAAGCATTCGATAGGAGGCCGACGCGACGCCGGCCTCGAGCGATGCCGATGCCGTGCCGTCGACGGCATGCGCGCCTGCCGGATAGCGTCGGGTGATCGCATTGCCTGCCAGGTAGACGGCGGTTTGCGTCATCGCCAGGATATGGTTGCCCAGTGGCGGGCTCTTGGTCGCGGCGACGGTCAGCCGAACCGCCTGTTTGTTCCACTCGAGCACCGGGTCGGCGGCGCTGGCGGTACCTGCCAACGCGAGAGATCCAAGCCCGGCCGCGATCGCGATGCGTGAGGCGGTGACCGCCCCGGAGGTTCGATGCGTGAGTTTGCAGGTCTTCATGACGATTCCTCATCCTGTGAGTCGTTTGGGCGCGCCATCGCGGCGCTCGGGATGCGGGGCCCTGTCGTTGCGCCCCGCTGCCGTCAGAGTCGCCAATTCGGGGGGTTCGAGCTTGAAGACTTTCTGCTAGTTTCCTGAAGAAGCCGGCGACGAAAATGTCGGGTCGCCGCCAACCTCCGGAAATCACACGCGTGATCTATGCGTTCGATGATGTCGAGCTCGACACCGACCTTCGCCAGTTGCGCCGAGCCGGGCACCCGATAGCGCTGGAGCCCCAGGCGCTGGCCCTGTTGGAGCTGCTGCTTGCGCGCGCGCCGAACGTCGTCCCACATCAAGAGATGTTCGCGCGCGTCTGGCAGGGCCGCCCGGTCAGCCCGGCGGTGCTGACCACGCGTATTCGCACGCTACGGCGCGCCCTCGGTGGTCAGCGCGACAAGCCGGGGCCGATCGTCACCGTCCACAAGCTGGGCTACCGATTCGATGCCCGGGTCACGCTGCGCCCAGCGCGCATGGCCACGGTTGTCGCAGCCAACATCGGCTTCGCCGCTGACAAGCCTGCGGACGCACTGCCCGAACCCGGCATCGGCAAGCCGTCCGTGGCCGTCCTGCCCTTCGACCCGCTGTTCAGTGATCCGCAGCGCGCACCGCTGGCGGACGCCCTGGCTCACGAGCTGATCGTCTCGCTATCGCGGCTGCGCTCCATGGATGTGATCGCGGCCGCGTCGTCATTTCGTTACCGGGCGGCCGACGGCAGCGTCGCGCGCGCTGCACGCGAGCTGGGCGCGCGCTATCTGGTCAGCGGCAGCCTCACGATCAGCGGCAGGCACAGCGTGGTCGCCGTTGAATTGTCGCAGGCCGCCAATCACCGCGTGGTATGGGCGGAGAGGCTTGAACAACCGGTCGATGATCTTCTGGCGCTGCGCAATGAACTGACCCCGCGCATCGGCACCGCGATCGAGGAGCAGGTGCAAGGCCACGAGGCCCAAACGGCGCTTCGCCTGTCCACGAACGATCTCGACGCCTGGTCGGCCTACCATGCCGGCCTGTCGCTGATGATGCGCTTCACCGCCCGCGACAATGAACGCGCCGCGAACTATTTCCGACAGGCAACCCGGCTCGATCCGCACTTCGCACGCGCCTTCGGCGGCCTGTCTTTCACCCATTTCCAGAATGCGTTCGTCGGCTTTGCCCGGAATCGTGAGCATCACCGGCGCGAGGCGCGTCGCCATGCCGAACGCGCTCTCGAACTCGACCCGCAAGACCCGTTCATTCTGCTCACGGCAGGCCGCGAGCGTTTGTTGTTCAACGACTGGGACGGGTCGATCGGCTGGTTCGAGCGCTGCCGACAGCTGAACCCCAGCTATGCGCTCGCCTACTACCATCTCGCCCTCGCCGACGGGGTGCTCTGCGACGGCCGCAGCGGGCCGGCGCACACCGAGCGCGCGCTCCGGCTCAGCCCGGTCGATCCGCTGCGTTACGGCATGCTGGGCTCACGCGCCATCTGCCATCTGGTGCGGGGAGATCTGGCCGCAAGCCGGCATCATGCGCGCCTGGCCGCGCGGGAACCCAATGCGCATGCGCTCGTGCATTGCATCGACGCCATCGCCAGCATGCTCGATGGCGACATCGAAGCGGGCAGGCGCGCCGGTCAGCGAATTCTGTCGCTGGCGCCGGGCTTTCAGACCGCCACCTACTTCGATGCCTTTCCGTTTCGCGACACGGGCTTGCGGAAAACGTTCGATGATTCGCTGGCCAGTGCTCTGACGAACTGAGCAGCCTTCGCCGGGCAAGGGCAGGCGCGCGACACGCGCACCTACGCCTCTACCCGGACATCACCCCCAACGGCGATACCCGCCCGGCCGTCGCGCCTCCATCCCTCAGACCGTGCGCCCGCCATCCACGGGGAATTCCACGCCACTGATGAAGTTCGCCCGATCGCTGCCGAGGAAGACTGCGGCTTCGGCCACATCGGCGGGGGTGGACAGGCGCCCGAGCGGAATCGTGGCGATGAAGCGCTTGCGGTTCTCCGGCGTGTCGGGCACACCCATGAAGGCCTCGAGCAGGCCGGTCTCGCCCATCACCGGGCAGATGGCATTCACACGAATCCCCTTCTCGCCGAGCTCCACCGCCATCGATTTCGACAAGGTGTTGACCATGCCCTTGGTGGCGTTGTACCAGGTGAGGCCCGGGCGCGGGCGGATGCCGGCGGTGGAGCCCACATTGAGGATCACACCGCTGCCGCGTTCGATCATGGCAGGGACCACCGCCTGCGTCATCAGGTAGATGGCCACCACGTTGACATCGATCAGACGCCGGAAGGTGTCCAGATCAACGCTCAGCAGAGACTGATTGCGGTGCGTGATGCCGGCGTTGTTGACCACGATGTCCGGCACGCCGAAACGATCGAAGGTGGTCTGGGCCACGTTCTTGATGTCCTGCTCGTTGGAGACATCGCAGCGCACGAAGACCGCCGCGTCGCCGAGCCTGGCCGCGAGCGCCTCACCGGCCTGGGCATTGATGTCGGCAAACACCACCCTGGCGCCCTCTGCAACATAACGCTCCACGATGCCGGCGCCGAAGCCGGCCGCGCCACCGGTGACGATTGCGACGCGATTCTCGAGTTCTGCCATGATCTATCTCCTGGTGTCATTGGCCATGCAGCCGTCGGGATCAAGCATCGATCCTACCGTGAGATCGGATGAGCTTCAGCGGCCGGATGATCGATCCGATCGTGACATTCGCAGGCTAGCAGGAGATCCGCCATGGGCGAACCCAGCCGCCCCAATATCGTGTTCGTGTTCAGCGACAATCTCGGCTTCGGCGAGCTTGGGGTCTACGGCGGCGGACTGCTTCGGGGCGCGCCGACGCCGCGTCTGGACGCCCTGGCCGGCCAGGGCATGCGGCTGCTGAACATGAACATGGAAAGCCAGTGCACGCCGTCGCGCTCGGCTGTGATGACCGGCCGCTTTCCGCTGCGCTCGGGCACCTGCCGGATCACACAGCCCCAGGAGCCCGGCGGGCTCGTGCGCTGGGAGCGCACCCTGGCCGAGGTGCTGTCCGAGGCCGGCTATGCCACCGGCCACTTCGGCAAGTGGCACCTGGGAAACATGCCCGGCCGTTATCCGAATGATCGCGGCTTCGATCGATGGTGGGGCATCGATGAAACCCACGACACCTCGCTGTGGTTCGACTCACCGGAGTTCGATCCCACCCTGATCGAGCCCACCTGGCTGATGGAGGGCCGCAAGGGCGAGCCCACGCGGCGGATTCGTCCCTACGGGCGCGCCGAGCGCGCGCTGTTCGACGCCGAATGCTTCTCGAGGGCCACGGAGTTCATTCGCGAACATGCCCACCGCCAGCCATTCTTCTGCTACCTGCCGATCGCCTTCCCGCATTTCCCGATCATCCCCCACGATGAGTTCAAGGGCTGCACGGGTCACGGCGACTTCGCCGACGGTCTGGTCGAGTTGGACACACGGGTCGGGCGCCTGCTCGACGAACTCGATGCGCTGGGTATTGCCGAGGACACGCTGGTAATCTTCACCAGCGACAACGGTGTCGAGGAGACCCTGCCCTCGCGCGGCTGGACCGGCCCCTGGGGCGGCTCGTATTTCACGGCCATGGAGGGTTGCCTGCGCGTGCCGTTCATCGCGCGCTGGCCGGGCAGGATCGCCCCGGGCGGCATCAGCAACGAGGTTGTCCATGCGGTGGACATCTTCAGCACGCTTTGCACGATCGGTGGCGGCGAGATTCCCGATGACCGGCCGATCGACGGCATCGACATCTCGGGCCTGCTGACCGGCGCAAGCACATCATCGGGGCGGGAAGGCTTTCCCGTGTATGTCCGCGAAACGCTGCATGCGGTCAAGTGGCGACACTGGAAGATGCATTTCATCTGGCAGGAGTACATGTACGACCCGCCGCAGATACTGCCCATCCCGCGGCTGTTCAATCTGCATGAAGATCCGCGCGAGCGCCATGATGTGTTCCTGCCGGCCAATACCTGGGTCAAGGTGCCGATAGGCAGGTTGCGCCAGGCCTGGCAACGCAGCCTCGAGGAGTTTCCTCCGATTGCCGCTGGCACACCGGATCCCTATCGGCCACCCGCATGAGGCCGGCCACGGCGAAGCAATCCACGACGGCTGGCCACCACCGCTAGCCGCCGAACGGATGCGGCCCGTCGAGCCGCAGGATCGATTGTGCCGTGCTACAGAACGCCCCATTGCGCCAGTCGTGAATCATGTAGCCGGTGGGGGCGGTCATGAAGCCCACCGGCGCATCGGCGCGCAGATCCAGCGCGAACGCGCTGCATACCGACGGCGCGATGCAGACCGTGGTCTGACCGAGCACACCTGTGATCGCGGCATGCACATGGCCGCAGACCATGCGTATGCGTGCGCCACCCGCGGCCGCGGCGAGAACGCTGGCCAAGGGCCCGGGCTCGCGCAGAGCAATCGCATCCATGAACCGGATACCGGTCTCGATCGGCGGATGATGCAGCGCCACGAGCACCGGCCGATCGCCGGCGCCGGCCAGCGAAGCAGCGAGGAAATCGAGGCTGTCCGCGGCCAGCGCGCCGCCACTGCGGCCTTCCTGCAAGGTATCGAGGCCGATGATGCGCAGCACGCCGAGATCGACCACCCAGTCGATCGGCCCGCGAGCCGGCATACAGGGCAGATCGGCGAACGCCTCGCGCATCGGCTCGCGCGCATCATGATTGCCCGGCAGCATCAGGATCGGCACCGACAGGCGCTCGAGCTGCTCGCGCACGATCTTATAACTGACAAGGCTGCCGTCGTCACTGACATCGCCGGTGACGAGCACCGCATCGAGCGGGCCCAGCATCGGCAGCCGCTCGATCAGATGATCGATCGCGTTGGTCAGCAGCCGGGCGGTATCGAGCCGCCCCGAGGCACGCGCCGGTGGCGCGACAACATGCAGATCGGACAACTGCAGAATGCGGCTCATGGCAGGCTCTCGAGTGATTCAAGCCGGGTTCAGCGGATCCCGGCGCGCAGGAAGGCCTGCACGAACTGGCGCTGGAAGATCAGAAACGCCACCAGCAGCGGCGCGATGGACATCATGGTCGCCGCCGAGATCACCGCGATATCGACACCGTTCTCGGGGGCTCCGAAGATCGACAAGCCCACGGTCAGCGGCCGGGTCTCGGGCGAGTTGGTGACGATCAGCGGCCACAGGAAGTTGTTCCAGTGCGTGGACACCGACACCAGCGCGTAAGCGAGATAGGTGGGCCGGGCCAGCGGCACATAGACGCGCAGCAAGATGCCGAACAAGCTGCAGCCCTCGACGCGCGCCGCCTCATGCAACTCGATCGGCACCGACTTGAACGCCTGGCGCATCAGAAAGATGCCGAATGCGCTGGCCATGTAGGGCATGCCCACCCCCAGGATCGTGTCGAACAAGCCGATGCGCGTGACCATCGCATAGTTCTCGACGATCAATACCTCGGGCAGGATGAACAACTGCATCAGCACCAGCACGAACAGCAGATCCTTGCCCGGAAAACTGACCTTCGCGAACGCGAAGCCGGCCAGCGTGGTGATCACGAACTGCCCGATCAGCACAGTCGTGACCAGCAGGAAGGTATTCAGAAAATACTGCAACCATGGCGCACCCGCCCAGGCGACGCGGAAATTCGCCAGTGTCCAGGGTGAGCCGAAGGCGAGATTCACCGCATCGGAGGTGGAGTGAAACGCCGCCCAGATCGCAAACAACAGCGGCGACACCCAGATCACTGCGAGCAGGATCGCCGCCAGAGCCTCGATCGATCGTGAGACGGTGGTCATTGGTAGTGGGTGCGCCGGTCGAGGTATCGGAACTGGATCGCTGCCACGATCGCAAGCACGGCCAGCACCATGATGGTCAGCGCCGCCGCATGATTGGCATCGAAGAATGCGAATGCCATTTCCCAGATGTAATACAACAGCAGCTTGGAGGCGTCGGACGGCCCGCCCTTGGTCAGGATGAACAGATGATCGATCAGCTTGACCGAATTGATCAGCGCATTGACGACGATGAACAAGGTGGTGGGCATCAGCAGGGGCAACACGATCCGCCGGGTGTAGGTCCAGCGGCTGGCGCCTTCGATGTCGGCCGCCTCTTTGAGTTCGGTGGGAATCGTCTGCAGCGCGGCCAGGTAGAACACCATGAAGAAGCCGGCCTCCTTCCAGATCGTGACGATGATCACCGCCCACAGGGCGGTCTCCGGCTGGCCGAGCCAGTTCACCGAAGGCAGCCCGAACCACGAGCCGATCTGATCGAGCACGCCCAGGCCCGGCGTATAGAAAAACAGCCACAGATTGGCGGCCGCGATCATCGGCAGCACCGTGGGCGTGAAGTAGGCGGTGCGCACGAAGCCACGCGCCGGAATATGCGAATTGGCCCACAGGGCCATGATCAGCGCGATCACGATCGACACCGGGATCGTCACCGAGGCATAGAGCAGATTGTTCTTGACCACCAGCCAGAACGTGGGGTCAGCGAGCAGGTCATGATAGTTATCGGCGCCCACGAACTGCGACGGGCGGCGTCTGGTAGCGCGTGAGAACAGGCTCGTCCAGAAGGTGGCCAGCGATGGATAAAAGGCGAAGGTCGTCAGCAGGATCATGGCCGGCCCAAGCAGCAGCCAGCCATAGATCACCTGCCGACGACGTTCAATACCCGCCCGGTCACTCACGGGCTCATGACCGGCAATGCCGCCTTGCTGTTCAACGGTATGCCTTGAGCAGGCGCTCGGCGGCCGCCTGCGCCTCACCGAGGGCCGCCGCCGGCGTCTTCGTGCCCGTCAGCGCGGCCTGGATCGCATTGTTCAGGCCCTCACGCACCCGTGCGGTCTCGAAGGTGGAGAACTCGGCCACGGCATTCTCCAACTGATTGCGCGCCACCAGGGCGGGCGGGAACTCCGCCGTGTAGGCCTTCAGCGCCGGCGTCTCGTAGGCCGCTGGCGACACGCCCATGTAGCCGGTGGCGATCGACCACGCCGCCGCCTGCTCGGGCGAGGACATGAACCGGATCAGCGCCAGCGCGGCCTTGCGCTCGGCCTCGCTGGCCTTGTTGAACACATAGAAATTGCCACCACCGGTGGGCGAACCCTTGCGTACATTGGCGGGCAGCTCGGCCACACCGAAGTCGAACTTGGCCGCCTTGCGCACCGCGGTCAGGTTGCCGGTGGAGTGCCACATCATCGCCGTCTGGCCCTCGAGGAAGGCCTGACGCAGCGTGCCCCATTCGACGGTGCCCGTGGGCATGATCCCGTGCTCGGTCGACAGGGAGCGCCAGAATGCGAGGGTTTCGACCACCTTCGGATCGTCGAAGAAGGTCTTCAATCCGTCGCCGGACATCAGCTCCTTGCCGTTTTGAATGGCCAGCGCCTGGAACATCCAGTACGGATAGCCGGTGGAGGGAATCATCAGGCCATGGGTGCCGTCACGGGTGAGCGCCTTGCCCATCGAGATCATGTCGTCCCAGGTCTTGGGCGGCTTGTCGGGATCGAGCCCGGCCGCGCGGAACTTGTCCTTGTTGTAGTAGGCGACGATGGTCGAGCGCTGGAACGGAATGCCCCAGGCCTTGCCCTCGATCGTGCCATTGGCCATCAGCGCGGGATAGAAACTCTTGAGCCAGGCGCGCTCCTCATCGGTCGTGACCAGATCATCGAACGGCACGACGAGTTCCTGTTCGATCAGATCATAGGCATCGATCGAGAACATGACCGCGAGCTGGGCCGGTTCGCCGGATTTCAGGGCAGATAGCGCACGCACGCGCGTGTCGTCGTAGTTGCCCGAATAGATCGCATTGACCTTGATGTCCGGATGGCTCTTCTCGAACTCGGCAACGATGCCGTCAACCACCTTGGTCAGCGCCCCGCCGACCGCGATCGGGTAGTACATCGTGAGCTCGGTGGCGGCCGCGGCCGGCGCCGATGCGGCCAGCGCTATGGCCAGCGATGCGCCCAGTTTCTTCAAGATTTTCATGGTTCCCTCGGTTGGAGTTTGGCTCTGCGCGAAAACAGAAGCCGTAAAAAACAGCTCAATGACCCATCAGCCCGTTATCGCGGCCCGATCTGTGTGCACAAGCCGGCGCCCGCTCGAATCGAAGCGATGCAGCGCCGCATCATCGAAATCGATCTCCAGCGTGCGCCCGGTCTCGAAGTGCCGCAGCCCCGGCAGACTCACGGTCAGGCCCTCGGTATGCGGATGATTCAGCGACACGAAGGTCTCGGAACCGAGAAACTCGCATTCATCGACGGTGCACACCAGCCGCCCTTCGCCCGGTTCGGCCAGGCGCACGTCTTCGGCACGCAGGCCAAGGCGCGCGAGCCGCTCATGCCCGGGCACCGCCTCTGCCGCGATCAATGCCATCGGCGGTGTGCCGACGAAGCCGGCCACGAAGGTGTTGGCGGGGCGGTAATAGAGATCCTCGGGCGTGCCCACCTGCTGGATGTGCCCGCCCTGCATCAAGACGACCTGATCGGCCATGCTCATCGCTTCGGTCTGATCGTGAGTCACGTAGATCACAGTCATACCAAGATCGCGTTGCAGTTTCTTGACATCCTTGCGCACCGAGACACGCAGCTTGGCATCGAGATTGGACAGCGGCTCGTCCATCAGACAAAGCGGCTGCCCGGCGACGATCGCGCGGGCCAGTGCCACGCGCTGGCGCTGCCCGCCCGACAACTCCGCCGGCTTGCGCGCTTCATAGCCCAGCAACCCGGTGATCTCGAGCGCACGGCGCAGTTTTTCGGCCCGCTCCGCGCGCGGCACCCGTCGCACCTTGAGGCCGAACACCACGTTCTCCGCCACACTCAGATGCGGAAACAGCGCGTATGACTGGAACACCATCGACAGATTGCGGCTCGAGGCCGGGGCCGTGGTGACATCGCGCCCGTCGATCCAGATGCGGCCCTCGTCGGGCACTTCGAGCCCGGAGATCAGGCGCAGGGTGGTGGACTTCCCGCAGCCCGACGGGCCCAGCAGGGCCACGAACGAACCGCGACGGATGGTCAGGTCGACATGCTCGACCCCAAGCTGGCCATTCCAGCGCTTGGCGACATTCTCGACGCGTACGAAGGCATCGGCCGCCATCAGAACGCCCGCGCCCGGGCCGATGATGCGATCAGACCCGTCGCGCAGCACCCGGCCGGGTGTGGACATCGTGAACGAAACGGCAACTGATGCATGGCTTTCCTCGACGACCCACGGTGCAGCGAATATGATGACTTATACCCACATCCGTCAATTGACAATCACTATCGCGGCCCTTTACTGAATCATGAGCCAGATCCTCTATCTCCCCCATGGTGGCGGCCCGCTGCCACTGATCGGTCACCCCGGCTATGCCCGGCTCGCCGAGATGCTGCGCTCGCTGAATGATCGGATCGCACACTGCAAGGCGATCATCGTCGCCACCGCCCACTGGGAGGCGCCACGGCCCACGCTCACGCATGCGGCGCGGCCGGGCATGCTGTATGACTACTATGGTTTTCCGCCCGAAACCTACGAGCTCGTCTATCCGGCGCCCGGCGCCCCGGAACTGGCCGAGCGTGCCGCCGAGGCCATGCGTATGAGCGGCCTTTCGCCGCTACTCGATGATCAGCGCGGCTATGATCACGGCGTGTTCGTGCCGATGATGCTGGTTCGTCCGCAGGCGGATATCCCGATCCTGCAGATGTCGCTGCTGTCCTCACTGGATGCCCGCCAGCACATCGCGCTCGGCCGCAGCCTCGCCACCGTGCTGGCCGATGATGTCTGCCTGATCGGCTCCGGTTTCAGCTTTCACAACCTGGGCGCGATCACGGGCCGCCTGCCGGTCGACCCGGCCCGAGGCGCCGCCATGGCCGATGCGTTTCATCAGTGGATGGATGACACGGTCTGCAATCCGCAGCATTCACCAGCCGAGCGCGCAGAACGCCTGGCGGGCTGGGAAGATGCGCCGGGCGCACGCTTTTGCCACCCGCGCGAGGAACACCTGCTGCCCCTGCATGTCTGTTTTGGTGCGGCGCAGGCGGGCGGCCTGTCGGCAACGCAGATCTTTGGCGAGCCGGTGCAGGGCTACCGGACCTCAGGGTATCTGTGGCAAGACTGAGCCCGGCGCGCTACGCATTGCGCGCCATCAGTCCGCCATCGACCGGGATCACGGCGCCGGTAACAAACGACGCCGCCGGCAGACACAGGCTCAGGGTCATATGGGCGACCTCGTCGGGTCTGCCATATCGCCCGAGCGCCGTGCGACGCCGTGCATAGATCGCCTTGTGTTCGGCCGGGATCGCCGCCGTCATTGCGGTCTCGATCGGCCCCGGGCAGATGCAGTTGACCGTGATCGCATCGCGGCCCAGCTCCACCGCCAGCGAACGGGTCAACCCGGTCACGCCGGCCTTTGCGGCCGAATAAACGCTGTGAGCAGCCGTGGCGCCCAAGGCCTCGGTCGATGCGATGTTGACGATGCGCGCGGCATCCGAACGGCGCAGCCACGGTAGCGCCGCCCGGATCAGGCGTTGCTGTGCGCCGAGCAGCACGGTGAGCCCGCGTTCCCAGCGATCATCGTAATCCGGTGCGTCGATCGGGCAATGAACCGAGATGCCGGCATTGTTGACCAGGATGTCGAGCCGGCCGAAGTGTGCCGCGACACGCTCGACCAGATCGCTGATCTGCCCGGCATCGGCAAGATCGACCGTGAAGGCCTGCGCATCACCACCGGCATCGCGTGCGGCCCGGGCGACCCGCTCGGCCCGGTCACCGTCGATATCGCAGACCGCCACACGTGCGCCTTCGGCCGCGAACACAGCCGCGGTGGCCGCGCCCATCCCGCTGGCAGCACCGGTTACCAGGGCCACACGGCCACGCACAGAACGCCCAACCCCAATCGTCGCTTCCATCGTCATCGCCTCCCGATCACGTCTTCGTGCCTGCGGATGGGATTCGACCACATCCGCACACCGCCGGCCAGCCTGCCAGTGGCCGCACGTACCCCGGGCCGCCGTGCTCAGCCGAAGCGGTCGCTGTCGCGCACACGACAGCCATGTTCACGCAAACCGGCACGATTCGGCCGATACTCGCGCAATGCCGCCCACCCGTTTGCTGACCCTCGTCATCGCCTCGGCGCTGTTCATGGAGAACCTGGACAGCACGGTGATCGCGACCTCCCTGCCCGCGATCGCGCTCGATCTCGGGGTCGATCCGATCACGCTCAAGCTGGCGTTCACCGCCTACTACGTGGCGCTGGCGGTATTCATTCCGATCAGCGGCTGGTGCGCCGACCGCTATGGCGCCCGGCGCGTGTTTCGTGGCGCGATTGCGCTGTTCACACTTGCCTCGGTGGGTTGCGCGGCCGCCTCGAGCCTGCCCGAGCTGGTCGCCGCGCGCTTCCTGCAGGGCATGGGCGGTGCCATGATGGTGCCGGTGGGTCGGCTGGTCGTGCTGCGCGTGGTACCGAAGTACGAGATGGTGTCGGCGATGGCCTGGCTGTCGATCCCGGCGTTATTCGCGCCGCTGATGGGGCCGCCGCTCGGTGGCTTCATCACCACCTACTACCACTGGCGCGCGATCTTCGGCCTGAACGTACCGATCGGCATCGTGGGCTACGTGCTCGCGGGCCGGATCGTCCCGCAGGTGTTCGGCGACACGCTGCGGCCGCTGGATGCTCGCGGCTTCCTGCTGACGGCCTTCGGTCTGTCATTGCTGGTGTTCGGCTTCACCCTCAGCAGTCGCGCGCCCGCCGACGAACCGATCGCCGCCGCCATGCTGGCGCTGGGCCTGGCACTGCTTGCGCTCTATGTTGCTCATGCGCGGCGCACCGAGCATCCGATCATCGCCTTGTCTCTGCTGCGGGTGCCAACGTTCCGGATCGCGATGATTGGCGGCATGCTGTTTCGGCTGTCGATCGGCGCGGTTCCCCTGTTGCTGCCGCTGATGTTGCAGATCGGCTTTGGTCTGTCGCCATTCGCATCAGGCTCGCTGACCTTCGCCGGCGCCGCCGGGGCATTGACGATGAAGCTGGCCGCCGCGCCGATCCTGCGCCGCTTCGGGTTCCGGCGCGTGCTGCGCACCAACGCGGTCATCAGTGCCGTGTTGCTCGGTGCCATCGCGCTGTTCACCGCCGGCACGCCACACTGGATCGTCATTCTGGTGCTGCTGATCGGCGGATTCTTCCGCTCACTTCAGTTCACCAGCATCAATGCGCTGTCGTATGCCGACATCGATCGCGACCGCATGAGTTCGGCCACCTCATTCGTTGCCGTCGTACAGCAGCTGGCGCTCTCCGGTGGGGTGGCGGTGGCCGCGCTGATCCTCGAGGCCTCCCGCACCGCGGCCGGGCGCGCCGAACTGCTGACCACCGATTTCGCGCTCGGCTTCGTGGTCATCTCGGTGCTGGCGGCCGGCACGGCCCTGCTGTTTCACCGACTGGCAGCCGATGCCGGCCACGAGGTATCCGGCCATCGGCGCGCCGACTGAACCACCGTGTGCTACCAGCCCCAGACCAGCCGGCGCGAGACCCAGCCGATCACGCCGTCGGCGCGCTTGACCCGTACCCAGCCGCTGCGATGAGCCAGGGTGCCGAGCACCTCGCCGGCGCGCGCGACGGCGATGACGCGATTGCCGGTGCCCGGCGCCTTGCGGATGTTGAGTCGCTCGACCTTGACCACGACATGTGGCCGACGCGAGGTCAGTGGGCCGTAGACCCAACCGACGTCGTTCTCGAAATCGCGAACCATGAACCACTCGCCGCGGCGGGTGATCACTTGCAGCGGATATCCGCGCGGCAGGCCGAACACGGCATCGTATTGGATGCCCGGGCCGGTGCGCATGTTGATTTCATCGCGGTCCACGCTGACCATCTGCGCCGCGATCGCGACGCCCGCACCCGCAAGAAAAAAGACAGCCAGGAAGAATCTGAGGATCGAACCGCTACCGGACATGCCACTCCCAAGGGTTGAACGACAACACCCGTGCAGATCACTACCGTGCCCGCACCGCCCCGATTCTGGCAGCGCGTGCGCGAAGATTCAACCTTGCTGCCAGTGTTGACGAGGCAGGCTCACTCACCGGCGCCCGGTAGGGCATCGCGAGAGCGCCCATGCTCAGCGAAAGCTCAGTCCCGCATACTGGCCCGAACGGCGCCATTCGTCGAGGTAACGGAAGTAGGCCATCGCGCCAGCCGGGTAGCCGACATTCAGGCTGCCCCGCGGGCCGGCATCCTGACCTTCGTTGTTGTAGTAGCCTGGCGTGCAATCCAGCGAACCGATCATGCGGCCCGGGCCCGAGAGCAGCAACTGCAGCCAGGCGGCTTCGGCCTCTGGCGATACCTCCACCTCACGCAGTCCGCTGGCGAGCATGTGGCGAACCACCTGCGCGATCGTCCGCCCCGACTCCACGAGATTGTGCGGAACGTTCGAGATCAGGTTGGCGCCCTGCGCCGGCTGCACGAAGAATGCATTCGGGAAACCATGGGTATGGATGCCGTGTTGCGAGCGCATGCCTTCTGCCCAGTAGCTGGACAGGGTCACACCATCGCGGCCCACAGGATCGAAGCCGGCACGGCGTGTGTATTCGGTGCCGACCTCGAACCCGGACGCATAGATGATGCAATCCACCGGATATTCCACCCCGGCCACGACCACACCGGTTTCGGTGATCCGCTCGACGCCTTTACCGTCGGTGTCGATCAGATGGGTATTGGGCGAATTGAAGGCCTGCAGATAGGCATCGTGAAAGCA
This sequence comes from Burkholderiaceae bacterium, assembly GCA_041396585.1. Classification (GTDB taxonomy): domain Bacteria; phylum Pseudomonadota; class Gammaproteobacteria; order Burkholderiales; family Burkholderiaceae_E; genus JAUIAI01. The sequence continues at coordinate 188,891 of JAWKYG010000005.1, read as the reverse complement.
CGGGCGCTTGCATAGCTGGCGATACCAGGCCTTCAGCTTCTCGGCCGTGTCGCGATCATGCACCACCGACTCGGCCCGCGCGCGAATCTCCTCCATCTTTTCGAAGTCGGCCTCCTCGAAGGCGGCGAGCATATTGGCCGGTGTGCGCTGATCGGGTGGCAGATCGCGCATGCGCGCGCGGATGCGGCGCGACAGATCGGTCCAGCCATCCTGCACCAGGTCTTCGATGTCGCCGACGCCGACGCCGGTCTGATTGGCCGTGAAGTTCTCCAGCCAACGCGCCTGCCAGCCGGGCGTCGCGATGGCGGCGAACCACGCCGGGTCGATCGGTGCGTTATTGCGCACATCCACCGAGGACGGCGTGCGCTGAAACACATAGAGCGCCTGGCAGCTGCGCGCCAGGTGCGGCACGCACTGCACCGAGGTGGCACCGGTGCCGATGATTGCCACCCGCTTGTCCCCAAGCCGATCGAGTGGTGCGCCAAGCGGGTCACCGCCGGTGTAGTCGTAGTCCCAGCGGCTGGTATGAAACGAGTGCCCGCCGAAAGTTTCCAGGCCGGGAATGCCTGGCAGCTTCGGCACATGCAAGGGGCCGGTGCCGATACCGACGAACTGCGCACTGAAGGCATCGCCACGATTGGTGCCGATCAACCAGCGGCTATTGGCCGCATCCCAGCGCAGTGACTCCACCTCGGTGTGGAACAATGCGTTCTCATACAGGCCGAAGTGTTCGCCGATGCGCCGGCAGTGGGCGAGCAGTTCGGGCGCATGGGTGTACTTCTCGCTCGGCATGTGGCCGGTTTCCTCGAGCAAAGGCATGTACACCATGGCGGCCGTATCGCACTGTGCGCCGGGGTAGCGGTTCCAATACCAGGTGCCGCCGAAATCGCCCCCCTTCTCGAGGATGCGCACATCGCCAACGCCAGCCTGCACCAGCCGAGCGCCGGTGACCAGCCCCGCATAGCCACCACCGATGAAGGCGAATGTGACGTGATCGGTCTTAGGGGGGCGTGGTGCCACCGGCGTGTATGGATCGTCCAGATAGTGCGCGAGCCGCCCCTTGAGCTGCAGGTATTGGTCGTTGCCGTCGGGGCGCAGGCGTTTGTCGCGTTCATCCTGATACTTGCGCCGCAGCGCCTGTTTGTCGATCGTCATGGTGCGCCCGCTTCAGTGGTTGTTACGAACAGCTTGTTGAAATGCCCGACGGGCCCTCAAGCCTGCCCCGCCAGCTCATAAACCATGCGCCGGAACTCCCGACTGAACGGATGCCAGAAGCCCGGCATGCGCTGGGTCAGGCAAAGGCCGGTCAGCCCGGTGCGCGGCGAGAACCAGGTGTGGGTGCCCGCCATGCCGCCCCAGTGATACTCGCCAAGCGACGCCACGGGATCATCGGCGCCGGGCTGCTCGAGAATCGCAAAGCCCAGGCCGAACACGGTGCCCTTCATCTGCCAGAGCGGGAATCTCACGCCCACGCCATCGGCAAGCTGGTTGGTATGCATCATGGCGAGCGTTTCAGGGCGCAACAGCCGCACGCCATTCCATTGGCCGCCATTGATGATGGCGCGCACGAAGCCGAGATGATCCGCGACCGTCGAGACCAGGCCAGCCCCTCCGGAGAGCAGCGTCTTCGGCTGGCTGAAAGCGCCGCTTCGAGGAAGGTCGGCCACATGCAGGCCGGGCTTCATCGGCGCCATGATATCGGCCGCCGCCGCCATCGTGGTGAAGCGGTGCTGCCGATCCTCGGGCACATGAAAGCCGGTATCGACCATGCCCAGCGGGCCGAAGATGCGGGCCTGAAGAAACTCGTCGAAGCGCTGCCCCGATGCCACCTCGATCAGGCGGGCCGTGACATCGCTGGCATAACTGTAGCGCCAGTCCGTCCCGGGTTGATAGGCCAGCGGCTGGCGCGCGAGCCCGGCGCACAGCTGCGCCAGATCCCGCGGCGCGGCGCCGAACGGCGCCAGACCCGCCGCCATATAGCTGCGGTCGATAATGGAGTCCGGCTCCATGAAGCCGTACGACAGGCCGGCGCTGTGGCTGAGAATCTGCCGAACGGTAATTGGCGAACGCGCCGGCTCGACATCGTGGGCGCTGCGCGCATCGGCCCTGAGCACGGTCATCGCGGCGAACTCGGGCAGCAGATCAGCGATCGGATCGTCCAGCGCGAACCGCCCCTGCTCGAGCAGCATCAGCGCGGCCACTGTGGTCACCGGCTTGGTGTCCGAGTACATCCGAAAAATTGCATCGTCGCGCAGCGGCTCTTGCGAGCCCGGCCCCATGGTGCCCACGCTGCCATGCTCGATCACATCAGTGCCACGCAGAACCACCCAGGCGCAATGCGGGATGAGTTGCTGGTCGACGTACCACTGCATGCGCTCGCGCAGGGCGGAGAAATCCGCCCGGGTCGGGGTGACGGCCAGAGGATCCATCGGGTGCCTTTCATGCCAGGGGGATGCGGCGAATTCAGCGGGAGTTGACTCGCCTCACTGAACCCTTGAGCAGTCACACAGCGTATCAAACAGAACGCAACGGACAAGAAATGCGCCGCACCACCCTGCCATCGCGACCGCCCGGGGCGCTTGCGCCGGCATGCCGTGACGGCCACCCCGTCTGATGCCGGCGCATGGACAGCCAGTGCGCCCACCCGGCCGGCGCCCACCGAAGGCGCGGACCGGCCCCCGGGGGCTTAGTGCGGAAGCAGGACGCGGTCGATGACGTGAATCACGCCATTGCTGCCAAACACATCGGTTGCGATGATCGCCGACTGCCGATGGCGGGCATCGGCAATGCGCAGATGCGCATCGATGCTGATCGCACCGCCCTGGAGCGTTCCGATGTGCGTGCCGATCGGAACCTCGGCCGCCGGCACCCGGGCGCCGATCACGTGATAGAGCAACACGTCACGCAATGCATGCACATCGGCGAACAATTGCTCCTTGCTCAGGTGCAGTTCGTGCAAGAGCGCCTGGAAGGCATGATCCGTCGGTGCAAAGACCGTGAACGGTCCCGGCCCGGACAGGGTATCGGCCAGACCGGCGATCGTGACTGCCTCCACCAGCAACGAGAATCTCGGATCGGCGACAGCAATATCGACGAGGCCGGGGGCAGGCGCAGGCAGCCCGATCGATGGCGGCAGAAGCACCGAATCGATCACATGGACCACACCGTTGGTGGCCAGGATGTCGGTGGCGACGATACGGGCAGCCCGGTGCTGAGCATCGGTGATCGTCAGGGATGTATCGACCGTGAATGCACCGCCCTGAAGCGTCACGACCGGTTCGCCCAGCGGCACCCGGGCCTTCGTCACAAGGCCGGGCACGACATGATATCGAAGCACTTCGCCAAGCAGCGACGTGTCGGCGAGAAGCTGGTCCGCGCTGATCCCCAGAGCGTCGAGCAGCGCCGCGAAGGCGTCATCTGTCGGTGCGAACACCGTAAACGGTCCCGCTCCCGACAAGGCGTCGACGAGTCCGGCCGCCTCAACCGCCTTGACGAGCGTGGCGAAACCCGGCTGGGTCTGGGCGACTCCGATGACGGTCTGATCAGGGGGAAGAATGACCTTGTCGAGCAGATGGATGACCGCATTGTCGGCAGGAATGTCCGTCGCGGTGATTCGTGCCTGACGACCCCGGCCATCATTGACAAAGAGTTCGCCGCCCGCGGCTTCGGCGACTGTGAACACACTCCCTTGCAAGGACTCGACCGGTGCGCCGGGCACGATATCTGCCCGGCTCACGCTCACCGGCAGAACGTGATATCGCAGAACCGCATCGAGCAATGTCTTGTCGGCGAACAACTGATCCTTGCTCAGGCCCAGTTCGGCCAGCAATGCGACGAAGGCATCATTGGTTGGCGCCAACACAGTGAGTGGGCCCGGGCCGGACAGCGCATCGGCGAGCCCCGCACGGGTCACGGCCTCGACCAGCAACGAAAGCGCCGGTTCGTTCTGCGCCACGCTAACCGCGTCGCTCTTGCTGGCGACGACCGCCGCCGAGTCTGCGCTGACCACGCTGCCGGGCGTCTGAACGCCGTCATCGCCGCAGGCAGCGAGCACCGACAATGCGATGGCGCCGAAGCGATGTCAGTGATGATTCGCTTCATCGCGTCCTCCGTTGCGGGCATCGTCCATCGCCCGGAATCATGGCTGTCTATGTTGAGTCGACCTTTCCGGTCGAGACGCGACCGTGACGCGGACGAGCGCAGACTGCGCTGTCGCCAAACCGCGAACGCGTATCCCATTGACGACCTGCGCAAGGTAGTCAGCGGCTTATACGGCTGCGGCAACCGGATGGATCCTGAATTTCGCGTGCATCGCGGCCGGGCCGGAGAACCCGCCGGATCGACATTGCGCGGGTAGGGCCGTGCTGTGAGAACGAGCGTCAAAAGCGTCTGGATGATCGTCAACGCGAACGCATCATCCTGCCCACCAGCTCTTGTGCTGCGGCAACGAACGCATCGATCTGAGCCCGGTGGTTCCAGACGCATGCGTTGACCCGATGGGGATGCGCCATGGGCGCTGGCTCGAGCGTGTCCGGGTGCAGATTCGGAATCGTGCCCGGGGCGAATGCGCGCGCGCGGGCATCGGGCTGGCGGATGATGCCGTCGTCACCCACCCCCTTGCCCGAGATGCGGAACCGATACTCGCTGAGCAGGCGCTCGCGAAAAGCCAGATTCATCGCGAGATCCGAGCGGTGCGCCTCACTCTCGAACGGATTGAACGCCACGATTCCCGACTTCAGTGCGGGATCTCTCTGGGCCCCGAGCAAAGACGACGGGCCGAAGGTCTGCGCGATACGCGCTCTGAGATAGTCGCCCAGGCTAAGGTGCCATTGCTGGATACGCGCCCGGCCGACCTCATCCCAGCGCCGGCACGCATCGGCCAGTGCGCGCCAGTCCGCCGATTCGGGAAAGCCGTAGGTCGTCAATGCCTGGCCGATGTCCCAGTCGCCACGCGAACCATCGAACGGAAACTCGCGCGCCTGCGAGCGGATGATGTGAAACCGGGGCAAAGGCGTGGCATTGGCCGCGAGCATCCGGTTGCGGATGTACAGCACACCGGTGCCGCCCGGGCCGCATTGCCACTTGTGCCCGCAGAGCGCGAAAAAATCGACTCCGGTGGCGTCCAGCTGCGGATCGATCATCCCGTTGTAATGGGCACCGTCGACGATGGTCAGCGCGCCGGCACGCTGAGCCGCCTGCGCCAGCAATCGCTCGGGCATGCGCTGGCCCAGCGGCCACACCGGCGACGAGAAGAAGACGGCCCGGGTCTTGCCAGGCACCAGGCGGCGCTCAAAGGCCGCGACGACTTCTTCGACCGTGGCCTGCGCATGTGTGGGCACGCCCCATTGTCTCAGAACAACCCCGTGGCGCGCAGCGGTTCGCAAGGCGGCGGTGATGCCACTCGGATGCTCGAGCGGCGATATCAGGATCTCGTCGCCCGGCTGCCACTCGATTCCGTTGAATATCAGGGCGAGGGCATCGGTGGTATTGCGCGTGATCGCGATCTGATCGGGCGTGGTGCCATAGCAGCGCGCGATCGTCGCCCGGATATCCGCCGACGCTTCGACATGGACGGGAAAGGGGTCGGCCGCGATCTGATCCAGGCCGGCTTTGAAGCGCGCCATCACCGACCGAGGCATCGAGCCTTTTTGTCCGGCCATGAAGTAGGTCACGGCCGGATCCAGTGTGAACTCCCTGGCGAACTCGCGGAAGAATGGTTCCTCTGTGGCGAAGAATGTCTCGGTTGGATCGGGCTGATCGTTCATTTTCGACTCGTGGCTATCGCGCTCCGACGATTGATACCACGATACTGCCGCCCTCGTGCACAGCACTGGGCCGGTGGCTCAGATCCCCAATCCGCCAAATGACTTGCCGCCATCGACGAAAACCGTCTGGCCGGTGATGAACGCAGCCTGAGGTGAGGCCAGAAAGCCGACCGTTGCAGCGATTTCTTCCGGTTGGGCCGCCTTGCCGCGCGGCTCCAATGCCTCCCAGGCCGTAAACATCCCGGCAGGTGCCGAACGTGTCATGGGGGTGTCGGTAAAACCAGGCGCAACCGAGTTGACCGTGATCTGGCGGGCCCGCAACTCCATCGCATCGATCCCCTCGTTGCGCAACTGGCTGGCCGCGGCACCCAGGGCAGTTGCGTTTCGGTCGATACACAAGATGCGGGAGCCCTCTTGCCCGAGCTTGCGGGCAATTGCCATGCCTGTTCCCTGGGCAGCTCCGGTGACGAAGGCAGTGCGAGCTTGCGGCATACCAGGCTCCTATCTGAAGCCGAGTTGAAGCGGCAACCACAGCACCAACCCGGGAAACAGGGCCAGCGCCAACAAGACCGCGACCAGCACCGTAACAAATGGCCACACCTCGCGAATGATCGATCTCAGCGGGGTGTCAGTGAGCGATGCGATGACAAACAGAATCAGCCCGTATGGCGGTGTGATCAGGCCAATCATGATATTGACGATGATGACGATGCCGAAGTGCACCAGATTGATTCCCGACAGGATCACCGCCGGAATCAACAATGGCACGAGCACCAGCAGCATCACCGACACATCGAGGAAGCAGCCTAGCAAGAGAAACAGGACGTTGATGGCAATCATCAGCCAGACGGAAGACAGACCGAGGCCGAGCACCCAGGCCGCCAGCGCGTCGGGAAATCGCTCGTTAGTGATGGCGAAGCTGATGATGAAGGCACCGGCGATCGTCACAGCGACGATCGCGCTTTCGCGCACGGTCTCGACAAGGTTCCGATAAAGGCCCGCCAGCCCCAGCGTGCGATAGACCACGCCAGCCAGGATCAGCGCATAGAGCGCAGCCACCGCTGCAGCCTCGGTGGCCGTGGTGATACCCAGGTAGATTCCCGCGAGCAGGATGACCGGCATGAACAAGGGCAGGATCGCCTCGAGCACCGCGGAACGTGCATTGCGCAGGCTGACCGATGACTCGGCTTGAATGCCCCGACGCCAGGAAATCAGGGCAATCAATGCCATCATCGCCGCGGCCATCATCAGGCCCGGGATGATGCCACCGAGAAAAAGCGCGCCAACCGATGCATTGGAGACCGACGCATAGATGACCACCGGAATCGACGGTGGGATGATCGGCCCGATCGTGGCCGAGGCCGCGGTGACCGCGCCCGCGAAGCCCGGCGTGTACTTGCCGTCATGGGTCATCATGCGCATCATCACGCGGCCGGGGCCCGCGACATCGGCAACCGCGCTGCCGCTCATGCCCGAGAAGACCACCGAGCTGGCCACATTGGCATGGGCCATGCCGCCGGGCAATCGCCCGAGGGCGAATGCGGCAACGCTGACGATCTGGTCGGTGATGCGCGAGGCATTCATCACGTTGGCCGCGAAGATGAACATCGGGATCGCGATCAAGGTATAGCTGGCAAAGAGGCGACCAGCGACCTGATCGGTCAGCAGGCCGATGTCCTGCCCCGTCCAGAACAGATAGGCGATGCCACCTGCGAGCATGGCCAGACCTACGGGGATGCGCAGAGCGGCAAGGCCGATGAACACCACCAGCAGTATCAGCATCGCCGCACTCACGGCGCGCGCTCCGGGGATGTGCGCCACTCCTGACGGATCGCTACGGCAAGTCGAATCGCCATCACGAGCAGAAACAGAAAGACCGGCGCGTAGACCGCGCTGAGCGGCAGCTCAATGACCGGTGTCAGCTGCCGGTGCGAGAACAGAATGAAATCCGCGGTCACCGGCAGAGCCGCCACGAACAGCGCGCAGGTTGCGATCATCGTTGCGAGCCGCGTGCGTCGCCGCCATTTGGCTGACAGCAGCTCATCCAGAATATCGAAGCTGATGTGCCGCTGCAAAGGCACCATCAGCGCGCCGCCCCAGAAGCAGACCCAGACGAAAAGAAAGGTGATTGCTTCGTCGGGCCAGCCGATCGGCCAGCGCAACAGGTAGCGGGCAACGATCTGCAGCAGAAACAGCAGGAAGATCGCCAGGAACATCAGAGCGCCCAAGAAGTTGGCGCCCTGATCGATCCATGAGGAGAGCCTTCGCACGGCGCGTCAGCGTCGGGATCGGGCAAGTCAGCGGGCCGCCCGAATCGCCTTGATCAGCGCCGCATCCCACTTCGCGGCCTGGCCGCCGGCCTCGTAGGTCTTGGCCATATTCTCGCGAAATGCCTGCAGATCGGGGCGGGAGATCACGATGCCGGCATCCGCGAACGCCTTCACCTGGCTGGCTTCGTCGGCCAGTCGCATGGTGTCGTTCCAGGCACAGGCGGCATTGGCGGCCGCGCTCAACTTGCCCTTCTGGGCGACGCTCAGCTTGGCATACACCGGCTCGGCAATCGCATAGAAGACGGTCTGCACCATGTGATTGGTCATGACCACTTCCTTGGTCACTTCGTCGAGCTTGGCCGCCTTGGTGATCGTCAGCGGATTGTCCTGGCCGTCCACCGCGCCTGACTTCATCGACAGGTAGACCTCGGACATCGCCATTGGCGTGGGGTCCACGCCCAATCCCTTGCCCAAAGCCAGGAAATCGGGTGAGCCCGGCATGCGCAGCTTGATGCCCTTCAGTTCGCCAGGGGTCTTGACATTGCGCACCTGATTGATCGCCACTTGGCGAGTGCCAAGGTAGCAGTCGGCCAGAATACGAACCCCCATGCCCTCGAGGACGGCCGCCTTGTAGCTCTCGCCGAGCTCTCCGCCCCAGACCTTCTTGCCATGGTCATAGCTGTCGAACAGGTAGCCTGCGTTGTATGCCGACAGGCCGGGCACGAACTGAGACACCTCGAAGGTCGCAAGCGTGTTCATCTCCAGGTTGCCACGCTGCATGGCAGGGATCTCGGTGCCCTGTTTGAACAGCGTGCCGCCCGGGTGGGTGGACACATCGAACTCCCCCGGGGCGCTTGCCTCGAGAACCATCTTGAGGACGTTCATCGACTGCGACAAGATCTCCGTGGGTGGGGCCGGCGAGGAAACACGCAGCTTGACCTGCGCCTGGGCCGACATCGCCAGGAACGGTGAGATCGTGATCGCGGCGGCCAATGCGATCCTTCGGCCGGCAAATGGTTTCGGTTGTTGGAACATAGGGGTCTCCGTGATGACTGGGCCAGGTGGGGCCGATCGACTTAGCTCGTGCGCGATGGCTGAACGGTGACCTCCAGCCGTCCGATGCCGTCGATTTCGGACGCGACGACATCGCCGTCGCTGAGGAAGGTCTTCTTGGGCGCTCCGACACCTGCGGGCGTTCCGGTCAGAAGCATGTCGCCCGGATCAAGCGCCATAATTCGCGAAAGGATCGCAATCTGTTCAGCGATCGGGAAGATCATGTCGGCCGTGGTGTCGTCTTGCTTGGTGACCCCGTTCACGGCCAGACGCAGGCCAATCGCCTGTGGGTCGGCGAACGCCGCGGCCGGCACGAAGCGCGGGCCCGTGGGGCAACAGGATTCCTGCGCCTTGCCGGCCACCCAGTCCAGCTTGTAGAAGGTGTCGGGTGCCTGATTCAGATCCCTGGCGCTGAAATCGACCGCCACCGTGTAGCCGGCGACATGCTCGAGCGCCCGCTCGACCGAAACCGCCCGCGCCCGTTTACCGATCACCGCCGCCAGCTCGATCTCCCAGTCGAAAGCGCGGGTGTCGAGCGGCATATGGACTGTGGCCCCTTCACCGACCACCGCATTGCGCGGTGGCTTGAAGAAAAAGAACAGTCGCTGGTTGGCCTTCGTGGCGCCCTTGACGCCCATTTCTTCCAGATGGCGGAAGTAGTTTGCCCCGGCACAAAGCACCTTACCGGGAAACATCAGAGGCGCCAGGCGGGGGGCGTCGGCGACCGCATCGGCGGCGCTCATGGACGAGATCGCCGTCGAAATCCGCCGGGCGTTCTCGGCCCAGTCCTCAAACAGATCGATGTTGGCCAAGCCCGTCGTGCCGAGTACCTTGCCAAGCGGATAGAGTCCGGAGGCGGTTTCCACGCAGGCCAGCGGGCCAGCCGGAGTATCGAGTGTGCAGAGTGCCCATGCGAGCCTCTTTGGAAAGTCCGGTCGTGTCATCATGGTCTCGCTTGTTATTTTCGCAAAATGACGGTTTGACGTTGTATTAGTATTATTTTATAAAATTCATGAGTCAACACAAAAATTCCACGATGCCCGAGAGCAATGCATACGACCGACTTCGGACCGAGATCCTGCACGGGGATCTCGCGCCGGGTGAACGGCTGCGAGTGGCGGACCTCAACGCCCGCTTCAATCTCGGTCTGACGCCCATCCGCGAGGCGTTGATGCGCCTGTCGAGCGAGGGCCTGGTCGAAACGCTCGCCAACCGCGGCGCCCGGGTGCGTGAAGCCACGCTGGACGAACTGCGCGATCTGATGGAGACGCGCCGCACCATCGAGGAGATCTGTCTCAGACGGGCAATCGAACGTGGCGAATCCAGCTGGGAGGCCGACATCCTCCATGCATTGCATATGCTGGTTCGCGCTCCGCTACCTGCGTCGGCGGATGACCGCGACAGGGCAGCGGCCTGGGAGCAGCATCATCGTCGATTTCACGCCTGCCTGGTCAGCGCCTGTGGTTCGGCCTGGCATCTGCGCTTCTGGAACACCCTGGTCGACCACTCGGAGCGCTACCGCAAGCTGCGCCTGCTCAACCACCAGACCCTGGCCGCAGACGTGCGCAATGTGAATGCCGAACACGAAGAGATTGCCCGCGCCGCAATCGCTCGAGACGCCGAGCGGGCGGTCGGCCTGATGACCGAACACCTGCGCCACACGGAAGCCGCCGTCGCCAGACTATTGACGCAAGACACGGAGCCCATCCCATCATGATCATTCGCACCGCCCTCCTCGAAGGCGAGGTCGCCGCTGAAGACCGCACCGCATTCGATCACTACATGCGCACCACCGTGGTCGACGAAATCCTGCGCTATCCGGGCATTCGTGGCGTGACGGTGCGCCGTCGCATGCAGGCCGATGCGGGCGCACCGAACATCTACATGCAGTTCGACCTGATGTTCGACGACCTGGCGGCGATGGATGCGGCGCTGGCCAGCCCGATTCGCGCCGAGGTGCAAGCGAGGATCAAGGCAGGCATGGCACCGTTCACGGGCCGGGTCTCGCATATCGTCTTCGAAGATCTCGCGCCGTGACGATCCTGATCACCGGCGCCGGCCTGATCGGCACCGAAACCGCCCGTCTGCTGGCCGGGCGCGGAGTCCCCGTCGTGCTGGCCGACATTCGCGAGCCGGATGCTGGCGCGAGTCAACTCGCGCATGTTTCGTTCGAAACGCTGGATGTACGGGACACGGCCGCCGTGGGCGATCTCGTCAAGCGCTGCGGCGCCGACCGACTCGTCCACACCGCAGCGGTGCTCTCGAACGGCATGCGCGCCGACCCGATCAATGGCTTGCGCGTGAACCTGATGGGCACCGCCAATGTTTTGCACGCGGCCCGCCATGCCGGTGTGAAGCGCGTGGTCACGATCAGTTCGACGACCGTGCTCTATTCCGGCTTCGGTTCGCTCGGCACTGACGAGATACCCGAGGATGCGCGGCTGCACCTGGTGACGGACCGACCACGCAGCCTCTATGCAATGACCAAGCTGGCCAACGAATACATGGGCCACCTGTTCCGGGATCTCTATGGGGTCAGTCACGTGGCGCTACGCTTTGCCGCGGTACTGGGCGGCCATGCGAAGACCCAGTCGAGCGTGCCCGGACAGATGTTCGAGCTGCTGGTTGCCGCGGCAAAATCCGGCGACACCCTCGATCTGGACAACCCGCTGTACCAATGGGGAGGCACCGAGGAGTTCGTCGATCTACGCGATTGCGCCAGGGCGATCATCTGCGCACTCGATGCGCCAGCACCGGCGCTGGGCGTGTACAACATCGCCCATCCGAAGCTCTGGACACTCGCGCAAGCCGTGGCCGAGGTGGCGCGGGTTCATGGTGCGTTCGAATGCCGGCTGCCAAAGAACCTCACGAGCGGCTTCGCCGGTTTTCCACATATGCGGCCGGCCGCCTCATGCACCGCAGCCGCGAAGTCCGAGCTCGGGTTCAGTTGCGCGCATGCGCTTGGCGACACGCTGTTCCATTGGTGGTGAATCCGCCCCGGGCGAATTCGCACCCGTTGCCCCAGCGCCGAACTGCCTTTCGGATTGCTCACGGCAAGCGCGCTTGCCGCTGCAATGCCCGCGCTATGTCTTGATGACACCGGGCAGTGGTTCGAACGCGCCCTTCAACACGCGAGCGCTATCCGCACCCAGCCACCGCTCGATCACCGTGGCATACACCCGCCGGAAGTCCGTCGTGTGACGCAGATTGTCGTCGGCCAGGTCTGTGAGGCTAGGGGCCTCCCCGTAGTGGCCGCCGCGAACCGGTGCACCGGCCAGAAACATCACATTGGCCGTGCCGTGATCGGTGCCGAGGTTGGCGTTCTCGGTGACGCGACGGCCAAATTCGGAGAACACCATCACCAGAACCCGCTCGGCCATGCCCAGGCGACGCATGTCGCGGATGAAACCGAAGACGCCGTCGCAGGCATAGCTGAGCAAGCGGCGATGCAGCGCCGGCTGGTTCACGTGGGTATCGAAGGCATTGTTGCGATACGAGACGTAGTACAACTGCGTGGGCAGACCCGCTGCGATGCAGGCCGCGACCTTGGGCAGATCCATGGGCACAAGACCGTAGTCGACATCGGTCTGATAGCGCCCCCATGCATCGCCGATCAGCGCAGACGATGCGCGCGCACTGGCGTCCACCGCGCGCAAAAAGTCTCTGGCCGGATTGCCGCTGGGGCCTGAGGCGCTGGCGCGCACGGGTTCCTGCATCCACTGATAGCGCGCGAAGCGCTCGGGCTCCTGAAACACGACCGGCGTGTGCACGGCGCTGCGCACCGCCAGAGACTGCGAGGCGGCCACGTTGATGATCATGTTCTCGCGCCGGGTGTCGGCCATCGAATCGGCCAGCCGGCCCACCCAGCCCAGGGCATCGCCGCGATTCGGTGCGCCCGTGTGCCAATAAGCCATCGAGGTGAAATGCGAATACGAAGGCTGGGCATAGCCGCAGCCGTGAATGATGGCCAGCTGCGATTCCTGCCAGAGCCGGTGAAATCCGAGCATGCCCGGATTGAGCCCGTAGTGCGCATCCAGGCGCAGCGTATCGGCCTCGCGAATGCCGATCTTTGGTCGGTGCCGGTAGTAGGCATCGTCACCGAACGGAACCACGCTGTTCAGGCCGTCATTGCCTCCGGACAACTCGACGACCACCAGGATCGGCGGCCTACCCTCACGGCCATCGGTCTCGGGATTGCGATTGCCAGCAGCCATGGCCACCGGCATGGCGCCCGCCCAGGGCGAAACGGCGGCCGCGACACCCGCCCGGATCATTCGGCGGCGGATCAGATCGGAATTCGGCTTCATCGACGGGCTATCCAAGCTGGTATTCAGGCAGGCTGAGCAACTGGTGCAGCAGCTTGCGCAGGGCTCTTCCAGAAACGAGCTGGCCGCCTGCATGTCGTCGGTGCCGAGTTCTGCGATCAGGGCCTTGGCGGCCCGATCCAGGGCTCCGTCATCGGGCGGCACGACAAAGAAGCGGTCGACGAAGTAATCGACCACCGCACGCGCATTGCCGGCGCCTGCCAGCAACACCTGCCCGGTGAGATCGAGACGCGCCGGGGAGCGATCGATCGGCTTGACCCGCTCGATCGCCATCTGCCATCCGCGCATGCTGCCCAGGCGCGTGTTGAACGCCTCATTGCGGTCTGCAGACAGGTTGGAGGCCGACATCATCTGCTTACCGACGCCGGTCGGGCGGGTTGCCGCGGAAATGCTCTGCCCCTGACGCAGGCGGTTCTGGACATGGACGATTTCGTCGCTCGGGTAGTCCGGATAGCGGTCGGGCGCAATGAAACCGATGTCGGGAAACAGCACGTCCAGCACGAAGTTGCTACGCTCGAACAGCAGGCTTGGCGTGATCCAGCTTGTTCCCTGGGACCAGCCGGCCACGGTGGGCGGATGCATCAGACGCTGGCCCAGCGCCTGGCCGACATGGGGAAAGTCCGGCACACCCGGAACACGGGCCAGACCGAGATGGCGGTAGGTCGAAATCATCAGCTCGACCGGGCTCTTGATGCGGCTGCCGCGGTTGGCCTCGCGGTAGAACTCGCGCGAACGAAAGAGCAGACCGAGGAACGCGCCAATGTCATAGTCGCGCTCGTGCAGCGCACGCCCGAGTTGCGCCTGGGCCTCGTCATCGAGCTGCTGATTCACGAAATAGCGATAGAGCTTGCCGGCAATGAACCGTGCGGTCACCGGCTGCTCGAGAATGATCGCGATGATCTGATCACCATCGAAACTGCCCTGCCGCCCCAGAAAGGTCTTGGGACCGGCGTCGTGATCACGCTCGAGCACCTCGAAACCCAGACCCTTGAAATTCCAGCCGGTGAAGGCGCGTGCAGCCTCCTGGACGTCCTTCTCCGTGTAGTGGCCGACCCCCATCGTGAACAGTTCCATGATTTCACGGGCGAAGTTCTCGTTGGGCGAATCCTTGGTGTTGACGCCGGCATCGAGAAACACCAGCATCGCCGGGTCTTTGGAGACCTCGGTCAGCAGCTCACCGAATCTGCCCAGACCTGCCCGCTGGAACAACTGCAACTGTTGCAGCATCTTGCGATAGTCACGCACCTTGTCTTCGTTGGTCGCGAAGTGGCCGTGCCAGAACAGGGCCATCTTCTCGCGCAGAGGATCACCGCCGGCGAGCATGCGGTTCGCCCACCACCAGGCCACGCGATCGGTTTCCAGGCGACTGGCGCGCAGCCAGTAGAAGAACTTGTTGACTATGGGCTGCAACGGACGGTTGCCGCCGGGGCGCACGGTGATGCCCAGCGCATGGCCCTGGCGCTGCGCCATGTCGGTGGTGGCCGGCCGGCTCGGCGGAAACGGATCCAGCCCTGGCTCGAAGACGCCGGATGGGTCGAATTCCGGCTGCGCGGCCAACGCTTCGAAGCGTCCGTGCAAGAACTGTTCGACCGCGGTTTCCATCGGCATCTCGGCAAGCCTCTGCAAGGCACGGCCATCGAGACCGAACCCGGCTCGCGAGGCCAGGTGCGCGGCATGGGCGCGGCTCCATTCGGATGCCGGCAGAGGACTGAGATCGAGCGGCGCGGCAGACAGCGTTGCGCAGGGCAGTAAGAACGAAAGAAACCAGGCGATCGTCCACCGGGACCACGGTCGAAGGCGATCGGCCGGGCCACCGGGCCGGCTCGACCGACGGTGCGCGGCAACGAACAACGACGGGCGGGGTCTCTGGATCATGAATATCTCGCTACGCGCTACGAGTCGTGGAGGCCAAAGAGCTCCGCCTGGACGCGTCCCGGCGCAGCGGATCCCGGCACCAACATTGCCCGATTCTAGTGCTCTGGGCCTGCCCCCGGCGCGCGCCTGCGCCACACCGAGACAAGCCCGCGCCCGCCATCCACCTGCACCCAGTCGCCGGTGTGTATCAGCGCGAACGGATCGCGATCGAAATCGGTCACGGTCGGCGCGCGCGTCACCACCGCACCCAGTGCGGCCTTGGTGGTCATCTCCACGAACAGCATCGCCGCCGGCGCGGTGCCCATCACGCGGGTCAGGTGAAATGTGTTCGACCATCCCGAGGAGCCCTTGGCACCCGGGAATAGCAAGACCTTGCCGGCGAAGCTCTGCCCGCGTAGTTCGTGACGGGTTTCGATGATCGAGCCGGTGCGCGGATCGACTCCCCCCCAACCGCTGATGTGATCGCGGGTGACCATCGCCTCACCCTCGGCGCTGCCCGCGACCACACACCGGCCGCGCAGGATCAGCGGCTCGGCCTCATACAGATCGGGATCGAACCCCGCCATCGTTGCCTGGTTCATGGCTGCCCCCTTGAAATCATGCGTCCGGCTGCGCGCTGAAGCGCCCGTTGACCGCGGCATCGATGCATTGCGCGGTGCTGCCGAACCAGCCCTGGATGCCGAGTATTGCCGGCAGGTAGTGCACCTGCTTGGCCGAGTCGAAGGCGGCCACGCGCGTGCCCTTGGGAGCACCGCGGCTCATGGCCGAACAGGTATCGCTCATCAGCTTCGCGCCGGCGTCTTCGATGATCTTGGTATAGCCGTTCTGATCGGCCAGCGCACGGATCGCACGCGGGGTGAAGATCCAGAGCTCGGTGTCCGGGTGCACCTTGCGCCCCTGCAACAGGCGACACGCCTCCCAGATCTGCTCGATCGAATAATGCGGGCAACCGAGCATCACATAGTCGACCTTGTCATCCCTGGCCGTGGCATTGAGTCTTTCCCAGGTAGCGCGCCGCTCCTCCGGGCCGAAATGCAGTATCTCGCCCGGCTTGTTGCCACCAAAGGCCATCTCGCGGGTGGCCGCCTCGGGCGTGACACCCACCAGGTGATACATCTCCACCCCGCCCGAGGAGGCGGCGGCTGCCCCGAAGTGCTTGAGGCGGGCGAGATTGGGTACGTTGCCCAGGCCATCGATGACCGGAATGCGTTCTTGCACGAGATCGCCGACCCAGTAACCGAGCATGCCCCAGTCGGCCGTGGTGTCGACCTCGGTCTGCAGGCGGATGTCATGCGTACCCAGGCGGTTCTCCGGCAGATGCAGGCCCCAATAGGGGATCTTGCCGGTCAGCGCGGCCGCGCCGGCACTCTCGCGCCCCTCGGTATTGGTGCGCGCACCAATCGCACCATTGGCATAGACCACGGCCGAGGACTCCATCCAGGCCAGGTGTTCGCCCTTGACCGGCACATTGCCGACCAGATACGGCGTGCAGGTATTGACCATCTGCATGCCGCGCTCGGCCGCATAGCGCTCGCCCTTGCGGTAGATCTGGATGATCTCCTCGGGCACATTGAACTCGGCCGGCCGCTCCGGGTCGAGCCCCTGCTGAAGGTGCGTCGTGTACACCTTGAACGGCGGAACTTCGACCACCTCGTCGCTGTCGAGGTTGAACTCTGAGAACACCGCGTCCATGCCGCCATGTTTGAGCGCGAACTCGCGCATGAACGGCGTTGCCGCGCCGAGTGTGCCGGCCACGTTGCGCACATTGACCAGCCGCTCGGCGCCCAGCGCCTCGCCATAGCGGCACAACAGATCCATGGCCTTGGCAACCGCCGGGCCGTCCCGGCCGTCGCGCATCGCGCGTTCGTCATCATTCAGGTTCATGCAATCTCCTTCTCGCGCCGACACGGACGCGGGTCAGGCCGCCTGCTGCCCGGCCGCTTCGATGGTGTCCGGCAGCCCGGCCGCGCGCGCTTCCCCGCGTGTGCGCAGGAACACACCCTGGGCACGCAGCGCACGCTGCACCCTTGCCATATCCACCTCGCGCGGCAGCACGCCCTGGCTCACGGCAACAGCCGCGGCCACACCGGCCGCCTGCCCGGTCACCCAGCACTGCGGAATTTCACGCATGAAGCCGTGCGAGTTCGGATCGCAGGACACATGCCGTCCCGGGGCCAGAATGCCGTCAAGGCGCGCCGGCACCAGCGCGCCGTAGGGAATCGAGATGTTCGGCCACTTCGGATTCACCGATGGCGTGACCCCGATCTCGTCGGGATGCACCATCGCCGTCGGCCATTGCGCGCGGGTCACGCGCGAGACGCCGAGCACGCGCCGGCTGTGGCGCACCCCCACCTGCGGCGCGGACAACATCAGGAATGCGTTCTCGAAACCCGGCGCATGCGCGCGGTAATACTCGACCATCCGCGGCATGGCCTCTCGCGAGCGAATGTCCACTTCGGTGAGGTCATCGACATCGAGCCCGGACCAGCCCGACTGACGCGGCCCCATGAACAGCGCGACATCATTGCGCCAGGACACGAATGCGCGCTCGAACAGACCGCAGGCTTCGCGCCCGCCCTGCATGAAGGCGGAAAACTTCTCCGGCTCGTTCGCGCGAAAGGCAACGAATCGGTTCATGTCGACACCGCCCATCAGGCAGGCGGTGTTGATGCAGTGGTGCACATCATCGGCTTCGAAATCGCGCTCGTCCTCGCCGCCGGCACGGGCGAAGATATCGCCATCGCCGGTGGCATCGATGACCACCCCGGCCATGATCGCCTGTCGGCCGCTCTTGCTTTCGAAGGCCACGCCGGTCACGCGGCCCTCCTCGACGATCGGCACCGAGGCCCAGGCGTGATAGACCAGGCGCACGCCGCGCTCCTTGACGATATCCTGCGATATCAGCTTCAGGCGCTCGGGATCGATCGTGGGCGACCAGGTCACCACGCCGTGATAGGCCGCGGTGCGAAACGACCAGTGATGCGCCTTGGCCGGATCACGCGAGCCCCAGTCTTCGGGCGCCGGCCCGGCGACGGCGTCGGGCGGCAGGCGATCGAACAATTCCTCGGCAAAGCCGCGAATCACCGGCTGCCCCTGCCAGTCGGTCATGCGGTCGATCCAGATCACCAGACCGCCGGTGGACAGCCCGCCGAGATGGTTGTAGCGCTCCAGCAGGCAGACATCGGCGCCTTCGCGCGCGGCCGCCGCGGCCGCCGCCGTGCCGGCCGGGCCACCGCCCACGACCAGCACATCGCATCGGCGATAGATCGGCAGATCGCGCGACGGCTCGGTCCAGGTGCCGAGATCGGCCCGCTCACGATCGCGCCGTGAGGCATCGAAGACATCGGACGAGAGAATCCGCTCCTCGTTGCGCTGAATGGTCTTCATCGGTTTCGTCTCCTTGCAGCGGCCGAACGGTTCGCTGCGACGTGGGCGCCGTTGGCATTCCGTTGGCTGGCGGGGTATACTAACCCGCCAAAAGCATGCAGTCGCATGCATCGGCCCCTATGCCGGGGCCGGCATCCCCACGGAGACACCGGATGAGCATCCGCTTCGAGCCCTTGCATCGCGATTTCGGGGCCCAGATGATCGGGCTGGACATCCGCGAGCCGCTCAGCGACGAGCAGATCGCTGCGATCGACACCGCGATGGACACCTATGGCCTGCTGCTGATTCGCGATCAGCCGCTGACCCCGGATCAGCAGATGGCGTTCACGCGCCGCTTCGGGCCGCTGGATCTGGGCTTCAGGCGCGTCAAGACCGCGCCTGGCGGCGACACCGGGCACCGCTTCGCCTATGCCGAACTCGCGGACATCTCCAATGTGCAACCCGACGACTCGATCGCCGAGCGGGCGTCACGCAAGATCGTCTCCAATATCGCGAACCAGTTCTGGCACGCAGACAGCTCGTTCCAGAAGCCGCGCGCCAGGTATTCGATGCTGCATGCGGTGGTGGTGCCCGACGAGGGCGGCAACACCGAATATGCCGATCAGCGCAATGCCTACGACCGGCTCGACGATGCGATGAAAAAGCGCCTGGAGAACCTGCAGGCCGAACACTTCGCGCTGCATTCACGCTTCATGCTCGGCGACACCGACTACAGCCAGGAACAGATCGATGCGATTCCGGCGGTGCTCTGGCCGATCGTGCAGACGCATGCGGGTTCCGGGCGCAAACACCTGTACATCGGCGTGCACACACGCGCCATTCCGGGCATGGTGGTCGCGGAAGCGCGCATGCTGCTCTGGGATCTCCTGGAACACACCACCCACCCCGATCATGTCTACAGCCATCGATGGCAGGTGGGCGACCTGATGATCTGGGATAACCGCTGCATGCTGCATCGCGGCCGCTCCTATGATCTGTCGGCACGGCGCGAACTGCGGCGTTCGACAACGCTCGATGCGCCCGCGCAGTCGGCGTCGGATGCTGAGCGCGCCGCGGCTGCCTGAACCGGACGATCGGCACCCCTTACAACCACCGCGAGGAGACAACGATGAACAGAACGCGACGACACGGATTGCGTTTGCTGGCACTCGGCCTGACCGGCGCCGCCAGCCTGATGATGGCCGCACCACAGGCCGCCAATGCTGCGGACTACGCCTGGCCCAAGTATTTCTCGGTGATCACGCCGGTGGTCAACACCGCCAATCATTCGCTGGCGGTCGCCTGGACCTCCAAATTCCAGCAGGCCACCGGTGCACGGGTCGCCGTAAAGCCGGCGCCGAACGGCTTTGCGCGGGCGCTCTGGCTCAACACCGACGAAGGCAGGCTCGCGCTCGTGCAGGCCTCGGACTATTTCGATCAGATGGATGCGGCGCAAGGCTATGCGTCGGCCAAGGGCGGTCCCAGCGACACCCGCCTGATCCACATGAACATGGTCACCCCTTGGAGCTACATGGTGCGCGGCGACTCCTCGCTGAAGAGCTTCGACGATGTCGGCAAGGGCACACGGATCGCATTCACCAAGAGTTCTTCCTTTCTGGTGTCCGGCATCAAGGCGCTGCTCGCCTACCGCGGCCTGACGCTCGACGATGTCGAGGTGGTCGAGGTCGGCAACTATGGTGCCAATACCGCGGTGGTGGTCGAGGGGCGCGCCGATGTCACCTTCACCTCGCCGCTGTCGGGCACATCGGTGAAGGCCGAGGCCGGGCCCAATGGCATCCGCTGGCTGCCACTGCCCTCCCGTGAGGCCAACCCCGAGGCCTTCGATCGCTATCGCGCCATCATGACCGGCTATGTGCCCAGCGAGACCACTGCCGGCGTCAAATCGGCCAAGGGCCTGCGCATGGATCATGCGTTCCAGGCCAATCATGTGCGTGCCGACGAAGACCCGGAATTCGTCTATCAGCTGGTCAAGTGGCTCGACGAAAACCATGAAAGCTATAAGAAAGACTTCACCCACGCGTACATGCTGAGCATCGCCAGCCTGAAGTCGTTTCTCGACAATGGCGCGCTGCAACCGCTGCATGAAGGCACGATCCGCTACCTGAAGGAGAAGGGCATCTGGACCGATGCCTACCAGGCCCGTCAGGACAAAATCGTGGCGCTGGCCAAGAAGCGTGCCGATGCCTATGCCAAGGCGGTGGCCGCCGCCGGCGAGAAAGGCATCAAGGTCGAGCCGGGTAACGAGGCCTGGGTGAACTTCTGGAAGGATTACCGCGCCCAGAACGGGATGAGTGAGCCCTTCGGCAACCAGGTCATGGCCATGCAGTAGTCATCGCCTGGTGTGCCCGAGTCTCCTGGCGGGGGCGAACTGCACCCGCCAGGCACGACGCGCCGACACCAACCGCGGCACCGTAGCATCGCCGGGTGACCCCGCTTCGGGCAGACGCGCCGCCTTATCGCGCGACACGCTGCCCTGACGGCCCACCCAGGCGGGATCCCGGTGCCGTATTTCATGGAACCGACAGCATGACATCCGAATCGCCCGCAGTGCCCGAGGCCGTCGAACCCTATGTCGATCGCGCCCGCACGCGCTATGACTCGCTGCCTTCCCCGCTGCGTGCGCTGGTGATCGCGATGTCGCTGGGTGGTGCGCTGCTGGCGGTGGTGTACATCTTCGGCATCGTGCCGCTGCTCGATGTCACCTATTACTTTCTGTTGATGGCCTGTTACCTGCCGCTGGCCTTCATCTTCCTGCCGGTGAGCCGGCGCGAGTCGCGCGTGAGCTGGCTGAGCCTGGCGCCGGCGGCGATCACGCTGTTTCTGACACTGCTGCTGGCCTGGAAGTCGGAAGATCTGGTTTTCCAGACCTGGGTGCCGGTGGCCGAACCCTGGCAGCTCTGGGTGGCAGCCGCCTTGTCACTGATGGTCTGCGAGGCGGCGCGCCGATCGGGCGGCTATGTGTTTCTGATCATCGTCGTGCTGCTGGGGATTTATCCGGTCTTTGCCGAGTACATGCCCGAGTTGATCTGGGGCCCGCCCACCTCGCTGTCGCGCACCATCGCATTCAACATCTACTCGTCCGATGCACTGCTGGGTGTGGTCACGCGGGTGGTCGGCGAGGTGATCATCGGCTTCCTGATTCTGGCCGCGCTGCTGGTGTCCACCGGCGCAGCGGATTTCTTCCTCGATCTGGCAATGGCCCTGATGGGCAGCAGGCGGGGCGGGCCGGCCAAGGTGAGCGTGGTGGCGAGCGGCTTTTTCGGCAGCCTCAGTGGCAGCATCTTCGGCAATGTGGTCAGCACCGGCGCGGTCACGATCCCGGCGATGAAAAAGGGCGGCTTTCCGGCCCACTATGCGGGCGCCCTCGAGGCCTGCGCCTCCACGGGCGGCATGCTGATGCCACCGGTGATGGGTGCGATCGCGTTCATCATGGCCGATTTCACCAGTACCGAATACGGTGTCATCGTGGCCGCCGCGATGATCCCCAGCCTGCTCTATTACTTCGGCCTCTACTGCCACGTCGAAGGCTATGCGGCACGCCACGGCATGGTTGGAACGCCACGCGCCGACCTGCCCCGCTTCGGACCCACCTTGCGCAAGGGCTGGCCGTTCCTGCTGGTGCTGGCCTTCCTGATCTGGGGCCTGGTGTTCATGAACTGGGAGCGGCTCACGCCGTTCTATGCATCCGCATTGCTGCTGGTGATCGCCTTCATCAAGAAGGAACTGCGGATGAACTTCGCGCGCCTGCATGCGATGGTCTTCGAGACCGGCAAATTGCTGGCCGTGACCATGGCCTTGCTGCTGCCCGCCAGCTTCATTCTCGGCGGGCTCATGGCCACCGGCGTGGCGCCGGCGCTGGCCGCCGCGCTGGTGCATATGGGTGGCGACAGCGTGATTCCGATTCTGGCCATCGGCATTGGCGTGTGCATGGTGTTCGGCATGATGGGCATGATCGTGGCCGCCTACCTGATGCTCGCGCTGACACTGGCGCCGGCGCTCGAACAGGTGGGCCACATGAACACGCTGGCCATCCACCTGTTCATCGCCTACTACGCCTGCCTGGCCGCGATCACGCCGCCCGTGGCCCTGGCCGCCTTCCTGGCCTCCCGTATCAGCGGCTCACCGCCGATCAAGACCAGCATGCATGCGGCCAGGCTGGGCGTCGTGCTGTACTTCATCCCGATCTTCTTTTTGTTCGAACCGGCCCTGATCTTCCAGGGGCCACTGTGGCGCACGGCGGTCTGGGGGGTGATGAACATCGGCGCGATCATCGTGATCGCCGGCGCATCAGAGGGCTGGCTGAGCGGCGTGGGGCGGCTGCGCGCCTGGACACGGCTGCCATTGTTCGTGGCCGGCCTGCTGATCGGCTTTCCGGAGTGGATCTCCACGCTGATCGGTCTGGCGACGGTGGCGCTGATCGTGTGGCCGATGCGCCGCATGGCGCTCAAGCCCGCTGCGGGTTGAGCGCCCCCGCGCGGTCGGCGCATGCGATCTGATGGGGTAAGGATCGGTCGTTCGTGCTCGCGCGACGTCTCCAGGATCGAACGGGCCCCAAGCTGCGCACCACGCCGCGCCGACCCGGTCCCGGCTCAGACGGGCGTCGGGCCATCCGACCAGACGGCCAGCTCGTTGCCGTGCGGATCCAGAAACTGGAAGCGTCGCCCGCCGGGAAACGGGAAGATGTCCATGCTCAGGACTCCGCCGTGTGCCAGAACCGCCTCGCGCGCTGCCTCGAGATCGGCCGCATAGAGAATCACCAGGGCGGCGCCGTGAGTCGTCGATGACACCTTGTCCGAGCGTGTGAAGCCGCCATCCAGCCGGCCGTCATTGAATGCACGATACTGCTCGCCGTAGTCGGTGAAGACCCAGCCGAAAGCCCCTGCATAGAAAGCCTGGACCGCGTCGAAATCGAGCGCCGGCAGCTCGATGTAGTTGATGCTCAGCGTCACATGCCTCTCCCGAATCTGTCCAGGGATCAAAAGTACACTACGCGGCCAGAGAGGTGCCGGCGGCCATGCCCGTCCAACCGCCTGGTGCGCGCCGTGAGCGCGTGCCCCGGCTCCCCCGATCAAGAACCCGGCCAGGACGCAACGCTCCCGGCCAGCCCATGGAGACTTCGAGATGCACATTCTGATCACTGGCGCCGCCGGCATGATCGGCCACAAGCTGAGCCGCCGCCTGCTGGCCGACGGCTCGCTGGGCGGGCGCACGATCACCCGCATGACGCTGCACGATGTGATCGCCCCCGAGGCACCTGCCGATGCCCGGTGCGCCATCGATACCCTGGCGCTTGACATCGCGGGCGCGGGCGCTGCCGAGCGCCTGCTCCAGAACCGGCCTGACGTGATATTTCATCTGGCGGCCATTGTTTCGGGCGAGGCCGAACAAGACTTCGACAAGGGCTATCGGATCAACTTCGAGGGCACCTGGCAGCTTTTCGAGCAGATCCGCCAGTTGCACCTGGCCAGCGACGGCGAGTATTGCCCACGCGTGGTGTTCACGTCGTCGATCGCGGTATTCGGCGCGCCATTCCCGGAGGCGATCGGCGATGATTTTCATCACACGCCGCTGACCTCTTACGGCACCCAGAAAGCGATCGGCGAACTGCTGCTGTCCGACTACTCCCGCAAGGGCTTTCTCGACGGCGTGGGCATCCGGTTGCCGACGATCTGCGTGCGGCCGGGTCGGCCGAACAAGGCGGCCTCCGGATTCTTCTCGAACATCATTCGTGAGCCGCTCGCCGGCCAGGAAGCTGTTCTGCCGGTCAGCGAGGATGTGCGTCACTGGCACGCGTCGCCGCGCTCGTCGGTGGGCTTCCTGATTCACGCCGCCCAGATCGACGGCGCCAGGCTCGGGGCAAGACGCAATCTGTCCATGCCTGGCGTGTCGGTGACGGTCGGAGAACAGATCGAGGCCCTGCGGCGGATCGCCGGCGATCAGGTCGTGGCCCGCATCCGCCGCGAACCCGACCCCGCCATCATCGCGATCGTGGCGGGCTGGCCCCGCAATTTCGAGGCGCGGCGCGCGATCGAACTCGGCTTCAGAGCCGAAGCGAGCTTCGACGAGATCATTCGCGCCCATATCGACGACGAACTCGGCGGCAATATCGCCTGAATCCGGTCGCCAACGCCAGCGAACGCCCGCGAAGGTCGGCAAAAGAGGCAGCCGCTCGGAAGCCTGCGTTCGCGAGCGTCGCGCTTACGTTGCCATGCGCATTTCGGATACGGGGCGGCGGGAATTTCCCTGAATCCGTGACCGAGGTACTGAATCCCCGCTACAAGTGCAATACACTGCGATTGAGGGCCCACCTGCCAGGGGCGCATCGCGCCCTGCCGGTGAGGCCGTCAACCGTCAATGTCAGGAGACTTCTACAGCATGGAACGTCGCAAATTTCTTAAAACCGCCGCCGTCGGCGGTGCTGGCGCCACCGCAAGCGTGATCGCGGCTCCCGCGATCGCGCAAAAGCGCAAGGAAATGGTCATTGTCTCGAGTTGGCCACGAGATTTCCCGGGTCTGGGCACCAGCGCACAGCGTTTGGCCGAGCGCATCACCGCGATCTCCGGTGGTGCCATCACCGCGCAATATTTCGCCGCGGGCGAGCGGGTCGGCGGCTTTGACGTCTTCGATGAAGTCGCCTCCGGCAATGCCCAGGCATACACCTCGGCCGACTATTACTGGAAGGGCAAGCACCCCGGCTGGTCCTTCTTCACCTCGGTGCCATTCGGTCAAACTTACGCCGAGATGGCCGCCTGGATCTATTTCCAGGGCGGTCAGCAGCTGTGGGACGAACTCGCAGCTGGCTTCGGCCTGAAGTGCATGCCCTGCGGCAACACCGGTGTGCAGATGGGCGGCTGGTTCCGCAAGGAGATCAACTCGGCCGAGGATCTCAAGGGCCTGAAGATGCGTATCCCGGGGCTGGGCGGCGACGTGCTGGCCAAGGTCGGCGCCTCGCCGGTCTCGCTGCCCGGCGGTCAGATCTATGAGAACCTGGTTTCGGGCTCGATCGATGCCACCGAATGGGTGGGCCCGTGGAACGACTACTTCATGAAGTTCTACGAGGCGGCCAAGTACTACTACTACCCGGGCATGCACGAGCCGGGCGGGTTCACGGCATTCGGTCTGAACAAGTCGTGGTGGGAGAGCCTGACCGAGACCGAACGGACCATGATCACGGCTGCGGCCAACTATGAGGCCCATCTGATGATGGCCGAGTGCAATGCCAACAACGGCCTGTATCTGAAGAAGCTGGTCGATGAACAGGGCGTGCAGCTGCGTGAGTTCAGTGACGACGTCTACGAGTCGTTCGCTCAGGCAGCGGTCGCGGTTTTCGATGAAACCCGGCAGCACAGCGCGCTGGCCAACAAGATCTACGAGAGCTTCGAAGCCTCGCGTAATCAGGTGGCCAACTGGATGAAGCTGTCGGACATCAGCTACTCCCTGAAGCGCAATCAGGCGCTGGGCATCTGATCGGCCAGGCGGCGACTCGCGCGCGGGTCGCCGCCACGCCCGCTGCCTCCACTGGAGGCCGGGCATCGTGCCCGTTCCCGCGGGGCCGGCTGCTCAGGCCGGATCCGCGGGAGCGTCATCGGCCGGCGAGGCGATTCGCCTGGCCGGCCAGTGGCCAGATCGATATCCGGCCCACCCGGGAATACGCCAGGCAAGATCATCGAGATCGAAACCGGCGGCCAGGCCGAGCAGATTCACCTCGATGCCTTCCTTGCGGGCCACGCCCGCCCCCACGAGACCGTAAAGCGATAGTTGCCAACCCGTACCGCTGGGCATGGGAGCGATGATGCGACCCTGCCCGAGAAAGTCCTTGCCGAGCGCATTCGGTGGCAGATCGAGTTCCAGCTCCGGCACCTGCCGGGCCACCCAAGCCGTGAAGGTATTGCTGTTCGGGCCTGGCCAGACGCGATAGAGATCGGCATACGGATAAGCTTGCACCGCGGCCTCGATGGCATCGATCATCGCCTCGGCGCGCGCGCCGCGGTGATCGGCGAGCAGCGTCGGACGAGCACCGAACCAGTGAAAATCCGGCACGCCGCTCTGGCTGACCACGGCCGAGCCGCCGTAGTAATAACGCCACCCGATCACATGATGCACGCGGTATCCCGGCGCGCCGGCACGCTTGGTGGCAAGCCAGGTGTGTACGCCGAAGGCGCCGCGCCAGCCGAGCGTGCGGGCCGCGAACACCTGCACCACCGCGCCGTCGTGAGTGGCCGGATCCGGCGACTGACCGCTCGAATCGCGTGAGCCCTGGCGCCAGGCATCGCGGGCGGTGAGCTCGCCGAAGGCCAGCACGCTCAGCGGGCCGAGCAACAACAGCACCAGCGACACCGCGATCGCCAGGCACAGGCGCGGCAACAGGCGCAGCGTATGCCAAGACTTCATGGCTGACCTCTCGTGGCACCGGCGCCTGCCCCGGCGATTTGCATATGTCGTGACCGCAAGGCGGCGAGCGCGGAGGTGATCGGGTTCGCAACGAGGCCACGCGCCGGTGCACCCTGCAGGCCAGGCGACGGTGCACCGTGTTCTCCTGCCCCCGCCCCATGTCCGAGGATCTCGCCATCGAGCACGGCCTCGAGCGAAGGCTCGCGACCCTCGTCCCTGCCCGGCCATAACCAGAGTGCATGCGCCCGCCCCTGGATGATGACGATCTCCAGCGGCAGCGCAAGCAGCGGCAGGAAGCGACCAGCCACACTGTCGGACTCGCGACGGCCAACCGGCAAGGCCCCCATGCGGCGATAGAAACCCTCGGCGAACGGATCGCTCTGGATGGTCAGCAGGTGCCGGCCATGACGGGCGCAGGCTCGCAGGGCTAGGGCCATCAGGCGACGGCCGACGCCGCCGCGCAACGCCTCGGGGAGCACGAACATGGCCTCCAGCTCGGCATCATCAGTCTGGATGGCCACTGACATGAAACCGAGCGGCGCCCCGCCCTGGTGCACGAGCTCGATGATGCGGGTTGCACTGGTCAGGGCCTCGGGGCGTACCGTCAGTTCGTCGGCACAGGCGGCCATGAAGCCCGCATCGTAGCCCCACGACGCCTTCGAGCGGATGGCCAGTTCGGTGAGGCCGGCGCAGTCCTCGACGCATGCCGGCCGGTATCGCCATCGGGACGGCTGCGCTTGGGCCGGAAACGGCGTGGAACCGTCCGCTTCGCTCATCACATCTATCGCTCAAACCGGAAACAGCATGAGTCGTGCGGCGCGCTCAACCCTTTCGCTGCAGCATCTCGCCCATCAGACGATGAATCGTCTGCATCCCTTTCAGCGGCCGGACCATGACCTTGAACTCGGTGATCCGCCCATCGGCATCCACCGTGATCATGTCGACGCC
Organism: Burkholderiaceae bacterium; assembly: GCA_041396585.1. GTDB lineage: Bacteria > Pseudomonadota > Gammaproteobacteria > Burkholderiales > Burkholderiaceae_E > JAUIAI01. Next base: position 160,877 of record JAWKYG010000005.1, on the reverse strand, counting down.
GTTGATCTCGATGCCGTCGATCTCGAGCGCAAACTCGAGCACCGCCCGCCGCTCGCCAATGATCTGATCCAGATAGCGAAAAGACGGCTGGCCGAACACCTGCAATGCCGCACTCAGATAGGCCTTGGTGATCGCCTTGCCGTGCTGCGGGGTATGCACGACAGGCGAGATGAAGCTCACCTCGTCGGCGAGCAGTTCATCGAGCCCGGATGGATCCTTGCGCGATGCGATCGCATGCCAGGTTTCGATGCTGCGTTCGATCGCGCTCATGATTGTTTCCCTCGCTTGTTTGATCGGGTCGGCGGCGCGGCTGCGCCCGCAGACGGCGAACGCCGTACGCCGGCCTTCCCAACGCCGGCTTTGGTGCCCTTGGTGCCCTTGGCGGTCTTGGCGGTCTTGCGGGCACGCAGCGCCGCATCGTAGGCCAGGCGCGCCCATTGCTCGGCCTCACGTGGATCCTCGAGGCAGCTGTCCGGCGCACGCCGGTAAGACATGCTCGTAACGCGTCCGTTGCGCACATACGAGAAGGCCTCGAGCCCGAGTGCCTCGAAGCGATGAAGATTGTGCGAATCGGCCTTCAGATAGAGCTCGTCGTCGATCACCAGGGCGAACATGAGGTCATCGAGATAAACACCGTATCCGCCGAACATGCGGCGAACACTCACCGGCGCAAATGCGGCCAGCATCTCACGCAGATGATCGGTGAACTCACTCATGGGACGCACACTCCGGTCCGGGTGATCACAAGGTGCCCAGCCAGTCGAGCAGGCCCTGGTTCACCGCATCCGCACGTTCCTGCTGAATCCAGTGCCCGCAGCCCTCGAGCACCTGGGCAGTGCGCAGATCGGTCATGTATGGACGCATCGACTCGATCGGGCCGGCCGGATACATCGGCATCACCAGATCACGGTCGCCAACCATGTACAGGCTCGGCTGATGAATGATGCCGTCGCCACGGGCGCGCAGCCAGGCATGGTCACGCGCGAAGTTCCGGTAGCGGTTCAGCGGCCCGCGAAACCCACTGCGCTCGAACTGGCCCGCATAGTAGGCGAGGTCCTGCTCGCCGAACCAGGGCAGCGGCATCTCGGGCTCGGACACGCCATCGAACAGCTTGTCACCATGGCGTTTGTTGGTGGGCCAGGTGCCGGGCGCGGCCTCGCCGCCGAGCGCTGAATAAAACAGCCGGATCGATCGGAGCGGATCGGCCTCGAGTTCGGCCTCGGCAACGCCCTCGTCCTGGAAGTACACCATGTAGAAGAAGCGGCCCTTGTCCGTGAACACCCGTTTGAACACGTCGATGCCGGGTATCTCACCGGGGGGCACATGGGGCACCGAAAGCCCTGCCACCGCACGGATGCGTTGCGGATGCAGCCAGGCCGTGTTCCAGGCGATCGGGGCTCCCCAGTCGTGGCCGATGATGACCACCGGCTCGTCGGGCGAAAGTCTGTCGGCCAATGCGCGCATGTCGCCAGTGAGCTGCTCCATGTCGTAGGCGGTAACCGCCTGCGGGCGGGATGAGCCGCCGTAACCGCGAACATCGGGCGCAACCACGCGAAAGCCGGCCCGAGCCAGTGGCCCCAGCTGATGCCGCCACGAATACCAGCTCTCCGGAAAACCGTGCACCAGGATGATCAACGGGCCCTGCCCCGCACTCGCGAAGCGCAGGTCAATCTCCCCGAGGCGTTCAGTCTGCAGCGTGGCACCCCATTGGGCGGCGACATCGGCGTCGGACATCGGCATTCTCCTGGCAGTACGATCGGCTGGCGGCTGCGGTCGATCATACCGGCAGCCGGGGATCGGTCTGTGGATCGGTCTGGCATGCGCGGGTGCCACTCCTTGGCGTGTCGCAGCGGCGCCCGCGGCGCAGGATTTCGCGCGCGCTACCCCTGGTGCATGACTCGGCCCGATCGCTTCGGTGACCGGTCGACACCAATGCGTCATGGGTGCGCCAGCGCAGCGCGCACGCGCGTCAGGGCCGTGCCGGCCATTGATCGAGGTCAAACAAGCGCAATTTCGCGCGCCGGATGCGGCAAAGAGCCGCTGAATGGGCTGTTTCCAGGGGTGGACGTGCTTGTCGCGACGCACGGCACAGCGGGAGAATGGAATGGCCCTCGCCAGTCCGAACCAGGAGATCCAGTGAGCAAGACATCAGCCCGTTCCGTGTCCGACCTGCGTGATCCGGTCGAACGTATCGATCAGCCGCCCGTGCCCGATTCCGCCACTGCCCGCGATGCCGCGCTGTCTCATGCGGCGGCGCGCACGGCCGAGTCCCGCGCAGCCGTGCTGGCCGATGTCGGCGCCGGAGGCAAGGGCGACGGCGGGCACCGGGAAGCGATCGACGCCCTGCTCTCGGATGCATCCCGCGACGACCTCGCCCTGGTTCGCGAGGTCTTGCAGAACAAGGTCGGCCGGAGCCCGCGGCGTCGCACCGACCCCGACGAGGAGTTGAACCCCGGTTGGCGTGAGGGCGCGTATCCGTACAAGAACCGCATGTCGCGGCGCCGCTATGAAGCGCAGAAATACGAGCTTCAGGTCGAACTGCTCAAGCTGCAGGCCTCGATCAAGGAAGACCGGCGCCGCCTGGTGATCGTCTTCGAAGGCCGCGATGCCGCGGGCAAGGGTGGCGCGATCAAGCGTTTCATGGAGCATCTGAATCCGCGGGGTGCGCGCGTGGTCGCGCTGGAGAAACCGACCGAGACCGAACGCGGCCAATGGTATTTCCAGCGCTATATCGAGCATTTGCCCACCGCCGGTGAGATGGTCTTGTTCGACCGCTCCTGGTATAACCGCGCCGGTGTCGAACGAGTCATGGGCTTTTGCAACAACGACGAGTATCTGGAGTTCTTTCGGCAGGCGCCCGAGTTCGAACGCCACCTCGTGCACAGCGGCATCAGCATGGTGAAGTTCTGGTTCTCAGTGAGCCAGGACGAGCAGCGGCGCCGCTTCAAGGCGCGCAAGGTCCACCCACTCAAGCAGTGGAAGCTCAGTCCGGTCGATCTTGCCTCCCTGGACAAGTGGGACGACTACACCCGTGCCAAGGAAGCGATGTTCTTCCACACAGACACCACCGATGCACCGTGGATCGTGATCAAGTCCGATTGCAAGAAGCGCGCGCGGCTGAATGCGATGCGCTACCTGCTGCACAAGATGACCTATGCCGGCAAGGACATCGAACGTATCGGTCCGGTCGATCCGCTGATCGTCGGCCGCGCCAACCTGGTATTCGAAAAGGGCGAGTCCACCAGCTGAGCAATCCCGGGGCGTCGGCCTGCCGCCAGCACCGTCATCACGCGAACGATCACGCCGCAGCGCAGTTGGCCCAGCGCCACTGCGTTGCGTCTTCGTGGTCGGTGCAGGCGCCGGCGTCTGCGCTAAGCTCACGGCTAAGCCACGGATACGCGCCACGAAGGAGACTCGCATGCCCGAATCGGAGATCGTCTGGCGACCCGACGCCGACACGATCGAGCGCGCCAACCTGACTGGCTTTCTGCGCCAGCACGGCCTGACCGACTTCGATGCGCTCAATGCGCGGGCGCTGGCCGACCCGCATTGGTTTCATGACGCGTTGATCGCCTATGCGGACTATCGCTTCATCCAGCCCTACCGCACAGTGCTCGATCAGTCCGACGGCATCGAGTTCCCACGCTGGTGCGTCGGCGGCACCACCAACGTCAGCTACAACTGCCTGGATATCTGGCGCAATACGGCTCAGGCCGACCGGCAGGCCATGGTCTGGGAGGGCGAGGACGGTCGCATCGAGCAGCTGAGCGTGTCTGACCTGGACCGGCAGACCGCCGCACTGGCCTGGGGCCTGCGCAAGCTGGGCATCGGGCGCGGCGATGTGGTTGGCATGTATCTGCCGAACATTCCGGCCGCAGCCGTGACCATGCTCGCTGTGGCCCGCATCGGCGCCATCGTCATGCCCCTGTTTTCAGGCTTTGGCGCCGATGCCATCGCCCAACGCCTCAATGATTCCGGCGCGATCGCGCTGGTAACCGTCGACGGTTCATCGCGGCGCGGCCGCATGGTGGCGGCGAAACCGATTGCCGACGCCGCACTGGCCGACAGCCCGTCGGTGCGCCATCAGATCGTGCTGCGCCATGCGGGGCTGTCGCTCGACTGGACCGCCGGCCGCGATCACGACTGGCACGAGCTGGTGGCCGACGCCCCCGCGGATCCTGCCGCCGTGCCCACCGAGGAGATGCCCGCCGACAGCCCGTTCCTGTTGGTCTACACCTCGGGCACCACGGGCAAGCCCAAGGGGGTGGTGCACACCCACTGCGGCTTCCCCGTGAAGATGGTGCTCGATCTCGGCTTGTGCATGGATCTGAAGGCCGGTGATCGCTTTCTCTGGATGTCCGACATGGGCTGGCTGGTGGGCCCGCTGCTGGTCTTTGGCAGCCTGCTGACCAAGGCGACAATCGTGCTGATCGAGGGTGCGCCCGATTATCCCGAGCCCGACCGGCTCTGGCGCCTGGTCGAGCGCCACCGGGTCAGCTATCTGGGTGTGGCGCCAACCACGATCCGCTCGCTGATGCCGCGCGGGGATGCCCAGATCACCGCGCGCGATCTCAGCAGCCTGCGGCTGTTCACCTCCACCGGCGAACCCTGGACGCCGGACGCCTGGCATTGGCTGTTCGATGTGGTCGGCAAAGGGCGCCTGCCGCTGCTCAACTTCTCGGGCGGCACCGAGATGTGCGCGATTCTGGTGGGCACCGTGCTGCATCCGCTCAAGCCCTGTGCATTCGGCGGTCCGGTTCCGGGCAGCGGCGCCGACGTGGTCGATGAAGGCGGCCGCTCGGTCGCGCCAGGTCAGGTCGGCGAACTGATCATGCGCGCCACGCCGATCGGGCTCACCCAGTCACTCTGGCATGACCGGGAGCGCTATCTCGAAAGCTATTGGCGCAAGCTGCCGGGCGTCTGGTTGCACGGTGATTTCGCCAGCCGCGACGACGATGGCATGTGGTATGTGCACGGACGCTCGGATGACACCCTCAAGATCGCGGGCAAGCGCACCGGCCCGGCCGAGATCGAAAGCCTGCTGATGGGCACCCATCTGCTGGTAGAGGCTGCCGCTATCGGGGTGCCGCATCCTGTCAAGGGGACAGCGATCGTCTGTGTCTGTGTGCCGCGGGCAGCGGCTGGCGAATCCGAGGCGCAGCGATTGTCGGCGGCGATCGTGGACGGGCTCGGCGTGCCGTTTCGGCCACAACATGTGCTGTTCGTCCAAGACCTGCCGAAGACCAGGAACATGAAGATCATGCGCCGCGTGATTCGCTCGGCGCTGCGCGATTCAGCGGTCGGTGATTTGTCGTCTCTGGTGAATCCGGAATCGCTCGAGGCACTGCGCGCGCTCGCCCCCTTGATCAGTAGCCACCAGGCCTGAGCCGCCGGGCCCGAGCGAGCCTGCCCGAGCGAGCCTGTCCGAGCGAGCCTGTCCGAGCTAACCTGCCCGAGAGAATCTGCCCGAGAGAATCTGCCCGAGCGATCGCGCCTGAGCGAAGCCGCCTGAGCGAAGGCGCCCGGCTCAGCGATCCTGCGGTGCGATATCCGCGAGTTCGGCCGAGAAACGCTCGATCTCGGCAGGTGCGTGTTTGAGCCTGCGCCGCTCCTGGCTGGCGGGCTGATGGGCCAGCCCCACCCCGGGCCGACGCGCGACGCGAGGCCGTATCGGCCTGGGCATAAAGCCACCACCGCAGTTCGGGCAGACATTGTGCAGGCGCTGGGCGACGCAATCCGCACAGAATGTGCATTCATACGAGCAGATGCGTGCCTCGGGCGAGGCCGGCGGCAGATCGCGATCGCAGTACTCGCAGTTGGGTCGAAGTTCGAGCATGGTCTAGTGTCCTGAACTTGCCGTTCGCATCATACTCATGGCAATGCGCTCGCGGGCGCTCAGGCGAACACGGGCAACGGCGCCCGGTCTGGGGCCACGAAACTGGCCCGTGCGCTGTCGCTGAACAGACGCTCCGGGCTGTAGTGGATACCCATGATGCCGGCATCGAGCAGGCGCGGATTGGCGCGCAGGAAGGCGCGCGACGATGGCATGGGCGGCGAACGGTCCATGAACAGGCGCACCGCACTCATCCAGGCGAGGGTCAGCGTCTCGTGATATTTCTCGTCGGGCTCGATACCATGGTGCGCGAGGAAATCGCGCAGTGCAGTGCGCATCCGGGCCACCGCCTCGGTGAATTCATGCGAGCACAACAGCCCGTAGGCCACCCGCAAATGGGCACGATGGTCGAACTCGCCGGCGGCCATTGCAGCCTTTGAAAAGGCCTGCCAAAGGGCCTCGTCATCGGCATCCATCGCATGGGCCGCGCAGGCTTTCGGATCTCGGTCGGATGGCGTCATGGTGGCTCCTCTCATGGTGATCTCGCCGCCGGGCTCAGGCCGCGACAAAGCCCGCTACGGTGCTGCTCGAGCGCGCAAACGGGCTGGCATTGTGCGCTATGATCCGACGCCCGCCAAGTCTGGCTCCATCAGTAGCGGCTTTGGCGTCCTGAGTATGAAGTCCGCGTCAGTTCACGGTACGGCCGCGTCTTTCCAGAGCCCGCGACGCATTGCCGTGGCGCCTGACCGTGTCTGCGGCCCGCACGACATCCGGTCCGCGAATTTTGTGTGGTCGATCGGGAGAGGACCATGACGGTTTCTTCCTGCCGCCGGCGCCTGCTGGAACATTCACTGTTCGCCGGCCTGCTCGCGATGTTGCCGCCAGCGGCATCGCGGGCGCATTGCCTGTCCCGGCAGTTTACGGAGCCGGACGCACTTCCTGCGCTGACCAAGCCATTCGTCCTGGTGACCCATGCGAGCAGTGAGTACGACTCGCGAATGGCCACCAAGAGCGGTCTGGACGCGCTGGTTCATCATGCGCGCATCGTACGGATGCCGGTGATTTATCTGGCCGACGACAGTCCGCTGGACGGATACTTTGCGCGCGATTGCGCGCCCACAGCCTGGGTGTTCTCGGAAGGCGGTGAGCTATCGTTCCGGGTGGGCGCCAACCACGTGTTGCTCGCGGGAGGGCATCTCGAGCTGTGCCTGAACCGGACCATTCATGGGCTACTCGATCAGTGGGGCAGGCTGCCCCCGCGCGATCGGCGTCTGACCCTGGTGGCCGATGCGATCTATGCCAATGCGCGCGAAATCGACGGCGAGGCCCCGTACGCGCGCGACATCGCCCGATTTCTCGACATCGTCGCCAGCGCCAGACCCGGCGGTGAGCATTGGCGCAAACTGACCTTGCTCGAGGCGATGGCGATCATCCGTGATGATGCACAACGCAGCGAGTTTCTGGCGTCGGTGGTGCCCGCTGGCCCACGAGCCATGCCTGCCGGCTGGCAGATCAAGCTGCGCTGGGACGACGTGCGTGAGCGCATCCTGCGCCCTGCCAGGGGCCCTGTGCAGGCGACACTGACCTACGAGATCATCGACTCGATGTTCGAGCGCTAGCGGCTCGAGGGTCGCCTGATCTTGCCGGCCGATACCGTGGCGGACTTCATTCGCGCGACACCTTCATCCTCGCGACACCAACAGCGAGAGCGCTCAGGCCGCAGCCAGCATCGTGTCCAGTTTGGGCATCAGCGCCAGCAGATGCCGCGTGTAGTCGTGCTGCGGCTGATTGAACAAAGTCTCGGCGCCGGCCACCTCGAGCAACTTCCCATGACGCATCACGCCGATGCGATCGCACACCTGCCGGATCACCGGCAGATCATGACTGATGAACAACATGGTCAGGCCGAGTTCCTCCTGCAGATCCTTGAGCAGATTCAGAATCTGCGCCTGAATGGAGACATCCAGCGCCGAGGTCGGTTCATCGCAGAGCAGAAAGCGCGGCCGGGTCGCCAGGGCACGGGCGATCGAGATGCGCTGACGCTGCCCGCCAGAGAACTCGTGAGGAAAACGCTTCGCGGCCGCCGCGCCCAGGCCGACCACATCGAGCAGCTCATCGACGATACGATTGGCCTCGGTGCGATCCTTCGCAAGACCGTGGAAATGAATCGGCTCGGCGATGATCTCGCGCACGCGCATGCGCCCGTTCAGCGAGGAGAACGGATCCTGGAAGATCATCTGCATCTGCCTGCGCCAGGGCGCCGCATCGGCGCGACGGCGCAGCGAGGTGAGATCCGTGCCGGCAAATATCACGCGCCCCGCACTGGGCGCATGGATGCCTGTGATCAGGCGCGCGATCGTGGACTTGCCCGAGCCGCTCTCGCCGACCAGCCCGAAAACCTCGCCGGCGCGAATCTCGAACGACACATCGCTCACCGCATCCAGATAGCGTCGGTTGCGCTTCAGGAAGGCATCACGGGTGGTGAAGCGCATCGATAGATTCTCGATCTTCACCAACGGCTGACCGGCCGCCACCTGCTCGCCGGCAAAACGCTGCGACTGGCCCAGCCAGTGAGTGGTCAGATCCAGCCGTTCGGTGCGCCGACCCACGTCTTCGATGTAGGTGACCAGGGGGAAGCGGTTCACCTTGACATCGGGACGCGGCACCGCCGAGATCAGGCTCCTGGTGTAGTCATGCTGCGGCGCGCCGATGATCTGTCGCGTGCTGCCGGTTTCGACCACCCGGCCGCGATACATCACGGCCACCCGGTCGGCGGTCTCGGCGATCACACCCATATCGTGGGTGATCAGGATCATGCCAACCCGATGCTGCCGGCACAGCTGTTTCATCAGTTCGAGAATCTGGGCCTGCACCGAGACATCGAGCGCAGTGGTCGGCTCATCGGCGATGATCAGTTCGGGATCGGCACACAGCGCCAATGCGATCACCACGCGCTGACGCATGCCGCCCGAGAACTGATGTGGATACTGCTTGATGCGCAGTTGCGGATCGGGAATGCCCACCTGGTCCAGCAGATCGATTGCCTTGGCACGGGCCGCGCCCTCGCCGACCCGTAGATGATGATCGATCGTGTGCATCAGCTGATGCTCGATCGTTTGCAGAGGATCCAGGCTGGTCAGAGGATCCTGGAAGATCATGCCGATGCGCCGGCCGCGAATCGCCCGCTTGGCGTCTTCGGAAAGATCGTCGATGCGCTCGCCCCTGAGCAGCACCTGTCCGGCGCTCATCTCGCCCGGCGGCTCGAGCAGCCCGATCACGGCATTGCCTATGGTGCTCTTGCCGGCGCCCGATTCGCCCACGATGCCGAGGATCTCCCCGGCCGCGAGATCGAGCGAGAGGTTCTCGATTGCCACCACATGGCCACGACGGCTCGGGAACTCGACCCGCATGTCACGGATGCTCAACAGGGGCTGGGCGGGCTTGGGATCGTTCATCGCAGCTTCGGATTCAGGGCGTCACGCAGCCAGTCGCCGAGCAGATTGATGGCCAGCACCAGCAACACCAGCGCGATTCCCGGGAAGATCGTGATCCACCATTCACCGGAGAACAGGTAGTCATTGCCGATCCGGATCAGGGTGCCCAGAGAAGGCGTGGTCGGCGGCACACCCACGCCGAGGAAGGACAAGGTGGCTTCGGTGATGTTCGCGATCGCCAGGTGAATCGTGGCGATCACCAACACCGGACCCATGACATTGGGTAGCACATGCCGCCAGAGAATCACTGCCGGCCCGATGCCGATCACCCGTGCCGCCTGCACATACTCCTTGTTCTTCTCGACCAGCGTGGAGCCACGCACGGTGCGCGCGTACTGCACCCATCCAGAGATCCCGATCGCGAACACCAGCACATACAGGGCCAGTTCCTGGTGCAGATTGCGCGGCAGCACGGAGCGCGCCACGCCGTCGATCAGCAGTGCGATCAGGATCGCCGGAAAGGAGAGCTGGACATCGGCCACACGCATGATGAAGGCGTCGAGCCGGCCGCCCACATAGCCACTGACCAGGCCCAGCGCCACCCCGACGACCAGCGAGAAGAGCACCGACGCAAAGCCCACGATCAGTGAAATGCGCGCGCCGTAGATGATCGTGGAGTAGATATCGCGCCCTTGATCATCGGTGCCCAGCGGAAACTTGGCCAGCCCTTCGGCCTGCCAGGCCGGGGGCAGGTTCGAATCCATCAGGTCGATCGCGGCCAGATCGAAGGGATCGTGCGGCGCGACCCACGGCGCAAATGCCGCCGCCACGAAGAATGCGATCGTGATCAGCGCGGAGACGACCGTAACCGGCGAGCGGATGAAGCTGTACCAGAGATCACTGTCGAGCCAGCGACGCACGAGCGAGGGCGGGCGGCCGCTGACCTGGGTGGTCAGCGGCCGGGCCACTACCTCGCCCGGCGAGTTCGAGCCCCCGCGTGCGGCACCGCTGTCGGCGCCGGTATCAGTGTCCATGAGCCGAGGCGCGGTCGACGCGCAGTCGAGGATCGACGACGAAGTACAGCAGATCGACGACCAGATTGATGACGACGAAGAAGAACGCAATCAGCACGAGATAGGCCGCCATCACCGGAATATCCACATTGCTGATCGCCTGGATGAACATCAGGCCCATCCCGGGCCACTGGAACACGCTCTCGGTGATGATCGCGAACGCGATGATCGAGCCAAGCTGCAGCCCGGTGATGGTGATCACGGGCACCAGCGTGTTCTTGAGCGCCATCCGAAAATGCACATGGTGATCGGTGAGACCGCGTGCACGCCCGAACTTGACGAAATCGGTGCGCAAGACCTCGAGCATCTCGGCGCGCACCAGACGCATGATCAGGGTCATCTGGAACAAGGCCAGCGTGATCGCGGGCATGATCAGCGACTTCAGGCCCGAGGCCGTCAGAAAGCCGGTGGTCCACCAGCCCAGCGGGACCACGTCGCCACGGCCGAAGGTGGGCAGCCAGCGCAGGATCACGCCAAAGAAAAGAATCAACAGGATGCCGATCAGGAAGGTGGGCAGCGACACACCGACCAGCGACAAGGTCATGAAGCTGCGCGAGAGCAGCCCTTTGCGACGCAGCGCGGTGTAGACGCCCATCGGGATACCGACGCCCAGCGCCAGGATCGCCGAGACGAGCGCCAGCTCGAGCGTGGCCGGCATGCGCTCCGCGATCAGTTCGCTGACCGGGCGACGGTGCTGGTAGGAAAACCCGAAACGCCCCTGGGCGACATCGCCCACGAAACGCGCGAACTGCACCACGAACGGATCATTGAGACCGAGCCGCTCGCGCAGCTGGTCGCGCTGCTCGAGCGTGGTGTCCTGCCCGACCCTATTGTTGATCGGATCGCCCACGAAGCGAAACAGTGAAAACGCGATCAGTGCGACGGTGAGCATCACGATCACCGACTGCAGCAGTCGTTTGACGATGAATCCGAGCATCGACAGAGGCTGTTCGGGTTCGAAAGTGCCGCGAGCCGCAACCCGCCAGCCCCAGCCAGCCGAAATCCCGAAGATCTCGTTTTGGCAGGGGGCCGGGTCGCGGCCCGCGCCGCTCGAAGCGCGCTTACTTCAGAACGACGTAGCGCAGATCGAAGACATTGTCCGGGCGCTGAACCACCGACGCCTTGTCGGACACGCCCCAGGACAGCGGCTGTTGATGCAGCGGAATGTGACCAACCTCATCCTGGTGGATCTTGTGCGCTTCATCGATCATCGCCTGACGCTTGGCCTGATCCGTTTCGGACTGGATCATTGCGGCCAGTTCATTGATGCGCGGGTTGCAGTAGCCACCGAGATTGAAGGAGCCGAGCTTGTCCGGGCCACCACGACAGGAGGTCAACGAGGCAATCACATTGTGCGCATCGAAGGTGGACGGGGTCCAGCCGAGCAGGAAGAAGCTGGTGTCATAGCCGTTTTGCGCCAGTACCTTGGCGAAATACTTCGACTTGGGCTGGGCCAGCAGATTCACCTTGACCTTGATGCGGGCCAGCATCGAGGCGGCTGCCTGACAGATCTTCTCGTCGTTCACATAACGATCGTTCGGGCAGTCCATCGTGACTTCGAAACCATCGGCATAGCCGGCGTCGGCCATCAGCTTCCTGGCGGCTTCGACGTCATAGGGGAAGCGCTTGTTCATCTCCTCCTTGAAGCCGTTGATCTGCGGCGCGATCATCAGGCCGGCAGGAGTCGCCGCACCGCGCATGACCTTGTCGCGGATCGCCTCGATGTTGATGGCCTGATAGAAGGCCTTGCGCACCCGCACATCCTTGAACGGGTTCTTGCCCTTGACGCTCGAGCCCACGAGTTCGTCACGCACCTGATCGAAGCCCAGGAAGATCGTGCGGGCCTCGGGGCCGGTCAGCGGGCGCACGCCGGCGGCGTCTTCCAGCCGTTTCCAGTCTTGCACCGGAATCGGGAAGGCCATGTCGACATCACCCGAGATCAATGCCGCGACACGGGTGGCGTCCTGGGCGATGGGCGTGAACACGACATCGGTGACATTGGTCGGAATATTGCCCGCCCCCCAGTAACCGGGATTGCGCTCGAGCACGGTCTTGACGCCTGCCTGACGCTCCTTGAGCATGAACGGGCCGGTGCCGTTGGCATGCATGTTGGCGTAATTGCCCTCGTCACCGCCCTTCACATTGGTGGCCGCGGTGGTGCCGTGCTTCTCGGCCCACTGCTTGTCCATGATGTAGAAGATCTCGAGCTGCAGCGGCAGGATCGGGTTCGGGCCATTGGTGATCAGATCGACCGTGTAGTCATCGACCGCCTTCGCATCCTTGATCAAGGTGGCGATGACCTTCATGTCCGAGCCTTCGGTGTTGATGCGCTGCACCGAGAACACCACATCGTCGGATTTCAGATCGCCGCCGTCGTGAAACTTCACGCCCTTGCGCAGCTTGAAACGCCAGACGTCGGGCTGCACATTCTCCCAACTCTCGGCCAGTGCGCCGACCATCTCCATCTTGTCATCGCGCGCCACCAGGCCTTCGTAGATGTTGCGCTGAAAGCCGAGCGTGAAGGTCTCGAACAGACCATGCGGATCCATGGTCTGGGCATCACCCTGGAAACCCCACTTAAACGTCTTGGCCTCGATGGCCGGAGCGGCAGCCAGCAATGCGGCAGCGGTCAGGCTCACGGACAGCAGCCGGGAAATCGGTTTGTTCATCGGAATCCTCCATTGGACGGGCCTTTGCGGCACCTGATTTGGTTGAACGCGGCCATGGGCGCGACATCCGTGGCGCAATGATGCCACCAAGTATCCCCAGAACAGGGAAATAGACCTCTTGAAAGGTGACCTCGGGCAAGACCTTGACGGACGATTATCAACCGACTTTTTCGTACAGGGCAACCGCGGCGCGCTTGCATCGAGCCAGCCACGGCCACGAAGGCGGCAAGCCATCCGACGCGGCACGAGACCAGAGCATGCATACGCCCATCGGGGCCGGCATCCGCGCGCCTGTGTTAGCTTTATCGATCCTGGCCGGCCCGGCCCGGATGATCGCACCGTCAATGCCGATCCCTGGTGGCCGCCGGTTCACCAGGAAGCCCGCGCCTGGCCGATGACCGAAACATCATTTCCTGCCGTGGCACGACCGATCGTGCCAGGATCCACCCGCCCGCAGTTGCCGGATCGGCTCCGTGCGGCGGCCGCTCGATTGAGCATGCAACGCTGAGACCAAACAACATGAGTGACCAAGCTGCTTACACCCCGCCCAAGGTCTGGACCTGGTCGCCCGGCAATGGCGGGCGCTTCGCCAACATCAACCGTCCCACCGCCGGCGCCACCCACGACCAGGATCTCCCGGTCGGCGAGCATCCGTTGCAGCTGTATTCACTGGCCACGCCCAACGGGGTCAAGGTCACGATCATGCTCGAGGAACTGCTCGAGTCCGGTCATACGGGCGCCGAATACGATGCGTGGCTGATCCGCATCCATCAGGGTGAGCAGTTCGGCAGCGGCTTCGTGGCAGCGAATCCGAACTCGAAGATTCCAGCCATGGTCGATCACTCGGTCTCGCCGCCCCAGCGGGTGTTCGAGTCGGGCTCGATCCTGCTCTATCTGGCCGAGAAGTTCGGTGCCTTCATCCCGCAAACGCCCGCAGAGCGCACGGAGTGCCTGTCATGGTTGTTCTGGCAGATGGGTAGCGCCCCCTACCTGGGCGGGGGCTTCGGTCACTTCTACCGCTATGCGCCGGCACCGATCGAGTACTGCATCGATCGCTTCACGATGGAGGTCAAGCGCCAGCTCGATGTACTCAATCAGCATCTGGCCGACAAGCCCTTCATGTGTGCCAGCGGCTACTCGATCGCCGACATGGCGATCTGGCCCTGGTACGGGCAGTTGGTGCTCAATGTTGTCTACGAGGCCGCCGAGTTCCTCCAGGCAGACAGCTACGAACACGTGATGCGCTGGGCCAAGGCCGTCGAGGCACGGCCCGCCGTACAGCGCGGGCGCATGGTCAACAAGGCCACCGGCCCGCTCGAGAAACAATTGCGCGAGCGCCACGACGCGAGCGACTTCGAGCTGCGCACGCAAGACAAACTCGAGGCAGGCTGACCATCGGCCAGGCGCTGAGCGGCGCCTGGCCGGGCTTAGCGGCAAGCGGATGCATCATTTGGCGCAGAGGAAGAACTTCTCGCCTCGCAGCAGCGAATATTTGACGACCTCAGGCCCATGCGCCGTGATCTCGTCGATGCCAGTAAACCCGGCCCGGCGCAGTCGTTCACGAAAGTCTTGCCCGTAAAAGCGAACATGATCGCTCTGGCCGAAATGCAAAGCACGCTCGGCGTCGCTGGCGACGGCGTCGTTCTCGTAGGTGGTGCTCCAGCCTTCGATGAGTGGAACCGAGCAGATGAGCCGCCCACCCGGGCGCAGGATCCTGTGCAGCTCACGCATGGCCTTGGTGTCATCGACATGTTCGAGAACATGATTGCAAATCACGGTCTCGACGGATTCCGACGGCAGATCGATGGCCTCGATATTGAGCTTCAGATGCGCATCGTGGGACAGATCGGCGGTTCGGTAGTCCTGGTAGATCGCCGATAGCCGCTCGCGCAGCGCGCGCTCCGGGGCGAAATGCAGGATCGGTTCGACCATCTTTTCGCGCGCGCCGGCAAACCAGAGCCAGAAAAGCCGCAGGCGCGGATGTGAGTCGCATCGCGGGCAGGTATTGTCGCGAATGATGTCCGGCCCAAACCAGATATCGAAGTGGCCGACATAGCCGCACACCGGGCAGCATCTGTCGGCCAGCGGCGCCAGCCGCTCGAGATCGTCGAGCTTGTTCTTGAAGGCCAGAACCCGGGCGGGCAACAAGCCCTTGATGATTTGCTTGATGGTCATGTCCAGACGCGCGCCCCCGTGCGCGGATCACAAAGCGCGCTGACCCGACCAGTCGCGCGCGAATTGCCAGGCCACGCGCCCGGAGCGCGAACCGCGCTCGAGCGCAAAGCGCAGCGCATCGCCGCGGGCCTCGGCCACGGCCGCATCGTCGCAACCGAAATGGCGCAGCCAGTGGCCGACCACGGTCAGGTAGTCGTCCTGGCGGAACGGATAGAAAGCCACCCATAAGCCAAAGCGCTCGGACAGCGAGATCTTCTCCTCGACCGTCTCGCCGGGATGGATCTCACCGTCGGCCTGATGCTTGGCGGTGAGGTTCTCGCTCATGTACTCCGGCATCAGGTGACGCCGGTTCGAGGTGGCATAGATCAGCACGTTATCGGACTGCGCCGCCACCGAGCCGTCGAGCACACTCTTGAGCGCCTTGTAGCCGGCCTCGCCCTCCTCGAACGACAGATCATCGCTGAAGATGATGAACCGCTCGGGGCGGCCAGCCACCAGTTCGACGATCTCGGACAGATCCACCAGGTCTTCCTTGTCGACCTCGATCAGTCTCAGCCCCTCTGCGCAGTGCGCATTCAGGCAGGCCTTGATCAGCGACGATTTGCCGGTGCCGCGCGAGCCGGTGAGCAGCACGTTGTTGGCCGGCAGACCGCGCACGAACTGGCGCGTGTTGCGCTCGATGATCGACTTCTGCTCATCGATGTTCTTCAGATCGTCGAGCTGGATCCGGGCCAGGCTGCGCACCGGCTGCAGCCAGCCGTGTGATCCGAAGCCGGTCTGGCGGCGGCGCCAGCGAAACGCCACCGCGCTTTCCCATTCCGGCGGCTCCGGCCGCGGCAGCAGGGTTTCGAGATGGGACAGGAAGCGATCGAGGCGTTGCAGGAGCGCGCCGCTATCGACCGGGGTCGCGGCAGGGTGGGAGTCAGACATCAGGAACGGTAGTCGGCGTTGATCGAAACATAGTCGTGCGAGAGATCGCAGGTCCAGACTGTGGTGTGCGCCTTGCCGCGCCCGAGCCGGACCGTGATCGAGAATTCGGCGTTGGCCATCACACGCTGGCCATCGGCCTCCTGGTAGCGCGCATCGCGCCCACCGGCGCTGGCCACCAGCACATCGTCGAGCAACAGATCGACACCGGCGACATCGAGATCGTCGATGCCGGCATAGCCGATGGCGGCGAGCAAGCGACCCAGATTCGGATCCGAGGCGAAGAATGCGGTCTTGACCAGCGGCGAATGCGCGATCGCATAGGCCACCCTGGCGGCCTCGGCATCATTGCCGGCATCCTGCACGGTGATGGTCACGAACTTGGTGGCCCCCTCGCCGTCGCGCACGATCGCCTGCGCCAGCCACTGGGCCAGCTCGATGATCGCCTGCCGCAGCGGCTGCGCGGACACCGCCTGCGCATCATCGATGCGCACCGGGCTGGCACCCGTGGCGGCCAGCAGGAAGGTGTCGTTGGTGGATGTCGCCATCGACCGTGATGCGGTTGAAGCTCGCATCGGCGGCCTCGCGCCCAGCGCGCGAGCACCGGCCGGGCAATGCCGGCATCGCAGGCGATCATGCCGAGCATCGTGCCCATGTTGGGCCGGATCATTCCCGCCCCCTTGCTGATGCCGGTCAGCGTGACCGTGTGCCCATCGACCACCACCTGGCGCGATGCGGCCTTGGGCACGGTGTCGGTGGTCATGATGGCCTCGGCCGCCTCGGCCCAGTGGGCGGCGGCGAGATCATCGATGGCCGGCCAAGTCGGCCAGCAGCCGGTCCATGGGCAGGGGCTCCAGGATGACGCCGGTCGACATCGGCATGACTTCGTGAGGCGCGCAGCCGAGCTTTTCGGCCAGCGCGGCGCAGGTGGCGCGGGCGTCGGCCATGCCGCGCGCGCCTGTGCCCGCGTTGGCGTTGCCCGTGTTGATCACGATCGCCCGAATCCTCCCCTCGGACGCAGCCTCGTGCTCACGACACACGTGTACCGGCGCCGCGCAAAAGCGGTTGCGAGTGTAGACACCGGCGAGCATGCTGCCCGGTGCGAAGCGCACCACCAGCATGTCGCGACGCCCCGGCTTGCGGATACCGGCACGGGCGGTGCCGAGTTCGACACCGGGAACCGCGGCCAGCGAGGCCGCATCGGGTGCAGTCAGATTGACGGGCATGGTCTTGCCATCCAGGAACACGCACGCCCGGAACCCGGCGTGCAGACGATGAACCGGTGCGCGCGCCGATCGGGGCAGATACGGCGCGGCGCGCGCCCATGATGCCGAGACGGCGAACGATTCATGGGCGCACGGGCAGTCTTGCGTGGCGGCTCAGCTCAGCCGGCCGTGGCACTGCTTGTATTTCTTGCCCGAACCACAGGGGCAGGGATCATTGCGGCCGATCTTCTGGCCGAAGCGGCGAAACGGCTGCTGGGTTTCGTCACCTTGATCGGGCACCTGCTGCAAGGCCAGCGCCACATCCTCGGGCGCGCCCTCGGCGCCGGCCGCGTCATCGAACGACTGGTGGGTGTAGTTGACGTTCGAGTAGCTGGTCTGGGTGGTCTCTTCGGCCTGCTCGACATCCTCGGCCGACTGGATCTGCACGGTCATCAGCACCCGGGTGACATCGTTGCGCACCCGCGCCTGCATCATGCTGAACAGCTCGAATGCCTCGCGCTTGTATTCCTGCTTCGGGTTCTTCTGTGCATAGCCGCGCAGATGAATGCCCTGACGCAGATGGTCCAGCGCGGCCAGATGCTCGCGCCAGTGCTGATCGATGGCCTGCAGCATGATCGAGCGCTCGAAACCGGCGAACACCTCGGCCCCGACGAGATCGACCTTGCTGCGATAGATGTCGTCGGCGGCGTCGTGCACGGCCTTCAACAGGCCCTCGTCATCGATCTCCGGCTGCTCCTCGAGCATCTGCTTCAGAGGCAGATCGATCTGCCACTCGCTCTTGAGCACGGCCTGCAGGCCGTCCAGATCCCACTGCTCCTCGACCGCCTCTTCCGGGACATGGGCGCGAAACAGCTCGGTGAACACCCGATGACGGAATTCGATCACACGCTCGGAGAGATCCGTGGATTCGAGCAGTTCATTGCGATCCGCATAGACCACCTTACGCTGATCATTGGCGACATCGTCGTATTCGAGCAGCTGCTTGCGGATGTCGAAGTTGCGCGCCTCGACCTTGCGCTGCGCGCTCTCGATGGAGCGCGTGACCATGCCGGCCTCGATCGGCTCGCCCTCGGGCAGCTTGAGGCGATCCATAATTGCCTTGAGACGATCGCCGGCGAAGATGCGCAGCAACTGATCATCCATCGACAAATAAAAGCGCGACGAACCGGCATCGCCCTGGCGGCCCGAGCGGCCACGAAGCTGGTTGTCGATGCGCCGGGATTCATGGCGCTCGGTGCCGATGATGTGCAGACCGCCGCTGGCCAGCACCTGGTCATGCAGCACCTGCCACTGCGCGCGCTCGCGCGCGATCGCTTGGGCACGCTGCTCATCGGTGAGCGAGTCATCGGCCTGGATCTGCTCGATGAGCTTGGTGATGTTGCCGCCCAGGACGATGTCGGTGCCGCGACCAGCCATGTTGGTGGCGATCGTGATCACCTTCGGGCGACCGGCCTCGGCGACGATCTCGGCCTCGCGCTCATGCTGTTTGGCATTGAGCACGTTATGCGGCAGGTTCTCGTTCTTGAGCAGTTGCGAGAGCAGCTCGGAATTCTCGATCGAGGTGGTCCCCACCAGCACTGGCTGGCCGCGCTCGTAGCAGTCGCGGATGTCGGCCAGGATCGCGCCATGCTTCTCGCGCGCGGTGCGAAAGACCTGGTCTTGCCGGTCGGCGCGGATCATCGGCCGATGCGTGGGAATGATCACGGTTTCCAGGCTGTAGATCTCCTGGAACTCGAAGGCCTCGGTGTCGGCCGTGCCGGTCATGCCGGCCAGCTTGCCGTACATGCGAAAGTAGTTCTGGAAGGTGATCGAGGCGAGTGTCTGGTTCTCGCTCTGGATCGCCACCCCTTCCTTGGCTTCCACCGCCTGATGCAGGCCATCGGACCAGCGCCGCCCCTGCATCAGGCGCCCGGTGAACTCATCGACGATGATGACTTCACCGTTCTGCACCACGTAATGCGTGTCACGCTGATAGAGCGTGTGCGCACGCAGTGCGGCCATCAGGTGATGCATCAGCAGGATGTTGGCCGGGTCATAGAGGCTCGCGCCCTCGGGCAACAGCCCCAGCTCGCCCAGGATCTCCTCGGCCTTCTCATGGCCGGCCTCGGACATATGCACCTGGTGGGCCTTGCGATCCACCCAGTAGTGGCCCGGAGGCTCGGGCTCGCCGGATTTGGGCTCCTCGGCCATTTCCTCGAGCATCGGCGGCACCACATTGACCCGCTGATAGAGCTCGGTGTGATCATCGGCCTGGCCGGAGATGATCAGGGGCGTGCGCGCCTCGTCGATCAGAATCGAATCGACCTCGTCGACGATCGCATAGACCAGCCCACGCTGGCGGCGATCATCGAGCGTGTACTCCATGTTGTCGCGCAGGTAGTCGAAGCCGAACTCGTTGTTCGTGCCGTAGGTGATGTCGGCAGCATAGGCGGCGCGCTTTTCCTCGGTGGGCTGCTGCGAGACGATCACGCCCACGCTCAGGCCGAGAAAGTTGTACAGCCGCCCCATCCAGCCAGAATCGCGGCTGGCGAGGTAATCATTGACCGTGACGATGTGCACGCCCTTGCCGGTCAGCGCATTCAGATACGCGGGCAGCGTGGCCACCAGCGTCTTGCCCTCGCCGGTGCGCATCTCGGCGATCTTGCCCTCATGCAGGGCCAGGCCACCGATCATCTGCACATCGAAGTGGCGCATCTCGAGCACGCGGCGCGAGGCCTCCCGGCAGACCGCGAAGGCCTCGGGCAGAATCGCATCGAGCGCCTCGCCGTCGGCCAGGCGCTTGCGGAATTCGTCGGTCTTGGCGCGCAGATCGTCATCGCTCAGGCCGGTGAGGCCGGATTCGAGCGCATTGATCTTCTCGACGGTCTTGCGATAGGTTTTCAGCAGCCGGTCATTGCGGCTGCCGAACACCTTGGTCAGTATGTTCATCATGAGGGATCGGACCGGTTAACTCAGTCGCAGGCCCGCGTGGCAATGCGCAAACCGCTACGATCCCCATGGGGACCGGCGCGGATCGCGGCCTCGGGCAATCGACCAGTTTATCACGCAGGTTTCAGGCGATGGGCAGCCAATTCTCCGGCTTTTTCGATCACTTCCGGCAGGACCATACGTTCGAGAGCCTGCGCGCGCAGGCCGACCGACTGGCCGCGATGCAGCGCGAGATCGATGCCCGCTGGCCCGCCATGCGGCTGAGTGTGCTGGCCGTGCACGACGACACGCTGGTGCTGAGCGCGCCGAATTCGGCCCTGGCCGCCAAGAGCCGGCAGGTGGCACCGAGCCTGATCGCGGCGGTCGCCGGCTTCGCGCCGGGGCTGAACAAGATCCGGGTCAAGGCGGTGCCGCCCCCTCCCCCGGCCCCTGCAAGGCCGGGCAAGGAGATCGGCGAACACGCGCTGGAGCAGCTACAGGCAGTGGCCAGCGAGTTGCCGGAAGGCAGATTGCGGCGCGCACTGCAACGGATGATCAAGCGGCAGTTGGGCAGTTGAAGGCCGGTAGACGCTTGCCTACTTACCCTTGTTCTCTTGCCGGGCCTCTTTCTTGGCTCTCTTCTTTGCCTGGCGATTGATTTTGTTCGCCGCCTTCTGGGCCGCGTCGCGGGTGGGGTAGAAGCCGCCCGACGAGAATGTCTTGCCACCGTCTCGCGAAACGAGCCAACCGCCACCGCTCGGAACCGGCTGATACTCACCCTCGGCCGCGTGAACCAGGCTGATATCGAGTGAACCTAACACGGCCACGATGGCAATCGCGATGAGACTGCTCTTTTTCATGTTCATGTTCAAACCTCCCGTTCATGTGAATACCAATGCAGCCACCCGAAGGCTAGGGTGAACGGAACGATCCGGGAATACCAGGTATCGGTGACAACGCCTATACGCAGCGCGCGTGCGCACGATATCGGCACACGGCGCGCGAGAACGCAAAGCGTGTGCAATCGAGCATGTACGGCGCACCTCACCGCTAGCAGGAATGGCCTTATTCTTCTTGAGACGGCCGATGCCACCGCCCCTTGCGCTGCGAGCGAATATTGCCCATGGACGATCCCGCCAGTCCGATCCTGGTAATCGGAAACAAGAACTACTCCTCCTGGAGCATGCGCCCCTGGGTGCTGATGCGCCACTTCGAACTGCCCTTTATCGAGCGTCACGTCATGCTCCGCCGGCCCGATACCAAGGCAAGGCTACAGGCCATTTCACCGGCCGCGCGGGTTCCGTGCCTGATCACCGATGGCGAACCCATCTGGGATTCGCTGGCCATCATGGAATGGCTGCACGAAGCAGCCCCCGGTCTTGGGATGTATCCGGCCGAGGCGCGGACGCGGGCGCTCGCGCGCAGCCTCAGCGCCGAGATGCACAGCGGCTTCTTTGCGATTCGCGAGAATCTGCCGATGAATATCCGTCGCGATCGCTCGCTTTCAGCTTTGCCTGCCGAGCTGAGCGAGGAGCTGGAACGCATCGGAGAAATCTTCGGGGCGGCACGCGGGCCCTATCTGCTCGGCCGATTCGGCATCGTCGACGCGATGTATTCGCCCGTGGTGATGCGCCTGCACAGCTACCGGATCCCCGTATCCGCTGGCGTGCGGGCGTACATGGATCAGGTGATGGCCACCCCCGCCGTGGCGGCGTGGATGGATGCGGCCCGCCGCGAACCCGATGCATTGCCGGAGATCGATCAGCTCGACTGATTTGTTCTTGACCCACCGAGCTTGTGGCGCGACCATGGTCCGGCATGCCCGCTCGGCTTGCATCGTGTGGCATGCACGACAAGGAGGGCAGGAACATGAAGACCAAAGCAGGCATGGCCGGCGTGGCCATGATGACGCTGGCTCTCGCCGGCTGCTGGAGCAGTTGGGATGCCGGTGCCCGCAATCACATGGGCAGCGGGCAGCACATGGGCGGCGGGCAACGCATGGGCGGACAGGCGGTGTCGGTTGACCCGATCGCACGGGGCGGTCGTGGCTATGACAAGTGGTGGGCCGAATACGGTCTGGCCGAGCCCAAGCAAACCCACCCGTCCTATCCCGCGATCGGCAAGGCCAAGGGCTCCGGCACCTGGCGCTGCAAGGAGTGCCACGGCTGGGATTACCTCGGCCGCGACGGCGCCTACAAGGCCGGCTCGCACGCCACCGGCATCATCGGCATTCGCGCGGCGGCGGGCAAGACTGCCGGCGAGATCGAGAAGACCCTCACCGACCAGACCCATCGATATGGCGAACTGCTACCCGCCGAGGCCCTGGGCCAGATCGCCCGCTTCGTCAGCGAGGGCCAGATCGACATGAGTACCTCGATCGGCGCGGACCGCGCCGCCATGGGCAATGCGCACAATGGCCGGCAGACGTTCGAGGCGCAGTGTTCGGCCTGCCACGGCAACGACGGGCGCGAGATCGATTTCAATGCCGGTGGCGACAAGCCAGAGTTCGTGGGCACGCTCGCCCGGGACAATCCCTGGGAGGCTCTGCACAAGCTACGCAATGGCCAACCGGGCGAGAGTGGCCCCGGGCAGTCTTCGGCAGCGGCGGCTCGCCGTCACCACCACCACTGGGTGATGCCTCCCATGCGCGAGCGCCTCACGGTTCAGCAGCAGGCGGATCTGCTCGCACATCTGCAGTCACTGCCCGCGAAGTAAATTGCTGCTCAGACCGCAGAGGCCACCGCCACCGCGGTCATGTTGACGATCCGGCGCACGGTCGATGATGGCGTCATGATGTGAATCGGCCGTGCGGCGCCAAGCAACACGCCGCCCACGGTCAGGCCGTTGCCGGCCACCATGCGCAGCAGGTTGTAGGCGATGTTGGCGGCATCGATGTTGGGCATGATCAGCAGGTTGGCCTCGTCGGTCAGCCCGAAGCCCTCGTCCTCGCGCTGCTGAAGCTTGCGTGACAAGGCTGTGTCGGCGCGCACCTCGCCGGCCACTTCCAGATCGGGATCAGCCGCGCGAATCAGATCCAGCGCGGCGCGCATCTTGCGGGCCGACCCGGCATCACTCGAGCCAAGGTGCGAGTGCGACAGCAGCGCCGCCCTGGGCACCTTGCCGAAGCCGCGCACGGCCTCCGCGGCGAGCAATGCGATCTCGGCAACAGTCTGCGCATCCGGATCGTGATTGATCTGCGTGTCGCAGATGAATAGCTGACGATCCGGCAGGATCAGCATCTGCATGGATGCCAGGACACCATTGGGTTTGCGCGGCCCGATCACGCGACGCACCGCCTCGAGATGATCTGCAAAGCGGCCAACCGTGCCGCACAAGGCCGCCTCGACCTGCTGTGTGCGCAACAGCACCGCGGCGCGTTCGGTGGCCAGGCGCGCCAGCGCGGGCGCGTCGAGATCGGCCAGACCGATACCGGCTGGCAGCGGCCCGTCGGCGAGTTCAAGAAGATCGAAGTGCTCGCCCGCGCGCAGATCGAGCCCGGCGGCATCGATTGTTTCGGCGATCTGCCGGGCACGGCCGACCAGCACCGGGCGGGCCAGCCCTTCGTCGACAACGATGCGCACCGCGCGCAGCACCCGTTCATCCTCGCCCTCGGCAAAGGCGACGCGCATCGCGCGCTCGTCACCGAGCGCCTTGGCCGCCGAGTAGACCGGCGACATGACATCGGCCGATTTGTAGACGAAATGCCGAAGCTGCTGCCGATAGGCGCGCATGTCGGCAATCGGCCGCGTCGCCACGCCGCTGTCCATCGCGGCCTGCGCGACCGCCGGCGCGACCTGATCGATGAGCCGCGGGTCAAACGGCTTCGGAATCAGGTATTCGCGACCGAATCGCAGGCCCGGTGTGCCGTAGGCATCCGCGACCACATCCGGAATCTCCTTGCGCGCAAGTGCGGCCAGCGACTTGACCGCGGCCAGCTTCATCGCCTCGTTGATCGTGGTGGCGCCGACATCGAGCGCACCGCGAAACACGAACGGGAAACACAGAACGTTGTTGACCTGGTTCGGATAGTCGGAGCGGCCGGTACCGAGGATCGCATCCGGGCGCGCCGCCAGCGCGTCTTCGGGTCGGATCTCCGGATCGGGATTGGCCATGGCCAGGATAACGGGGTCTTGCGCCATGGTCTTGACCATCTCGCCGGTGAGCACACCGGCCTGCGACAGGCCGAGAAAGACATCGGCGTCGCGCACTGCATCGGCCAGGGTGCGCGCCCCGGTATCCGCCACGTAGCGGCTCTTGAACTCATCGAGACCTGTGCGGCCCGCATGGATGACGCCACGGCTGTCGCACACCAGGATGTGCTCGCGCGCCAGCCCGAGACTGACCATCAGATCCAGGCACGCGATGGCCGCGGCCCCTGCCCCCGAGCAGACCAGACGCACATCGGCCGGTTGTTTGCCCACCAGCGTCAGCGCATTCAGCAAAGCGGCGGCCGCCACGATCGCCGTGCCGTGTTGATCATCATGGAACACGGGGATTTTCATGCGCTCGCGCAAGCGGCGCTCGATGATGAAGCACTCGGGCGCCTTGATGTCCTCGAGATTGATGCCGCCGAAGGTCGGTTCGAGCCGCGCGATCGTGTCGACCAGGGCATCGGGATCGGTCTCGGCCAGCTCGATGTCGAAGACGTCGATCCCGGCAAACTTCTTGAACAGGCAGCCCTTGCCTTCCATGACAGGCTTACCCGCCAGCGGCCCGATGTTGCCCAGGCCGAGCACCGCGGTGCCGTTGGTGATGACCGCCACCAGATTGCCCCGTGCGGTCAGCGATGATGCCTGCGCGGGATCGGCATGAATCGCCATGCAGGCCTCGGCCACGCCCGGTGAGTAGGCGAGCGACAGATCGCGCTGGGTGGCCATCGACTTCGTGGGCACCACGGCAATCTTGCCCGGCGTGGGAAAGCGGTGGTAATCGAGTGCGGCCTCGCGCGGCGTCTGGGCCATGGACGGTCTCCTTGGGATGACCGCCAAACCGGCGGCTGACTCAGACTAGCCAATCACGCGCGCCGGCGCAATCTGCAGCGCACCTTGCCTGGCGCTGGCGAATCATGAAACCGACGCCCACGAGGCGCCGCGCTCAGTTCATCAGGTGTTCGATGGCGACGCCGGCGAAGAAGATCAATGCCAGCACCACGGTGACCAGCAGCGTGCGCAGCGCGCGCACCAGATAGCGGCGCTGGCCGCCGATCAGGTAGATGACCGTGTAATAGAGCGAGACCCCGAGGCCCACTCCGAACACCAGGCGCAGCAAGATGATCATGCGGCGATCATACGCGGGTTGAACGGGTCAGTGCCGGCCGGGTGGTTCAGGCGGCGGTTCGCCAGTCGGCCTCGAACATCCGGGGCGACTCACGACGCTGACGGAAGGTGGCCCATTCCCAGGCCGAGGGCTTGGCCAACAATGCGCGAATCAGCTGGTTGTTCAACGCATGCCCCGACTTGTGTGCGGAATAAGAGGCCAGCAACGGCGCTCCGATGACATACAGATCACCGATCGCATCGAGGATCTTGTGCATCGCGAACTCATTCCCGGAACGCAGGCCTTCGTCGTTCAGCACGCGCGTTTCGTCCATCACGATCGCATTGCCCAGGCTGCCCCCCTTGGCCAGGCCGCGGTCGCGCAGGAACTCCACCTCGTTGATGAAGCCGAAGGTGCGCGCGCGCGAGACTTCGCTGACATAGCTCTGACTGCCGAAATCCACCTCGACCTTCTGACTGGTGGAATCGATCGCCGGGTGACCGAACTGGATGGCAAAGGACATCCGAAAGCCGAAATGAGGATCGAGCCGGGCCCATTTGTCGCCCTCGGTGACCTGGACCCTTTCCAGCACGCGGATGAAGCGCTTGCACGGTGCCTGCTCGACCACGCCGGCCGACTGGATCAGAAAGACGAAGGACGCCGCCGAGCCATCGAGAATGGGAATCTCGGACGCGGTGACCTCGACAACGACATTGTCCACACCGAGGCCGGCCAAGGCCGACATCAGATGCTCGACCGTCTGCACCCGGACACGATCGGCACCATCGCCGCGGGTGAGCGTGGAGGCCATCGTGGTCTCGTTGACCGCATCGGCGCTCGCGCGGATCTCGACCGCGGGATCGAGGTCGGTGCGGCGAAACACGATACCGGTATCGGCGGGCGCCGGATGCAAGGTCAGATCGACCCGCTGCCCCGAGTGCAGGCCCACCCCCTGGGTGCGGATCACGGATTTGATCGTGCGCTGACGCAGCATGGCGGGGCCGAAGCCGGGTTCAAGGGCGATCCGCCCGGCGCAGCGGCGCCGGGCAGCGTATGCCAATCAGCAGCCGGTCAGCCGATCTGGCCGAGCAGCGTCTTGGCGTCGGAGACCTCGAACTTGCCGGGTTCCTCGACATTCAGCTGGGTGACCTTGCCATCATCGAGGAACATCGAGTAGCGCTGCGAGCGCACGCCCATGCCACGTGAGGTGAGATCCATCTCGATCCCGAGGGCCTTGGTCCAGAGTGCGCTGCCGTCGGCCATCATGCGCACCTTGCCATCGACCTTCTGATCACGGCCCCAGGCGCCCATCACGAAGGCGTCGTTGACCGACACACACCAGATCTCGTCGACGCCCTTGGCCTTGAGGTCATCGTGCAGGCCGACATAACCCGGCACGTGCTGGGCCGAGCAGGTGGGCGTGAAGGCGCCCGGCAGACCAAAAACCGCAATCTTCTTGCCGGCCACGGCATCGGCCACGGCCACAGGGCCCGGGCCCTTGGTCTCTTCCGAAAACTCGAACAGCGTCCCATCAGGGACGCGATCACCAACCTTGATCATTCTTGATTCTCCTGGGTGTCGGGCGCCGCAGCTGTGCGCCGGCAAGTATTCGTCATGATCATCATGGCGAACTGACACCTATTCTAGCGACACCCCCTCGCCGGTCAGGGCATTTCACCGACACCGGGCAGGTGATCGCATGCCCCGGGCCCGTGCGCGGGCAGACCCATCCGATCCGGATGAGGCGGCCGGTCAGGCGACCGGAGCCGTCTCGGGTCCGGGGCACGGCTGACGCCGGCCCCGGACTCGGACTCTCACTTGACCATCGACCCGGTTCAGTCGGCCTGGCGGCGCAGGAAGGCCGGGATGTCGAAGCGCTCGACGCCCTTGTCCTCCAGTGCCTTGACCTGGTTGGCCGCCGCGCCGCGCGGCGAACGCCAGATCGCCGGCTCATCGAGACGATCGAACTGGGAGCCCACGGCCTCGGCCGCACCACCACCCACGGCCACGGCCTTGGCGGGCATCGGCTCGGCCTGGGGCAGCGACGCCTGCTGCGGCTCGATCGGCGCACGCACGCCCTGGCCGGAGCGCTGCACCAGTACGGGCTTGGCGCGCTTACCGATGCCGGTAGCCACGACCGTCACGCGCAGGGTGTCGTCCATGTCTTCGTCGAACACGGTACCGTGGATGATCGTCGCGTCTTCGGCGCAGAAGGCCTTGATCGTGTTGATCACCTCGTTGGTCTCGCGCAGTTTCAGGCTGCGATTGGCGGTGATATTGACGATCACGCCGCGTGCGCCGGACAGATCGACGCCGTCGAGCAGCGGCGAGGCCACTGCCTGCTCGGCCGCCAGACGGGCACGATCCAGGCCGCTGGCCGAGCCGATACCCATCATCGCCTTGCCCTTGTCGGTCATGACGGTCTGCACGTCGGCGAAGTCGACGTTGACCAGGCCGGGCACGTTGATGATCTCGGCAATGCCGGCGACCGCGTTGTTGAGCACATCGTCGGCGCGCTTGAACGCGTCTTCGAGGCTCGCGTCCTCGTCCATCACCGCGAACAGGTTCTGGTTGAGCACCACGATCAGCGAGTCGACCAGCTCGACCATCTGCTCGATGCCGGCCTCGGCCACCTGCAGCTTTTTCTTGCCTTCGAACTCGAACGGCTTGGTGACCACGCCGACAGTCAGGATGCCCAGCTCCTTGGCCACTTCGGCGACCACTGGCGAGGCGCCGGTGCCGGTGCCCTTGCCCATGCCGGCGGTCAGGAAGACCATGTTCGCGCCTTCGAGCACGCTGCGAATCTCTTCGCGGGCGGCATCGGCAGCGGCGCGGCCGGCATCCGGGCGCGCACCGGCACCCAGGCCCTGACCACCGAGCTGGATGGTCTTGGCGGCCAGCGAACGACGCAGTGCCTGCTTGTCGGTGTTGATGGCGATGAATTCGACGCCCTGCACACCGCGGTCGATCATGTGATTGACCGCGTTGCCGCCGGCGCCGCCGATGCCAACCACCTTGATGTTGGCGCCGTCGAGCTCGTTATCTAGCATCTGAAAGCTCATTTGTGGATCCTCCTGCTGTCATGTGAAGTGAGAGTCATACCTGATCGGCATCCGATCGATCGCGGATGTCCGGGTCAGAAGTTGCCGAAAAACCAGTTCTTCATGCGTCGCAGCACATCGAAGAAAGAACCGGACTGTGAGGCCACCAGGTGGCCGAGTCGTCGCTGTTCACTGGCTTCCTCCAAAAGGCCGAGCGCCGTCGCAAACCGCGGGGTCGCGACGATGTCGGCCAGGCTTCCCTTGTAGGCCGGCACGCCGATGCGCACCGGTTTCAGAAAAACGTCTTCGGCGAGTTCGGTCATACCCTCGAGCTGACTCGAACCGCCGGTGATCACGATGCCCGAGGACAGAAATTCCTCGTAGCCGGATTCGCGGATCATCTGCTGCGCAAGCGAGAACAACTCCTCGACGCGCGGCTCGATGACCGCGGCCAGCGCCTGGCGCGACAGCGCGCGTGACGCTCGATCGCCCAGCCCCGGCACCTCGATCTTGTCGCTGGCCTCGGCCAGCGATTGCTTGGCCACGCCGTGCTCGATCTTGATGCTCTCGGCATCCGGGATCGGCGTGCGCAGCGCCATCGCGATGTCGGCGGTGATCTGATCACCGGCGATGGGGATCACCGCCGTGTGGCGAATCGCGCCACCGGTGAAGATCGCGATGTCGGTCGTGCCGCCACCGATATCCACTAGTGCGACCCCGAGCTCTTTTTCGTCGTCGGTGAGCACGGCACGGCTCGATGCCAGCGGCTGCAGGATCAGATCCTGCACCTCCAAGCCGCAGCGTCGCACGCACTTGACGATGTTCTGGGCGGCCGAGACGGCGCCCGTGACGATCAGCACCCGCACCTCGAGACGTACGCCGCTCATGCCCAGGGGCTCGCGGATGTCGTCCTGGCCATCGATGATGTATTCCTGCGGCAGCACATGCAGGATCTGCTGATCGGTCGGGATATTGACCGCCTTGGCGGTCTCGATCACCCGGGTCATGTCCAGCTCGCCAACTTCCTTGTCCTTGATCGCCACCATGCCGCTGGAGCTGATCGAGCGGATGTGACTGCCGGCGATACCGGTGTACACGGTGCGGATCTTGCAATCGGCCATGGCCTCGGCCTCTTCGAGCGCATGCTGGATCGAATCGACCGTGCTCTCGATATTGACCACGACACCCTTCTTCAGCCCGCGCGAGTCATGCTGGCCGTAGCCGAGCACGTCATAGCGCCCGCCGGCGCGAAGCTGCGCAACCACGGCCACGATCTTGGACGTGCCGATGTCCAGCGCGACGACGAGATCCTTGCTTTCCCTGGTCATGGCTTGATGCCTTGTACGGCCGGTACGGGGCGCGCCATCACCCCTTGCTGGACCGATGAGGGTTTGGCCGGCGAGAACACGCGCGCAAGCTCGGCACTCGCCGGGTCTTCGCGCGGGTCCGTCGGCGCGGCCCGGGTGTCATGTCTGCGCTCATCGCGGCGCAGCGATTCATCGATCAGATCATCGATGTTGAAGGCCTCGGCCAGGGGCTCGAGCGAGCGCACGGAGAAGCCGCTCTCATAACGAAGATCGATCACCGATGCACGCCGTTGAATCCGCTCGGTCACGAGCGGAAACACATCGGCCCAGCGGCGGATCCGTTCGGACACCGGCACACCGTGCTCGCGGCCGATGACCAGTTCGGTCCCGTCTTCCATCGTGGCACGCCACGCACGGCGATCGGACAGGCTCACCGAGACCGGCACCATCCCCAGACCCTTGGTCAGGCGCACGAGTTCATCGTAGCGTTTGACCACCGACATCGCGGTGTCGGCGGAGGGGCCGCTGAGCTGCGGCAGCGGGCCATCGACCACGGCTTCATCGAGATTCGCATCGAACAGTTCGCCGTAGTGATTGATCAGACGGCCGTCCTCCCAGATCGCATGCGGCCGATGCTCCTCGACCAGCACCACCAGGCGGTCCGGCCAGACGCGGCGGATGGTCGCCTTGCGCACCCAGGGGACGGTCTCGATGCGCTCGGCCAGTTCCAGCATGTCGATCGTGAAGAAGCTGCCCACACGCGCCTCGCGGATGCGCTGGGCAAGCGTCTGGATCGGCACATGACGCAGGGCCGAGCCCGGCACCGCGCCGATCTGTACCACCCGGAAATCGAAGTACGGCCGTTGCGCGACCCAGACCAATGCCGCGGCCACGAAACCGACGAAGGCGGTCGCGAACAAGGCGTTGGCCAGCAGGCCGAGCAGGCGCGTATCGTTCCAGAACATCAGGCGGCCTCCGCCCGGGCGCCGGCGCCATCGCCGCGCCTCAGACCACTGCGCAGGCAGGCACCGCGCAGGATCGACATCACCAGCTCGTCATAGCTCTGACCGAGCGCCTTCGCGGCCATCGGCACCAGCGAGTGATCTGTCATGCCCGGCGAGGTATTGAGCTCCAGCAACCAGGCGGCGCCGTCGCGATCGAGCATCAGATCCACCCGCCCCCAGCCGCCGGCCTGCAACGCACGATAAGCACGCACCGCCAGCGCCTCGATCTCCAGGCGTTGCGCCTCGGGCAGGGTGCCGGGCACAGATACTCGGTGTCGTCGGTGAAGTACTTGTTCTGGTAGTCGTAGTTGCCACCGGGGGCGCGGATCTCGATCGCCGGCAGGGCATGCGCGGCCTCACCGTCGCCGATCACCGCCACGGTCAGCTCGCGCCCGTCGATGAAGCGCTCGGCCAGCGCACGCGCCTCATAGCGGCTGGCCAGCTCGAAGGCCGCGGCCATCCCGGCCCGGGCGGTCACCTTCGAGAGCCCCAGGGTCGAGCCTTCGCTGAGCGGCTTGAGCACGCAGGCACCGAGCCGGTCGAATGCAGCCTCGGCCTCGTCCACCGAGTGCACCTCGACACTGTCGGGCGTGGGCAGCCCGAGCGCCAGCCAGATCCGTTTGGTCAGGCCCTTGTCCATCGCGATCGCCGAGGCGGTAACACCCGAACCCGTATACGGGATACCGAGCAGTTCCAACGCCCCTTGCACGGTGCCATCCTCGCCGTGGCGGCCGTGCAATGCGATGAATGCGCGCGCGAAGCCCTCGCGGCGCAGGTCATCCAGTGCACGCTCTGCGGGGTCGAAGGCCTGCGCATCCACCCCGTGTCGCTGCAACGCGGCCAGCACCATCCGGCCCGAGCGCAGCGAGATTTCGCGTTCGGCCGAATCGCCCCCCATCAGGACGGCGACCTTGCCAAACTCGCGCGGCTGAATCGGCTCAGACATGGGCGAGCTCCCGCAGCAAGGGGGCGGTAGTCCCGATCGATCCGGCGCCCATGGTCAGCACCACGTCCTGATCGCGCACCACGCTGAGAATCGCGCGCGGCAGATCGGAGATCTGGCGTACCCGCACCGGCTCATTGCCGCCGGCGGCACGAATCGCGCGTGCGAGCGAATCGGCGTCCGCGCCGGCGATCGGCGCCTCGCCCGCGGCATAGACATCGGCCAGCAACACAAGATCGGCCTGACCGAGCACGTCGACAAAATCGGCGAACAGATCGCGGGTACGCGTGAAGCGGTGCGGCTGGAATGCCACCACCAGGCGACGCCCCACGAAGGCGCCACGTGCGGCCTGCAAGGTGGCCGTGATCTCGGCCGGATGATGGCCGTAGTCGTCGATCAACGTAAAGCCGCCGCCGCCCGGCAACGGCAGCTCGCCGTACTGCTGGAAGCGCCGGCCAACCCCGCGGAAGTGCTCCAACGCCGTGGCGATGGCGGCATCGGGCACGCCCATCTCCTGAGCGACGGCGATCGCGGCCAACGCATTGCGGACATTGTGCAGACCCGGGGCCGCGAGACGGACCTCGAACGGCTGCCGGCCCTCGCGCACCACCGTGAAACACATGTGCGAGCCTTCGGCGCGGATGTCGGTCGCCCGCAGATCGGCATTGCGATCCAGCCCGTAGCGCAACACCGGGTTGGAGATCAGCGGCAGGATGTCGCGCACATTGCGGTCGTCGCTGCAGACCACCGCCAGGCCGTAGAAGGGCAGGCGCTGGATGAACTCGATGAAGGTCTGCTTGAGCCTGGCCAGGTCATGGCCGTAGGTCTCCATGTGGTCCGAATCGATATTCGTGACCACCACCATCATCGGCGACAGATTCAGGAAGGAGCCGTCGGATTCATCGGCCTCCACCACGATCAGGTCGCCGGCGCCGAGCCGCGCGTTGGCGCCGGCGCTGATCAGCCGGCCTCCGATCACGAAGGTGGGATCGAGACCGCCCTGGGCAAGCACGGTCGCGGTCAGGCTGGTGGTGGTGGTCTTGCCATGGGTGCCGGCGATCGCCACGCCGTGCTTGAGCTTCATCAGCTCGGCGAGCATGACCGCGCGGGCGATCACCGGAATCCGTCGCGCGCGCGCTGCCACGACCTCGGGATTGTCGCTACGCACGGCCGACGAGGTGACCACGCAGTCAGCACCCTCGATGTACGCGGCCTCATGACCGCGATGAATGACTGCGCCCAGCTTGGCAAGCCGCTCGGTGGTGGCGCTTTCGGACAGATCCGAGCCGCTCACCTGGTAGTCGAGATTGAGCAGCACCTCGGCGATCCCGCTCATGCCGGCGCCGCCGATGCCCGTGAAATGCACGCGTTTGATCCGGTGCTTCATGCGCTTTCGGTCTCCAGATCGCGAGCGCATTGCTCGCAGGCATCGGCCACCAGACGGGTGGCCTGCGGGCGGGCCAGCGCGCGCGCCGCGCGCGCCATGCCGGCCAGTTCGGGCCGCGATATCTCGGCCAGACGCGCGGCCAGGCGCGCGGGATTCATCTCGGACTGGGCCATCAGCCAGGCCGCACCACCATCGACCAGATAACGCGCATTGCGGGTCTGGTGATCATCGACTGCGTGCGGAAACGGCACCAGCAGGCTCGCCACGCCGGCCGCCGCCAGCTCGGCGACGGTCATCGCGCCGGCCCGGCAGATCACCAGATCGGCCTCGCGATAGGCAGCCGCCACATCGTCGATGAACTCCTCGACGCGGGCCGCGACATCATGCGCCGCATAGGCCTCGCGCACGCTGGCACCATTGCCCTTGCCGCACTGGTGCACTACCTCGGGGCGCTGCTCGGGCGCAATCAGCGCGAGCGCCCGGGGCAGGCATTCATTGAGCGCGCGGGCACCGCGGCTGCCGCCGATGACGGCAATGCGCAGCCGGCCCTGCCGGTTGGCGATCCTGGCCTGGGGATCATCGTCGGCCAGCAGTTCGGCGCGCAGCGGATTGCCGGTGAACTCGGCGCCCGGCAACGCCCCGGGGAAGGCCTCGAGCACCCGGTCGGCGAGCCTCGCCAGGACGCGATTGGTCAGCCCGGCCACGGCGTTCTGTTCATGGATCACCAGCGGCCGATTGAGCAGCGCGGCCATCATGCCACCCGGGAATGCCACATAGCCCCCCAGGCCGAGCACCACGGCCGGCCGGGTACGACGCAATGCACGCACGCTCTGCCAGAACGCCGACAGCAGGCGCAGCGGCAGCAGCAATGCGGTCAGCAGCCCCTTGCCACGCAAGCCGCCGATACGAACCCACTGCATCGGAATCCCGTGGCGGGGCACGATCTCGGCCTCCATGCCATCCGGGTTGCCGAGCCAGACCACCTGCCACTGGCGGGCACGCATCTCGTCGGCCACCGCCAGACCGGGCATCACATGGCCGCCCGTGCCACCCGCCATGATCATCAGCGTCGGCATCAGCGCCCTCCCCGCATGAGACGGCGGTTCTCGGAATCGATACGCAACACGATCGCGATCGAGATCAGATTGAACAGCAGTGCCGAACCGCCATAGCTCATCAGCGGCAGGGTCAGCCCCTTGGTGGGCAGCACCCCCAGATTGACCCCCATGTTGATGAAGGTCTGGCAAGCGATCCACAGCGCCACGCCATAGGCCACCAGGCCATTGAAGGTCTGATCGAGCGCGATCGCCTGGCGGCCGATCTCGAAGATGCGCCGCACCAGCCAGAAGAACAAGGCGATCACGATCAGCACGCCGACCAGGCCGAGCTCCTCACCGATCACGGCAAGCAGAAAATCGGTGTGTGGCTCTGGCAGGAAGTGGAGTTTTTCGACCGATGCCCCCAGCCCCACGCCGAACCACTCACCCCGACCGAAGGCGATCAGCGACTGGCCCAGCTGATAGCCCTTACCGTGCTTGTAGGCCTCGGCGAAAGGATCGAGATAGGCGAAGATCCGTTCACGGCGAAAGTCACTGAATGCAATGACCAGCACGAACGATGTCAGCGAAACGATCACCAGTGCGGCGAACAAGCGGCCGTTGATACCGCCCAGGAACATCATGCCTGCGGCGATGCCGCAGACGACGATGAATGCGCCCAGATCGGGCTCCATATTCAGCAGCACGCCAACCAGACCGACGGCGAATCCCAGCGGCAGAATGCCCCGGCGAAAGTGCTGCATCACATCCTGCTTGCGCACCGTGTAGTCGGCCGCATAGAGCACGACCAGCAGCTTCATGAGCTCCGAGGGCTGCAGATTCATGACGCCCAGCGGAATCCATCGACGCGCGCCCAGCACCTCGCGCCCGATACCCGGAATCAGCACCAGGCCCAGGAGGATCAGGCCACCGAGGAAGAACCAGGCGGCGAACCGCTGCCAGTGCTGAGGCGGCACCGCGTAAGCGACCAGCGCCGCGCAAACGCCGATGACCATCGAGATTGCATGGCGCAGCAGAAAGTGCATCGACGAAAAATGCTCGTAGCGCTTGGACTCCGGCAGGGCAACCGATGAGGAATAGACCATCACCAGGCCGAGCAGCACGAGCAAGGCCACCACCCAGATCAGGGACTCGTCGACCGGACGCGCGATCTCCTCGCGAATCCGCCGACGGCGGGAGTCGGATCCGACATCGATCAGTCTGCGCAGGCTCAGCATGGCAGCTCCGTGACGATACCGCGCTGACTCGCGATCTCCTGGACGCAGCCGGCGAATACCTGGCCGCGTTCGCGATAATTGCGAAACATGTCGAAGCTTGCACAGGCCGGCGACAGCAGCACGGCCTCACCGGCGCTGGCGGATTCGGCGGCGACCCTGACCGCGTCGGGCAGATCGGCGCAGCAATGAATGCGCGCGGCGGCACCGTGCAGCAGCTTGGACAATGCCGGCGCCGATTCCCCGATCAACAGCACGCCGGCGGCATGGGCACGCACCGGTTCGATCAATGGCGTGAAATCCTGGCCCTTGCCGACGCCGCCGGCAATCAGCCAGCAGCGCTTGCCAAGACCGCTCAGCGCAGCCACCGTGGCGCCGACATTGGTGCCCTTGCTGTCGTCCACGTAGTCGACGCCGTCGAGGGTGGCGAGCAACTGGCAACGGTGCGGCTCGCCGCGATAGTCGCGCAGGCCATGCAGCAGATCGGCCATCGGCAGGCCCAGGCGACGCGCGATCGCCAGTGCCGCCAGCGCGTTCAATTGGTTGTGTGCCCCGCGCAGATGAAGCGCCTCGGCCGGCATCAGCCGGTTCAGACGCATGCCGGCCGGCGGATCCCCGCGCTTGCGTGGCACTCCGTCCTCATCGGCCAGGGCCTCGGCCAGCCAGGCGATTCCACCTTCGTTCAACACACCGAGATCGCCGATCCGGCGCGGTTCGTCCAGCCCGATCAGAATCGATCGCGAGGCATCGGCGAGCTGCGTGGCGGGCTCTTCCCTGCGGCAGACCAGGACCGATGACGCACTGGCGATACGCGCCTTGGCCGCTGCATAGGACTCGAGCGAGACATGCCAGTCGAGGTGATCCTGGCTGATATTCAGGATCGCGGCGACATCGAGCGCCGGCGGCTGCGCAATCGCGAGCTGGAAGCTGGACAGCTCCAGCACCCAGGCCTGTGGCAGATCATCAGCGGCCAGCGCATCATGCCAGGCATCGAGCATGGCCGGGCCGATGTTGCCGGCGGCGCGCGCGTTCAGACCGGCAGCACCGAGCAGCAGTGTCGTGAGCGCCGTAACGGTGGTCTTGCCGTTCGTTCCGGTCACGCCGACCAGCTTCGGCGCTTCGCCTTCGGCGCTGCAAACGGCCGCCAGAAAGAGATCCAGTTCGCCCCAGACCGGCATGCCGGCGCGACGGGCACTGGCAACGAGTTCGGCCGCGGTGCCGATCTCGATCGACACGCCCGGGCTCACGCAAAGCGCATCGATATCGTCGAGCAGGGCAGCCGTGAACTCGCCGGTGACCGGCTCGAGGCCGGGATGGCGCTCACGCAGCGTCGCCAGCCCGGGCGGCATGGCGCGGGTGTCGGCGATGCGAAGCTGGGCGCCGCACGCGCTGGCATGACGCACCATCGCCAACCCCGACTCCCCAAGGCCGAGCACCAGCACGCGCAGACCGGCCAGACGCTGCGGCGAGGGCGGCGACGAATCGACGGGGACGGTGGGCGCGCTCATCTCAGCTTCAGGGTGGACAGACCGAACAGCACCAGGATCATGGTCACGATCCAGAAACGCACCACCACCTGCGATTCCTTGACACCGCCAACCTCGAAGTGATGATGCAGCGGCGCCATCCGGAAGATGCGGCGACCCTGACCATAGCGGCGCTTGGTGTACTTGAAGTAGCCCACCTGAAGCATCACCGACAGGGTCTCGACCACGAACACGCCGCCCATGATGAACAACACCACCTCCTGGCGCACCACGATCGCCACGGTGCCCAGCGCCGCGCCGATCGACAGCGCACCGACATCGCCCATGAAGACCTGCGCCGGATAGGCGTTGAACCACAGGAAGGCCAGGCCGGCACCAACGATGGCTCCGCAAAAGACGGTCAGCTCGCCGGCGCCGGGCGTGAACGGAATGAACAGATAGCGCGCGAACACCGCATTGCCACTGGCATAGGCGAAGATGCCCAGGCCGCCGCCGACGAGCACCGCGGGCATGATCGCCAGGCCATCGGCGCCGTCGGTCAGATTGACCGCGTTGCTGGTGCCCACGATCACGAAGTAGCTCAACAGCGCCGCGCCGACCACGCCCAGCGGCAGGGCGAAATCCTTCACGAACGGCAGGATCAGACCGGTGCCTTCGGGCATCTCGACCTTGAAGCCGTTGTGGATCCAGCCGAAGAACAGTTCCAGCGCATGGGCACTGTTCTCGGCCGGCACATTGAAGGTCAGATAGAGCGCGGCACCGGCACCGATCAGGGTCTGCCAGAAATACTTTTCACCGGCCGGCATGCCCTGCGGATTGCGGTGCACCACCTTGCGATAGTCATCGACCCAGCCGATCAGACCGAAGCCGAGCGTCACCACCAGGGTCACCCAGATGAAGCGATTGCTCAGATCGGCCCAGAGCAGGGTCGCGCAACCGATCGCGATCAGGATCAGCGCACCGCCCATGGTCGGCGTACCGGACTTGGTCAGATGGGTCTTGGGGCCGTCCTGCCGGATGGCCTGTCCGATCTTCAGTTCGGCGAGCGCGCGAATCACGCGCGGCCCCAGCGCGAGACCGAGCAGCAGCGCGGTCATCGCGGCCAGCACGGCACGCAGGGTGATGTAGTTGAACACCGAGAACACGCGGATGTCCTGGGCCAGCCATTGGGCGAGTTTGAGCAGCATCAGTGCCCCCCCGCCGATGGCGCTTCATCGCAGATCTCGGCCAGCACGCGTTCCATGCGCATGCCGCGCGAGCCCTTGACCAGCACGGTCGACCCGGCGACCGCCAGGGGTTCGAGCGCGCGCAACAATGCGCGAAGATCCTTGGCCAGGACCGCGCGATCACCGTAGGCCAGCACCGCCGGCTCACAGGCCTCACCCAGGGCCAGCAGATGATTGATCCCGCACTCGCGCGCGAAGCGGCCGATCTCGGCATGGAATGCGGGCCCACGTTCACCGACCTCGGCCATCGCACCGAGCACCAGCACGCGCGGCGCCGGCTCGCCGGCCAGTACTTCGATAGCGGCGCGAACCGAGTCGGGATTCGCGTTGTAGGTATCGTCGATGACGCGCGCACCGGCGCGCCCGTGCAACCAGCACAGGCGCCCATTGACCGGACGAAATGCCGCCAGACCCGCGGCGATGAAATCCGGTCTGATGTTCAGGGCCAGGGCAGCGGCCGCGGCGGCCAGCGCGTTGCGCACATTGTGCCGCCCGGCGATCGCCAGGCGCAGCGTGATCGGCGTCCCGAAGGCCGTGGCAACGAAACCCTCCGGACGGCTGTCATAGGGCGCTTGCAGTTCCAGCCCGAGGGCGGCTTCGCCAAGGCCGAAGCGGATTCGACGGCGGGCCCCGCTGGCGACATCCCACACCGGCGCGCAGTCATCATCGCCCGGGTAGACCGCGACACCATCGGACGGCAGACTCGCGATCGCCGAGCCGTTTTCCCGCGCGCTGCCAAGCACGCCCTCGAGAAACTCCTGATGCTCGCGCTGCGCATTGGTGATGACCACCACCTGGGGGGCCGCGATCGGTGCCAGTTGCGCGATCTCGCCGGGATGATTGGTGCCGAGTTCGAGTACCGCCACGCGGTGCTCGGCGCGCAGACCGAACAAGGTAAGCGGCAGGCCGACGGCATTGTTGAAATTGCCGGGCGTGCTGAGCACCGCCGCCTCACCCAGGGCGGCTCGCAGGATGGCGGTGATCATCTCCTTCACCGTCGTCTTGCCGTTGCTGCCCAGCACGGCCACCACCGGTAGCGAATGCTGACGCCGCCAACCGGCCGCCAGACGTCCGAGCGCCACCAGGGTATCGGCCACGATCCAGGTCGGCACCGCAGGCTCGGTCGCGGGCGGATGATCGAGCACCAGGCCGCACGCGCCGGCGGCCAGGGCCTGATCGATGAAATCATGGCCATCGAAGCGCTCGCCGCGTAGGGCGACATAGAGCGCGCCGGGGCCGATGGTTCGTGTATCGGTACTGATCGACCCGATCGGCCCATCAGCCGCGGGCCCGATACGTCGCGCATCACCGAGCCAGTCTTCGATGCGATCGATCGCGAGATTCAATGCAGGCTCCCGGGCCGGACGGCCAGACAGGCCTGCGCGGCTTGCAGATCCGAGAACGGCAGGCGCTCGCCGGCGATCTCCTGGTAGGGCTCATGCCCCTTGCCGGCCAGCAGGATCACATCGGCGCCGTCGGCGCAGGTGATCGCCTCGGCGATAGCCTGCGCGCGATCGATGATGGTGGCGTAGGGTGCCCGCGTGAAGCCGGCGAGAATGCCGGCGATGATCGCCTCGGGCGCCTCAGTGCGCGGGTTGTCACTGGTGACGATGACCCTGTCGGCATGGCGCTCGGCGGCGGCGGCCATCAACGGTCGCTTGCCGGCGTCTCGGTCACCACCACAACCGAACCACACCAGAGCCGGCCGCCGCGCGCCGCGCATTCGGCCGCAGCGCGTCGAGCGCCGCAAGCAAGGCATCCGGGGTGTGTGCATAGTCGATCACCACGAGCGGCGCGCCCTGCCCGCCAACCGGCTGCAAGCGGCCGGGCACAGACACCAGGGTTTCCAGCCATTGACAGGCGCGCTCGAAGCCGACACCCAGGTGCAACCAGCTCGCCAGCACCGCCAGCGCATTGCGCGCATTGAACATCCCCGGCACCCCGAGGGCCACACGCGCGCTGCCGTGATCGCCCTCGATCATGAGGTGCGAACCGGTCGCGGTGGGCTGCAGACCGGCCAGGCGCAGCACGCTGGCGCGGGCCGGCGCGGCCGGCCGTTCACCGAACAGGATCAGGGGCACATCTGCCGGCAAGGCGGCGAGCATCTCGGCCGCTGCCGGGTCATCGCCGTTGAGTGCCGCGCCCCGCAGCCCGGGCATTGCGAACAACGCGGCCTTGGCGCGTGCATAGCTGGCCATGTCGCCGTGGAAATCCAGATGGTCGCGACTCAGATTCGTGAACACGGCAACCGCCACCTGGCAGCCGTTGAGGCGGTGGCGCTCGATGCCGATCGAGGATGCCTCGAGCGCGACATGGCTCACCCCCTGGTCACGCAGGCCGGCCAGCGTGTCCTGCAACGCGACGGCATCGGGCGTGGTCAGTGAGCCGGGCATATCGCCAGGCATGCTTGCCGATCCGTCGCGCGGATGCCGTCGCAAACCCAGGGTGCCCAGCGAGGCACTGCGCATCCCGCCGGCCCCCAGACCTGCGGCGCACCAGTCCGCGCAGGTGGTCTTGCCGTTGGTGCCCGTGAAAGCGATCAGGGCGATGGCCTTGCTCGGCTCTTCGTAGAACACGGAGGCCACCTCGCCGGCTACCCGGCGCAAGTCCGGACAAGCCTTCATCGGCATCGTGGTCGCAGGGATGGCAGCGACGGCGTCTGCGTCATAGAGGCCTGCGGCGGCGTCTGCGTCATAGAGGACTGCGCCCGCGCCACCCGCCAGAGCCTGACCGATAAAGGCGCGCCCGTCATGGCGATCGCCGGCAAAGGCGATGAAGCCGTCGCCGGCACCCACGCGCCGGCTGTCGGCACACAGCCTGGCCCCGGGTGCGAGCTGCTGGCGCAGCCAGCGGCCACATTGACGCGCCGATGATGGCGACATGTTCAACGCCTGGCCTCCGCAGTGGGGCCCGGCACCTCGATCTCGGCAACCGGCGCATCCGGCGCGATACGACGCAGGTTCAGCGCATCGCTCATGACCCGTGAGAACAGCGGTGCTGCAACATCGCCGGCGTAGTACTTGCCGGAGGTGGGCTCGTCGATCATCACGGCCACCAGCAGCCGCGGCGCCGAGACCGGCGCGAAACCCACGAACGAGGCGACGTACTTCTTGACGTAGTGGCCGTGCTCCTGCTTGAGCGAGGTGCCGGTCTTTCCGGCCACCCGATAGCCGGTCACCATGGCCTTGGCGCCGGTGCCTTCCAGGCTGGCCGCCGCCTCGATCATGTCGCGAATCGCCATCGTGGTCTTCGTCGACAGGATCGGTCGCCCGGCCACCGGACCGGCGCGCCGCCGAAGAGACAGCTCGGGCAGATCGCCATCGCGGGCGAGCACCAGGTAGGCGCGCGCCAGTTGCAGCAGGGTGACCGAAAGCCCATGACCATAGGAGATGGTGGCCTGCTCGATCGGGCGCCATTTGCGCCACGGCCGCAGACTGCCGGCCACCGCCCCTGGGAAATCCACCCGCGGCGACTGACCGAAGCCCAGCGCGGTCAGGAATTCCCACATCTGCCGCGCCGGCATATCCAGCGCGATCTTGGCGGTACCCACGTTCGAGGACTTCTGCACCACCTCGGCCACGGTCAAGGTACCCAGGAAATGCGAATCGCCGATCTTGTCCGGGCCGATCTTCAGGTATCCGGGCGCGGTTTCGATCACAGTATTGGGGGTCACCTTGCGCAGTTCGAGTGCCAAGGCCGTGGTGAACGGCTTCATCGTCGAGCCGGGCTCGAAGCGATCGGTGATCGCCCGCGTGCGCATGCTCGAGCGCTTGAGCTGCTTGCGATCGTTCGGGTCGTAGGTGGGCCAGTTGACCAACGCCAGCACCTCGGCGGTCTGCACATCGAGCACCACCACCGAGCCCGCCAGCGCCTGATGCTGGGCGAAGGCATCGCGCAGCGCGGCGAAGGTCATGTACTGCAGCCGGCTATCGATTGACAGCTGTTCGTCATCACCATCGATCGGGTTCGAGACGATGCGGATATCGTCGATCACCTGGCCGCGCCGATCACGCATCACCTGGCGCTTGCCCTTGACACCGCGCAGGCGCAGATCACCGGCCAGCTCGATGCCCTCGACCCCTCTGTCGTCATAGTTGGTGAAGCCGACGACATGCGAGACCACCTCGCCCTCGGGATAGTGACGCTTGTACTCCGGGCGCACACTCACGCCCGGCACCTGCAGACGCATGATCTCATCGGCGCGCACCGGATCCACCTGGCGCTTCAGATAGGCAAAGCGCCGCGAGCCCCGCTCGATGACCTGATCGAGCGCGACCGTATCCATGTCGAGTGCGCGCGCCAGTGCGCGACGCTGCTCGGCCGATGCGCCCTTGCGGTCCGACGGCTCCTGACCGGGCTCGGTCGGCGGCGGGTCGTAGAACAACTGCGGGTCGACCACAATTGCCGCGGCCGGCAGGCTCGAGGCCAGCACGACCCCGTTGCGATCGAGGATCTTGCCTCGCGACGCCGGCAGACTCTGTTCCCGCGTATAGAGCTTCTCGCCGCGCTCCTGCAGCTCCTCGTGCCGCATTGTCTGCAGATAAGTGGCGCGCGCGGTCAGCACCACGAAGCCGATGCCGATCATGCCCAGCAAGATGCGCAGACGCATGGGCGACAAGCGTAACTCCAGCACCGGCTTGCTGACCGGCACACGCGCCGAGCGCCGCGGCTTGCTCATTGCGACTCCCGCTGCGCCGTCGCGTCGGCGCGCCAGCGCATCGCGGCCTCGCGGGCGGCCAGGCGCGTTTCATCGTCGAGCATCAGGTGCATCGTGCGTTGCGGCGGGCGCGCGCGCAGCGCAAGCTGGCCGCTGGCACGGCCGTGGATGCGCTTGGCGTTGGCCAGCTTGGTCTGTTCATGCTCGAGCTCGTCGTAGCGCACCTCGAGCTGGCCGGCCTGGGCCTTGGCACGCTCGAGCTCGGCGAACAGCACCCGCGACCGATACTGCGAGGTCACGAGCCCGAGCGCGCAGAGAACGAGCGCGGCCAGCAGCAAGGCACTGAGCCGGTTCACGACGACACCCCAAGACGCTCTGCGACACGCATCACTGCCGATCGCGAACGCACATTGGCGGCGACCTCGGCAGCCTCTGGCTTGACCCGCGCGAGAACACGCAGGCGCGGCTCCTGTCCGGCAAGCGCAGCGCCGGTGATCGGATCCCGCTGGGGATGCCGGCCCGACGCGTCGGCGAAGAACTGCTTCACGATGCGGTCTTCAAGTGAATGGAAACTGATTGCGACCAGACGCCCCCCCGGAGCGAGCCGATCGCAGGCCTGGCTCAGGACGGACGCGAGTTCTTCAAGCTCCTGATTGACGAGAAGCCGTAGAGCCTGAAAGGTGCGAGTGGCCGCGTTCTTGCCCATCGGCGCCCCTTGGGTGCGGCGCCTGACAACCCCCGCCACGAGCTCTGCAAGCTGCCTTGTGCTCGTAAGGCGGGCTGCGGCCGGGTTCTGGCGGCGAGCAACAATCGCCTTTGCAATCGCCCGAGCAAACCGATCTTCGCCATAGCGTTCGATTACCTCCCGTATTTCGTTTTCGTCGGCATCGGCCAGCCACTGCGCGACCGGCACCCCCTCCGAGGGGTCCATGCGCATGTCCAGCGGGCCATCGTGCTGAAAGCTGAAGCCACGCCCGGGCTGATCGATCTGCGGCGAGGACAGGCCGAGATCGAACAGCACGCCGTCGAGTCGATCGATGGCGAGCGCGTCGAGCACCTCGGCGAGCGCCGAGAAGCGTGAGTGGCGGATCGTGAAGCGCGGGTCGTCGATCGCTGCTGCCGCCTCGACCGCCTGCGGATCGCGATCGAGCGCGAGCAGCCGACCGCCCGGGCCGAGTCGCGAGAGAATCTCGCGCGAGTGCCCACCGCGCCCGAAGGTGCAATCGACATAGACACCATCGCGATGGATTGCGAGCGCATCGACCGCCTGATGCAGCAGTACCGTTTCATGCACGCTAGTCTGGTGTCCTCAATCATCATGGGACGACCCCGCCCCGTCGGCATCGGACGCCTGGATGTCGTAGTCGAACAGCGAGTCAGGCATAGCCGTGAAGTCGATCTCGCGGGTCGAAGCCATCTTGCGATCCCAGTCCCAGAGCTCGAAGTAATCGCCGTCGCCGGCGAAATACACCGCCGGACTGTCGAAACCGGCGAGCTCACGCAGACTGGACGGGATGTTGATCCGCCCGCCCTTGTCGATCTCGAGGTCGCGTGCGTTCTGCAGGAAATGACTGCGATAGGCCAGGTCGCGGCCGCGCAGGTTGCGCAGGTTCTGACGGAACTTCAGCCACACCGGGCGCGGGAACAGCCACAGGCAATGCTCGCCACCACCCCGGGTCAGGGTCAGCTCTCCCTGGCACTGCTTGCCCAGGGCGACACGGAAGTCGTTCGGGACCGCAATCCGCGACT
The DNA here is from genome assembly GCA_041396585.1 of Burkholderiaceae bacterium. Taxonomy (GTDB): domain Bacteria; phylum Pseudomonadota; class Gammaproteobacteria; order Burkholderiales; family Burkholderiaceae_E; genus JAUIAI01. The sequence continues at coordinate 116,304 of JAWKYG010000005.1, read as the reverse complement.
TCGCATCCAGCATCGCCTTGTGACTTCCTTGATAGAACATTGATTCTTGGAGGGTTCTTTTGTGCCGCCGAGCGGGCCGGTGCCGTTTGACACCGGCGTGTGTTGCGCAGAAGTCACGCCAATTTTCGAGAAAACAACAGCGGTTTCAGGAACTGAATCCCGTCTAAACCCATTCACACCCATTTTTTGACACCCGGATAATATGCGGTGCCCTGAAGGGGGTCAAGTTGCGCTTAAATTTCAGGCACTTACGGGTTCGACCGGCCCTTACCCGAGTTTGAGCACAAACGTCAAGATGAACGCAATGAGCGGTTTACGCCTCAAAGCGAAAGTGTTACTTGAAGTTTGGGTATGGCGAGTAGCGCCAAAGGCTCGCCGGATGAGCCTGTTGCACGCCATGATCGAAATTCGATAGTTCGGCGGTCGGGCCCGGGCCCGAAAACGGGCCCGAAAAGGCCGCGCCGCGCGGCATGGCGGCGAAATCGGGCTATCGCAGATGCCACCCGGGACGGCGCCGGCGGCAGGTTGGCCGCCGGCCGCCAGGCCAGAGGAGATTATTCATGGGAAACGAGCCTGTAGGCCGGATTCTGTCCGCCGGCGAACCGACGTGACGGTCATTCCTCTAGGCAACCGGTTACCCGGCTGCTCAAGCCACCTACCCGCGTACCCGGACGGGCCGTCCGGCTCGCTTGCGCGAATGCACGCCTATTTGGTGTTGCTCCGGATGGGGTTTTGCCTGCCACGCCTGTCACCAGACGCGCGGTGAGCTCTTACCTCGCCTTTTCACCCTTACCCGACCGCAAAGCGGCCGTCGGCGGTATGTTTTCTGCGCCACTTTCCGTCGCCCGGGGCACCTTTCGGCCCCCGAACGCCTGGCCGTTAGCCAGCATCCTGCCCGGTGGAGTCCGGACCTTCCTCCCGCCGCACGGGCGAACCCGTGGCAACCGGCGACCGTCCGGCCCGCTTCCCGCCCAGATTGTATCCGGGCACGCTGGTCGGTCGACGCTGGGTGTGCAACGCGCATGCGCGCATGATCGAAGAATCTCTTTGGAGTCGACCCGATGAACCGCCAATCCACTTCCCAGACCGGACGGGCGCTGGCCCGCGGGCTGACCGCGCTCGGCCTGAGCTGCCTCGCCATGCCGGCGATGGCCATCGATCCCGGCGACGCACGCGTGCTCTCGCAGCAGGGCCAACGACTGAAGGTCGAGCTCGCCTACGCATCCGAGCCGGGTGAACCGATCAGCGCGGTGAGCTTCTCGGTGCTGGCCGCCACGGCGCCCGCGGGCAGCTTCTCGCCCTCGCCACATCTGTTCACGATCATGCAGCCGGAGTCCAGCAACCGCGTGATCCTGCAATCGGCCGAGCCGGTGAGTGCCGGGCAGATCGAACTGGTGCTGGGCCTTGGCGTCGAGCCCGGCCGCAAGGTTCTGTACAAGCTGAACATCCCCCGGTAATTCCCTGCCATCGGCCGGTCGGCCTGCGTCAAGCACCGGCGCTCACGACATCACACGTGGGCTAACATTGCTCCCTCGAAGCTGAGTCCGACGCGCGTTCGCGACGGGCTGCTGACGGAGGAGACATGGATCAGGGGCAACCCGCGAATGGCGTAGCTGCATTAGCCTCGTCGACAGACTCATTCGAGGCCGCATTGCTTGCCGATGCCCGTCAGTGGCTGGATCTCGGTGGCCCGATCGTCTGGATCCTGATGTTCATGGCCCTGATTGCCACGGCCATCGTGCTGATAAAGCTCTGGCATTTTCGTGGCCTCGGCGGTCGCGCACTGCGAGAGACCGAAGAGGCACTGAATGCGTGGGGTACGGGCAGACGGGATGCAGTCCGCCGTCTCAACGGAGTGGATCACCCCGTGGCACGGGCCGTGCGTGTGGCTATGACCGGCATTTCGAGGTCACACCCCGTGGAAACCGTGCGAGAGGAAACGACCCGGGTCGCAAATGCCGAATTGGTGGGCTTGCGCAGCTATTTGCGCCCACTCGAGCTGATCGCCACTCTGAGCCCCTTGTTGGGCCTGCTCGGTACTGTCGTAGGCATGATCGAAGCCTTTCAGGCGCTGCAGGCATCGGGCAGCCAGGTTGACCCCGGCGTCCTGTCGGGCGGTATCTGGCAGGCACTCATGACGACGGCGGTGGGGCTTGCCGTGGCCATACCGGTGACTGTCGTGCACGGATGGCTCGATAGCACCGTCGAGCGCTTGGCTCATGCGATCGAGGACGCGGCGACCCGCGTATTCACGGGAGGCATGGGCGCCCAGACCGTCGCCAGCGCCGACATCGATGACGCGGGATTCATCATTCCAGATGCAGCCTGAGTTCGCCCGAACGACCCAGACCCTGCCCGCGCTGGCGATTCGCGCCGCACCCCGCAGGCGGCCGAGCCTGGGGCTGACCCCGCTGATCGACGTGGTATTCATTCTCTTGCTGTTCTTCATGCTGGCGACCAGCTTCGGACAGTGGCGCTTCATCGAGATCATCGGAAGTGATGCCGAAGCATCCCCCGGCGCGACCTCGTCGAAGGGACGGACACTCCTGATCAGTTTGCGCGCCGAACAGGTGTTGGTGTCCGGCCGTGCCATGCGCGCCGATGACCTGGCCGCGGCGCTGCGCGCGGTGGGCCGGGGCCGGTACAAAATTGAGCACGTGATCCTGGATGTCGGCGATTCAGTGGCGTTACAGCGCCTGATCGACACGCTCGAGACCATTCGCGCCGCCGACCTTCCCACGCCCACCCTGAGAAACCCGGCCCCATCAGGAGACTGATCATGATCACCAACCATAGCCGCCTATCGGCAATCAGTACGTGCCTGCTGCTTGCATTCACCGGTCACGCCGGGGCGCAAACGACATCAGGCGTCCATCTGGAGCTGAACAAGGCCGAACAGATCGATGGCGCCTGCCGCATGTACCTGGTGATCGAGAACCGAACCTCAAGCACATTCAGGAATCTTCAGCTCGACCTGGTCGGCTTCGATCCGGACGGCATCATCGCCCAGCGCATCCTGCTCGAAACGGCCCCCCTGCCCGCACACAAAACGCGCCTCAAGGTATTCGACATGGGCAGCGAGTGCCAGGCGGTCGGCCGGATCCTGATCAACGAGGTCTTGCTCTGCGAAACAGGCGACGACAAGACTCCCGACTGCGGGGGAATGCTCAGCGCATCGAGTCGAACGGCGATCGAACTGGTGCCGTGATCACACGCACGAGAATTCGTCTGGCACAGGCTCCGCGGACACGGGGTGACGCGGATTCACGGCTCGTGCCCCTGATCAACATCGTCTTTCTGATGCTGATCTTCTTCATGCTGGCTGGCACGGTACGGCCGGCAGACCCTGTCATGCTCGAGCGCCCAGTCGCCGACACTGCCGGGCGCCAGAGCGCAGGCGCCGTGCGCATAGTGATGGCCGGGCCCGAGCTGTACATCGATTCGACCAGCATCGAGCCCGCAGCCCTGACCGCGGCCCTGCAGACCCGCTGGGCCGCCGGCCGGCCCGGCGACATACGGGCGATCGAGATTCACGCCGACCGGCATCTTGCATTCGTACGCCTGGCCCCGGTTCTCGCTGCCATCCGCGCAGCACAAGCGGACAGCGTGCGCCTGGTCACCCAGCGGGCACGCTGATTCGTGGTCACGACGTCGCCGCGACGAATTCGCGCCAGCCACTGGCTGGTCGCCCTGCCGATCGCAGCGCTCGCGCAGGCCGTTCTGCTCGCGACACTCTTCAACTACTGGTCTCCCCGGGTCGAGGATCTGACCCAGACGCCGTCATTACGGCTGGCCGGTGACCCGCTCGGCGCGCCCACCCGAGCCGCGTCGATCGCACCCGCGTCGATGGCCACGAGCATCCGGCCCCAGACTGAAACGGTGTCGCAACCTCCGACACTGGCAGACGCGCGCATGCCGAGGCCCCCGGCGGCGGAAACGGTCCGCCCGGTGCAGCCGGAAGTGCGTCGCGCCGATCAGGTCGTGACAGGCACGGCTCCCGCCAGGCCGGTCAGCGGCACGATTGCCCCGCTGCCCGCGCAGGGTCCGCCAATTGCGCTGGCGCAGATCATCCCGCCAGACACCGCCTCCCGGGCCGGACCAGCGGGCACCCGATCCGTGACGCGCGCCGTATCGGCCGCCCCCACACCGTTGCAAAAGCCCGCCCCTGCCAGGATCGCCGATCCGGTGGCGATGGCACCGCTGCCGCCAAAGGCCAGCGAAAGCATTCCGCCGAAGCCGGCCGAGCCGCGGATACAGATTTCCCGGGCGGAGCTGCTTCGCCCCGATACTGCAGTGCGCGCCCAAGAACTCCGGCCAGACGCACCAGCCAGGCCACGGGCCCGGGAGGAGCCCAAAGCAGAGCCCGAAAGCGAGCTCAAGCCCACGCAGGCCCCTGCGCCGGTGCCTGCGCCGGTGCCTGCGCCGAAACCTGCACCCAAACCATTGCCGACGCCAGCCCCCGCTCCCTCGCTGGCGGCCGACCCACCCACGGTGACCTCCGCCGAACCATCGTCGACGCGGGCGATTCCCGAGACCGACGACCGCCGCACGGCGGCCGGCGACGGTGGCTCTGAATCAGTGACAGCCGATACCGGCGCCGAGCAGGAACGTTCGAACGAGGAGCGCATGCAGTATCGGGCGCGCCTGATCGACGCATTGCGCGGCAATCAGCGCTATCCGATGCGCGCCCGTCAGCGGCGCCTCGAGGGCACGGTCGTCGTGCGCTTTCAGCTCGATGCGAACGGCACAGTTCTGGCGCGCGAGATCCTGGAGTCATCCGGGATCGGCATACTCGATCAGGCCGCCCTCGAAAGCATCGACCGTGCAAGTCCCTTCCCGGCACCTCCGCCGATCTACCTGAGCGGGCAGGAGGCCTGGTTCGCCGTGCCCATCGGCTTTCGTCTGCGCTGACCCCTGCGCCGCAGCCGGCAGAGCCGATCTACCGGCCGGCGTCGGCCGCCGCACAAGCGGTGTGCGGGTCAGAAACGGTGCTCGAAGCCCAACCATAGTGAACGGGGCGCGCCCGGCGACAGGAATCGCTCGACGGGGCCGATACCGACACCCTCGAGTGGCTCGCTGGCATCGTTGAATGCCACCCGGTTGTAGGCGCCAAGGGTGTGGTAATCCCGATCGAAGAGATTGTCGATGCGCGCGAACAGTCGCCAGCCAGAGCGCGTTCGATAGTCGGCACGCAAATTAAAGACGGCATACCCCGAGAGCCGCTCGCGCTGATTGCTCTCGTCACCGCGCAGGAACTGCCCAACGACGACATTCATTGTCGTACCCAGTGTGAACTCGCTGCTCACCTTCAGGTCGACCCCGACCTTCAGCAGATGCTCCGGCATGCCCGGCAGGCGATCGCCTTTTTGTACGTCGATGGTGCCCGGCTGGGTCGGATCGGCATCACTGGCCACCGGGTTGAACAGCTGCACATCCGACCCGTAGGTCGCCCGCACGAACGAATAGTGCGCGAACCAGTCGAATGACGATCGACTGCCGCTCACGGAGAGCTCGAGGCCGCGTCTCCGCGTCTTGGGCACGTTGGCGAAGAAGCCTTGGCTCGCGCCTGTCGATGTGAACAGAATGTCGTCCGAGAGATTGGTCTGAAACACGCCGGCATGCCAGGAAATGCCCTTACCGCCACCACGGATCCCGGCCTCGAAAGTCCGGGCGACCACCGGTTCGAGCGGCGGATCAGCCACGAAGGCCACCGGCAGCGCGCAGGGATCGTCAGGATCGGCGCAGGTCAGCTCGACGGGTGTCGGCGCACGAAACCCTTCGTTATAGCCGCCATACACCGACATGGCCCCCGCCAGCCGGTAGGTCGCTCCAATCGAAGGCGAGAAGCGGCTGAACACGTGCGAGCCGTTCAGATCCGGTTCGTTCCCCGAGCGATCGGCAATCGTGACTTCGGCGCGGGTGTAGCGCCCCGACACCGTGACATCCAGACGCTCGCCAAGCGTCACGGTATCACTCAGATACAGGCTACGGTAACGGGTAGTCCCGTCGATGTCGGTGTCGAGCACGGGGTCGCCCTCGGGCTCGACACCGCGATCGGCGGTGAATTCCCCTTCCTGCTCGGACTGGCTGAACCTGGCGTCGCCTCGATCGAAATTCATGCCGGCCGCCCAGCGATGGCGTGCCCCGACGAGTTCCTGATCACCGGCCAGCTGGAGACCGAGGCCAGTGGTGGTCTGCCTCGTGTGCGTGCGGCGAAACTCGGCCTCATAGGCGTCGTCTGCAACGTCGCCCGGCGTATCACCGTCGTCGAACTCGGCATCGCCATTGGCGGTGGTCAAATCGAGCCGGCGCCGATAGGCGTTCGCGCTCAGGGTCAATGTGTCGCTGAGATAGTGCGTCACGCCAGTATTGACAAAGGACAGGTCCGGGCGGGTCTGATCCGGGTACGTATAAACGCCCCGGGGCTCGCGACGCAGAAAGGACTCGGGCATCAACCCGTTGCCCGTGAGGCTGTTATCGGCGAGGCTGTACGACACCCAGCCATCGGTGTTGCCGCTCGTGAACCCGAGCTTGCCGAAGACCCGCCGAACCGCACTGGGCGACTGGCTACGCCAGCCGTCTTCCTCGATCGATTCCGCGCTCACGAAGAAATCCATGCCATCGGCAGCCAGACCATAGGTCGCCTGCACCGAGGCTCGCCCGAACGAACCACCTTCGAACAGCAGGCTGCCCCCGGGGGCAGAGCGGCCACTGTGCATCCGCACGTTCAGGGCGCCGCCGAGGGTGTTCAGACCGAACACAGGATTGGAACCCGGGATGAGGTCCGTGCTGTCGATAGCTGCCGAAGGGATCAGATCCCAGAGCACGGTATCGCCGAATGATTCGTTCACGCGCACGCCGTCGACATAGACGGACAGACCGATCGGGTTGCCAAGCAACGGCGACGCCACGAATCCGCGATAAGTCATGTCCGGCTGATACGGGTTCGATTGAGCCTCGTTGAGATGAACGCCACCCACATTGCGGTTCAAGTAGTCGGCCAAGGTCGACGAGCGCTGCTCGCCCAGTTGACGTCCCGTGACGGTCTGGACATTGGCCGGCATCGTCGATCGCGGCGCCGCGGCGCCAGGCAGGGGCGTCGTTCCCACGACGTCGATCTGCTCGAGCTTTTCCTGGGCATGTACCGGCCACTGCATCAGCAGCCCCGTGGCGATGATCAGCGTGAACCAGCTGTTACCAGGCTGCATCCTGCGTCGCATTGCTCGATTCCTCCTCGGTGGGCAGCCAGGCGCAACCGCGCCGGCTCCGTCTCTGTGGTCATTGGATATGGCTGACGCGGGGCAGCCGGGCCCCGCCGTCCCTGGGCTCACTCGTGCCCAACGTACCCGGACAGCGGTCGACACGCCCCGGCACCGGTTCGGAAGCACGTCTGGCAGGCGGAGTCCGAGGGCTTTGGCGGCCACGACCCGGACACAGCGCATCGATAGAATTGTTGATGTCCCGGGGCAGCATGGAGAGTAGCGCGTGGCAGCCGTGAACCCAATACGAACAACTTCCCGAAGCGATCCGGGAAGTCTTCCCGTTGCCGGATCCTGGTGGCGGCGCGGCCCCCTGCGCAGCCTGGCCGTTCGTCTAACGCTGGTGGTGGCCGGCGCGATGGCGCTATTGGTTGCCTCTGGCTCGGTCTGGCGAACCTGGCACCTCTTCAGCGAAACCATGACCGAGATCGTGTCGAACCAGCGTCTGGCGCTGGCCGCCATCCCGGCCGAGCTGGGTGCGGACCCGTCTCTGGTCGCAGGCCCGGACGAGGCCGTGCACGCACTCCTGACGCGGTTTGAAGGCGTACGGCACATCTCCGTACGTTTTGCGCCGATGTCGGCGACAGGTGAGGAACCAGCCATGCCGGGAATGCCGGCAGAGGCATGGTTCGCGCCGAGAGACTGGCCCGATGCGCTCGTCCGTGAAGCGACCTTCAAGGGAACGCGCATCGGATCCTTCTTCGTGATGCCGCGCCCCGCCGATGAAATCGAGGAGCGACACAGCCTCATTCTCGCCGACCTGATCATGATCGGTGTGGTCACGCTCGCGCTGACGCTGCTGACCTTCTGGGCCGTCCGCCGCGCGATGCGACCATTGGCGAGGATCTCCGAGGCCCTGACCGCCTTGGGCGCTGGCGATCCGCAGGCACGCCTTGCGCCGATGGCGATCTCGGAGTTCGATCAACTACCCGCGGACTTCAACCGCGCCGCCGCGATGATTCGCGACACCAGCCGGATGCGCGAGAAATTGACCGACACACTGATCGAGGTCGAGGAAACGACCCGGCGCCGCATCGCGCACGATCTTCACGACGAGTTGTCTCCCTACCTGGTTGCCATCCAACCCAACGTCGCACTGTTGCAGGCAGCGGTGGCGCGCGATCCCGTGCTGGCCGACTATGAAGGGCCGATCGCGGCGATCGGCGAGCATGTCGCACGCACCGTGCAACGGGTTCGATTGATGCTCGAGACCCTGCATCCACCGGAACTCGAAACCCTCGGGCTGCTCGATGCCATCGCCGGCTTCTGCGAGTCCCAGCGCCTGGCTCAGCCACGCCCGCTGCGCTTCACCCTGCATATGTCGCCCATCGCCTCGGGCCGCTCCGAAGCCATCGATACCACGTTATTTCGTGCCGTCCAGGAGTCGGTGACCAATGCCATCAAGCATGGCGCCTGCAATCACATCGGCATCATGCTGAGGACCGAGCCTCGCGACATGCGCGACTGGATCACCCTGCGCGTCTGGAACGATGGCAGGTTCGACAACAGCGCGGGAAGCCGGCCGGGGCTCGGTACTCTGGGGCTGCGAGATCGCGTCGAGGCCCTGAACGGCTGCTACCGCATGGGCGCGGGCGCCGACGGGCAATGGCAGGTGGAAGTGACGATCCCTGCGCCCGCGCCGAGACCGGACCAATCATGAGCGATCCAGCCAGCATCCGGATCATGATCGTCGACGATCACGCGGTCGTCCGATCGGGCTATCGGCGCCTGCTCGAGAACGAGCCGGACATTCTCGTCGTGGCCGAGGCAGACACCGGCGATGCAGCCTATATGCGCTACCGCAGATCTGACATCGATGTCTGCATCATCGACATCATGATGCCGGGCAGTAGCGGCATCGACGCGATACGCCGGATTCGGGCCGTGGATGCCGATGCGCGCATCCTGGTGTTCACCATGTACTCACGCGCCGCTATTGCACGGCAGGCATTGGCCGCTGGCGCAACGGCCTTTCTCAGCAAAGACTCACACCCCAGCGAGATGGTCCACGCGGTGCGCGCCGTCGCAGCCGGCAAACCCTATCTGAGCCATTCACTGGCGCTCGAACTCACAATACCATCGACACGCGGTGCGGTCGGGGCCTTCGATGCATTGTCGCCCCGTGAATTCGAGGTTTGCAGCATGTATCTGCGCGGCGCGCGGATCGACGATATCGGAGAGAACCTGAAGATCAGTGCAAAGACCGTGTCCAACCTGTTGAGCATCGTGCGCCAGAAACTCCGCGTCGATACCGACATCGCCCTGTTTCGGCAAGCTGCCGAGGCCGGCCTGCTCGAGCCAGCCGAACCACCAGCGGCCGTTCGCGACACGCCATCGTCCCAGTGAACACCGGGCCAGCGGCCGAGCCCATAGTGCCTGGTTTCAGACTTCGGGTTCAATCGAACGGCGATCGCGCAGCGGCACGCGCACCGCGTCTGGATGCTCGTCGATATAGGCCCGCAGCATCGAGTCGATACTGTCGTCGCGACGAAACCCGAGCTTGCGCGCCCGCGATGTTTCGAACTCACAGGCCCAGGTTGTCGACATCTCCGTGATAACGGGGTCGAGCCGCTCTCGAACAGGGTGGGCAAGTACGGCAACACGCTCGAGCGAGTCGATCGCCTCTTGCATGCTCACCACCCGCCCTGGCAGATTGACCGCGCTGTGCGGCGACCATTCCTTGTCAGGCACGGACAAAGCATGGACGAGGTTGTCTACCACTGCTGCGGGCGAAGCACACCACATCCGGGTCTGGCGCGGCACCGGCAACGCGTAATCCCGCCCCGCGAGAGGCTCGCGCCAGATCGCCGAAGAGAACCCGGTCGCAGCACCGTTGGCCGCTCCCGGGCGCACGATCACGGCGGGCAGTCGCAAGCTGCACCCTCGGACGAGCCCGCGACGCAGATGATCATTGAGCAAGATCTCACCTAGAGCTTCTGAGCCCCGTAAGAAAGCAACGGCATGGGTCGCGTGTCATCATCGACCAACGCCGGCATCCCGACTCCAAACACGGCAATCGAACTCGAGTAGATCAGTTGCGGCCGATGTCCCAGCTCGACGCAGCGAGCGAGCAGATGACGCATGCCATCGAGGTTCACGCGCAAACCCAACTCCAGATCGGCCTCGGCGCTGCCACTGACCAGGGCAGCCAGATGAAAGACCACGTCCGTCTCGGCATCCAGGCAGCTCTCGAGCGCACGCGGCGACGCGATGTCGCCCACGAAGTAGCGCACGCGTTGATCGAGGATCGCGCCGGGTTCTCGGTCGAAGCCGGCAATGCCCTGGATCTCATGGGTACTCAAGCGGCCCTGCTCATCGACGAGTTCTAGCCGCCCGAGGGCCAACAGATGTGCCAGCAGTCGCTGGCCGACAAACCCGGCCGCGCCGGTGATCAGGATCTTCATCGTGGACTCCGCTGCCGAAACACAGTGGGATCATCATAAAAGTCGGCCGATTCATTGGCCGGCCACCATCCTGGCACACCGAGCACCGGCATGGGTGGCAGGGCCTCTCGCCACGGCGCACCTCGAGCGATCGCCTCGGCCAGCAACGCGTCGATCGTTGCAGCGGGCGTTTGAGCATCGACCGGCAGAATCCAGACCCGCGCGCATACACCCTTGAACGGCGTACGCAGTTTGTCGAGAAGTCCATGGCCGACGGGCCGCAGGCGAGCATGCCGGACGAACGCGTAACGCTGCTCGATGAACAACGGCCGCCAGCGCTGCTCGCGAAGCGCATGCCGCAAAAGCGGCATCGCGCACACCATGACCAGGCCGCTTTCGTCGAACAGGGTGATCGCATCGCGCCGCCGGTCGCGCTGGCCGTGGTCGGCAGACAGCCCGCTCGAGCTGGCGATCTGCCGACATTGCGCATCATTGAGCGCGCGCTTCGTGCGCGGCCAGTTCAGCCAGATCAGCGCGTTATACCAGTCATGCCAGGCACCGGGGCCCCTGCAGCGCGTAGGCACATCTCCGGTGCGCCCGTTATGCGATTCGTACTCGACGGCCGACAACCGGCCCAGCGGGGCGGCGTCGACGAACCGCAGCTGCCGTTGCGCTCCGGCGCGCAGCCCGGACTGCGCTGCCACCTGATTCAGGGCTTCCAGGGTAGGTGGCGCGAGCAGACCTTCGGCCGTGGGCGCGCCGCCCCCACAGCCCTCGATCGCGGCGAGCGTGTGTCTCAGCCCGCTCTCCCAGCTCCCCTGGCCGGGCAAAGAGGTGGCCGGCGCCAGCGCCCGGCGCGGCCCCGGCCGCGCCCGCGTGCGCTCAATGCCCGCCGTCGGCATCGCCCGCGAAGCGCCAGGGCAAGGTCTCGCCTGCGGCCAATGGCACGATCTCATGCTCGCCAAACGGCAGTCGTTGCGCGATGGCTGTCTCCTCGCGCACCAGGAGCACCTGCTGCAGGTTGCGCGGCAGGCGGTAGAAATCAGGGCCATTGAACGAGGCGAATGCCTCCAGGTTCTCGAGCCTGCCCTCACGCTCGAATGCGGTTGCATAGAGTGCCAGCGCATAGGGCGCGCTGTAACACCCTGCGCAGCCCGCCGCATGCTCCTTCAGATGCGCCGCGTGCGGTGCGCTGTCGGTGCCGAGAAAAAAGCGCGGATTGCCCGATGTCGCCGCCTCGATCAACGCGCGGCGATGATGCTCGCGCTTGAGCACCGGCAGGCAGTACCAGTGCGGCCGCAAGCCCCCCGAGAAAATCGCGTTGCGGTTGTAGAGGAGATGCTGCGGCGTGATGGTGGCAGCGATCGGCCCGTCAGCATCGCGCACATAGTGCGCGCCCTGCTCGGTGGTGATGTGCTCGAACACCACGGGAAGCTCGGGGAAATCGCGCCGCAGAGGGATGAGCACCCGATCGACGAACACCGCCTCGCGGTCGAAGACATCGACCTCCTGATCATTGACCTCGCCATGAATCAGCAACGGCATACGATGCCGTTGCATGGCCTCGAGAACCGCGCGCACATGAGCGATGTCGGTGACGCCGGCGTCGGAATTGGTGGTCGCCCCCGCCGGGTAGTACTTGACGGCACGAACGTGCTCGCTGGCCGCGGCCGCGGCGATCTCGGCGGCGGCCGTGCGATCGGTCAGATAGAGGGTCATCAGGGGTGTGAACCGATCGCCCAGTGCCGGATCGGCAGCATGCAATGCGGCCAGGATCCGCTCGCGGTAGGCAAGCGCCTGGTCTACCGTGGTCACCGGCGGTTTCAGGTTCGGCATGATGATCGCGCGCCCGAACTGCCGCGCGCTGGCGGCCACGACCGAACGCAAGGCAGAGCCATCACGGAGATGCAGATGCCAGTCGTCGGGGCGGGTGATCTGCAGGCTGGTGATCTGTGCAGACATGAATGACTCCGTCATGGATGTGTCGGCATGGCCTGATCCGGGTATGCGGGCGGGCAGACACGAAGCTGCCTGATGGAACGCCGGCCGCAGACGAGAAGAAGCCCGGCAGCGCCGGGCTTCAATGCAGCGTTCGCTTCGAACCGCTGCGCAGTACAGTCACCCCCCTGGATGCCTGCCTGCAAGGCCGTTATGTACCAAGGTACCGACCCTTTTGTTTAACGGAACAGACTGTAACCGCTTTTGCAGGATTCACCAAATCATTTACGGTGGCCTTGACAATGCGGCGCAACCGTTGGTTGGATCTGTCTGACCAAAGGGCAACGATATCTAAAGGGCGGCCAGGCCCTGGCTGATCGGGTGATTGTCGATGGCTAGGTACCGGAGACCGCCTCGGCAATCGCCTTGCCGACATCGAGGGTGTTCGCATTGCCGCCCATGTCAGGCGTGCGCGGGCCATTGGCGGTCACCGTTTCGATCGCGGCCAGCAAGGCATCGTGAGCCTCGGTGTGGCCCAGATGATTGAGCATCATCGCGCCCGACCAGATCTGGCCGATCGGATTGGCGATGCCCTTGCCGTAGATGTCGGGCGCGGAACCATGCACGGGCTCGAACAACGACGGGAATCTGCCCTCTGGATTGATATTGGCCGAGGGCGCGATACCGATCGTGCCGGTGCAGGCGGGCCCGAGGTCGGACAGGATATCGCCAAACAGATTGCTCGCCACCACGACGTCGAACCAGTGCGGATTGCGAACGAAATGCGCGGTCAGGATGTCGATGTGAAACTTGCTCACCTCGATGTCCGGGTAGCTCGATTGCATCTCGGCCACACGCTCGTCCCAATAGGGCATGGAAATCGATATGCCATTCGACTTGGTGGCCGAGGTCAATCGCTTCGCACGTTTGCCGGCCAGTTCGAACGCATAGCGCAGGACACGATCGACGCCATGGCGGGTGAACACCGACTCCTGAATCACCACTTCGCGGTCGGTGCCCTCGAAAATGCGCCCCCCGATGGATGAGTACTCGCCCTCGGTGTTCTCGCGCACGACATAGAAATCGATCTCGCCGGGCTTGCGATTGGCCAGCGGGCAGGGCACGCCCGGCATCAGACGCACAGGCCGCAGATTGATGTATTGATCGAACTCACGCCGAAACAACAGCAGCGAGCCCCACAATGAGATGTGATCGGGCACTGTGTCGGGCCAACCGACCGCACCATAGTAGATCGCGTCGTGGCCACCGATCTGATCCTTCCAGTCTGGCGGCATCATGCGGCCATGCGCCGCGTAGTAGTCGCAGCTGGCGAAGTCGAAGTGATCGAACGCAAGTTCGATACCGAAGCGGCGCGCCACGGCATCCAGCGCGCGCACCCCCTCGGGCATGACTTCCTTGCCGATACCGTCACCAGGGATGACGGCGATGCGAATCTTGCTCATGAGATCTCCAGATTGTGTTCATGGTTTGGCGCGCACCACGCATGCGGGCGCCGGACGGGGCACGCCGGCGTGGCCGCCGACGCCCGCCCTCGCGGATCAGACCTCGGCCTGCCCCGGATACCAGTCATCGAGCACCGATGCCAGCACGGCTTGCGGCGCCTGCTCGGGCAGATAGTGCCCACACGGCATCGGCCCGCCATCGACCCGGACATCATCGTGACAGGCGGCGCGCCATTCGGACAGCGGATTATAGAGGCGGCCGATGATCCCCTCGGCCCCCCAGTGCACACGCAGGCGGCAACTCAGGCGGTGACCGCGATCGCGATCGGCCCGATCGAGCTCGGCGTCCGAACCGGCCGCCGCGCGATAGTCTTCACAGATCGAGTGCACGATCTGCGGGCGGCCCAGATGATGCAGATACTCGCGCCACGCGGCCTCGGCGAACGGGCTCGGCCCCTTGATCCGGTTGCCCATCAGGCCCTGTAACCAGGCCTGCGGATCGGCGGCGATCATGCGCTCGGGAAACGGCGCCGGCTGCACCAGAAAGAACCAGTGCCAGTAGGCGCTGGCAAAGGCCAGGTCGGTCTGCTCGAGCATCGACAGGGTGGGCGCGATATCGAGCAGCATCATCGCGCGGATGCGTGCGGGCCAATCCAGGCCCATCCGATGGGCGACCCGGGCGCCGCGATCATGGCCGACGACCGCGAAGGCCGGATGGCCGAGTGCACTCATCACGGCAACCTGGTCGGCAGCCATGGCACGCTTGCCCTGGGCACTATGTGGCGCCGCCCCGGGCGCATCGGCCGGCGAGTCGGCGTCGCCATACCCACGCAGATCGGTCAACACCACACTGAAGTGCCGGGCGAGCTCCGGTAGCAGGCGATGCCAGATCACCCGCGATTGCGGATGCCCGTGCAACAGCAACAGCGGCGGCCCTGTACCGCGGCACGACACGGGTATCCGCACCAGCCCCTCGGCGGTGCGCACCTGACAAACCATGTGCTCGCAGCCGCTGAGCAGGGCGGCCACGTCATCGCGCACATCGGCAGCCTCGATCGATTCGACCGTCGGTAACGCTTCCATGGAATTTCCCTGCAGAGCCCCGCGCACGGACATCGTCCGGCCACCCGATAACTCGCGGATAATGGTCGCTATCCGAGCCATTGGTCAATCGAAACCGCGTTGCGCCCCCGCCCTGGCGCGTCGGCGCGGCCCGAGCCATCATGCAGACAACCGCCCCGCCCCGTTCCGCCGATATCGCCGATGGCGAGGCCTGTGCCACCGAGACCATTCAACTCGATGTCACGGGCATGACCTGCGCATCCTGCGTGGCGCGCGTCGAGAAGGTGCTCGGTCGCCAAGAGGGCGTGCATCGCGCCGAAGTCAATCTGGCCACCGGTCGCGCACGCGTGATCATCGATGCCGACAAGGCCGATGCCGAGGCGCTCGCAGCGCGGGTCACGCGGGCCGGTTACGAAAGCCATCCGACCCCGGTTGCGGTTCCCGGTGCGCCCGCGCCCGCCGATCTAGGCGCCCCGGGCGAGCACCAGTCACTGCGCCAGCGCCTGATCATCGCGACGATGCTGAGCCTGCCGGTGTTCGTGATCGAAATGGGTGGCCATCTGGTGCCGGCCTGGCATCACTGGCTGCACCGCACCCTGGGCAGCGCCAGCATCGGCTGGCTGCAGTTCGTGCTGGCCACACTCGTGATGATATGGCCCGGGCGCGCCTTCTTCTCCCACGGCCTGCCGGCGCTGGCCCGTGCAGCGCCCGATATGAACACCCTGGTGGCGGTCGGCTCGCTGGCAGCCTGGGGATACTCGGTGGTGGCCCTGTTCGCCCCGGGCGTGCTGCCCGCTGGCGCGGCCAATCTGTACTTCGAGCCCGCGGCAGTGATCATCACGCTGATCCTGCTCGGGCGCTGGCTGGAGTCGCGGGCGCGCGCGCGCACCACCGAGGCAATCTCGCTCCTGGCCGGGCTGCAACCGGCCACCGCCCGCGTGTTGCGCGACGGCGGATTCGTCGACGCCCCGATCGCGCAGATCCGGGTGGGAGACCAGGTGCTGATCCGGCCGGGAGAGCGCGTGCCGGTCGACGGCACTGTGCTCGACGGCGAAAGTCATGTGGACGAAAGCATGCTCACCGGTGAACCCGTGCCGGTGGCCCGCCGTGCGGGCGACCCGGTCGCCACGGGCACGCTCAATCAGTCCGGCGCCTTGCGTATCGAGGTCACGCATGCGGCTGGCGACACGGTCCTCGACAAGATCGTGCGCATGGTCGAGGATGCCCAGGGTGCCAAGATGCCGATTCAGGCCGTGGTGGACCAGGTCGCCCTCTGGTTCGTGCCCATCGTCATGGGCCTGTCGCTGCTGACCTTCGTCGTCTGGCTGATGTTCGGTCCGGCGCCGGCGCTCAGCCTCGCCCTGGTGAATGCGGTCGCGGTGCTGATCATCGCCTGCCCGTGCGCCATGGGTCTGGCCACGCCAACCTCGGTGATGGTAGGCATCGGCCGCGCGGCCTCACTGGGCCTGTTGTTCCGCAATGGCGCGGCCCTGCAGGCCCTCGACCAGGTCCGTGTGATGGCCTTTGACAAGACCGGCACCCTGACTATCGGCCATCCCGCGCTGACCGATCTCCACCCGCTCGATGACGCCGATACCGACACGATGCTGCGCCTGGCGGCGAGTGTCGAGCAGCACTCGGAGCACCCGATCGCCAAGGCGATCATCACTGCCGCCCGGGAACACGGTCTGAGTCTGAGCACCCCGCAGGCATTCGAAGCCCGTGTCGGCCACGGGGTGGTCGCGCAACTCGACGGTGAACGTGTGCTGGTCGGCACCGCGGATCTGCTGGCCGATCACGGCCTCGATGCGGGTCCGCTGCAAGCACGCGCAGCAGAACTCGCGGCACTGGGCCGCTCGACGATCCTGGTGGCGCGAGGTGAGCGGGTGCTTGGCCTGATGGCGGTCTCGGACCCGCTCAAACCCGATGCGCGCGAGGCGCTGGCGGCGCTGCGCGCCGATGGTCTGCATCTGGTGATGCTCACCGGCGATAACCCGCTGACCGCGCAGGCCATCGCCAGCGAACTGGGCATCGCCGAAGTCCATGCACAGTGCCGGCCACAGGACAAACTGGACCAGCTGAATCGCCTGCGTCAGGCTTACGGGCCGATTGCCTTCGTTGGCGATGGCATCAATGATGCGCCGACCCTTGCCGGCGCCGATGTCGGGATCGCCATGGGTTCGGGCACCGATACCGCGATGGCCGCCGCCGATGTGGTCTCGATGGCCGGGCGCCTGTCGTCACTGCCAAGCGCGCGCCGACTGGCCGCGGCCACCTTGCGCAACATTCGTCAGAACCTGTTCTGGGCCTTCGCCTACAACGTGGCGCTGATTCCGCTTGCCGCGGGTGTGATGTATCCCGTGAACGGCATGTTGCTATCGCCACATCTGGCGGCGTTCGCGATGGCGATGTCGAGCGTCTTCGTGGTCAGCAATGCGCTGCGCCTGCGCCGGGTAGCGCTCTGACAACTGCCCAGGCTGTTCAGAACGATTCCGCTTCGCACAACTCGAACGGCAGCGAGGCCAGGCCATCCTCGCTATCGAGGGCGGCATCGATCTCGTCGACCGCGGCGATGCGCGCCAGCAGCGACATCGCCCGCAGGCTGGCCTGATGAAAATCGCGCCGAAACGTGGAACAGGCATCATGCGGCACCACCAGGCGATAGCCGATGTCGGCCGCGTGACGCACCGTGGTCTCGACCACATAGGCGGTGGACACGCCGCTGATGATCAGCCAGTCCGGTTTCAGCCAGGCCATGTATTCGGGCAGCCGTGAACCGTAGAAGGCCGAGTTGCGCCCGTGCGGCACGACCAGCTCGCCAGCCTGCGGTTCGAGACCATCGATGAACCGCGCTCCCCAACTGCCACGCGGCCAGGCGCCGCGCTCACGAAAGCTGCCGAAGATCGGACAGTTCGCGATCACATCCGCATGATCCGGCTCGGTCTCCAGCTGAACATGGATGATCGGAATGCCATGGCGGCGCGCACTTTCCGCCATACGCCGCGCGGCGGCCAGCATCGACGCGCGCCATGCATGCGCGTGTTTGTCCATGCCGAATGGAATCCGGCCATCGGCATGGCAGTTCTCATTCTGATAGTGCAGGGCCAGATAGACGATTCCGCTCATGATTGCGCCTCGTTGTCGTGGTTCGGGTCGGCATCGGCCGAGTCCTGTTGCAGCCGCCACATCGCGGCATAGTGCCCGTCGGCGGCCAGCAGCTGCGCATGGCGCCCCCGCTCGAGCACCCTCCCCTCGCGCATGACCAGAATCTGATCGGCATCGACCACCGTGGACAACCGGTGCGCGATCACGAGCGTCGTTCTTTGCGCCGCCAGCGCCTCGAGCGCGGCCTGGATCGCCTGCTCATTGCGGCTGTCCAGCGCCGAGGTCGCTTCATCGAGCACCAGAATCGGCGGATTCTTCAACAGCATCCGCGCGATCGCGACCCGCTGCTTCTCACCGCCGGATAGCTTGAGCCCGCGCTCACCCACCGCGGTGTCCAGACCCTGCGGCAGCGAGTCGATGAACGGGCCCAGCTGCGCGGCCTCCAGCGCCGCCCGGACTTCGGCATCGCTGGCACTCGGGCGACCATAGCGGATGTTGTAGCCGATCGACTCGTTGAACAAGACCGTATCCTGCGGGACCACACCGATCGCCGAGCGCAGGCTGTCCTGGGTGAAATCGCGGATATCGATGTCGTCGATGCGGATCGAGCCGCCGCTGACATCGTAGAAGCGAAACAGCAGTCTGGCGAGCGTGGACTTGCCTGCCCCGCTGGCACCGACCACGGCGGTGGTGGTGCCAGCATCGATCGTGAAATCGACGTCATGCAGGATAGGTCGGTCGGGCCGGTAACCGAATCGCACGTGTTCGAAGCTCAGGCGCGGTGCGCGCGGCGTGCCTTCGCCATCCAGCAGCGGGCGCCACACCCGTGCGGCCGGTGCGTCAGCGATCTCGCGATGGGCGTCCAGCAGCCCCATCATGCGTTCGAGGTCGGTCAGGTTCTGACGAATCTCACGATACAGCGTGCCCCGGAAGTTCAACGGGATATACAGCTGAATCATGAAGCCGTTGACCAGCACCAGGTCACCCAGGCTCATCTCGCCGGCCACCACCCCTGATGTAGCCAGCCAGATCATCGCGGCAACCGCGGACGAGATGATCAGCGCCTGGCCGACATTGAGCAGCCCGAGCGAGAACTGGCTGCGCAGCCGGGCACTCTCGTAGCTGGCCAGGGCCTCGTCATAGCGCGATGCCTCGAACTTCTCGTTGACGAAGTACTTGACGGTCTCGTAGTTGAGCAGAGAATCGACCGCACGCGCATTGGCATCGGTGTCGAGGCGATTCATCATTCGCCGAAAGCGCGTGCGCCATTCGGTGATCGACACCGTGAACACGCCATAGCCGAGCAGCGCCGCGAGCGTGATCAGCGCAAAGCGGCTGTCATAGTGGATGACCAGATAGGCGATCACCAGCGTGATCTCGATCAGGGTCGGGATAATGCTGTAGAGCGTGTATGAAACCAGCGAAGAGATCGCGCGCGTTCCGCGCTCGATGTCGCTGGTCAGCCCGCCGGTCTGACGCTCCAGATGAAACCGCAATGACAAGCCGTGCAGATGGCGAAACACCTCCAGCGCCGCCGAACGCATGGCAGAGGCCGTGACCGGCGCGAAAACGATCTCACGCAACTCGGTCAGTAAGGTGCTCGAGAAACGCAACAGGCCGTACACGAGCACCAGCGCGATCGGCACCACCAACACTTCGCCGGCGCCCAGTCGGCTGGCATCGAGGCCGTCGACGATCGACTTCAGCAACACCGGCACCGCGACCGTGGCCGCCTTGGCACCCGCCATGAAGGCGAGCGCCAGGCCGATGCGCCAACGATATCGGCTCAGGTAGGGCAGCAGCCGCGCCAGTGCGCGCCAGTCCCGCTTGTGCGTCGAGGCCCGGTCGGCTGGCGCGGGCCCGTGCCGGGAAGATTGGGAAGCCATCTCGCGCATGCGTCGCGTTCCGAAGTTGCGGCAAAGCCGAGCAGTGTAGCGGTCATCGCGCCGGTAGCGGCGATGCCCCGGACGGGCCCGCCGATCATGCCCATGCTCGTCGGTCGGCCCTGCGCACAGGGATCAACGGCACACGCGGGTCGCCGAAAGGTGAAGCCCTGGCCCACAGGGCCGGTGCCCCGGCGACGCGGCCGGTCGATCAATCAGCATTGGCATTGATTTCACCGCTTTTTCATCGACCGGCCGACAACACGATCTCGCACACTTTGGGACAAGCCTCAATGGAACGCCCGTGAATTTCACCTCGGCCATTGCCGACCTTCAACAACCCGACGCTCCCGAATGAGTGATCCGAAGCAGACCGATGGCAAGGACATGACGCACGCCGAGCGTCGTCGGGAACTGGTGCGCGGCGCCGAGGATCCGAACACTGACCGCAGTGCCGAGTTGCTGAGACTGGCCCTGCCCATGATCTCGCGTCACGGCCGCGGCTTTGCGCCGATCTCCTATTCGGTCTGGTACGAGTATGTGCGCGGCGAGAACCGGGCGCTGCGACACGAAGTGGATTCGCTGCTGGAAAGTGAGCCACGCCTGTCGTCCGAGATCACCTTCGACGTCTATCAGCGACATGTCGTCGGCCAATACGAAGAAGCGGTGCTCAAAGGCCGGGCGAACCTGCTCGATGTGCTCGACAACATCCATGAATCGGTCGAGAACACCGCCCAGGTCACCGGTAGTTTCGATGACCGGCTGGCCGGCCTGGTCGACGGCCTGGACGATGGCGTCGATGCCGATGCATTGAAGAACCAGCTCGCAGGCTTTCGCGGCGATCTTTCTCAGGTGACCAGTTCGATGCGCAGCCTGAACGACAAGCTGCAGCATAGCCGGGACGAAGTCGAACGCCTGGCCGACGAACTGGTCAAGGCTCGCGAAGAAGCGCAGCTCGACCCTCTGACCGGCCTGTTCAATCGCCGGATGTTCAATCAGCAACTGCAGGCCGCGGTCGATCTGGTCGTTTCCGGTGAAGGGCATGCGCTGACCTTGCTGATGGTCGACATCGATCACTTCAAGAAGATCAATGATGAACACGGCCATCTGTTCGGCGACAAGGTGATCCAGGGTATCGCCCGCGTGCTCGCCGAGGGCGTGATGCGCAAGGATGCCGTGAGCCGCTTCGGCGGAGAGGAATTCGCGCTGATCCTGCCTCAGACGGACACCGAGGGCGGCGCGGCGGTGGCCGAGCGGATCCGCCAGACAGTCAGGAACAGCCGCATCCGTCGCAGCAACTCCGACAAGGTGCTGAGCAACATCTCGGTATCGATCGGCGTGGCCCAGCTCAAACCGGGCGAAAGCGCCGAGGAGTTCGTCGAGCGGGCCGACCGCGCCCTGTACCGGGCGAAGGACAACGGCCGCAACCGGGTTGAAATCGCCGCCTGAGGGCTCGACCGTTCCCGGTGTATTCTGCGGGCCTGCCCCGAATCCGACGCTGGCAAACCTTTGCGGTGATCTCGGTGGCGCCATGATTCCACCGGATAAGCACTGTGAATATCAACGACATCATCTCCCGCCTTCGGCTGCCGGTCATCGGCTCGCCGTTGTTCATCATTTCCAATCCCGATCTGGTCATCGCGCAGTGCACGAGCGGCATCATCGGCTCATTCCCGGCGCTCAATGCCCGCCCGGTGTCGCTGCTCGATGAGTGGCTCGCGCAGATCACCGAGACGCTGGCCGCCTGGGACCGCGCTCATCCCGAGCGCCCGTCGGCGCCGTTCGCGGTCAATCAGATCGTGCACAAATCCAATGCCCGTCTCGAGCAGGATCTCGAGCTCTGCGTGAAATACAAGGTGCCGATGATCATCACGTCGCTGGGCGCCCGTGAGGATCTGAACCAGGCGGTTCATGGCTACGGCGGCATCGTGTTGCACGATGTCATCAACCAGCGCTTTGCCCACAAGGCCATCGAGAAGGGCGCGGATGGGTTGATCCTCGTGGCCACGGGCGCCGGGGGTCACGCCGGCACGCAATCACCGTTTGCGTTGGTCCAGGAGACCCGCCGCTGGTTCGACGGCCCGGTCGCCCTGTCCGGCTCGATTGCCTCGGGCGCATCGATCCTGGCGGCCTGCGCCATGGGCGCGGATTTCGCCTACGTCGGTTCGGCATTCATCGCCACCCGCGAGGCCAATGCCAGCGATGCCTACAAGCAGGAGATCGTCGCCAGCACCGCCGAAGACATCGTCTACTCGAATCTGTTCACCGGCGTGCACGGCAACTATCTGCGCGGCTCGATCGTCAACGCCGGGCTGGATCCGGCCAATCTGCCGGAAAGCGACCCGAGCAAGATGAACTTCGGCAGCGGCGGCACCGAGGCCAAGAAGGCCTGGCGCGACATCTGGGGCTGCGGCCAGGGCATCGGTGTACTCGATGACGTGCCATCGGCCGGCGAGCTCATCGATCGCATGGCCGAGCAATACGCCAGCGCCCGGGCACGCATCTGCGGCTGAACCGCGCGGCGGGCGCACGGGCTGAGCGTTTGCCAGCCCGCAGGGCGGGCCCGGGTGAAAGGCTCCGGGCCGCTCAGACCCGCTCGATGATCCCGGCGGCCCCCATGCCGGTGCCGACGCACATGGTCACCATACCGTAGCGCTGCTGGCGCCGACGCAGGCCGTGCACCACCGTGGCCGCGCGGATCGCTCCGGTGGCCCCCAGCGGATGGCCGAGCGCGATCGCGCCGCCGAGCGGATTGACCACTTCCGGATTCAGATCCAGATCGCGCATCACGGCCAGCGATTGCGCCGCAAAGGCCTCGTTCAGTTCGATCCAGCCAAGGTCTTGCTGCTTCAGCCCGGCACTCGCCAGCGCCGCCGGAATCGCCTCCTTCGGTCCGATGCCCATGATCGCCGGCGGCACACCCCGACCGCGAACGACACGACGCGCGCCAGCGGAGTCAGATTGAAGCGTTTGAGAGCCGCTTCCGAAACCACGATCAGAGCGCCCGCGCCATCCGAGGTTTGCGAGCTGTTTCCGGCCGTGACCGTGCCCAGGCCAGATGCCTTGCCCTGAGGAGTCCGGGGAGATGCGAACGCCGGGCGTAGCGCGGCCAGGCGCTCGGCCGTGGTGTCGGCGCGCGGGCCTTCGTCCTGCGCGACGGTTCGCTGCTGGCTCTTCACCTCGCCCGAGACCAGATCGGCGGAGCGCTCGGTGATTTCGATCGGCGCGATTTCATCGGCGAACTCGCCGGCCTGCTGCGCGGCCAGCGCCTTCTGATGCGAGGCCAGCGCGAACGCATCCTGTGACTCGCGATCCACCTGCCACTGCTGGGCAACCTTCTCTGCGGTCAGCCCCATGCCGTACGCGATGCCGATGTCCTGGTTCTGAGCAAAGATGGCCGGATTCATCGATGGCGCATTGCCCATCATGGGCACCATGCTCATCGATTCGGCGCCCGCGGCGATCATCACCTCGGCCTCACCGACGCGAATCCGGTCGGCGGCCATCGCCAGCGCGCTGAGCCCGGAGGCGCAGAACCGATTCACGGTAATGCCGCCGACGGTATCGGGCAGACCGGCCAGCAGCACGCCCATGCGGGCCATGTTCAGGCCCTGCTGCGCCTCGGGAATCGCACATCCGACGATTGCATCCTCGATGGCTGCGGGATCGAGATCAGGCGCCTGCGCGAGCGCCGCACGCAGCGCATGAACCAGAAGATCGTCCGGGCGGGTGTGGCGAAACACGCCTTTGGGGGCCTTGCCGATCGGCGTACGAGCGGCCGCCACGATGTAGGCGTCACGCAATGTCTTAGTCATGTTCGGTCCTTGACAGACTGTAGGCTGTTGTTCATCAACGCTCAGTTGCGCACCGGCTTGCCGGTCTGCATCATCCCCATGATTCGTTCCTGGGTCTTCGGATTGGCGAGCAAAGACACGAAGGCCTCACGCTCCAGGCTCAGGAACCAGGCCTCATCGACCACCGTGCCGGCATCCAGATCACCGCCGCACATCACATGGGCGATCGTGCTGCCCAGGTGATAGTCGTAGTCGCTGATCTGCGCACCATCGCGCATGTTGACCAGCTGCGCCTGGATCGTGGCGCGAGCCGCGCGGCCGGCCACCGAGATGCGCGCCGGCAGCGGCGGGCGGTAGCCGGCGTCGGCCATGGCACGCGCTTCCCGCACGGCCCGATAGAGCAACTCATGACGGTTGAACACGATGGCATCGGATTCGAGCAGATAGCCGATTTCGCGGGCCTCGTGCGCCGAGCGCGACACCTGCGCTGTGGCTGCGGCCATGAAGTAGCGGCGCAGGAAGGCGAGTGGTGCGACATCCGGGGTGAGCGCCTGCGCCTCGGAGGCGCGGCGCGCGCCATAGGTGAGGCCCCCCGCGCCGGGAATCAGGCCGACACCCACCTCGACCAGGCCGATGTAGCTCTCGATATTGACCACCCGTCGCGCGCAATGGACTGCCAGCTCGCAGCCGCCGCCCAGCGCCATCCCTGACACCGCGGCCACCACCGGCACCTGCGCATAGCGCAGCGCCATCATGGCATCCTGCAACTTCTTTTCTTCGGGGCCGATCGCCTTCGCGCCGCCGGCCATGAACACCGGCAGCATCGCCTGCAGATCCGCGCCGACCGAGAACGGCTCATCGGGCGACCAGATCACCAGGCCGTCATAGTCGGCCTCGGCAAGGGCCACGGCTTCCAGCAGGCCGGCCGTGACACCGGGGCCGATCGCGTGCATCTTCGAGCGGATCGAGGCCACCAGCACGCGGCCCAGATCGTCGCGATCGAGCGTGAACAGGCGGATGTCGGCGGTTTCCTTGATCGTTTTTCCGGGCTCGCCGCCGGACTGATTCACCACCGGCGCACGCACCACCTGGCGCGCATAGACCGGCAGGCGTGATGGCGCGATGAACGCGTTGGCAGCCGGCGCGTAAGAGCCCTCGGGCTGGTGGACACCGCCACGTTCGGCCACCGGACCGTCGAACACCCAGGCAGGCAGCGGCTCGGCAACCAATGCGGAACCGGACTCGATATCGGCACGAATCCAGTCGGCCACGGTCTGCCAGCCAGCCGACTGCCAGATCTCGAACGGGCCCTGGTTCCAACCAAAGCCAAAGCGCAGCGCGAGATCCAGATCGCGCGCATTGTCGGCGATCTCCGCCAGCTTGATCGCGGCGTACTGCATGCCATCGCGCATGATGGCCCAGAGGAACTGCGCCTGCGGATTCTTCGATTCGCGCAGCAGCTTCAGCCGCTCGGCCCAGTCCTTCTTCTTCAGAATACGTGCGACCGTCTCGTCGGCCTTGGCGCCGGCGGGCACATAGTCGCCCTGGCCGGATCCAGCCGCAGGATGTTGCGGCCATCCTTGCGATAAAAACCCGCACCGCTCTTCTGGCCCAGCGCCCCCTTTCGATCAGCGCGCTGAGCACCTTGGGCGTGGCATAGAGGGCGCGAACGGATCATCGCGCAAGTTCTCCTGCATGGTGTGGATCACATGGCCCATGGTGTCCAGACCCACGACATCCGCGGTTCTGAAAGTGCCGGACTTGGCCCGTCCGAGCCGGGCGCCGGTGAGGTCATCCACCACGTCATAGCCGAGGCCGAACTTCTCGGCCTCGGCGATCGTGGCGAGCATGCCGTAGATGCCGACCCGGTTGGCAATGAAATTCGGCGTGTCCTTGGCGCGCACGACACCCTTGCCCATGACCGTGGTCAGGAAGGTCTCCAGCGTATCCAGGATCGCCGCCTCGGTATGCACGGTGGGAATCAGCTCCACCAGGTGCATGTAGCGTGGCGGATTGAAGAAGTGCACACCGCAGAAACGCTTCTTCAAGGCCTCATCGAAACCGTCCGACAGGCTGGTGATCGACAGCCCGGAGGTGTTGCTGGCCAGGATCGCGTGATCGGCCACATGGGGCGTGATGCGCGCATAGAGCTGATGCTTCCAGTCCAGCCGCTCGGCGATCGCCTCGATCACCAGATCGCACTGGCCGAGCAGCGCCAGATCATCGTCATAGTTGGCGGCACGGATTTCGTCGGCCAGCGCCGGCGAACCCAGCGGCGCCGGACTCAGCTTCTTCAGAGCGGCGATCGCGCGGTTGGCGATGCCGTTCTTGTCGCCTTCCCTGGCGGCCAGATCGAACAGCACGACCGGCACGCCGGCATTGACCAGATGGGCGGCAATCTGCGCGCCCATGACTCCGGCGCCCAGCACTGCTGCGCGCCTGACCAAGAATCGATTCATGTCTTCATTCCTTCCAAGCAGTCGATCACTGCACACGCTGCCAGGTCTGCGAGCGACCCAGCAGGGGCAGACCGATGTAGCCGCGCACCGTCAAGGTGTTCGGATCGTCACCCAGCCAGAGCTTGACCTTGTAGGTCTTGCCATTGGCCGGATCGAGGATGCGACCACCACCGTACTCGTCGCCCTGTTGCACCACGTCCCAGAGAATCCGCATTCCGAGCACCGGCTTGCCGTGCCGCTCACCTTCGCACGCTTCGCAAAGCGCATTCTCCTTGCCCGGGGTGAGAATCTGCTCGACCGCGCCCACCAGGGCGTCGCCCTCGCGGCTGATGCGCACCAGAGATTTCGCGGCGCCGGTTTCGTCGTCGATCGTGCGCCACAACCCTTCCGGGCTCGCGCCCTGGGCGAGCGCCGGCCACGCCACACCGAATGCCAGCGCGGCGAGCACGGCAACCGCGAGTCGGCGTGTCTGCCGATAGATGGCCTGTTTCATCAGAAGAGCTCCGCATCGAGTGCCATGAGATTGGCCGCGCCGGAACGCGCCGAGCGCATCAATGCAGCGGTCTCGGGCATCAGCCGTGCGAAATAGAAGCGCGCGACTGCCAGTTTGGCCTCGTAGAAGCGATCGCCGCTTGCGGCCTTGTCCAGCGCCACCCGGGCCATGCGCGCCCAGAAGTAACCCAGCACAAGATGCCCGAGCACGCGCAGGAAGTCCACCGAGGCCGCGCCGACCTCGTCGGCATTGCCCATGGCCTTCATGCCGATTTCCATCGAGAACTTCTCGAACTTGCCGGCCAGATCCGCAAGCGGATTGATGAACTCGGCCATGTCCTCGTCGGTGCCCTGCTCCTCGACCAGATCACGCACCATCTGGCCGAACTGACGCAACCGCGCGCCGCCATCCGAAAGCACCTTTCGCCCCAGAAGATCGAGCGCCTGAATGCCGTTGGTGCCCTCGTAGATCATGTTGATGCGGGCATCACGGACATACTGCTCCATGCCCCATTCGCGAATGAAGCCATGGCCGCCATACACCTGCATCGCCATGTTGGTGGCCGCAAAACCGTTGTCGGTGAGGAAGGCTTTGACCACCGGGGTGAGCAGACCCAGCATGCCTTCGGCGCGCTCGCGCTCCTGGGCATCGGCATGGTTCTGCGCCACGTCGGACTGCAGCGCCAGCCAGTAGGCGAAGGCCCGGCAGCCTTCCACCCAGGCACGCTGGGTGAGCAGCATGCGCCGCACATCCGGATGCACGATGATCGGATCGGCGGCCTTGTCCGGCGCCTTGGGCCCGGTCAGCGAGCGCATCTGCAGCCGGTCGCGCGCATAGGTGACCGAGTTCTGATAGGCAACCTCCATCAGACCCAGAGACTGCAGGCCAACACCAATGCGCGCCGCATTCATCATCACGAACATCGCGTTCAAACCACGATTGGGCTCGCCGACCAGCCACCCGGTGGCCCCTTCGAAGTCCATGACGCAGGTGGCATTGGCATGAATGCCCATCTTCTCCTCGATGCGCGAGCACTGCAGCGCATTGCGCTCGCCAACCCCGCCACTTGCATCGGGCAGGAACTTGGGCACCACGAACAGCGAGATCCCCTTGGTGCCCGAGGGCGCGTCGGGCAGCCGGGCCAGCACCAGATGGACGATGTTCTCGGCCATGTCGTGCTCGCCCGCGGATATGAAGATCTTGTTGCCGGTGATCTTGTAGCTGCCGTCTACCTGCGGCTCGCCGCGCGTGCGCAGCAAGCCAAGATCGGTGCCGCAATGGGGCTCGGTCAGGCACATCGTGCCAGTCCATTCGCCACTGACCAGTCGGGGCAGGTAAGTCTCTTTGAGCGCGTCGGTGCCATGGGCATGCAGACACTCATAGGCGCCATGCGAGAGGCCCGGATACATGGTCCAGGCCTGACTGGCCGAATTGAGCATCTCCTGCATCGCCATGCCGACCACGTGCGGCATTCCCTGACCGCCGAAATCCGGATCGCAGGTCAGCGTGGGCCAGCCGGCCTCACAGTACTGGCGATAGGCATCGGCGAAACCGTCGGGCGCGCGCACCACGCCATTGCCCTCGTGGCGGCAACCCTGCTCGTCGGACGGTCGGTTCAGCGGAAAGATCACCTCGCTGCAGAACTTGCCGCCCTCTTCGATCACCTGATCGATGAGGTCGCGATTGACCTCTGCATGCGCAGGCATCTCGCTGAGCGCGGGCTCGACACCGAGCAACTCGTGCAACACGAACTGCATGTCGCGAAGCGGGGGAAGGTAGGTGGCCATCATGGACTCCTGAGGATCAATCCGTGGTTGTCGCGCCGGCGCCCGGCCGCGACGGTTTCAGTTCCCGCCCCACCGGCAGACCGGCAGAGCGAGGGGTGGGCGCGGCGTGCGCAAGCAGCCGCTCGAATGACGCCTGCGCTCGCTCACGGCTGTCATGGCTGCGCAACAGACGCGCGTCGTGATGAAGCGCCAGCATGATTCCGTAAATATCGAAGATGAATGCCGCGATATCGAGATCGGCGCGCAATTCGCCAGTCTCGATTGCCTGCTGGGTCGCGCGAGCCAGTTCGCCCTTCCAACGCAGCACCATTTCCACCAGGGCATCGCGCAGCGGGCCCGGTTGATCGTCGTATTCCGAGGCCGCAGACATCAGGATGCAACCCGATTCCGAGGTGTCGGCTGTGTGCTGGACCCACTTGGCAAAGATGCTGCGCAGTCTGTGCACACCCCGCGGCGAGGCCAGGGCAGGAATCAGCACGCTGGCGGCGAATCGCTCTTCATAGGCGGCAAGCACGGCCAGTTGCAGTTCCTCACGAGAGCCGAAATGTGCGAACAGCCCGCTCTTGGACATTCCGGTCAGCTCGGCGAGCGAGCCGATGGTCAGGCCCTCAAGCCCCTTGGCGGCGGCCTGCGCGATGGCCGCAGCGACGATGGCCGAACGGGTCTGGCTGCCCTTGCGGGCGCGGGTCTTGCTGGGTTTTGACGCGGCTGCGGACATAGCACTCTATAAACGAACGTTCGTACTATTACGCAAGCGGCCGCAGATGTCAAGTGCGATCCATTCACGCTCAGTGGCGATACATCGACTGAGCCCCCCTCCTCGGCCGTGCTGCCCGACAGCCCCTCCGCTGCGTCGATGCATCCCCGGCCCGGATAGGCGGGTCTGCGCCGGCCCGATATGATCCCGGGCAGGCGCGGCGAGCGCCGCGCCGAGCGCCGCCGGACCCGAGGCCTGGTGGAGTCCTTCAAGGGCCGACAAACCGGTGGCGCAACCGAACCTTCGAATCCCCCTGCAACAGGACAGCCCGTGCGAGAGAACAAACTGAGACAGATGACCGCGGCCGGCGAAACCGCCATCGGTGGCTGGATCGCGATTGGCCACCCCTATTCGGCCGAGATGCTCGGCCATGCCGGCTACGACACGGTGACGGTCGATCTGCAACACGGCCCGCTCTACATCGATCAGGCCGTCGGTGCGCTGATCGCGCTGTCGGCAACGCCGGCCATGCCCATGGCCAGGGTCTCGGGCAATAACGTTTTCGAGATCAACAAGCTGCTCGACGCGGGCGCCTATGCACTGATCTGCCCGATGATCGACAACGCCGAGGAGGCGGCCCGCTTCGTGAGCGCCTGTCGCTACCCGCCCAAGGGCACGCGCTCGTTCGGCCCGACCCGCGGCCTGCTCTATGGCGGCGCCGACTATTTCAAGCATGCCAACGACACGATCGTGACCTACGGCATGATCGAGACACCCAGCGCGCTGGAGAATCTCGATGCGATCGCCGCCGTCGAAGGCCTGGACGGGCTGTTCATCGGGCCGGCCGATCTGTCGCTGGCAATCGGCGCATCACTGCCGCCGCGATTCGACGCGGATCCGCTGAAATCCACCATGCGGCGAATCCATGACGCTGCCCGCAGTCACGGCAAGATGATCGGCGCCTTCTGTACCAGTGTCGAGATGGCCGCCGCCCTGAAGAACGAGGGCTACGACTATGTCGTCATGGGCGTCGATGCGATGCTGGTGCGCAGCGGCGGAGAGGCCATCGTGCGTGCATTGCGTGGCTGACCGACGCCATTGCTTCAGCCGCCGGCCGGGCTAGCGCGGGGCCGGCGCAGTTCAACCCGCGAGCAGCATCTTGAAATACTGATCCTGCGAGCTGTCATGCAGCGCGTGCCGGGTCTGGATCCAGTCGATGACTTCGTCGGCCGGCAACGGCTTGGACAGGAAGAAGCCCTGGATCTCGTCGCAGCCCATGCTGGCCAATGCGCGCATCTCGCCGGCATTCTCCACGCCCTCGGCGACCACGCTCAGACCCAGCTTGCGGCCGAGATCGATGGTTGATTTGACGATGGTCGCATTGCCGCGATTGGTGGTCATGTTGTGCACGAAGGAACGGTCGATCTTCAGCTCGTCGACCTTCAGCTTCTGCAACTGCGCCAGCGACGAATAACCGGTGCCGAAATCGTCCACGGAGAGCTTGACGCCGAAGGAGGATATCCGCCCCAGGTTACGCAATGCGGCCTCGGTCTCGCTGAGAACGCCGGTCTCGGTGATCTCCAGGCCGAGACGACCCGGCTCGAGCGCCATCGAACGAATGATGTCCTGAACGGCGACCGCAAATCCGCCATCCTCGAGATCCATCGTCGAGACATTGACCGCAACCCGCACGTTCATCTCCAGATCGCGTAGCCGGGCAGCGAAGCGCGCGCCCTCACGAACCACCCACGGCGTGAGTTCGCGCATGAAACCGGACTCCTCCGCCAGGGGGATGAACTGCCCGGGCGGCATCATCCCGCGCTTCGGATGCTTCCAGCGGATCAGCCCCTCGACACCACAAATCAACCCGGTGTTGAGATCGAGCTTGGGCTGATAGACGAGCAGGAAGTCGCCATTCTCGAGTGCCACGCGCATCTCGCCCAGCAGCGAAAGCTGCTCGCGTTCGCGAACGCCCTTGGCATTGTCCACCCGCTTGTGCTCGGCCTTGCCGGAGCGCTTGCGCTTGGCGTCGTACATCGCGGTATCTGCATGGCGCATCAGGGTCAGCGCATTGTCGCCATGCTCGGGGAAGACGGCGATGCCGATGCTCAGCGAGACATCGACGCCCTGATCCTGAAGCTGCACCGGCACTTTCATCGCCTGCAAGAGATGATCTGCCACGATGCGTGCCTGGCTCAGACCGCCATTGATCAGAAGAACGAACTCATCGCCGCCGAGCCTGGCGACCGTGTCACTGCCACGGACCGCGCTGCGCAGACGGCGAGCCACCTCTTTGAGCAAGAAATCGCCGGCAGCATGACCGAGCGTGTCATTGACCCACTTGAACCGATCGAGATCGATCACCGCCACTGCGAACTGCCCGGCCTCGCGGCCGGCCTTGGCGATCATCTGATCGAGCCGGTTCGAGAGCAGTGCGCGATTGGGCAGGCCGGTGAGCGAGTCGGTCATCGCCGAGGTCGTCATGTGCTTCTCGCGTTGCTCCGCGTTCGCACTGACCCCGTTGGCCCGCTCGGCCAGCAGGCCGATCTCGTCGCGACGGCGGACACTGATTCGTGCCGCGTAGTTGCCTGCCTCGGCCTGCGCGAGCATGCTCGAGACCTGACCGATCCGGCGGCGCAGACCGAGCATCGAAACAAAACCGCCGAATGCGCCGACCACGATGATCACCGCGCCCATCATAACCAGGCTGACCGGATGGATGTGGATGGCCGGCATGCCCGGAAGCCTGGCAACGAAGACCGCGGCAACAAAGCCGAACAAGGCGATCGCGCTGGCCTTGAGCGACATGATCTGGCAGACACCGGCCGACGCTCGCCCGGGGGTGGCCTTGTCGTTCCCGGCCTCTTCTACGCGCAAGCTGGCGGCGGACGTCGCGTCCGTCCGCAAACCGGATGTCCCGGCTTCCCCAGTTGCAGGCTTATTCGCCACGCGTTCATTTCATTGAAGTAAGTAGTGATGGCCACTCTATTCGACAATTGACCGGAGCGCATCATGCTCGCGCCAGGCGGCACGAGGTGGCCGACAGGTGCGTGAGAGAATCCCATCTGGAAGAGTTTGCCGGCGACGCATTCGTGCGGGCCGATCGTCACCGGACGAGGCCCGCGCCGGGACGCAGGCGGATCGGCGCGCCGACTGCGGAGTCCGAGCGTCCGCCGTTCGAATGAACGATGGGCCTAGAAGACGATTTCGTAGCGCAGCATCAGGCTGCGGGTCGAGGCACGCAGGCGCCAGCGCGAACGCGGCTTCTGGGCATCGAACAGATTGCGTCCCAGGCGCGGCTCATCATCGACCTGGGCGCGCCAGCCGTTGATCACGATGTCCAGCGCGACCCGGCCCGCCGAAAAATGCTGTCCGCCGAACAGTGACTCTGCCGCCGGAGACGTCGGATCGAGTGGGGTTGCGGTGACGGGCCGCAGGGCCGGCCCGACACGCTCAGTGGCCAGCGAGAAGCTGATCGCTTCTTCGGCCATGGCAGTGTGCATGCCGGCCGCGCCCATCAGGGTGACTACAAGATTCAGAAATGCCTTTCGCATCGGTCGCTCCTCGGGCCAGGCCGTAAAGCCTTCGCCGTGATTGCCTCCGTGTCGACAAGCGTGACAGTAATGTGCGCATCTTCGCGTGAACCAGCGCACAGATGTCGGAACTTTGGACATCCGGGGGCAAAACGGCCCTCTAAGGCGGAACGATTTCACGAATGGCAAGAACCGGCCGTCAATCGGCGGTAGCGATCCAGCCCTCGAGCGGGTCGTGATTCTCAGGGCATCCGAACTGCGCCGCAGCACGCCGGGCAGCCCATGCGGCCTGCAGCGCGCAGAGCAGCGCATCGAGCATGTCACCGCGGGCGTCTGCGAGTATCCGATGGCACAGTTCGCCATCGATCCTGACCGCGCTGCCTTCGGGATGCTGCCCGCTCATGACCGAGGACAGGATCAGCTCGCGTGCCGCGTGCCTGGCCGCGGTGGCCCCGGCCCGGGCATCGCTCTTGTAGGAGGCGCGCGTGATGGCACGGGCGAGCATGCCGGGGTACGCCTCCACGCCGACCCGGTCCGGATCGCCCTCGAGCAAACCGGGAAGATGGAGCCCGGCGGCGCGCAGCCGCGGCACGCCGGCCTGCATCATCCAGGCTACCGGTGGATTGACCCACTTCATCGACGGGCTGGAGCCGGCTGTCAGATCGGTGCGGCGATGGGCGAACTTCTGTCCGGGCGGGCGCGCATCGCAGTAGGCCCGAAAGAGCTCGCGCAACCGTGCCCGGTCGGTTTGCGCATAACGCGTCATGCACCGGGCCCAATCGGTCGGCCAGCCCTGTTCCAGCACGAACTCGCGTGGCAATCCGAAGGGCATATCGAAGCCTGCGATCCACGGCCCCGGTCGGCGCACAAGCGCATCGAAGGCATCGAAGTCGCTGAGCGCTTCGATCGCTTCGAGGCTCAGATGCTTCGGTCCGAAACGCATCCGGGCAATCATGATCGGCTTGCGCCGGCTGGGGCTGGAGGTAAAGTCCACCCCGATCAACCGCCAACGCGCAGGGTCACGGTGATCAGTCTGCGATGATTGCGTCATTGAGATTACTGCCATCAGAACAGGAGACCAGCATCATGACTGCCGTGGCCGTGGGAATGCATGAATATCTTGCCCAAGACCGTGTCATCTGGGGCAAGCCGGCAGCCGAGGCGGTGCCCGAGGAATGCGAACGGCGCGGCGCACGGCGGGTCATGATCGTGACCAGCCGCACCCTCAATCGCAAGACCCCGGCCGTGGACGAGATTCGAACCGCGCTCGGTGACCGGCATGTCGCCACTTTCGACGAATGCATCGAACACACGCCCAGAGAGAGCGTGATCGCCGCTGCGGATGTGGCGCGTGCATGCCACCCGGATCTGGTGGTCACCGTTGGCGGCGGCACTGCGATCGACACGGTCAAGGTGATGCAGATCGCCGTCGCCCACGATGTTCATGAGGCATCCCGGTTGTCGGAATATCACCTGGGGATCAATCCCGATGGCAGCCGGCGCACACCCGTCATCCGACCGGCGCCGTTTCGCCAGATCGTGGTCAGCACCACCTTGGGTGCGGCGGAGTTTTCCGACTTCGGCGGATGCACCGATCGCGCCCGTGGCATCAAGGATGGCTACGCGGGCCGCCTGATCGGCGCTGCGACTGTCATCCTGGATCCCGGCATCACCCGCCACACCCCGCAGGCGCTCTGGTTGTCCACGGGGATTCGCGGCGTCGACCATGCCGTCGAGGGAATCTGCTCGGTGCAGCACTCGCCGCTGATCCATGCCACCTGTGTGCAGGCTCTACGGCTCTTTGCGCGGGCGCTGCCACGCACGCTGGCCGACCCGGATGATCTGCCAGCCCGCCTGGCATGCCAGCAGGCGGCCTGGCTGGCCGGCCTGGGCATCCTGCGCGTGCCTTACGGCGCCAGCCACGGAATCGGCCACAGTCTGGGGGCGGTCGCCGGCATCCCCCACGGCTACACGTCCTGCATCATGTTGCCGCATGTGATGCGCTTCAACCTCGACCATACCCGTGAGCAGCAGGCAGTCGTTGCCCAGGCCATGAACACCAGCGACAGGGCAGTACATGCGGAAGATGCCGCGAACCTGGTTGCCGGGCTGGTCGAGGCGCTGCAGTTGCCGGGCACTTTGTCGAGCCAGGGTGTCGACCCGGCCCAGCATCGCCGGATCGCCGAAGGCGCACTGCAGAACCTCTGGGTTCGCTCCAACCCGCGGCCGATCGGCGATGTGCAGGAGATCGAGGCGCTGCTGGCGGCCGCGCAATGAACGGGCGCCAGCCGGCCGATCAGCGTAGCGGCAGCGCGTATTCGATACCGATCGCACTGACCCGCCCGTCGCGCCCCCGACCGGCGGAAAGATGCAGAGACCATTGATCGGTGATCTCGAATTCGATGCGCGCCTGCGTGTTCGGCCGTTGCCCGCGCCCGCCAACGAACTCGATCCCCAGGCTCACGCCGTCCGAGATCTCGCGCATCACGTCCACCCCCCAGGCGGCCCGCGAACGTCCTGCGCTGCGGCGGCTTCCGACATAGAACTCGAACACAGCGGCGTCCTCGGCCGGCTCAATCAGGAGCACGGCATCGATGGCCGTCTCGCGCTCGGTCTGCCCACCGCCGCGCTCGCGCTCCTGCTCATAACCAAGCCGCAGGCCAGCGGACCAGGTTTCTCCGATCGGCCGCAGCACCTCGATGCCAATGCCCCAGAGGCGCAACTTGTCCGCGCCGCTGCCGGTCAGCGGTTGGGCACTGGCAATCTCACCGAACAGCCGCACCCGTCGGCCAGCCCGAGGTCGAGGCCTAGCTCATGCTGATCATGCTCCCCGTTGTCGGTGAGCGAGACCTCGATCTCGAGCTCGCCAGCCTGCGGGCGTTCCTCGGCGAACGCACCTGGCGCAAACGCGGTGAGCCACGCTGCAACACACACGAGGGCCGGAGCCCGCCAAATATTCGGTGACAGGAAGCATTTCATTTTCTGTGACATTCGCCTGTGACAACTTCAGGATTCTTTCAGGTAGGCGGGCTAAGCTCGGCAGTTCGGCTTGCAGGGTATCGCTCCGCGGGGAGAGTCTACCTTGCGTCGACCCATGCCCGGCGAGCAAACTCGGTGGGCATGGGTCGGGTCCGCCGGGGCCCCGGAAACTCCCGCGCGGGACGGAGCCGGTGTGAGAATCCGTGCTGCTCATCGGCCATGTGTTGGAAGATCTGCAATGCGTGTTCTGATCATCGAAGACTCCGAACGCCTGCGCGAGGCGCTGAGCCTGGGCCTGTCGCGCAGCGGCTTCACGGTGGACAGCGCGGCCGATGGCCATGACGGCCTCGCCCGGGCGCTGATCACCGATTACGATGTCATCGTGCTTGACCTGATGCTGCCCGGCAGGGACGGGCTGGAGGTCTTGCAGCGCATTCGCGAGGCCCGCCGAAACGCGCGTGTGCTGATTCTGTCCGCGCGAGATTCGGTGGCTGATCGCGTCCAAGGGCTGCAACGTGGCGCCGACGACTACCTGGTCAAACCGTTCGATTTCGACGAACTGCTCGCGCGGCTTCGCGCACTGGTGCGGCGTGCGCACGAGCAGCCCGACCCGGTCTTGAAGGTCGGCCCGCTCGAGATCAATACCGCGCGCCGTGAAGCCACGGTCGCCGACCGGCTTCTGCCCCTGACCCCGATCGAGCTCTCATTGCTCGAAACACTGGTGATGAACCGTGGCCGCGTCCAGTCCACCGATTCCCTGGAGCGCAGCCTCTACGACCATCGCTCTTACGTCACCCGAAACACCATCGAGGCACATGTCAGCAAGCTGCGCCGCAAGCTGCGCGACGCGGGTGCGGGCCAGCCGATCCAGACTCGTCGTGGCTTCGGCTACCTGATTCCATGAGCAGCCGCGCGGGCGCGGCTGCCGAGGCCGACTGGCGCGCCGCACGCGCCGCCCGGCCGTCGAACCGAAGGTCGATGCGGCGCACGCTCGAGCATCGCCTGCTGATCGGCCTGGCCCTGGTATTGGCGGTTGCGGGGTTCGCGGTCGATCGCCTGCTCGAGCGGGAGTTCGTGGATCTGTTCGACCAGCGGCTGGTCGGGCTGGCGAGCGCGATGCGCACGAACATCGAACAGGAGCCCGATGGGATCGACATCGATCTGCCCGCCGACCTGCTCCTGAGCTTCCGGCGCGATGAAGACGCCGATTCATTCCGGCTCTGGGACGATGCCGGCAATGAACTCGCTCGCTCCGAATCGGCGATCGGCCATGCGCTGACCCGCGGCCCGACTCCCTTGGACGAGCCGGTATTCGAGACCCGCCGACTGATCGATGATCTACCGGTTCGGATCATGAGGCTGAGTTTCCTGCCAGCGCTCGATAGCAATGATGACGGCAAGCCGGTGGTCTTTCCGGCCGATTTCGTGCGCCGGCCGGTGCATCTGAGCCTGGCAAGCCCTGCGGGGCCGCTGGTGGCCGAAATCTGGGAGCTGCGGGCGATTCTGGCAGCGATCGCGGCCCTGTCCCTGGCGGCCACCGCGCTGATCATCCATCGCGGTCTGCGCGATGGCCTGGCGCCGCTCGAGGATGTCCGCAACCAGATCGACCAGCTGCGCGGCTCGACGCTGGGCAGCCGGCTGACCTTGCCCGACGGTGCCAGCGAACTGGCCGTCGTGGTCGATCAGCTGAATGCCCTGCTCACCCGACTGTCGACCGCGATGGCACGTGAACGACAGTTCTCGCACGATGTCGCCCATGAGCTTCGTACCCCGTTGGCGGAACTGCGGGCGGTGATCGACATCGGCTCACGCTGGCCCGATGATCCGGCGCTGGCCAGCCGCTTCTACGAGGATGCGCGCGGCGCCTGCGCCCAGATGGAAAGCACGGTGAATAATCTGCTGGCGCTGGCAAGATCCGAGCAAGGCAGTGACCTGCTCGACCCGACCCCTTTCGAACTGAATGCGGTTATCGCCCAGCCTGGCGCAGCGCAGCGATTGCGCACGGTCGCCCGGCAGCCGGGCCGCCGCCGCTGATCGCGCCACTGCCGGTCAATCTGCCCAAGGGGCGCGACCAGTGGCTGATGATCCTGCAGAATCTGTTCGGCAATATCTTCGCCCATGCCGACGACCCCAAGGATGCGTTCATCACGCTGGAGTGCCGCGCGGAGCATGTCCGCCTTCGGTTACGAACGGTGCGGCCGAGCTGCAGGCGCATGATGCGCAACACATGTTCGACCGGCTCTGGCGCAAGGATGCCGCCCGCTCGAACGCGCGACACGCCGGCCTCGGCCTGGCGCTGGTGCAGGCCTACGCTGACCAGCTCGGGCTTTCGGTATCGGCGAGCGCCGAAGGCGGGCTGCTGACGATCACGCTCAGCGGTCCCGTGAACGGCCGGGCCCCCGAACCCGCGCAAGCCCTCTAGCAACAAGCTGGAGTCTCACCAGCGGTTCATTTCAGCCAGAATTCAGCGAGCATTCAGTCCCCGCCAAGTCTCGTCAAATAGTCTGATCGAGGTCGCATGTGCGCGCTTCGCTCATGCGCATCTGCATAGGCATGTGACGCGATGAGCAGACGCCTGATGTTGGCATGTACCGTGACCGTCTTGATCCTGTCGGCCTGCGTGGCGAAGCATGATCGCCCCCCGGATCGCGCCGACCGCCACGGTGAAGCGCTGCACCAACCGGATCACGACGGCCCGTCGAACCGCTCGGCCCCCCAACCATTCGAGCGCTCGGCGGCAAGCTGCGATCCAGCCACGCACCGGTTCACGCTGAGCATCGACAATGCCTATTTTCTACTGCCGGTTGGTCATCGCCTGGTGCTCGCGGGCGAGGAAGACGGCAGACAGATCCGCCTCGAGATCGACGTCCTCGACCAGACGCGTGAGATCGCCGGTGTGATGACGCGAGTGGTCAGCGAAACGGAATGGATCGATGGCGAGCGCCGTGAGCGCGCCCTGAACTATTTCGCGCAGTCCGACGATGGCACGGTCTGCTACTTCGGCGAGGATGTGTCTTTCTTCCGAGGCGATATCGAGGTCAGCCGCCGCGGCAGCTGGCATGCCGGCGCCGACGGTGCCCTGCCCGGCATCATGATGCCGGCCACGGTCGAGGTCGATGACTGGTTCTCCCAGGAGGCGGCGCCCGGGATCGCCGAGGACTACAGCCTCGTGGTTGCGATCGGGCTGGCCGTGCAGACGCCGATCGGCATGGTGTCGGAAGTGATCGAACTCGCCGATTGGAACCCACTCGAGGGCGATTCGCTCCTGGACGCCGAACCGAAGCTCTATGCGCGCGGTCTCGGTCTGATAGGCGACGAGACGCTGCGCCTGGTCCAGGGCCTGCCGATCCGGTGATCGGGGCCCTGGCGTCGCCGGCCCGGCCTACAGTCGGGACCGGCGCGGCTTGAGCAGTGCCAGCGACAAAGCGCCGGCACTACAGGCCATGGCACCCAGCTGAAGCCACCCCAGCGGCTCGCCCAGCACCAGCGCCCCCGAGATCATCGCGACCACCGGCACCAGGATCGGACTCAGGCTGGCGACATTGGCCGGCAACAGACCGACGATCGTGAACCAGGCGGCATTGCCGATGCTCATCGGTACCAGCGTGATGTAGGTAATGATCACGATCGAGGTGGTGCTGGGCATGAACCATTTCCCATCGCCCAACCAGCCTGCGAGCGCGATGATCGGTAACGCCGCGATCAGAAGTTGCCAGCCGGTGAGCACCAGCGGTGGCAGCGGCATCGGGCGGCGCTTGAGGATCAGGGTACCCACGGCCCAACCCATGCCAGAAAGCAGGCCGAGCGCGAAACCCGCAGGTGCCTGCGCATAGTCGGTCAGCGCGGGGCCCATCAACAGCGCCACCGAGGTGGCACCGAGTAGCACGGCCAACACGAGCCGGCGGGTGAGCCGTTGTCCCAGTAGCAACCACGAAATCAGTGCCGACCAGAGCGGCATGGTGAAACCGAGCACCGCAGACTGGCCGGAGGGGATCAGGATCGCGGAGAACGCGCTGGCGATGTTCCAGATCACCAGGTAAGTCAGTGAGGCCCAGATCATGGTGGGCCAGAGCTCGCGTGGCACCTTCAGTGACTGCCCGCGCATGCGGGCGATCAGCAACAGCGTCAGGCCGGCGCCGGTGACCGAGACCGCACGGAATGTCCAGACCGAGATCTCGCGCATGGCGAGCGGAAACAGGGGCCAGTTGGTGCCCCATACCAGAGTGAGGAGAACCACCAGCGCGATCGCGCGGGGGGGCACAGCAACATGTTTCACATTCAGTCTCGGGGTTTCGACGGCGGGCAGGCGCCGGCAGGCTGGTTCGCAGCGTGGTCAGGCCAGCGATCAATAGCGGTCGCCCACGCCGCTGATCGAGACGGCGAAGCGCAGCAGCACGAACGCGACCCAGTTCATCGCACGAATGGGCAGCGGCCGACGTCGATGGGTCTCGAGGGCCTGGCGTTCACTGCGCTCGGCAATGGCAAGTTCGAGATTCTCCCTCAGATCGCCGGCAAAGCGAGAATCATCGACCACGACGTTGGCCTCGCGCGCCAGCAGCAAAGAGAATGGATCGATGTTCGATGAACCGATGGTTGCCTGGTCATCGATGACGGCCACTTTGGCGTGTAGAAAACTGTGCCGGTATTCGTAGATCTCGATGCCGTGTCTGAGCAGGCGCTCGTACAGCGCCTGGGTGGCATAGTGCTGCATCTTGTACTCCACCCGCCCTTGCAGCAACAGGCGCACCCGAACGCCACGCGCCGCCGCCCGCGCGAGTGCCCGACGGAAACGCACGCCGGGCAGAAAGTATGCATTGGCGATCAGCACATCGCGTTTGGCGCGCCCGATTGCACGCAGGTACCAGCCTTCGATCGTGCGCCGGTACCGGACATTGTCGCGCAGCATCAGCATCGCGCGCATCGCACCCACCCGATCCACGCGGCTGCTCACCGCCCCCGGCCAGGTAAAGGGTTCACGCGCCGACGCGGCCAGACCACGAATACGGGGCCGGCCGAGCGAACGATTGACCAGATCCAGCTCCCACCAGAGCCGGCTGGTGGCCAGATGCGCGATACCCACCAGAGGCCCACGCACCTGCACCGCAAAGTCATAGCGCGGCGCGCTGAGTTCGCCATGGTTGGGATCGAACCAGTCATCGAGCATATTGATGCCACCGATGAATGCGATCCGGCCGTCGATGACGACCATCTTGCGGTGCAGCCGGCGAAGCCGCTGCCGATCGAGCGCGAAGCGTCGGCGCTCGGGCCGGAAAGTCTCGACCCTGATGCCCGGGGTGGACAGGAAGCGGGCCACGTCACCCAGCAGGCGCGGTGTGCCGAAGCCGTCGATCACACAGGTCACCTGTACCCCGCGCTCGGCCGCCCGGGCCAGAGCGCGTGCCACCCGGCGCCCGCTTCGATCATCGGCGAAGATGTAGGTCTCGATGAAGACCTCTTTGGCGGCGCCGTCGATGGCCTCGATCAGGGCCGGAAAATACTGTGCGCCCGAGTCCAGCAGCCGCACTTCGTGGCCACCGGCCAGCCGCGGACGAAGGCTGCGATACCACGCCGAATCGGCCCACCCGCTGTCATGCCCGGCATCGGCCGAGGCCGGGGTGTCGGTCGCTGACGGGCTCTCAGGCGACACAGTCGGCGACGGCCAGCAGCTTCAGATCGACCACCAGCGGGCTGTGATCCGAAAGCCGTGCCCAGCCCGGGCCGCGCAGGACATCGGCCTGGCGAACCTCGAAGCCGCGCAGGTAGAGGCGGTCCATGCGCAGCCACGGCACGAGTGAAGGATAGGTACGGGCGCTGCGCACCCGTCGCGGCAACTGCCAGCGGGCGGAGGAACCCTCGACCCAGCCAATCTCGGTGAGGCGGTCGGTCATGTAGCGCACCGCCTGGTTCATCCGCCGAAACCGCGGCTTGAGCGCATCGAAGGCTTCGATCAGACCGAGTTCATCGCAGAACCGGTCCGACAGGCGGTTCTGCCAGTCGTTGAAGTCTCCCCCGACCAGCACCGGGGCATCGGCCGCAACCTCTTCGCGAATCCAGCGCATCAGCACATCGAGCTGACGCGCACGACTGCGGGCGAACAGACCGAAATGCACGACGAAACAATGCACGGCGCGCCGGTTGATGGTCACCACGCAATGCAGGACGCCGCGCTTCTCGAGCGCATGATCGGAGATGTCGCGGTTCTCGCGATGGACGATCGGATAGCGCGACAACAAGGCATTGCCGTGATGGCCGTGCAGATAATTGGCATTGTTGCCGTAGGCGGATTCGAAGACATGGCGCATGCTGGCACTGCGCGCCAGGAACTGATGCTGGGGTTCGTTCGGCCACTGCGCGAAGCGGCTTGCATTGCGCGCATGATGCCCCTGCACCTCCTGCAGGAAAACGAGATCCGCGTCGAGTTCATGCAGGCGATCGCGCAACTCATGAATCACCGGCACCCGGCGCAAGCCGAACAGATCGTTGAGCACACCCTTGTGGATGTTGTAGGTGGCCACACGCAGATGAAAATCACTCATCAGCGGGCCTGCAATGCGCGCACGCGATCTGGCAACGAACGAATGGCCGATGCGTTGGTCCAGGAGAAGCACAGGTCGGCCGCATCGCGCCAGTTCAACCAGCGATAGTCGCGGTGCTCGCGCGGCTCGAGCGTGACGGGCAGTGGCCCGGCCAGCTCCAGCCCGAATACGTGCTCGGTGTTATGGGTGACACCCGGCGCATAGCGATGGCGCCACGACGGATAGATCTCGTAGCGGTGAATCAACTGCCAGTCGCTGAGCTGTCTGGCATCGGCGTCGATGCCGGTTTCCTCCAGCACTTCACGGCGACAGGTCTGTTCAGGCAACTCATCGGCACTGGCCAGCGAACCGGTCACCGATTGCCAGAAACCCGGATGATCGGCACGTTCGATCAGCAACACCTCGAGCGAGGAGGTGTAGATGACCACCAGCACCGATTCCGGGATCTTCATCGGCGAGGATCCTGCCGACATTGCGTCAGCCCGCCTGCGAACCACCCTCGGCGGGCGCACGACGCAGGCGGATGTGCAGCTCTCTGAGTTGCTGCTCATCGACCTCGGACGGCGCCTGGGTGAGCAGATCCTGGGCCCGCTGGGTCTTCGGAAATGCGATCACGTCGCGAATCGAGTCGGCGCCGGTCATCATCGCGGCCAGCCGGTCCAGGCCGAAGGCGATGCCACCGTGCGGCGGCGCGCCGTACTGCAGGGCATCGAGCAGGAAGCCGAACTTCGAACGCGCCTCTTCCACCGAGATGTTCAACGCCTGGAACACCTTGGTCTGGACATCGGCGCGATGGATACGCACCGAACCACCGCCCATTTCCCAGCCATTGAGCACCAGATCGTAGGCCTTGGACAGACACTTGCCCGGGTCCTCGGTCATCAGGTTCTCATGCCCATCCAGCGGCGAGGTGAACGGGTGATGCACCGCGCTCCAGCGGCCGTTGTCCTCGTCGTACTCGAACATCGGGAAATCGACCACCCACAGCGGTCGCCAGCTCTTCTCGAACAGGCTGGTGCGCCGGCCGAAGTCGGAAAGGCCGACCCGATTGCGCAAGGCACCCAGCGCATCATTGACCACCTTCGCGCGA
The DNA here is from genome assembly GCA_041396585.1 of Burkholderiaceae bacterium. Classification (GTDB taxonomy): domain Bacteria; phylum Pseudomonadota; class Gammaproteobacteria; order Burkholderiales; family Burkholderiaceae_E; genus JAUIAI01. Next base: position 72,843 of record JAWKYG010000005.1, on the reverse strand, counting down.
TCAGCACCAAAGAAGATCAGATCGCCGTTGGCCGCGCCGGTACGGGACATGATCTCGGCCAGCGCCTCGTCATGCAGGTTCTTGACGATCGGGGATTGCAGACCATCGCGGCCAGCCGCCGCATCATTGACCTTGATCCATGCCAGGCCCTTGGCACCATAGATGGCGACGAACTCGGTATAGCCGTCGATCTCGCCACGCGAGAGTTCGGCACCACCAGGCACCCGCAGCGCGGCAACGCGTCCGCCAGGCTTGTTGGCCGGGCCGGAAAATACTTTGAAGTCCACATCGCGCATCACATCGGTGAGCTCCGTGAAACGCAGATTGACGCGCAGATCGGGTTTGTCCGAGCCGTACAGCGAAATGGCCTCCGCATGGGTCATGACAGGGAATTCGGCCGGCAGGCTGACATCGAGCACATTGCGGAACACCACGCGGATCATTTCCTCGAACAACGCGCGAATCGCGTCCTGGTCCATGAACGAGGTTTCGCAATCGATCTGCGTGAACTCGGGCTGGCGGTCGGCGCGCAGATCCTCGTCACGAAAGCACTTCACGATCTGGTAATAGCGATCGAAGCCAGCCACCATCAGCATCTGCTTGAACAGCTGGGGCGACTGCGGCAGCGCGAAGAACTCGCCCGGATGGACACGCGATGGCACGAGGTAGTCGCGCGCGCCCTCGGGGTGGAGCGGGTGAGCATCGGTGTTTCGATGTCAATGAAGCCGTGACAATCGAGATATTTGCGCACCTCCATCGCGATGCGATGACGCAGCAGCAGATTGCGCTGCATCTGCGGTCGGCGCAGATCGAGCACACGATGGGTCAGACGCGTGGTCTCGCTGAGATTCTCGTCATCGAGTTGGAACGGTGGGGTGACCGACGGGCTCAGAATCTCGAGCTCATTGCAGAGCACCTCGATCTCACCACTCTTGAGCGAGCTGTTCTCAGTGCCCTTCGGACGCCGGCGCACACGCCCGCGAATGCGCAGACAGAATTCGTTACGCACGCGCTCCGCCCGCTCGAACACCTCGGGCGTGTCGGGATCGCAGACCACCTGTGCCACGCCCTCGCGATCTCGCAGATCGATGAAGATCACGCCACCGTGGTCACGGCGCCGATGTACCCAGCCCACGAGGGTGACCTCGCGATCCAGATGCTCGGCTGAAACGAGACCGGTATAACAGGTGCGCATTGGAAGATTCTCCTGTGGATATCGCTTCGCGGCCGCCGTTCAGGCGGGCCGACGGCCCGGCTTGGGCGAAATGGTCTGGGGCTCGGCAGCGGCAGGCGCGACAACGCCCATCGAGACCACGTACTTGAGGGCTTCATCGACCGACATCTTCAGCTCGACGACCTGGTCGCGGGGCATCATCAGAAAGAAGCCGGAGGTTGGATTGGGCGTGGTGGGTACATACACCGAGATCATTTCGGCCGGCACATGCTCGAGCACTTCGGTGGCCGGCGATCCGGTCTGAAAGGCGATCGTGAACACGCCCGGGCGCGGATACTGAACCAGGATCGCCTTGCGAAACGCATTGCCATCGGGCGACAGGATCGTGTCGCTGACCTGCTTGACGCTCGAATAGATCCCGCGAACGATCGGGATGCGGCTCAGCAGCGACTCCCAGGCACGCACCAGGCGCTGCCCCAGGATATTGCGCGCCAGCAAGCCGGTGACCAGGATCACCAGCGCGGTCAGCAACACGCCAAGGCCCGGGATTTCCCGCCCGAGCCAGTTCTTCGGCTGCCAGGCAAGGGGCAACAGATCGAGCGTGCGATCCATCGAGCCCACGAGCAGATCGATCACCCAGATCGTGATCGCCAGGGGCACCCAGATGAGCAGACCGGTGACGAAAGTGGCTTTCATCGGGAGTCCTGACAGGATGCGGGTCGAGTGGGGCGGGTTGCAGGCGGCGTGGCTCGCGCCACGACGGCGGCTCAGGCGGCCTTGGCGCCGCCACTACCCGATGATGCGGGACCGTCCGAACCGGAGCCCGCGGATGAACCCGAAGGGGCGGGGGCCGCGCTGGCGCCGGCGCTCTCGGCCGGCTTGCTCGCCGGGGCATCGGCCCCTGCGGGTTTGTCCGCCCCGGCTTCCGTGCCGGTTTCGCCGGATTTCGCCGCCGGGCCCGCTTCGCCACCCTTGTTCTTGTCGCGAAAGTCGGTCACGTACCAGCCGGAGCCCTTGAGCTGAAAAGCCGGCGCGCTGACCTGGCGGCCAAAGGCCTGCGCACCGCAGGCCGGACACACGGACAGCGGCGCATCGGACATCTTCTGCAGCACATCCTTCTGGTGGCCGCAGCTCGCACAACGATAAGCGTAAATAGGCATGATCAACTTCCTGCAGGGTTCGGCGCGCATCTCGCACCGGCCGCCACACAAGTTCGGCCGGGCCCGCGGGCACGGACTCTGGAACGTACCTCGGGCCGGATCCGGCGGGCCGGCAATGCGGGCAAAGACCCCGTCGGCCGACAGGCACCGGTTTCGAAGGAGGACTTCTCGCCAGACTCCCAAGCGGCCCAGCAACGGCGGCGCACAGCGCCGGCGAACCCGTTATTCTAGCAGCCTGGCGCCATTGCCGGCGCTGCCATGAACGACTCTCCGGAGTGGTCCGGGCGGCGCAGGCACGGCCCCGGGCAGGTACCGCCGCCTGCACCCGAGACGACCATCATCCCACAGGAGACCACATGACTTCCGAAGCCCAAGCAACGCCGATCCTCGCCGGCATCCGGGTATTGGACTTCGGCCGCTATATCGCCGGCCCCTACTGTGCGACGCTGCTGGGCGAGTTCGGCGCCGATGTGATCCGCGTCGAGAAACGCAGCGGCAGCGAAGACCGTTTCTCGACACCGGTGTCCCCCGACGGGCCGGGCGCCTTGTTTCTGCAGATGGCGCGCAACAAGCGCTCGCTGACGCTCGACCCGATGAAGGCCGAGGCCGCTCCGCTGATGCGCCGGCTGATCGAAAGCGCCGATGTGGTGGTGGCCAACCTGCCCGGGCCGATGCTCGCGCGCATGGGCCTGGACTACGCCAGCCTGTCGGCCATCAATCCGCGCATCATCCTGACCCATCCCTCGGCCTTCGGGGCCCAGGGGCCATGGGCCGAGCGGGTCGGATTCGACGGCGTGGGCCAGGTGATGTCCGGCAGCGTGTTCATGACCGGCGAGGCCGATCGGCCGTTCCGGGCGCAGGCACCGTATGTGGATTTCGGTACCGCGCTGCATTGCGCGCTGGGCACCGTGCTGGCGCTCTTTCAACGGGAGAAGACCGGGCGCGGGCAGCAGGTCAGCGGAAATCTGCTGGCCACGGCGATCACGATCAACAATGCGGCGCTCATCGAACAGGCGATGTTGCAGTTGAATCGCCAGCCCTCGGGCAACCGCGGCCAGACCTCGGCGCCGGTGGATCTGTATCGCACCAAGGACGGCTGGATTCTCTGCCAGGTGGTGGGCAACCCGTTGTTCGTGCGCTGGGCCAACCTGGTCGGCGCCCAGGACTGGCTGTCGGACCCGCGCTTTGCCAGCGACGAAGCCCGCGGCGATCACGGTGCGATCGTCAGCGAGCGCATGCAGCGCTGGTGCCTGGACTACACCACGGATCAGGCCCTGAACCTGCTCGGTGAGGCCCGCGTCCCCTGTGCCCCCGTGCTGACCCAGCAACAGGCGCTCGATCATCCCGCGGTGCAGGGGCTCGGGCTGCTGCAGGCGCTCGAGGTGGCCGGGGTGGGTAAGAGCGCGCCGATCGCGCGCGCTCCGGTGTGGCTGTCGGACAATGATGGCCAGATCAGCCGTCGCGCACCGCTGCTGGGCGAACACACGGACGAGATCCTGGCCGAGCTTGGCTATGACGAGGCAGACATGCGCGCCTTCGAGCAGGCCGGCGTCATCTGAGCGCTTGCCGGGCGCATCGGCGAGCGTCAGTCCCGGTGCTCGGTACTGGCCAGATAATAGGTGAGCGATCCGCTGAGCGAGAAGAGCACCCAGAACACCAGAAAGCCGAGTGTGTAGGTGGCCAGGCGGTCATCGTCGAGGTGGATCCCCACCAGATCGACCTGAAGTGGGTCGACCGCCGAGAAAAACACGCCGGTGGCCGCTGCCGCGCCCAGAAAGGCAGGCCACATCACCTGCATCAGATACCGCCCCAGCGGGCGGCCGGCATCGATCGAACGCGATTGCTGGATACGTTCGGCCGGTTCCGGCGACTCCTCGAAGTCGGGCTCACTCATGGCTTCGCCTCGATCCGATAGCGGGCGATAGCCCCGGAGCGGATCTCGAGCCGGCCGATCGAATCGCCGGCCTCGAACACCTCGCTGACCAGGCGCCAATCGCCCCCGGGAGGTGCCAGATGCAGCCGGTAACGGCCGGGGACCAGCTTTGGCAGTTGGCCGACCAGATGCCCGCCCGGACCGGCCAGCACCAGCTGCGTGTGGTCGTAATCCGACTTGGCCACATGGACGAAGCGGGCCTCGAGCGCGGCCACCGGTGCCGGCAGGCGGCCATCGAGCGTGACATCCAGCTGCCCTGCCCGCTCGATCACGCTGGCCGCCAGCCCGAGTTCGCTGGCGCGCGCATCTCGCGCGATGCGCTGATTGATCGCCTTGCCCTCCTTGTAATAGTCGTCGACCACCAGCGAGTCATTGGACCGTATGGCCAGCCAGAGCGTGATCATGCCGGCGACGACCGCGCTCGCCGGCAGGGCCATCAGGATCCAGGGCCAGGGCTCGCGGCTCCAGTGGCGGTACGGGGCAGTGCTTGGGTTCATGGTCGGCGTCCTGTCGGAAGTCGGTCGCTTGGGATCGGGGGTCACTGGCGAGGCATGAAGAACGAGGCCGATTCCACCCGTCTGACGTTCGGATCGTCATCGGCGGTGATCGTGAACTCGATCGTGTTGCTGCCGGGGTGGCCTGCCTGCGGCATGGCCCGGACACGTACCGGCACCAGCCGGTTGGCGGCCGGATCGACCGTGAAATGGCTGTCGGAGTCGAGCCGGATACCCTCGAGACCGCCGACCGTGATCGTGTAGCGACGGGAGATCTCCGCGCTGTTGATCACCTGCAGACGGAAGACGTTCTCGATCAAGCCATCCTCGACGATGCGCGCGAGCGCACCACGGTCGCGGATGACATCGACCTTCAGCGGCACCCGGGTGAGCACATGCGTGAGCAGAGCCACCGCGATCGCGAACAGGATGGTCGTATAGATCAACACCCGCGGGCGCAGCACCCTTGCGAGCAGTTTCGAGCGCGACCACTTGTTCTGCACACCGTGCGTGGTGTCATAGCGGATCAGGCCACGCTCGTAGCCCATCTTGTCCATCACCTGGTTGCAGGCATCCACGCAGCCCGCGCAACCGATGCACTCGTATTGCAGGCCCTTGCGAATATCGATGCCGGTCGGGCAGACCTCCACACAAAGCCCGCAGTCGATGCAGCTGCCGAGCCCGAGCGCGGCCGGATCGGCCTTGCGGCCCCGTTTGCCGCGTGGCTCCCCGCGCGCTTCATCGTAGGTGATGATCAGGGTGTCTTTGTCGAACATCGCGCTCTGGAAGCGCGCATACGGGCACATGTACTTGCAGACCTGCTCGCGCATGAAGCCTGCGTTGCCGTAGGTGGCGAAACCGTAGAACAGGATCCAGAACGTCTGCCATGGCCCCAGGGCGGCCGTGATCACCTGGCCGGCAAGCTCGGTGACCGGAGTGAAGTAGCCGACGAAGGTGAAACCGGTCCAGAGTGCGAACAGGATCCAGACCGCGTGCTTGGCCGCCTTGCGACCGAACTTGCCGCCCGACATCGGCGCATTGTCCAGCTTGATGCGCTGATTGCGGTTGCCCTCGATCTTGGCCTCGATCCAGAGAAAGATCTCGGTGTACACGGTCTGCGGACAGGCATAGCCGCACCAGAGACGCCCGGCGACCGCGGTGAACAGGAACAGCGCCAACGCCGAGATGACCAACAGCCCGGTGAGGTAGATGAAATCCTGCGGATTGAGAACGATGCCGAAGATGAAGAAGCGGCGCGCCTCGAGATCGAACAGCACGGCCTGACGATCATTCCAGCTCAACCACGGCAGGCCATAGAACAAGACCATGGTGAACCACACCAGGGCCCAGCGCCAGGTGGCGAACCAGCCGGACACCGCGCGCGGGTAGATCTTCTTGCGGATCTCATAGAGCGAGATCTCCTGCACCACGCCTTTGCCGTTCGCGCCAACGGCGGCCGAAGCCGCCGTTGCCTGACTTTCCCCGGCGGCTGCCGGGGTCGCAGGGGTTGCCCCCGTCGGGTCAGCCATGACTACTTTCCACCCGCCGACAGGCTCCAGACATAGGCCGCCAAGACATGAGCCTTGCCTTCGCCGAGCAGGCCGCCGAATGCAGGCATCCGATTCTGGAAGCCCTTGTTGATGGCCGAGGTCACCTGGGTGACGCCGCCACCATGCAGCCAGATCTTGTCGGTGAGGTTCGGCGCGCCAAGGGCGGGATTGCCCTTGCCCTCGGGCCCGTGGCAGGCCGCGCAGGCGGCGAACTTGTCCTTGCCCGCCTGTGCCTTGAACGCATCATGGGCACCGCCCGAGAGCGAAATCACATAGTGCGCGACCTGATCGACCGCCTCCGGTGAACCGATCGCACCGGCCATCGGCGGCATCACGCCGATGCGCCCGTTCAGGATCGTGTTCTGGATATGCGCCGGCGTGCCGTCGCCCAGCCAGTCTTTGTCGGTCAGGTTGGGAAAGCCGGTGCTGCCCCGGGCATCCGAACCATGGCACTGGACGCAGTAGGTCAGGTACAGACGCTCGCCCATGGCCACCACCTTCTGGTCGCCGGCCAGAGCCGCGATATCCTGCTTCAGATACTGCTCGAACAGGGGATCGTATTTTTCGCGCGCGGCCTGCATCTCGCGTTCGTACTGCCCGGCCTGCGACCAGGAAAGCTGACCACCGAACGAACCCAGACCCGGATACAGCCAGAGATAGATCAGCGCGAACACGCAGGTGAGATAGAACAAATACAGCCACCAGCGCGGCAGCGGGTTGTTGTACTCGGCGAGATCACCGTCCCAGGTGTGACCTGTGGTGTCCACCGAGCCATCGGCTGCACGCGGCACCTTGCCCGAGGCCAGGGTCATCGCCACCCAGAAGCACCAGATGATCGAGACGACGGTGATCGCGGTGATCGCGACGCTCCAACCGTTCGACATGAAATCAGACATGACTTACTCCTGTTTGGATCCGAGCCGGCTGGCACCCGCCAGCGAATCGTCGGCAAACGGCAGATTGGCGGCCTCTTCGAAGCGGCGCTTGCTCTTGGGCGAATAGGCCCAGTAGACGATGCCCACGAAGACGAGAAAGCAGAGCACCAGCAGGACGGTGCGCAGTTCGTTGACATCCATCATTGCACCTTCGAGACGGCGGTACCCAGCACCTGGAGATAGGCGATCAGGGCATCGAGTTCGGTCTTGCCTTCGAGATCCTTCGGTGCTGCCTCGATCTCGGCATCCGAGTACGGATGACCGACGAAACGCAGCGTGCTCATCTTGGCCTGGATCGTGGCGGCGTCGGCGGGCGACTTGGCGAGCCACGGGTAGGCCGGCATGTTCGACTCGGGCACCAGATCGCGGGGATTGGTCAGGTGGATCCGATGCCATTCGTCGTTGTAGCGGCCACCCACGCGGGCCAGATCAGGCCCGGTGCGCTTGCTACCCCACTGGAACGGGCGGTCGTAGACGAATTCGCCAGCCACCGAATAGGGACCATAGCGCTCGGTTTCCGCCCGGAAGGGCCGGATCATCTGCGAGTGGCAGTTGTAGCAGCCTTCGCGGACATAGATATCGCGACCGGTCAGTTGCAGCGCCGTGTATGGCTTGAGGCCCGCCACCGGCTCGGTGGTGGATTTCTGGAAGAACAGCGGCACGATTTCCACCAGACCACCAACTGAGATCAAAAGCACGATCAAGAGCATCATCAAACCGATGTTCTTCTCGATCATGGCATGTGAGATTTTCATCACGGGGTTCCTTGCGCGTAGATCAGGCGTGGGCGGCGACGGCGGGGATCGGGGCCGGCCTGGCCTCGCCACTGCGAATCGTCATGACCATGTTGTAGAGCATGATGAACATGCCACCCAGGTAGAGCAGACCACCCATCAGACGGATCATGTAGTACGGGTAGGTTGCCTTGACCGACTCGACGAACGAGTAGGTCAGCGTGCCATCCTCATTGGTGGCGCGCCACATCAGACCCTGCATCACGCCGGCGATCCACATCGAGGCGATGTAGAGCACGATGCCGATCGTGGCCACCCAGAAGTGCACCTCGATCAGACGCTTGCTGTACATCTCGTTGCGGCCATACAGGCGCGGCAGCAGGTAATAGAGCGAGCCCATCGACACCAGACCGACCCAGCCGAGCGCGCCCGAGTGCACATGACCCACGGTCCAGTCGGTGTAGTGCGACAGCGCATTGACGGTCTTGATCGACATCATCGGACCTTCGAAGGTCGACATGCCGTAGAACGACAGGGACACGATCAGGAACTTCAGGATCGGGTCTTCACGCAGTTTGTGCCAGGCACCCGAAAGCGTCATGATGCCGTTGATCATGCCGCCCCACGAGGGTGCCAGCAGGATCAGCGAGAACACCATGCCCAGCGACTGCGCCCAGTCGGGCAGTGCCGTGTAGTGAAGATGGTGCGGACCGGCCCACATGTAGGTGAAGATCAGCGCCCAGAAGTGCACGATCGACAGCCGATACGAGTAGACGGGCCGCTCGGCCTGCTTGGGAATGAAGTAGTACATCATGCCCAGGAAGCCGGCGGTAAGGAAAAAGCCCACCGCGTTATGGCCATACCACCACTGGATCATCGCGTCCTGTACGCCGGCATAGGCCGAGTAGGATTGGTCAACGTCACCGGCAGCTCGATGTTGTTGACGATGTGCAGCACCGCGATGGTCAGGATGAACGCACCGTAGAACCAGTTGGCCACATAGATGTGCGGCGTGCGACGCTTCATGATGGTGCCGAAGAACACGATCGCATAGGCCACCCAGACCACGGCGATCAGGATGTCGATCGGCCATTCGAGTTCGGCGTATTCCTTACCGGTGGTCAGCCCGAGCGGCAGCGAGATCGCCGCCAGCAGGATGACCAGCGTCCAGCCCCAGAACGTGAACGCGGCCAGCGGCCGCCCCACTGAGCGCGTCTGACAGGTGCGCTGCACGACGTAGTAGGACGTGGCAAACAAGGCCGACCCGCCAAAGGCGAAGATCACCGCATTGGTGTGCAAGGGTCGCAGGCGCCCGTACGACAAGAACGGCAGATCGAAAGACAGGCCGGGCCAGATCAGCTCAGCGGCGATATAAACGCCGACGAGCATCCCGACGATGCCCCAGATGACGGTCATGACGGCGAACTGCCGTACTACCGTGTAGTTGTAGGTGTCGCTTCCGCCAGCGACCGTGCTGCTGCTCATGGCGCGCGCGCCTCCGTAAGGCTCGTGAAAGGTGTGTAAATGGCGTGGCAATGCCCCGAGGGGCATGACCATCTCACAGGCTACGGGAGTTGCTGCGCTGCGTCTTGATGCCGATCAAACCTGACGACAGGATCGTTGCAAAAGCAATCGATTCGGATCTATGGCGCGCGATCTTCGCGCACATCCGCGCGCGACGGAGCGTCGCGGGTCGGATCGTCATCGTCGAGCAGGATGCTGTAGGCCGGGCCCTCGGCATCATCGAACTGACCCGAGGCATTCATGCGCAGGAAGATCCAGATCGCCGCGCCCAGCGCGATCAGGGACAGGGGAATCAACAGAAACAGGGCTTCCATCGGGCGAGCATACGCGGGCTCAATGCCCGCCGTGCGCATTCTCCTGTTCTTGCAGCAGGCGCCACATGACCTTGCCCGAACCGGACTTCGGCAAGGCATCGACGAACTGCACCAGCCGGGGCACCTTGTAAGCGGCCATCTGCTCGCGCGCCCAGGCCTCGATCTGCTCTGCCCCGACCTTGCCGCGACTCGCTTCGCGCAGCACCACCACGGCCTTGACCGTTTCGCCACGGTAGGGATCGTGGGCGGAGATGACACAGGCCTCCTGGATGTCCGGATGCTTGTAGAGCATGTTCTCGACCTCGGCCGGCCAGACCTTGAAGCCGCTGGCATTGATCATGCGCTTGAGCCGGTCGGTGATGAAGAAGTAGCCGTCTTCGTCCGTGGTGCCGAGATCGCCGCTGCGGAAAAAGCGCAGCCCGTCGATGGTCACGAACGCCTCTTCGCTGGCCTCGGGGTTGCGCCAGTAGCCGAGAAACACCTGCGGGCCGCGAATCATGATCTCGCCCTGCTCGCCCGGACCGAGCTCTTCGAGGGTTTGCGGGTCGATGATGCGGGCATCGGTGCCGATGGTCGGGATGCCCAGACACTGACGCTTGGGATTGTGCGGCGGATTCTGGTGCGAGGGCGCCGCGGTCTCGGTCAGGCCATAGCCTTCGGAGTAGCGCAGGCCGTAGGTGTCGAACAGGCGCTCGGCCACCGCCATCGGCATGGCCGCGCCACCGCCGCTGATCGAGCGCAGACTGCTCAGATCGTAGTCGGCGACACGCGGGCTGGCCAGCAGGTCGATGACCATGGTCGGAATGTTGGTCCAGGTGGTGACCCGATAGCGGGCAATGGCGCGCCCCGCCAGATCGCGGTCCCAGCGGGGCAGGAGCACCGAGGTCGCACCGAGGTAGATCGGGGTATGCATGGCGAACAGCATGCCGGTGATATGGAACATCGGCACCACCGCCAGGCCGACGTCGGCCGCGCTGAGCCGGTTCCAGAGCGGCGCGGCCATCACATTGTGGCCGATCGTGCGATGCGAGTGCATGCAGCCCTTGGGCTTGCCGGTCGTGCCGGAGGTATAGGCGAGCGCGACCAGGTCATCGGCCTTGCCCCGATAGGGCGGCGGCTGCAGCCCCGCGCCGATCGCGTCGGCCCAGGCGGTGCATCGCGGCGCTATTGGCATCGGCGCATACAGCCAGCCATGCCAGGCGGCCGGTGGCGCCTCCCCGGCAGGCAGAGGCTCGGGCATCATGTCCGGGTAGCGGCCGACCAGGATCGCGTTCAGTCCCTGCCCGTCCGGCATGGTTTCGTTGGCGGTGATCAGCTCGCCCGCCACATCGGCGGTGGCGATGGCCACCCGGACCTCGCCATCGCTGATGTAATGCGGCAGTTCGGGCGCGCGCACCATCGGATTGACCGGCACCACGATCGCGCCCAGACGCATCACCGCATAGAACGCGATGACGAACTGGGGGCTGTTCTGGGTCATCAGGATGACCCGGTCGCCCGCTGCGACGCCGGCGCGCTCCGACAACCACCCGGCCAGACTCTCCACCGAGTCGAACAGCTCTCGAAAAGTGAGTTCGCGCCCGAAGAAGATGAACGCGGTGCGGCCCGGGTAGCGCCGGGCGGTGATCTCGAGGTTCTCCCATAGCGTGGTGTCGGCGGTGGGAATCTGCCGCGGTGTGCCGGCCGGCCAATGCGCGAAGTGGCGTGGGGTCTCGGATCTGAGTGTCATGTCGATGTCTCTGGAATCTGCGGCGGCAAGATTATCAGGCCGGCGCCTGCTTTCATGCACACGGGCCCGGCAGGCCGGCGTTCTCCGGATCGCGCGCACACGCCATTGCCGCGCCGCTTGCCCGCGGCACACCGGCTCATGGCCTCGCAGGGGTCAGCGCGCCAGGCCGGCCGCCGGCGTGACTCGCGCGCGCGTCCTGGCCGCCATGGGCGGGGCTCCCCGAAGCAGGCGCGCCGCGTTGAAGACCACCACCAGCGAACTGCACGCCATGCCGATGGCGGCCAGCCACGGCGCGACCCAGCCCAGCGCCGCCAGCGGAATGGCCAACAGGTTGTAGACGAAGGCCCAGGACAGATTCTGATGAATCACACGCCGGGTTCGGCGACCGATCTCGAGCAGATCGGTGATCGCCTCCGGGCGCGCCCGCATGACGACCACGTCGGCGGCGCTCTGGGTGAGCATCGTGGGGCGCCCGAAGGCCACCGAGACATCGGCGCTGGCCAGCACCGGTGTGTCGTTGATGCCGTCACCGACCATCAGCACCCGTCGACCTGCCTCCTGCAAGGCCTGAACATAGGCCTGCTTGCCCTGCGGATCGGCCTCCCCCCGCGCTTGCGAGATACCCAGTGAGGCGGCCACCGACGCGACCACCGGGGCGCGATCACCAGAGAGCAGATGCACGCCGATGCCATCGTCGGCCAGCGCGCGCAATACCGCGGGGACCGACTCGCGCACCCTGTCACTGAAGGTGAAGCGCGCGAGCACGGCCACCTGCCCGGGCGGCTCGCCTGCCATCGTCGCCGTGGCGCCCTGATTCGACGGCAATGACTGTGCCCATCCGCCAGCCCAGGGCGCCATACTGAGCCAGACCTCGCTGAGCGAATCGTCCGGCGCGTGCACGCCGAGCGCCTCGCGCGCGGCCCTGGCATCGACCAGCCCGCACCAGGCGGCCGAACCGAGAAACACCGCCTGCGGCCCCTTCAGAGCATCATCCAGCCGGGCGGCCAGGCCGGCCCCGGCACGTTGCGCGCGCTCGGACAGCCGGATCGCGTCGCCCGGCACGCCGGCGGCGTCGCGGATCGCATCGGCCAGCGGATGCGCGGCGCCCTGCTCGAGGGCCGCGGCGATCGCCAGAACCTGCTCGCGTGACCAGTGGGCGGCGGTATCAACCCCGATCAGCGCCGGCCGCCCTTCGGTCAGGGTGCCGGTCTTGTCGAAAACCACATCGGTAATGCCGGCCACGGTCTCGAGCACATCCCCCCTGGCCAGCAGCAACTGGCGGCGCAGCGCACCCGCATGCGCGGCCGCCATCGCGGTGGGGGTGGCCAGCGACAACGCGCACGGGCAGGAAACCACCAGCACGGCGATCGCGCGCGGCCAGGCGGCACCGGGCTCCAGCCATGCCCAGACCAGGCCGGTCAGCAAGGCCAGGCCCAGGATCGTCGGCACGAAGACCGCCGCGATCCGATCGGCCATACGGGCCATGGCCGGCTTGTCCGATGCGCCCTGTTCGGCCAGCCGCGCGATCACGGACAAGGTGCTCTCGGCACTGGCACGCTGCACCTGCAGCCGCACGGGCGCTCCGGCCAGCAGCGCGCCCCCCGGGACCCAGTCACCGGCATGAAAAACCACCGGCTGACTCTCACCGGTCAGCAGCGACTGGTCCACCTCGGCCGCGGCATCCAGCAAACGCGCATCGGCCGCGATCGCCTCGCCGGTGTGCACCAGAATCTCGTCGCCGGGCCGCAGGCGCGCGACCGGCACGATCTGCGTCTGGCCGTCGGCACCGATCCGGCGGGCGGTTTCCGGCGCGCTGGCGGCCAGCGCATCGATCGTCGCCGCCGCCCGCCGGCGCGCGCGCCACTCCACATAGCGGGCCGCCAGCAGCAGCGCGGTGAACATGGCGATGGAGTCGAAGTAAACATCGCCCACGCCGGTGATGATGGCGCGCACACTGCCGATGAAGGCCAGGCTCAGTCCGATCGCCACGGGCACATCCATGCCAGGGCGACGCGCGCGCAGATCACGCCACGCACCGGCGAAGAATGGCGCCGCGCTGTAGAGCAGAACCGGCAGTATCAGCAGCAGACCCGCTGCGCGCAGCAGGCCACGATATTCGGCCTCGATCGCCTCCGGGCCATAGAGATACTCGGGCAGCGCGAACATCATCGCCTGCATCGCCACCAGCCCCGCCACGAACAGGCGCTGCAGCAGCACCCTGCCCTGACGACGCACGGATTGCTCGCGGCGGGCGGCATCGAAGGGCCAGGCACGATAGCCGAGGCGGGCAATGGTCGCCAGCAGGGCCGACAGCGGCTGACGCGTCGGGTCCCAGATCAGCTGGGCCCGCTCGCTGGCGAAATTGATCCGTGCGGACTGCACGCCCGGCATGGCGCCCAGACCGCGTTCGAGCAGCCAGACACAGGCACCGCAATGCATGCCCTCGAGCGCGAGATCCACCTCGCAGCGCGGTGCGCCGTCGGCATCGCCCGTGCGGCGACGGACATAGCGCTCGAGCATCTCGGGTTCGTCGTAGAGTGCATGATCGGACGGCGCGGCGATCTGCGGCGTGAGCCCCTCCGGCAGGCGCCCCGGCACCCGATGACCGCGATAGAACTCGTCCAGGCCGGCGGCGAGCACGGTCGAGGCCACCGCCTGACAGCCCGGGCAGCACGTGGGCCGGATGCGGCCTTCGAATCGGACCGGATAGGCGTCCGGCGCGGGCACCGGATCGCCGCAATGCAGACAGCCCTCGGCCGGGGCCGACGGCGGCACGACGCTCATGGCGCGCCCGGCGCAGGCACGAAACAGAGGACGTCCGATAACGGCCCCATGGGCGCCCCCAGTACGCGTGCCAGGCCCAGCAGACCGAACACGATCAGCAGCGCGGCTACCACCCATCGCAGACCGGGCAGGCCACGCAGGCGGGTCAGCCAGGCCGCGGACGCACCGAGCGCCAGCAGATTGGGCAGGGTGCCCAGCCCGAAGGCGAGCATCAGCGCGGCGCCCTGGGCGGCGGAACCCGTACTCAGCGCACTCAGCAACACGCCGTAGACCATGGCACAGGGCACCAGACCCCACAAGGCGCCGATCATGAACAGCCGGGGCGGGCCCGGTTGCTCGATGGCCAGACTGCGGCCGGCCAGCGGTTGCAGGCGCCGCCACAAGGGTGCGCCAACCGATTCGAGCATCCTGCCCAGCCGACGCTCGCCCAACAGATAGGCACCCATCAGGATCAACATGATGCTGGCCAGCGCGAACGCCAGGCGCTGCACCGGCAGGATGCCGTTGACCAGCCAGGCAACCGAGCCCGCGGACCCGGCCAGCGCGCCGAGCAGCCCGTAGGTGGCGACCCGCCCGCTGTTATAAGCGAGCAGCCGCGACAGCGAGATCGATCCCGGGGCCGGCGCCGCGCAGGCGGCGCCCTGACCCGCGCCGGCCAGCGCCACGGGCGGCACCGCCATGGCCACGGCCGGCGCCTGACGCGGATGGATGCGGATCGGGGCAGGCCCCGATGGCGGGCGGCGCGAGCGCATCCCCACCGCAGCGGCGATACCGCCGCACATCGATGCACAGTGCAAGCCGCCCAGAAGGCCCACCAGGAACGGCGGCCAGAGGGGCGCGACGGCCACGAGCCAGGCTGGCAACTCGTTCACAGCACGCGCGAGAAGGACTGCCGCTGCTCCGAGGACTGAAAGAACCGGTCGAAGACCGCCGCGATCGCTCTCACCGCCGAGCGACCGGGCGCAGTGATCGTGATCCAGCTGTCATCGATGCTGACCAGGCCGAGTTCGACATAGGGCGCGAGCAGGGCGAGCTCACGCGCGAAGGTGGTGTCGAAATCGACCAGATTGGCGATCTCGATCGATTCGACCGACACGCGGCCCTGACACATCAGAGCCATGATGATCGATCGACGCATGAGATCGTCTCGCGAAAGCTCGATGCCACGCAGGATCGGCAGTTCGCGCTGGGCCAGGCGATCGGCATATTCGGGCAGCGTACGCACATTCTGAGCATAACAGGAGCCCACCTTGCTGATCCCGCTGACCCCAAGGGCCACCAGATCGCCCTCGGCATGGGCGGTATAGCCCTGGAAGTTGCGATGCAGCGTGCCCGAGCGTTGGGCCAGGGCCATTTCATCGTCCGGCAGCGCGAAGTGATCCATGCCGATATCGACATAGCCCGCCCCTGCCAGGGTCTGCAGCGCGGCCTCGGCGATCGCCAGCTTCTGGGCCGGCGAGGGGATGTCGGCCTCGTTGATCTGACGCTGTGCGCGAAAGCGGCTCGGCAGATGCGCATAGTTGTACAGCGCGATGCGCTCGGGACGCATCTCGATCACCTGCTCCAGCGTGCGTGCGAAGCGCTCGGGCGTCTGCAGCGGCAGACCGTAGATCAGATCGAAGTTGGTCGAACCGAAGCCGAGGCTGCGCAGCCGCTCATGGACCGCCCGCGTCACCTCGATCGGCTGCACCCGGTTGACCGCCCTCTGCACCCGTTCGTCGAAATCCTGAACGCCCAGGCTGGCCCGATTGAAGCCCGACTCCGCCAGCACCGCCAGTTTCTCGGTATCGACCGCGCGCGGATCGATCTCGATCGCGAACTCGCCACCGGGTGCGAAATCGAAGCGATCGCGCAGCAGGGTCATCAGCCGGCGGATCTCCTCGGCGCTCAGGTAGGTGGGCGTGCCGCCGCCCCAATGCATCTGCTTGACCTGGCGCGGTCCGCTCAGATGCTCGAGCACCAGATCGGCCTCGGCGGCCAGCATATCGATGTACGGTGCGACCTTGTCGCGCCGCCGTGTGACCACCTTGTTGCAGCCGCAGTAGTAGCAAAGCGACTCGCAGAACGGGATGTGCAGATACAGCGACAAGCCGCCGATATGCGTCATCTGGCGATTGGCCAGATGACGCGCGTAATCCTGCGGGCCGAAGGCCTCGACGAAGCGATCCGCAGTGGGATACGAGGTATAGCGCGGCGCGCGCATGTCCAGCGAGCGGATCAGGGCCTCGACATCGGGCCCCGGCACGGCGGTCTCATTGGCCGGGCCCAGCGCCAGAAGCTGTGGGTCTGCCGGATCCCGAGGGGCCAGCGCACGCAATGGAATCACTTTCGACATGGTCGAAATATCGGCCATCCCGGGGCCGGTCTTCTTGATGCCGGTCAAAAACCCTCGGGGTCGGGCATGCGCAGCCCCTCCCGGGAGAGCGGAAAGTCGGTTGTCTGGAGACAAAACGCCTCCAAATGGTGCATGGTCGCCTCATGTGAACCCTTTCCACGAGAAAGACGGCGCCAGTCGGTATCATCCGGGTACGGATCGTCGTGCCGGTGCCGGCGGCGGTAACCCCCATTTTCAAACTCCGACAGGCCTCAAACATGAACTCGATCGCTATCGGTTCTGAGCGGGCTCGCCCGACGGACCTGCGCGCCCGGCTGCAGGCGAGCTGCGCCACCTGTAATCTGCGCGAGCTCTGCGTACCGGGTGGCATCACCAGCTCCGAACTCGAACAGCTCGATCCCCTCGTGGCCACCCGGCGTCGGGTACGGCGCGGCGAGGCGCTGTTCCGTGTCAGCGACGCCTTCGACTCGCTGTACGCGGTGCGCAGCGGTTTCTTCAAGACCCGGCTGACCAGCGAGGACGGCCGCGACCAGGTGACCGGTTTCCAGATGCCGGGCGAGCTGCTCGGCCTGGACGGCGTGGCCACCGAAACGCATACGGTGGACGCGGTCGCGCTCCAGGACAGCGAGGTCTGCGTGCTGCAGTTCGCCGATCTGGAACGCATCGCACGCGAGTTCTCTCCGCTGCAGCATCAGCTGCACCGGGTGATGAGCCGTGAAATCGTCCGTGAGCACGGGGTCATGGTGCTGCTGGGCTCGATGCGCGCCGAAGAGCGGGTGGCGGCTTTCCTGCTCAATCTGTCGCGCCGCTTCGAAACCCTGGGCTACTCACCGCTGGAATTCAATCTGCGGATGACCCGTGAGGAGATCGGCAGCTACCTGGGCCTGAAACTCGAAACCGTGTCGCGCACGCTGTCGCGATTCCAGAGCGACGGCCTCATCGAGGTCGCCAACAAGCGGGTGCGCCTGATCGATCTGGCCGCGCTGCGGGCCCTGCTCAGCCCCGCGCCCTGCTGAACCGGCAACACCATGAACACGGCGCCGGTTCGCTCGATCCGGGCCGAGGGCGATGTGGTCATCACCCTCGATCAGACCCGCCTGCCCTTCGAAGAACACTGGCTCACGCTGGCCGGCGAAGCGGACTGTGACCGGGCGATCCGCACGATGCAGGTTCGAGGCGCGCCCCTGATCGGCGCGGTCGGCGCCTATGGGCTGGCCTTCGCCCTGCGCCAGGATGCTTCGGATACCGGCCTCGTAGCCGCCTGCGCGCGCCTGGAGCTCGCCAGGCCGACCGCGGTGAATCTGCACTGGGCCCTGGAGCGTGTGCGCTCCCATGTCGCGCCGTTGCCGACGGGAAACCGGGCGCAGGCAGCCTGGGCCGAGGCACAGCGCCTCTGTGATGACGATGTCGCCTGCAACCGGGCGATCGGTGAGCATCTGTTGTCGGTTCTTCCCAGAGCCTCGGTCGCCGGCCGGCCGCTGCAGATCCTGACGCACTGCAATGCCGGCCGCCTGGCCACGGTGGCCTATGGCACCGCCCTGGCGCCGATCTACCTGCTGCATGAGCGCGGCATTGCCGTGCATGTGTGGGTGGACGAGACCCGGCCGCGTAATCAGGGCGCCAGTCTCACGGCCTGGGAACTGGCCGAGCGCGGCATCGCGCATACGGTGATCGCAGACAATGCAGGCGGCCTGCTGATGATGCGCGGCGATGTCGACGCCGTGATCGTCGGCTGTGATCGCGTCACCCGCAACGGTGATGTGGTGAACAAGGTCGGCACCTACCTGAAGGCGCTCGCGGCCCACGCCCACGGCGTTCCCTTTTTTGTCGCCTGCCCGATCAGCACGATCGACATGCGGCTTGCCGACGGGCTGCAGGTGCCGATCGAGGACCGCGACGGTCGCGAACTCTCCCATGTCACGGGCATCGATGCCCAGGGCCGGCAGCATACGGTCGATATCATGCCCGGTGCACAGCGGGTGGCGAACCCGGCCTTCGATATCACACCTGCTGCGCTGGTCACCGCGCTGGTGACCGAGCGAGGCGCCTGCCGGGCCTCGGCGGGCAGCCTGGCCAATCTGGCAGCAGCCTGAGACCCCCGAATCCGGAGGCATTGTGCGAACGAGCGAATCCGATGCCGCGGCCCAGACCGAACAGCAGGCACGCACGCAGATCGTGGACATCTGCCGACGACTCGAGGGCCTCGAACTGAATGCCGGCCGTGCCGGCAACATGGCCTGGCCTGGTCGCGCGGCACCCGTGACGGCATGCTGATCACACCCTCTGCGATGTCCTATGAGCGCATGGCAGCGGATGACATCGTCTGGATGCCCTTCGGCCCCATGCCGGGCGAGGCGGCCTGGCCCGATAACGCAGCGCAACCGGCAGAGCAGGTCGGCCCTCACGCGGCCTCCTCCGAGTGGCGGATGCATCGCGCGCTGCTGTGTCAGACGGGCGCCGTCGGGCGCTGCGTGCTGCACCTGCACTCGCCGTACGCGACCACGCTCGCCTGTTCGGCGCAGGTTCAACGCCACGGCATCCCGGCGTTTCATTACATGGTCGCCGCCGCCGGTGGCGACGACATTCGCTGCGCCGCCTACGAAACCTTCGGCACCGAGGCGCTCGGCAAGACACTGCTTGCCGCCATGGACGGCCGCCATGCGTGTCTGCTCGCGCATCACGGCATGGTCGTGCGTGCAATGTCACCCGGCCAGGCGTTGGAGCGCGCGCGCGAGCTCGAGTGGCTGGCCAGAGTGTATTGGCAGGCATTGCAGATCGGCGAACCGCCGATCCTGGACCGGGATCAGATGCGTGCGGTACATGCACGCTTCGCTGCCAGCGCCTACCGGGCGGCCGAAGACTGAACGGGCCGGCGCAGGCGGGCGGCCGAAGACTGAGCGGGCCGGCGCAGGTGGGCGGACCTCAGCCCGAGGATCGCCGGCTCAGAGAAGACGTCGCAGATAGTGCCCGGTGTGGCTGTGCGGATTTTCGGCCAGAGCCTCGGGCGTACCGGCGGCCACCAGATGGCCGCCGCCGGCGCCCCCTTCCGGACCGAGATCGATCACCCAGTCGGCGGTCTTGATCACATCGAGGTTGTGTTCGATCACGACCAGGGTGTTGCCGCCGTCGCGCAGCTTCCTGAGCACCGAAAGCAAGAGCTCGATATCGTGGAAGTGCAGCCCCGTCGTCGGTTCGTCCAGCACATAGAGTGTGCGCCCGGTATCACGCTTGGATAGTTCTTGCGACAGCTTCACCCGCTGGGCCTCGCCGCCCGAGAGCGTGATCGCGCTCTGGCCCAGGCGCACATAACCCAGCCCGACATCGAGCAGGGTCTGCAGCCGCCGGTGGATGGTCGGATGCGACACGAAGAATTCGTGCGCCTGCACCACCGTCATTTCCAGGACATCGGCGATCGTGCGGCCGCGATAACGCACCTCGAGGGTCTCGCGGTTATAGCGCAGGCCGTTGCACTGATCGCAGGTGACATAGATGTCGGGCAGGAAGTGCATCTCGACCCTGATCACGCCGTCACCCTGACAGGTTTCGCAGCGCCCGCCGCGCACATTGAACGAGAAGCGCCCGGGCCCGTAGCCGCGTTCGCGCGCCGTTGGGGTTTCCGCGAAGAGCTCACGGATCGGCGTGAACAGGCCGGTGTAGGTGGCCGGATTCGAGCGCGGCGTGCGCCCGATCGGGCTCTGATCGACGCTGATGATCTTGTCGAAGTGGGCCAGGCCGTCGATGCCGTCATGCTCGGCCGGCTCGGCGTGGGCGCGGGTCAGATGGCGGGCCATGGCACGGCTGAGCGTCTCATTGACCAGCGTCGATTTGCCCGAGCCCGATACCCCGGTCACGCAGATCAACAGCCCGACGGGAAACGCCACGTCGATGCCCGCAAGATTGTTGCCGCGTGCACCACGCACCACCAACTGCGCTTCGCCCGGCGCCATGCGTTGGGCGGGCACCTCGATCCGACGCCGGCCGCTGAGATAGGCGCCGGTCAGGGAATCGGGGTCGGCGGCCACGGTGTCGGGCGGCCCGGCAGCGATCACGCGGCCGCCATGCTCGCCGGCGCCGGGGCCCATGTCGATGACATGGTCGGCCGCACGGATCGCATCCTCGTCGTGCTCGACCACGAGCACGCTGTTGCCCAGATCGCGCAGCCTGAGCAAGGTGGCGATCAGCCGGTCATTGTCGCGTTGATGCAGGCCGATCGAGGGCTCGTCGAGCACATACATCACGCCGGACAGGCTGGCGCCGATCTGCGAGGCGAGCCGGATTCGTTGCGACTCCCCGCCCGAGAGCGTATCGGCCGCGCGCTCCAGGCTCAGGTATTCGAGGCCGACATCGCAAAGAAAGCGCAGCCGCGAGACGATCTCACGGCAGATGCGCTCACCGACCTCGGCTCGCGCCCCGGGCAGTTGCAGGCCCGAAAACCAGGCAAGCGCATCGGCCAGCGTGAAGGCATTGACCCGCGCGATGTCGAGATCCTCACCGGCGGGCCCCACCCGGACATGGCGTGCCTCCGCGCGCAAGCGGCTGCCGTGGCAGACGGTGCAGGGCCGCACGGTCAGGTACTCTGCCAGCGCATCACGCACCTGGCTGGAATCGGTCTCGCGGTAGCGGCGCTCGAAATTCGGAATCACGCCTTCGAACGGATGATGGCGCAGGCTGGCGCGCCCCTTGCCGTCGATGTGGGTGAAAGCCACCTCTTCGTCGCCCGAGCCATAGAGGATGCGCTCGCGTATCGGCCCGGGCAGGTCGCTCCAGGCGATGTCGATGTCGAAACTATAGTGCTCGGCCAGGCTGGAGAGCATCTGGTGGTAGAACGAATTGCGCTTGTCCCAGCCCTTGATCGCGCCGGCGGCCAGGCTCAGATTCGGAAAGGCCACCACCCGCGCCGGATCGAACACACGCTCATGGCCCAGGCCATCGCAGGCCGGGCAGGCGCCGGCCGGATTGTTGAAGGAGAACAGGCGCGGCTCGAGTGCCGCCAGCGCGTGATTGCAGATCGGACAGGCATAGCGATCCGAGAACCGCGTGGTCTCGCCGCTGTCATCATCGAGCAGGAATACCCGGCCCGCGCCGATCTCCAGTGCGGTCTCGAGCGACTCGGCCAGTCGCTGGCGGATATCGGCGCCGGTGCGCAGCCGATCCACCACGACCTCGACCGTGAACTTGTGATGCGCCGACATGCCTGGATCATCGGCGCCGAGCACCACGATGCGCGCGGGTTCGTCACCCGCCTCGGCGCGCACCCGTACCCGCACGAAGCCGCGCGCCTGGAGATCCTCGAGCAAGGCGCGATGATCGCCCTTGCGCGCCTCGAGCACCGGCGCCAGGATCAATAGCCGCCGGCCGGCGGGCATGGCCAGCACCGAGTCCACCATCTGGGAAACCGACTGGGCGATCAGCGATTGTTCGGGATGATTCGGACAATACGGCGTGCCCGCCCGCGCATACAGCAGGCGCAGATGATCGTGGATCTCGGTCACCGTGCCGACGGTGGAACGCGGATTGTGGCTGGCGGCCTTCTGTTCGATGGCGATCGCCGGCGACAAACCCTCGATCAGATCGACATCGGGCTTGTCCATCAGCTGCAGGAACTGCCGCGCATAGGCCGACAGTGACGCCACATAGCGACGCTGGCCCTCGGCATAGAGCGTGTCGAAGGCCAGCGACGACTTTCCCGAACCCGAGATGCCGGTGATCACCACCAGCCGCTGACGCGGGATGTCGAGCTCGCAGTTCTTGAGATTGTGGGTGCGCGCGCCGCGTACGCGGATCAGGTCCATGCCGCAGGGTTCGTGAACGTGGGCTGGGCCCGCGGTCGGGCCTGGGGAATCGACTACTATACCGTGATCCCCGAGCGCGATATTTCACACCCCGGCGCGGGCTCGCCTGCCGAGCCCGCCAGACACCGACCGGCCTAGTGCATCGGCCCGGCGGTCGGCGGCACGCGGTGCGGCTTTGCGCTAAGGTGAAGACATGCTGAGGTGATCCGGCCGCGCGAGCCGCGCCGCGAACACTTCCGCGTATCCTTTGTGACAACGACGGGCGGCGGTGCCGCCCCACGCAGGTGGATCCACCGGTGGCCACGGGCAATGCTGCCGGCAACCCGGGTCCGCCGGCGTTCCAGGCAAGGAGAACACTGATGGCGTCCGTAAACAAAGTGATCCTGGTCGGCAATCTCGGCCGGGATCCCGAAACCCGCTATGCGCCCAGCGGCGCGGCGATCTGCAATGCCACGATCGCCACCTCGCGGCAATGGAAAGACAAGAACACCAATGAGCGCCGCGAGGAAACCGAATGGCATCGCGTGGTGTTCTACAACCGCCTGGCCGAGATCGCCGGCGAGTATCTGCGCAAGGGCCGCTCGGTCTATGTCGAGGGCCGTCTGCAGACCCGCAAGTGGCAGGACAAAGACGGCCAGGACCGCTGGACCACGGAAATCATCGCCGAACAGATGCAGATGCTCGGCGGCCGTGACGACAACGACTCCGGCGGTGGCGGCGGCGGCGGCGGGCGCAGCATGCGCGAGCGCCCGTCCGGTGGCGGCGGCGGCGGCGGTGGTGGCAATGACTCGCGCCCGGCGCCGAATTTCGACGACATGGACGACGATATTCCGTTCTGAGCGCGGCGCGCACGCCCGCTCCTGCGTTTCGCCTATTAACTGTCTTTGGCCGGCCCGATTTTCAAGCCGGCCAAAGCGTCGCTTACCGACCGCCGCTGGCATCCAGGAGCGCGCCGGTCACATAGCTTGCCTCGTCCGACAACAACCAGACGATCGCATTGGCCACCTCTTCGGCCGTGCCGCCGCGCCGCAGCGGCACCATGTGGGCCAGTTCATCGACCCGCCCGGGGCGCCCGCCGCTGGCGTGGATATCCGTGTGGATCAGACCGGGGCGCACCGCATTGACGCGGATGCCCTCGCCCGCAAGTTCCTTGGCCAGACCGATGGTCATCGAATCCATCGCGCCCTTGCTGGCCGCGTAGTCGATGTACTCGTTCGGCGAACCCATGCGCGCGGCGGCCGAGGACACATTGACCATCACACCTCCGGCGCCGCCGCGCGAGCGGGCCATCCGACGGGCTGCCTCGCGCGCCACGATGAACGCGCCGAACACATTGGTCTGAAAGATCCGTTGCATGCGCTCGGCCGAATACTCGAGAAATGGTTGCGAGCGATCGAGCACACCGGCGTTATTGACCAGGCCGTCGAGCCGGCCGAAGGATTGGTCGACATGGGCGAACAGGGCCAGCACCGAGGCCTCGTCGGCGACCTCCACCTGCACGCACTCCACCCTTGCGCCGTCGGCGCGCGCGCGTTGCGCGACGGCCTGGGCCGACGCCCCGTCGCTGTGATACGCCAGGATCAGATCATGACCACGGCGCGCGGCCAGTTCGGCGGTGGCCGCACCAATGCCGCGGCTGCCCCCCGTGATCAGGGTTACCGGGCGGCGCCGCGGGCCCGCACCGGAGGGGCTCGCCCGCTCGCCCCCTGGAACTGCGCGGCCCTCGCCGGCCGGAGTTTCGTTGGCTGCCGTCATGATCCGGATTCTCCGTCGCGTTGCAGTTGTTCCATCAGCCGTCGGTCGCGCTTGGTGGGGCGGCCCGAAGCGATCACGGCCGCCGGGTCGAGGAACACGCGCCTATCGCGCCTGGCGGCCTCGCGCCGAGCGATCGATTCGTCGGTTTCCTCGTAGAGTTGCTGCGCCACCGGCGCCGGCCCGCGCTGCTCACTCAGACCGAGCACTTTGACCTCGCGCTCGATGT
Source organism: Burkholderiaceae bacterium (assembly GCA_041396585.1). Lineage (GTDB taxonomy): Bacteria > Pseudomonadota > Gammaproteobacteria > Burkholderiales > Burkholderiaceae_E > JAUIAI01. The sequence goes on along the minus strand of JAWKYG010000005.1, from coordinate 48,404 downwards.
CGCCGGTACGCACCCGCAGCAGTTCACCGCCCTGCAATGTGCGGGCGCGCTTGACCCGCTCACCGGCCACCAGCACCCGGCCGTTCTCGATCGCGGTCTGTGCCAGCCCGCGTGTCTTGAAGAACCGCGCGGCCCACAACCATTTATCGATGCGAACGACACTCGGTGGATCAGTCGGCATCGCTGTAACTCAACAGAACGAACAGATCGATCCCGGCCTTGCGCAGCGCCGCCGACCCGCCCAGATCGGGCAGATCGATGATGGCCGCCCCTTCGACGACGCGGGCGCCCAGGCGCGCCAGCAGGCGTGCGCCGGCAAGCATCGTGCCGCCGGTGGCGATCAGATCATCGATCAGCAGTACCCGGTCACCCGGACGGCAGGCGTCTTCATGGATCTCGACGGTGGCGCTGCCGTACTCCAGCGAGTAGCTCTCGCTGACGGTCGTGTGCGGCAGCTTGCCCTGCTTGCGAATCGGCACGAAGCCCAGATTCAGTTCGTAGGCCACGATGGACCCGAGAATGAAACCGCGCGCATCGATACCCGCGACCAGATCGAGCCCCGCGCCCATGTAGCGGTGGACGAAGACATCGACCAGAACCCGCAGCGTGCGCGGGTCGCGCAGCAGCGGCGTGATGTCGCGAAACATGATCCCGGGCTCCGGCCAGTTGGGCACGGTTCGTACCTGCGCGCGCAGGTATTCGGTATCGATCAAGGGTGTGACGTTATCGGGTGTCGACATGCGGCTCTTCGTCGGGATTCAGGCACCGGGGGCAAATACGCCAAAGCGCGAATCTGCCGCGCCGCGTTGGATCGGCCGGAACGGACTGAGGTTCAGTTTACCCGCCGGCCGATGGTGCCGACAGAGGCTGTCCGGCGCACCAGCATCTGTTGATGCGCCCGCGGCGGTGCTCGCGGCAGGCAGCGTGTGCCGGACCTCCGGGCTCAGCCTCTGACCTCTGACCTCTGGGCTCTGGGCTCTGGGCTCTGGGCTCTGGGCTCCGGGCTCCGGGCTCCGGGCTCCGGGCTCCGGGCTCCGGGCTCCGGGCTCCGGGCTCTGGCAGCTATCATCCTGCCAAAGATGCACGGCCGCTGCATGGCCGGCGCGGCCCCGGGCATCCGCCCGCCACCTCCATCGTTTCCACTGCCGAGAGCCCCGATGACGATCGCCCCGAAAGACCGCTATTTCGAAGACTACCGGGTCGGCGAGGTGATGCAGTACGGGCAATACCGGATCACCGCCGAGGAGATCATCGAGTTCGCATCGCGCTATGACCCGCAGCCGTTTCATCTCGATGAGCAAGCGGGCCGGGACAGTCATTTCGGCGGCCTGGTTGCCAGCGGCTGGATGACCGGATCCGTGATGATGCGCATGATGACCGACCACTATCTGTCGCGGGTGGCGAGCATGGGCTCGCCCGGGCTGGACGAGATTCGCTGGCTGGCGCCGGTGCGTCCTGGTGATGTGCTCTGCGTGCGCTCGACCGTGCTCGATGCGCGTGCCTCGCGCAGCAAGCCCGACCGCGGCGTGATCTGGAGCGAACACCAGGTGCTCAACCAGAACGGCGAGGTGGTGATGACCGTGAAGGGGATGGGCATGTACCGGCGCCGCGGTGCGGCGGCGGGCTGAGCCCGGGCGGTTCAGCGCCTGTCAGCTCGAGTGGCGCGAAGCGGCATCGGCCATCCGGGGCGAGTCGAGCAGGCCGGAAAGGCTCTTGCCGGCTTCGCGATAACCGATATCGATCAGTTCGCCGGCCCGGTCGAACTCCAGGGTTCGGGCTGCGCTGCGGCTGATCTCCACCAGTTCATCGGGTGGATAGGCGGCCAGCTTCTGTCGCGCGATGGTGCCCTGCATCGCATCGAAGGCCAGATAGGCCACGTCATACGCAGACCAGTCACGCCGCAATGCGGGCAGCAGGCGCCGTCCGCCCCGGGTGATTGGCGCGCCCTTGCCGGATGCCTGCGCAGAACGCGATTGCCGGCCCTCGTCAGCATCATCGGCTGGCGAGGGCTTCGCGTCAGCCGGCCCGCTCGCTTTCGGCTCATCATCGGATGAGAACAGGGATTGGATCTTGTCCAGCCACTGCGAGATTTCCGGGGACAGGGCGAGCATGCTGGATTCCGCCTGCAAGGCGACCGACGATGGCGCCGCGTCGAGCTCGGGCGCACCGTTCAGGCTGACCGCAATCGTCAGATCGGTGTTATCGCCGAAGGTTGGCGCGATCGGTACCGGATTGAGCACGCCGCCATCGATCAACAGGGTGCCTTCATGATCGTAGGGGTGAACAGCAGAGGCAGCGAGATCGAGGCCCGGATCGCCTGCAGCAGGTCGCCGCTGCGCAGCCAGATCTCCTTGCCGGTCGCCAGTTCGGCCGCCACCGCGGTGAACGCGATCGGCAGCTCCTCGATCGGGCCGGGGCGCGCATATTTGCCCAGGGTCTCGAGGAAGCGATCACCCTTCACCGACCACCGCGCTCCCAGGAAAGATCCATCAGCGCGATCATCATCGGTTTGGTCACGCTTCGCACCCAGGCTTCGAAGGCATCGAGCCGGCCGCTGGCGTAGACGCCGCCCACCAGCGCGCCGATCGACGCACCGGATATCGAGCAGATCTCGAACCGATGTTCGACCAGCCAGCGGATGACACCGATATGCGCCAGCCCACGCGCGCCACCACTGCCAAGCACCAGTGAGACCGTGGCGCGCGGGCGTGGCTTGGGCTTGTCTGCCATCGTGCTTCGGATCAGGCGGCGGCAGGCTCAGGCCACGGCGCCTGCGCGGCACGCAGCGACTCCAGCACCCGCGACAGGCGCAACACGCCAAGGTCGTCGAAGCGATGGCCGATGATCTGGACCCCGACGGGCAGACCCTCATGATGGGTCCAGTTCAGCGAAGCGGCGGGTTGCTCACCAAAGTTCCAGGCCACCGTGAACGCGATGTGCGGCAGCGCATCATGCGGATCCTCACCCGGGCAATGACGGCCAGCCTCGTAAGGCAGGATCGGCGACACCGGAGAGATGATGAAGTCATGCCCGTTCACCGCGCGCGTCGCCGCGGCACGCATGGCCACCATCTGGCCGTAGGCGGCCATCACGTCCACGCCGGTGAAATCGCGCGCACGCCAGCTGCACCACTCCACCAGAAATGGCAGCACCTTGGCCCGCGTCGCCTCGTCCATGGCGACCATGTCGTTGTACGAACGTGCTTCGAAGAAGCGATGAATGCCATCGAACATCTCGGCGCTCAGATACGAGCCGATCGGTTCGATGATCGCCCCCTGCTCTGCCAGTGCCTGGGCCGCGGCCTCGGCGGCAGCACGCACAGGCGCGGCCACCGGGGTGCCGACGCCCATGTCCGTGAGCAGGCCGATACGCAGACCACGCACATCGAGCTCATCGAGCCCGGAAAGATAGTCGGTATCGGCCGGCGGCAGCGACATGTGATCCCGTTCATCGGGTTGCGCGAGCACCTGCAACAGCATCGCCGCGTCCTCGACACTGCGCGTCATCGGGCCGGCGCAACGGCCGATGTAGGGCGGATCCACGGGAATGCGCCCCAGGCTGGGCTTGAGCCCGAACAGACCACAGTGGGCAGCCGGCAGGCGCACCGAGCCACCGATATCGGTGCCGACATGCAATGGCCCGTAGCCGGCGGCACCGGCGGCGCCGGCGCCCGACGAAGAGCCCGAGGTATTGCGATCCAGACGCCACGGATTGCGGGTGATGCCATGCAGCGAGGACAGGCCCGAAGAGAGCATCCCGTAGTCGGGCATCACCGTCTTGCCCAGGCTGACCGCGCCGGCCTCCCGCAGCCGGGCGGCCGCCGGCGCATCGACCGTCTTGGGTGTCATGTTGCCCGCGGCCGTTCCCGACGGCGACGGATCGCCGATGGTGTCGATGTTCTCCTTGATCATCACCGGCACGCCGTCGATCGCGGACAGCGGCCGGCCGGCACGCCAACGTGCCTCGGACTCGCGCGCCGCCTCCAGCGCGGCCTGCGGATGGAAGCGATAGAAGGCGTTCAGATGAGGCTCCCAGCGCTCGATGCGCCGAATCACCGCCTCGACCACCTCGACCGGCGAACAACTGGCATCGGCGTATGCGCGGCCGAGCTCGGCTGCGCTCATGCGGGTTGGATCGGACACGGGGGTCTCCTTCTGAGTAGGGGCAGCGGGCGAGTGCGGGAACACAGCCTTCCAATGATGACATGAACGCTGTCATCGGCCACACGGGGCGCGCTCATGAGCCGATGCTCGTCGGACATCCGCACGGCGTTGTCGCAAGCGACAACCGCCCCAGGGCCCGGACCCCGGCACTGCAGGCGCCCGGCCACACCGAGCGCCTGCAGGCGGTCAACGCGGCAGGGTGCTGTCGCCGGTCAGGAAGAGATCGACCTCGCGCGCGCACTGGCGGCCCTCGCGAATCGCCCACACCACCAGCGACTGGCCGCGGCGCATGTCGCCGCTGGCGAACACCTTGTGCACATTGGTGCGATAGCAGCCCTCGCCGTCGGTGGTGGCCTTGGCATTGCCCCGGGCGTCGCTCTCGACGCCGAAGCCGCTCAGCACCTTACCCACCGGCGAGACGAAGCCCATGGCCAGGAGCACCAGGTCGGCCGGGATCTCGAATTCGGAGCCAGGCACCTCGACCATGTTCATGCGCCCGCTCTGCGGATCTTTCTGCCACTCGACCCGCGCGGCAACCAGCGCGCAGACATTGCCCTTGCCATCGTCCTTGAACGATTTGGTGGTGATCGACCAATCACGTTCGCAACCCTCCTCGTGAGACGACGAGGTACGCAGCTTGGCCGGCCAGTAAGGCCAGGTCAGCGGGCCGTCTTCCTGCTCGGGCGGACGAGGCATCAGTTCGATCTGGGTCACCGACTCGGCGCCGTGCCGGTTGCTGGTGCCCACGCAGTCGGAACCGGTATCGCCGCCGCCGATGACCACGACCCTCTTGCCGGTTGCCATGATCTGGCCCTCGACATGATCGCCGGCCACCACGCGGTTCTGCGACGGCAGGAACTGCATCGCGAAATGTACGCCGTTCAACTCGCGCCCCGGCACCGGCAGATCGCGCGGATGCTCGGCACCGCCGGCCAGCACCACGGCATCGAACCGGGCGATCAGATCGGCGGGCGAAATCCGCTCGCGCGAGAGATTCTGCACGGTGCCCAGGTCGTCGTCGCCTGCCACCAGCACACTGGTGCGGAACGTGACACCCTCGGCCTGCATCTGCGCAACCCGGCGGTCGATGTGCGATTTTTCGAGCTTGAAATCCGGGAATGCCGTAACGCAGCAGCCCGCCAATGCGATCGTTCTTCTCGAACACGGTGACATCATGACCAGCGCGGGCCAGTTGCTGCGCCGCCGACAGGCCGGCGGGGCCCGAGCCGACGATCGCCACCGACTTGCCACTGCGTTCGGCGGCCGGCCGCGGCTCCACCCAGCCCTGCTCCCAGGCCTTGTCGATGATCGCGTGTTCGATCGACTTGATGCCCACCGCGTCCGAATTGATATTCAGCGTGCAGGCCGCCTCACAGGGTGCCGGGCAGATGCGGCCCGTGAACTCTGGGAAGTTATTGGTGGAGTGCAGCGTATCGATGGCCTGTCGCCAGTCGCCGCGAAACACCAGATCGTTCCAGTCGGGGATGATGTTGTTGATCGGGCAGCCGGTCTGACAGAACGGAATGCCGCAGTCCATGCAGCGAGCCCCTTGTTGCGACGCCTGCTCATCGCTCAGGTGAAGCACGAACTCACGATAGTGGCCCAGGCGCTCGCCGGCCGGCTCACTGGCCTCGGACAAGCGCTCGAACTCGAGGAACCCGGTGATCTTTCCCATCTTCTAACGACCTCGACGACGGGCCCCGCAGGGCCCCGATTGGACGGTGTCAAGCAGTTTCGGTGCTTCTCGCCTGCTGCTTGCGGGCATGCATCTCGCCCAGCGCGCGACGATACTCGTTCGGGAAGACCTTCACGAAATGCTGGCGGGCACGTTCCCAGTCTTCGAGCAGCGCGCGCGCGCGCTTGCTGCCCGTCAGCTTCAGATGCCTCTCGATCAGCCCTTTGAGCAGCACCTCGTCGCACTCCCCGCGATGCCAGATCGCGGGATCGACCTTCTCGATCTGGTCGGCCGTACTCAGCACCGCACCGAGCGTCACCATGGACATATTGCAGTAGGCATCGAAGCGGTCGTCGGGATCGTACACATAGGCCACACCACCCGACATTCCGGCCGCGAAGTTGCGCCCGGTCTTACCCAGCACCACCACAGTGCCGCCGGTCATGTACTCGCAACCATGATCGCCGGTGCCTTCGACCACCGCAGTGGCACCGGAGTTGCGCACGGCGAAGCGCTCACCGGCAACGCCGCTATAGAAAGCCTCGCCTTCGATGGCGCCGTACAGCACCGTGTTGCCGACGATGATGTTTTGATCGGCCTCACCGCGGAAATCCGGCGTCGGGCGCACGATGATGCGCCCGCCCGAGAGCCCCTTGCCGACGTAGTCATTGGCATCGCCGACCAGATCCACCGTGATGCCACGCGCCAGGAAGGCGCCGAAGCTCTGGCCCGCAGTGCCGCTGAACTGAATATGGATGGTGTCATCGGGCAGGCCATCATGGCCGTAGCGGCGCGCCACCTCACCAGACAGCAGGGTGCCGGCCGTGCGGTTCACATTCTGGATCTGCGACATGAACGACACCTTCTCGCCCTTCTCCAGCGCCGGGCGGGCCAGTTCGATCAATTTCTGATCGAGTGCCTTGTCCAGACCGTGGTCCTGGGCGGCCAGGCGCCGCCGCGCGACCTCCTCGCCCACCGCGGGCACCGCGAACAGCCGGGAGAAATCCAGCCCGCGCGCCTTCCAGTGCTCGATGCCCTTTTTCATGTCGAGCAGATCGGCACGACCGATCAGGTCGTCGAAGCGCCGGATGCCCAGGCTGGCCATGATCTGGCGCGCCTCTTCGGCGACGAAGAAGAAAAAGTTGACGACATGCTCGGGCCGGCCACGGAAGCGCTCACGCAGGACCGGATCCTGGGTGGCGACGCCGACCGGGCAGGTGTTCAGATGGCACTTGCGCATCATGATGCAGCCCTCGACCACGAGCGGCGCGGTGGCGAAGCCGAATTCATCGGCACCGAGCAGGGCGCCGATGACCACGTCGCGACCGGTCTTCATCTGACCGTCGGCCTGAACCGTGATGCGGCCCGCGCAGATTGTTCAGCACCAGCGTCTGCTGGGTTTCTGCCAGGCCCAGCTCCCAGGGCGTGCCCGCGTGCTTGATCGAGGACAGCGGCGAGGGCGCCGGTGCCACCGTCATGGCCCGCGATCACCACGTGATCCGATTTCGCCTTGGCAACGCCGGCGGCCACCGTGCCCACACCCACCTCGGAGACCAGCTTGACCGAGATGTCGGCACGCGGATTGGCGTTTTTCAGGTCATGGATGAGCTGGGCCAGGTCTTCGATCGAGTAGATGTCGTGATGCGGTGGCGGTGAAATCAGGCCCACACCCGGGACCGAGAAACGCAGCTGGCCGATGTATTCGGACACCTTGTGGCCGGGCAGTTGGCCGCCCTCGCCAGGCTTGGCGCCCTGGGCCATCTTGATCTGGATCTGATCGGCCGAAGACAGGTATTCGGCAGTGACCCCGAACCGGCCGGAGGCCACCTGCTTGATCCGCGAACGCAGCGAGTCACCGGCGCGCAGCGGGATGTCGGCCACCACGCGATCGGCACCGATGATGTCGGCCAGCGTATCGCCGTCTTTGATGCCCGGGTTGCCCTCGCGCATCTCCTTGCGATAGCGCATCGGGTCTTCGCCGCCCTCGCCGGTGTTCGACTTGCCGCCGATCCGGTTCATTGCGATGGCCAGCGTGGTGTGCGCCTCGGTGGAGATCGAGCCCAGTGACATCGCACCGGTGGCGAATCGCTTGACGATCTCGCTGGCCGGCTCGACTTCGTCGATGGGCACGGGCTCACATCGGTCGGTGCGGAACTCGAACAGCCCGCGCAGGGTCATGTGGCGACGCGACTGGTCATTGATCAGCTGCGAGTACTCGCGATAGGTCTCGACCGCGCCACTGCGGGTGGCATGCTGGAGCTTGGCGATCGAATCGGGCGTCCACATGTGGGCCTCGCCACGGGTACGAACCGCATACTCGCCGCCGGCATCGAGGGAATTCGCCAGCACCGGGCTGTCACCATAGGCATCGCGATGGCGGCGCAGGGCCTCCTCGGCGATGTCGAACACCGACACACCCTCCACCGTGCTCGTGGTGCCGGTGAAGTATTTGTCGACCACGGCGCGCGACAGGCCGATCGCCTCGAAGATCTGCGCGCCGCAATAACTCATGTAGGTCGAGATGCCCATCTTGGACATGACCTTGCGCAGCCCCTTGCCGATCGCCTTGATGTAGTTGCGAATCGCCTGATCCGGGCTGAGCGAGGCGTCGTTGCGATAGAGATCGGTGAGGGTCTCGAGCGCCAGATAGGGATGGATCGCCTCCGCGCCATAGCCGGCGAGCACCGCGAAATGATGAATCTCGCGCGCCGATGAGGTTTCGACCACCAGACCGGCATTGGTACGCAGACCCCGGTTGACCAGATGCTGGTGAACCGCACTCATGGCCAGCAGGGTCGGGATCGCGACATGTTCGGCATCGGCCATGCGATCGGAGACGATCAGGATGTTGTAGCCGTCGCGGACCGCATCTTCGGCCTCGGAGGCCAGCGAGGCCAGCTTGGCCTCGATGCCCTCGGCGCCCCAGGCAACCGGATAGCAGACATCGAGTTCCAGCGATTTGAATTTGTCGCCGGTGTAGTGATCGACGCCCCGGATCTTGGCCATGTCCTCGAAGTCGAGGATCGGCTGGGGCAACTCGAGCCGGATCGGCGGATTGGTGTTGTTCAGATCGAGCAGGTTCTGCTTGGGCCCGACGAAGGTCACCAAAGACATGACCAGTTCCTCGCGGATCGGGTCGATCGGCGGGTTGGTCACCTGGGCGAACAGCTGCTTGAAGTAGCTGTAGAGCGGCTTGCTGCGATCCGAGAGCACCGCCAGCGGCGAGTCATTGCCCATCGAGCCGGTGGGCTCCTCGCCGTTCTCGGCCATCGGGCGCAACAACACCTTGACGTCTTCCTGGGTGAAGCCGGCGGCCTGCTGACGATCGAGCAGCGCCACGCCCGGGCGCGCCTGGGTGACCAGTTCGCCCACGTCACGCGGATCCATGTCGATGTCGTGCAGCTTCACGCGGATGGCCTCGATCCATTCGCGATACGGCTTACCGTTGGCGAGCTGCTTCTTGAGCTCGTCATCGCCGATGATCCGGCCCTGCTCGAGATCGATCAGGAACATCTTGCCCGGCTGCAGACGCCACTTGGAGACGATGCTGCTCTCCGGTATCGGCAACACGCCGGCCTCGGAGGCCATCACCACCAGGTTGTCGGTGGTCACGCAGTAGCGGGCCGGGCGCAGGCCGTTGCGATCCAGGGTGGCGCCGATCTGGCGGCCGTCGGTGAACGCGATCGCCGCCGGGCCGTCCCAGGGTTCCATCATCGCGGCATGGAACTCGTAAAACGCACGCTGCTTTTCGTCCATCAGCGTGTGCTGCTCCCAGGCCTCGGGGATCATCATCATGACCGCATGCGCGAGCGGATAGCCCGCCATCGTGAGCAGCTCGAGGCAGTTATCGAATGTGGCGGTGTCGCTCTGACCCGGATAGACGATCGGGTAGAGCTTGCGCAGATCATCGCCGAGCACCGGCGAACTCATCACACCCTCGCGGGCGCGCAGCCAGTTGTAGTTGCCCTTGACCGTGTTGATCTCACCGTTGTGCGCGATCAGGCGGTAGGGGTGGGCCAGCGGCCACTCGGGGAAGGTGTTGGTCGAGAAGCGCTGATGCACGAGGGCCAGCGCCGAGACAAAGCGCGGATCGAGCAGATCCTTGTAGTAGCGGCCCACCTGGGTGCACAACAGCAGGCCCTTGTAGACGATCGTGCGTGCCGACATCGACACCACGAAATACTCCTTGCCGTGCTTGAGCTGAAGCCGCTGAATGTTGTGGCTGGCCCGCTTGCGGATCACATAGAGCTTGCGCTCCAGCGCATCGGTGACCATGACGTCCGGGCCACGGCCGATGAAGATCTGGCGGATCGTCGGCTCCTTGGCCTTGACCGCGGGCGACATCTCCATGGCGGTATCGATCGGCACATCGCGCCAGCCAAGCACACGCTGCCCCTCGGCCTTCACCGCCCGCTCGAGTTGCTGCTCGCAGGCCAGCCGCGAGGCGGCCTCCTTGGGCAGGAAGATCATGCCCACGCCGTACTCGCCGGCCGGCGGCAGCATCACCCCCTGGCGGCGCATCTCTTCGCGGAAATACCGGTCGGGGAGCTGGGTCAGGATACCCGCGCCGTCACCCATCAGGGGATCGGCCCCGACCGCACCGCGGTGGTCGAGATTGCAGAGGATCTGCAGCCCCTGCTCGATGATCTTGTGACTGCGCTTGCCCTCGATATGAGCAATGAAGCCCACACCGCAGTTGTCATGTTCATAGCGAGAGTCGTATAGGCCCTCGACCTGAAGACGCTGAGCAGCTTGCATGAGTCACCTCGGAGCGGCACCGGGAGCCGCGGAATCAACCATCGATGAACCGGCCCCCGGCACCGGCGGACGAACGGCATTCGTCTGCGGGTACCACGGCCTGCTCGGGGCTCGCACTGGCATTGCAGCGCCTGGTCACGGACGAAAACATCCCGTTCGTGCTCCGGAAATGGGCCAATCGCGCACGATGGTATTCGCCGAACCGGGGGCGAGTCCGGCCCGGCCTCACCCGAGAGCAGGGCCTGCTCGAACTCGCTGATGCACGCGACGGCGTGCGACTCCCCCGTGGCTGGCGTACCAACGCCCAACCGCCGCCTGGCACGCATTTGCACGGCCGGGATGCGGCGGTCATACCTGCGACGACCGGCCCACCACCGACGCATCGACCGGGTTCGGACCGGGCCTCTGGCAGCGCTGGGCGAACCGATGACTATACATGAGAGCGCTCACTACGCCAATCGGCCCCGCGGGGCGCGCCCTGTGCACCGCCAAAGTGCACATGGCGCGCGACGACACCGCGCATCGCACCCTTGGCTGTCAGGCAATGCGACGATCGCTCAAGCGTCGACCGCCCAGGCCTGCAGCGTGGCCTGCAGCGATGCCTCGTCGACCCGCAGAAGTTCGGCGCGCCGGAGTTCGTGCAACAGACGAAACGCGGTTTTCCTGGGCCGCCTTCTTGTCGATGGCCATCAGCTCGAGATAGCGCTCTACCGGCCAGGCCGGTGCCCGGGCGGGCAGCCCGGCCACGCGCACCGCCTCGGTGACGGCCATCACCGAGGCGCCCGGCAGACCGAGCACACGCTGCGAAAGATCGGCCGCCGCGACCATGCCGGCGGCGACCGCCTCGCCATGCAACCACTTGCCGTAACCGGCCCCGGCCTCGATCGCGTGACCAAAGGTGTGGCCGAAATTCGCGTCGCCCGCCGCCCCGACTCGCGCTCGTCGGCGCTGACCACCTCGGATTTGATCTCGCAGGAACGCAGCACGGCGGCGGCCATCACCGCCGGATCGCAGCGACGGAGATCCGCCATCTGGTCGACCAGACGGCCCAGGTAGGCGGGATCTGCGATCGCACCATGCTTGAGCATTTCGGCCAGGCCCGCACCCAGTTCGCGCTGGGGCAGGTGCGCAGCACCCCGGTGTCGGCCAAGCGCGGCTGGTAAAGGCGCCGATCATGTTCTTGCCGGCCGGATGATTGATCGCGGTCTTGCCGCCGACCGACGAATCCACCTGCGCCAGCAGCGTGGTGGGCACCTGCACGAAATCGATCCCGCGCTGGTAGAGGGCGGCAGCCAGCCCGGCCAGATCACCGATCACGCCGCCACCGAGCGCCACGATGACCGAACCGCGGTCGAATCGCGCCTGCAGCAGCGCGTCGAAAACCAGCGACAGCGAGGCCCAGCTCTTGGGCTCCTCGCCATCGGCGATGAGCACCGCAGCACTGTGCTCGCGCTCGATGCCAGGGCCTTTGCAGGCCGCTCGAGGTAATGTCCGGCGACCGTCAGTTGCTGATGATCGCCACCTGACGCCCGGCAACGAGCTCGAGCAGACGCGGCGGCGGCCGCTCCAGCAGCCCCTCGCCGATCAGGATCGGATAGCTGCGCTCGGCAAGCGCCACCCCTAGTTCGATGGTGTCGCCTTGGGCGATGCCTTGCTGCGGACATGCGCTTGCCTGGGGTTGGGATTCGAGGACCTGCATGATATCGCCCACGAAGCGCTCGATCGGCTGGCGCCGGCTGCGACCCGGCATCGTGGCCACGCTCTCGTAGAGCAGCCTGCGCTGCTCGAGCAGCGCCGCCAGCCGCCCACGCGGATCATCGCCACGCAGCAAGGGCCGCCTGCGGTCATGACGCAGACGGTTCCAGAGTTCGCCGAGGCTGGCATCCAGGTAGAGCACGACGCCGTTCTCGCGCAGCAGGCGACGATTCACCGGCCGCAGCACGGCACCGCCCCCGGTGGCCACGATGACATCGCGCTGTTCGGCCAGCGCCTGCAGCACCCGGGTTTCGCGCTCGCGAAATCCCGCCTCCCCCTCGATATCGAAGATCGTCGCGATGCTCACGCCGCAACGCGCTTCGATCTCGTGATCGGCATCGATGAACGGGCGATCCAGCCGGGCCGCCAGGCGGCGGCCGACCGTCGACTTGCCCGAGCCGGGCATGCCGACCAGAAAGATCGGGCGGGTCACGAAAACGAATCCGGAGTGGCAGGCGAAGCCACAAGGGTAGCAGGCGCGCCGGCCGGTCTTGGCAACCGTGCCGGCGAGGGTCTGTCAGGCGAGCCGGCGGCTCAGGCGGGCCGCGGCACCGGATGCAGCGGCGGCGTGCGCCTTAGTTCGGATTCTCGCAATCTCCGATCTCGCCGTACGGCCCGATTGGCGCATTCGCGCCCGGGGGCGAGTTGCTGGTGTCGGTCACGTCGGCGGCCAGGATCGGCAGCCAGAAGGTGCTCTCGGCATCACCTTCGGTGGCGCCGGAGGCCGTCGTGATCGTGACCCGCAGCCGGACGGCCGTCCAGACCGCCGCGGTCTGCGGATACTTGACCGAGAAGGTGGCGAATCCGTCCGCGCTGGTCAGGCCGCCGGTCGAGGTGACGAAGGTCGTCGCCTGGGCGCCGGGTTCGAGCTGACCGTCACCATCATCGCCCACGCCGTCGTTCTCGTTGGCATCGAGCGCGAGATTGCCGTTCAGGTCCTCGTTGGGGCAGGTGATATTGATGGTCGGGATCCAGCCGTCGGCACCGATGTTCCAGCGTCCCTTGCGGAACTGCGACGGCTCGACAGCAACGGTCACCGTGGCGTTGGGCACCGGATTGCCGCTCGAATCTGTCACGATCGCGGCCCATGGCATCACGTAGGTCGTATCGTTATCGGCGGCCTCGATCGAGTTACCGGTACCCATTTCCACCGACAGCTCGAGGTTGGAGACGGTCAGCGTGGTCAGCGCATTGATCGCCGGCGCCGCGGCAACCGTTGCCCGAACCTGGACCTGATCGGGGCCCGACGGATTCGGGCCGGCGATGAACGATGCGGTCGCCGTACCAAAGCTGTCGGTGATCCCGAAGCTGGGTTCGATGCGACCATTGCTGGGGTCCTGAACCAGCGAGAAGTCCACCCGCACACCCTTGACCGGGTTGTCGGCGTTGTCCTTCACGACCGCGATCAGCTGGCTCGCACTGGTGCCGCTGGTATCGATGTTCGCCCCCACTACGGCGGGGCTCGGCTGCACCGATATCTTGGTGGGTGTGCTCGACACGAACTCGATCGTGCGGGTCGAGGTCACCCCGGCGCCCGAAGAGGCGGTAAGCGTCGCAGCGCCGGAACTCACCGACTGGATCTGCACGGTGGCCACGCCCGCGGCATTGGTGACCGCGGTGTTCACGCCGCCCGTGAAGGTGCCGCGAGTGGCCGCGAAAGTGATCGTCTCACCGGCCATCGGCACGCCGCCTGGGTGATCTGCACCGACACATTGGTGGGCGTACCGACCTCGACCTCGGCGCCGATGGCGGGCACCGAATAGGAAATCAGGGTACCGGAGACGGTGGCCGCGAATGTTGCGCTCGTGCCCATGGCCTGGGCGGTCAGCGTGTCGGCGCCGGCATTGGCACCGGTTACGGTGAACCGGCCCTGACCAAGCGCATCCGTAACGATGCTGGCGGCGCTCAGCGTATTGCCCGAGGCCGAGGACAAGCTGACCGTTGCGCCGGGAATGCGCGCCACTGGAGTCGCGCAGACTGACCGAATAGTCGGTGGGCGAATTGAAGACGATGTTGTTCGAGCCGTTGATCGATAGCGAGGTGCCCACCACGGGAACGTTGATCGTGCTGACGATCTCGCCCGAGGTCGCCCTGACCACGACCGTGCGCACCGATTTGTCGGTGATCGACAGGGTGGCTTCGGCACGACCGGCCGTGTCGGTCACGTTGCTCGTCACGGCCAGCGTCGCGCCGGGATCGGTGGTCGAGAAGGACACACCCTGCCCGGCCATTGCCACGTTGGCGTTCTTGACCACCGCCGTGATCGTGGCGCTGGTGCGCCCGTCCGAGTCAAGTGAGCTCTCGGAGGACAAGACGGTCAGAGCGGCCGCCTTGGTCGTGGCCGTACTGCCACCGCCGCCGGCACCGGCGCCAGACCCGCCACAGGCGCCGAGCAGCAGGGCTGAGCGCGAACAGACCCATCCAGGAAAGCGCGCGGCCGAAAACTCGATTTCATCGGGAAGACATTCATGGAGGAACTCGTTCTAGTCGGCTCGTCAGCGCACGACCGAGGTATCGGAAACGACCCGCGGGGTGATGAAGATCATCAGCTCGGTACGGTCGTTGGTACGCTGGTTATCGCGAAACAGATAGCCGATCACGGGGATGTCACTGAGCAGAGGCACCTTGTTGGTGCGGTCACGCTCGAACTGCCTGTAGATGCCGCCGATCACCACCGTGCCGCCGTTCTCGACCAGCACCTGTGTCTGAACACGGCGTATCGATCGCAAAACCGGCCGGTGTCAGCTGGCCGACCGCATCGCGATTGACCTCGACCGACAGGATCACATTGCCTTCCGGGGTGATCTGCGGCGTGACCTCCAGCTTCAGGTTGGCCTTGCGGAAAGCGATCGAGGTCGCGCCACTGGATGTCGCCTGCTGATACGGCAGTTCGGTACCTTGCTCGATGACCGCCTTGGTCTGGTCGGCGGTGAGGACGCGCGGACTGGACACCACCTTGCCGCGCTGATCGGCCTCCAATGCCGACAGTTCCAGATTCAGGAAGCGGGTCAGGCTGGAACCGAACAGGCTGACCGCGAAGGTGGCCGGATTGGCCCCCGAGATCGCGGCGGCCGGCAGATTGATGAAGTTGGTGTTGTCGATCGCGGTCAGGCGCCCCAGGCCCTGGGCGTTGATCCCGTTGGTGAGATCGGACCCCAGCTGAGATGACAACTCGGTGGCACCGGTCAGATTGCCGGAAACCGTGGCATAGCCACCGCCTACCGACGAACCCGCGCCGTAGACCGGCACATTGACCTCGACCGTTCCGCCGGCACCGTCTGGCGCCTGGATCGTGTTGTACACGCTCGAGCGCACATCGTTGTAGCCGAGTTTGACACCGAGGTTGCGCGAGAAGCGGTCATCGGCCTCGACCACGCGGGCCTCGATCAGCACCTGGCGAATCGGGATGTCGATCTGCTCGACCATGCGCCGCACGGCCTCGAGCCGTTCGGCCACATCCTGCACGAACATCTTGTTGGTGCGCGCATCGACCACCACCGAGCCACGCTTGGACAGCACGCGTTGCTGCTCGCTGGCCAGCAGCTTCTGCAACTCCTCGGCCTTCTGGTAGTTCAGCTGGAAGACCTCGCCACGCAGGGGCTCGATCTCGGCGATCTGCTGCCGCGACGCCAGATCCTCCTTCTCCTTGGCGGCCAGCTCGGCCGCAGGCGCGACCAGCAGCACATTGCCGTTCTTGCGCATGCCCAGACCCTTGGACTGCATCACGATGTCCAGGGCCTGGTCCCAGGGGACATCCTTCAGGCGCAGGGTCAGCGAACCGGCGACGGAGTCCGAGGTGACGATATTCAGGTTGGTGAAGTCCGCGATCACCTGCAGCAGTGCGCGCACATCCACATTCTGGAAGTTCAGTGACAGGCGGTCACCCGTGTACCCCTTGTTCGTACCCTGCGTCAGGCTGTTCGGGTTTTCCTTGATCGGGCGCACCTCGACCACGAACTGGTTGTCGCTCTGGTAGGCGTTGTGCTCCCAAAGGCCTTGCGGCTCGATGGTCATCCGGGCCGATTTGCCCTGCTGGAAGGCACGCACGAAGCGCACCGGCGTGCCGAAGTCGCTCACATCCAGCAAGCGGCGCAGATTGTCTGGCACGGTGGTTTTCTGAAAATCGACCACCAGCTTACCGCCCTGCTGGCGAATATCGACGCCGACATCGCCGTCGGACATATCGACCACGATCCGGCCTTCACCATCGCGGCCGCGGCGGAAATCGATGTCACGCAGCGAATGCTCGAGACTCGGGTTCTTGCTCTGCGCGAATGCGTAGGTTGCCGGCGCCGCACCATCCTGGTCGCTGGCGACTGGCTGCTCGAGGATGATCAGCAGGTCTCGGCCGTCGATCTCGGTGCGAAACTGGAGCTGACGCTTGAGGCTGAGCACCATCCGCGTGCGATCGCCCGAGGTGATGATGTTCACACCGCGCACATCGCCCTGTTCGGGCGCCAGACGGTTCGACTCCAGCCGGGAATCCGTGCCCGCAAAGTCGAAGGCCAGCCGCGGCGGGTTGTTCACCGTAAAGCTCGGCGGAGCCTCGCTCAAGGGCCGACTCATGCGCACGCGCACATAGCTGGACGAACCCCGGCTCGCGGTGCTGACGCTCTCGATCGAGTTCTCCTGCGCCCGCGCCGGGCCAGCAGTCGCCAAACAGACTGTGGCCACGACGAAACCGGACAGCAAGAGTCCGGTGTGCTGCAGGCTACCTGCCTTGCGCAGCCACCATGCCAAGCGGGCCGACCGCCGGAGCCCAGCGGTCACTTCAACGCCCAGTTTCATCGCGTGTCTCCTGCAATCTCAACGTCGCCTCTCGTTCCACCCACTCGCCCGCGGCATCCTGTACCAGCTCACGCAGGCGGATCTCGGTTTCATCGACGGAGGTGATTCGTCCATAGTTCTGGCCGGCAAAGGTGCCGTCGCGCGCCGTGTAGACGGTCTCGTCCACCTTCAACAGCGCTGCACTGACCTTGTTGTTTCGTAGCGAACCAACCATCTGGATCTGCTCGAGCGGAAAGCCCTCGAGCAATTCGCGCCGACGCGAAACATCGGGCGCGATGCCCCCCCTGGCGCGCACCTGCATCGGGTCCTGCATGACCGCCAGCTTCTCGGGTGAAAACGGGCCGGTAGCCTCGATCAGGTCGTATCGGTAGGGCTGGAAACTCTTGGGCTCGGCGATCTTGCCGGCCTCGGGCTCGGTGTTCTCGCGAACGCTGGTCATCCAGCTTTCGATCTCATGCAGCTCCGGGCTGCAGGCCGCCAGCATGCTCAGGCCCAGGGCGGCGATCATGCGCCGGCCCAAACCCAGCGAGCGACGCCGGCGAATGCTTGCTTGGCGAATCATCCCCGGCCCCCTTTGCGCGCCGCGGCAGCCTTCGCCTTGCGTTGCTCGGCGATCTCTTCGGCATCCAGATAACGGAAGGTGTTGGCAATCGCCTCCATCGAAATCTGGCCGGTCTTGTCATCGAGTTTGAGCGCGATGTCATTGAGCGTCACGATGCGCGGCAGGTTGGCGACATCGCTCGTGAAATGGCCGAGCTCGTGATATCCACCAACCAGGCGGATGTTGATCGGCAACTCAGCGTAATAATCGCGAACCACCACCTGCGAGGGCTTGAACAGATCGAACTGCAGGCCGCGGCCGACGCCCGCCTGGTTGATGTCCGACAGCAGCGCATCCATCTCCGCCTTCGATGGCAGTTGCTTCTCGAGAATCGACACATACTGCGCAACCTGGTTCTTCTGCTGGCGCAGCACCGGCAGGTTGACGGCCTTGGTCATCTTCTCTTCGAACTCGCTGCGCAGCGAGCGCTCGCGAGACACCGCAGTCTGGTGTTCTTCCTGCAGCCCACGCCAGTAAAGCAGGTAGGCGAGCAGGCAGATGCCGATCACCATACCGATCATCAGCAAAACGCGCGGGGTCAGCGGCCAGAGTCCGGGGTGCCTGCCCTGCAACCCCTCGAACTCCTCACGGATCGCCGCCATATCGAGTTTGATCATCGACTCAGTCCTTTCAGCGGCTCGCGACCTGGCCCGGCATGGCCGGGTCGGTCTTGTCGTTGCTCTTGCCCGACTTGATCAACGCATTGATCGAGAATTCGAACAACCGTCGCTCTTCCGGGTTGCGCGGATCACCGCTACGCAGCACGACCGCCTTGATCTCGCCCAGCTGCGGCTTGTCGAGCGTCGTGCCGCCGCCACCCAGCGCACGCAGCAGATCGGCGATTCGCTCGGTGGTCTGGGCACGGCCGATCAGCGATACGGTCTGGCCGCTCTGTGTCAGCTGGGTCAGGTAGACACCTTCGGGCACTGCCTCGACCAGGTCATAGAGCAGATGAACCGGGATCGTGCGATTGCTCTGTAGCTGCTCGACCGCCTCCTGACGCGCGCGCAGGGATTCGATCTCGGACTCGAGGTTGGCGATTTCCTGGATCTGCGCATCGAGATCGGCGATGCGATCCTGGATGAACTTGTTGCGCGCTTCCTGAGCCTGGATCTGGGAGTTGATCAGCATGCCTACGCCGAATGCGATCGCCGCGCCGAAGGCGGCCACCACACCCAGATGAATCGCGAACTCTTTCTTGCGTTGCTGGCGCCGCATCTCGCGATGCGGCAGCAGGTTGATCCGTATCATGCGTCGAATCTCCGCATCGCCAGCCCCGAGGCCACCATCAGGGCCGGCGCATCGTTGCGCAACTGGGTTTCACGAATCGAGTCGTCGACCTCCATGCCCTGGAACGGCGAGAACAACTCGGTGGGCACCTGCGTCTGCTCGGCGACCGCCTCGACCAGGCCGGGCAGCACAGCCGAGCCGCCGGCGAGATAGATCTGATCGACGCGCGAATACGGGGTCGACGTGAAGAAGAACTGCAGCGTGCGGCTGATATCGAGCGCGCCCTGTTCGACGAACGGCCTCAGAATGTCTTCGTGATAGGAATCGGGCAGATCCCCGCTACGCTTCTTCTGCTCGGCTTCCTCGTAGGTGACGCCGTACATGCGCAGGATGTCCTGGGTGAGCTGGTTGCCACCCAGTGTCTGCTCGCGTTCGAAGATCGTCTGGCCGTTGAGCACGATAGAGACGTAGGTCGCGTTCTGGCCGATCACCACGACGGCCACGATCTGTCCCTGCCCGCCGTTGGGTAGATAGGCGGTGATGTGATCGAGCGCGGCGCGGATCGCATAGGGCTCGACATCGACGACAGTCGGCAGCGTGCCCGCCATCTCGGCGATCGCCACCCGGTCCTCGACCTTCTCGCGGCGGGAGGCGGCCAACAACACCTCGACCTCATCGGGCGACGTCTCGGACGGGCCGAGGATCTGAAAATCCAGATTGACCTCCTCGATCGGGAACGGGATGTACTGACTGGCCTCGCTCTCGACCTGGACTTCGTAGTCCTCGTCGCGCAAGTCGCCGGCCAGATTGATCTTCTTCGTGATGACCGCCGCCGACGGTAGCGCCAACGCAACGCTCTTACCCTTGAAGCCGGCCTTGTTCAACGCGGTTCGCAGCGAATCTGCAACAGCCTCGGGTTTTTCGATCGCGCCGTCGACAATTGCGCCACGTTCGACCGGTTCGATTGCATAGCGAAGCAGCTTCATTGGCAGCCGCTCGCCGCGCCCCAGTTCGACTACCTTGACACTTGAGGAGCTCAGATCGACACCGACCAAGGGGGGCGAGGACTTTTTGAACAGGCCCGAGAACGAGAGTGCCACATGCACCTCTGGAAGAAAATCTTTATTTGATAATGGCTTACGGAAGCTTTAGATAATCAGCTTCAATCATAGCCAGCCGCTCGGATCACTGTAAAGATTTTTGGCAGTGAAGGCATCCGCTCAGCCGACCGTCTGTCGCCTGAGCGCGACCATTTGTTGGAAACCCGAAAAAGGTCACCGACCAAACGTGGGAATCGGCGAGGGCGCAGCGGCTCAGATCCCCGACGGCGCGACGCGTTCTCCCCCCCGCAGCGACGACACCGCACCTATAATGGGGCGCCCTGAATATGTCGCCCGATTGAACGTTGCGACAAAACGACTGCTGCCATGCCTCTCTCCTCGCGACCGCGTCAAGGCGGCGCGGTCTTCCTCCGCATACTGGGCTGGATGATCGGGCTGCCGCTGGCCATGCTGGCCAGTGGTCTGCTGATTGCCACGCTGGTCATCGTCCTGGCCAACGACCGCATGCCACCGCTCGATCCCGTCGTCGATTACACGCCGCGGATGCCACTGCGCATCTTTACCGTCGATGGCGTGCAGATCGGCGAATTCGGCGAGGAGCGACGCAGCTTCGTGCCCTATCACCGGATTCCGGCCCATGTGCGCGATGCGATTCTGGCCGCCGAGGACGCACGCTTCTTCGAGCACTCGGGGGTGGATTTCCTGGGCGCCCTGCGGGCGGCGCTGGCGAATTTTCGCGCCGGTGGCACCGCCCAGGGCGCCAGCACGATCACGATGCAACTCGCGCGCGAGTTCTTCCTGAGCAATGAACGCACCTATCCGCGCAAGGTGGCCGAGATCCTTCTGTCGGTGCGCATCGAGGAGGCGCTGTCCAAGGAGGAGATCTTCGAGCGCTATGTGAACCAGATCTTCCTTGGCAAGCATGCTTACGGCTTCGAGGCGGCTGCGCTCACCTATTTCGGCAAGTCGCTGGCGGAAGTGAGCGTCGGCGAGGCGGCCATGCTGGCGGGCCTGCCCAAGGCACCGTCGCGCTACAACCCACTGGTCAACGAGACGCGCGCACTACAGCGCCAACACTATGTGCTGCGCCGGATGCTCGAGAACGAGTTCATCGACAAGGCCACTTACGAACAGGCTTTGCAGCAAAAGCTGGTCTACGCACGGCCAAAACCGAGCTACTCGCGGCTGGCGCCTTATGTGGCCGAACTCGCGCGGCAGATGGTGGTCGAGCTGGTCGGCGATGCCGCGTATTCGGCCGGCCTGAATGTCTACACCACCATTCATTCCCATGATCAGGCGGCGGCGAATGCGGCCCTGCGCGATGGCATCCTGGCCTACGAGAGCCGCAATGCCTTTCGTGGCCCCGAGAAGCGCCTGCAGCTGAGCACCGACCCCGCCGTGGTGGCCACGCAGATCCGTGAGGCGGTCGATGAAGCCGGCGATATCGAGGGCCTGATGGCCGCGGTGGTGATCGAGGTGGGACGCAAGCAGATCAAGCTCTGGCGCGGCAGTGGCGAGGTGATCACGGTCGGTGGCAAGGGCCTGGATCTGGTCGCCGAAGCGATCGGCAACAAGGCCGACCCGCAGATCCGGCTGCTGCCGGGCGCGCTGGTCCGGGTGATTGCCCGTGACGATGGCTACCACCTCACGCAGATCCCGGAGGTTCAGGCCGGCTTCGTGGCGCTGAACACCCATGACGGCTCGATCCGGGCCCTGGTCGGCGGATTCGATTTCGAGAAGAACAAGTTCAACCGGGTGACACAGGCATTGCGCCAGCCGGGCTCGAGCTTCAAGCCGTTCGTGTTCTCGGCGGCGCTGCAGCGCGGCTTTATGACCACCACAGTGATCAACGATGCGCCGATCTCGCTGATCGATGATGATCCCGTGGCCGGCCCGCAGCTTTGGGAGCCGAAGAATTTCGACTCCCGCTTCGATGGGCCGATGACGCTGCGCAGCGCTATCGCACGTTCGAAGAATCTGGTCTCGGTGCGGATCATGCAACGAATCGGCGGCCAGTACGCGCGCGACTACGTCAGCCGCTTCGGTTTCGATCGCAACCGCCAGCCACCGGTGCTCACCCTGGGACTGGGCGCCGGCCTGGTGTCGCCGCTGCAGATGGTCTCCGGCATTTCGGTGTTCGCCAACGGCGGCTATCGCATTGACCCCTATCTGATCTCCCATATCGCCGATGCCAAGGGCAAGCTGCTGGCGGTGGCTCAGCCGCGCCAGTCGGGCGACGAAGCCAATCGCATCATCGATGCCGAAAATGCCTACATCATGGATTCGATGCTGCGTGACGTCGTACGCCGGGGCACCGCGCGCCGCGCGCGCGAACTTCGGCGCAACGACATCGCCGGCAAGACGGGCACCACGAATGATTCCTTCGATGCCTGGTTCGTGGGCTATCAGCCCACGATCGCGGCCACGGCCTGGGTCGGTTTCGTTCTGCCCCGACAACTTGGCGTGCGCGAAACCGGCGGCGGTCTCGCGCTGCCGATCTGGCTGGATTACATGAAGGCGGTGCTGCCCAATGTGCCCGAGGCGCGCCTGCGACCGCCGCCAGGGGTGGTGCGCATTGCTGACGATCTTTACCTGTCGGCGGTCACGCCCGAGGTCGGCATTCGCAGCGTGGGCATGGACGAAGGCGGACTGAGCACCGGGATAGAACGCCGGCGAGACGCCGACAAGGTGCGCAACGAACTGTTCTGAGCCATCCCGGATGGCGCCGCGTTCAACCGATTCAGGGCCTGTTGACAGGCCCTAGCCGACCACCAACTCGACCCGCGTTCCAGCCTGGCGGCTGACCGCCTCGGACAGCAGCGCCGAAAAGCGCTGGCCGCTGCGGGTGTCCACCCAGCCCTCGGGTTGCTGGCGAAAATGATGGGCACCGCCCGGCGAGGCCAGCCAGATCTCGCGCATCGGTACCTGGCCATTGACCACGATGCGCGAGTCATTCTCGAAGATGATCTCGAGCACATGCCCACTTCGCTCGAAATCGAGATCCAGATCGAGGTCGTCGAGCACTGTCTCGATGCGTTCGAGCAGCGCCTCGCAGAGGTCGAGAAACTCCTGTTCGCTCATGCTAGACTGGCCGGCCCCTGCCGGATGTTTGGCCTACGAGAACTTCGATGCACCGCATCTCGCGGCGCCACCGGCCCCACCCCCGAACCCGTCACATGAGTCGCTCATCATGCCCGGCACTCGAGAACTGACGATCATTGTAGCCGCGGCCGTGCTGGCACTGTCGGCCTGTGGGCAACGTGGCCCGCTGGTGCTTCCCGGCGCCGCCGGGCAGACCAAGTCCGAACCGCCCGCCAAACCGGCCCCCGCCGACAAACGCTGAGCCGCGGCACAGCGCCGCTGGCACCCACGCGCGACCGGTTGCGGCCGCGCTGCCGCCCCGCCCCAACTTCCCGAGCCCCCTGCCTCCCTGATCATGACCGGATCAAGCTCCCCTGCCGAGGCGCCGACCCCGCGCGCGCCCTTCCATTACCGCGACGGCCAGCTGCATCTCGAAGACGTCTCGCTGGCCACACTGGCCGCGCGCCACGGTACACCGCTGTATGTGTACTCGCGCGCCGCCCTGCGTGATGCCTACCGGGAGTTTGCCGATGCCGTGCCCGGCGGCCAGGTGGCGATCCACTACGCGGTCAAAGCCAATTCGAATATTGCGGTACTCGATGTCCTCGCTCGCGAGGGCGCCGGCTTCGACATCGTCTCTGGCGGCGAGTTACAACGGGCGCTGACCGCCGGCGCCGAGCCGTCGCGAATCGTCTTCTCCGGGGTTGGCAAGCAGGTCGCGGAGATGCAGGCGGCCCTGCGTGCCGGCGTGCGCTGTTTCAATATCGAGTCACTGGCCGAGATGCACCGGCTCGATGAAGTCGCGCGCTCGCTGGGCATGCGTGCGCCGGTTTCCATCCGGGTCAATCCCGATGTCGACGCACGCACCCACCCCTATATCTCCACGGGGCTGCGCGAGAACAAGTTCGGCATCGCCCATGATGAGGCCCTCGCGGCCTATCGCACCGCGGCGTCTTTGCCGGGGCTCGAAGTCATCGGTCTGGATTGCCATATCGGCTCGCAGATCACCACGCTGGAGCCCTTCCTGGAAGCGCTGGACCGGCTGCTGGACCTGCTGCGCGGGCTATGGCGTGAGGGCATTGCGATCGCACATCTCGATCTTGGCGGCGGGCTGGGTATTCGCTATCGGGACGAGTCGCCGCCGGCACGTGCAGAGCTGGTTCGCGCGGTTCACCGCCGCATGGGCGAGCGGCTCGGCCAAGAGGCCGGGCGGCTGTCGCTTTGGTTCGAGTTCGGCCGTGCCATCGCCGGCCCGGCCGGGGCGCTGCTGACCCGCGTCGAGTATCTGAAGCCGACCAGCGCGCGTCGGTTCGCGATCGTCGATGCGGCGATGAACGATCTGCTGCGCCCGTCGCTCTACGATGCGCATCACGATGTTCTGCCGCTACGACCGCGCGACGAAGCGACCGGGCACTGGGACCTCGTCGGCCCGATCTGCGAATCTGGCGACTGGCTGGCCCGTGACCGCGCGCTGGCGCTGCACCCGGGGGACCTGCTCGCGCTCACCGAGGCGGGCGCCTACGGGATGGCCATGAGCTCGAACTACAACAGCCGCGCCAGGGCAGCCGAAATCATGATCGATGGCAAGCAGGCGTGGGTGATTCGCGAACGCGAGACCTTCGCCCACCAGATCGCCGGCGAGCACTGTCTGCCGCGCTGACCGATCAGCGCGTGAGTGGCTCACCGACGGCCGGTGCCGAGCGCGGATCAACCCGCTGGCGCGTGCCCGGCGTTGACGCCATCGTACGCCTGACCTGGCTGGGCCGAGGCTGGCTGGTCTGAGGCTGGCTGGCCGGGGGCCCGCTTGGCGCCCGTGGCCTGCGCCATGCGCCGAACACGCGCCACCCCAGCAGTAGCGCCACGATCGCGCCATAGATTGCCGGCTCGAACAGATCATTCTTGCCGGCTTTGTGCCACCAGAAGTGCAGCACCGCGAGCGGCGCGATCAGATAGATGACCCTGTGCAGCGACTGCCAGCGGCGCCCGAGTGCCCGCATCGACGCATGATTCGAGGTTAGGGCCAGCGGCAGCAACAGCAGCCACGACAACACACCCACGGTGATAAACGGCCGCTTGACGACGTCGTGCCACATCGCTTCGAGCGAGAACCACTGATCGAACCAGACCCAGGTCATCAGGTGGACGCTGGCATAGAAGAATGTCCAAAGACCGAGCATGCGCCGGAATCTCAGCCACCAGGCCTGGCGGGTGAGCCGCTGCAGCGGTCGGACCACCAGGGTCACGCAGAGCATGACCAGCGTCCAGGTGCCCGTCGAACGGGTGATGAACTCGACCGGGTTCGCGCCCAACGCATTCAGATAGCCGAGCACGAACAGGCGCACGAACGGTGCCGCCGCGGCGATCCAGATCAGCCACCAGAGCCAGCGCAGCCGCGATGCGGTCATCGTGCCCGCCACCGTTCAGAAGTGCTTGGCCAGATCCATGCCCGCATACAAGCCGGCAACCTGATCGGCATAGCCATTGAACATCAGCGTCTCGCGCTTGGGACGCAACAGACCATCTTCGCCGATCCGGCGCTCGCTGGCCTGCGACCAACGCGGATGATCGACGGTCGGATTCACATTCGAGTAAAACCCGTACTCGAAGGGTGCGGCCCGGTTCCAGCTGGTGACCGGCTGCTGCCTGGTGAAGCGGATGCGAACGATCGACTTGGCGCTCTTGAAGCCATACTTCCAGGGCACGACCAGTCGCACCGGCGCACCGTTCTGGTTCGGCAGCACCTCGTCATAGATGCCCAGGGCGAGCATGGTCAGCGGATGGCGCGCCTCGTCGAGCCGCAACCCCTCGACATACGGCCATTGCAACACCTGGTAGCGCAAGCCGGGCATCTGCTTCGGATCGGCCTTGCTCTCGAACGCCACGAATCTGGCATCACCATTGGGCTGCACATGATCGATCAGCGCGGCCAATGAGAAGCCGACCCAGGGAATCACCATCGACCAGCCCTCGACACAACGCATCCGGTAGATACGCTGCTCCAGGGGAGCGAGTTTCATCAGGTCTTCGATATCGATCGGTCCCGGGCGGGCGACCTCGCCCTCGATCATCACCGACCACGGCCGCGTCTTCAGCGTATGGGCATAGCGCGCCGGCTCATCCTTGTCGGTGCCGAACTCATAGAAGTTGTTGTACGTGGTGACATGCTCATAGGCGGTCACCTTCTCGTCCGTGGACAGATCACTGGCCTGCCAGACCAGCTTGCGATCGCCCTCGGCCGCGCGCGCGGGTGTCCAGCCCAGCATCCCGGCGCCGGCCACACCTGCCGCACCTGCCGCACCTAGCAGCAGCTTGCGCCGGTCGCGAAACACCCGCTCGGACGTGATCTCCGATTCCAGGCACTCGTCTCCACGGGAAACGCGAATCAGCATCTTGAAGGCTCCATCGTCAGCTTGAGGCGGTTCGGCGCCGGTTCACGCACGGGCTTTGCGACCCGATGGACGAACGGCGCGACACAGACCGGACTCGGCCATTTTGGCGGCTCCGGTCTTCACACCTTACAGTCTGGAACGATGACCGGCCGTGTTTTCCACACGGCCGGTGATTTTGCTCACCTCAGAAGCGCAGACACCGGCGAGCTGCCGGGCACGCCCTGGGAGGCGGCTGTCGACGTGGCACAGGCCATCACGCGATGACCCGCGCTGAGCGGGCCGCTATTCGCGGCCCCGCGCCGGTCAGCGCAGACCGGCGATGTATTCGGCCAGAGCAGCGATCTCGGCGTCGGACAGACGCGCCGCGACGCCGGCCATCAGATCGCTGTTGGTGCGCGTGCCCTGACGGAACGCGGTCAGCTGGGCAGCGGTGTAGGCCGCGAACTGACCGGAGAGAGCCGGAAACTGAACCGGGATGCCGGCGCCGTTCGGACCATGGCAGCCGGCACAGGCGGGCAGGCCCTTGGATGCATCGCCGCCCCGGTAGAGCCGCTCACCGGCCTTGGCGAGATCGACCTTCTCGGCCCAGGACCCGTTCAGTGTCTGCTGCGAGAACCAGGCAGCCACATCACGCATATCGGCTTCGGACAGATTCGCGACCATGCCGGCCATGATCGGATTGGCGCGCGCCTGGGACTTGAAATCAGCCAGCTGCTTGGCCAGATAGCCGGCATGCTGACCAGCCAGATGCGGATTGGCAGAGGTTGCGCTGTTGCCGTCGGCGCCGTGGCAGGCCGCACAAACGCCGGCCGCGATCTGCTGGCCCTTGGCCGGGTCTGCCTTGGCATCGGCGGCCCAGGCCTGACCGGTCATCAGCGCCGCCAACCCCACGGCCGCGACCAGGCGCGATGCGCGCAGGCCGAAGGCCGCGCGCGGCGCGGGCTGCGATGCTTGGATCTGACGGGGTTGGGGGTGCTGAATCATGAACGCTTCCTGGTCGCAACGAACCCGCCCGCCAAGCACACCGACTGGTGAGCTCGAGGCGGCATCGGTCAAACCCGGGATTGTACAATGCCGACCTTCTCCTATCGGACAACGGCGTGGGTGCTCGTCTACAAACTGCACGCTTTTCGGTCACCGTGGTGCGCATGCGTGACCTCCCGCGCGACGGCCTGGCCGAGGTGGCATTCGCCGGTCGCTCGAACGCCGGCAAGTCGTCGGCCATCAACCGGCTCTGCGAACGACGCCGCCTCGCCTTCCCGAGCAAGACCCCGGGGCGCACGCAGGCGCTGAACTACTTCGCCGTCGGCCCTGCCGATGCCGCCAACGGCTACCTGGTCGACACCCCGGGCTATGGCTACGCGGCCGTCCCCCACGAGGTCAAACACAGCTGGCAGGCGCTGGCCGGATCCTATCTGCGCCAGCGCGACGCCTTGGTCGGCGTGGTGTTGATGGTCGATTGCCGGCGCGGGCTGGGCGACAAAGACAGCGAACTGCTCGACTGGATCCGCCCGGATGTCCCCTGCCTGATCCTGCTGACCAAGGCGGACAAGCTCTCGCGAATGCAGCAGGGCAAGGCGCTCGATGCGCTGCAACGTGCCTATGCCCAGCAACACGGCGAGCGTGCGGCCAGTTTTCTGCTGTTTTCGGCCCAGACCGGCCTCGGCGTCGAGCCGGCCCGCAGCCTGATCGAATCCTGGCTCGAGGTCGCGCCATCCGATGACTGAGCCGCAGTAGTGGCCAGGGATGCCGGGCCGGGCCCGGCACCGCTCGATTGCCACGATTGCCGCACCGGCGCCATACTCGTACCGCTCCCACCCGGTGCATGCACCGCCCTTGAACAGACGTGCCGATTCGGCCAAGGTCAGATGACAGTCCAAGCCCGCTTCCCGATGATCCGCCTCAGGCGCAACCGCCACGATGATTTCAGCCGTCGCCTTGTGCGCGAAACCCGGCTTGGTGTCGATGACCTCATTTACCCGGTGTTCGTTCACGATGCCAGCGCGCCACGCCAGGCCGTGCCATCGATGCCGGGCGTCGAGCGGCTGAACCTCGATGCGCTCCTGGAGGTGGCCGAAGACTGCGTCGCGCTGGGCATTCCGGTCATTGCCCTGTTCCCGGCGATCGATCCGGCGCTGAAGACCCCGGACGGCCGCGCTGCCTGCGACCCGCAGGGCATCATCGCCCGCGCGGTGAGCCTGCTCAAGAACCGCCTGCCCGAGCTTGGCGTGCTGACCGATGTGGCGCTGGATCCCTATACCAGCCATGGCCAGGATGGTGTGCTCGACGACACCGGCTACATTCTGAATGATGAAACCACGCGGATCCTGGTCGAGCAGGCGCTGGTGCAGGCCAGGGCGGGTGTTGATATCGTCGCGCCGTCCGACATGATGGACGGCCGGATTGGCGCCATCCGCGAAGCGCTCGAACGCGAGGGCTTCATTCATACGCGGATCATGGCCTATTCGGCCAAATTCGCATCCGCGTTCTACGGGCCGTTCCGGGATGCAGTCGGTTCGGCGGCGAACCTGGGCAAGAGCAACAAGAACACCTACCAGATGGATCCGGCCAACACCGACGAGGCGCTGCGCGAGGTCGCCGCCGATATTGCCGAAGGCGCGGACATGGTGATGGTCAAGCCGGGCATGCCTTATCTGGATATCGTTCGCCGTGTGAAAGAGACCTTCCGCTTCCCCACCTATGTTTATCAGGTCAGCGGCGAATATGCGATGCTCAAGGCCGCCGCTGCCAACGGCTGGCTCGACGAGCGCGCCGTGGCGATCGAATCCCTGCTTGCCATGCGGCGCGCGGGAGCCGACGGTGTCCTGACCTATTTCGCGCGCGATGTCGCGCGCTGGCTGCAGGAAGATTCCTAACCCTTACCCGGAGCAGACTCCATGGCCAACGAGGGCTACCACGAACCAATCAACGAACTATCGGACGAAACCCGTGACATGCATCGCGCGATCGTTTCGCTGATGGAGGAACTCGAAGCGGTCGATTGGTACAACCAGCGGGTCGATGCCTGCAAGGATCCGGAACTGAAGGCGATCCTCGCGCACAACCGCGACGAAGAAAAGGAGCATGCGGCGATGACCCTCGAGTGGATCCGCCGCAAGGACCCACAGCTGACAAGGAACTGCGCGACTACCTGTTCACCGACAAGAAGATCGCGCACGAGTGAGCGGGCGTTCTGCCGGCAAGGGCGCTGCGATTGCTGCCGCGCCATTCGCGCCGGCAAGGGCGGTGCTTAGTCCCTGGCTGTGCGCAGTGCAGGCAGGCCGACACCGGTGGCATCAAAGCCGCCATCCACGGCAATCGACTGACCGGTGACATACGCGGCACGGTCACCGCAGAGAAACACGATCATCTCGGCGATCTCGCGCTCGCTGCCATAGCGATTCAACGGAATCGCATCATGGTAAGCGGCGATGATCTCGGGTGAGTGCACGGCAATTGCCAGCTTGGTGCGTACCGGCCCGGGCGAAACGCAGTTGACGCGGATGCCATGCTCGCCCAGTTCGGCTGCCTGCTGCTTGGTCAGGTGGATGACCGCCGCCTTCGAGGTGCCGTAGGCGACGCGCAAGGTGCTGGCGCGCAGACCGGAGATCGAGCCGATGTTGACGATCGCGCCGCGCGTGCGCTTGAGCGCTTCGGTCGCCGCCTGCGAGCACAGGAACACGCCATCGAGATTGGTCGCCATGACGGTGCGCCAGCGTGCATAGTCGACCCCCTCGATCGGGCCGAAATCCGCGACACCGGCGTTGTTGACCAGCGCGTCGATACGACCATAGGCCGCCAGAACCTGCGTCACCATGTCTTCGACCTGGGTGGGCACGGAGACATCGCAGAACACCGGCAGCGCATCGGCGAGCCCGGCGGCGACCGCGTCCAACTCGGGCTGGTCACGATCGATCATGGCAACCCGCCATCCCTGCTCGAGAAACAACCGGGCCGTGGCCAGGCCGATGCCGCGGGCGGCACCGGTGACGATCGCAACTCGTTCGGTCATGA
Organism: Burkholderiaceae bacterium; assembly: GCA_041396585.1. Lineage (GTDB taxonomy): Bacteria > Pseudomonadota > Gammaproteobacteria > Burkholderiales > Burkholderiaceae_E > JAUIAI01. The sequence continues at coordinate 17,889 of JAWKYG010000005.1, read as the reverse complement.
CGGAGCTCCAGTGGGGTCGTTTGGGAAAGCGCGGATTATGACCTCTGGCGCGAGCCTGGCGAAGTCGCACCAAGTGGCCCGACCGCTGACCAGCCCGCGTCTGGATGTCATCGGTCCGGGTCGTGGTCGGGCAACCAGGGGCAGCGCCCGGGCATCAGGTGATGATTGCCCGCGATCACCTGCACGGGCTCGCGCACGCCGCGCTGGCCGACATCAAGCACGGTCTGGCGCGCCCGCGCGCGGTCATCGGGTGGCAGCCAATAGCGGTCATGCCCCCAGAGGCTGGGCCCATCGGTCATCTCGCTCGCCTGCCAATCACCCGGTGTGACGAGGCGCCCGCCCCAACCGACCTCGACCATGAAGCCCGACGGGCTGTTCGCGTAGAACGAGGTCACGAAGTCGTTGGTATGGCGGCCCAACGTCTGGCCGATGCCATCATCGGCCTGCAGCGCAATGTCATAGGCCTGGCCGACATCATCGAGCGCCCAGTGCTCGACCATGAAGTGATGCAGGCCACTCCTGGGTGACTCGATCAGCGCAAAGCTGTGATGGCGGGCATTGACATGGAAGAACCAGGCCTTGAACGGCTTCAGGACATAGTCGCTGATCGCGAAGCCAAGGACGTCGCGATAGAACGGCAACGCCTGCTCGACCTTCGGGTCGACGATCACCGCATGGCCCAGACCCAGTGCGCCGGTTCGAAAGCCGGAGATGCGCCGGCCCGGCACAAAGCCGCGATCGGCCGAACGCGCTCCGTGAAACAACTCGAAGCGATGGCCGAGCGGATCGTCGAAGGAAACCAGCCCACTGACGGCGCGCCTGTCGGCCAGTGCGGCCGGTTCCTGACGAACCGCAAACCCGGCGGCTTCGATACGCGCGGCCATCCGATCCAGAGCGCTCGCGTTGGCGACCTCCCAGCCGAACACCCTCGGCGCCGAGTCGTGCCCGGACTCGACGAACACCCGCTGCATGCGTTCGTCCATACGCAGCGAAAGTGTCGCAGACGTGCGCTCGGCCACCTCCATGCCAAGCAGCTGCGCCGCGAAGCCCTGCCATGCATCGAGATCGGCAGCACCGATGCCGAGATATCCAAGTGCGAGTATCGTCATGAGCGACCTTTCCCAGGCTGAGTGCGCACACGCCGCCAGTGCCGGCATCCGGCACGACAGAACGCGATCCGCTGCGCGATAGACAGCCTCAAGGATACGCCTGCGACACTCGCCTGGCAGAGCCCGTCGGGCAGCTCTCGAGGATGCCTCATGGGCCCTGATCCGGCATCGCCTGCGCCTGGACAGGGGCCGCGATTACCGGACCCGCGGCCGAACGCGCCCGCATGCTGCGACCGTGGGTGGCGACAGACCCCGAACCGCATCGGGCACTGCAGCGACACATGAATTTCCTGCTGCCTTTGCTGATGGCACTTATGCTCCTGATCATCGCCGGGAATCCGCGATTCAGACGCGCGCCACGTTTCCTTCGCGCCCGGACAATCGCCGATGGCGATCGACCCAATACCCCCAGAGCACGATCAGCCACTGCGCATTGCCCGTCCCTGTGATCGCCGCGCGCCGTTCTCGCCAGACTTGCAGGCAGACGGCACCGATCAAGATGGCCCACAGCAATGTCGCGAACAGGCAGTGCGAGATCGGGTAGTGGACGAATGCCAACGGCACGAGCGCACTGGCACCGGGATCGATGCGCACCGTCTCGATTCCGGCGCATATCAAGACCGGCCAAACCAGGTTGGCGAACATGGCGCCGAGCAACAACATGCCCAGCGAGACCCGGGGCGCCAGGGGCTTGGCAGCGAAGCCCAGGGCAAGGTGACCGATGAACATCGTGCCGGCGGCCGCAATCCACCGAGCCCGCTCAGTCGAGCAGTTTCGCCAGCGCGTCGGCCGCGCACTCGCATTGTTCCCGGCTGACGTCCAGATGGGTGAGCAATCGCAACTTCGTGGGTCCGAGCGCATTGACCAGAATGCCCTGAGTGGCCAGTGCCGCCACCAGTTGCTGCGCCGGCAGCCGGTTGCCGGTCAGCTCGAACACGACGATGTTGGTCTGCGGCGGATCGGCGGCCAGAGTCACGCCCGGGCAATCGCGCAACCGGTCTGCGATCAGGCGCGCGTTGTCGTGATCCTGGCCCAGGCGATCGAGATTGTGATCCAGCGCGAAATCACAGGCAGCCGCGAACATACCCACCTGGCGCATGGCGCCGCCGAGCATGCGCCGGTGCCGAACCGCCATCGAGATGAGATCGCGCGGCCCGGCAAGTACGGAGCCGGCGGGCGCACCGAGGCCCTTTGAGAAAGCCACCATCAGCATGTCGAAGGGGCGCGCCAGACGCGCCACGGGCAATCCGAGCGCCGCCGCCGCATTCCAGAGACGCGCGCCATCCATGTAGCTGGCCAGGCCCAGCTCGCGCGCGGCAGCACCCACGGCATCGAGGTCCTCGACCCGCCATACCCGGCCCCCGTGACGATTGTGGGTGTTCTCGATCTGCACCAGCGTGGTACCCGGAATCGGCAGCACGGGCGCATTGCGCGGCTTTGCGTGGGCACGCACCTGATCGGCGGTGAACAAGCCCTGGTGACCGATCTCGGTGAACTGCACGCCGGCATTCGCCGCCGAACCGCCGGCCTCGTGCCAGACCGAGTGAGCCTCGCTGCCGACCAGCACATCATCGCCCGGGCGGGTCAGGACACGCAGTGCCACCTGATTGGCCATCGTGCCCGAGGGCAACCAGATCGCGGCCTCCTTGCCGAGCAGATCCGCGACCCGCGTCTCGAGCGCATTCAGTGATGGATCATCGCCATATTGCATATCACCGACGGGGGCACGCGCCATGGCGGCGCGCATGGCCTCGCTGGGACGGGTGACTGTGTCGCTGCGCAGATCGATTGTGTCGCTCATCGGTGTGTCCTGATCAGGATGAATCCAGGGCCGGCGCATCTTGCCGCCCGACATTCACGAAGCTGCAACAGCAGTCTTCGCTCATTGCGCCTTCCGTGCATCGCGCGCCGGCTCGTCGACATGACCGCTCGGTTGTCCGAGTTCAGTGCGCAGGCCAGGGTGCGGTCATTCAATGGTAGCCCGCGAACCCGGCTGCGGCAGCGGGCACGACCGTCAGGCTGGCGGCCATCAGCAGTTGCGCGCCATAGTATGCCGGCAGGCCCCAGGCCGGATTGACGAAGCCGGCCTTGACGAAGCGGTCCCGCGCCACGGCGAGATCCGAGGCCGCGAACGCGACAGCACCAAGCACCGGCTGCCAATGCCCGTCGTTGATGCCCAGCGGCATGGACGCCGCGACCATCAGCAATATCGCCAGGACATAGCTCAGCACCGGAAGCTTGAACGAAGCACTCAGATGCGGTCCGAGCCAGCGCATCACCGCGCCACCGACGAGCATGAGCAGCGCGGCGCTGATGAGCGCCACACTGCGATCCTGCGTCGCACCGAGAAAAGCCGCCGCGAAGCACAGATGCGAGAAGAGAAAGGCGGCCAACCCGGCGAGGAATCCGGACTGACGCGACGACAACAGCAATGCGTCGCCGAGCCAGCCCAGGCACAGTGCGGCGAGCACCCATCGGCCATAGTCCGAATCCAGTGCCCCCGAGATGAGCGCGAGCGCGACGAATGCGGTGCTCGCCAGCATCTTGAACAGGGCACGGGCGCGCCTATGCTCATGCCACTCGGCCAGCAGCAGCGCCGCGACCGCCAGCACACAGACTCCGACCAGGAGCCAGGCCGGGCCGGTCACCGGCGCGTCATCCGCGCGCCACCCGGGCTGCGTATCCGGGCCGGGTCACGCATCGGGAATGATGCGCTTGCCAAGCGAGACCGCGTCATCGCGGCCATAGCCGATGGCCTCGTAGAAAGCAAGCGCGGCGGTATTGGTGGTGCGCACCTGCAGATTGACCTTCGGGCATCCCAGCGCCAGCAGCCTGCGCTCGACGTCGTTCATCAGATCACGCCCGAGGCCGCGATGCCGCTCATCGGGATGCACCGCCAGATAGTTGACCCAGCCGCGATGACCGTCGAAGCCGGCCATGATCGTGCCGATGATGCGGGATCCTTGCACCGCGACGCGAAAAAGCTCCGGCTGTACGGTGAGCTTGCGGACAATATCCTTGCGCGGATCATTCCATGGCCGCGTAAGCTCACAGAGCTCCCAGAGGGCGACCACCTCGGGGGTATCGGATTCGCGAAAGGCTCTCAGCTTGGGATTCATCGGCCGATGATAGCGCCGCCGTGCCTGCCGCTAGCCCTGGCACGAATGATGGTGCCGCACAGCGTGCTACAGGAACAGACTCGAGCTCAGGTCGTGAGTTTCGGACAGGGGTTTGTCCAGCGTGTGGAGCCTGCCGTCTGCACTGGAGACATACCGGGTGGCCACCAGTTCCTTGCCGTTCCTGGGCAGCCAGATCACGAGGTCCAGTGCCGGGTGCGCGTCGAGGCCGCGATGCGAAACATACGCGGGCCGGACATCCATGCCCTTGTCGCGCTCGAAGACCGAGTCGATCTGCACCTGGCCCTGCTCGGTGTTGACGATGACGAGCGCCGGCCCATGGTCGCCTAGGCCCGGGCTGGCGGGACGGGTCTCGATCTGCACGAGATACTCACCGACCTGGAAGTCGCGCCTGCCCTCGTAGGCAAGGCCCTGCATATCGCGCTGCGGCCACATTGTGACCGCCACGGCGGCTACCAGGGCCGAGACAATACACACACCGATCAGGAGTCGACCGCGTTTCATGCGTCGTTCACCGCTGGTCGTCGCCGGGCAGCCCGGCGTGGGCACACGTGGCATCGGACAGCAGATCGACATAGGCCCGGTCGATCAGGGCATCTTCCGCAATGCCCAGGCGCGTGATCAGTTCGCGCGCTTCCTGAATGCCGGCCTGCGCAGGCTCTTCTTGGGCCAGAACCACCTCCAGCTCGAGAAACTCACCCAGATCATCCACCCGATCGAGATGAACCCGGGTTCGTCCCACCCAATACAGGCTGCGCAGTTTTCTGACCCGGCCGACGATACCGTAGGCCAGCGCGAGCGCTTCGCGCAGTTCATCGGGATCGGCAGTCCGGGAACGCACATAGAAAGATTCCTTCGGCCCCGCCTGATCCGCGCGACGGTAGAAGATCAGTTCACCTGTCCCGTCATCGAAGGCGCGCAACTTCAGCCGCCCATTCTCACAGTGGAAAAAACTGTCGTCCTGCGCGATCCGGATCGGACCGCGATCGGCGAGCGCAGCCACCGCTTCGCGGGCACCGTCCGGGTCCGCGAGCCTGGCCTTGATTTCAATGTTGCGTGCCATGATCGATTCGGCGGATATCTGCCGGCGCATATTCCCGGCCAGCGAAAACTCGTGCGCGCGCCAGCGGCGCGTGAGGCCCGTCCATCGCAGAAGATGGCCGAACCGCCGGTGGGGGCCCGGCCATCGCTGTCGGCGCTCGAGCCGCGGTGACGGCCCCAGTCGCACCGGGGTCGGTCGGAGCCGGCGTCAGGCCAGTCGCTTGTGCGAGCCGTCGCAGAGTGCGCCGTTGCCCGAATGCTTGCAGCCGCAAAAGTAGGCCGTTCCAGAGGCGGCGGCAGTGTGCTTGTGGGGCGTGAACTCAGTGCCCTTGTGCGAACCGTCGCAGAAGGGCTGCTTCTGGCTTTGACCACAGGCGCACCACCAGTAATCCTTGCCCTGCTCGACCTCGACTGCAAATGGCGATGTCTGTGCAACATGGGGTGAGGCCATCTCGATCTCCGTTATCGGGCCCGCGCGCAACGCGGCGCGGCCAGGCAAGTGTAGGCCCGCCCACTGCGGCGGGCAATCGGAGGAAGCCGGCGCGCGGCCGATATGCGCACCGGCGCCGTCTGCCGCATGAGCGCGATCAGGCCACCGAGAACGGAAGCGCATCCAGGCTGGCGAGTGTCTCCAGACAGGCCTGTGCCACCTCCGAACCCTTTTTCACGAAGTGCTCGCGAAAGAAGGCCAGATGCTCGGCATGTTCATGGAAATCGCGCGGCGTCAGAACGGCCGAAAACACCGGCGTGTCGGTATCGATCTGCACCCGCATCAGGCCGTCGATCACGGCCGCTGCCACGAACTCATGCCGATAGATGCCGCCATTGACCACCAGGCCACAGGCGATGATCGCGTCGAATCGCCCGGAACCGGCGAGCCGTTTGGCATGCAGCGGAATCTCGAACGCGCCCGGCACACCGAAGACACGCAGGGAGTGCCGGCCCTGGCCGACGCGCTCGAACTCGCGCTGGATAGCGTCGATGGCACTGGCCACGATCTCGGCATGCCAGCCGGAGGCTACGACGGCCACCCGTAGCGGCCGCGACAGGATGGAGGGAGGATCGGCCGAAGCCGACGAGGATGCCTGCAAGGTCTGATTCATGGAAGTCCTGAGAAGATGCGGAACCAAGAATCAGGGCGCACGCATGCGCCGTGGCCGACACATAGCGGGCGGCCACGGCGCATGACGCGATCTCTTTCATCCGGACTGTGACCGTCGGCCCTGGTATCGCACCAGATCTGCTGACCCCGTCCGACACACTGACCGGAACGGGCGCTCGCGGGCTCTTGCAGCATGCTGCAATTACCGCCGGTGGGGACTTCCACCCCGCCCTGAGAACGCTGTCGGCCGCAATCGGCCGACCCGGCGATTATAGGGTCGCGGCGGGCCGCCGGGTCAGCGCCGGATCGCCGACAACAGATCGGGGTTGACCACCAGATTCCTCACCCCGTGCGCGTGATCTTCCTTGAAAACATTGCCCTTGCACCACTCGCCAACGGAGGCGATGTTCACTTTGGCGATGTTCGGCCGCACGCTCCAGGTGACCTGGAACGGCGAGCCCTTCTCGTTGTAGCCGGGCCCGGTGGTGGAACCGAGATACTCGATCGGGGTGCCGGTGAAATCGGGAATATGCAGCGCCTGGTGCCAGCCGTCGCGCATGCCGTGATCGGTGAGATGTTTGAAATCGAAGGCGTTGTCGTTCGTGACCAGCACGAACACCTGGGCCTCGACACGCAGCGCAGGATTCTTCACCGATTCGCTCAGGCACGCACCCAGGGTCGGCCCCGGTTTCACGGCCGCGCTCGAATACACATAGTGCACCTCGATCGTGTCGCCCGGAGACAGGCCGCCGTGACCCGCCTGGCAGACCGGCTGACTGATGTGCTTCATTTCCGATGGCGCCAACTGCCCGGAATAAACATAGCCGCTGCCATATCCCTTGCCGTCGCCATTGCCGGCATAGCGGGCGAATTCTCCACCCTTGTGCTCGGCATTGCGGTGGAAGTGAATGTTGCAGAGATTCAGTTCGCTGGCCGCGGGCGCGAGCGCGAAGCGCCGCTCATTGCTGCCCAGCGGGGCGTCGATATCGCGCGGAGACTGCGGGCCGAAGCCGCGGTCTGCGGTGTTCTGCGCCAGCCGATGGCGCTGTGCGGCGATGACCGCGTCCGCGACCACCTGATCATGGGCGCGATGCGCCTCCTCGTTGGCCCTGGGCGCATGCGCCCCGTGAGCCGGTGCCGCCGCGTGCCCTGCCGTGCTGTGCGCACTCGCGGTGTGCGTCGCGCCACCATGACCCGGCGTGCCGTGTCCGGGCGAGCCACCATGCTCGTTGTCCGCGGCAGCCGTCTTCCCAGGATGCCCATGCCCGGCCCTGGCCGGGACATGGGCGGTGTCCGCGGGCGGGCTTTCCGGTCGATGCGCGGAGGCGACGACGGGCGGGCTCACAGCCGGCGTTGCCCGCACAGCGGGCGGCGGCGGATAGCTCGCATCATCGGAGATCGCCACTGCGGGCCTGGGTGCCGGGGCCTGCGCCACGGGCTCGCGCTGCGCCTGATCGGCGCGGGTCAGCGCGGCGCCGAGCTGCTCGCCCAGTTGCAGCTCGACATGCACACAGCCGGCCGTGACCGTGATGGCAGCGATCGTGATCAGAGCCTTGCAGTGCATGGCGACTCCTGTCGAGACGGGGTTGGTCGTGGGGCAGCCCGGCGGAACCCCGCCCTTGGCATGCCGCTGAGGATTCTGTCGCGACCGTCTGCCCGGCAATCATGCGCAAAGGCGGTGTTTGCTGCCGCATTTCATGGCCAGGCGCGCCGTCGGCTGAATCTGCCCGACGGGCGTTGCGCCGTCCGTCGGCATGATCCGCCGACCCGGCCCGGCCACATGCCTTCCGGCGCCCCGTCCGGGGTCGGTCATAGAATGGGCGACTGACACAAGAGTCCGGAGACAGGTCATGGCAGCCGATTTCGAGCCGATCAAGCGTCTGCATCACTTCGCGTGGCGGTGTCGCGACGCCGAGCAGACCCGTGCGTTCTATGAAGATCTTCTGGGGCTGCCGCTGGCGCATGTGATCCGCGCCGAGACCGTTCCCAGCACCGGCGAGCACTGCCCGTATGTGCACCTGTTCTTCGCGCTTGGCGACGGCTCGTGCATCGCGTTCTTCGATCTCGGCGACGACGAGGCGGCCCTGCCCTCGCCGAACACGCCCGGCTGGGTGAATCATTTCGCGATGAAGGTCGGATCACTGGCCAGCCTGGAGCGGGCCAAGGCCCGCCTGCAGGCGGCTGGCGTCGACGTCATCGGCATCACCGACCACGGATTCGTGCGCTCGATCTACTTCTTCGACCCCAATGGTCTGCGGCTCGAGCTGTCGGCCGACGTCCATGAGAACGGCTTCGATGTCGCCGATCATGCGCGCGCGCGCCAGGCCTTGGACGCCTGGAGCGCCGAGAAGGCCGCACGCTGAGCGCGGCCCGGCGCCAGCACCGAGGAGACCCAGAGTGCACCAACCGCAGCTGACGACCCACCAGGCCAGCTATTTCGAATACCAGACTTTTCCGTTCGTGCGTCCGCCGGAACTCGATGGTCGCGACGGACACCATCCGGTGGTCATCATCGGCGCGGGCCCGATCGGTCTGATCCTGGCCATCCTGCTGGCCAGACATGGCGTGAAATCCGTGTTGATCGAGGCCGAGGCACAGGTCAGCAGTGGCAGTCGCGCGCTGGCGCTGGCGCGACGCACGATGGAGATCATCGAGCAGTGCGGTGTCGCCGACGCCATTCTCGAGGGCGCCCTGCTCTGGAAAGACGGCTACAGCTTTTACAAGGGACGCGTGGTCCATCACCTCGACATTCCCTTCTCGGATGACGACAAATTCGCTCCGATGACCAATCTCGCCCAGTGCATCATCGAGAAGATCCTGGTCGAGCGCGCGAATGCTCTGGGTGTCGAGATCCGCTTCCAGACCAAGCTGACCGCGCTGGATGCGCAAGACGATGGTGTTGCCCTGACCCTGGACACACCCGAAGGGCCGTATCGGCTGCGGGCCGACTGGCTGCTGGCCTGCGATGGCGCACGCTCCACCGTGCGCCGCCTGCAAGGGCTGCGCTTCGAGGGGCGCTCCTACGAAAGTCGTTTCGTGATCTGCGATTTCAACATCGCGATCGACTCACCAGCCGGCCGGCGCTGTTATTTCGACCCGCCCTGGCTGCCGGGCCAGAGTGTGTTGATGCATCAGGCGCCACATGATGTCTGGCGGCTCGACTATCAGGTGCCGGAACATGTCAGCGATGAACAGGCGCTCGATCGCGACCGACTTCGCCAGAATATCCAGGCCCATCTGGCGTATATCGGTGTCGACGCGCCGTGGACCTTCGAATGGGTCACGCTGTACAAACCCAATGCGCTGACCCTGGCCGATTACAGGCATGGTCGCGTGCTGTACTGCGGCGATGCCGCGCATCTCCTGCCCGTGTTCGGTGTACGCGGGATGAACACCGGTGTGCAGGATTCGATCAATCTCGCCTGGAAGCTGGCCGCGGTCGTGGCCGGCCAGGCATCCGAAGCGCTGCTCGACACCTACAGCAGCGAGCGGGTTGCCGATGCGCGCCAGATCTGCGTCGAGGCAGGTCGAAGCACGCAGATGATGGCGCCGCCTTCGCGCGGCTTCAAGATCATGCAGCAGGCCGTGCTTTCCCTGGCGCTGGACCAACCCTGGGTGCGCGGCCTGCTGCACTGGCGCACCTCACACCCGATCGACTACGCGGACAGTCCGTTGACCTGGCCCGACGCTGAAGCGCGAGAATTCACTCAGGGGCCCCGCCCCGGTGCGCCGCCACGCAATGCACAACTGATACCGGGCCGCACCGATGGCGGCTTTCTGCTCGACATGACCGGGGCGGCCTTCACCGTGCTGGCATTCAGTTGCGACCAGCCCCAATGGCAGGGGCTGGTCTCTGATGCCGCGTCGCTGCGCGCGCGCGGGATCGCCGTGCGTCTGCTGCGGATCCGCCGCGCCCCGGATGATGGCGCAGACGCGGGGGCGACGACGAAGATCGAAACGGTGATCGATGACGCCAGTGGTCACCTGCATCGCCTGTGGGGCGCGGAGCATGATCAGGGCGGCGGAACGGTCTATGTGCTGCGCCCCGATCAGCATGTTCTCGCTCGATGGAAACCGGCCGGCAAAGAGCGCCTGGGCGCCGCCATCGAACATGCGCTCGCGCCGCATCGGCGCCCGGTCGATCCCCCCGCGCACGCCCGGAGTCACGCATGAGCCGGTTGCGCTTCGAACAACTCGAGAATCTGTACGACGAACTCGCCCATGCACTCGATGCCGTGCCGGACGGGCACGAGAGCGTGTTCCTGGCCAAGCTGGTGTTGAGCATGGCCCATGAGTTCGGTCAGCCAGAGCGCGTCTCGGCGCTCATTCAGCAATGCCTGCATGAACCGGCACCGGACGCGGGCGCGCCGCGCGAACTGATCTGGGGAGAACCCGATGTCTGAAACCGATCCGCCGATCCGGCATGAGTGGGTCCATGTGACCTATGCCGAAGTCAGCAAGATGACCGAAACCTATGGCTTTGTCGGCAGTCAGGGGACGATCAATCTCGAGGGCCTGCTCATCGAGCCCGCGCAGCGACGTTCGCGCACGGTGTTTCTGATGATGCACCCCAGTTCGACGCTGCAACTGTTGCCGCTACCGGGTGCGCTGGCGCGGGCCGGCCATTCGGTCATGTGCATGGGCAGCCGCTATGCCAAAAATGACACAGCGCTGATCTTCGAGAAGGTCGCGCTCGATCTGGGTGCGTGTGTGCGCCATGCCCGCGAACAACTCGGCTTCGAGCGGGTGGTCCTGCTGGGCTGGTCAGGCGGCGGCTCGCTGGCCTTGTTCTACCAGGCACAGGCCGAGCGACCGACGATCACCGAAACCCCCGCGGGCGATCCGGTGGATCTTTCGGCAGCCGCGCTGCTGCCGGCCGATGCGGTGATCCTCGAGGCCGCGCATCGCTCGCGGGCCCATTGCCTGGCCGACTGGATCGACCCGTCGGTCATCGATGAACATGATCCGGATCGGCGCGATCCAAGATTCGATCTGTATTCGTCGCAGCTGCCGGTACGTCCGCCCTACCCGGCCGACTGGCTCGCCGAATATCGGGCCGCGCAGCTCGCGCGGATGCGCCGTATCACCGCACAGGTCCAGGAGACGCTGGCGCGCCTGCGTCAACAAGGCTCGGCCGAGGTCGAGCGCGGTTTCGTCACCCACCGCACGATGGCCGATCCACGTTTCCTCGATGCCACGATAGACCCGAACGACCGGGTCATCGGCACCTGTTATCTGGGCGTGCCCGAAACCGTCAACAGCGGGCCCGTCGGCCTGGGCCGGTTCTCCACCCTGCGTGCCTGGCTGTCGCAGTGGTCGCTGGATCACTCGAAGGCCGATGGCGAAACCTGTGCGGCCGGCATCCGCACGCCGCTGCTGGCCATCGAACACAGCGCGGATGACGCCGTGCCGCAGCCCGACATCGGCCTGATGCACGCGGCCGCCGCCGGCACCGACAAGACCATGCACCGGATCGCCGGCGCCAATCATTACTTCAAGGGCAGCCCGAACACCTGGCGCAGTCGGTACGCCTGATCACGGAATGGACCGGGGCCCGCTTTGCCTGAAGTGACCACGCGGCTCGAGCCTGGCCGGCGCCTGCCCGCGCGCAATCGAGGCGGCGCCGGCGCCAATCACCGCGGTGTTTACCCTGCCCTATGATCGACCCTTCTTTTCCCGGAACCTCGTCATGAGCCTGTACAAGGGCCTGGATGCCCAAACCCTCGAAGCGAACTACAACCTCGGCGCGCTGCGCCCCGACCTGCCGCAGGTTCAGCAACGCTGGCTGGCGCGCGCGGCCGCCCATGCCGCCGCCAGCCGCGCGCGGATCGACCTTCCCTATGGCGAAGGCGAGCGCGAGCGCTTCGACTTCTTCTCGGGCGGCAACCCCGACGGCCCACTGCTGATCTACATCCACGGCGGCTACTGGCAACGCGGCGACAAGAATCTGTACAGCTGGATCTCCGAGGCGTTCATCCGCCACGGTGTGTCGGTGGCGATTCCGAATTACACGCTGACGCCGGCGGTGCGCATCGGCCGGATCGCCCCGCAGTTGCGGCGCGCAGTGGCCCGGTTCTGGCACGACGCCGGCACGCTCGGCTTCTCCAGAAGCAAGATGCATGTCATGGGCCATTCCGCCGGCGGCCATCTGACCGCGATGATGATGGCCACCGACTGGCCCGCCGTCGATGGCGCGCTGCCTGCCGATCTGTTTCGTGCGGCCATGCCGATCTCCGGGCTCTATGAGCTCGAGCCCCTGGTGCACACCACCATCAATGCCGGCCCTCAGATGGATGTCGCCGAGGCACGCGCCGAGAGCCCCTGCAACATCCCGCCGCTGACCGATGCGCCGCAGCTGGTGATCGCGGGTGCGGCCGAACCGCCCGAGTTGATCCGCCAATCCGACGACTATGCTGCCCAGTATCGAACTACGACCCGCAAGATGGAACGCTACAACGTGCCGGGCGCCGATCACTTCGACGAACTGGAACCGCTTGCGCAGGATGACAGCGTGCTCTTTGGCAAGGTCATGAACCTGATCTCGACCGCGGCGTAAGCACCCCGATGAGCCTCGCGAATTTTTCGGATCATCCGGACGACGCGCCGCTGGCCGGCTATATCGTGGCCGACTTCACCCGCGTGCTCTCCGGCCCGTACTGCACCCGTCTGCTTGCCGACCTGGGCGCCACGGTGATCAAGATCGAACGCCCCGGCGAGGGCGACGAGGTGCGCTATGTGCTGCCTCAGCTCAACGAGGAGCGCGCCGATCAAAGCGCTTACTTTGCGCGCATGAATGCCGGCAAGCTCGGGATCGCGATCGATTTCGCGCATCCCGATGCCCGGGAGCTCGTTCACGCGCTGGTGCGCCGGGCAGATGTGGTCGTCGAGAACTTCTCGCCGGGCGTGATGGCCAAGTATGGCTTCGACGAGGCCAGCCTGCGTGCGATCAAGCCCGATCTGGTCTACTGCGCGATTTCCGGATTCGGCCAGACCGGGCCGCTGCGCAAACTGCAGGCCTATGCTCATCTGATCAATGCCTTTTCCGGCATGATGGAGCTCGATCGTGCCGGTCAGTTCGAACCACGCGCCTCGAATCTGCAGGCGGCCGATGTCCTGGCCGGCGCCCATGCCTTCGGAGCGGTCCTGGCCGCATTGTTGCGGCGGGCACGCACGGGCAAAGGCGCGTTCATCGATGTCTCGATGCTCGAGTGCCTGGTGGCCGCCGACGACGTCAACTTCCCGGCGCTGTTGAATGGTCATCCGGTGCAGCGCCAACCACGCGCGGGCATGCTCGTGCAGGCCATCGGTGATCGGCATCTGGCCATGCAGGTCAGCGGCGTGGCCTCGATGTGGACCCGGCTCACCGAACTGATGGGCCGGCCCGAACTGCGCGACGATGAACGCTTTGCCACGCCGGCCGCGCGGCGGCGCAATTGGGCGCTGCTGGCCGAAACCATCGGCCAATGGCTGCAGGGTTTCGACAGTGTCGAAGCCGCCATCCAGGTGCTGAGCGAGGCCAGGCTGCCCAATGTGCCGGTACTGCACCCGGAAGAGCTGATCGAGCACGAGCAGATGCGTGCCCGAGGCGCGTTCGTGGCGGTTGCGCATCCGGTCAGCGGCGATGCGCGGGTCACGGCCACGCCGTTCCAGCTCGACGGCGACCCGATCGTGCCGGCGGGGCCGGTACCCTGGCGGATCGGCGAGCACTCCGAGCAGGTGCTGATCGAGCAACTCGGCCTGACCCCGGAGCGCATCCGCCAGCTGGCCGAACGGGGGGTGATCGCGGTGTCGTGACCGCTCACCGGATTCGCTCCTCGAGCGCTTCGCTCACGGCATTCGCGCATCCGGCTGCTGTCTCCCCGATGCCCTGCGCCGCCGCCACCAGGCGATGAATGGCGCCAGCGCGCCACGCCGGCTGCGGATCGACCACGCGGGACGCCAGGCGGCACCCAGCACGACCTCCCAGTCAGGTCTGCCCCTGACCGGCTCCGTGGGCTTGTCCACTGGCTTTGCAAGGCTGCTGTTCGGGGATGAAGTCATCGCTTGCCCGGGAGTATCCTGATGCGCCAGTATGGTCCGGCAGGCGCCAGCCGGCCACATCTCCCGCTCGTCCCAAGGGTTGCCCGATGAAGATCACCGACATTCGCACGCATCTGCTTTCCGTCCCGTTCGCAGATCCCCCCAAGACCGGTTTCCTGGCGCTGGAGAACATCGATCTGCTGGTGGTCGAGGTGGAAACCCGCTCCGGCGTGATCGGCACCGGTCATCTGCATCCGCTGGCCGGCGGCATGCGCACGCTCAAGTGCTGCATCGATGAAATGCTCGCGCCGCTGCTGCTCGGCGAGGACGCCAGCCGGGTAGCGGAGCTCTGGCAGAAGATGTGGCAGGCCACGTTCATCCAGGGGCGCATGGGCATCACCGTCATGGCGATGTCGGCGCTCGACATGGCGCTCTGGGATGCGCTCGGGCGCCATCAGGGCAAACCCTTGTGGGCATTGTGGGGTGGCCGTCCGGATCCGCTTCCGATCTATGGCTCGGGCTGCTTTCGCGGCCTGGGTCACGACGGCATGATCGAAAAGGCCCGTCGTTTCGTCGATCAAGGCTTCACGGCGATCAAGATGCAGGTCGCCCATCTGTTCACCCATGATGAAGATGTCGCCAATGTGCGCGACATGCGCGCCGAGCTCGGTCCCGATATCCGGATCATGGTCGATGTGAATCAGGGCTGGACGGCCGAGGAAGCGATCGCGGTGGGGCGCCGGCTCGACGAATTCGATCTGGCATGGCTCGAGGAGCCGGTGATGGCCGACGACTTCGACGGCTATCACGCGATCGCCGACGCGATTGCCACCCCCGTGGTCGGCGGCGAGAACCACTTCACCCATCACGACCTGAAGCCGTTCTTTGCCAGCGGGAAGATCCCGATCCTGCAACCGGACATCATGCGGGGCGGCTTCACCGAACTGCGGGTGATCGCCGAGCATGCCCATCGTGCCGGCCTGCGCATCGCACCGCATCTGTTTCCCGAGATCAGCGTGCACCTGAATGCATCGATCCCGAATCCGGCGTGGCTGGAGTACATGGGCTGGTTCGATCATCTCTGGGTGCAGCCCAACCTGCCGCAGGCGGGCATGCTGACCGCGCCCGAGCGCCCCGGCCACGGCATGGACTTTCGCCCGGAGATTTTCCGCGACCATCCGTATCGACGCTGAGTGACGCGCGTCCGATTTGAAGCGGCCGGCTCCCGAGCGACGGCTCGGGCACAAGCGCCCCGGGCAGGAAGTGATGGGTGCCACGCGCACCGGGCAGGAAGTGATGGGTGCCACGCGCACCGGGCAGGAAGTGATGGGTGCCACGCGCACCGGGAAATCCGCGCGAGTGTGGCGGGCCCGCATCATCTGACCCGTCCCGGGCAACCGGCGCCTATGGATCCCGAGTAACCTTCGGCACCGTTGCCCGCGTGAATATCCAAAGTGCACCGCAAGGCCGTCTTCACCATGTTGCTGTGCTGCATGCTCTGGAGTCTGTCCGGTATCGTCAGCCGGCAACTCGAGCAGGCCGCCAGTTTCGAAGCCGCATTCTGGCGCTCGCTGGTGGCCGCGATCGCGGTCGGCGCATGGCTGGCCTTGCGACGCGGCAGCGGGTTGATCCGCGATCTGCGCCAGCTCGGAACTGCGGGCCTGTTCTCGTGTCTGATGTGGGCCACGATGCTCACCGCATTCATGATCGCGCTGCTGATGACCACGGTCGCCAAGGCCATGGTCGTCATGGCCATCGAGCCCATGCTGACCGCGCTCTTGAGCCGGTTGGTTCTCGGCGAACGCATCGCTGCGCGCACCTGGGTCGCGATCGTGGTCGCCGGCGTCGGCCTGGTCTGGATGGTGTCGGACGCCCTGGGAGGTGACGAGCGCTATCCACACAGTGCCTGGGGCGTCTTGATCGCATCGGCCGTCCCGCTCGCCTCGGCCTGCAACCTGGTCGTGATGAAACACAGCCAGGCTCGGGTCGATCTGATGCCGGCCCTACTGGTGGGTGCGTCGATCTCGGCGCTGGTCACGCTGCCCTTCGCGCGCCCCTTCCTGGCCACCAACACCGACCTGGCCTGGCTGGGCTTCCTCGGCGTTTTTCAGATCGCCCTGCCCGGGCTGCTGTTCATCGGCGCCGCCAGGTATCTGTCGGCCGCGGAGACCGGGCTGCTGATCCTGCTCGAAGTGGTGTTCGCGCCGCTCTGGGTCTGGCTGGGTGCCGGCGAACCGCCGACCCGCGCAACCCTGCTGGGCGGTGGTCTGATCCTGGCCGCGATGCTCGCCAACGAATGGCTGGCCAGCCACGGCCGGCCGAAGCCGCCGCGAGTCGCCGGGTAATCCGGGCCAGTGGCCCGGCCCGGGTGAATCATGGGCCCGCGAGGTATTTCAACGAGCGGTTTGTTCAGAAATAGAGATCCGGGTCGGCGAAATAGGGCGAGTCGGCAATCTTCGTGTCCGGCCATGTCTCCCGGCGAAAGATCGAGCGAAGATGCACCTCGTCCGGCCCATCGCCGATCCGAAACGCGCGCGCCCAGGCAAAGGTCTCGGCCACCGGCGTGGCCTCATGCCCGCCCATGGCGCCGAACACCTGCACCGCCCGCTCGGCGATGCGGTGAAATGCCTGGGCGACGCCGACCTTGAGAATCGCCAGATCGCGAAACGCGCCCTGCGCGCCGATCCGATCCACGACCCAGGCGGTCTTTTGCACCAGCAGCCGCATCTGCTCGGTTTCCACCCGTGACAGCGCGATCCCCTGCTGTACCGAGTCATTGTCGATCACCGGCGAGCCAAACGTGCTGCGCTCGGCCGCGCGCGCCATCATGAGCTCGATCATCAACTCGCACTGGCCGACGGCGCGCATGCTGTGATGCAGACGCGCCGGCGCCAGCCTGGCCTGCGCCACGGCAAAACCGTCGCCCTCTTCACCGATGCGGTTCTCCACCGGAATCCGCACCCCGTCGAAACGGATCGCATTCGCGGGGCCGTTGGGTTCGAGAAAACCGAAGAAACTGCTGCGCGGGCCCAGCGTGACCCCCGGTGCATCACGCGGCACCATGACCACAGACTGACGCTTGTTGCGCGGCGCGTCGGGGTCCGTGATGCCCAGCAGCATATAAAAGCGGCAGCGCGGATGAGCGGCACCGGTGATGTACCACTTGCAACCATCGATCACGTAGTCGTCGCCATCGCGGCGAATGCGCGTGCCGATGTTCGATGCATCGGAAGAAGCGGCGTCGGGTTCGGTCATCGCGAATGCGCTGTGGCACTCGCCATTGAGCAATGGGTGCAGCCAGCGGGCTCTTTGGGCAGGGCTGGCACAGGCCTGCAAGGCCGCCATGTTCGGCACATCCGGCCACTGACAGTTGAACACTTTGGACGCCCAAAGCACCCGCCCGAGGTACTCGGCCACCGGTGCGTAGTCACTGTTGCTCAGTGGCCGTCCTGCAATGCCGTCATCGAGCGTGGTCATCGCG
>JAWKYG010000004.1:0-405176 GCA_041396585.1 Burkholderiaceae bacterium | reverse complement strand
GTCGAGGCTGCGGCCAATGATGCGTACCCTGTCCATGTGTGTGCTCCCGTCGCGTTGATAGGGGCATGGTAGGTAGCCGGAATGGAGGAATGTTTTACAAACGTCCTGGTTTCTTGCCTGATCCTCCAATCAAGGTGAGAAACATGATGTCTGCGCCGGTATGATGCTTTCTGCCTGAATCCATCACCGAAGGTGTCTATGGGGGCTCGAACATTGCTTGCCTGCATCACGGCGATCCTCGATGATGCCGGCGTCCTGCGGGGCGCGCTGCCACATGCGCGCACCGGCACCCATCTTCTGCGCCATCAGGCCACCACGGCGCTGGACGCCACGGTCTATCGGCCGTTGCTCTGCCTGGTGTTACAGGGTGCGAAGGAGGTTGGTACCCCCACCAAGACACTGAACGTGCGCGCGGGGCAGTCGCTGATCGTGAGCCACGCCGTGCCGGTGGTGTCGCGGATCACGCTGGCGACGCCGGATCAGCCCTATGTGGCGCTCGTGTATCCGCTCGATCTCGATCTCTTGCGTTCCTTGCTTCCCGCGGTGCTGCCGGGTTCGGATCCGCCCGCATCGGACCCCTTCTCGATCTGCCTGTGCGACAGCGACGATGAGATGCTCGGCGCCTTGCTGCGCTACTTTCACCAGTGCGAACGCGAAGAGTCCCGCACGCTTCTCGCGCCGATCACGGCTCGTGAGATTCACGCGCGGCTTCTGATGGGAGCGTACGCCGGCATACTCAGACGCCTGCTCTGGCATGAGAGCGCGGCGAGCCGGATCTTTCGCGTGACGCAGGAGATCGGGGCGGATCCGGCCAGGCCGATCGTCGTCTCCGATCTCGCGCAACGCGCGGGCATGAGTGCCTCGGCGTTCTTCGAACACTTCAAGGCCGTGACCGGTACCTCGCCGCTGCAGTACCAGAAGGATCTGCGCCTGCTGCGCGCGCGCGACAGGCTGCGCAGCTCCTCGGCCAAGGTCTCACAGGTCGCGTTCAGCGTCGGCTACGAGAGCTCGGCGCAGTTCTCGCGCGAGTTCTCGCGCAAGTTCGGTGTGTCGCCCCGGCAGGATCGCGAGCTGCATCATCCGGCGTGATGCCGGTCCGCAACCCTCGCCAGGGTCGTTGATATCGATGCCGATGAGCCAGTGAACCGACAGGCGCGCCGTGTGCACCCACGGACAAGGGTCTGATGCGTAGCCAACCCGGACCCTCCAGCCAACGAAGCGAGGTGTCATCATGGGTAAGCACAGCAGATTCGGCCGATTCTTCAGAAGCGCGATCCTGGCGGTGTCGCCCCTCGTCGCCGCGGGAGCCGTCAGCGCACAGGCCGTCGAGCCCCACGAACCGCTCACCCCATGGCGGATCGCGAAGGCGGTCAACGACTCGACCGCGCATCTGGTCCATGTCGCCAGTGGCGGCAGCCTGCACGCGATATGCACACGCAGCGAATGCGATATGTTCGTGGAACCGGCGGCGGGATGCGTGCCCGGCCAGGTCTATCCGGTGCTGGCGAACTCCGCGGTCAAGGTCGGCGTGATGCCCTCGCGCTGTGTGCTGGTGCGCGATGACGATCAGCCAAAGCTCGTCGTGCACATTGCCAAGCCAGGGTTTCTGGTGGGCTCCCTGCTGTCGGCGCGCGATCTCAGCCTGGCATTCCCGACCCAGGACGGGCTGATGAATGTGCTGGACATCCGCATGCAGGGGGCAGCGTCGCTGCTGCGGGATGCGCTTGGCGCATTGCCCGCACAGGCCGCGGCCGAGCGCGGCCCCGATGGGCATGCGGCCCTGGATGCGATCGTGCGCAACAGCGTCAGCCGCTATCGGATCTGATCCGCGCGCAGAACAGCCGGAACCGGGCATGGTTCGATTTTTCGCGACGATGTCCGAGGCCCGCCGGCATCCGGGCGTGGTCAGGCCACACCCGGTGCAAGGCACCAAGAGCTGTCAGAGCCTGGCCTCAAGCCCCAGTCGTATAAAGGCCTCCGCCGGCGCCTCGTTCGCACGCATCAGCTCGGCCATCAGCGTGAGCAGCCTGGCCTCGATGGCCTCATCCCGAAACGGTCGTTGCTGATCCGGGTCTGTGGCCAGGTCGTAGAGGACGGTGGTCGTGTCTTCGTATCCGCCGCCCTGGCCGATATGACCGACGGGTTGCCCCTTGATATTCCGCCGGGCAGGAACCCGTAGCAGCGGCACGCCCTGGGTAAAGCCGAAGTCGTTCACCAGCGTCGCCTGGCGCAGTTCTTCCAGCGGGAACAGTGACTTCATATGCATGGGCATCAGCGTGTATTCGAAGAGGTCCTGTTTGGTCATGTCTTCCGGATAGCGGAAGTAGGTGTATCGGCCATCGGTAATGTTGGTGCCGGCGCCGAACATGCCATAGAGCGCAGCCTGGCGCACCGGTGTGTCTGCTTCGATCAGCGGCAGCAGCGAGCAGCCCTCGACGGGCCGCGGCGGCGCGAGGCCGAACAAGGCCAGCAGGGTGGGCATGAGATCGGTGGTGTGGGTCAGCGAGCGGCGCCGCTGACCGGCCGCCGCGTCATGGCCCGGGACATGCATGAGCAGCGGGATGTGGGCAATCTCGTTGAAGAACGGCATCCGGTTCTTGCCCCACCAGTCATGCTCGGACAGCAGAAAGCCATGGTCGGTGGTGAGCACGACGGCCGTGTCCTTCCACATGTCGTGCTCGTCCAGGTAATCGAGCAGGCGGCCGAAATAGTGGTCGCACATGCTCATCAGCGCCGCATAGTTGTGACGCAGTTCGGCGATCTCGGCGGCATGCTCCTCGTTTCGCTTGTAGCGGGGCCAGTCGAGAATCGGCCCGTCGTAGCCGCCCGGGTACTGCTGACGGAATCGTTCCGGGGCATGGAAGGGCTCGTGCGGATCGAAGCACTCCAGATGCAGCAGCCAATTGTCGGCGTCGCGATTGCGGTCGAGAAATTCAAAGCCCGCGGCAAACGTGCGCGGGCAGCAGAACTCGGCCTCGTCCTTCATGAACTCGCGATTGACCATGCATTGCAGGCGGCCGTCGTTGGGGCCCTCCGGCTGCTGCATCGGGTGATACATCGCGCGGAAACGATCGAGTGGCGGCTGCACCATGGCCTTCCACTTGTCCCACTCCTGGCCGCGGATGAACTCCCAGGACGAGTAGCGGTTGTGATAGGTGGCGCCGCCGTCTTCCCAGTAGTGATAGTGGTCCGAGACCAGGTGGGTATAGACGCCGCTGGCGCGCAAGATTTCGGAGAACGACTGGTCGAACGGCTCCAGGGCTCCCCAGCTGCGGTGCAGGAAATTCAGGCGCCCGGTATGCATCTCGCGACGGGCCGGCATGCACGGCAGGCTGCCGACGTAGTGCGTGTCGAAGGTGAGCGCACGATCAGCGAAGCGCAGAAAGTTGGGCGTGGCGATATGTTCGCCACCGTAGCACTGCAGGGCGCCCCGCACGAGTGAGTCGAAGAGGACGAAGATCACACGCATGGAAGTTCTCCGGGCAATGACGGGCAGCAGGGGCGCCAGCGGGGCGCTACCATGCCGCCATGCTGCCACGACTCGTCCGAATCGCGATCTGGCGAGCCGTCGCCCTGGCGTTGGTCGCCCTCGGCTTGATCGGCGTCGTCGTTCCCGGCCTGCCCACGGTGCCGTTCCTGATTGCTGCCGCCTGGGCGGCGTCGCGCGGCTGGCCGGCCTTCGAGGCCTGGCTGCTGAACCACCCCAGGTACGGTCCGGCGATCCGCAACTGGCGCGAGCATGGTGCCGTGCCGCGGCGTGCCAAGGTGGCCGCGGTCACGATGAGGTCGATCAGCGCGCTCGTGCTGCTGGTGGTGTCCGTGCCGCTGGTGGTGCAAGTCGGGGCGATCGCCACGATGTGCGTGGTGGGTACCTGGCTCTGGCGTCGTCCGGAGCCTTGAGCCGGTCGCCGGCATGCGGGTGCCGGGCGGGTCGGCGCGAGGGGCCTCATGTAACATGATCGAAGGCGTCCCGGCGGGCGCCGCCCGTGTCACGCGTCGGACGATCCACCCGGCTGGATCGGCCCGGTCTGCGCGCTGGCCGGAGCGTGCCTTCGCCGGCGGACGCCAGCCCATTTCCGAAGGAGCGCCGCCATGCCTGTCACCGATCTGAACCACTACTTCGTTCGCGCCAAGGATCTCGAGGCGACCAAGGCCTTCTATTGCGAAGCCTTCGAGCTCGAGGCCATGCCGCGCCCCACCTTTGCGTTTCCCGGTTACTGGCTGGGGCGCGACGGCAAGATCTGGGTGCACATGGGCCCGGCGGACATCGCCAACGCCGATCGCCACTACATGGGCACGCCGGCACATGCGGCAAACGACAATTCGGGGGTTGTCGATCACATTGCGTTCGCGGCCACCGACCCCGAGAGCTTTCGCGAGCGGCTCATCGGCCTGGGCTGCGATTGGTGGGCGCGGGTTTTCGCGGAGTTCAATCTGTTTCAGATCTTCGTCCGTGACCCCAACGGGCTGACCATCGAGCTGAATTTCTACAACATGAGCACCATGCCCGACTGGGCCGAGGACTACAAGTCTCTGCCGAGCGCCACGCAATGAATGATCAGGTCATGAAGCCGATTTCCCATG
The DNA here is from genome assembly GCA_041396585.1 of Burkholderiaceae bacterium. Lineage (GTDB taxonomy): Bacteria > Pseudomonadota > Gammaproteobacteria > Burkholderiales > Burkholderiaceae_E > JAUIAI01. The sequence continues at coordinate 400,592 of JAWKYG010000004.1, read as the reverse complement.
CCGGTGTGACGCTGGCCGAGGCCTGCGAGCGCGCGCATGCACTGGTACCGGTGCTGCGCGAGCGCGCGGCGCGCTGTGAGCAGGCGCGCGGCATGCTGCCCGAGACCATCGCCGATCTCGATGCCAGCGGCCTGATGCGCATTCATCAGCCGCGCCGCTGGGGGGGTATGGAGCTCGACTTTCGGGCGGTCGTCGATATCGGCGACATCCTCGCGCGCGGATGCGCCTCCACGTCCTGGGTGTTCGCCAATATCGCGATCCACCACTGGATGCTGGCACTCTATGACGACAAGGCCCAGGAGGAGATCTGGGGCCAGAACCCGGATGCCTACATCGCCTCCGGCATCGCCTATCCGCAGGGCAGCGCGCGGCGCGTGGAGGGCGGCATCGAGTTGAGCGGGCACTGGAACTTCTCGTCCGGCGTGGGTTGCTCGAGCTGGAACATGCTGGCCTGCATCGTGCGCGATGATGCCGGCAAACCGATCGACTACTGCATGACGGTGGTGCCGGCCAGCGACTACGAGATCATCGATGACTGGCAGGTGATGGGCCTGTCGGGCACCGGCAGCATGTCTGTGAAGTGCGAGAAGGTGTTCGTGCCCACCCATCGTGCGCTATCCATGGTGCTGGGCAGGGCGGGCGAGCCGGGAGACTTTCCCGGGCTGGTCGGCAACCCCGCGCCCGTATACCGGATTCCCTTCGGTGGGCTGGCCGCGCACTGCATCCTGGCCACCACGCTGGGCAATGCGCAGGCGATGTTCGATGCGGTCACCGGCATGATCCGCGAGCGCTCCACCAGCTACACGGGCCTGACCATGCGCGATCTGAACACCGTGCAGGCGCGGGTCGGTCTGGCCGGCGCGCAGCTCGAGGCCGCGCGGCTGATGGCGATCAATGACTGCGTCGAGGCTCAGCAGCTGGCCGAGGCGGGTGGTCTGCCCGATCTGACCCTGCGCCTGAAGCAAAAGCGCAACTGCGCCTATGCGATGTCGCTGGCCACCGGCTGCGTGGACACCATCTATGCGCTGGCGGGTGCCAACGGCCTGTATTCGCGTGGGCCGATGGAGCGCATCTACCGCGACCAGCATGCGGCCGCGGGGCACATCAACTTCAGCATGGACGCGCACAGCAGTGCGTGGGGGCTGGCAACCTTGGGCGGCGCGGTGCAGAACCCGACGTTGTAGTGGCACCTCTCGGGGGCGTTCGGATCACCGCCTCGTCAGCGGGCAGTTGATATCCATGGGCCTCACGGTCTCGCGTATGGCGACAAGGCGAGGGCGGCCCATCATGAGCCCCGCCGTCACGGGCCCAGGGGCTTGATCGAACGCCAGTCGCCCTGAAGCGACGCCGGATCGAAGCTGGGATCGTTGGTCCGGTAGTAGTCGCCCAGGCCATTGGTGAAGTTGTACTCGTACTGACCATCCAGAGCGATCTGCGAGTTGGTCCACGGATCGGCGAAGCTGCTGCGCTCGTGAGTCTGGTCGATAAGGGCCTGGTGGCTGCCGTACTCGTTGCCAACCGACGCGAAGCTGCCGCGGCTACGCAGGGTCTTCATGTAGCTTTCGTGCGCCACGTCTTGAATCTGGTTTAGTCCGGCCATGTTCCGCTGGTGTGATGCGAAGGCCGCTTGCTGGTCCGCCATGCGGCGCTGATGCGCCTGCGCCGACTGGTCCATCATCTGGCGGGCATAGGCATCGGATTGCTGACGCAAGCGCTCGCTGATGCTCGCCATCGCACGCCCGTACTCCGGATTGCGCACCCGGCTGGCGTCGATTTCATCAGCCACCCGGTGGGCATCGGCAAAATCTTCAGCGAGTGCGAACACCATGCGAGCCGGTGTGAGCAGACCGAAGCCGGCCTGCGGGTTGACCATGTTCGTGAACAGGATCGTGCCCTGATAGCGGCGGCCGCCGCGCTCGCCGGCAAAGCCCGCGTTATAGATTTCCAGCCTCTGGCCGCGGCTGGCCAGCCGCTGGCTCATGGCGGCCAGTTCCGGGTCAGACATCGCGCGCGGGCTCGGCTCGAGCCGGCCCAGCCACAGATTCTGCAGCCGCTCGACACCCAGCACATGCTCGACCGACTGCTGCAGCGCCTGCTCGAACGGCACGCCGTTGATGTTGCCGTACAGAAAATGGCCGAGATATGAGCGCACGTACTGGTTTCGCGGGCCGACGGCCACCATCTTGAAACGGTAGAAGGTGCCGCTGCGCGGGTCGAAGGCAACATCATGTTGGAAGTCCCAGCCGGCCGGTATCCATACCTTTGAGGTGGCCATGCCCAGGCCGTGGTCGTAGATCATCACCTCGCGCCCGCCGCGTGACGCCGGCATCGCGACCCGCATCGGTGCGCCCACGACCGCCTGCATCGGCGTTCTCGCGGCCACCAGCGTCGACCCGGACCGGGCCGGCATCGTATCGGCCTGCGCCAATCTCGGCACGGTAGTAGCAACGGCCGGCGCTTCGATCAGGCCGGGGCCGGTGGCCGCCGTCACCTCGCCGACGATCAGCATGGCGAGCGCCCAGGACATCATGGTTCGCGTCGATATCCGATGGATTTGCATACCCGTTTCCTCCTCCGGAAAGGGTATCCCGATCGAGATGTCCGGGCAATGCATGCCCACGCCACCAAGTGCGATTGGGGCAGGCGCCTCGTTTTGCGGGCCCTGCCAACCGGGCCGGAATCTGGAGGCATATCAGGCACCCGATGTGGCTGTTCGTGACGCCGATCGTTGAGCGTGGGGCATCGTGATGCCACAACATGGCCATTGGCCCGGCATGCCTTGCCGGCCGACATCGACGCAAGCCGCGGCCGGCTTGCTGCCTCGGCTCAGGGCAGCGGCACCAGCAGCACGAGCTTGAACAGGCCGTACAGCCCGCCGAGCACGACGGCGCCGGAGAGCAGGTAAGCCATGGCCCGGCCGGCTGTCCAGCGCTCGTAGTTGGCGATCAGCATCAGCAATACGAAGGCCAGTGCACTGCTGAGCAGGAAGCCCAGCGGCACCAGCGCGAATGCCCAGCCGAGCATGACCGCGGCCAGCGCGACGCGGCGCAGCGTCGAGCCCTCGAGCCGGCTGCCGCCGTGCGTGCGACCGAGTGCGACCATGGCCAGGTAGGCCGCGCCGAGGATGATCAGCAGCCCGGCGATGGTGCGCGGAAACACGGCGCCGAGCATCGAGAACTCGGCCGAATACCAGAGCGCGGCCGCGCCCAGCGCGATGGCGACCAGGCTGCCGAACGCGCCACCGAGGTCGCGGCCGCCATGGGGTGCCTCGTGGGTTGCCGGGTTGGCGTTGCCAGTGTCAGCCATGGCCGGCTCCGGTATCGGCGGCTGGCACGGGCGGCGCCGCGCGCCGGCTCATCCACCACGGCCACAGCAGGCCGAGCGCGATGAAGGCGATGATGCCCAGCGAGATCGGCCGCCCGAAGAATTCGCCCCAGATGTCACCGGCTGCGCCGCCGATGAGATGACCCTGCACGAATCCGCTCTCGGCGATGGAGCCCAGGATCAGGCCGAGCACGATCGGCGAGGCCGAGAAGCCCATCAGGCCCAGGCCCCAGCCAATCACACCGAGCACGACCATCTGCTGGACCTCATGCGGATTGTTGTGCACGGCGAAGCTGCCAAGCACTGTCAGCAGCGCGACGCCCGGCACCAGGACCGCTTTCGGGATCGCGACGATCGAGCGGAACGCAAAGCGCCCGATCAGCAGGCCGACCGGCAGCATCAGCACGGTGGCGAGCACCAGGCCCCAGACAAAGGTGTAGACGATGGGGGCCTGCTGCGTGAACAGCGTGGGCCCGGTTCGCACGCCTTGCACGAGCAGCGCGCCCAGGATGATCGCGTCGGGCGGTGTGCCGGGAATGCCCAGCACCAGCGTTGGAATGAAACCACCGCCCACCGTGGCGTTGTTGGCAGACTCGGTGGCGATGATGCCGTCGGGTTCGCCTTTGCCGAAGCGCTCGCGCCGCGGCGACGCCCGCTTGGCCTCGGAATAGGCGACCAGGGATGCGATCGAGCCGCCGGCGCCGGGCAGAATGCCGACGACGGTGCCGATCACCGAGCTGCGCGCGAGATTGAGCTTGGCGCGCCCGAACAAGCCAAGCGCTTCGCGCAACTGGAAGCCCGCGGTGCGGCTCACCGATTCGAGATGCCGGGCCGGCGTGGCCACGAGTTCGATGAGCACGGGAATGCAATACAGACCGATCAGCGCCGAGACGATATCGATACCGCCGAGCAGCACGGGGAAGTTGCCCACGTAGCGTACGTCGCCGCCGACCTCGGCAACGCCGACCATCGACAACAGAAGACCCAGGCAGCCGCCTATCAGCCCCTTGATGGTCGAGCCCTCGCCGAGCGAGGCGATCAGGGTGAGTCCGAACACGGCCAGCCAGAAGTACTCGACCGGGCCGAATTTCAGTGCAACGGTGGCCATCGGCGGGGCGAGCAGCAGCAGGAAGGCCGCGCCCACCAGGCCGCCGGCCACCGAGGCCAGGCAGGCCAGCGTGAGCGCGAGATCGCCGCGCCCCTGGCGTGCGAGCGGGTAGCCATCGAAGGTGGTGGCGATTGCCGACGGCGTGCCGGGGGTGTTGAGCAGGATCGCCGCGTACGCACCGCCGTAGATCGCGCCCGTATAGATGGCGCCGAGCACGATCAGGGCGGCGGCCGGATCCATCGAGAACGTGAACGGCACCAGGACCGCCACCGCCATGGTGGCGGTGAGGCCCGGCAACGCACCGATCACCGTGCCGGCCGTGACGCCGGCCAGCGCGAGCAGGAGATTCAGCGGCGACAGTGCCGCCAGCAGGTGCTCGAGGCTTCCCATGAGACGGCGCTGTAGCGCTGCGCGACTTGTCGCCTACTTCTTCACGATGCCCATCGCCTTGGCCAGCGCCCCGTAGTGGGCTTTCTGGGCGGCCATGAACTCGGCCATCTTGTCCGGGCCGACGTTCAACATCGCGAAACCGCCGTCTTCCATCTTGCGAATGAATTCCGGGTCGGCATTGATCTTGGCAAGAATGCCCGCCAGCTTCGTCTGCACGTCGGCCGGGGTGGATTTGGGCACGGCCACGCCGCGATAGGCACCGCCGACAAGGTTGTAGCCCTGCTCCTTGAAGGTCGGGCAATCGGGCAGTTTCGGATGGCGCTGTTCCATGGCCACGCCCAGGCAGCGCACCTGATCGCCCAATTTGATCTGCACGGTGGAGTAGCCCCAGCTGCCGCCCACCTGCTTGCCGAGCAGTGCGGCATTGGACGGGCCCGTGCCGCCAAACGGCACATAGGTGGTCTTGATCCCGGCCAGTTTGTCGAACTGCTGCTGTGCGAGATGGTTGGCCGAATTGGTGCCCGAGCCAGACAGGGTGATCCGTCCCGGCGAGGACTTGGCCGCCTCGACGAAATCCTTCAGTGTCTTGTGCGGACTGTCGGCCGTGACCAGCAGGGCGTCGGGTGTGTAGTGGAACCAGAACACCGTGGTGAGGTCGTCGGTTTCGTAGCCCACCGCCTTCTGCATCGGTTGCAGGATGATGTGCGGCAGATTGGTGCCCATCACCGTATAGCCGTCCGAGGCCATGCCGTTGAGCTGCGCCCATGAGGCCGCTCCGCCTGCGCCGGGCTTGTACTGGATGGCCATGCTCTGGCCGGTCAGCGCCTTGAACACCGGCTCCTGCAGGCGCGCGGAGATATCCGACTCGCCCCCGGGGCCGAAGGGAATGATGTAGCTGACGGTCTTTTCCGGATAGCCCTCGGCGTGGGCCGCGGAGGTCGCGAGCAGGGCGGTGGCGATGCCGGTCAGTACACAGGACAGGCGGGGCGAGAGAGCCATGAGTGTCTCCAGTTTGTTGTCGGACAAGACCGAATGCGACCCCGGTCAAGAGCGTATGACGCTTGCCACGCGGGGCCTAAGCCGGGGCCGGGAGGTCAGGCGGCGGGTCGGTGACTTCGCCTCGGTCGGCCGGATGCTAGCACGCAGGGTGAGGCGTCGGACGCGCGATGTCATCGTCGCCGTGTGGTCTTGGACAGAGGCGTTGCCTGCAATGAGCCTTTGACATGCTCGATCAGCCGACGTAGCTGACCAGAGACCAGACGGGTCGCGGTCATCGCATACAGCGGCCAGCGCGGTGTCGAGGCCCGCGGTAGCAGGCGCGTCAGCCGGCGCTCCTCGACGCTCGCCGAGGCAATGTGCTCGGGCAGCAGCGCGAGGCCATGCCCACGCTCGGCGAGAGTGCGCAGCAGCGCGACGCTGTTGGCCGACAAGGTGCTCGTTCCCGGGGCGGCTGGCCAGCGCAGGTGATCCACTTTCCATGGCATTGAGCCCTGCGCGGTTTGAAGGTCCAGGCATTGGAGATGGGCCAGGTGCGCGGGTTCCGTAATCGGGTTGACGGTGCCGAGGTAGGCAGGGGCCGCGTACAGCCCGGTGGTGATGTCGGCAACCTTGCGTGCCACGACGCGGTCGTCCATCGGCCTGCCGATGCGGAAGACCAGATCGACCGGGTCACGCAGCAGATCGGTCGCGCGCGACGAAAGATCGAACTCGATCCGCAGGCCGGGCTGCCCGGCTGCGAACGCGGCGATCAGGGGACCGAGTATCTCGACGCCGAGGTCCACCGGCATCGAGACGCGGATGCGTGCCGGCTGCTCCTGACTCGCGGCGAGGATGCCCTGCGCGCGTTGGGCCGCTTCCAGCACTGTCAGGCACTGCTCGTAGAACGGCCGCGCCGCTTCGGTGAGCGAGACCTGGCGGGTGGTGCGTTGGAAGAGCTGCGTGCCCAGCCGGGCCTCCATCGCGGCAATGCGGCGAGACAAGGTGGCCGGCGGCATATCCAGCCTGAGGGCCGCGTGGCGGAAACCGCCCGCGCGTGCAACCTCGACGAACAAGACGAGGTCGGTGAGCGAGTGCATCCATTGTTCCATGAATGGAAGTATATGTTCCGATCGGGTGCCTTATCACGGAGCGCCTGCGCGACTAGGCTGTCGACATCGCCCGCTCGCGCGGCTCCCATCCATGGAGGCTTCATGACACGATTCACCCTTTTTGGCGCCGGCCTGATGATGCTGGTGGTGGGGGCGCTGCATCTGCTGGCACCGCAGATGATGATGCGCGGGCCCGGTATCGAACTCACCACCGTCAACCACCTGCACGTCATCCGTGCCGCATACGGCGGCGCCTATCTGGGTATCGCGGCTGTCTTCCTGATGGGCGCGCTCGGCCGCCTCGCGCGACGCGAGTCGCTATGGGCGGTGATCCTGATCTTTGGCGGTTTCGCGTTCGGCCGGCTCGCGAGCATGGCCGTCGATGGCATGCCCGTGGGGCTCTACCTCGGTGTTCTGGCCGCCGAGTTGTTCTTCGCCACGTGTGCCGCATGGGCGTTGCGCAAGCCGGGCTGATCAGATGCGTCGGGACGAACAAAGACGCGCGTGATTCACGCACGGATCCCGGTCGGCTATAGTCGTCCTTCGCGGTGCGCCTTGCAGAGGCGCCCGGATCGAAACAAGGAGACGATGATGACAGCCATTCGTAATCTGATGATAGGCGCGGCGGCCGGTGTGCTCTCGGTGGCGAGCGCGTTCGCCGCCACCTGGGAAATGCCCACGCCCTATCCCGAGGCCGAGTTCCATACCAAGAATATCCGCCAGTTCGCCGCGGATGTCGCCGACAAGAGCGGCGGCTCGCTGACGATCAATGTGCATAGTGCGCAGTCGTTGTTCAAGCATCCGGAGATCCGCCGCGCTGTACAGACCGGCCAGGTACAGATCGCCGAGATGCTGATGGCCAATCTGCTGAACGAGGATGCGATCTTCGGCGCCGATGCGGTACCGTTCCTGGCCAGCAGCTACGAAGAGGCGGCCAAGCTCTGGAAGCTGCAGCGGCCCTATGTGGAGCAGCGGCTGGCCAAGCAGGGCATGCGCCTGCTGTATGCGGTGCCCTGGCCGGGGCAGGGGTTCTACACCAAGAAGCCGCTCGCCTCGATGGCCGACCTGAAGGGTGTGAAGTTCCGCACCTACAACTCGGCCACCGCCTCGATGGCCGAGCTGATGGGCGCGATTCCCACCATCGTCGAGGCGGTGGAGATTCCGCAGGCATTCTCGACCGGCGTGGTCGACGCGATGGTGACCTCTGGCGCGACCGGCCTTCGGTCCAAGGCCTGGGACTTCTCGACCCACTTCCATGATCTGAACGGCTGGATGCCCAAGAACATGGTGTTCGTGAATGAGCGGGCCTGGCGCCAGCTCGACGATGGCCAGCGCGCGGCGCTGTCTGCGGCCGCGGCCGAGGCCGAGAAGCGTGGCTGGCAGATGAGCCAGGAGGTGGCCGCGACGAGTTCCAAGGAGCTGGCGGCCAAGGGCATGAGCGTCGCGGCCGGCTCCAAGCAGCTGGTGTCCGAGCTCAAGGCCGTTGGCGAGAAGATGACCGCCGAATGGGTCGCAAAGGCGGGTGCCGACGGCGCCGCGCTGCTCGAGGCCTATCGCAAGTGATGCATGGCCGGCCCGGGGCGGCGGCCTGTCGTCGCCCGGGCGCCCGCAAATCATGACTGAGCGCATTCTCGACCGGCTGTTTGCCGCCTGCGGCGCGCTGGCGGCCGTGTTCCTGGCCGGCATCTGCGTGCTCGTTCTGACGCAGATCATCGGTCGCCTGATGGGCATCGCGGTACCGTCGGCCGATGAATTCGCCGGCTATTGCCTGTCGGCATCATCGTTTCTCGCGCTCGGCTATGCGTTGCGTCAGAACAGCCATATCCGCGTCACGCTGCTGATCGAGCGCCTGCCACCGGCCTGGCGCCATCGCTTCGAGCTGATCTGCGTGCTCGGCGGCCTGCTGCTGAGCGCCACACTCACCTGGTACACGGTCGAGATGGTCTACTACTCGATCAGCTTCGGTGATCTCACCCAGGGGCTGGTGCCGATCCCGCTCTGGATCCCCCAGATGGGGATGACCGTCGGCGTCTCGGTGCTGACCCTGGCTTTTCTCGTCGATGCGGTACGCGCGCTGACCGGCGGCGAGCCGAGCTATCTGCTCAGCGCCCGCCGGGCCGAATCCGCGCAGGCGGCCGGGCGCGAGAACTGATCGATGGATATCGGCTCGATCGGCACGCTGTTGGGCCTGCTGTTGCTGGCCCTGCTGGCCACGGGTTTCTGGGTCGCCATGTCCTTGTTCGCGGTCGGCCTGATCGCGATCCTGGTGTTCTCATCGTCACCGGCGGGCTCGATCATGGCCACGACCAGCTGGGGACAATCCTGGTCATGGTCGCTGACCGCGCTGCCCTTGTTCATCTGGATGGGCGAGATCCTGTTCCGCACCCGGCTCGCCAGCGACATGTTCACCGGCCTCGCTCCGTGGATGACGCGCATTCCCGGCAGGCTCATGCATGTCAACGTGATCGGCTGCGGGATCTTCGCGGCGGTGTCCGGTTCGTCGGCCGCGACCACCGCCACGATCGGCCGGATCACGATTCCGGAGCTCGCCCGCCGCGGCTATGACGACCGCATGGCGCTGGGCACGCTCGCCGGCTCGGCCACACTCGGGCTGCTGATCCCGCCATCGATCATCCTGATCGTCTATGGTGTCGCGGCAGATGTCTCCATCAGCCGGCTGTTCATCGCCGGGGTCATCCCGGGTCTGGTCCTGATCGCCTTGTTCATGGGCACGATCATGGTCTGGTCACTGTTGAACCCGGGCAAGGTTCCGGTCGCCGAAACCGCGACCACCTTGTCTCAGAAGCTGATCGCGGCCTCGCGGCTGATGCCGGTGGTGTTGCTGATCATCTGCGTGATCGGCTCGATCTATGTCGGCATCGCCACGGCCACCGAGGCCGCCGCGGTCGGCGTGGTCGGGGCACTGCTGTTGTCGTTGCTGTCGGGCTCACTGAGCTGGGTCAACTTCAAGGCCAGCCTGATGGGCGCGACCAGCACATCGTGCATGATCGCGTTCATTCTGGCCGGGGCGGCGTTCTTGTCGGTGGCGATGGGTTTCACCGGCATTCCGCGCGGTCTGGCCCGCTGGATCGGCGAGATGAATCTGTCACCGGTGATGCTGCTGGCGGCGCTGACGGTGTTCTTCGCGGTGCTCGGTTGCTTTCTGGACGGTATCTCGATCGTGGTGTTGACCGTGGCGGTGATCATGCCGATGGTCGAGCAGGCTGGCATCGATCTGATCTGGTTCGGGATCTACATCGTGATCGTGGTGGAGATGTCGCAGATCACGCCTCCGATCGGGCTGAACCTGTTCGTGATCCAGGCGCTGACCGGCCGCAATCTGCTGTATCTCGCGCGCGCCGCCTTGCCCTTTTTCATGGTCATGGTGCTCATGGTGGCATTGCTGATCGTGTTCCCCGAGATCGCAACCTTCCTGCCGCAACGCATGACGCGCGGCTGAGCATCGCGGCAAATCGCGCCATGGCGCGGCCGACGCGGGCCGCCCATGATCACGGGTAACGAGCCGCCGCGCTCACAAAAACGTCAGGTCGGTGTCCACGCCGAGCAGCACGCGCCCGGTGAGCTCCAGCGTCGGCGGGGCCACCATCATGTGCTGGCTGGCGGCCAAGGCATCGCGCAGGCGTCGCTGCAAGGGCGAACTGAGAAACAGACTGCTGCCGCCGCCCAATTCGTACATCGTCTTACAGACTTCGGCGCTGGTGCGTGCCACATGCGTGCTGGCGAGCCGCAGGTCGGCCCGCGTGGCGACACTGATCTCGCCGGCGTAGCGTGCCTGATCCCAGGCGGTGGCGATCGCATCGAGCAGATAGGCACGTGCCGAACGCAACATGGCCACCGAGCGGGCTACCTCGGTCTGTGTCTGCGCGCGCTGTGCCAGCACCCGTCGTGTGCCCTGCGGGGTCTTCTCGTTGGCCAGCGCGATCAGGTCATCGACTGCGCCTTTCGCATTGCCCATGGCCACCACGGAAATCCCGAGTGCGAGCATGCCAAAGCTCGGGAATGCATACAGAGGGCCGCCGAACTTCTGCTTGTCGGTGACCAAGGACACCGAGTGTGACATCGGCACGCGGCAGTTACGTACCCGCATGCTGCCACTGCCGGTGCCACACAATCCGCTGACGTTCCAGTCATCGCCAAGCTCTACGGCATCGGCGGGAAACAGCATCTGCCGTGCAGCGGGCGCGCCTGTGGGCAGCCTCTGAAGTTCTCCATCGACATAGACCAGCGCGCCACCGGTCAGCCAGGTGCAGTTGGCCGAGCCAGACGCCCACTGCCATTCGCCGCTGACCAGATAGTGCTCGCCATCGACGTCCGCCCGCCCGTTCGGTGCGAAGACGCCGCCGTGCACCGCGGCCGGATCACCGTAGACCGCCTGCGCTACATCACGATCGAGGAAGGCCGATTTCAGGCAGGTGACGGCGGCGATCATCGTGCACCAGCCGGTCGATGCATCGGCCTTCGCGAGCAGCTCGATCACTTCCACATAGTCGGGCGGAGCCAGCTCGAGCCCGCCGATTTCACGCGGAATCAGCATCCGCAGCAGCCCCGCCTGCACCAGTCGGTCATTGAGGTCGGCGGGAATCCGCCTGGCCCGCTCGATCTCGTCGCGCCGCGCCATGATCTCGGGCACCAGGCCCCGGGCGTTTGCCTTGATATCGATCATGATCGCCTCCGGGTCATGCGCCGGCCACCGCCGGTTCAGGGGCCAACTGCACCAGGTGGCGGCCGAAATCCCGCCCCTCGAACACGTCGCGAAACGCCTGCGGCGCCCGCTCGATGCCCTGGTAACGAACTTCGCGGTACCTGAGCTGGCCAGCCTTCAACCAGGCCGCCATCTCCGCCTGGGCCGCCGGAAACTCGCGCAGGTCATCGAACACCACCAGGCCCTGCATCCGCACGCGACGCGTGATGAACGGGCGGGTGTTGCGAATGCCGTGTACCTGCCCGGGCGGCAGGTTGTAGTCGCCGACCTGGCCCGAGACGACGATGCGCCCGTTCATGCGCATCAGCGGCAGCATCGCATCCACGCTCGCGTTGCCGACGTTGTCGAACAGCACGTCGATGCCGTCCGGGCAACAGGCGGCCACGGCATCGCCTAGGTCGGCCGCCGATTTGTGGTCGACTACGTGCTCGATGCCGAGTTCATCGCGCAGCCATGCACACTTGACCGACCCGCCGGCCACCGCCACCACCCGGCATCCGCGCAAGCGCGCGATCTGCGCCGCGGTCGCGCCGACCATCCCGGCCGCCGAGGTCACGACGACGGTTTCTCCAGCAGAGATCCGGGCAACTCGCCCAAGCCCGAAATAGGCGGTCAGCCCGGGAACCCCTAGAACGCCGATCCATGCGCTCAGCGGCACCGATTGGTCTTCGATCCTGGCAAGATAGCCACGGCCATCGCTGATGCCCGCCTCGGCCCAGCCGCAGGTCCAGGTAATCAGCTCTCCGGGCGCGAACCGTTCATGGCGCGACTCCACAATCCGGCCGATGTTGAACGCGCCCACGGTGTCGCCGAGCTTCAGCGGCGGCAGATAGGATGGGCCCTGCGACAAGCGCGAGCGCGTGCCCGGATCGATCGATGCGAACAGGTTGCGGACCAGGAACTCGCCATCGCCGGGGCGGGGCATGGGTTCGCTGACGATCTCGAAATCTTGGGGCTGTGGCAGGCCATCGAGATAGCGTACGAGCGCCACGCGACGAGTCGATTGCACCGGCATCTCCTGCTGGCGGAACAGTTCGGGATCCTACCTCGGCGCGAAGACCTTGCCCTTGGGCACTGGCTTGCGTTGAGTTCGTGTTTCCGGCGCAACCATGTTCAATCGGCGTGCAAGCTTCATCCGTGCAGGCGGTGCACGACGATACACTCACGATTCCGCCTTTCGCGCCGACACCGGCCTGCTCCTGAATGCAAGACTCTCCCGCACCTTCTGATCCGCTGGCAACGAACGACGTCCAGCCCGGCGCGGGTCGCGCCATGTCGCCGGCCGGCATCCCTGCACTGAGCCCGGTCGAGGCACGCGCCTTGTTCGTGTTGGTGGAAAAGCAGCACACGGTGCCCGATACCTATCCGATGACGCTCAATTCCCTGCTCGCCGGCTGCAACCAGAAGACCAGCCGCGACCCGGTCATGTCGCTTCGCGAGTCCGAGCTCATCGAGGCGATCGACCGGCTCAAGTCACGCACGTTGGTTATCGAGACCAGCGGCGGAAGGGTGATGCGCTACGAACAGAACGTGCGTCGCGTGATCGAAATGCCCTCAGCCGCGCTCGCGCTGATGACCGCACTCGTGTTGCGCGGCCCGCAGACATCCGGCGAGCTGCGCCAGCACAGCGAGCGCCTGCATCGCTTTGTCGATATATCCTCGGTCGAGGCCTATCTCGATGAAATGGCCGAGCGTGGCGGCCGGCCGCTGGTCACCCAGCTGCCGCGGCAACCCGGCTCGCGCGAATCGCGTTGGGCGCATCTGCTCTGCGGCCCGGTGCAAGTGGCTGGCGAGTCGATGGTCGCCTCAGCCAAGCCGGTTGGGCGCGATGCCCCCGCCGAGTCTGATGATTTGCGACACGAACTCGCCCAGACCCGGGACGAGCTCGCCCGCCTGCGCCGGCGCTTCGATGCGCTGTGCGCCCACCTCGGGTGGCAGGACGACGCCGACTGAAGGCCCGGGCGATGGTCTCTGCGGCCCGGGTTGAGGCCGCGCTGCGGGCGCAATCCACGGTCGTGCAGGCCATGTTGCCCTCCCGCTCGGGCCGTGCTCGGATTTTGCGGCCAGGATCGACGCCTGCTCATGGCTGGCCAGAGCCATCCTCCAATTTTCGGAGCACTCGCGTACGTTCTTGACGGACTCAAATCACCGAGCTATGCTGGCGCATACGTTTTGCATGCATTTTGCACCTATGGGCAGTCTTCAGATTCGAGATATCCCTGATGATGTCTATCAGGGCGTCGTGGCCGCTGCGCGCGCCGAGCATCGCAGCCTTTCACAGCAGGCCGTAGTGGAGTTGCGACGGGGCTTGGGGTTGGCCGGTGTTGCGCAACGCTGCGCCGAGACGGTGGCCTTGCTCCGGGCGAGCGGCCGCCGTCTGCCGGCTGATGCTCCGACGCCAGAGGCGTTGATTCGCGAAGATCGCGACGATCGATGAGCGGTTCCGTCGTTCTTGATGCATCGGCCGCGGTGCGGGCGGTTCTAGACCCCGCTGGCCAGCCAGTGCTGCTCGACCGGATTGGCGATGCGGCTCTTGTGCTTGCGCCGACGCTACTGGTCGCCGAGGTCGGAAACGCGCTCTGGAAGTACCAGCGTGCTCGCCAGATTGGTGCCGACGAACTGGTGGCCCGACATCGCGAGGCCATGGCGCTGGTTCACCGCATAGTCAATGACGCGGAACTCTTTCCCGAAGTCTTGATGTTGGCAGCAGACGCCGGCCATCCCGTCTATGACGCGATTTATGCAGTGACCGCAAGACGGCATGCGGCAGTGTTAGTCACCTTTGATCGGCGTTTGCACGAGTTCTGCGGTCGTGTCGGCATCCACAGCGAACTGCTGGCGGCTTGATAGGGCTCTCGATGCGAACTTCGAACTTACGACACTAGAGCATCGTCGGTGAGATGGCGCTGAGAAAGCAGCCTGGCCCGACCGATCTGTGAACCGACCAGGCTAGCGCAACAACTGCCTGGCCACCACCATGCGCTGAATCTGGTTCGTGCCCTCGAAGATCTGCGCGAGCTTGGCGTCGCGCATCATGCGCTCGACCGGGTAATCCATGGTGTAGCCATAGCCACCCAGCACCTGCACCGCGTCGGTGGTGACCTTCATGGCCACATCGCTGGCGAAGCACTTGGCCATGCTCGCCAGGCGGTTCAGGTTCTCCCAGTCGCCGGCGTCGCCGGCCTGGGCACAGGCATAGACCAGCGAGCGTGCAGCCTCGATCTCGATGGCCATGTCGGCCAGCATGAACTGAATGCCTTGAAAGTCGGCGATCGGGCGCTTGAACTGCTGGCGCTCCTTGGCGTAGGCGACCGCCGCCTCCATGGCGCCTGTGGCCAGCCCGACCGACTGCGCGCCGATGGTGGGGCGGTTCAGATCGAGCGCACGCATGGAGGCGCGAAACCCCTTGCCTTCCTCGCCGACCAGGTTCTCGGCCGGCACGCGGACATTGTCCAGAAAGATCGGGGTGTTGGGGGCCCCGCGCCAGCCCATCTTGCGTTCGTGGCGGCCGAAGCTCACGCCCGGCATCTTCTTAGGCTCGATCACGAAGGCGCTGATGCCGTCGGCGCCCGGGCGGTTGTCGGTGCGCGCGAACAGCATGATGTAGTCGGCCTCGACGCCGTAGCTGCACCATTGCTTGCGCCCGTTCAGCACATAGCTGTCGCCGTCGCGCACCGCGGTGGTGGCCATGGCCGCGACATCGGAGCCGGCCTGCGGCTCCGAAATCGAGATGGCTGTGACCACGCCACCCTTGGCGATGATCGGCAGGTAATGCTGGCGCTGTTCCTCGGAGCCGAAGTGCAGCAGCGGCATGATGAACATGGTGTTCAGCCCGGCGATGGAACCGACCGATGGCGAGAAACGCGAAATCTCCTCGCGCGCGATACACACGGCCGTGAGATTGCCCTCGGGCCCGCCATAGCGCTCGGGTACCCAGAGTTGCATCAGGCCCATCTCGCCGAACAGCTTCACGAGCTCGGTGGGGAAGCGATCGGTCTCGTCGATCTCGGCCGCGATGGGGGCCACATGTTTCTCCGCCATGCGACGCACGCTATCGCGGAATGTCTCCATTTCTTCGGTCAGTTTCATGGGGCTGTCTGGGTAATAGTCGAATGGTTCGACCATTATGAATCAAAGCCCGCGCGGATCGCAAGCTTCGAGAACCCGGTACTGCGTGTCCGTGCTGGGCATCGCGTGTGATTCCGAGGTATGCAGGCGCGCAGGGGGAAGTGGCTCGCGTGGGCGCGTCAAGGACCATGGGTCGCGCGGGCGCACTCGGTACACTTGGCGACTTCGGCGCATCAAGCCGGGTGGCCCGTGTGGTGAACCCGGCTGTGCGAGATTCGGCAAGCCCAGCTCAAGCGATGACCTCAGCCCAGACCCCCGTGAACTTCACGCCTATTTCGGCAGCGCGCGCCGTGGACGAGATTGCCGCCCAGGTGCGCCAGATGATCGCCTCGGGCAAGTTGCGCCCGGGTAGCCGTCTGCCGTCCGAGCGGGATCTATCCGCCAGCCTGCAGGTCAGCCGCAACACCTTGCGCGAGGCGCTGCGCACGCTCGAGCATGCCGGGCTGATCGAGATGCGCAAGGGGGTCAGTGGCGGGGCGTTCGTGCGCACCGGCAATGCCAGCACGATCATCACCGGGCTCACCGATCTCTATCACCTGGGTGCGGTCTCACCGCAGCAGCTGACCGACGCGCGGGTGTGGCTGACCGAGACGGTGGTGCGCGTGGCCTGCGAGCGGGCCACGGATGAAGAACTCGATCAACTCGATGCCAATGTGGAGCAGGCCGCCCAGGCGTCAGAGGCCGGCCGCTTCGATGATCGCCAGCGGCTGAACCGCGCGTTTCATGTGATTCTGGCGCGTTCCACCCGTAATCCGATCATCGCGATCACGATGGAGAGCGTGATGGAGGTGCTCGGCCTGTTCATCGAGAAGATCGGCCCGAGCGAGAACGCGTTCACGATTCCGTCGCGCCGGCGCTTCATGAAGCATCTGCGAAACCGCGATGCCGAAGCCGCCAGCGCCGAGATGAGCAAGCACTTGCGTCGGCTGAACACCGAGTATCTAGCCCGGTGGAAGGCTCTCGACACCGAGGACTGACGCCAGGCGGCCCCCGAAGGCGCCGGCCGCCGCCAGCTCTCGCACGGCCTCCTGGTCCAGGCCCAGCACGTCTTGCAGGACCTCTTCGGTGTGCTCGCCGATTGCCGGCGCGGGCACCGGATCGACCATCGGTGTGCGCTGATAGCGGATCGGCGAGGCGATGTTCGGAATCTGGCCCAGGGTGGGGTGATCGATGTGGGTCACCAGCCGGCGCGCCCGCGCCTCGGGGGAGCGCATCGCCTCGCCCACGGTGCGCACCTCGCCGCAGGGAATCTGCGCGGCGCGCATCTTGTCGCGCCAGTGCGCCCAGGGCTGGCGACTGAACTCGGCCTGGATCGTGGCGAACAGCTCGTCGCGCCGCGTGATGCGACCGTCGCGCTCGCGCAGCACCGGATCATTGGCGAGATCCGGGCGCTCCAGCACCTGTGCGGCCAGCCGGTGGAAGATCTTGTCGTTGCCGCAGTTGATGTAGAACGGGGTGTCCGAGGCATCGAACACGCCGGAGGGACAGGTGTCCGGGCTGACATTGCCGTGGCGCTGCGGTTCATTGCCGGTGACCAGGTGCTGCATGGTGGCCCAGCCGGTCATCAGCAGGCCGGTGTCGAACAGGGCCACCTCCACGAACTGGCCCTCGCCCTGGCGCTCACGGGCGAGCAGGGCGCCCAGGATGGCATTGGAGGTCATCATCGCGGTGCTGATGTCCATCACGGCCGAGGACGCACGCACCCCCTGGCGGTCGGCATAGCCGTTCATGGACACGAAGCCGCTTTCGGCCTGCACCACGGGGTCGAAGCCGAGCCGGTCGGCGAACGGGCCCTCGCGGCCGTAGGCCGAGACCGAGCAATAGATGACGCGTGGATTCAGCGCACGGCAGCTTTCATAGTCCAGACCGAAGCGTTGCATGACGCCGGTGGAGAAATTCTCCACCACCACGTCGGCCTGCGCGACCAGCCGGCGGGCCAGCTCGAGCCCGGCCGGGGATTTCAGATCGAGCGCCACGCTGCGCTTGTTGCGATTGCCCCAGACGAACGGCCCGCCCTGCGACTCGAGCCCCGGTACCGCGGGCGGGTAGTAACGCAGTTCGTCACCTCGCTCGGGCGCCTCCACCTTGATCACGTCGGCGCCCATGTCGGCCAGGATCATGGTGGCCATGGGGCCGGCGATGAAATGGGTGAAGTCCACCACGCGCAGGCCCTGCAGCGCGGTGGGCGCGCCGGACGGTCGCGGTTCGTGCGCGGGGAACTCCGCCGCGCGCCGCGCGAACGGTGAGGCTTCGGATTCGGTCATGGTGGCCGCTGTCTCAGGGTTGATAGCCGAAGTCCTTGCCCGGCTCGGCACGCATGAACTCGCGCCCGCTTTGCATCCAGTCGCCGTCGGTGGGGACGGTGATCGAGATCGCACGCCAGAGGAACTGATCGGTGGCGCCGACCGAGGGCGGGCGCTGATCTTCGCGGGTGAGCTTCTTGACGGCATCGAGCAGCATGCGGCGGGTGCGCACGATGCCGGTGTCGCTGGTGCCCAGGTGTTCGTGGCTGCGATCGTAGATGGCGGATACGCCCGACTGGCAGGCGGCATCCTGCAACCAGAGCCCCGGCATGCCCGCGTTGTAGGTTCTGGCGATCTCGGGGTCGTAGCCGTAGGCGTTCTCGCGGTTGAAACGGCTCCAGTAGGTGGGGTAGGGCCAGGTCACCGGGCGCGGCTCGAAATTGATTTCGGTGGCATGACCGGTTTCGCGCCCCCGGTGGCCCATTTCGAACAGCTTGCGCGATTTGTCGTTCAGCGGCTGGGCGGGGTGGTAGGTGAACATGATGCACAGCGTGTTGTGATCATCGATGGGCACCCAGGCATGGCCGCTGAGCGAGGGGAAATCATTGAACGGCGGCACCAGCGACCAGAACGGCATCAGGAACTGGTTGACGCGGATGTACTGGTGCTCATCATCGAGCCGGCGGCGCGAGGCGATGCAGACACCGGCATCATGCGGGCTCACCTCGAACGTGGGGGCCAGATCGGCCGCCTGTTTCCACTGGTTGATGCTGCCCTCGGCATCGACCCGGCCGTGCAGTATGGCCGCATGGGCGGAGTCGAGTTCGCCCTCCAGGGCCTGTAACCAGTTGCACTCCTGCACGCGCATCGAGACATGCACACGCTCCTCGGGCACCAGGTTCCATTCCAGGTCGGGCAGCGGCGGGGGTTCCTGGTCGGGGCCCATGTAGGTCCACAGCACCCCGTGGCGCTCGCGCACCGGGTAGCTCAGGATCTTGAGCCGGCTGAGCATCGGCGTGTTCGGCGGTTCGGCGGGCATTTCCAGGCAACTGCCATCCACGGCGAACTTCCAGCCGTGGTACAGGCAGCGCAGCCCGCCTTGCTCGTTGCGGCCGAAGACCATCGGCGCGCCCCGGTGCGGACATTCCTCGCTCACCAGCCCGACCCGGCCGTCGCTGTCGCGAAATGCCACCAGTTCCTCGCCCAGCAGGCGCACGCGGTAGGGTTGGCCGTCCACCGGCACATCGCGTGAGCGCAGGAAGGGAATCCAGTACAGGCGCATGAGCCTGCCCATCGGGGCATCGGCGCCCACGCGCACGAGCAATTCATTGTCAGCTGGCGATAGCATCCGAGTCTGCCTAAAATGGTCCTACCATTCGGCCATGCTAGCAGCAGATGCGTTATGCTGTCCACCCGGAACCCGTCTGCCTTGGTATGCTGCCCGGGTGCCATCGCGCGCGAATTGGACCCTTGATTTCCCGAGACCCCTGTCATGCAAGCACCCACCCCGATCGATGAAGCGGCGCCCGTCGTCCTCGGCTACGGCCCGATGGATAGCATCCATGCGGAATTCGACCAGTTGGTGCGGCAGGCCGATGCCAGTGCCGATGTCGGCTTTCACGCCTGCCTGCTCGCCGTGATCGCCCATCTGAAGGAGCACTTCGCCGAGGAGGATGCCTGGATGACGGCCACCGAGTTCCCGCCGCGTGACTGTCACATGGACGAGCACGCGGCCGTGCTGCGCTCGGCGGCCGAGGTCGAACCGCTGGTGCTTGCCGGCAACGTGGCGGTGGGGCGCTCGTTCGTGGCCGAGCTCATGCGCTGGTTCCC
The DNA here is from genome assembly GCA_041396585.1 of Burkholderiaceae bacterium. Classification (GTDB taxonomy): domain Bacteria; phylum Pseudomonadota; class Gammaproteobacteria; order Burkholderiales; family Burkholderiaceae_E; genus JAUIAI01. Next base: position 380,759 of record JAWKYG010000004.1, on the reverse strand, counting down.
GGGGCATGCCGATTACCTGGATTCCGCCTTGGCCGCCTGGATGTGCAAGCGCCAGTATGGCGGCCGGCCGGTGGTGCTGCACCGGCGCATCGACAGTTCCGTTTAGGGCCTGTTAACACTCATCCGATACCCGTCGTGGAGCCGTCTCGTCCCCTCATGAGCAACCCAGCCCGATCGTTCGAACCGCCGGCCGGCCTGCTGCCGGTGGCCGATGCCAGCAGCCGGCCGTTCTGGTCCGCCGCGGCCCTGGGTGTGCTGAGCCTGCCGCGCTGCGCCTGTTCGCCACGCCTGCTGTTCCCTCCGCCCGCCCGCTGCCCGGACTGCCTGGGGTCGGGTCTCGAGTGGGTCACGTTGTCCGGGCGGGGGCGGCTCTGGGCCTGGACCGAGGTGACGCTGCCGGGCTCGGCCGAGGCCGGGTCGGTCTCGGTGATCGCCCAGGTCGCGCTCGACGAGCAACCCACGCTGCGCCTGCTCGCGGCCGATCCCAACCGGCTGGTGCACCGGCTCGAACTCGGCGATGCCGTGCGCCTCGTGTTGCGGCCGTGCGCAAACGGGATCGGGCTCGCCGAACTGGCCGCCGATGGGGGGCCAGATGATTGACGCGGCCGATGGCATCGCGATCATCGGCTTCGGTGGCTCGGAGATCGTGCGGCGCTCGGATCGCGGCATCGCCGCGTTCGGGCTCGATGCCGCGATCGCGGCGCTTGCAGATGCGGGCCTGAGCCGCGACGAGATCGACGGCTATGTGGGCGCGCCCTGGGCACCGGCCGCGGATGCGGTCTCGGCCGATGGCGCCGATGAGCTTACCTACCGAACCCTGTTGCCGGCTCTGGGCCTAAAGAACGCACGCTTCGCGCAGGATCTGCACAAGGCCTTCGCGACCGACATGGTGCAAACCGCGGCGCTGGCGCTCAAGGCTGGCCAGTGCCGCTATGTGCTCGGCGTGCGCGCGATGGCCAATCTGCGGGTGCCAGCGCCCGCCGCGGGCGCGGGCCCCGGGCAGGCGTATGGGGTTGGCCAGTATTCGATGCCCTATGGCTATCACATCGCCGGTGCGCGTTTCGCGACCCGCCTGCGCCGCTATATGGCCGATCACGGCGTGACCCGCGAAGACCTCTATGAGACCGTCTCCCTGCATCGGCGCAATGCGCGCCTGAACCCGCTGGCGATCTGGCGCGACAAGGCACTGAGCCGCGAGCAGTATCTCGAGGCGCCGATGATCGCCTCGCCGCACTGCCTGTTCGATTGCGACATGCCGGTGGACGGTGCGGCGGCCTTCGTGATGGCGCGTGCGGCCGACGTGCCCGCGGGCGCGCGGGCGGCCTGGGTCAGCGGTTGGTCAGGGCAGTATCGGCCGCACGAGGTGTTCGAGCGCAGCGGCCTGAGCCCGGCCGATGTCAGCACCTGCCAGCTCTATGACGGTTTCTCGTCCATGGTGTATGAATGGCTCGAGGCCTTCGGCTTCGTGCCGGCCGGTCAGGCCGCGCGCTTCATTCGCGACGGCCACGCGGAGATCGGCGCGCGCCTGCCGCTGAACACCTTTGGTGGCAGTCTGGGTGAGGGGCGGCTGCACGGCATCGGCCATCTGCGCGAGGCCTATCTGCAGGTGAGTGGCCGGGCCGGCGAGCGCCAGCTGGGGCGCGCCGATCACTGCCTGGTGCAGATCGGCCCCTACGACCTGTCATCGTTCGTGATGCTCAGCGCCGATCCGCGCGGCGGCTGAGCAGGGCCGCTGCTACTCGCCGGGTCGCAGTCGCCGCAAGGATCACTGCCGTGGATCCGGTCCTTGCCGCCTGCCGGGACGCCGCTGTGACGGCCTTGCGCCAGATACCTGGCTGCGCCGACCGACGCCCTTCAGCCGGCCGCCGGCGGCGCCGTCATCGCGCCGCTGTCGCGCAATTCACGGATCATCTCGTCGCTCAGCCCACCGAGCTGACGCAGCACGGCCTCGCCGTCCTGGCCGAGTGCGGGCGCGAAAGGCAGCGCATGGCAGGGCATCTCGCTGAAGCGGAACGGCGAGTTCGCCACCAGATACTCACCGGCCGCGTCGCGCACCGGTGAGAAGCTGCCCCGGGCCGCAACCTGCGGATCCTGCATCGCCGCGGCCATGGTGAGATAGCGCGAACAGGGCACGCCGGCCGCATTCATCTCGCGTTCGCATTCGAGGCCGCTGCGCACGGATGTCCACTGCTCGATCTCGCGCATCAGTGGCGCCCAGTTCTGCTCGCGTGCCGCCGCGGTCGCGAAGCGCGCGTCCTCGAGCCACTCGGCGTGCCCGATGGCATGCGCGAGACTTTCGAAGTTGCGTTGGCTGATCGGGGCCACGATCACAAAGCCATCGGTGCTGTGCAAGGGTTCGTAGACCGGCCGCCGACGATCGGACGGGAACTGGGCCTCCTGAACCTCGAAGACCATCAGGTTGAACATCGACTCGATCAGCGAGACATCGACCATTTGCCCGCGCCCGGTGCGTTCGCGCGCCAGCAGCGCGGCCTGGATGCCGGCCACTGCCTGAATGCCGGCCATGACATCGGCCATGAAGATGCCGGTGTTGGCCGGCCGCTCGGCGCCGTTCTGGTATTTCATGTGGGCGAGGTCATAGCCACTGGCCGCATGCACGATCGGCGCGTAGGCGGGGCGCTGCGCCCCGGGGCCGCTCTGGCCGAAGCCGGAGATCGCGCAATAGACCAGGCGTTCATTGCGCGCCGACAGGGTGGCGTAGTCGAGCCCGAGCCGCTTCATGACCCCGGGGCGGAAGTTCTCGATGACCACATCGGCCCGGTCGGCCAATGCCAGCGCCGCATCACGTGCCAGCGGCCGCTTGAGGTCGAGCGCCAGGCTCGCCTTGCCCGCATTGAGCTGACCGAAATAGGTGCTGAAGCCCTCGCGCAGCGGTGGCCGGCCGCGAATGTGATCGCCGTGCGCGGATTCCACCTTGATGACATGGGCGCCCAGATCGGCAAGCACGCGCGTGGCGTAGGGGCCGGCCATCATGGTGCTGAAATCGAGCACGGTGAGGCCCGACAGGGGGCGGCCCGAGCGCGCGTCGGTCGGCGACTTGGGGGCGTGCGTGGAACTCATATGCGGTGTGCCTGCATGGACGGGGCGGGGGGGATCGACCGGAACTGCGACCCGAGCATAAGAGGGGCTCGAAAACAAGTCAATAAAAGGTTCGACCATTAACTCAAGGGATACAATCGGACCATTCCGGAGGCGCTGATCTGTGCGACATGAGCGGTGCGGCCCGGCTGTGGAATGGGTCGCGAGTCTGGGTCGCAAGCCGCAAAGCGCGGCGACACCTCCTCGAGAAGCGGCTGGCGAGTCCGCAAGGCCTCGCGGCCGCCCGTCAGGCAGCGCCATCATCGTTCATCGCCACGGAGACGTCCTCATGGAAGCACCCGGCACGGAAGAGGCCCGCAGCGGCACCAGCAAGGCGCCGAGCGATGCGCCGGAATTCACGCCGATCCGCTCACGCCGCCTGTTCGAACAGATCTGCGAACAGATTCGGGCCGAGGTTGAATCGGGCGCGCTGCGCCCGGGTAGCAAACTGCCGCCAGAGCGCGAACTGGCGGCGCGCTTCGGTGTCAGCCGCATGGCGGTGCGCGAGGCGCTGCGCAGCCTGGAAAATTCCGGCGTGGTGGCCCTGCACACGGGGGTCAAGGGTGGGGCGTTCATTCTCGAAGGCAGCCCCGACACCGTGCGCGTGTCATTCCAGGATCTGCTGTCGCTGGGCTCCATCTCACTGTCGAGCGTGACCGAGGCACGCTCGATCCTGCTCGAGAACGCGGTGCGCATGGCTTGCGAACGAGGCACCGAAGCAGACTTCGATGCGATCGATCGCAACATCGAGCGCTTGTTCAAGCTCACCCCCAAGACGCCGCAGTCGGTGCGGCTCGACATCGCGCGCGAGTTCTATCGGCTGGTGGCCAAGGCCGCCCGCAACGAGGTGATCGAGATCCTGGTGGATGCGGTGACCGATATCTCGATGCGTTTGTTCATCAGGCTGCATCCGGAACTGGTGCGCGGACTGCGCCCGGCGCGTCGTCGCCTGGCCGAGGCCATGCGCGCGCGAAACGCCGATCTGGCCGCCAAGGAGATGCGCGAGCACCTTCAGAATGTGCACAAGGTTCTCGAGCGCAAATACGAGGCGATCAGAGCCGACTAGCCGATCAGCGGATCAGCCGGCTGTCGGGGGTTTGCAGCGGTGCGCGAGCGCGGCCTCAGTGGCGCGTGAGGCCAAGTATCTGTCGGCTGGTCAGCGCCCGGTGAACACCGGCTTGCGCTTCTCCACGAACGAGCGCACCGCCTCGCGATGGTCCTCGGTCATGAACGAGGCCATCTCGAGCGCGTATGAGGTGTCCATGATCAGGTTGAACTGATCCTTCAGCTGCTTGTTGATGGACAGCTTGGTCCAGCGAATTGCCCAGCGCGGGCCGTCGGCCAGTTCCTGTGCAATGGCGCGGGCCTTCTCGAACACCTGATCCACCGGTTCGACATAGTTGACCAGGCCGATGCGCTCCGCGGTGACCGCATCGAGCAGCGTGCCGCGCATGAGGAATTCCTTGGCGCGGTTCGGGCCGACCAGCAGCGGCCAGATCACCGCGCCGCCATCGCCGGCCACCAGGCCGATGCGCACATGCGGATCGCCGATGCGGGCGGTGTCGGCACAGACGATCACATCGCCCAGCAAGGCGACGGTGGCGGCCAGGCCGATGCAGTCGCCATTGAGCGCGAAGATCAGCGGCTTCTCGCAATCGAGCAGGTTCTGCACGATCTTGCGCCCGCCGGTGGGCTCGAGCATCGAGCCTTCCTCGAAGACATCGCCGCCCGGGCGATCCTGCATGCCCTTCACATTGCCGCCGACGCTGAAGTACTTGCCGGCGCCGGTGACCAGGATCGCGTTGACCTCATCGTCGGCCATCAGGTCGGGCCAGATGTCCTGCAGTTCCACATGAAACTGATGGTCGATGGAGTTGCGCCGCTCGGGCTTGTTCAGGGTGACGGTGGCCAGTTTGTTGGCGACCTCGATCTTCAGGCACTCGTATTTGCTGTAGTCGGCCATGGTTTTCTCGGGCTGGAAGGGGGTCAGTACATCATGCGGGGTAGAAAAAGCGTGAGCTCGGGCACCAGAATCAGCAACGCGACGATGGCGATCATCGCCACCAGAAACGGCCAGATGCCGGAGAAGATCGTGGTGAGTCGCACGTCGGGCACGATCGATTTGATGACATAGACATTCATCCCCACCGGCGGCGTGATCAGCGCGATCTCCATCACCAGCACGATGATCACGCCGAACCAGATCGGGTCGTAGCCGAGCTGGATAACCACCGGCAGCACGATCGGCACCGTGAGCACGATCATCGCCAGCACATCGAGAAAACAGCCCAGCACCACGTAGATCACCACGATGAGGGCCATGACCACAATGGGCGGCAGGCTCAGGCCGTTCAGGGCCGCGGAGAGCGCGGCCGGAAAACCGGTCGCCGACAGGAAGATGTTCAGGATGTGCGAACCGATGATGATCATGATGATCATGCAGGTGGTGATGCCGGTCTGCAGCAGCGCCTCCAGCAGCCCGCGCCAGCTCAGTGAGCGCTTGACCAGCGCGATGATCAAGGCCCCGAAGGCGCCGAAGGCGGCCGCCTCGGTGGGGGTGAACACGCCGCCGTAGATGCCGCCCATCACCAGCGCGAACAGCAACAGAATGCCGGCCACGCCGCGGGTGGCGCGAACGCGGGTGGGCCAGCTGGAGGCGGGCTCGCGCGGCGCGGCCGACGGATCGCGCCAGGCCACCCAGAGCACGCCCACGACCATCGCCAGCGTCAGCAGAATGCCCGGCACGATGCCGGCCACCAGCAGGCGACCGATCGATTGGTCGGCGGTGAGGCCGTAGATCACCATGCCCAGGCTCGGCGGAATCATGATGCCCAGCGTGCCGCCCGCCGCGCAGGCGGCGGTGGCCAGGCGCGGATGAACGCCGCCGCGACGCATTTCGGGAATGGTGATCGTGCCGATGGCAGCCGCCGTGGCTACGCTGGAGCCCGAGGCGGCCGCGAAGCCGGCGCAGGTGCCGATGCTGGCAATCGCGAGGCCGCCCGGCAGATGGCCCATCCAGTGTCTGGCCGCGATGAACAGCTCGCGGCTCAGGCCCGAGCGAAATGCGAACTCGCCCATCAGGATGAACAGGGGCACGGTGGTGAAGATATAGCTGCTGGCCATGGCATAGGGCACGATGCCCAGCGAGCCCGCCGCCGCGGTCCAGTTGCTGTCGTACAGCACCGCGATGCCGAGAAAACCGGTGACGCCCATCGCGAAGCCGATGGGCATGCGGATGCCGATCAGGATCAGCATCGCGCCCAGGCCGGTCAGGCCCATCATCAGCGGGCTCATGCCGCGCGATCCGGCCGGGCGATGACTTCGAACACACGGCGCATCAGGTGCACGAGCATCTCGATGCTCAGCAGCCCGAGGCCGATCGCGGCCAACAGCTTGAACGGCCAGATCGGCACTTCGAGCATGTCGGTGGTATCCCACTGGGCGTTGGGGTCCATCGCTTCCCCGAACGTGGACCAGGCCATGGCGATGCAAAGCAGCAGCGCGAGGGCGCCGGTGAAGACATCGAGCATGCGGATGATGCGCTGCGGCAGCAGGGTGTCGATGATGTCGGCGGCGATGTTGCCGCCGCGACGCTGGGTATGCGCGAGGCCGAAGAACACCGCGATCACGAGCATGAACTCCACCAGCTCGACCGTGCCGGTGATGGGGCGGCTGCAGCAGTAGCGCAGGCTGACGTCGACCGTGGTCAGCGCCATCATCGCCAGGATCATGCACACGCCCAGGATGTTGACCCAGCGAAACAACTGCCCGGTGGCGCGATCCAGCAGGCCTAGCCAGCGGCCGGGAAGAGGGGGATGCGCGTGTGATCCGGTGGCGGGGTCTTGATCCGGTTCGTCTCGCACGCAGTCTCTCCGGGACGGTTGACAAAAGGTAGAACCATTGTGACTATATCAGTATCCGTCGGCAGACGGAACCCGTGCGATTTGCTGTGGCGCGCCCGGGTTGCCCCATATCCAATCAGGAGACAGCCATGAAATTTCGCTTGATCAACCGCTTGTTGACCCTGGCCGCCGGGTGCGCGATCGCGTCGTCCGCAATGGCCGAGCCGCGCGAGCTCAAGTTCTCGGTCTATAACGCCGAAACCCATTGGCTGGTCAGCGATGTGTTCAAGCCCTTCGCGGCCGACGTGGAAAAGTTCAGCAACGGCGAGCTCAAGGTCAATGTCATGGCCGGTGCCGTGCTCGGTGGCGCGCGCGAGCAGCTCGGCCTGGCCGAGAAGGGCATCGCCGATATCGCCTTCGTGATTCCCAGCTACACGCGCAATCGATTCCTGTATACCGAGGCCGGTCTGCTGCCGTTTGCCTTCGACAGCGCCGAGCAGGCCACCAATGCCATGAGTTCGCTGCGCGACAAGTATCTGAACGCCGAGTTCGACAGCGTCAAGCTGCTGATGGTCGGCACCACCTCGCCGAGCGCGCTGGTGACCACCGTGCCGGTGAACTCGCTGGCCGACATGAAGGGCCTGAACCTGCGTGGCGCCGGGGGTGCGCAAACCGCGATGCTCAAGGAAGTGGGCGCCAATGTGCTCAGCATGCCGGTCAGCGATGCCTATCTGGCCTTCCAGAGGGGCGCGTTGCAGGGCACGATCATTCCGTTGGCGAGCGCGCCCGGCTACAAGTTTCACGAGGTGGTCAAGTTCGTGAATCCGCTCAATTTCTCGGTCACGATGACCGCGATCGTCGCCAACAAAGACACCTGGGCCAGCCTCACGCCATCGCAGCAGGCGGCCATCGAGAAGGCGGCTGATGTCGCCCGCGTCAACCAGGGCAAAGGCTTCGATCGTGAAGACTCCACCGGCCTGAAGACCCTGGAGGACGCCGGCTCCAAGTCCACAAGGCTGCCCGCGGCCGACAAGGCCAAGCTGGCCGAGATCGCCAGCCCCTTGTGGGACGAGTGGGTCAAAGCGGCAGACAAGCGCGGTTTGAAGGCAGAGCAGTTCATGAAGGACTTGCGCGCCGCCATTGCCGCCAACCCCGTCAAGCAGTAGATCGCGCTCACGATCATCACGGAACGCATGATGAACGGGCCGGCGGATGTCGGGTTCGACGAACAGGACCGCGCGCTGCTGCGCGATTCGGTGCGCGGGTTTCTCGAACAACATTGGCCGCCCGGGCATGCGCCCGCGCGCACGCAGGATTCCGAGGCGTTGCGCCAGATCTGGCGGGGGCTCGCCGGGCAGGGTCTGACCGCGCTGGGCTGCGATCCGACTGCCGGCGGGCTGCGTGAGGCAGCAATCGTCATGCAGGCGCTCGGCCGGGCATCCTGCCCGGCGCCGATCGCGGATGCCTTCCTGGTCAATCAGACCCTTGCCGCCGCCGAGCATGCCGGAGCGCTTGCGCCGGCATTTGCAGCGCTGCGTGATGGCCTGGGCGCTGGCACGAGCATTGTTTGCATGGCGTTGGCCGGCGCCGATCCGGATGCGAATGCCGGCACGGTGCGTCAGGTGCACGGGCGCGCCTGCGGTCAGGCCAACTTCGTCGAGGCTGCCGACACGGCAACCCATCTGTTCGTGGCGCTCGAGGATGGTCACAGCTTCGCATTGCTGGATGCGGGGTCGTCCGGCGTCGATCGATCGATGCAGCGGGCTCTGGGCTCCGACGGTCTGTGGCGGCTCGATCTCGATGATGCGCCGGTGATCGCCACGGTCGATGTGCGGGACAAAGGGGAGGCCGTCGTCGGCGCGGCACGTGTGCTGCTCGCCGCCCGCGCACTGGGCGCGGCCGAACGGGCTTTCGAGTTGGCGGTCGACTATGTCCACACACGTCGCCAGTTTGGCCGTCCGGTCGGGGCGTTCCAGGCTGTTCAGCACAAGCTTGCCGACAATCTGATCGCGCTGACAGGGGTCAGGCTGGCCATCGAGAACGCCGCGGAACATCATGACCGTGGCGCGCATGAATGGCAGGCGTTTGCCGATGCACTCTGGTCGTATGCATGTGGTTCGCTCAGGCTGGCCACCCTGAATACGCATCATGTGTTCGGTGCCATCGGCTACGCCGAAGATCACGAGGCACCCCGCCACTTCCGGTGCGTGCATCTCGACACCACGCGCTTGGGTGGGGCGCGCCTGGTCAACGAGCGGCTGGCGAGCAGGTTTCTGGATCACGGGCCGGCGGCGTTTCCCGATTTCGATCTCGGCCCGGAGGCAGCCCGGCTGCGCGCCGAGCTGCGCGTCTGGCTGGGCGAACATTGGCCAGCAGCGCGTCGCGAGGCGTTCGAGCAGCGTGATGCCACGCATCGAGAGTTCGATCCCGACTTTGCGCGCGAACTTGGCGCAACTGGCTGGATAGGACTCGCCTGGCCGCAAGCGCATGGCGGCATGGCGCGCTCACCGCTCGACCTGCTGGTGTACATGGAGGAGATGGAGCGGGCCGGTGCGCCGCGCGCAGGTGCGCCCGTACAGGCGGCGGCCCTGATGCTCTATGGCTCACCCGATCAACAACGACGCTATTTGCCGGAGATCTTGCGCGGCGAGGTGATGTACGGCATGTTTTACAGCGAACCGGATGCAGGCTCCGACCTGGCGTCGATTCGCACCAGCGCGGTGTTCGAAGACGGCATGTGGGTGATCAACGGCCAGAAGATCTGGACCACCACCTACTGGGGCGACTACATGTGGCTGGCGGCACGCACCGACCCACAGGCCAGGCCCCAGCATGCCGGCATCAGCATGTTTCTGCTGCCCACTGACACGCCTGGTATAACGCGGCACGCCCATGCGCACGATGTACGACGGTGAGTTCTGTAACACCTTCTTCGATGATGTTCGCATTCCCGCCGACTCCCTGGTGGGCGAACTGCATGGTGGCTGGCAGGTGCTGGTCGGGTCACTCGGCACCGAACGCGCCTATGTCGGCGGCGGCATCGCGATCAAGACGGCCTGCCAGTTCGAGGAATTCTGCGATCTGCTCCGGAATGCCGACGGGCCGGATGCCACACTGCGAAGCGACCCGGTCGTTCGGCGGACGATTGGCGAATTTGCCGCCCGGATCGAGATTGGCCGCCTGCTCGCCTTGAACAGTGTGTCGATCGTGGCTCGTGGGCAGGAGCCCACCTGGGAAGCCGCCATGGCCAAGGTGTTCGCCGGCGAGACGATGGAGGCCTTCGGCGAGGCGGCGCTGGGGATGCTCGGCATGCGGGGCACACTGTCGCGTGGCTGCGCCGATGCGCCGCTGAACGGGCGCATCGAGCAAAAATTGCGCCATTCGCTGATGTGGGTGATCAGCATCGGCACCAACGACATTCAGCGCAATCTCATCGCGCAGCGAGGACTGCGGCTGCCTCGCTGATCGAGGTTGCGGCGTTCTCCTGGTAGTGTTTGAGGGCGGAGGGGTTCGCCTGCGGCCAGGGATCGGATGGCTCATCGAGGCTGCCTCGAATATCGCGACGCTTCTCGCGGTCTTGATCCGGGCCGCAGCGCGTCATGTGAACTACCTGGGAAGGACCTTTGAAGTCGGTGTTCTCCGCGCGCGTCCCGTGAGAAGCGAAATTCGCGGACCGCGATGGAGGGTCAGCAGGAGCAAGGCGGCGGCTGCCGCGGGAAGATGCAGAGCCGCACTTTGCATCAAGACGAGCACGGCCAGCGCCAACCTCATCGCGACCTCCCGACCGGCAAGTGGGTGTCGGTCGTAGCGCACCAATGCCGATGACAGCAGATACAAGGCGAGCATCAGGCGGGCCGATAGCAGCACGAACCCCGGCCAGGATCTCGCCCCCTCATGGCCAGGCAGGTAGCCACCCGACTGCGACAGCGGGTCAATGATGGCGGCATCGATCAGCAGGAGTTGCGGGTAAAAGGCGAACACGAACGGAACCACGAACAGGATGATCCCCGACTTCACCGCGGAGATTGCGGTTGCCATCGGTTCGGCCTTCGTGATCGAGGCGGCGGCGAAGGCCGCGAGCGCGACCGGCGGCGTGATCGCGCTCGCTACCGCGTAGTAGAAGATGAACATGTGCGCGGTGAAGACTGAAATGCCAAGCCCCGCCAGCACCGGCCCCATCAACAAGGCCGCGTTGATATAGGCCGGAACCGCGGGCATGCCCATGCCGAGCAGAACGGCCAACGCCATGGTCATGAACAGCGCCACGAGCTGGAACAAGGTCGAGCCGGCGGCGCCCAGATCCAGTGTGTTCAGCCACGACAGGATGTCGAGCGCAAGGAAGACGGGCAGACCCGTCAGTTGCAGACAGAAGTCGATGATAGAAATCGCCAGGAACATCAGGTAGAGCGTGGCGATCAGCACTCCGGCCTCGGCCAGCGCGTCCAGGATCTTCCGCGGCCGGGCGCGTACTTCGGGGTCGAGAAACAGCAGCACCAGGAGCAACGCGACCGCCCACCATCCTGCGGGCCCGGCCGCGCCGGCTGCATTGCGGACCAGAACCTGGATGGTGCTCAATGAATGTACGGTGCAACCCTGGGCGGTGAATGTGCGCTCAGAGCCGAGCAGACCGTCGAGCCAGCCACAGCCAATGGCATCCTTGGAGGTCAGCAGCAAGCCAAGGATCAACAGGATCGGGCCGAAAATCGCCAACAGATTGAGAATGTCCTGTCGGCTCAGCCGCATATCCTCGGTGATGGCCCCAATCGCCCGCATATCCTGTTTGCGTGACTCGAACATTGCCGTGAGAAACAGGCAGAGAAAATAGGCGAGGGCGGGAATGATCGCCGCGATCATCACCTTGGCATATGGCACGCCTGTCAGCGAGGCAAGTACGAAGGCGGCCACGCCCATCACCGGCGGCACGATGGCACCGCCCGCGGATGCCGCGGCTTCTACCCTCCCGCGAACACCTTGGAAAACCCCCGTTGGAGCATCATCGGAATGGTGAGCCTGCCCGTGGAAAGGACATTGATGATCGGGCCCCCCGAGATCGTTCCGAACATCGCCGATGCAACGATCGCCGCGTGTGCAGGGCCGCCCCGCAGACGGCGTGTCCAACGAAATGCCAGCTTGATCAGGGACCGACCGCCGGCCGAGCCGCCGAACAACGTGCCTAGCACCAGGTAAGGGAAGATCGTGTTCAGGATGATGTCGAGGAACTGCCCAGCAGACCCGAGGACGTGTTCACCAGAATGTCATGCACCTTGGAGCGTCCGTCGGCCAGCGAGCGTGGCTCGCCAGCCAGCTTTGTCACCAGGTACTTGTCGATATTTTCGGTGCCGAAGAAGTACCAGACCAGGACCGTGGCGATCGTGTATCCCGCAACGAGGATCGCGACGAGCACCAGGGGAAAGCCCCAGACTCTGACGTTATAGGACAGAAAGATCACCACCGCGAGCCCGACGATCAATACCAACCATGGGCCCGTTGTGTTCACGCACTGAGGGTCGTCCACGGTGGTGGGCGTGGGCAGGCCAAGCACCGCGTTGAGTTCTGTTGCGGCCCGGAGGCTTTGCTGGATCAGGAGCGTGCGATCGCCGGTGATGCGGTCAATCAGGCAGATGGCCTCGATCTCGACCAGGTAGGTTATCGATACGGTAAGCGCGGTCACGACCAAGGCAACATCAAATGCCAGACCCAACCAGCGCACTTGGGGCTCTCGATCTCGCCAATGGCGCCACATCGAATGATGCAGCGCAGCGATCACCATCATGAGCGCGAACATCGCCGGGTAGAACCACTCGTAGGCGAAGTTGCGGAATCGCACCGTCGATTCCGACAATGCGAACTGCCAGCTCGTCGTATGCCGGAATTCCGGGGGTCGAATTGACCAGGCCGATCAACACCAACAGGACAGCCAGCAGGTATTTCAGCCGTGCGCCCATTTCCCTTGAATGCCTCGCCACTGTTGGCGTGTCGGTCATCTCATCGTTTCTGATTTCCCCGGCCGGGCGCCGTATGCCGGCAGGCGCCCGTGGACACGCGGTCAGCTTACTTCGCGCAGCCTGGAATGACGTATCCCGCTGCTTCCCAGGCGGCCACGGCGCCATGGTGGTATTTGATCGGATTGTTGCCGCACATGTCGGTTATGGCTGGATCGATCTCCCCGTGGCCGGCGCTCGCCATGTATGGTGCTTTGGCACGGTAGCTGCGTTCGATGCTGGCAATGAATGCCGCGGTCAACGCCTTGGCCAGTTCGAAGTCCATGCTGACATTGACGACGTCACCGCCAACGGTGCCGGGACCTCGAAAAACGCCATCCTCGGACACGATGGTCACGCCCTCGCCAAATCCCATCTTCTCAATGGGGATGCTGAAGCGCACGCTTCCAGGCAGCTTGGTGAGGCCGGAAAAAGCGTCACTGTCGAAAATGGCCTTCGGAACCGACCATATCGTCATGGCGCCCGAGGATAGCGCTGCCGTGATGCGCGGATCGGGGAACGCCATGCCGAGCACGACGGCATCGGAAGAACCGTCTTGTATGGTTGTCAATGCCTGACCAAGGTTGACCTGCAGGCCCTTGTAACCAGTGCCCTCGTCCAATCCGGCGACCGCCTTGATCAACATGCGCGCACTTGTTAGCGCGGCGCCTCGTGGCGGGCCGTTGAAGATGGTCTTGCCCTTCAGCCCTCCCCAGCCTGAAATCCTGGCGCTATCATAGGCATACAGGGTGTGTACGGAGATCCGATAGGTGTACAAGACCGCGAGGTTTGCCGCCAGTGCCGCTCCCTTTTTCTGGCCGAGCTTGGCATAGGGCCCGACCGCGCGTGACAACATGAAGGGCAGTGCAAATGGCGCCGCGGCGATGTCGGTCGAGCCTTGTGCGACGTTCAATACCGAGTTAGTCAGGGTTTGTCCGGTCGTCACCTGAATGTCCGCGACGCCTGCTGTGGCTGCTGCTTCGGCCAGGCCAATGATCGAGATGCCGGGAGTGGTGTTCGGCGGTGCCGTTTCCGCGCTCAAGATGGCCTTGGCCTGCACGGCCGAGGTCACCAATGAACAAGCCAAGAGACAAGAAACAAGCTTCTTATCCATGTCAATCCGCTCCTATGGTTGGGATGCTGTCCGTGCAGTTGCGGCAGTAGGCCGTGGCCAGGGCAATTCGTGAGACCACGGGCGCTGATGTCGATGTCATCGTCAGGCCGTGAATCTGCCGATGCCTGCACCTTAGTGCGGTGATTGGGTCCCTGTCCCGACCTTTTGAAGACAAATCGGTGAACGCCCGCCGACGCTACGCAGAACTCGCACCCTCTTTTTAACGAGGTACGGTCATGTCCAGTGCGCAACCACGAGTCTTCAGCTTTGGTCACTTCATCCTGGACGAGGCCAAAGGCAAGTTCATGTGTGGCTCCCAGGTCGTCAGAGTCCGGCCGAAATCGTTGGCGGTGCTGACCGCTCTTCTGAGCGCGAGCCTCGTGGTCTCCAAGGACGACTTGCTCGAACGAGTCTGGGGCGATGCGGTCGTGACCGAGGATTCACTTGTGCGGTGCATTCACGAGATCCGGCGAGTTCTCGACGACCGCGAGATGACCCTGGTCCGAACGGTTGCCCGGCGCGGGTATGTGTTCGATGCGCCACTGCGAGTCACGCCGGCTGAGATCGTGACGCCGGCAATGGCGGGGCATGCGGAAGGTGTCTCTTCAGCCAGGCCCTGTCGCGGCGAATCGATTTCGTGCCGCAGGTGATTGTCGTGCCGTTCACGACTCTCGGCGAACCGGAACTGATCGGTCGAATCGGCGAGACTGTCGTCGATGAAATCATCACGAACCTGAGTCGCTTTCCCGAGTTGGCGGTCATCGCCGGTCGGTCGAGCCAAAGGCATGACGAAGACGGAGCGCCGAGCGCGACACGGCACGGCAACCGTTATCGACTCGCCGGCAGGATTCGCCACGAGCCTGACCGGTTGCGCATCATCGTGATTTGCTCGATGCGGATTGCGACCGCATCGTCTGGGCGGAAACCTATGATCTGCCGGTGAACGAATCATGCGCGGCCCGCGACGAGGTCGTCACCGAGATCTCAGCGCGTCTGGTTGGCAGTGTTCGGGCGGTCGAGGCGGCGAGAGTGGCGAAGCTGCCGGCTGCACGACACTCGTCCTACGATCTGGTTCTGCTGGCCAATGACATGTCGTTTCATGCCCCGTGCTTTGATTCGGTGATGGCGGCACGCCGGTTCGCGGAACGTGCCATCGCGAGTGACGCCGGCTATTCAGATGCTTATGTCGAGCTCGGGCAAAGTCTTTACCGGGCCTATGCGCTTGAATGGGAAGGGGGCGAGGCGCTTGCCCATGCGGGAGAGGCTGCGAATCGCGCGATCGAGTTGGATCCCACATCGGCGGCGGCAGCGGAATTGCTTGGTCGCGTTCAATTGCGGCGGGGTCAGGTTCCCGAGGCATTGGAGACCCTCATGCGGGCTCTCGAATTCAATCGCAACCGTGCCGAAACATATGCCAGCCTCGCCGACGCGCTGACGTTCGCCGGTCGGCCCGATGAGGCGCTCGTGATGTTGGAGAAGGCAACCAGGCTCAACCCGCTCTATCCGCCGCGAATCGAGATGTATCGTGGTCGCGCCCATTATTTCGCGCGATCATTTCGCGCGGCGCGTGCGTCGCTGGAACTCTGTGCGGCACGGGCGCCGCGTTTTCGGCCGTCCTATATGTATCTGGCGCCGACCTTGGCGGAACTCGGTGAAGACACTGCCGAGGCATCGGCAAAGTTGCTCGAATTGTCGCTCGACTTTCAGTCGGCACCTCGGTGCGGGGCCGACTGCCGTATCTCGGAGAGCCCATGCAGTACTTTCTGCGCGGTTTGGAGCAAATTGGGCTGCCAGGGTGACTCGAGGCGGGTTGCCGGGAGTTCAGAGTTCCATCGGCCTGCCGTTCATGATCAGGTCGTGCACATTCATGCCCGCCTGCGGAGAAAGCGGGTCTTCGAATGTGACCCGCCGGTTCACGCGCGGATGCGGCCAGTAGTCGGCATTGGCATAGTGCTGTGTGGATCGGTTGTCCCAGACCGCAATGCCGTGCGCCTCCCAGGTATGGCTGATCATGAACTCGGGCCGCGCGATCCAGTCTGACAAGAACCGCAACATGGCGTCGCTCTCGCGATAGTCGATGTCGTCGATGCGGCGGGTGAAGGCCCGGTTGATGTACAGGCACTTTCGACCGTTCTCCGGATGCCGCAAGACCACCGGGTGGTGCACCGGCGGAAATGCGCGCAGGGCATTGAACAACTGCGCCTCGCCCTGGCGGGCCAGGGCGTCGCGAAACACACTGATTTCCCAGGTGTGGGTGGCAGTCAGCCCCTCGACATAGCTTGCAGCCCCGGCGAGAGCGCCTCGAATGCCTTGCTGGTACTGGCCCAGCAGGTGTTGCCGCTGGCGGGCGGTATCTCGGTGATTTGGATCACCGTGCCAAGCGCCGGATATTGCAGCCAGGTGATGTCCGTATGCCAACGATCGATGTTCGGCGGCCGATCGGGCCCGTTCTTGATCAACTCCACATTCGGGTGCTCGGGTGATCGCTCGAAGTAGGAGCCTGGCGATACCTGACCGAACACCGAGGCCAGGGCAACATGTTGCTCGGCGCTGATGCGCTGTGGTTCAAAGAAGATCACCTCGAAATCCCACAAGGCCTGGCGAAGCTCCGCCTGGATGGGCTCGGGGATCGGGCGATCCAGCGCAACGCCGTCGATCCAGGCTGCGAAGTTCGGCATCCGCGGGCGCACGCCGATGTGCTGGTAGCGGCTGGCGACATCGATCAAGGACTGCGGGGTTCGCGTGGTGCTGCCCAGTGCCGCGCGAGAGCGCTCGACGTTGGCCGATGCGGGCGGCGGCGTCGCGGTGTCTCGAATGTTCATATTTCGTGGGCTTGCGCAGGATTTCGCTGGTCTCACGGATCGTACGCCGGCTCGCGATATCACGCGAGCTACCAAATCCGGGAAAGCATGACATGTGAGCCGATAGCAGCCCGCAGTGCGGTCTTGTACTGGCGGGGGAACTCGCGGCGTGCCTTGCTAGTGGTTGCGTGAAGCTGTCGGAGCGCGCCGCAGATTGCCGACCTTGAACACGAAAGACAGCGTCGATGTATCGGCCTTTGCGCTGCGATAGCGCACGAGCATGTCGGCGTCTTGGGCGAGGCCCTCGAGCAGCTTCGGCAGCGACGCTTGTTCATCCGGATGCCCGCGCTGCATGATGACGAAGCCGGCCGGGCCGAATGCCTGCGCCGCCTGGCCGAGGATGGGTGGGCCCGAGGCTCGCCACGAGGCCAGGATCTCCCGGTAGTCGCGGCCGCCCAATGGATCATTGGAAAAGGTGAGCAGCCCGTTGGCCTGCGTGACCAGGCCGCCTTCGAACTCACTATTGAAGGGTGGCCCGAGCTTGACGCGCGCCAGCGCCCTGGCCCACGCGCGCCCGCTCTGCATCACCGAAGGCCGGTAGCGCTCCGGTGATGCAGAGCGCAGTTCGATGGTTCCCGGCACGAGCATGCCCGCCCGAAGAGCGCCCGGCATCGACGCGCTTTCGGCGCCGGTTCGCTCCAGGCGGGCGGTGAAGGAGAACAGCTGTGGCTCGGCAAGGGACTGCTGCGAATGCGCTGCGGCACAGGTGAACAGAAAGACGCCAAAGGCTCGCAGACCGCAGGCACGCCATGTTCGTTGTCTCATGCCGGTCTCTCCCGCACGTCGTCAGACCATGCCCATGATGGTGCTGCAAATGGTCGGGCTTGTGAAGTGCTTGCCGGTAAGCCGGGAATCCCTGGCAGGGACCCGTGCTGGCCGGCGTTCGCTCAGTCGGCTTGACGCACCTTGTTCACCGTGAGGATGAGCTTGAACCAGTCCGCCTGCGGCGAGAACGATCGGCCGAAGTCCTCGCGATGACGTGTTTCGTCCGAGGCGAATCCCAGCATCATCTTCGTTACGGGGCTGGCGATCGCGGCATTCGTGAAGATCTCGATCGCGCCATCCGCGGTTGCCGGGAACTGATCCGTTGGGTTTCTCTCGAGCAGGTAAGCGTAGAACGCGAGGCGAAACGGCACCGCGCGCTCTGACCCGGCGGCCTGTAGCGTGATCTGCCCTGCGTCGTTGCACGGCAGTCCGGGCGCGACACTTTCCTTCCACTCGCAGCCATAGGGTGTGACACCGATGGATACTCGGTCCTCATACAGGATGATCTCCGAGTTCTCGACGCGGGCATCGATCGTGCCGCGTAGTCGGAGCTCGCTGACTCCCCCTGGATAGACGCGGCGTTGCAGTACCTCTCTGGCCTCGATGGATGCCGGCGTAGCGCTGAATGTCACCACGCCCTCGAGCGTCGATCCAACGGCTAGCGCACCAGGCGATACCAGCCCGTCGGGAACGATGATCTTCTCGAGTGTGAGATCCAGAACAAGTTGCCTCGCTACCGGCTGCGCTGATGCCCCAGGGGCCGCGACAGTCACGGTGGCCGCAAGCAACAGCGAAATGGCGATGTGTCTCATGGTGTTCCTTCAGGCGATTGAGGAACGAAGAGACTAGGCGCGAGCGCGTTCCGATGGCGTTCGGGGCCTGCGTACAGCGTGCGGAGCCGGGGCGGCCCTGCGATCCAGGATGATCCGACGCAGGAGGCCCTCGGCGCCGCACTCGCGGGCCAGATCAGCCGCGTGCGACAAGGCGCCGTCCACCGCCACCGGCTCGGCGCCGAGCCCGGCCAGCGCCAATGCGCGAATCCGCCACAACTCGCTGACGAATCCGCGCTGATCGATGGCTTCTGCGCCGTGCAGGGCGAGTTTCACCACGCCCAGGGCGCGCGCCGGGCGTTTGGCCTCTAGGCAGGCTTGCGCGAGCGTGGCGAGCCAGTAGGGCAGGAATAGTCCGCCGTCTTGATCACGGATCGCCCTGACACCCGTGAATATCATTCGCAGACCTGCCGTCGGCTCGCCGTGGCGCAGCAGAATCCAGCCACGATGCGCAGGCAGTTCCGGGACCGTGATCTCCCGGTTGAAGAAGCATGCGTCCTCCAGCCACTGGCACTCTTGCTGCAATTGCCGCTCATCGCCTATCAGCGCGAAGGCAATGGCGCGTACCCGGCCTGCATTCACCCGGCTGTACACATCCTTATCGAACTTTCTCAGATCTTTGGAGCGACGCAGCAACGCGCGGGCCTAGGTTCGTTTCCGAGCATCCATTGCACGAGAGCCCAGCCGTTGTGGAGCTGGTGCACAGGCCAGCTGAACTGGTCTTCGTCCAGTGCGCCCGTGGCGACGGATGATTCGAGCGTCCGTGCCGCCAGAGCGTAGTGGTGGTCGCTCTGCGGATAGCGGCCCATATGCAGTAAGGTCTGGCCCAGTGCGCGATCCGCCTCCAGGGTGAAGATCGGTATGCCCAGTGGGCCGGCCAGGCGGGCGGCGCGCTCAGCCAGTGCCAGCGCACGCGACAGTGATCCGGGCACCGAGTATCGCTGGCGCAGGCGATTCAGGATCTGGACGCGGGTCGTCGCGTCCGCAATCTTCTCTAGCAAGGCCTCGAGTTCGTTACAGGCGGCTACCAGCGTGGGCGAGTGGAAGCCCTCGAGCACCTGTGCATTGGCCGCGATCCCAAGCAGCAGCCTTGCACTTCGCTGATGACGCGCAGCGGTCTGCGGCAGGCGGCTCTGCTCTGCCAGGGCGCGGCGCAGCAAATGGACGGTCTCGCGATGGGCGCCAAGGCTCTGCGCATCGGTCGCCGCGCGTCCGAACCATTGCGTGGCTTCGGCGTGCCTGGCCGCCGCGCTGAAGTGGCCCGCAATGCGCGCCGCACCATCGACGTCGCCGTCCTCCAGCGCAGCGGCCATCGTTTCGGCCAGCTTGTGCTGCATCTCGCGCCGTCTTACGGGCCTGATCCCCGCGATGATCACGCGTCGGATCGTCTCGTGTGCAACGCGGACGTCTCCGCGATCGTCTGCGATCAGCCGGCGTTGCTCCAGTGATTCGATCGTCGCGGCCAGGGCATCATCGGTGAGCCCGCTGATGCCCGACAATGTCGCGAAGGACAAGCGTTCGCCGGCCAGGGCGATCAGGTTGAGAACGCGTCGCTGCACGAGCGAGAGCACGCGCAGGCGGCCGGCGACGACAGCCTCGATGCGCTCTGGGACCGTCTCATCAGGCCGATCCGGTTCCCGCAGCGCGAGCAGCGTCCATTCGAGCACGTGTAACGGATTGCCGCCCGACCAGCGGTGAACGAGCGAGCGTAGCCGGCCAGTATCCGGTGGGGCGCGGCCAGCCGCAGGGTGACAATGAATCGTCTCATCGATCAGTGATTCGACGGCTTCTGGTGCAAGCCCGGACAACTTCATGGTGCTGGCGAAGCCGGTGGCCACCAGATCATCGAGCAGCGACGGCAGCCGCGGATCATGCGGCTCTTCACCGAGGCGGCGCGCGGCGAGAATCATCCAGGGAGCCATGCGCTGAGTCTGGGCGAGAAAGCGCACGACATCCAGCGAGTCGGCATCCACCCACTGCAGATCATCGAGGATCAGCAGCGTGGGGCCGTTTCGCAACTCGAGCGCACGCGCGAGCGGCTCGAAGCGGGCGCCTTGGTCAGGGCTGGCCGCGTCGGCAGGCGAGGGCATCTTCACACCCAGCCAGGCGCGCAGCGCGCCAAGCGCGATCGGCTGCACGCCCGGGAAGCTCTCCGACACGAGCACGCGGCCGCCTTCGGCGGCGAGCGCCTGCGCAAAGGCCTTGATCAGGCAGGATTTTCCGATGCCGGCCTCGCCGTCCAAAATGACAATTCGCGGTGCGCCCTGGCAGGCAAGCTGCCAGTGCGCTTGCAAGCCCTCATTTCCTCGCCGCGTCCGATGCAGACGACCTCGGTACGCGCAGGAGCGTCTGCGAGTGTGTCGACAATGGCGCCGAGCGAAGCGCCTCGAACGCCGAACGCAGTTCGAGGGAAGGCGCGATGCCAAGGTCGCGTGCCAACGCCTGCTCGGTGCCTCGATAGACCCGCATCGCCAGCGCCGTTTCGCCGCGCGCCTGGTGCAGTCGAATCAGGGTCATTGCCGCCCGTTCATCGCAGGCATCGTCGTGGAGCAGGTGCGTGGCCGCCTGGATGATCTGCTCGGCATCGCCGTTCTCGGCTGCGATTCGCAGCACATGGCGAAGCGCGCTTCGGCGTTGTGCGTCGAGCGCTTGGCGCTGCCGCTGTATCCATTCGTCGTCCAGCCCGGGCATGAAATCGCCGCGGGTGTGTTCGATGCATGCGAGAAAGGCGCCTTGGCACTCGCTCGGCGAGCCGCAGCGCGAGATTAGCTCATAGTTGGCGCGAAACGATCCGACGTCGAAGTAATCCCCGGTCATCCACTGCCATTGCAACCGTGAGCCACGGCTGCTCAGGCGACACTCGATCGCGGGATCCAGTCTGACCAGCCGATGCAATTCACGTCGCAGATTTGTGCGGCCCTGGCCTGGCGTGGAATCCGGCCATAGCCTGAGCGCGAGCTGCGCTCTTTCCCACCCGCTGGCATCGGGCAGAAGCAGCAGCGCGAGCAATACCCGCAATCGACCGGACGATGGGAAGGCGATCAACCCGGCGTCGGTGCTGACCGAGAAGCCGCCCATCAATCGAATACTGAGGGTGCCTTGTTGCATTCGTCGATCTGGTCGGTGGAATCAGCGTCTTGTCGGATCGAGTGACCGAGTGAAACCAGGGCCGCGGGCCAATGTTAAAGGCTGCGTGGTCGGTCTGCCGCTAGTGCTGGCGCGCCCTGGCCAGCGCACGCGACAGCGCCGATGGGTTCCGGTAGCCGGCCGCGCGCGCCGCTTCCTTCAGGCCCTTGCCCAGTTCCACCGAGCGCCGGGCGATCGAGAGCCTGATCGCGGTCAGGTACTTGCCGGGTGTTCGCTTCATCACCTCGCGAAACGTCGAGGTGAAAGCGGTTCGTGACATGCCCGCTTCCTGCGAGAGCCGCTCGAGCGACCAGTTCAGATCGGGGCGCTGATGCATCGCGACCAGGGCCCTGGCGATGCGCGGGTCGGCCAGGCCGCTGAACAGACCGCTCCCGTGCGGGCCCGGGTTGGCCACCAGATGGCGCAGCAGGCCGATGAACAGAATGTCGCCGGCGCGGCTGAGCAGCGCGGCATGGCCACAGCGGGGCGCGTCGAGTTCCGCCTTGAGCATGTCCACTGCAAGACGGAGCGCGGGTTCGTCGTCATCGAGCGAAACGATGCGCGGCTCGCTGAATTCATCGAGAAACAGCGGGCTGCCAGGCCCGGTCAGCCGGGCTCGGAGACTGATCACCCGCTCATGATCACGTTCCGTGATCTCTGCCAGCACACACGGCAGATCGGAACGGAGCACGAGCAGCGCCGGGGCCCGCACCTGCGCGGCGGCGTCGGCCCGGCGCAGGGTCAGTGACCCCGCGCAGAGCAATACGAGCAGCAGGCCTGGCGGCCGGGACGGGTCGTTCCCGTGATCGACCGGGCCGGGCCCGATCTCGGCCAGCGTCACTTCGGGGGCCAGGCCATCCAGCAGGGCGGCCAGGCGATCCAGTCTCTGAGGCATGATCTTGTACGAATTGCAATCAAATGCGGACATACGAATGCTCTCAGGACACCACACTCCCCGCTGTGTCGTCAAGACACCGATCTCTCAGCCACTCACCGGGAACCGCCCATGACGCTTGCCGCCCTGATACCCCGACAGCCTGTGCCGGCCCTGAACGTGCCACTTCTGGGCGGCGAACGCTTCGTGCTCGGCGCCCAACCGGGCGAGAATTTCGATCTGATCGTCTTCTATCGCGGCCTGCATTGCCCGATCTGCGCGAAGTATCTGATCGAACTCGAGCGGCTCATGCCGGAGTTCGAATCCCGCGGCGTACAGGTCCTGGCATTGAGCAGCGACGATGCCGGTCGCGCGAAGGCCATGGCCGACCGGATCAAGGCCGATCGGCTTCGCATCGGGCACAGCCTGAGTCTGACGGTGGCCCGTCAGTGGGGGCTGTACATCAGCACGTCGCGCGGCAAGACCTCGGTGGGTATCGACGAACCAGATCTGTTCAGCGAACCAGGGGTCTTCATCGTGCGTCCCGATGGCACGCTTTACTACGGGGCAACCCAGACCATGCCGTTCGCCCGGCCATCGTTTCAGGATCTGCTCGGCGCGATCGACTTCGTGATCGCCAAGGACTATCCGGCACGAGGGGAGTACACAGGGCAGCTCTGATGCACCGACGGGGCGGGGCCAGGCTTCCCGACAGGCGCTATGTCTATTTATTACCCGGGTGTAATTGAGTTTAATTTTATCCGGGTATAAAATGTCGCCATTGCGATGATGGTGACAAGATGAGCACGCCCCGTTCCCAGGCCTGGTCTGCGTTTCAAGGCCACCGATTGCTGATCTCCGGCGCACCTGTGCCTACCGCGCTGGCCGTGAAGCGGGCCGTTGCGGACGGTGCTTCGGAGCCAGTGCTGGTGTTCGATGACGCCACCGGGCGGGTCATCGATCTCGATCTGCGCGGCAGTGATGATGAGATCGCCCAGCGGTTGATGTCCCCTGCGCCAGGCCGGCGAGCGCGGTCCCGACCCTCGGCCGCTCCAGCGCCAGACGATGAGTCAGGCACGGAGTCCGGGGCGAATGGTCGGGGCCGACCACGCCTGGGGGTCGTGTCGCGCGAGTGACGCTGCTACCCAGGCATTGGAACTGGCTTGCCGCCCAGCGAGGCGGTGCGTCTGCCGCGCCGAGACGCCTGGTCGAAGATGCCCGCCGCCAGCCGGATGCCGAGGTTGGACAGCGCGGCCCGCGAGGCGGCCTATCACTTCATGCAGGCGATCGCCGGCGACCTGGCCGGGTTCGAAGAGGCGAGCAGAGCGCTGTTTGCCGATGACCGTCCAGCGCTCGAAAACGACTCGCGTCCTGGCCGGCAGACATCGGCGCCTACGCGCTGCGTTTGGCATTCGCGCCACCCTCAACACGATCTGGCGAAGCAGAGTCCGACTGACTCGCGGCTTCGATGTTGGCCGCTCAACACTCTTGTTGATTTACCCGCATACATGCGCGGCGTAACGTCACTGACCATATTCCGGCGACAGTAATGTCCGGCCGCCAACGAGTCCGGGCAATCGATAAAGGGGAGGCAGATGAAAACGTCGTCATCCGCCCGCGCAATGCGTCCGCCATGTTCCGCTGATCGTCTGGTCCGTCTCGCCGCTGCCGCCCTGATCGTGCTCACCGCCAGCGGCTGTTCATCGATGACCGTTCCTGTTCGCAACACGCTCGGCGGGCTGGCAATTGGTGTCGGAAGCAACACCCCGGGCACCATGCTCGAGACCACCTATTATCTCGGCGTTTACGACCAGCGAGATCAATTGCCGCCCACCTTGTACCGCATCCGGGTGCGCGGTCAGTCATCGGTCTTCAACAATGTGAGCTTCGCCTCGGGCTGGTTGCCTGCGACGGTGGTCGATTCCATTGCGGGCTCCGTGAAGGGCAGTGCGGATGATCCCGATGCACCGATCGAGGCCAAGAGCAACGGCACGCAGGTGAATCTGGCAACCGGTCGAGGTTTGATGCTGTTCGGCCCCGAGGGCTTTCGGGAGGCGCCACGGGCGCACCGGTTGGTCATCTATATGGGCAGCAGTCCGGCCAAGGCTGAAGTGGGTATTCGCCGAGGCGCTGGGCACCGTTGCCGTGCTTCGTCAGGGAAAGGGGCAGGTGACGCTGGATGCCGATGTCTTCGCTGAGCTGAGAAAGGCTGAGGCCGACATCGAGCGCTTCAAGCGCCTCGGAAACCGATCTTGGAGCCGACAAATGATCGGCAAACTCCATTTTCGTCGCGGCCTGGTCGCCGTCGCAACCCTGCTGTTTGCCGGTTGCAGCGCGCTGCAAGTTAGCGTGGATGTCTACAAGGGGCCGCTGGTCAGCGAAGACAGCATGCTGCGTCAGCAGGCGATCGCGATGGCGCTGGGTGCCAAGCCGCTGATGGCCAGGTTGAGGGCGTCGCTGGTCGCGCATGATCGCGAGACGCGCGGGCTTGGCACGCATCAAGGCGAACTGAGGCGTCTGGAAAAGACCTATGGAAGCACCGCAGTGGGCTTCGAAGGCACGATCGACTGGCCGCCGGAGGCGCGCTATCTGGACGGTGCCTTGTCCATGTATGCCGACCTGGACTCTGCCAGCTGCTAGGTCGACGAGTCCTCATTCGCATCGGTCCGAAGCATGCCGGTGTCTGTCGTGGGACCTTCGAGCCCTCCCAGTTTCGCTGATCGTCTCAACGCGGCGAACACCAACTTTCGAGCCGCCATCACCAGTGGAGACGACCAATCTGTCATCGATGCGCTAAGGAGTCTTTGGGAGTTGGCGGTTGTGATCGGTGAGATTGGGGCCAGGAGCGCGTTTGCGAAGCCGACACCGGAGGCCGCGATTGCTCAGAAGCGATTGCTAGACGACATCGCTGGCCTGCTCGCGAAATTGAACTCGGCGCTTTCGACCGGAAGCGCCGATTCGAACAACGTCGGAATCTCGACGTCCCCCGTGTTCCGCAACAACGCCGACATACGAATTTCGCTGACCAATTCAGTTAACGATTTAAAGCGACTGGCACAGAACAAAAGAGCCGATGAAGCCATCGACGTCAGAGACGTGCTTAAGACGTTCAGTGCGATCCAAACGCAGAGCAGCAGGGTGTTGTCCTCATTGGCGTCGGAACAGATGCGTTCGGTACGGTTGAACCTCGACTCAGAAACAGTTCGCGGGGTTGAAAGTTCTGCGCGAAACAGCGCAGATTCGGCTCGGCTCGCGCTGCCGGGGCCCTTCGACAGTGGCCGCCCGTGCAATGGCATTGACTCGCTGGCAACCCGCTTGGCGCAGATGCCGTCGATAAGCGAAGCAGACCAAGCAAAACGCGAACAGTGGGAGACGCAACTGGATACGCTTTTGATCTCCCTGGGCGAGCGTTTGCGGTTCATTGCCACCAACGGCTGGCTGGCGTCGGAGTCGGTTCCGGTCAAGGCGGGCGGGGCGTCAGACAGCCGCCGGCCGGACGAATCACAGGCCGATTCGGTCAGTTCGGCCTCTCAGGAGCTCGACCTGGGAAGCCCGGAGGGCCGAACCAAGGCGCTGTTGGAAACGGTGGGAAATACCTTGCTGGTGTTCGCGGACGATGAATTTCGACGCGATGCGCATGCAAAACGCGAGGCCGATGGCCGTTCCCGGGAGTCCGGCGCATTCGAGGCCTTGATGCGCTTCGATGCGGGAGGGGCATTTGCTGAGATCGTCCGGCGCATCGAGGCGGAAATTTCTCGCGTGTCCCAGGCGGCGGGCCCCGAGGGGGCACCCACGGCGGCGAAACCATCGGACCAAGCATTGCGTGATGCGCAGTCCGTGCTGTCGCATTGGCTGGCACTAGCCGTTGTTCTCGACAAGCAGGCGCTCGTGACGCATCGCGCAACGATCGATGAACTCTGGGCGGGATTTTCCGTGGACATCGAATCCGTGCTGACTCGGGTTCGGGGCAGCCTGAGTCAGGGCAATGCAAATCCGTCATTGGAAACACTGGGCCAGGCTCTCACGCACGAGACGAAACTGTGGTCAGCCGGTGGGCTGGCTCGGCCTGATGCTCAGGCCGCGCTGACCGGCTTGGGTTCGCTCATCGAAAATCTCGGTCAAAGGACCGTGGCTGACCGAACCCTGACGTACGCCGAGCTCAGAAGTCGCGTCAAAGGTGATGTGAAGCTGGCGTTCGAGCGTTGGACGCAAGCGAAAAAGGCGTTCGACCTCGCGAAGGCGGCGGACGAAGAAGCGGCTGTGGCCGCTAACACAAACGCACAGACCAGACAGCGCGCTCAAAGTCTCGTTGATGCCCTGAATGCTGTTCGAGGCGCGAAGACAGTGTTCGAACAACGCATGAAGGCTGCGATGTCGGTGGTATCCGTGGGCCAGGCTTATGACATGGTTCTCGATATCGTCGAGAAATCGCAGCCTGTGTCCGACAGCTCGAGCGCCAGGCTTGCCGCGCTGCGCAACGTGCGTGCTTCGGTGGTCGGCGGCAATGACGGTATGCCATTCGTTGTGGGTGGCGAAACACGCCGGATTGAAGTGCTGGATGCCTACATCGCACGTTTGCGCTATCGCTATCTGGATGCTCTCGAGCGCCGCAGCGACGGTGTCGGAGATGTCGAGCATGCGCTCGCCGCTGCATATCGAATGCGCGCCGAGATGGTGCATGTGCGCCCGGCCAGTGCCTATCTCAGAGCCATGTTCACGGCCACCGGGCTCCAGCAAGACCCGCAGCTGCGCAATGACAACATGCTCAATGACACATTGGGGCGGCTTTGGGGGCGCCGTTCAAAACCAGCGAGGGTGCGAAGAAATTCGTGAATCTCGAGAGTCTCGACAAAGCCTACTGGCAGCGGGTCAACACACTGCGCCTCGATGGTGCGGCCAGCACGAACTACGTGGTCGCCAAAGACGACCTCGGCAACTGGATGGTGAAATCGGTCGGTACCAATGTCGCGGGGATTGCCAAGACCGCGTTGAATCTCGCAATGTTCAATCTGGGGCAACGGGTCGACACCAACTTCCTGCGTGCTCAGCAGATACGGCTAGAGCTGGACGATCCCGAGCTCGATCCCGGCCGGCGCAGCGCTCTAGAGGGCGAGCTGAAGGCTGCCCAGATCTCGGCGGCCGGCGGCATCGGCAAGCAAGGCGATTTGGCAAAAGACCTGAAATCAGCCTTCGACGTGGATGCATTGGCAGCACATGAATCGTTGCGTGCCGCCCTGACGGGTTTCCGACCCGGGCGCGAACTCGCTCTGATCTGGATGCAGTCACTGGATGGCTCGAGCGCGAAGGCAGCGAGCGATTGGCGAACGCGCGTCGCCCAGCCGACCACTCAGGGCCCCGCGGTGCTGCGCGAGGCGTATCAGCGGGTGCTGACGAAGGTGCAGATAACACCGGCCAATGCCTGGGAGGCGAACGAAGCCATTCTGACCTCATTGCGCGCACTGGATGAATACCGCCGCGAGCTGCGCCTGGCCGTGCGCGCCGACGAGGCCCTCGTGGCCGACGAATCTACCCGTCTGCAGTTGGCCAAGGCAGAGCTCGCGAGACTCGAGGCGCTGGCTGCGGCGAGCCAGCCCTCCGGCACGCCAACGGCGGGAGTGGGCGCACCGCCGGCGCCGACGCCGGGTGCATCAACTCCATCAACCGGTAACGCCGCTGCCGCGCCAGTGGCAGCTCAGCCAACGGGCGCGGCGGTTCCGGCCGCTGGGACGGGCAGCGCGGCGGCCGATTTCGAAGCGGCCAAGGCCCAGGTAAAACTGGCCCAGACCGCACTCGACGATGCCCGGCAGCGTCGAGAGGCGGCTGCGAAGGAAACCGATGCCATCTTCCTGGCCGAGATGAAGAAGGTGGTCGGCACCCGGATATCGGCGCTCGAGCGGCATCGCACGGCATTCGACGCCTTTGGTGGCCAGGGCGCAAAACAATCAACCACCAAGGAAGCCGACGCGAAGTAGCAGGTGGTCAGGGTCTCGTGGCCACGCCTCGAGCACTTCGAGCTTCGCGTCGTCTCGGGCGCCCGAGAGTCCTCAACGCGGGGCCGCGCAGCCGTTCAAGCTCGCTTGGGCGCATCCCGCTCCAGCAAGGCCTTTCGCGCTTCGTATTCCTCTGGCGTGCATTCGCCGTTGGCCAGGCGCCGTTGCAGGATCTCCATCGGCGATTCGTCGGCAGCCGGGGGCTGCCCGGGCCGGTCTGTGCGTTGGCGACCCCAGATCAGCCAGGCGATGGCCGCAAGAATCAGGATCCAGAAGATCCACCCAAGAAAATGTCCGCCGCCCGTGAACCATCCTCCGTCGTAGTGCATATGACTCTCCCGTGGTGACGATCTAGCCTCGGCATGCTGCCGGGTTGGGGGGCATTTCCATCGTGATCTCGAACCATGATCGTGGCCACGATGGGAAGATGATCTGCGTCATGTTTCGGTCATGTCATGGTTGACTGGTGCCTGGGCGCAGCAATGCCTTTGTATCCGCGCGCGCAACAGTGTTGGCCCATGGACAGCGGTTCCCGCCGCGCCGCCCGCACAATGAGATCAGCCTGAACCAGGAGATCAATGCCGATGGCGACACGGAACGCGAAACAAACATGGCCCAAAGACTTCGTCTGGGGAGTATCCACCGCCGCGTTCCAGGTCGAGGGCGCAAGCCGCGACGACGGCCGCGGCCAGAGCATCTGGGACTTCCGCTGCATGCAACCGGGCAAGGTGGCCGATGCCAAGACCGGCGAGGTTGCCTGCGACCACTATCACCGCTGGGCCGAAGACGTCGAGCTGATCAAGTCGCTCGGCGTCGATGCCTACCGCTTCTCGATCGCCTGGCCGCGCGTGCTGCCGCAGGGGCGCGGCAGGGTCAATGAGGCTGGCCTCGATTTCTACGAGCGGCTGGTCGATCGCCTGCTCGAGAGAGGCATCCAGCCCTGGGCCTGCCTGTATCACTGGGATCTGCCGCAGGCCCTGGAGAACCTCGGGGGCTGGACCGCGCGAGACAGCGCCGGCTGGTATGCCGATTATGCGGCGGTGATGGCCCGCCGCCTCGGCGACCGGGTCAGGCACTGGGCCACGTTCAATGAGTTCTCGGTGTTCACGCTGTTCGGCTATGCGATGGACTGGTGCGCGCCCGGGCTGATGGACCGCACCGCGAACCTGCGCGCCATCCATCACCTGAATCTGGCGCACGGGCAGGGCGTGGATGTGCTGCGTGATCTGGTGCCCGATGCCTACATCGGTGCGATCCACAATCGCCAGGTGGTGCGCCCAAGTACCCCGAGCGAGGCCGATCGCGAGGCGGCCGCGATGCTCGATGCACACTGGAATCTGGCATTTCCCGAACCGCAGATGCGCGCCACCTATCCGGAGTTGCTCGCCGAGGCGATCGACCCCTGGGTGCGCGCGGGCGACATGGCGCAGATAGCGCGCCGCATCGACTGGATCGGGCTCAATCACTACGGACCGATCTTCGCCAAGGCCGATCCGTCCACCATCTGGGGCTTTGCCTGGGGCGACGCGCCGGCGGATTCCCCGGTGCGCCCGGAGATCGGCTGGCCGATCTTCCCGGAGGCGTTTCGCGACGAGCTGATCGAGCTCACGCGGCGTTACAAGCTGCCGGTGTATGTGACCGAGAACGGCATGGGCAGTCGGGATGCGCCAGACGAAAAAGGTGTGGTGCACGATCCGCGGCGCATCGCGTATCTGCAGACCTACACGAGTGCGATGCATGAGGCGCTTGCCGCCGGCGCCGATGTGCGCGGCTATTTTGTCTGGTCGCTGCTAGACAGTTTCGAGTGGGGCTCGGGTTACACGAATCCGTTCGGCATCATCCACGTCGATTTCGACACGCTCGAGCGTACCCCCAAGGACTCGGCGCGCTGGTACACGAAGTTCGTGGCGGCGGCGAAGAAGGGCGCGCGCTGAGGCGCAATCTTCCCGCTCGGGCCAGGATGCGGCGATCGGACAGAGTCCGAAGTACGCCGGTTCGAGAATGGCGTCAGAACGTGCTGTTGGCCCGAAACCGATTGCCGGAGCTGCCGCAGGCACAGAAGTGGCACTGGTCGCCGTTCTTGAGCGTGACCGCCTAGGGCTTGTTGTCGGCGACGATGGGCCTTGGCATGGCGGATGTCGTCGCTGCCAGATACAGGAACTAGGACGACACGTCGGTTGTCTGGCTGTAGGCCTGCGCGTCGGCCGTCGGTGGGTCGGAGCGCGGGGTGCTCGACATCACGGCCACGGGAATCGCGGCGGCGGCGATCGCTGTGACCGCGATCGCCGGGTCGACGCCGTGTGTACCGCGCGCCGCGGCGCCGCGCGGGAACACCGGGGCCATCGGCGCGGGCACGGCCGGCGCACCCTGGCCGGCATCGCCGTCGGAGAGTTCCACGAGAATCGTGTGCAGCCTGGCCACACGTCCGAACGAGGCGCGGCACTCGGCCAGCCTTTGCATGTTGTCGATCGGCCATGACAGTGCATTGACCATCTGCTGGAAGGCCTGCGCGGTCTGCATCAGCGCACCCAGCGTGATCGCGCCGGCCAGATAGCGTGGCGCGGCCACCATGATCGGCACGGCCTGCGAAAGAACCGACCAGGTAGACGAGAACATCACCAGCTGCATGATCGCAATGGTCTGGCGATGCCAGGCCTTGATCGTGGCCGTGAACAGGTTGCCGGTCTTATCGCGGCGTTCGCCATCGACCGTGCCGATCGCCTGGGTCGGTGCCTGCTCGCGCGAACGGCCGAGGCCGAAGCGGAAATCGGCTTCCTTGTTCTGCCGGTAGTGCGCGGCGCTGGTGAGCGGGCGGCCCAGACGCATCGCGAAAAATGCGCCTGCACCGGCATAGAGCAGGGCAATCCATACCAGGTGACCGGGCAGGGTCATGCTCCACGAGCCGAGCGAGATCTCGGGCGGGCCGGAGAGCACCCAAAGAATCTGCGAGAAGCTGACCAGCAGCATCACGCAGTAGAACAGCGAATGGGCCAGATCGATCGACGATTCGGTGGCGATGCGGACATCCTCGGCGATGCGGCCGTCGGGATTATCCAGGCCCGAAGGATGACGACCGAGTTGGTAGTCGCGCCCGTGCACGGTCCAGTGATCGAGCAGCCGGTTGGTGAGGTCGGCGCGCCAGGCCACCTGCAGGCGCCGTTTGGTCCAGAGTTGGGTGGCCATGACCACGACATTGGCCCCGATGATCAGCAGCACAGCGCCCATCTGGCGAAACACGTTGTCGATGTCGCGCTGCTCGAGCGCATCGAAGATCTGCTGGCTCCAGTGATTGAGCATCACCGGGATGGACACCTGCGCAAGGGTCAGCACGACCAGGACCAAGGTCAGCGCCCAGGCGACGACGCGATGATCGCCGCGCCAGAACGCGATGGCAAGGCGGCGAAGATGGTCATCGCCGGGTGGAGGCTGTCTGGTGCCGCGCGAGGCGTCCCTGTCGTTCGATTCGTGTGATGGCATGTTACACCTCGTTTCAATTACCGTAACACCGCTTGCGGGGTTGGCACGGGTGTTCGCAGCCTCTAAACAACTGCCGGGGTCGTCGGCGGTATCGCGGGCGGGTGAACGGCGCATAATCCGATCCGATCGGCCAGCCCCGACAGAACCTGCCCTCACAACGGACACCGCCATGGCGAACGCACCGTCTGCCGACTCTCCGAATCCCGCCGATCAGCCTTCCGGCGCGCGCGCGCAAAATCAGGCGGGCGCGAAACGCCCGGCCTTTCGGCCTGATTTCGTCTGGGGGTCGGGCACTTCCTCGTATCAGATCGAGGGCTCACCGCTCAACGACGGTGGCGGGGCATCCGTGTGGGACACCTTTGCGCACACGCCGGGCACCATTCGCGACGGCAGCACGGGCGATGTCGCCTGTGATCACTATGGCCGCCATCGCGAGGATGTCGCGCTGATGAAGGATCTCGGGCTCGGCGCCTACCGTTTCTCGATCGCCTGGTCCAGGCTGTTTCCCGAGGGCACGGGCCGGCGCAACGAGAAGGGCTTCGCGTTTTACGACCGGCTCGTCGATGATCTGCTGGCGGCGGGCGTCACGCCATGGATCACCCTGTTTCACTGGGATTTGCCGCAGGCCTTGCAGGATCGCGGCGGCTGGATGAAGCGCGAATCGACCGACTGGTTCGCCGACTATGCGCAGGCCGTGGTCGAGCGATATTCAGACCGCGTCAAACACTGGTTCACGCACAACGAACCCGAGGTGCATCTGTTTCTGGGGCATCACCAGGGCACGCATGCGCCTGGCGAGAAGCGTCCCTGGAAAGACATCCTGACGATGTCGCACCACATGATGCTCGCGCACGGCAAGGCGGTTCAGGTCATGCGCGCGGTGGCGAAGCAGCCGCTTCAAATCGGCTATGTCGCGGCATTGTGGCCGGGTATTCCGGCCACGGAGAGCGCGGCCGATATCGAGGCCGCGCGCAGATCGACCTTCGGCGGACTGGCCGGCTGGTTGCTCGAGCCGGTTTATAAGGGTGAATACCCGCAACCGCAGCTCAGCGAGTGGGCGGGCGATGTGCCGAGCATCTATCCGGCCGACATGGTCACGATCTCACAGCCGCTCGATTTTTTCGCGATGAACACCTATCAGGGCGTGGTCGTGCGCGAGGGCCCCGATGGCAAGCCGCAGAATGTGCCGCCGCCTCACGGCAATCCACGCACGGCGTTCTGGGTGTTCGACGTGGTGCCGAAATCGATGTACTGGGGTGCGCGCTTCTATCATGAGCGCTATGGCCTGCCGGTCTATGTCACCGAGAACGGGTTGAGTCTCACCGACTGGGTGGCCCTCGATGGTCAGGTGCACGATCCGAACCGGATCGACTTCATGCATCGCTACCTGAGCGAGTTGCGCCGCGCAGCCGGCGACGGTGTCGACATCGGCGGGTATTTCTACTGGAGCCTGCTCGATAACTTCGAATGGGCCGAGGGCTATCGCGAGCGTTTCGGGCTCGTGCATGTCGACTACCAGACGCAAAAGCGCACGCCCAAGCAATCATTCGACTGGTATCGGCAGACGATCCGCGAGAACGGCGCGAATCTCTGAGCGCACACCCGCGGCGCTTTGCGCCGCCTGGTGGCCGGTTCGGCGCTCTCGCCCGAGCAGCGCTGGCACGACGACGTTTCGCCGGCTGCAGCGAATCATCGGCGAAACGACTCCTTGCCCACTCCAGCCAGGCGCGGCACGTTTCTTGCGGACGATCTGATCCCGAGGCTGTGCCGTTGCCGGTTGAACCCGATGGCTGTCGTATCCCGCGCCTGACGCGCACGGATGCGCGCGCGTGGGGCATCCGCACGGCCTCCTTCAGTCACGCTTGAAGAGGAGAGTGCAGACATGCTCGATCTGAACGGTTCCACAGTACCCATGGCGACTTTCAAGACCCGGGTTCGCGACGAGGACGTCGGTGGTGAAAATCCCTACCGCTGGCTGGATCGCAGCAGCGACGAGATCTTTGGCGGGCGGCGGGTGATCCTGTTCGCGCTGCCCGGTGCGTTCACGCCGACCTGTTCGTCCACCCATCTGCCGCGCTATGAGGCGCTCTATGAGGAGTTCACCGCACAGGGGATCGACGACATCTATTGCCTGGCGGTCAACGACGCCTTCGTGATGTTCCAGTGGGCGCGCCATATCGGCGCCAAGCGGGTCAAGATGCTGCCAGACGGCAACGGCGAGTTCACCCGCAAGATGGGCATGCTGGTGAGCAAGGAGAACCTGGGCTTCGGCATGCGTTCTTGGCGCTATGCGATGGTGGTCGACGACGGCCGCATCGAGAAGATGTTCATCGAGCCGCAGTTCAGCGACAACTGCCCGTCCGACCCCTTCGAGGTGTCCGACGCCGACACTGTGCTGGCCTGGTTGCAAGGCGCGAAGGCGGCGGCGGATAAGCCGGAGCGCGAGGCGTTCGTCGGCTGAGCCGACCTGGCCTGGCGTTCATCTGCCGCCTGGCATGGCCTGCCTGTCGCAGGCGGAGGTCATGACTCGTCTTGCTCCCTGCCGGAGCGCTTCGTGTCCTCGCCGGTCAGCAAAGACCAGATCTCGCGCACGCCCGCACGCCGTTGCGGCTCGATCGCAAAGCAACGCGCGAACAAATCTTCGCTCGGACACAGCTCATCGAGCAGGCGCATGCGGCCATCGTCGAGATAGGGGCGCGCGATCACCTCCGGCAGCCAGGCCACCGCGGCATTGGTGAGCGCGAAGCTGGCGACGCTGGTCGACATCTCGGACTCCACCAGTGGGCGCAGCCGCAGATGCTCGGGAATCGATTTGGCGATGTCCTCCCAGAGCACCCGCCCGAAGAAACTCTGGCGTGGAAACGTGATCACCGGCAGGATGAGCGTCTCGCCGGTACGCAGGGCACGGCGCAGCCTCGCTTCCAGCTCGCGGCTCGAGGTCACCGGCACGAAGCGTCCTCGGTCGATCAGGTGCTGGTGAAGATCCGGCACCTGGCCGATCAATGTGCGACGGCGCGTTTCATAGGTAATGAACACATCCACCTGCCTTGACAGCAGTTTGGCCGCGCCGTCTTCCGGGTAGGCGGTGCGCACCGTGATCATTGTGTGCTGCTTGCCGAGACGGTCGGCGAGCAGTCCCGGCAGCATGCTCGTGAGCAGACTGTGCTGGGCGGCGATGACCACGCGCAGATCCCCGCCCTGGCTGGCCTGAAGTTCCGAGCGCACATGGCGCAGCGTCGCGGCCATCTCGTGGATCGCCGGCATCAGACGGCGCATCTCCGGCGTCAGAGCCAGGGGCCGGTTGGCCCGATTGACCACGCCGGCGCCGAACCATTGCTCGATCGCGGCGATGCGGCGCGAGAACGCGGGCTGCGTGACATTGCGCATCTCGGCCGCTTTCGACAGCGAGCCGGAGTCTTCGAGGGCGATCAGATCGTCTATCCAGGCAATGTCCATGGCAGATCTCTATATGCATTAAGCGCATACTAAAACAGAAAATTTGCCTGATGCAGGGCTTTATACCAGCCTAGCATGCACGAGATACTCGGGAGGCGTGCATGGACACAAGGCCGGTGGTGGCGGGCAGGGTCGGCAGATGACGGCCTGGCTGATCGTGGCCTATGTCCTGGGCACACTGGCGGCAGGGGGCGCGATCGCCTATGCGATCGGAGCCGGTTCCGTGCTAACGTTCATCGCGCTGGATCGCGCGAGCTTCCTGGCGATCCTGCCGCAGCGCATGTTCAGCCAGCTCGATGTGTTCGCCTTCCTGGCCATGCCCCTGTTCATCCTCACCGGCGAGCTGATGAACCGCGGCGGCATCGCCAAGGCCCTGATCGATTTCTCGATGTGCCTGGTCGGCCGTCTGCGCGGCGGCCTTGGCCACGTGAACATCCTGACCTCCGTTTTCTTCGCGGGCATCAGCGGCTCGGCCACCGCCGATGCCGCGGCGCTGTCGAGCGCGCTCGTGCCGCAGATGCGTCGCCAGGGCTATACGCTCGATTACGCCGCCGCGGTGACCGCGGCCTCGTCGATCATCGGCCCGATCATTCCGCCCAGCGTGATCCTGATCTTCTATGGGGCGCTGATGAACACGCCGATCGCGGCGTTGTTCGCTGCCGGCATCGTGCCCGGGCTGCTGCTGGCCGCCGTGCTGCTGCTGGCCAATGCGGTCTTCGCGCGCGTGCAGAATCATCCGGGTGGCGAGGACATCGAGCTGCCCGCCTTCGGCCCCGCGTTTCGGCGCGCGTTGCCGGCCTTGTCATTGCCGCTGATCATTCTGGCCGGTGTGCTGTTCGGGGTGGCCACGCCGGCCGAGTCTGCCGCCGTGGCGGTCGCGGCGGCGCTCGCCGTGGGCTTTGCCTATGGCGAGCTGAATCTGCAGCGGCTGCGTGAGTGCGCAGAACGCACGCTCGTGTTGCTCGGCGCGATCTTCATCATTCTCTGCGCGATCGCGGCCTTCAGCTACATCACGGCGCTTGCCCGCTGGCCGCAGCAGATTTCGGCCGCGGTCGTCGCACTGGACCTCGGCCCGGCGCAGTATCTGCTGGTGCTCAACATCGTCTTTCTGCTTGCCGGCATGGTCATGGACGTGAAGGCGGCCGTGGCACTGCTCGCGCCGATCTTCGTGCCCGTGGCGCTCGCGCTCGGCGTCGATCCGGTGCATCTGGGCATCGTGATCTGTTTCAACATCACGATCGGCCTGCTCTCGCCGCCGCTGGGCGGCGTGATCCTGATCATCTCCACGGTCACCGGCGCCAATTACTGGCGCCTGATCCGCGCGACCCTGCCTTTCTTCCTGATCGAGGTCTGTGTGCTGGCGCTGCTCACCGCGTTTCCGCAGATCTCGCTGGCCCTGCCGACCTGGCTCGGCCTGATGCCCTGATTCCAACGACACGTAGGAGAAGACGATGACCCTTGCAAGCCTGATACGCAATGTGACCCTGACGATGGCCGTGTTCGCAGCCGCGATGCCGGCCGGCGCGGAGACGATCCGCCTCGCCATGAACGGCGCCGAAGATCTCGCCACCAACTCCGAGTATGCGTTCGTGGTCGCGTTTCGGGATGCGCTCGCTGCATCGGGCATCACGGTGGAGGTTCATCCGTCCGATGCGCTTGGCTCGGAAAAGGAGCGTCTGGGCCAGACCACCCAGGGGCTGATCCAGGTGAACCTCGCAGCAGCGACCACGCCGGCGTCGATGAGCCCGCTGCTGCGCGGCACGATCCTGCCATTCTTCTTTCGCAGTTCGGCAGAGTTCGATGAGGTGATTGCCAGGACGCCCCTGCTCGAGACCATCAACAAGCCCTTGATCGAGAACGGCGTGCGGGTCGTGGCGTTCAATCAGCGCGGCCTGGATGCGGGCATCTTCAACACCAAGCGGGCGATCGCGAGCCTCGCCGATCTCGAGGCCCTGCGTATGCGTGCGCTGAACAAGAGTCAGGTGGCGTTCTTCGAGGCGCTCGGTGTTCAGTCCACGGTCGTGCCCTGGGGCGAGGTCGCCAACGCCTTGCAGACCGGTATCGTCGATGGCTATGTGAACCCACCGAATTCTGCGCTGCGGGTCGGGCACACCCAGTACCTGAAGCACTACACCGCGGCGGATCTCGCGCCTTCGATGCGCGCCGTGCTGGTGTCCGAAGATTGGTGGAGCGGCATGGATGAAGCGCAGCGCAAGCAGGTGGCACTGGCCGTGCAGGCCGGGGTGGCCGCCAACCGCGCCTGGGTCGTCGACTGGGGCAAGCAGGTGGCCGAGCGCTTCCGGGAAGCCGGTGTGACCGTGACCGAGCTCGCGCCGGGTGAGCGCGACAAGATGAAGGCGCGCGCGCAGCCGATCTACAAGGCCATGCTTGGTGATGCCGGGCTGGCCGCCTACGAGTCGGCATTCGCCGCGGTGCGCTGAGCCATGCGGGCGGCCATCGTGCGATTCAGCGACCGGGTCGACGCGGCCCTGCTCGCGGTGGCCACGGGGGCACTTGCCTTGCTGGTGGGCGTGGTGCTGCTGCAGGTGGTCGCGCGCTATGTATTTTTTCAGCCGCCGGTCTGGACGGAGGAGATCGCCCGGTATCTGATGATCTGGGCGGGCCTGCTGGGCGCCACCCTGTCATTCAAGCGGGTGTTCGACCCGGCGGTCTTTCAGCCCAAGGGAGAGGGTGTTCGCGCGCGCCTGGCGCGGATCGCCCAAAGCGTGGCAGTGATCGTGTTCGTCGGGCCGGCACTGTTCTTCTCGTTCTTCGGGCCCAATCTGCGCTTCTCGCGCGGTTATCTGATGCGCCACGCGCGCACGCTGTCCGAAACCCTCGAGGTCTCGACCCTGTTCGTGGCCGTTGCCGTGCCGCTCGCGCTCGCGGTCATTCTGTTGCACCTCGTGGCGCGCTGGTGCGCACAGCCTGCCCCGGGCGGCGGATCGCCCGTTGATGCTCATGCTTGATCTGCTGGTGCGCGGGGCGCGGCTCATCGACGGTAGCGGGGCACCGTCCGTACACGGTGATCTCGCTGTGCTTGGCGATCGTATCGTCGCGGTCGGTGAGATCGAACCGGCCGCGGCCCGGCGCGTGATCGACGCCGACGGTCTGGCGCTCGCACCGGGTTTCATCGATGCGCATTGTCATGATGATCACGCCATCATCGAAACCCCACTGCTCGAACCCAAGGTCAGCCAGGGGGTGACGACGGTCATCAACGGCAACTGCGGGATCAGCATCGCGCCGCTGCTACCGGGCCGCCCGCCCGCCAAGGCGCCCCTTGGGTCGTTCACCTCGGGGCGCCCGCCGTTCGAGGGCTTCGCTGAATACTTCGCGGCACTCGAGGCCAGCCCGCCGGCTGTCAACAGCGCCAGCTTTTGCGGCCACTCGAATCTGCGTCACGCGGTGATGGACGAGGTCGACCGGCCTGCCTCGGCAGACGAGATCGAGCGCATGGCCGTGTTGCTCGATGCCGCGCTTCGCGACGGCGCGCTGGGCCTGTCCACGGGGCTTTATTACCCGGCCGCGAGCGCGGCACCCACCGAAGAGGTGGTGGCGCTGGCGCGCACGGTGGCACGCCACGGCGCGCTCTATGCCACCCACATGCGCAACGAGGAGGATCAGGTCACCGATTCGCTCGCCGAAACCTTTCGCATCGGCCGCGAGGCGGGTGTGCCGGTGATCGTCTCGCACCACAAGTGCATGAGCCGCGCCAATCACGGCAAGTCCCGCGTGACGCTGCCGATGATCGAGCGCGCCGCAAGGGAGCAATCCGTGGGGCTGGATGTGTATCCGTATCGTGCCAGTTCCACGGTGCTGTTTCCCGAGCGCATCGCAAAATGCGACCGTGTGGTGATCACCTGGTCCGAGCCGATGCCCTCGGCGGCAGGGCGAGATCTTTCCGAGATCGCCGCTCAGCTCGGCTGCACCGAGATCGAGGCGGCACGGCGACTGCTCCCGGCGGGTGCGATCTACTTCCAGATGTGCGAGGACGATGTCCGGCGCATTCTTGCGTTCCCGGACACGATGATCGGTTCGGATGGCATCGTCTTCGAGCGCCATCCGCATCCGCGCGCCTGGGGAACCTTTCCGCGCGTGCTCGGTCACTATGCGCGCGATGTCGGGCTGTTTCCCATGGAAGAGGCGGTGCGCAAGATGACGAGCCTCACCGCGGCACGCTTCGGGTTGAAAGATCGTGGCCGCCTGGCGCCAGGTTGTTTCGCGGATCTGGTGCTGTTCGATGCGGCCCGCATCCGCGACGTGGCCGATTTTGCGCAGCCCTGCAGGCCGGCCGAGGGTATCGAACAGGTTATCGTCAACGGTAAGGCGGTGTGGGAACGGGGAGCGCCGACCGGGCGTCGGCCCGGGCATTGTCTGCGTCGCGGCAGTTTCTGATGGTTGGTGACACCGTCGCCGCAGGTGAGCGGAGGGGCGAAGCGTCCCGGGGGGACGCGCTCATCTGCATTGACCGCAAGCGAGTCAGCCTGGAGTTTGAGGCAGGTCAAAGCTCGCAGGTGGCGCCATCCTAGTATGTGGTCGTGCCTCTCGACTCGCGGAGTCCTTCCATGATCCGGCAATTCCTGTCGATCGTATCGGTCGTCCTTGCCCTTGGCGGTGGCACAAGCGTGTTTGCGGCCGATGCGTCGCGCGGCAGCCTGCTCTACGACACCGCCTGTGTCGCCTGTCATACGGATCAGGCCCACTGGCGCGAGAAGCGTCTGGCTACCGACCCGGTCAGCCTGGCCGCGCAGGTGCGCCACTGGGCAGGCGTTGCCAGGCTCGGCTGGAACGAGGAAGAGATCCAGGACGTCGTTCTCTATCTCGACGCGGCCTTTTACCGGTTTCCTGTGCGCTAGCCGGTTTGCGTCTGCCGGTGCCCTGGGCGATCGGTCATCGATCTCCGGGGGTCATGCGGAAGTTGGTTCCGCATGGGTTCACCGGCTGTTCGGTGCCAGATTCTGCGGGCTCGATTCTTGCGAGGTTCAGTGCTCGGATCTCAATGGGAGCACCTGATGAGCGAGCACGTATACAAGATCGTCGATATCGTCGGTTCTTCGAGCACCGGCGTAGACGACGCCATTCGCAATGCCATCGAAACCACGGCGAACACGGTTCGCATGGTGGAGTGGTTCGAAGTCGGCGAAATCCGCGGCCATGTTGTCGACGGCAAGGTCGGCCACTTCCAGGTGGCGTTGCGGGTGGGATTCCGGCTCGAGGAGCCGGCCGGCTGATCGACGGGCTGCCCGGAACCGGCATTGCGCGGCCGGGGCGGCCGCCCGGGGCGGCGCCGACGTTGATGCCCGAACAGCCTGCCATCAGCGCTTGATGCGCATCTTGCCGAGAAAGTCGCGCTTACCCAGCGGCACGCCGTTGTGGCGCAGGATGTCGTAGGCCGTGGTTGCGTGAAAGAAGAAGTTCGGCAGTGAGAAAGACTGTGCGAAATCAACGGCCGTGAAGGGAATCCGCTGCTCGCCCAGCACGAAGTCGATGTGATTGCCTTCGAGCGCATCGACCGATTCCTGCGACAGGCCTTCGAGCGCCGCCCGCGTTTCGCTCACGCGCCGTTGCAGGTCGCCGTAGGTGGGTGACTGATCGCGCCCGCCCGGCTTGAACTCGCCCGCTTTCAGCCCCTCGATCGCGCCCAATGAATGGTGCGCCACCGACTGGATCTGAAATCGGAACGGCAGCATGTCGTCGAACAGGCGCGCCTCGACGATCGATTCCGGGTCGGTCCCCTGTGCCTCGAAGTGTGTCAGGCCCTTGGCCATGAAGCCTTCGATGGCGGTCAGCACCTGCAGGTAGGTTGGCACGGTCAGTTGGTAAAACGAGATGGCCATCGCGGTCTCCTTGGAATGATTGAAATGCCGCGGGCGCGGCGAACGGGATCATGCCACGCCTTACCCGGGCAACCAATCTCGTGGCGGTGCGGGCCGGCCGCCGCGCGTGGCCATCGATAGCCGGCCCAGCCGTGGGCGCGCAGACGTCGCTGCCTGCGCAGGGTCTTGTTCTTTTCGACGATCACGTTGGGCATGTTCGCCGAGGCCTCGCGCAGGTCGTTGTCCAACCCGGCATGCACGAAGGCGCGCTTCCCTGCCTGGGCCGACACCCGGCGGTGACCAGAGGGGCTTTAATGCAGCAGCATCGCCAGCAGCACGGCCGTCAGCGCGATCGCCGCCGCCGCGCCGGTGATGGCGATGCGCCGACTGATCAACATGCGGCGGCGTGGCGAGATCGTGGCGGCATCGTCTGCAGGCGCGAGTGTCCACCACGCGCCAAGCAGCCCGCCTCGCCCTTCGACCATCGGCAGGGGCTCGAGCGCAAGCCCAAGGTGTCGCGCGATCGTTTCAGCGACGGTCCTCAGGCTGGCACTGGCGTAGTTGGTTTGCAGCGCACGCTCCTCGAACAGGAGGATCCGTTCATCGTTGCGAAGTTCGAGCCAGTAGGTTCGCTGCAGCATGGCCATCCATTGCGCGGCGAAGGCTTCCTCGCGGCTCAGTACCCGCGCGATTTCTTGTGCGTCAATGCGCCGTTCGACGGCGCCCGGCCGGTGAACCAGTGAGCGATCCTTTGGCAGCCGGAGCACGACC
Source organism: Burkholderiaceae bacterium (assembly GCA_041396585.1). GTDB lineage: Bacteria > Pseudomonadota > Gammaproteobacteria > Burkholderiales > Burkholderiaceae_E > JAUIAI01. The sequence continues at coordinate 338,754 of JAWKYG010000004.1, read as the reverse complement.
GCATCAGGATGAAGCTCGATGGCCATCCCGAACTGGCCGCGGGCGTGGCGCCACAGGAGCCGCACGAGGGCGGCAAGCAGGATCGTCAGCAGGGCCAGGACAGCGAGCACCACGGTCCGCTCCAGCGCGCCGAAGCTGGCAAACATGGCGCCGATCGTGGCGACGACACCGCCCAGCGCGAGAAGCGCGAGCACCGCCGCCGTCAACCCGGCGCCGATTGCCCGCGCATTCGACTGGTTCCACACGAGTGCGCCGGGCTGGTTCCGGTCTGGATGAAATTCACGCATCGGCCCATGTTATCGAGCCAGGCACTGGATCGCCAATGTGCGTTCACGTCCGGGGCGCGATTGTGGTGGACAATCACGAGCGCAGGCCGTTCCATGGCACTGCGAGGAGACCCCCCAATGAACGACCCGGTCGATGTCTTGATCATCGGCGCTGGCGCATCAGGTGCGGCCGTTGCCTGGAGCCTGGCCGAAACCCGTATGCGCATCCTTTGCCTGGAGCAGGGCGACTGGGTGCGACAGAGCGACTACCCCAGCAATGGCCGCGACTGGGAGGCGCGACAGTTCAACGACTGGAGTCCGAGCCCCAACCGCCGGCGGGCGGCGGCCGACTACCCGATCAACGAGGACGATTCGCCGATCAAGGTGGTGAACTTCAATGGCGTGGGTGGTGGTACGGTGCTCTATGCGGCGCACTTTCCGCGGCTGCATCCGTCGGACTTCCGGGTGCGCTCGCTCGACGGCGTGGCCGATGACTGGCCGATCGATTACCGCACGCTCGAGCCGCACTTCGCCACCAACGACCGCATGATGGGCATCTCTTCGCTGGCGGGCGACCCGGCCTATCCGCCCAAGGAAGCGGTGCTGCCGCCGCTGCCCCTGGGCAAGACCGGAGAGCTGTTCGGGCGTACGATGAATGAGCTCGGCTGGCACTGGTGGCCGTCCGATGGTGCCATCGCCAGCCGCGACTATGAGGGCCGTGCCCGCTGTATCAATCTCGGCCACTGCATGGGCGGTTGCGCCCAAGGGGCCAAGGCCAGCACCGACATCACCTACTGGCCCGAGGCGATCCGTCAGCGCGTCGAGCTGCGTACACGCTGCCGGGTACGCGAGATCACCACCAACGCGGCCGGCATGGCCTCGGGTGTCGTCTATTTCGACGCCGACGGCCATGAGCAGTTTCAGCCGGCCGAGGTGGTGATCTTGGCCTGCAACGGCATCGGCACGCCGCGGCTGCTGCTGAATTCGGCCTCGTCGCGCTTTCCGGACGGCCTGGCCAACCGTAGCGGCCTGGTGGGCAAGAACCTGATGTTCCACCCGTATGCGGTCACCCGTGGCTACTTCGACCAGCCCTTCGATGGCTATCGCGGCCCGTCGATCAACACCTGGAGCCACGAGTTCTACGAGACCGATCGGTCGCGCGGTTTCGTGCGTGGCTACTCGATTCAGTTCGTGCGCGGATTCGGGCCGGTGACCACGGCCACGCATACGCTGGCAGGCGGGCTGCTGCCCTGGGGTGAGGATCATCACCGGGCATTTCGCAAAGTGTTCAACTCGTCGATCGGCGTGGCCGCGATCTGCGAGGATCTGCCCGAGGAGCACAACCGGGTCACGCTCGATGCCACGCTCACCGACAGTCATGGCATTCCCGCACCGAAGATTCACTATCGAATCTCGGATAACAGTCGCCGCATGCTGGATCACGCGATCGCCCGTGGCAAGGAGATCCTCGGGGCTGCAGGTGCCCGAGACATCCTGGTCGATGCGCCGTTGCTCAACGCCGGCTGGCATCTGCTGGGCACTGCGCGCATGGGTACCGACCCCGAACGTTCGGTGGTCAATGCATGGGGCCGCAGCCACGATGTGAAGAATTTGTTCATTGTCGACGGCAGTGTGTTCGTGACAGCCGGCGGTGTGAACCCCACTTCCACGATACAGGCGGTGGCCCTGTGGATCGCCGCGAACATCAAGAACCGGCTGGCCAATCTGTTCGACTAGGCGCGAGAGGGAACGCGTTCCTGCCGTCAATGATCAGCTGCAACAAAACGGAAACCAAGATGCATGAGCCTATCGCCATCGCGACCGCCGGCCCGCTCGACAAGGCCCAGCGGGCCAGCCTGCGCGCCATCGCAGCGCTTATCGTTCCCGCCAGTCGCGACTACGATGTGCCGGGGGCCGATGATCCGATCATCTTTGCGGATCTGCTGCGCACGCTCGATCGTGACGGCGCGGCCGTGGTGGCGGCGCTGACCCGTCTCGACGAACTCGCCGGCAGCCAGTTCGCCGCCCTGGATGCTGCCGGTCAACGCGAGACGGCGCTGCGTTTTCGTGAAGCCGAGCCCGTGCACGCCGGTCTGCTCGGCGCGGTCGTGGTGCGCAGTTACTACCGCGATGATCGGGTGATGCGCTCTCTGGGTATGGAGGTCCGGCCGCCATATCCGCAGGGCTTCGAGGTCGAGGAAGGCGACTGGAGCCTGCTCGATCCGGTGCGCACCCGCGGCGCGATCTGGCGTCAGACGTAGCGAGCGACTTCCGGCGCACAGCGGCTCAGGTTTTCCTCGTGGCGATCATGGCGAACAACTGTTGTTCGATGGTCAGTGTGTCCGGCAGCGTAGACAGTACCAACACGTGGTAGTCGAGCCCCTTCGCATGGAACATTCGGCCGATCTCCCGCTCGCCCGACATCAGTGATCGCGTCTCCTTGATCAGCTTCACAGGTTCAATTCGGAAACTTTCCGTGACCAGATCGCGTGCCAGGATGCGATCGCGGCTCATGCCATGCTCGCACCCCATTAGAATCTCGCCGCTGTCTTGCACGCGAAGCAAGGAGATGTTGGATGCCAGGCTCTTGCGAGCGATTTCGTAGCCGACGCCTTCGCGGCTGAAGTGAGACCTGACGTCGCCGCGCGCAATGAAGAGCAGGGTGGCATCGGCAATGGGCCGTCCGGTTTCGTCGAAGAACTTCAGTGTGAAATGGCTGCCGGAGAGCCGGCCTTGCCAGATGCACCAGAGAAAGTGCTCTCCCAGCCGGTCGCGCGCTGTCAGTTCCCGAACCTGGTCGACGCTCAGCGTTCGGCTCTCTTCGTCGTGACGTCTTCTCGCGCGAACACCGAACCAGACGATCAGCCCGAAGATGACCGCCACGGTGGCAAGGCTGGAGTAGATGATCAGATCCTGTTCCGACATGGTTTGGCGCCATCTCCTGGCGGGATTCTGCAATTGACCGGGTGATCCACGACGAAGGATGCCAACATGCGGGCGCGCGGCCAAAGCGGCATGGCTCAAAGGCCTCCCGATCGGGCACTGGGCGTTGTGTTTCGCCCACTGTTGGAGGCCGACCCATCCGGTGCCCGGACGCGGGCCTTGTCCCCCCGAAGGAGCCCGATCGGGCCAGGGCCTGGTGCGTCGTCGGAAATTCGTGATCGAATGCCGGATGCGGGCCTCAGACGCGGTAACGTCCGGGGTTTCGGCACAACCTGCCAGGAAAATCACCATGCGAGTCCTCACGATGGCGGCGCTCGGGCTGTCGCTGCTTGTGGCTGCCTGCTCCGAGAAGGCGCCCGAGAAGCCGGCGCCGGCCGCCGCGGTCAAGCGCCCGCCGCCCGCGGTCGGGGTGGTCGCCGTGGCGCGCGAGCCGGTCGCGATGACCAGCGAGCTCGCTGGCCGCCTCGAAGCGGTGCGGGCCGCGCAGGTTCGCGCGCGTGTGCCCGGCATCGTGCTGAGCCGTTTGTTTACGGAGGGCAGTGAGGTCAAGGCGGGCGACCCGCTGTTCGAGCTCGACAACGCGAGCTATCAGGCGAGCCTGAACAGCGCGCTCGCGCAATTGGCCCGTGCCCGTGCCAACCTGGAGAACGCGCGTGCCTTGGTCGATCGCTACCGCCCCCTGCTGGCGGCCAACGCGGTCAGCAAGCAGACCTATGCCAATGCGGTGGCGGCCCTCAAGCTCGCCGAGGCGGACGTCGGCGTGGCCGGTGCGGCGGTCAAGACGGCGCAGATCAATCTCGGCTACGCCACCGTGACCGCGCCGATCTCCGGCCGCATCGGGCGGGCGCTCGTGACCGAGGGCGCGCTGGTGGGGCAGGGCGAGGCCACCCATATGGCCGTGATCCAGCAGATCGACTCGCTCTACGTCAACTTCACCCAGTCGGCGAACGAATTGCTGGCACTGCGGCGATCGTTCGCGGCCGGCCGGGCCAGCGCCCCGGACGCGGCCACTGCGGCCACGATCCGCGTCGTGATGGACGATGGCAGCGTGTATCCGCACCCGGGCAGGCTGTTGTTCTCGGATCTGAGCGTGGACCCGGGCTCGGGCCAGGTCACGCTGCGCGCGCAGCTGCCCAACCCGGACAAACTGTTGTTGCCAGGGCTGTTCGTACGCGTGCGCATCGAGCAGGCGTTGCTCGCGGATGCGGTGCTGCTGCCGCAGCAGGCGGTCGTCAGGTCTGCCGCGGGTGACACCGTGCAGGTGGTCGATGGGCAGGGCAAGGTGTCGCAGCGTTCGGTCAAGGTGGTGTCCTCGCAGGGCGATCACTGGGTCATCACCGACGGTCTGAAGTCGGGCGAGCAGGTCGTGGTCGACGGTTTTCAGAACATCCGGCCAGGTGCGCCGGTCAAGCCAGTGCCGTGGGCACCGGCCGGTGCGTTGCCCGGGCCCGATGCTGCGCCCCGCGCGTCGGGAAGCGGGGCGACGCCCACTGCCCAGGGGGCCGCGGCGGTTGCGGCCGCCACCTCCGACAAACGCTGAGCACCCGTCATGGCACGCTTCTTCATCGACCGCCCGGTCTTTGCGTGGGTGATCGCACTGTTCATCCTGGTGGCCGGTGCGGTCTCGATCACGCGCATGCCGATCACCCAGTATCCGAGCGTTGCACCGCCCACGATCTCGGTCAATGCGGTCTACCCCGGCGCCTCGGCCGAGACCATGGACAACGCGGTGGTCAGCCTGATCGAGCAGGAGATGAACGGCTCACCGGGCATGCTTTACATGGAGTCGGTCACTCAGGCCAACGGCACCGCGTCGGTCAGCATCACCTTCGATCCGAAGATCGATCCCGATCTGGCGCAGATCGATGTCCAGAACCGGCTCTCGCGCGCCACGCCGAGACTGCCGCAGGCGGTGGTGCAGCAAGGCGTACAGGTGACCCAGGCGCGCACGAACTTTCTGCTGTTCGTGATGACCTATTCCGAAGGGGGGGTGCTCTCACCGATCGAGATCGGCGACTATGTTTCCCGCTCGATTCTCCCAGAGCTGCAGCGCGTCGACGGCGTGGGCCAGGCGCGCCTGTTCGGCACCGAGCGGGCGATGCGGATCTGGCTCGATCCGGCCCGGCTGCGCGCCTACGGGCTCGCGCCGGCCGACGTGAACGCGGCGATACGCGCGCAGAATGCGCAGGTTTCGGCGGGCGGCATCGGAGAACTGCCCAACACCGAAACCCAGGCGATCAGCGCCGCCGTGGTGGTGGCCGGCCAGCTCGAGACGCCCGACCAGTTCGCCAACATCGTGCTGCGCGCGAACCCGGACGGCTCCACCGTGCGCCTGCGCGACGTAGCCCGGGTGGAACTCGGCGGCCAGGCCTACTCCACCTTCGCCCGCCTGAATGGCGCCAATGCGGTGGGGGTCGGTATCCAGCTGGCGAGCACCGGCAATGCGATGGCCACGGCCGCCGCGATCGGCGAGCGCATGAAGACGCTTTCGCAAAGTTTCCCGCCTTCGTTGCGCTATGCGATTCCCTACGACACATCGAAGTTCGTGCGCCTGTCGATCATCCAGGTGGTCGAGACGCTGGCCGAGGCGATCGCGCTGGTGTTCCTCGTGATGCTGCTGTTCCTGCAGAGCTTTCGCTACACCCTGATCCCGACCATCGTCGTGCCGGTGGCGCTCATGGGCACCTTCGGCGTGCTGCTCGCGCTGGGCTATTCGGTCAATGTGCTGACCATGTTCGCGATGGTGCTGGCGATCGGCATCCTGGTCGATGATGCGATCGTGGTGGTCGAGAACGTCGAACGGATCATGGCCGAGGAGCGACTCTCCCCGCGTGAGGCCACCCGCAAGGCCATGGGTCAGATCACCAATGCGATCATCGGCATCACCACGGTGCTGGTGTCGGTGTTCGTGCCGATGGCGATGTTCGGGGGCGCGGTCGGCAACATCTACCGCCAGTTCGCGGTCACCATGGTTTCCTCGATGCTGTTCTCGGCCTTTCTGGCATTGAGCCTGACACCGGCACTCTGTGCCACGCTGCTCAAGCCGGTCAAGGATGGCCATCATGAGCGCCGCGGCCTGGCCGGCCTGTTCAATCGCGGTTTCGCGCGCACGACGCGCGGCACGGTCGGCATCGTGCGCCGGATCCTGCGCATGTCATGGCTGGCCCTGCTGATCTATGCGGTGCTGGTCTGGGCCTGCGGCTCGCTGCTGGTGAAGATGCCGTCGTCGTTCCTGCCCAACGAGGACCAGGGCTTTCTGATCACCAACATCCAGCTGCCGCCGGGCGCCACCGCCAATCGCACACTGGAAGTCGTCAAGAAGGTCGAGGATTTCTATGCGAAGCAGCCCGAAGTCGACCAGGTCGTGGGCGTGATCGGGTTCAGCTTTTCGGGCGTTGGCCAGAACGCGGCGCTGGCGTTCACGACCTTCAAACCCTGGGATGAGCGGCTCGCGCCCGGCAGCTCGGCCCAGGCAATCGCCGGCCGGGCCTTTGCGGCTTTGTCGTCGGTTCGCGATGCCTTCATCTTCGCGGTCAGCCCCCCACCGATTCGCGAACTCGGTAATGCGACCGGCTTTTCGCTGCGTCTGCAGGACCGCGGGGGCGTCGGACGCGAGGCGTTGATCGCGGCACGGAACCAGTTGCTCGGCATGGCCGCGCAGAGCCCCATCCTTCGCGGCACGCGCCCAGACGGCCTCGAGGACGCGCCCCAGCTACGGCTCGAGATCGATCGCGACCGGGCGGCGGCGCTCGGTGTCGGTTTCGATGCGATCAGTGCCGCGCTCGGCACCGCGATCGGCTCGTCCTACATCAATGACTTTCCAAACGCCGGTCGCATGCAGCGCGTGATCGTGCAGGCCGATGCCCAGGGCCGGATGCAGCCCGGAGACCTGCTCGATCTGAACGCCATGAACAAGACCGGCCAGCCGGTGCCGTTCTCTGCATTCGCGACCACGCGCTGGACCACGGGCGCGATGCAGGCGATCCGCTACAACGGCTTTCCGTCGCTTCGGCTCTCGGGCGATGCGGCGGCGGGCTACAGCACGGGCGACGCGATGGATGAGATCGAGCGTCTGATCGGCGGCTTGCCGGCGGGCATCGGCTTCGAATGGACCGGGCTGTCGCGTGAGGAGAAAGAGTCGGGCAGCCGCGCGCCGGTGGTGTTGGCGTTCTCGCTGTTGGCGGCCTTTCTGTGCCTGGCTGCACTGTACGAGAGCTGGTCGATCCCGCTCGCGGTTCTGCTGGTGGTCCCGCTCGGCGTGCTCGGATCGGTGCTGGCGGCACTCTGGCGCGGCTATCCGAACGATGTCTACTTCACCGTTGGCCTGGTCACGATCATCGGCCTGTCGGCCAAGAATGCGATTCTGATCATCGAGTTCGCCAAGGACCTGCACGCCCAGGGGCACGGGGTGATCGACGCCACCCTCGAGGCCCTGCGCCTGCGCCTGCGCCCGATCCTGATGACCTCGCTCGCATTCATGCTGGGTGTGCTGCCGCTGGCCATCGCCACCGGCGCCGGTTCGGCCGGCCAGCGCGACCTCGGCACCGGCGTGATCGGCGGCATGCTCAGCGCGACCGTGCTCGCGGTGCTGTTCGTGCCGGTGTTCTTCGTCGTGGTCCGCCGCATCTTCCCGGGCAGTCGGCGACAACATGAATTCGAGATCGCGCACGGCGCGGGAGCGGCGTCGGCGCAGGTGGCCACCCCCACCGGCGATACCCCGGCCGGCTCGATTCCGCTGCCGGCCGACCGGCCCGACGATGCGGACCCATCGCGCTGATCCGCCGATCCCGCGCGAGGTGATGGTCGCGCCGTATCCGGCTATCTGCGCACCGGTTGCCCGGCTCGACTTGCGCCGTGGCGCGTCATCGCTCGGGCGCGATGCCTGAGCGCAGAGACTTCGGGATCCGCAGGCTCGCGATCGTCCCACCTTCTGGTGCCGCGCGATGGGTCAATTCGCCTTGATGGCGCTCGGCGATCTGCGCGGCAATGGCCAGACCGAGGCCGAAGCGATTGACGGGGTCGCCGGTGACAAAGGGAGCGGTGGCATTGCCCTCGAGTGACGCGGGGATACCCCGGCCGGAATCGGTGACCGTGATTTGCACGGCATCATCGTCGTCCGCCAGAGCGAGCCGGATCGGTGCCGCCTTGTCGGTCATCGATGTATCGGCGTTGCGAACCAGTTCCAAGATCGCGATCGAGAGCTGGGTTGCATCGGCAACAAAGCCGACTGGCGCGGCGCTGCGCAGCACGGGGCGTTGCGGCGAGATCGCGCTCGAAAGGTCGAGCTGTGCGACGAACTCGTCGCCGGCGAGCCGGTGCAACTCGAACGGTCGCGGTTGCGCGTAATGCTGGAGCCGGGCGGTCAGTCCGACCCCGCGATTGACCGCCAACTCGACGATATCCAACCAATGGCTGGCCGCATGTTCACGGCCGACGGCAGAACGCAGACCCTCCGCCCCGACGAGTGCGCCCTGTAGCAGATTGTTGAAGTGGTGACCAAAGCCCGCGCTGATGCGCAGCGAGAGTTCGGCCACGCGATTGGCGGATTCCGTCTGCGCCTGGCTGATGGAGAGTCTGCGGTCCAGCATGCGCACCTTCACACTCTGCTTGATGGCCCAACGTCTGGCCAGGAACAGCAAGAGCGCCATGAAGCTGACGATGAGCGGGATCGCCGCCTTTTGCAGCGCCTGGGTGGAATACTCGAGGGCGAACAGGAAGAACAGCGCGGCCGAGCTGGCGGTCAGCGCGAACCCACCGGTGGCGGTGGGCAGAATCAGACCGCCTGTGGCGAACAGAGTCAGTGCGAGCACGAGCTGAGACAGGCGCTGGTCGCCGGGGTAGGCGAAGATCGCGTGCACCGTGACACTGCAGAGCATGAATGCCCAGAACAGCAGCAGCCAGCGTTGTGGCTGGCGTTGGCCGATGGCCCGCCGTCGGATGGCGATCAGCAGGCCCAGGCTGGCAAGCGCAATCGCCGTATGCGTCCAAAAGAGATAGGCGGGGCCCACCTGCCAGTGAGACAAGGCTTCGACCGTCATGCCGATGACGAACACCCAAGGCGCCAGCGTCAGGACAAAGGCGCTGTCGGCCCGGTAGGCCTGCTCGAGCTCGCCGGGGTCGACGAGCGTGTCGGCGTCGTGATGTCCGGGAAATTGCTCGATCATGGTCTCCATCGTGATCTGAGGCGACGCGTCGGTCGCGCACTCTGAACCCCGTAAACTTCTGCGCCGGCCCCGGTTGATTTTCAATGTCCTGGGGTAAGCCGTGGGCTGTGCGGCCAGGATGACGGCGTTCGAGATCATATCCGGCCAGACTCACGACACTAGGCAGGCACGAGATGAACCCAAGGCCCGAAACGATGGATGTGGATGTCCTGATCGCCGGCTATGGTCCGACTGGCGCCACATTGGCTGCCTTGCTCGGGCGCCGCGGTTGGCGGGTCGCGGTGATCGAGCGCGCGCCGGCGATCTATGACAAACCCCGTGCGATCACCGCCGATCACGAGGCGCTGCGCGTGTTCCAGCAGATCGGCATCGCCGAGCAGGTGTTGGCGTCGGCGGTACCACACCCAGGGACGGATTTCGTAGGTCTGCAAGGGCAGGTGATCAAGCGCTTCTATCCGGCGCCGCCCCCGCATGCGCTGGGGTGGATACCGAACTTCATGTTCGTGCAGCCCGAGCTGGAAGCCACGTTGCGGGACGCCATCGCGCGCGATCGCCTGGCGCGGGTCCTGCTCGAACATGAGCTGGTGGGCTATGAACAGAGCCCTGACCGGGTGCGCGCGCGCCTGCGCAGGGTCGATCCCGGTCATGAGGGTGAGGAGATCGTCGCCCATGCGCGTTATCTGGTGGGTGCCGACGGCGCCAGCAGCGCCGTACGCAGGCAGATGGCGCCGGCGATCGAGGACCTCGCATTCGATGAGTGGTGGCTGATCGTCGATGCCTGGATTCAGGGACCGGTGCAGTTGCCCGAGCGCATGCGTCACTACTGCAGGCCGTCCCGGCCCGGTACCTATATCGTCGGGCCGGGCAGACTGCGCCGTTGGGAGATCAAGATCCTGCCGCACGAGCGCCCGGAAATGTTTCACGACCACGAGGCCGTCTGGCGGGTGCTGGGCGAGTTCGTCGACACGAGTGCGCTCGTACATTGCCGTACGGCGGTTTATCGCTTCCATGCGCTGGTCATCGAGCGCTGGCAGGATGGCCGGGTCTTCCTGGCGGGCGATGCCGCACACCAGATGCCGCCCTTCATGGGGCAGGGTCTGTGCGCCGGCGTACGCGATGCCTTCAACCTGGCCTGGAAGCTCGATGGGGTGCTGACCAGACGCCTGCCGGAGTCTCTGCTGCAAACCTACGGCCCCGAGCGCAAGCAGCATGTACGCACAGTCGTTGCGCATACCAAGGCATTCGGCCTGATCATCGGCGAGCTGGATCCCGACGCGGCCCGGGAGCGGGACCGGCGTCTGGCTGAGGAGCTGAGATCGGGTCGCGCCGAGACGATTCGTCAGCGTTTCATTCCGGGTCTGGAGACCGGGCTGATCGCGCGTGGCACCGATGGCCGGCCGGCGCCGGGGGCCGGCGATCTGCTGGTGCAACCCTGGGTGCGTGAGACCGACGGGCCGTGGCGGCGCCTGGATGATGTGCTCGGTGCCGGTTTCGCGATCGTGGCTCGCAGGGCGGATGATCTGGCCGCGCTCGAGGAGGACACGATCGGATTCTGTCGATCAATCGGTGCCAGGATCGTCTTGGTCGGTGCACAGTGCCAGACCGTGTCGCTGCCGGGCGCCGGCGTGCTCTGTCTCGAGGCGCGTGAGCCCCTGCTCGATCACTGGTTCGACGCGCTCGGCGCCAGCGCGCTTATCGCACGCCCGGATCGCTATGTCTATGGTGCCGCTGACGGCCCGACGGGCCTGCGCGCGCTGCTGCTTGGCCTGATGGCGCGGTTGGGGGATGATCCCCGCAATCCGGGAAATTGTTAGCGCTAGACTGCTGGCGGAGATCGGCCAAAGGCGGTGCGAGATGCCCGCAGCGTACCGGCAAAAGGGGCGGCGTCTGGGTCATAGGGTGGCCCAGGTTATCGGCCGTGAACCGACTAGCCGGTCCGCGCAACTCATGATCCAAGCCTGGTAAGAGGGGCCAGAGGCCTCCGAGAACGAGACATTCCATGTTTCTGATGATTTTTCCGAAATGTGCGGTCACCTGGACAGCGGCAGTGCATCGACTGACTATCGTCCTCGTGGTGGCGATGTCTTACCTCGCAGATCCGGTCTGGGCGGGCCCGGCCAGGCACGCCTTGGTCATTGGCAATGCGAACTATTCGGAGTCTCGTCTGCTCAATCCGGTCAACGATGCCAAGGCGGTCTCGAACAGGCTGCGCGAGTTCGGCTTTCGTGTACAGGAAGTGCACGACATGAAGCGCGAGCAGATCGGCGGGGTCCTCGAGCGCTTCGTGTCGGCTATCGACCGGGGCGACATCGTGGTGTTTTACTACTCCGGCCATGGTTTGCAGGTCGGTGGGCGAAACTATCTCCTGGCGGTCGATGCCAAGATCAATTCGGCCTACGACATCAAGTACAACGCAATGGATGTCGGCTCGCTGCTGGAAATCATCGACGACAGAAGGCCGAGCGTGAAGATCGTGCTGCTCGATGCCTGCCGGAACAATCCGTTCGAAGCATTGACGCGTGGGGTTCTCCAGCGCGGCCTGGCCCGCATGGTGTCGGCGCCGACCGGCACCTTGATTGGCTTTTCGACGAGGCCTGGCGGTGTGGCCGACGACGGCAGCGGGGCTAACGGTCTCTATACCGAGCATCTCCTCGCGCACATGGCCGAGCCAGGTCTGCCCATCGAGAGCGTATTGAAGCGGGTCAGCCGGGCCACGCAGATGGCTTCGAAGGGTCAACAGGAACCCTGGTTCGAAAGCAGCCTGCTTGGCGAATTCTCTTTCAACCCTGGCTTACCCGCGACGCAGACTCCCAGTGCGGAACCGCCAAAAGGCAGCGTTGATATCTCGGAGGAGGCCTGGAAGATGGCCGCGAAAATCGACACTGCCGACGCGTATCGTGCGTTTGTCGACGCATTTCCGAAGAGCGCCTACGCGCCTATGGCGAAGTTTCGTCTTGCCCTGGCCGAGGCGCGACCCACTGCTGACGTTGCTGCCAAGGCATCGCCAGGCGCCATTGCATCGACCAGACCCTCTGTGGCGGCGAGCCCGCCTGCCAGGGCGACCGCCGACTCCGCCCCATCGAGGCCCGCCCGCCAGCCCAAAGCGAACGCGGCGAAGGTCTCTGGCGCTCGCGTCTCGAGCGCGGTACCGGTCACCGAGGCGCGTGCCGCCACTGCTCGCGCGCCGGTTTCCGGCGCCCGCACTGGCGGATCGGCATCGGCTTTGGCGAGCAGCGCCCCGGTCGGGACGCTGTTCGAAAGCAAGGGCGATGGGAGATTCCAGATCGTTTACAAGAAGGAGGCCAAGCGATTGCGCATCGAAAAGTTCCGAATCCTGACTGACATCGGGCTCTATGCGACCGCAACTTTCTCTTTGCCCGTGGACGTCCATTGTGGCAATGCGTGGGCAAACAGCCTGAAGATCGACGGCCGCGGGGCGGTATCGGGTGCCTGCAACCACCGCCTGGTCAATCTGAAGATCACCGGGTCAGAGAATAAGTGGGTCGTCATTTCCTCGGCACCTCAGACAGCCACTGGAAGATACGAGGTCGAGTTCTCGCGGCGCTGAATGGCTCGAGCATCTCGCTGGCGCGTGGCCGCACGTTGGTATGACGGCCCACTTTGCAAGGGCAACATCCTGGGCTATCAGCCGGGCAAGCCCCACGTGACCCACGTTGTGATCTTCCGGTCTTCTTGACCTTGCTCGGGCGTGCCCGAAGAAGGATTACGCCAGCTGGGCCAGCGATTCGATCGGCTCACCTTCGATGGCCCGAGAGGCTCGCCCATCGATCCCGGTGGGTACGCTGCCCGCCAACGTGACTCGGTAGAACTGGCGGTCGAAATCGGAGTCGAAGATGTCACGCGGTGCGAGGTGCGCGGTCGCCCTGTTGTCCCAGAACGCGACGCTGCCGGGTGCCCAGCGAAAGCGCACGGTGAACTCCGGCATGACCGCATGCTCCCAGAGCATGTGCAGAACCGGCTGGCTTTCATTGGATGCCATGCCATCGATGCGGCGCAGGAAGGCCGGGCTGATGTACAGCACCTTCTCACCGGTTTCGGGGTGTACGGTCACCATAGGGTGGCTGGAGATCATCGTGCGCTTGCTGACGATCTCGTCGTAGGCAGCATTGCCGCTGACTTTGCCCGGTGGGTCGAACTGATGAATGCCATTCAGGGTTTCTAGCCAGCGCTGCAAAGACGGGGCCAGCTTCTCGAAGGCGACCGCGAGATTGGTCCATTGTGTGTCGCCGCCATAGGGCGGCACGATATCGCCACGCAAGATGGAGAACGCGGGCGGATTGATGGCCGCTGTGATGTCGGCATGCCAACCCGACCAGACGCGCAGGCCCTGGCGGACACGGTTGTTCGCCTTTCGGAACTTGGCAATCGAGTAGATCGCCGGGTGTTTGGTGTCGCCACCAAAGACGACATGCCCCGGTGTCGGGTCGCCGAATTGCTCGGCCAGCCGTACATGGCTCGAATGGTCGAGCGCTTGCTCACGAAAGAACACCACCTTCCAGCGCAGGACGGCGGCCCGGACCGCCGTGGTCTCGGCGGCGCTCAAGGGCCTGGCGAGATCGATGCCATGGATCTCGGCACCAATGTGAACCGTCATGGGTTCGACGCGTATGTGAGGTGCAGCGGTCAGGGCAGCATCGAGAACGGCTGTGGCAGACATGGTCTCTCCCGTGGATCGGGTTCTTCGAATGGTCGGATCGCGGGCCCGCATCTGGGATGGATTGGCCTGCCCTTCTGAACGCGGGCGCGAATCGCATCCCTAGTCTGCATCATCTGCAGAATGTTGACAATCGTCATGTTTGCAACCTAGGATCGCCGAGCCGGCCCACGGCACTCGCCATGAAAAGAAAGGGAGACCATGGACGTTCTGGTTCTCGTCGTCAGTCTCGTCGTGCTGATCCTGCTCGGAGCGCCGATCGCGTTGGCCATGGTGCTTCTCCCGACCGTCTACATCCTGCTGACGGACGCCGCGCCGCTCCTGACCGTGCCGCATCAGATGTATGAGGCGCTCGCCAAGTTTCCGCTGGTGGCCGTGCCATTCTTCATGCTGACGGGTGAGTTGATGAATACGTCATCGGTCACACAACGCATACTGCGGCTGAGTACTGTGCTGGTTGGCCGGATGCGGGGCGGCCTGGCGCAGGTGAACATGGTGGCCAGCCTGTTCTTTGCGGGCATGAACGGTTCCGCGGTGGCGGATACGGCCACCATCGGCACCGTGATGATTCCCGCGATGATCCGGCGTGGCTACTCGCGTGCCTATGCCGCGGCGGTGACGGCAATCGGTTCGACGATTGGCGGCATCATTCCGCCAAGCATTGCCATGATCGTGCTTGCCAGCGCGGTGAATCTGTCGGTTGGCGCACTGTTTGCCGCCGGTATCCTCCCGGGTTTGGTCATCGGGTTCATGTTGATGGCCGTGGCCTGGGTCGTCGCGTGCGTGAAGGGTCACGAGCGCAGCGATGAGCCATTCAGTCTTCGTGCCTTGTTGGGCGCGGCGCGTGGTGCGATCCTCGCATTGTCGGTGCCATTGGTTCTGGTCGTCGGGATTTTCGGCGGCTGGTTCAGTTCGGTCGAGGCTGGCGCGATCACGGTGTTCGTGGCCCTCGCCCTGGGGATCGTCGCCTATCGCGACATCGATCTGCGCGGGCTCTTCGGTGCGTTGAATCGCAGCGTGCGTCTGTCGGCCTCGGTGTTCGTGATCGTGGCGGCCGCGGGCCCGTTCTCGTGGCTGCTCGCCCGCCTGGGGGCGCTGGACATGCTCGAGGGCTGGCTGATGTCGTTCGCCGACAGCCGCCTCGCATTCGCAACCGCGCTGCTGGTGGTGATCCTCGTGGCCGGCATGTTCATGGATGCGGCGGCCAACATCATTGTGCTCGGCCCGATGCTTGTGCCCGCCTGCGCGGCGGCTGGCTTCGAACCTGTGCAGGCGGCGCTGGTGGTTGTGGTCGGATTCCTGCTTGGTACGGTAACACCGCCGGTGGGGGTGTGCTACTTCACCGCCAATGCGATCGCCGGTGCACGGCTCGAACGAACCGCCGCCGCGTTGCTCCCATTCCTGATGGTAGAAGTGTTGATGCTGGTGCTGATGTTGTTCATCGCGCCGCTCACGCTTGCTCTGCCGCGATTGTTCGGATTGATCTGAGATGGCCGTGTTCGATACGCTTGCCAGGCTGGCCGAATTCGTGCTGCGTCGCTTGTTGCCGATCATTTGCGCGACGATGCTCGCACTGATGGTGGTCTTCGTCGGCTACACGGTGGTGATGCGTACCGTCTTCCTGTCACCCCCGTTTTGGGGCGACACGCTGACCACTTTTGCGAATGTCTGGATGGTGATGCTTGGCTTTGCCCTGGCGGTGCGTGAGCGCAGCAACATTGCCATGGAAGCGATTCATCAGTTCGTTTCGGCGCGCACCCGGCGCCTGCTCTGGCAAGTGTGGACCGCGCTCTTCGGTGTGGTCGGCCTGCTAATGCTTTGGCCTGGCGGGCAGGCGGCATCGCGCATCCTGGGCTCCTACTGGGAGCTCGGCAATCTGCCGAAATCCTATCCGATGATGATTCTGCCGATCGCCGGCGCGCTCGTCATCGTGGCCGCCGTGCTCGCGCTGATCGAATCAGCCCGCGGCCAGGACGCATCCGTGCTCGATCCAGGCGTGAGCCATCGTGAGGTCGCTAGCCGCGACTCCAACCATCCAGAAGGAGGAAGTCCATGAATCTGTCCGTCACGCTACGCCATGCTCTGCGAGGAGCCTTCACGATTGCCGCGCTCTCGGTCTTTGTGCGAGCACCGCGCTCGCCGCGCCGAGGAATCACTCTGCGGCTGGGCACGGCTAGCCAACGCACCTATGGCCTGGGCAAGTTGGCCGCTCGAGTTGATGAAGCCCAAGCTGGCCGAGTACACCGGCGGGCGGCTCGAGCTCGTGATCCATGATCGCGGATCGCTGTGCAGCGAACACTCCTGTGTCGAGCAGCTCGGGCTCGGGCAGATCGATATCGCCACGGTCTCCAGCGGCAATGTCGGCGCCTTCGGAACGACCTTCGACATCATCAACCTGCCGTTTCTGTTCGCGGGCGAAGATGGCGCCAGCAAGATCCTCAATAGCTGGCTCGCCAGGGAACTTTCCGAACGCGCGCGTAAAGAAATGGGCATGCATGTCATCGCCCTGGTGCCAGTGGGCGGGTTCAGGAACATCGTCAATACGCAGCGGGAAGTGCGCGTGCCGGCCGACATGAAGGGCCTGAAGATCCGTGTCACCAAGAGCCCGGTCGAATTCAACCTGATCAAGGCCTGGGGCGCCGCCCCCATTCCCTATGACTGGGCATCGCTCTACGAGGGGCTGCAATCGGGGGTAGTGCAAGGCATGTACCTGCAGGATGTGTTCACGTCGTTCGGCAAGTTCTACGAAGTGGTCAAGCACATCACCCGCGTGGAGGCAGCCTTTAGCGCGCATCCCTTGCTGATGACCAAGAAGCGCTACGATGCCTTGCCCGACTGGGCACGAGCGGCCATCGACCGGGTTGGCATGGACATGCAGCGTGAAGGCTTCGCCGTTGATCAGGCCTGGCAGCAATCGGCGCTCGGGGCCATGCAGGGCAAGGTGGCGGTCTATCAGCCCAGCCAGCAGGAAATGGATCTCTGGCGTGCCGGGGCCCGAGACGCCTGGGCCGGGGTCAAAGGAACCTACGACCCGGCCTTGGCACGACGCATCCTCGAAGAGCAGGGGCTGACCGGCCTAATCGGCGAGCTCGAGAAGGTGGGTGCGCTCTGACGCAACGCTCGCGGCTGGTGCCGCCAAGGCGCTGGTGGCTCAACAGGCGCCCGGGTCTGTCTCATGGACGTAGGTCGCGGGCTGGCGTCGGCCGCGCCGCAGATGCATGGAGTGAATGTGGAAATTGTCGATTCTCATCACCACCTTTGGGACCTCGAGCTCAATAGCTACCCGTGGCTCAAGCCGGATGACCATGATCGCGGCTGGGGCGATACCAGCGCGTTGAAGAAGACCTACTCGGTGGCGAGTCTGCTGGAAGACGCGGCCGGCGCCGGCGTCGAGCTGGTGAAGTCGGTTCATGTCCAGGCTAACTTCGATCCGACGCGACCAGTCGATGAGACACGTTGGCTCGAGTCGGTTGCCGATGATCCCGCCTCGCGCGGCCTGCCGAACGCGATCGTCGGGTTCGCGGATCTGTCCTCGCCGGCACTGCAGAGCGTGCTCGAAGCGCACTGCAAGGCGAGCCGGTTTCGCGGTATTCGACAGGTGTTGAACCGGCACCCGAACCCGACGCACAATCGCGCGCCGCGTGACTTCCTCGAAGATGACGCCTGGTGCCGTGGTTTTGCCAGCCTGGCCCGATACGGGCTGAGCTTCGATGCGCAGATATACCATCATCAAGCGGCTAGTCTCATTCGGCTCGCCCGTGCGAATCCGAATGTGCCGGTGGTCGTCGATCACACCGGGCTGCCGCTGGAGCGTGACGAGGCCAATCTGAGCGCCTGGCGCGAGGCGATCGCGGCGTTGGCGGCATTGCCCCACGTGATGATCAAGCTGAGCGGTTTCGGCATGCTCGATCGCAACTGGGGCGCTGAGTCCATCCGTCCCTTCGTGTTGCACTGTATCGAGTGTTTCGGGCCCGAGCGCGCGATGTTCGGTTCAAACTTTCCGGTGGATCGGTTGATGGCCAGCTACGGCAAGGTCTGGTCGGCCTTCGACGAGGTTACCTGCGATTTCTCAGCCAGTGAGCGTTCGGCACTATTTCGCACCAGCGCCGAGCGCTTCTACCGGATCTAAGGCCGGGCTCAGCCTTCGCGATTGGCCAGCGCGCGGATCGCCTCGTCGCGTGACGCCTCGACCAGACGGCGAGCCGTGGCCTCGGCCAACTCGCCTTCGCCAGCCTCGATTTGCGCGACCAGTGCCGACCAGTTGGCCACCGACTGACGGCGGCGCTCGGCCGTGGCCAACCCGAGGCGCGAATAGCGCAGCGTGCGAAAGAACAGGCCCGTGACCACCGTGGTCAGGCGTTCGATGCCTGCGGCCACGCAAATGGCGGAGCCGCATTCGAGCACTGCCAGCGCATAGTCGCCGGTGGCGCCGTCGTCATTGCGTGCGCCAAGCAACTGCAATTGCGTCAGGTGCGCGCGCAGCGCGATCAGATCCGCCTGCTGGCGGCGCAGCGCAAAGCGCCGGGCGCCGAGGCCGAAAAGGACGGCGCGCAGATCAAAAAGATCGGCTACTTCATCGCTGGAAAGCTCTGTGACCAGCGCACCGCGCCTGGGCAGCCATTGAACCAGGCCAGTACTGTCGAGCATGCGCAGCGCTTCGCGCACTGGTCCCCTGCTGACTTTGAAGCGCTGCGCGACCGCCACCTCGGTAAGGCGGGTGCTCACCGGGATCTGGCCTTCGACGATCTCCGCGGCCAGTTGCAGGGTGATCTGTTCGGCGAGCGAGAGGGTCTCGCCATGGCTTTCGCCCTGCGGGCGAACCATGGCCAGCAGCAGGCTGCGAAGGGGAGACGGCGACAGGAGCATCGCCCGATTCTAGGGGAGAGCGCGCGTGACGTGCCCGACCAGGTGATGCGTCAGGCCGACAGGCGCACGAGCGCCTCGCCCTCATTCACAGGACCCGCCTCGTCGACCAGGATCTCCGCGATGACGCCGGCGCGTGGCGCGACCACGGGAATCTCCATCTTCATCGATTCGAGGATCATGATCACGTCGTCGGCCTGCACGGCGTCACCGACGGTCTTCTCGATTTTCCAGACGGTGCCGGCTACATCCGAGTGCACTGTTTCGTCGCTCATTGGATCCTCATGTCTTTCAGTCATCGGGACTCGCGCCGGGCGCGCCGGCGCGAGTCTGGTTGGCGGGCATGCCGTTGACAGCGATCTGTCTTATTGTCAACAATCAGTCAAGGACTGTAAAGCGGTGGCTCGGCGACGCGCAAACGGTGCGCCTTTCCCGAGTACCGAACCCAGGGAGGCAGGTCATGAGTTGGCAGAAGGAGGTCGATGAGATCGCGGTTCGCAAACGCTTCGCTGAGCAACTAGGGGGGGGCGACGCGGTCGCGCGCCAACATGCTGCAGGTCGTCAGACCGTACGGGAGCGAATCGATGGACTGCTCGATGCGGGCAGCTTTCGGGAGATCGGTGCACTGACGGGCCGCGCGATCTACGACGATCAGCACCAGTTGGTGAAGGTGACCCCTGCCAATGCGGTGATCGGCACCGGAAAGATCGCAGGGCGCAAGGTTTCGATCGACGGCGATGACTGGACGATCCGGGGCGGCTCGTCCGAGGCGGCGGTCTCCGAGAAGTGGATCTTCGCTGAGAACTATGCGCTCGAGATGCAGATCCCGCTGATCCGTCTGGTCGAGAGCGCCGGCGGAAGCGTCAAGATCCTGGACCAGAACGCGGCCACCAAGCTGCCGTCGTATCCGAGCTGGACCGGGGCCAGGATGCTCGGCACGATTCCCGTGGTCGGCATCGCTCTGGGGCCGTGCGCGGGGCTCGGTGCGATCAAGGCCGCCGCTGCGCATTTCTCGGTGATGGTCCGGGGGCAGGCGCAGGTCTTTGCCGGGGGGCCGCCGGTGGTCGAGCGCGGCATGGGTGTCAAGATCGATAAGGAGGCGCTTGGCGGATCGAAGATCCACACCCGCGAGAGCGGGGTGATCGGCAATGAGGCGGGCAGCGAGGAAGAAGCCTTCGAGATGACGCGCCGTTTTCTGTCCTACCTTCCGGCGAACGTCAACGAGATGCCGCCGGTGCTCGCCTGCACTGATGATCCGAACCGACGCGAGGAGGAACTGCTCGAGATCATCCCGCGCGACCGGCGCAAGGTGTACAAGTCGCGCCGAGTCGTCGAACTGATCATGGATCGTGGTTCGGTCTTCGAACTGACCAAGGGTTTCGGGCGCTCCATCGTCACCTGCTTCGCGCGGCTCGGCGGCCGTCCGGTCGGGGTGATCACCAGTGATCCCTATCAGTACGGCGGTGGCATGACACGCGCCTCTGCCGAGAAGATGGAGGGGTTCATCGACTTGTGCGACACCTTTCATCTGCCGATCATCCACCTGGTGGATCAACCGGGCACGATCGTCGGCCCGGAGGCCGAGCGAACCGGTGCGGTCAAAGGCTCTGTCCGGGTCTGCTTTGCGATCGAACAGAGCCGCGTGCCGTTTTGCTCCGTGATCCTGCGACGCTGCTACGGTCTGGCGGGAAGCACCTACAACCGCGTGCAGGGACTGAACCTCGTCTACGCCTGGCCGTCGGGCCGATGGGGATCGATACCGGTCAGCGGTGGGGTCGAGGCCGCGTTCAAGTCCGAGCTCGAGTCATTGAAGCCCGAGGCCCGTGCTGCACGCCTGGCCGAGATCGAGGCGCATTTCCATCACATGGAGTCGCCTTTCCTCACCGCCGAGCGCTTCCGCATTCCCGACATCATCGACCCGCGTGAGACACGCTCGATCCTCAATGACTGGCTCGACGATACCTGGCGGCTGATCCCGCAACAGCTCGGCCCGAAGGGCCGATCGTTCCGGATGTAGGAGTCCCAATGCAAGTTCCACCACCATCGCTGTTACATGCCACACGAGTCTGGTTGGCCGACTCTCCGGGCCTGGAGGCCGCGGTATTCGGTGAGAGCCGGCTCGATTTCGGTGATCTGGCGGCCCACGCCTGCGCACTTGCGACGACGCTGCGCGAGATGGGCGCGACCCCCGGCACCCGGGTGGCGACGCTGCTGACGCCGCGTCCCGAGGCCGTGATCGCGCTGCTGGCCTGCTGGCTGGTCGGTGCCACCTCGGTTGGCATCAACCCACGCTACAAACGCGATGAGCAACGGCAGATTCTCGTCGATAGCCAGGCGCGTCTGATGATCTCCATGACGCGCGACGGTGCGCGCGATCTCTCGACCGATCTCGATGATCATGCGGCGACGCTGGGCATTGGCGTGCTGCGCTTGGGCGCCGGACTCTGGGACGGCTCGCTGCCTCGGCCGATACCGCGCGAGGCGGTGCTGGCCCGTTGGGATGCCGAGCTCGCCGGCTTCGATCCTGATATCCCGGCGGTGGTCATCTATACCTCGGGCTCCACCGGCCGACCCAAGGGGGCGCTGATCACCCACGCAGGGCTTGCGTTTCGTTCCTGGTCTCTGCACATGGATCGATATCGCGTGCCGCAGCTGCGGCAACTCCTCGATCTGCCGGTCAATCACATTGGCGCGCTTGCCAGCGGCATCGGCGTCTCGCTGGTGGCTGGTGGGACGATGGTCATGGCCGAACAGTTTGATCCGGCGTTCACCTTGGCGGTCACCGCCCGCGAACGCCTCGACGTGCTCAGCGGCGTGCCCGCGATGCTCGGTCGAATCGTGGAGCATGTGGATTTCGCCGGCGCGGACCTGCGCTCGCTGAAGTTCGTCAACTGGGGCGCGGGTCCGATCGGCCGACGCGTGCTTGAATGCCTGCTCGAATCCACTTCCGCATTGTTCACGCAGCAATATGGCATGACCGAAAGCAACGGGCCGATCGTCTATACGCCGCCAACGCGTGATCTGGAGGTCTTGCTGGCTACCACCGGCAAGCCCGATCCCCGGCTGCGGCTGCGCATTGCGGATGCCGAGGATCGGCCGGTGCCGACGGGCACCGAAGGCGAGGTTCAGGTGCTTCAGCCGCATCCATTCGCCGGCTATCTGGGCAACCCCGAGGCCACGGCGGCAGTGCGTACCGCCGACGGTTATCTGCGAACGGGCGATATCGCGAAGATTCGGGACGACGGCTATTTGGTGTTCTGCGGCCGTAGCAAGGAGATGCTCAAGTCTGGCGGCTACAACGTCTATCCGCGCGAAATCGAGATTCTGATCGAAACACACCCGGCAGTACGCGCCGCCGCCGTCATCGGCATCGATGACCCGGACTGGGGCCAGGTAGGACATGCGTTTATCGAGCTCAAGGAGCCGGTGCCGGTCACTCAGCTCATGGCATGGTGTCGCGAGCGTCTGGCGAACTACAAGGTGCCCAAGGTGATGACCTTGATCGATGTTATGCCTCGCACGACGGTGGACAAGGTCGATCGGGTCGCGCTCGCGAAGCGGCTGGCGGCCGACTGATCGTCTCGCCTGCGCCAAGGGACTCGTGCCCGCATCCGCATCCGCATCCACCCCGCTGGTCGCGACCGCCTGTGTTTCGTTGAGATGCGTGTCAGTTCGGGCACGAAGGCGCTCGATGGCACGATAGCGCGTGGCGGCCCGAACACCCGTCGTCAAGGCCACAGGCACGCGTCTTGCGCGCTGACCTGATCCAAGACGGCAACCAGGAGTCAGCCATGCGATCCACCCAGCCCCGCGGGGAGCGCGATCACCGGCCCGGGCGCCGACCAAGCCCCGCACGGACCGTTCCGCGCGAGGACAAGAAGCGCTCGAGGGGTCGCCGCCGGGAACCGCGGCGGGCCGTCGCACCACCAGCGTCGATCCATCGGGAGGAAAGCCCAGCCACGAGCAGATGACCGTGGGCAGGCGTGCGTTGCGCGATGCCGAGAGCGAGCAGCAGAACACCGATCGCTACGACACCAGCGGGCAGGACGAAGATCCACCCAAGACGCCCTACCATCGGCCGGGCTGAGCGGCGCGTCGGGAGCGCCGGCGCTGCGGTAACCTTGTCCTGGTTTGATGTCCGTGGCGGCCGGCACCGGCCGATCGGCCCTTTGGGTCGCATGCCGCCACCCATGGCGAGGCGCGCATGCTGCTCGAACTATCCCCCGGTGACTATGTTCTTCCCAGGCTGCTGAGCCGCGCCGCCGAGCGCTTCGGCGACCGGCCGATGGTCGTGTTCCCTAACCGTGCGCGAAGCTTCACGCAGGCCGATCAGGCCGCCAGCCGGGTCGCCGGCGGGCTGGCAGAACTTGGCGTGGGCCAGGGAAGCAAGCTGGCGATCATGGCCGTGACTTCGCTCGCTTTCGTCGATGCCTGGCTCGGTGCGGCCAGGGCGGGCGCCGTATACGTGCCGATCAACACCGATTACAAGGGCGACATCCTGCGCTATCAGCTGGGCAAGGCCGATGTAACCCACATCGTGATCGATCCCGCCTTCCTGGCCAGGCTCGAGGCCGTGGCGGAAGATCTGCCCGGGCTGTCGCATGTGATTCTCTCGGCCCCGATGCCCGGTGCGCCCGCGAGCTTGCCGGGCGGTGCCGAGGTATCCACGATCGACGCGCTGCTCGATGCGCCGCCAATGACCCGCGCGGTTCCCGTGGCCGCGACCGACCCGCTGGCGATCAGTTTCACCTCGGGCACGACCGGGCCTTCCAAGGGTGTGCTGGCCAGCCACAGTCATGTGATCACCTTCGCGCTCGACTGGATCAAGGCCTGTGAGTTCGGTGCCGGTCAGTCCATCTATTCCTGCCTGCCGCTGTTCCATGCAGTGGCCGCCTGGCTGGGTGTGGTGCCGGCGATCATCGCCGGTGGCCGCATCACCTTCGGCCCGCGATTCTCGCCGGCCACCTACTGGGACGAGGTGCGGCGCGCCGATGCCGATCTCGCGCACGGAATCTTCTCGATGGTGCCGATCCTGCTCAAGCAGCCGCCACGCCCGGATGATGCCGAGCAGCCCGCGCGCAAGTTTTACTTCGCCCAGGTGAACGAAGCCTTCGAGAAGCGCTTCAACTGCAGGATCATCGAGGTATACGGCGCCACCGAGACCGGCATCGTGACCGCGACGCCGGCGGGTGCGCCACGCCGGCCGTTGTCGTGCGGCAAGCCCAACAGCGACACCTTCGAGGTCATGATCGCCAATGATCGTGACGAACCGGTGGCCGCTGGTGAGGTCGGCGAGATCCTCGTGCGACCGCGACGGCCGTTTGCGATGCTCAGCGCCTATTACAACAATCCGCAGGCGACCGTCGAGGCATTTCGCAACCTGTGGTTTCACACTGGAGACAATGCGCGGGCCGACGAGGACGGCTATTACTACTTCGTGGATCGCAAGAAGGATGCGATCCGACGTCGGGGCGAGAATATCTCCTCCTCCGAGGTCGAGGCGGTGCTGAACCGGCACCCGGCGATCCTCGAATGCGCGGTGATCGCCGCGCCCTCCGACATGGGTGAAGACGAGGTGAAGGCGGTTGTCGTGTTGCGGCCCGGCGAGAGCGTCACCGCCGAAGCGCTGTGGGCGTTCTCGGAAGAACACATGCCGCGCTTCTGGGTGCCGCGGTTCATCGAGTTTCGAAGCGAGATGCCCAAGACGCCCAGCCAGAAGATCCAGAAGTATCTACTGCGGGCCGGCGATGCCCAGGGAGTGACTCACGAGCGGCCCGCCAGGCAATCCAACTCCAAATGACCAAGCCCCGTGCCAATCGCGCCGCTGGCTTGCTGTTACAGTCCGGTCCGCAGCGGCTTTTTCTTGCATCCAGGGTCTGTCCAGCGCCTGAACCGACTGCCGATCCACCTAATTTTCTGGAGTACTTCCGATGAGTGAACGCCCCTGGCTGGCCAGCTACCGTGCCTTTGGCATCCCGGCAGAGATTCAGGCCCCGGCCTTCGCCTCCGTCACCGCCATGATGGAAGATGCGATGCAGCGTTTCGCTGATCGGCCCGCGTTTCATTCGTTCGGGCAGTCTCTGAGCTATGCGGAGCTCGACCGCCACTCGCGTGCGTTCGCCGCCTGGCTGCAGGCCCAGGGTGTCCGGCGCGGCGACCGCATCGCGGTCATGACACCCAATATCCTCGCGTTCCCGGTCGCCATGCTGGGCATCATCCGGGCCGGCGCGGCGCAGGTGAATGTGAATCCGCTGTACACGCCGCGCGAACTCGAGCATCAGCTGCGCGATGCCGATTGCGCGATGATCGTCATCTTCAACGGTTCGACGGCCACCCTGGCCGAAATCGTCCAGAACACCCCGGTGCGCCGGATCGTGACCGCGGGTCTCGCGCTGAGTGCCGACAGCCCGCTGCCCAGCCCGCCGGTGGATCCGCGACTGACCGACGTGGTGGCATTGCCCGATGCGCTGGCGCAGGGAGCGAGTCTTCCGTTCACCCCGGTTGCGCTTGGCGCCGATGATCTGCTGTTTCTGCAGTACACCGGCGGCACGACGGGCCTGTCCAAGGGTGCCGCGCTCGCACGGCAATCTGCTGGCCAATGTGGCGCAGTTTCGGGATTTCATGCCCGAGGCGATGCGCGATGGCGAGGAGGTCGTGGTCACCGCGATTCCGCTGTATCACATCTTCGCGCTGATGGTGAACTTCATCAGCTACTTCCAGGCCGGGGCCGAGAACTGGCTGGTCGCCAATCCGCGCGACATGGACGGCTTCGTCGAGACCCTGCGTGCGGCGCGGCCATCCGTCTTCACCGGGGTCAACACCTTGTTCGCGGGCCTGACCATGCATCCGAAGACCCCGGAAGTTGACTGGTCGCGACTGCGCCTGGCGGCCGGCGGCGGTTCGGCGATCATCCTGACGGTGTCCGACAGATGGCAGGCGATCACCGGGCAGATCATTCGTGAGGTTACGGCCTGTCGGAAACCAGCCCGGTGCTGACCTTCAATCCGGGGCGTGACCGAGTTCACGGGCACCACGGGGCTGCCATTGCCCTCCACGGATATCAAGCTTCTCGATGACGGCCGGAAGTCGGCATCGGCGAGGCGGGCGGAGTCTGTGCCAAGGGCCCGCAGGTGATGGCCGGCTATTGGCAGCAGCCGCAGGCCAATGCCGCTGCCTTTACTGGACGGATATTTCCGCACCGGTGATGTCGGCGTGTTCGATGAGCGGGGTTTCTGAAGATCGTCGATCGCAAGAAAGACATGATCATCGTCTCGGGCTTCAATGTTTATCCGAATGATGTCGAGGCCGTGAGTGCCTGCCCGGGTGTGGCCGAGTGTGCATGCGTCGGTGTGGCGGACGAAAAGACCGGCGAGGCGGTCAAGCTGTTCGTCGTCAAGGCGCCTGGTGCGGCGCTCGGCGAGGCCGATGTGATCGCCTTCTGCCGCAAGGAGCTCACGGCCTACAAGGTGCCCAAGCTCGTGCAGTTCTTGGAGGCATTGCCCAAATCCACGGTGGGCAAGATCCTGCGGCGCGAATTGCGCGGCGCCTGACCGGGTCTACGTTGCCATGCGCATCGAGACGATCAAGGTCTACACCGACTACAAGAGCCCTTACGCCTATCTGGCCAAGGATCTCGCCTATGAGCTCGAGCGCGACACGGGTGTCGTGCTCGACTGGCTCCCCTATACGCTCGATATTCCCGCCTATCTCGGCAGCGCCAAGGTCGATGGCGAGGGTGGGGTGCTGGAAGAGAGCCGTAACGCGCACCAGTGGCGGCGCGTGAAGTACAGCTACATGGATTGCCGGCGCGAGGCCAATCTGCGCGGTCTGACCATCCGCGGCACACAGAAGATCTGGGACAGCTCACTGGCCAACATCGGCATGTTGTTCGCGAAGATGCAGGGGCCGCAGGTCTTTCGTGGATACCATGATCGGGTGTTCGAGCGATTCTGGCGGCGCGAGCTCGACATCGAGAACCCCGAGGTGCTGGCCGCCGTGCTGGCCGAGGCCGGCGCCGACACCGCTGGCTTGCAGGCTTATCTTCAGGATGAAGGTCGTCGGCAGTTGCGCCAGGTTCAGATCGAAGCCGAAGACGCCGGCGTCTTCGGCGTGATGAGCTTTCTTCTGCCCGATGGCGATCTCTATTGGGGGCGCGAGCATCTGCCGAGGATTCGCGAGTTGATCGCGCAGTCGCGATGCGAACCCAGGTAGCCATCATCGGCGCCGGCCCGGCCGGCATGCTTCTGGCCGAGATGTTGCATCGTTCAGGCGTCGATAGCGTCGTGCTGGAAAGATCCTCGCGCGGGCATGTGCTGGGCAGAATCCGCGCCGGTGTGCTCGAGCAGACCACAGTCGATGTGCTGCGTGCGAACGGCCTGTCCGAACGCATGGATCGCGAAGGGCATCCGCACGATGGTATGCGCATCGTCTGGGAAGGCAATGCCGGCTTCTTCATCGATGCCTTTGCGCATACCGGCAAGCGATTCATGCAATACGGCCAGACCAACATCCAGGAAGATCTGTTCGCCGCGGCGGATCGTCGCCGCGCGGTCGTGCTCGACGAGGTCGGCAATGTCACCCTGGCCGGGGTCGACTCCGATCATCCCACGGTGAGCTTCGAGCGCGATGGCGAGCGCCATCGTCTGGAGTGCGATTTCATCGCCGGTTGCGACGGCTTTCACGGTGTGTCGCGTGCCACGATTCCTGCCGATGTGCTGCGCGAGTTCGAGCATGTCTATCCGTTCGGCTGGCTGGGTGTGCTGTCGCAGACGCCGCCGCTGGCGGACATCACCTATGCCCATCATCCGCGGGGCTTCGCGCTGGCGTCGGCACGCAATCCGACCCTCAGCCGCTACTACATCCAGGTGCCGCTCGATGCCAGGGTCGATGACTGGTCCGATGACCGGTTCTGGGATGAGCTTCGCGCGCGCTTCCCGCGTGACATGGCCGATGCGATCATCACGGGCCCGGCGATCGAGAAATCCATTGCACCGCTGCGCAGCTATGTGGCCGAACCGATGCGCTACGGGCGCCTGTTCCTGGCCGGAGACGCGGCCCACATCGTGCCGCCCACCGGGGCCAAGGGGCTCAATCTGGCGGTGTCCGATGTGTACTATCTGTCCAGAGCGCTGGCAGCGTTCTATGCCGGTGGGTCGACGAGGCTGCTCGATGACTATAGCGACACCGCGCTGCGCCGGGTCTGGAGCTCGGTGCGCATTTCCTGGTATCTGACCCGGATGTTGCACACCTTCCCGGGCGCGAGCGCCTTCGAGCAGCGTTCGCAGGAGATCGAGCTGGCCTATCTGCAGTCGTCGCTGCGCGCGCAGGCGGCCTTGGCCGAGCAATACGCGGGGCTGCCGCTGGAGCCGGCCGACTGACGCGCCACGATCGGATTCATCGGCCAAACGCACCGGTTGGCATAATCGACGTGTTTCTCCGTGCGCCCTGTGCCGATGACCTCTGAAGAACTCCAGCCTCGATTGTCCAAGCGCATGAGCGAGCTTGGCCTGTGCTCGCGCCGTGAGGCCGACGAATGGATCGCGAACGGCTGGGTGCGCGTGAACGGCCTGCGAGTCGATACGCTGGGTGTGCGGGTTGCACGTGACGCAAGGATCGAGATCGATGAGGCCGCGCGACGTCATCAGGCGCAGCGCGTGACCATCCTGCTGAACAAGCCCATCGGCTATGTTTCGGGCCAGGCCGAGGAGGGTCACGAACCGGCCGTGGTGCTGGTTCGCCCCGAGAATCGCTGGGAAGAAGACCGGCTGCCAATGCGCTTCGAACGCGGTCAGTTGCGCGGCCTCGCACCCGCGGGCCGGCTCGACATCGACTCCACGGGGCTGCTGGTGCTCACCCAGGATGGCAGGGTGGCCAAGCGGCTGATTGGTGGCGACGGCGCGGTGGAGAAGGAGTATCTGGTCCGGGTCGAGGGCAGCCTCGCGCCCGATGGCCTGGCGCGCTTGAACCACGGGCTCACGCTCGATGGCGTCGTGCTGCGTCCGGCCAGGGTCTCCTGGCAGAACGAGCAGCAGTTGCGATTCGTGCTGCGCGAGGGCCGCAAGCGACAGATCCGCCGGATGTGCGAGCTTGTCGGCCTGCGCGTGACGGCACTGCGGCGGGTACGGATCGGCAGTGTCGTGCTGGGCCGGCTGCCGATGGGGCGCTGGCGCTATCTGCGTCCGGACGAAAAATTCTGAGCAGCACAGCGATTCCGACCATGCCGAGCCGCACCGCCTACATCCATCATCCCAGTTCGCTCGATCACGATATGGGCCCGGGCCACCCGGAGCGCCCGGCACGTGTCGAGGCGATCGAGCGTGCGCTTGCTGCGGCCGGATTGACACAGCGGATGACCCCGCTGCTCGCACCGAAGGTCACCCGCGAGCAGGCGCTGCGCCTGCACCCGGAAGCGTTGCTCGATCTGCTCATCGAGGCCTCGCCCGACGAGGGCCTGGCCATGCTGGACTCGGACACCTCGATGTGTCCGCAGACCTGGGATGCGATCCAGCATGCGGCCGGCGCAGGTGTGCTGGCCGTCGAGAAGGTTTTGTCGGGCGAATTCGATCGCGCGTTCTGCTGCGTGCGTCCGCCAGGTCATCATGCCGAACGCGATCGTCCGATGGGGTTCTGCTTCCTGGGCAATGTGTCGATTGCGGCACGCCATGCCACGGATGCTCTCGGGCTGCCGCGGGTTGCCGTGATCGATTTCGATGTTCACCACGGCAACGGCACCGAGGATCTGCTGGCCGGGGATGATCGTTTCCTGATGGTGGGCAGTTTCCAGCACGGAATCTACCCGGGGTGGGGGGAGACACCGCGTGCGCCGAACATTCACAACGTGGGTCTGCCCGGTGGCAGCGACGGGCGTGCGGTCCGCGAGGCTTGCGACAAGGTGTGGCTGCCGGCATTGCGTGAGTTTGCGCCGCAGTTGTTGCTGATCTCGGCCGGCTTCGATGCACATGCCGATGATCCGCTCGCCGGGTTGGAGTGGCATGAGGATGACTACGCCTACCTGACCGAATCGCTGGTCTCGGTGGCAAAAGAGCAGGGCCACGGACGGGTGGTTTCGATGCTCGAGGGTGGGTATGACCTGGATGCGCTCGGTCGCAGTACGGTTGCGCATGTGCGGGCGCTGATCGGTTGAGCGCGATCGATCTTCTTGGTGCGCGTATCCATCGACACCACGCCCGGACATCGGCGCGCCTCGATCCTGTGTTCGTCGTGCGAACGGCCAAAATTGCGCCAGGAGCTTGACCGAGGACAAAGTCGTGCGACTGAAGCATTGCAATGCCTGGGGGGCCTCCTATAGTTATTCGCCACGGCCGGCGCCAGGCTGGCTACCCATAGCATGGCGTCCCCGCAGGCGGCGATACGGTGCCTGCGCCTTTCAGTTGCCCATGAACCATGATGCAGAGCGATCCTCACTCGGTAGATCCCGCGTCCGTCACCGATTGGCTGGCCCGCGCCAAGGCTGCGGGTCTGCGTCCTCTCCACCTGAAAGGCCGAACCCTGCTACCGATCGTGCAGGGCGGCATGGGGGTCGGCGTCTCGGCCTCGCGATTGGCGTCTGCGGTTGCCAGGATCGGGGGCGTGGGTACGATCTCCTCGGTGGACTTGCGGCGTCACCATGATGATCTGATGGCCCAAACCCGGCATCTGGACAAAGAGCCCGACGCACGCCAACGGATCGATGCCGCAAATCTCACGGCCCTGGATCGGGAAATCAAGCGCGCCCGCCGTGCCGCGGGCGGGCATGGCCTGATCGCGGTAAACATCATGCGGGCACTCAGCGCGTACGAAGGCTATGTGCGCCAGGCTCTGGAAAGCGGTGCCGATGCCCTGGTGGTGGGCGCCGGTCTGCCGCTCGATCTGCCCGAGCTGGCCCGGGATCATCCGGGCGTGGCGTTGATTCCCATCCTGTCGGACGCCAGAGGCGTGCAGTTGCTGGTTCGCAAGTGGGAAAAGAAGGGGCGCCTGCCCGATGCCATTGTCATCGAACACCCGCGTCTGGCCGGCGGTCACCTCGGTGCGGCCAGGCTCTCCGATCTCAATGACGCCCGGTTCGACTTCGATGTCGTCATCCCCGAGGTGTTGGCGGCCTTCGAGAAGGCCGGTCTGGGTCGATCGATTCCGTTGATCGCCGCCGGTGGCATCAACAGTCATGCGCAGATCGTGGCACTGCAGGCCCTGGGCGCGGCGGCGGTGCAGCTTGGCACCGCCTTTGCGGTCACGGAGGAATGCGACGCGGCCACCGGTTTCAAACAGGTTCTGGCACAGGCCCGGCCGCAGGATATGGTGGAGTTTGTCAGTGTGGCAGGTCTGCCGGCGCGCGCGGTACGCACGCCGTGGTTGGACAAGTACCTGCGCATCCTGCCCACGTTGCAGGCGCGCGCGCATGCCAAGTCCAAGTGCAACATGTCGTTCGATTGCCTGCAGCATTGCGGCCTGCGAGACGGCAAGGCAGACATCGGTCAGTTCTGCATTGACCAGCAACTTGGTCATGCGCTGGACGGCGACGCCCAGCGAGGGCTCTATTTCCGGGGGGCGGCTGCGCTGCCGTTTGGTGATCAGATCCGCAGCGTGGCAGAGCTGGTCCGGCACTTGCTGACCCCGTCGGGGTCAGCCCTGCCTGATCCGATCTGATCGCGGCCGGCAGGGCCCGGCTCGGCCCGCTTCAGGATTCCGCTCAGTTGATCTGTGGGTTGCCGAGCGCGGTGGTGTTGAAGCCGCAGTCGACGAACATCACCTCGCCGGTGATCCCGCTGGACAGATCGGAAAGCAGGAAGGCGACCGCGTTACCCACTTCGTCGATCGTGACATTGCGACGTAAGGGTGCATTGCGCTCGTTATAGGCGAGCAGCTTCGAGAAGTCGCCGATGCCCGATGCCGCCAGGGTCTTGATCGGGCCCGCCGAGACAGCGTTTGCCCGAATGCCTTCGGGCCCGAGCGAAAGCGCCATGTACCGGGTTGCGGCTTCGAGGCTGGCCTTGGCGAGACCCATCGTGTTGTAGTTGGGCATGGTGCGTGTTGCGCCCAGGTAGCTGAGCGTGACCAGCGAGCCGGCCCGCCCCTGCATCATCGGCCGGGCGGCCTTGGCCAGTGCCGGGAAGCTGTATGCGCTGACCTCGTGCGCGATCCGGAACGCCTCGCGCGAAATCCCGTCCAGGAAGTCTCCCTCGAGCGCCTGCTGGGGGGCGAATGCGATCGCGTGTACCAGACCATCCAGGCCATCCCAGCGCTCTTGCAGGCTCGCGAACAACGCGGTGATCTGAGCATCGTCGGCAACATCGCATGGCAGAACGATATCGCTGCCGAACTCTTTGGCGAACCCTTTAACGCGATTTTCGAAGCGCTCGTTCTGGAATGTCAGCGCAAGTTCCGGCTCCCTGCGCATGGCATGCGCGGGCCACGCCGTAGGCGATCGAGCGGTTGCTCAGGACACCAGGACGAATCTTCTTTCCGGCCAGAAAACCCATCAACATCCCCCTGTGAGTGGCATCGGCCAATTGTACGAGCGTATGCTGCGTCGCACCGGGAAGCGTCGCGAAGCGCGGTCGTGCGCGGGCGGATTCTTGCGCGAAGGCCGCGCGCCGTGTGGGCTCTGTCAGCTGCCGCCGAGCCCCGCCGTGTGAAGTAGTGCGACAGACCGCGCCGCGCGGCGGGAACGGATTTCCGGGGATGAAATCGGGGCTGCGCCGTCAGTGACGCTGCGGGCCGCCGTGTTCGACACGGGCGGAGCTGCCATGGGCGTCACCGTCTGCCGCATGCCCCTGGCTGTCATAAAAGCCGCCGTGGCCGTGCTGGACGAAACCCATGTGAATCAGCCTGGCGAAGAAGGGGTCCGTTTCGTCGTCGCCAATGTCACCGAAGTCGATTTCCTTGAAGCGGCCACGCTCCTGCTGGCGCATGACGATCTCATCATTGCCTTGGTCGACGAGCCGGGTCAGCGTCCATTCGAGGCGTGTCTCGCCCGCGACAGATGCCGATAGCGAGAATGGAATACGCAATTCGGGCAACCATGCGATCTGGAGCATCTGGCCGTTGACTTCACCGCTCAACCACTCGATGCGGCGACAAGGGGCGGGCGCGCCATCCGACGCGCCAAAGCCCGCGGTCCTGTCTGTCGAAGGCTCCGCGCCGGCCACCGGCCGCGCCGAAGGCTGTTGCGCCGGCTTCTTGCCTTGAGTTCGCAGCGCTTCGATCATGCTTTCGGAGACCAACTGATTCTTGACGCTCCAGTTGCGCAGACCGCGTCCCCGATTGAGATCACCGGGCTGGTACTCGATGGCTCGCCTGGCTTCGTCGAAGTAGCGCGTGGTCTTCAGTCGGCCGTCGGCCGTGCGGAACCAGACGTCGGCGATGCCGGCGATCGGGTATTCATGCACCACGGTCTGGCCCAGGCGCCAGAATCGGAGCCGGCTCTGGGCATCCTCACCATCATTGCCATGGTGGGTGTGGATTTCATACTCCGCGCCGACGCTGGCCGCTCGCCGCTCGCACTCACCGGCGTGTGCCGGGACAGGGATCGCATGGGACAGAGAGGCCAGAATCAGCGTAATCAGTGTCGTGTTCTTCATTGGATAGTGTGAACGGGCGAGGGTTGCCTCTCGCCCGTTTCCTGACTCGGGTTTCGTCGGATCAGTTCAGCGCGGCACCGGCCGCGCCTTCCAGATTGCCCATTCGGTTCATCACATGGAAGATCATGTGCTGCTCCATCGTGCCGCTGAACAGACGGGCGCCCGGCCCGCGGGCATAAATGCCGACATCCTCTCCCGCATGGGTTTCCGACGACAGCGGCACCAGCGCCTCCTGGTGAAAGCCCGGGGCCGTCGTGTCGATCAAGGTGAGATCGATGCGACGGTTATCGCCTGCCGTCTCGTAGCGAACATCCGCGTCCGTTTCGCTGCCGAGATCGGCAAAGCCCAGCCCGTTGGTGTAGCCCAGCGTGGTGTAGGGGCTTGCCGTCGGCGGCCAGAGACGCGGATCGGTCTTGCCGGGTTGCACCACCTTGCCCAGTATCGGGCTGCCGTTTCGGATAGCCGGCGATCGTGAACACATGGCTGTGGTCGGCGGTGACGATGATCAGGGTGTCGGCCGATCCGTTTTCTCGACCGCCGCCTGCACCGCATGGGCAAACTCGATCGTGTCGGTCAGGGCGGAGTAGGCGCTGCCGCCATGGTGGCCGTGGTCGATCCGACCCGACTCCACCATCATGAAGTAGCCCTTTTCGTTCCTGGCGAGAACATCGATGGCCTTGGCGGTCATCTCGCTGAGTGTCGGCTCACCCTGGCGATCTTTCGCGATGTCTTTGTGGTACTGCATGTGGGACTCATTGAACAGACCGAAGACGCGGGTGGCGCCATCGCCGAGCGCGTCGAACCCGGCCTTGTTCTGCACATACTGCCCGGCCGGGTACATGGCACGCCACTCGGCCACCAGGTTGCGGCCGTCGGTGCGGTCGCCTTCGACCGCACTGATCTCGTCGCCGCTGTTGAACGCCGCATCCTTGGGCAGGAAATGGCGCCGGCCACCGCCCATGACCACCTCGATGCCGTCGACATTGGCGCCCGGGAATCGCGCCTCGAGGTTTTGCTCGAAGTGCACCAGCTGGTCGGCAATGTCTTTGCAGCCCGCCGCGATGGCGTCGGCGGGCATGTCGGAGATGTCCTCCCAATCCCGTTCGACCGACTTGGCGTAGGTGGCCGCCGGCGTCGCATGGGTGATGCGCGCCGTGGAAACCACTCCGGTGGCCCGACCGGCGAGTTCCGCCAGTTCGAGCGCGGTGACCAGTTCGTGACCGAAGGTGCTTGCGCAATCGCCGCGCCTGACCTGCTGGCTCACACCGAGGACGCCGTCGTTGGTCTTGGTGCCCGTGACCATTGCGGTCGCGGTGGGCGCCGAGTCCGGCGTCTGCTGATTCGCGCTATAGGTTTTGGACAGCGCGGCGAAGGGGAAGCGGTCCCAGGCGAGCTGGTTGGATTCGCCATCCACGCCGCGCATCTGGCCTTCGAGAATGCGGGCGGCAGTGACCGTGGACACACCCATGCCATCGCCGACGAACAGGATGATGTTCTTGGCGGCGCCGATGCGGTCGGTGGCATTGGCCAGCGCGTTCTCGGTGGCCAGGACCGCCGCCGCGCCGGCGCGGTAGTCGGTACTCTGGACCGTGGTGGGGACATCCGCGGCGGAAAGCTCGGTGCGTGACGTGCTGTCGCTGGCCACGGTGTTATTGCCGTTCGCGGCAGGGGTGCTGTCGTCGCCGCCGGCACAGCCGGCGAGCGTTGCGGCGATCGCAACCGATGCCGCCATCCGGTGATAGGTGAATACTTTCATCTGAGTTCCTGAACGATTCGAATACGTGGCTGGAGCGGCTTCAGTCGGCGATCAGGCCGGTGGCACGCTGGATCACGTTGAAGATGGCGCTTTGCTCCATCACACCGCTGACCAGGTGTGCTCCTGGGCCACGCGCATGGATCGACACGTCTTCCCCGGCGTGGGTTTCCGAGCTCAGCGGAACCAGGGTCTCCTGGTGGTAGCCGGGCGCTTCTGTGTTGATGCCGGTCAGATCCTTGCGGCCCGGATCGGGCAGCCCGCCATTGGCCTCGTAGCCTGCGTCCGAGTCGGTCTCACTGCCCAGGTCGCGAAAGCCCATCCCGTTGTTGTAGCCGACCGTGGTGTAGGGCAGGCCGTCGGCTGCCAGGCTCGGCTCGCTCTTGCCCGGCTGCACCACCTTGCCCAGGATCGGATTGCCGCGCTTCGGATAGCCGGCAATCGTGAACACGTGGCTGTGATCGGCAGTGACGATGATCAGCGTGTCTTCGACCTTGGTCTTGTCGACCGCGGCCTGCACAGCGCGCGCCAGTTCGATCGTGTCGGTGAGCGCGCCATAGGCATTGCCGGCATGGTGGGCATGGTCGATGCGGCCCGCTTCGACCATCAGAAAGAAGCCACGCGCGTTCTTGCTCAGGATATCGATCGCCTTGCCGGTCATCGTGGCCAGAGAAGGCTCGCCGAGGCGGTCATTCTTGTTGTCGGCCATGTACTGCATGTGCGATTCGTTGAACAGGCCGAACAGTCGGTTTACCTTGCTGGCATCGGCCGCGAAGAATTCCGCGAGGTCTTTGACATAGACACCATCCGGATACCTCGCCTGCCATTCGGCTACCAGGTTGCGCCCGTCGGTGCGGTCGCCCTCGACCGCGCTCACCTCGTCACCACTGTTGAACGCCGCATCCTTGGGCAGGAAGTGGCGTCGGCCACCGCCCATGACCACCTCGATGCCATTGACATCGATGTTCTCGAAGCGCCGCTCGAGATAGTCCTCGAAGTTGATCAGCTGATCGGCAATGTCTTTGCAGCCGTCGGCGATCGCGTCATCCGGCATGTCGGAGATGTCCTCCCAATCGCGTTCGACCGACTTCGCATAGGTGGCCGCGGGGGTGGCGTGCGTGATGCGGGCGGTGGAGACGATGCCGGTGGACTGGCCACGAATCTCGGCCAGCTCGAGCGCGGTCACCAGTTCGTTGCCGAATGTTGATTTGCATTCGCCGCGAACCGCGTTCGAATCCAGTCCGAGCACGCCATCATTGGTCTTGACCCCGGTGACCATCGCGGTCGCCGTGGGTGCCGAATCGGGTGTCTGCTGATTGGCACTGTAGGTCTTGGAGAACGCGCTGTACGGGAACTTCTCGAACGACAGCTCGTACTCTTCGCCGCTGCCGCCCTCGAGCTGGCCCTTGAGAATGCGCGCGGCAGTCAGGGTGGATATCCCCATGCCGTCGCCGATGAACAGGATCACATTACGGGCGCTGCCAAAGGGGGTGCGGGCCATCTGCGCGGCCATGCGCGCCTGCGCCTGTTGATAGAAAGCGTCTTGGGTCTGATGATGCGGTAGTACCTGGGCGTGGCCGAACGGCGCCACCAGCAGGCCTGCGGAACACAGGCCCGCCAATCGAACATTGAGAGACATGATCACTCCTTCGCGGCTGGACGGACGCGACAATAGAGTTCTCGTGTGACGATTTCGTGGCAGCCGGCGACGCTGATCGGGCCGGGTCCTTCACGGACGCGAGCGATGCCGCTGCGCGTCCGTCACCTGGCCGTGGTCATCTCATGTCACGCCATGGCACATGACGTGAGGCCGCGGCGGCGATCAGCCGCGTGCCTTCTCGCAGATCAGATAGCAATGGACATAGTCCATCGCATGGCCCACGGGTGACTCGGCCACGCGTGTCTGATACCGGCCATAGAACTCATCGACGATCGCGGCTTTTTCCTCGGGCGGGCGATCCGTTGAGAGCCCGTTGACGAAGGTGGCCTCGGACCATGACCGTAGCGTGGGCAGATACTCGCGTGCGAAGCGCGCGGCATCATGATGGTTCTCGGTGAAGTCCTGCTCGAACGGGCAGCGTACGACGCGGGTCTCGGCATGCACCAGACGCAGGCCGGCCTGGTAGACGCTGCTGCCTGGGTCCTTCAGCGGGGCGGTGAACTCCTCCACCGTCCGGTAGTGCTGGGGGAAGTTCGTGCGCCGGTATTCTTCGGCCGTGATCCGGCCTTCGTCGCGCAGTTGCGCCCAGAGCTCGTTGAAGGTGTCGAACATCGACACCCCGCCGGTGTGGCCGAGGTATCGGCCCTGTTCGTCGATGCCGAAGTTGAACAGACAAAGGCGCCCGCCGGGCACCAGTTCCCGGGCGCGCAGGGTGAGCATATTGGCCCAGTCGCGCGCGCCCTGATCGGTGAACGCCTGCCGCTCTACGCCATGCGCGCCCACCATGTGCACATGCTCGCTGATATCGCAGGGGATCTCGGAGATGTAGTGCGAGGCGGTGGCCGAGAAACCCAGGTGCAGGCTCGCGGGCGGAAAGATCGCCTGGTGGAACGAGGTGCCGGAGGCAAAGACATAGACCCCGTCCACCTCGGGCAGGTAGCTTGGTGTGTCCGTCAGCCCGTGCACGAGTTGGAACACCTGCGAAAAATCATTGCGGGGCAGGTCGGTATAGACCATCTCGATCGGTGCCGCCGGCGCGCGCTCGCGCAGTGCCTTGAGCGCGCGGCGCCACAGATCGACCGAGGTGCCGCCGTCGGCGGCGCCCATGTCGGCCACGCGCAGGCTGGTGCCGCTCGCGGGCAGGGGCAGGGTGGCGATCGAGTCGAGCACCATGCTGGCGGCGTTGTCCATCACGATCTTGGCGCCGGCCGTGGCCTTCGAGTAATAGCCCGCGCCTTTCATGGCCATGAATCCGGCGGTGGTACGCTGGGTGCTCATTGCTGGTGTCTCCGTATCAAACCCTCGCGGGACGACACTTTATCAGCCCGTCCGGCGCGCCGGGGTGCCTGCCCGCTTGCCCGCCGGCGCGGGCTGGCCGGTCAGCCGCGCCGGCCCGCATGTGCGGCCGGCTCTCCCAGTTCGCGCAGCACCAGATCGATGAACGCCCTGGCCGCGGGTGCCTGTTCGGCGCGCGCGCGTCAGCAGGCCGATCTGCTGCTGGGCGCCCGGGTCGGCCAGTGGCAGAACCGCGATCTCCGGCGCGTGGCGGGCCGCGTCGAGCACCGGCAGCACGGTGACGCCCAGGCCCGCCTGCACCAGCGCCAGCAGAGACGTGGCATTGCGAACATACAGGCGGCTACGCTCGGCCAGCGCGCGATAGTTGGGGTTTTCGACGAGGTCCAGGCCGACGCTGCGAATCAGTGTCTCGCCGGTGAGATCGGCCCAGCGTAGCGGCCGATCGAGCCGGTTCAACGGATTGTCTGTCCGGCAGAAGAGGAAGAATCGGTCGCGATAAAGCGGCTGGAAGCGCAAGGCGCTGCCGTGTCGTGGTGGCACGCTGATGCCGAAGTCCACCTCTTCATGCTCGACCAGGGCCTCGATGGCCAGGCTGTCGGCATCGCGGATGTCGAGTTCGATGCGTGGATGCTCGGCCACGAAGCGTTGCAGGATGGCCGGCATTGCGCGCGATGCCACCGAGGGCACGCAGGCCACCGTAACCCGGCCGATCGCGTTACCGGCATAGGCACGGATGTTCTGCTCGGCCAGGTCGAAACTTGCCAGCTGGCGGCGGGCGGTTTCCAGGGTGAAGCGTCCGAGCGCGGTCAGCGCGTTCTTGCGATCGCGTTCGAACAAGGCGTCGCCGATCTCGGTCTCGAGCTGCTTGAGCGTCATGGAGATAGCCGAGGGCGTACGCTCCAGCTTGGCCGCGGCATCCCGAATGTTGCCCAGCTCGGCGACCGTGGCGAACACGCGTAGTTGTTCGAGCTTCAGACGGGACAGGGGGGCATCCTTTCGAGGCAGTGTGGCGGGGCGAAGGGGCGAAGGGGCGCGGCGGTGCAGTTTGTGCCGGGACATCATGCCTGGTTCGGTCCGGCGCCTATGTTAGCCTCGATCGCGGCGCCGCCCGGCCCGCCCGATGCCGGTGGGGCGCGCGCCGGCCCAGTCACCGACCGACCCGCCCGCGGAGCCCTCATGTCCGATCCCGCCACCGAACCGCCACTGATCATCGACGCGCTGCAGTACGCGAACTGGAGCGAGCGCATCTTCGAGCAGATTCATGCCGGTGGTGTCAGCGCCGTACACGTCACGATCGCCTATCACGAGAGCTTTCGCGAGATGGTGCTGAACCTGGAGGCATGGAACCGATGGTTCGAGCGCTATCCGCAGTGGATCTTTCCGGGGCGCAGCGGCGATGATGTCCGGCGCGCCCATCGTGAGGGCCGGACCGCGATCTTTTTTGGTTTTCAGAATCCCTCGCCGATCGAGGACGATCTCGGGCTGGTGGAGATCGTGCATACCCTGGGCGCACGCTTCATGCAGCTCAGCTACAACAATCAGTCCTTGCTGGCCACCGGTTGTTACGAGGCCGAAGACCCTGGCATCACCCGCTTTGGCAAGCAGGTGATTCGCGAGATGAACCGGGTTGGCCTGGTGATCGACATGAGTCACTCAGCACAACGCTCGACACTGGAGGCGATCGATCTCTCCGCGCGCCCGATCGTGATCAGCCACGCCAATCCGCACTGGTGGGCGCCGGCGCTGCGCAACAAACGCCACGAGGTGCTCAAGCCGCTGACCGAGCGCGGCGGCATGCTCGGCTTCTCGCTCTACCCGCACCATCTGAAGGACAAGTCCGACTGCACCTTGAGCGGTTTTTGCACGATGATCGCCCAGGCCGCAGAGCGCTACGGTGTCGAGCATCTGGGCATCGGTTCCGACCTCTGCCAGGATCAGCCCGACAGTGTGGTCGCCTGGATGCGCAATGGGCGCTGGACGAAGGACGTCGACTATGGCGAGGGGTCGGCCAACGATGCGGGATTTCCGCCTCAGCCGCCCTGGTTCCGCGACAACCGGGATTTCGGCAACATCGCGCAGGGGCTGCGCGAGATCGGCTTCTCCGCCACCGAGGTGGCCGGTGTCATGGGGCAGAACTGGCTGACATTTTTTGACCGCTCGTTCGGACCGATGGAGCGCAGCGCATGATCCGCATCGATCGACGGGGTGGCCGATGAACTCCGCCTGCGTGATCGAAGACCCCGCCGCCCTGCGAGCCCCGGGGCAGGCGATGCGGCTCGCGCGCCTGGGCTCGCACCATGCAAGCCGTCTGAGTTTTGCCCGCGTGCTGCTTCGCGATCTGGTGGCCGCGGATGCGCTGATCGACCGCCCGCATCATGCGCTCGATGAACATGGCTACGGCTCGGTTGTCTACCGGGTGCGGGCTGGCGACGAGTGCTACAGCCTGTGCTGCTTTTCCACGCCGCTGGCGCCCGAGCAACGCACGGACCGCGTGATCGCGCAGGCCTGGGATGCCAGTTTCGTGCTCTTTGACGGTGAGCCCGACGCCGCCCAGCTGGCCCGCCTGCAGGCCAATGCGCCGTTGCAGGAGGCGGGCCGCTTTGCCGCCACCGACCTGGTGCTTTCACGGGCCAACCGCAGTGTGCGCTTGTTCGATCACGTGGTTCAGTCGCTGGCCCAGGGAGATCAGCCCGATGTCGGATTCGTGCGCGACGTGGGCTATCTGATGCGCACCACGGCGGTCTATGGCAATGGCAAGTTCGGGCTGGCCGACCGTTCGCGCATTGCCGCTCGCCGTCTGCTGCGCGGTGCGTTCCGGCCGGAGATGTTATCGGTCTACCTGATTCGTCTGTTCACGCATGAGCTGGTCGAGCATATCGCCGCGGTGCGCGCGCCAGGCCGGGCTGTCGGCCTGTCGGCCTCTGCAAGACGCGCGTTGGGGATCGGTAATGCCACCGGGCTCGGCATGGCGCCGTTCATCGTCACCCATGCGCAGCTGTTCAACAACTGGATGCTGGCGCGCGAGACAGCCCTCGCCCGGGTGCGTACGCAGCCTCGGGCCGACGGTTGCGCGCGGCGGCATTTCGAAACCGTGCTGGCGCGGGTCGGGGCCTATCTCGATCAATGGCAGGTAGATGATGCCCGCCAGCACGAGCGCCTGAACATCCTGCGCGACGAACTCGCCGGATTTCGCCGGGCGCTGCCCGCGGCCTGGGCGTCGGATCGCCCCTGGGATGCGATCTATGCCTGCGGGCAGGGCGCTTCGCTCGAGCTGCAGGAGTTGCTGGTGAGTCTGCTGCTCGAGCCCCATGGCGCACTGGTCGACGGGCTCGCCGACTGCTGCGACGCGGACGAAACGGTGGGCATCGATGCCCGCGGTGACTGCGGATCATTGCTCGAGCAACTGCGTGCGCAGGCCCGCTGGGCGCTCGACATCGATATGAACACAGCCCAGGCCCAGGCCTTGTTCTGGTATGTCAGCGAGGAGAAGCTGGAGCCACGGCTGGGTCGGCGCGACAGCGAACCCGGGTGCGAACGGGAGATGCCGTTGGCGATCGTGCGCGACTACCAGGCGCTCGAGGCCGAGCTGGCCAGGGCGCCGGCACAGATGCCGCTAGCGGCCTGGCTGGCCGCCCATCCGGAACATCGGCATGTTGTGATGCGCCTGCAGTCGCTGCGCGCCTATCCGTATGCGGAGATCCACGACAACCTGATCGCGGGTGACTGTCTGCCCATCGATCTCCTGCGCTGCAAGCTGGCGATGTTCGGCGCCAGCCGTTTTGATCCGAAGTCTGATCGCTGGACGCGGATCTCGCTGTTTCACGGTGCGCCTTCGCCCAGCGAGTTGCGCGCGACCGAAGCCGACGATTGGTCGTTTGCGGTCGTACCGGCGCAATTCGAGGCTTCGGATCCTCTCCCCGTGCCATCGATCGAAGCCTCGCAGGGGACCGCGCTGCGGCGGCCACGCTCCGGCCAGGCCGGCGCGGTCGATCTCTCGGTCGGGGAGTTCGTTCAATTGGTCAGAAAGGCTGCGATCGGCGCCGGTCTCGAAATCGGCCTGGCCCATGAACTGGCCAACGCGGCGGGACTGCTCGCAACCGTGCAGGCAGACTCGATCGGCGATGCGGTTCTCGCCGCGCTCGGCGAGCCCGGCACCGACCCCGCGCCGATGCGCCACGAAGATGGTCCGTGGATCATGACGGCGGCACCGGCGGTGCGGCTGATCCCGGCCGTGCTCGATCTCGCACTCGCGGCCACGGAGGCACCCGGGGTGATCCTGCCCGGCGGCATTTCTGTCGCCTGGCTGGCAGCCTATATCGGCACGCGGCCGCTGGTCGGGCAATGGCGCCTCGAGTTGCGTGGTATCGAGGATCCCAGCCAGGTTCTCGATCCCGCGGATTGCCTGCGCGGTGCCAACCCGCCCGGGGCTGGCGGGCTGTTGCTGCGCGCGCTCGCCGGCGAGGCGCCGGGGTGTCCGCCCCCGGCCGGGCGGGTCATGATCGCGCGCTCGTCGCTGGCCGATCTGCAGCGCTGGGCACTGGAAACGACGGTGCCGTCGTCGGAAAGCTCGCGCACTCAGGGGGCCGGAGCGGCGATCGACGACAATCTGTAATTCAGAATTATTGAAATACAATTCGCATTATCTAAATTTGACTAAATTCGTCGTTTAGGATCTCTCTCTTGAGTGCGACCTGCACAACCGCAGGGTCGCCGATTCAGGAGGTCCTATGAAGCGAATCAAAAATTCCAAATGGCTGGCAGCCGGTGTGCTTGCCGGCGCGGTGGCATTCACCCCGGCCGCGGCCAGCGCCGCCGACTGCGGCGCCAGCAAGAAGATCACCATTGCCGAGATGACCTGGCTCAGCGCGGCGGTGCTCGCGCACACCACGCAGCGCATCCTCGACAAGGGCTATGGCTGCAATGTCCAGCTGGTTCCCGGCGATACCGTGCCGACCGCCACCTCGATGCTGGCCAAGAACGAGCCGATGATCGCGCCCGAACTGTGGTTGTCCACAGCCGAAGCCATCTGGAAGAAGATGGAGAAAAAGGGCAACGTGGTGAAGGCCAGCGACATCTTCACCGAAGGGGGCAAGGAGGGCTGGTGGGTGCCGGACTACTTTGCCAAGGCGCACCCGCAGGTCAAGTCGATCACCGATCTGAAAGACCATGCCGAGCTGTTCACCGAGGCTGCCTCGGATGGCAAGGG
The DNA here is from genome assembly GCA_041396585.1 of Burkholderiaceae bacterium. GTDB lineage: Bacteria > Pseudomonadota > Gammaproteobacteria > Burkholderiales > Burkholderiaceae_E > JAUIAI01. The sequence goes on along the minus strand of JAWKYG010000004.1, from coordinate 295,352 downwards.
GCGCCTCTATGGCTGCCCGCCGGGTTGGGGATGCGAGATCATCACGAACAATCTGTTCAAGGCCCTGGGTCTCGAGAATCACAACTGGGAGCTGTTCTCGCCCGGCTCGGGTGCCAACCTGAAGGCATCCATTGCCCGCAAGGTGGCGCGCAAGCAACCGTTGATCGCCTACTACTGGGGCCCGACGGCCGTGATCGGCAAGTTCAATCTGGTGCGTCTGGATATGCCGCCCTATGACGCCGAGCGCTTTGCCTGTCTGACCGACAAGGACTGCGCCAATCCGCAGCTCAGCGAATGGAAGCCCGGTGAGGTCGCGGTGGCGGTGGTCACCTCCCTGAAGGAAAAGTCGCCGGATGTCTTCGGCTATCTGTCCAAGATGAGCGTGCCCAACAAGGTGATCAATTCCGTCCTGGCCTGGGCCGACGACAGCTCGGCCTCGCCGGAAGAGGCCGCGGCCTACTTCCTGAAGAACCATGAAGATGTCTGGTCGGCCTGGGTGCCGGCCGAGGTGGCTCAGAAGGTCAAGGCGTCGCTCTGATCGCGATGGCTGCTACCGGCCTCGGTTCGCGCTTGTGCGCGGCCATGGCGGTGATGGGGAGCATCGCCGACCCCTGAGGGCGGCCATGCTCCCTTTTTCATCCGCGCACGGGCGATCCGCCGCCCGCCACGAACAGGATCGAGGCTGAACGCGCGCCGGCGGGCCGCGACGGCCAATCGGCCCCGGGAGGATAGACAATGGCTTCCAGTTTCCCCGAAATGATCGACGTGCGCTCATTGCGCAAGACGATCGATGCCGGCTTCGAGTGGGTGGTGGTCGAGTTCGGCGAGGCGCTCGAGCTGGCGTTTCTGCCCGTGCTGCACCTGCTCAACGGGATCGAGCGAGCCTTGCTGGCCGTGCCGTGGTGGATCGTGATCATTGCCTTCGGCGGGCTCGCCTGGCAGGCCTCCAGGCAGTGGAGGGTCGCGCTGGCGGTCGTGCTGATGATGTTCGCCACGGGATTCTTCGGGCTCTGGGAGCCGGCCATGGCGACGATCGCGCTGATGGTCACGGCCACGTTGCTGGCGGTGCTGATCGGCCTGCCGCTGGGCATTCTGATGTCGCGCTCCGACCGGATGCAGAACATCGCGCTGCCGGTGCTGGACATCATGCAGACCCTGCCGATCTTCGTGTATCTGATTCCGTTCGTGATGCTGTTCGGCCCCGGCAAGATTCCGGCGCTGCTGGCCACGATCGTGTTCGCCGTGCCGCCGATGATCCGTCTGACCAACCTGGGCATCCGCCAGGTGGACGGCGCGGTCATCGAGGCCGTGACTGCCTTCGGCGCCACGCCAAGGCAGCGCTTGTTCACCGTGCAACTGCCGCTGGCCATGCCCACGATCATGGCCGGTATCAACCAGACCACGATGATGGCCTTGTCGATGGTGGTGATCGCCTCGATGATCGGCGCCGGTGGTCTGGGCTATCAGGTGCTGCAGGGAATTCAGCGTCTCGAGGTCAGCCGCGGGCTGCTGGCCGGGCTGGGTATCGTGTTCCTGGCCATCATCTTCGATCGCATCGCGCAAAGCTATGGCAAGCGCATGCAACAGCACCTGCAGATCAACAGCTAAGGAATGGGTGTGGCAAAGATCGTCGTCGAACATGTCTCCAAGATCTTCGGTGATGATCCGAAGTCCGTGCTGCCGCTGATCGAGCAGGGTCTGGGCAAGCAGGAGATACTCGAGCAGCACAAACACGTGGTTGGTATCCGCGATGTCAGCCTGAGCATCGAGGCGGGAGAGACCTTCGTGGTCATGGGTCTGTCCGGTTCCGGCAAATCCACCCTGATCCGCCATTTCAACCGCCTGATCGAGCCCACGGCCGGGCGCATCCTGGTCGATGGCGACGATGTCCTGCAGCTGTCCGAGAGCGCGCTGCGCGACCTGCGCCGCAACAAGGTCTCGATGGTGTTCCAGCGCTTCGGCCTGTTGCCGCATCGCACGGTGCTCGAGAATGTCGCCTACGGTCTGGTTACCGGTGGCATGGCCAGGCGCCAGGCCAACGAGAAGGCGGCCGGGCAGATCGAACTGGTGGGGCTGAGCGGCTTCGAATCGCACTTCCCGCGCCAGCTCTCGGGCGGCATGCAACAGCGGGTGGGTCTGGCGCGTGCGCTGGCCACCGATGCCGAGATCCTGTTGATGGACGAGGCCTTCAGCGCACTGGATCCGCTGATCCGTCACGACATGCAGGATCAGCTCAAGGAGTTGCAGACCAAACTGAACAAGACCATCGTGTTCATCACCCATGATCTGGACGAGGCGCTGCGCCTGGGCGACAACATCGCGATTCTGAAAGACGGCGAGTTGCGCCAGGTGGATACCGGTCCGAACATCCTGCTCGCACCGGCCGACGACTATGTCGAGCGTTTCGTGCGCGACGTCAATCGCGCGCGCGTCGTCACCATGGGCTCGATCGCCACGCCGGCACCCCGGCTGCCGCTGGCCGAAGCCGGGGTGGAGAGCATCCGTGCCGTGATGGATGATGTGGGTGTGGTGCTGATCATGGGCGGTGACCGGGTCGCCGCCGTGGTCTCGCGAGCGTTTGTCGATGCCAACCAGGATCGCGACGCCGACTGGTGGCGCGATGTGGCGAATCTGCCGGATGTCTCGCGGGTCAAGGCGAACGCGGTGATCGAGGAGTCGCTGATCGATCTGGCACAGAGCGACATGCCGGTTCTGGTGATCGGGCGCAACGAGATGGCCGTTGGCGTCGTGGCCAGGATGGCCGCGATCCGGGCGCTGGCCGGCACGCACTGAGCGCACCGGCCACGCGGAGTCGGCCGCGCCCTGCACCCCGACCCGATCGCGCGCCTGGGGCCGTTTGGCGCTACTCTCTCGCACTGGTGCGGCAGCCCGCCAGCACCTTCCATGACGAGGAGACCGCGCGATGTCCGATGCCGCGCATCATGGCCCGCTGCTGATTGGCGGTGCCCCGGGTTCGCCGTATACGCGCAAGATGCTGGCTGTGCTGCGCTACCGGCATCTGCCCTATCGCTTTCTGACCCCCACCGAGGTGGCCAGGCGTGGGCTGTCCTGGGCCAAGGTGCCACTGCTGCCCACGTTCTGGTTCGAGGGCGATAGCGGAGCACTCGAGCCGGTCACCGATTCCAGCCCGCTGATCCGGCGCTTCGAGCGCGAATTCGCGGGTCGTTCGGTAATCCCTCCCGATCCGGCGCTCGCTTTTCTGGATATGTTGCTCGAGGATTACGCCGACGAGTGGCTGACCAAGTTCATGTTTCACTTTCGCTGGGCGTTCGCGGCCGACATCGACCGTGCCGCGCGCGTTCTGCCGCACTGGCGCGGGCTGTCCCGTCCCGATGCCGTGATCGCCGAGCAGAGCCGCCTGTTCGCCGAGCGGCAGATCGGCCGGATCGGCGTGGTCGGCTCGAACCCGGTCACCGCACCGATCATCGAGGCCGGCTATCCGCGGTTTCTGGCTGCCTTCGATGCCCATCTGCGCGAGATGCCCTATCTGATGGGGCACCGGCCCGGCGCCTCGGACTTCGGCTTTTTCGGGCAGCTGACCCAGCTTGCCCAGTTCGATCCGACGCCGATGTCGATCACCATGGACACCGCACCCAGGGTCTATGCCTGGGTGAGTCTGGTCGAGGATCTGAGCGGCCTGGAGCCCGGGCCCGCAGACTGGGTCGATGCCGCCAGGCCCCCGGCCACGTGGCGGGCCTTGCTGGAGGAAGCGGGTCGAACCTATGTGCCGGTGATGATCGCCAATGCGCGTGCTCTGGCCGCCGGGGATGACACCGTGCAGGCCACGGTCGAGGGCGCATCCTGGCAGCAAAATGCATTCCCCTACCAGGGCAAGTGCCTGCGCTGGCTACGCGAGGCGCACGCGGCCCTGGCGCCGGCCGCGCGCGCGCAGGTCGATGCGATACTGGCGGATACCGGCTGCGAGCGTCTGTTTACCGAGGAGATCTGAGCATGACCACTTTCGTCGTTGCCCATGGGGCCTGGTCGTCGGGCTTTGCCTGGAAGCGGATGCATCCGCTGATGCGCGCCCGCGGGCATCAACTGTTCGTGCCAAGCCTGACCGGTCTGGGCGAGCGTTTTCACCAGACCAGCCCGTCGGTGGATCTCGAGATGCACATTCGGGACGTCTGCAATGTGCTGTTCCACGAAGACCTCAGCGATGTGGTGCTGATCGGGCACAGCTATGGCGGCATGGTGGCGACCGGCGTGGCCGATCGCATGCCCGAACGTCTGCGCAAGCTGGTCTACCTCGATGCGTTCGTGCCGCGTGACGGAGAATCGCTGTTCGACCGCCTGCCCGAGGCCGGGCGGGCCAACATGCTGCGCGGTGCCCAGGAGCAGGGCGATGGCTGGCGCGTACCCTGTACCCCGTTGCCGGAAGACACCGCACCGGAAGATGTCGACTGGATCATGCCGCGCCGTCATCCGCAGCCGATCGAGACCGTGCGCCAGCGTCTGTATCTGCGTCATGGCGAGACCAGACTGCCACGCCACTACATCTACTGCCTCACCCCGATGATGGGCGATGTCTTCGGCCAGTTCGCCGAGCGCGCTCGCTCCGAGCCGGGTTGGGGCTATGACGAGATCCCGGCCTCGCACAATCCGCATATCACCGTGCCGGAGACGCTGGCCGGGCTGCTCGATCGCATTGCCGGCGAGTGAGCCTCACCAACAGGTGCGAAACCTGCTGTACATCATGATCTGTTCATCGGAGGCCCACGGATGGCGCTGATCGAATCCCCCGATTGCCCGCTGGTTTTCTATACCAACCCCTGGTCACGCGGGCAGATCGGGCGTTGGGCGCTCGAGGAGTCAGGCGCAGACTATCGCCAGGAGATCCTGGCCTATGGCACGTCGATGAAATCCCCCGACTATCTGGCCATCAATCCGATGGGCAAGGTGCCGGCCATCGTGCATCACGGGCGGGTGGTCACGGAGTGCGCGGCGATCTGCGCCTATCTCGCCGACGCCTTCCCGGCCGCGGCGCTCGCGCCGGCGCCGGCAGATCGTGCCGCCTACTACCGCTGGCTGTTCTTCGCGGCCGGCCCGGTGGAAGCCGCCGTGGTCGATCGGGTGCTGAAGGTGCAGATCAGCGAGGAGCAGCAGCGCATGGTGGGTTACGGCACGTTCGAACGCACGATCGACACCCTGGCCGGTGCGCTGGCGGCCAACAGCTATGTGGCCGGTGACGCCTTCACGGCGGCCGATGTCTATGTGGGTGCCCAGGTGATCTGGGGCATGCAGTTCGGCACGATGCCCAAGCGGCCAGAGTTCGAAGACTATGCCGCGCGTCTGGTCGGGCGCGATGCCTATGTCCGGGCCAGGGCCATCGACGAGAAGCTCGGCGAGACGCTCACCGCCGCGCAGTCGGCATCGGGTGGCTGAGCGCGCGCTTCATCATGCCACGTCTGCTTCGCTGGCTGCTGCTGACGGCGGCGGCCGTGCTCGTCGCGGTGCTGCTCGCCAGAAGCTGGTTCGTGCCCGCCGACCCGGTCGGGCGCGCGCCGGTGAGCGCGATCGCGGCCAGCGGGGAAACGCCGCTCGGACGGCTGATGCTCGCGGGCTCGGCCGCGCACCCCGGCCGCTCCGGCGTACTGGCGCTGCGTGATCCGCGCGATGCACTGGCCAGCCGGCTGGCGCTGATCGAGGCGGCTCGCGTCTCGATCGATGTGCAGTACTACATCTGGCATGCCGATGCCTCGGGCAGTCTGCTGCTGGCCGCCTTGCTCGATGCCGCGCAGCGCGGTGTGCGGGTACGGCTGCTGCTCGATGACATCGGTGTCTCGGGCATGGATGGTCTGCTGGCCGCGCTCGATGCCCAGCCCAATGTCGAGGTCAGGCTGTTCAATCCGTCGCTGGTGCGTCGGCCGAAGCTGATCAGCTATCTGTTCGACTTCGCGCGCATGAACCGGCGCATGCACAACAAGGCGCTGATCGCCGACGGCGCGGCCGCGATCGTGGGCGGGCGCAACATCGGCGACGAATACTTCCAGGTGGGGCAGGGAGTGTTCTTCCACGATCTGGATGTGCTGGCGACCGGTGCGGTGATTGCCGAGACCTCGGCCGCCTTCGATGCCTACTGGAACAGCCGCTCGGTGCTCGATGTCGACCACGTCCTGGACAAGGGCCCGGGCCTGCGCGATCTGCGTCGCCGACTCGATGAGATCACGCGCAGTGCCGATGCCGAGGCCTTGCGCAAGGATCCGACGATCAGTTCGCGCCGCTATGCGGCCGGCGAGCTGCCACTGGAATGGACCCGGGTTCGTCTGGTGGTCGACGATCCCGCCAAGGGCCATGGCGAGGTCGATCGGTCGCGGCTGATGATCGCCCAACTGGGCCGTTTGCTGGGCGACATGGATCGCTCGCTCGATCTGGTCTCCGCCTATTTCGTGCCGGCGGGTGCGGGGCTCGACTATCTCACCGGATTGCGTTCGCAGGGGCGGCGGGTGCGCGTGCTGACCAATGCCATGAGCGCCACCGACGTGCTCGTGGTGCATGCCGGATATGCGAAGTTTCGGCGCGATCTGCTGCGCGCGGGGGTCGAGCTCTTCGAGCTCAAGCCGTTCGGGCCGGACACGCGGATCAGCGAACAGCAGGTACAGCCGCTCGGGATATCCGGTGCCAGCCTGCACACCAAGGCATTCGCGCTGGATCGCGACCGGATCTTCATCGGCTCGTTCAATTTCGATCCACGCTCGGCGCTGTTCAATTGCGAAATGGGTTTCCTGATCGAGAGCTCATCCATGGCCGAGCGTATGGCGCAGGCCTTTGGCGACCGTATGCTCGAGGCCAGCTACCAGCCCAGGCTCTGGGCCGACGGCACGATGGTTTGGGACGAGCCCATGGCCGACGGCAGCGTGCGCACCCATCAGACGGAACCGGGTACGCGGGCCTGGCAGCGCGCTGTGATGGCAGCGTTGGCATGGTTGCCCATCGAATGGCTGTTATAGGGATTCGCCAATGTCGAAGATTCGTGATCGCATGAGCCAGCTCGGGCTGGAGCCTGCCGCAGCACTGAAACTGCCCCCGGGCGCCGAGCTGCGCCTGCGCGACTGACCGTCTGAGCGCCCGCCCTTTCGTCGCCGGTAAGTTGGCGCACGCCGCCGGTCGTCTGCCCCGCGCGCGCGCATTGCCTTCTCTGCACGGCTCGCGATACAACCTGCGCCGGATCAACCCTTCCGGCCGTGGCCATGTCCAAGCTCCGCTCCCTGCTCTGTCTGTTCAGCGCCTGCGTGATCAGCGTCGCCGCCTGGGCGATGCCCGCCGGCCATACGACCGGATCCGAGGCCGGCAGCTTGCGGGCGGCGCTGGAGAGCCAGGAGTCGGCGTCACGCCTTGCCGGTGAGACGATCCATGCGTTCGCAACCTTGCGCCGCTTCTATGCGGCAAGGAAGCACGAGCCGGTCTGGTCCGGGCCGCAAGGTAGCGCTCGCCTCGCAGAGCTTCTGGAGGCGGTCGCCGCCTCGTACGAGCATGGTCTGCTGCCCGATGACTATCACGCCAGGGCATTGCGGGATCTTCGTGATGATGAAGGCGCACTGGCACGCGAGCTGCTGGCCACCGATGCCTATCTGACCCTCGGTGCCCATCTGACCGGCGGCAAGGTCGATCCGGTGTCGATCGAGCCAGACTGGACCGCACACAGTCGGGGGCGCGATCTGGCCGCACATCTGGCGAGTGCGATTGACGGCAGCAAGGTGGCGGAGAGCCTCGCCGCCCTGGAGCCGAAGGCCCCGGAATACCTGGTTCTAAAGGACATGCTGAGGGTGTACCGCGAGGCGCTCGCACATGGTGAATGGCGGCCGATTCCGCCTGGACCGGCGCTGAAGTCCGGCGACAAGGGGCCCCGGGTGGAGGCATTGCGCGAGCGTCTGCGGGCAACGGGCCTGCTCGATGATCCGCAGCCGGCACGCGATGTCTTCGATGCGTCGGTCGAGGCTGCGGTCGCTTTGTTTCAGACCCGCATCGGTCTGGAGGCCGACGGTATCGTCGGCGCGACGACATGGCGCGAGCTGAATCGCAGCGCCTCCCAGCGGGTGGATCAGCTGCGTGCCAATCTGGAGCGCTGGCGCTGGCTGCCCGATGTGCTCGGTGAGCGCCATATACGCGTGAATATCGCGGACTTCCGTCTCGAGGCGCGCGAGGCCGATCGTGTCGTGCGTGTGCACGATGTCGTAGTCGGCAGAACCTATCGCAAGACGCCGGTATTCTCGGGTCAGATCTCCTATCTGGTGCTGAACCCCTGGTGGGAGACGCCCGACCGCCTCGCCCGGCTGGACAAGCTGCCGATGTTCCGCAAAGATCCGGCAGCGGTGCACCGCCTCGGCTTCGAGGTACGCGATCAGGGCGGCCGCATGCTGGACCCGGATGCCATCGACTGGCACGCCTACTCCTCACGCGAGTTTCCGTTCCGGCTGCGCCAGCAACCCGGCCCGCAGAATGCGCTCGGGCAGGTGAAGATGATGTTCCCCAACAAGCACAACGTCTACCTGCACGATACCCCGTCGCGGGATCTCTTCGAGAAGAATCAGCGCGCTTTCTCGTCCGGCTGCGTGCGGGTCTCGAATGCACTCGGGTTGGCCCAGTGGTTGCTGGACGGCGTTGCGACGGCGTCCCGGGAGCGAATCGGGAGTATCGTTGCATCGGGCAAGGAGACCCGCATCGATCTGTCGGCCCATGTGCCTGTCTACCTGCTTTACCTGACGGCCGTCGTCGGTCCCGATCGTGAGTTCCGCTTCGTGAACGACATCTACGAGCGTGACGGTCTTCTGATCGAGGCGCTCGGGCGCAGAGGCTGAACAGCGGCCGGCCGGGCCGTCGGTCGAACCCTCGGGGGCCGCTGATTCACAGGAGACGGTGATGAGTGTCTTTGTCGTTCGACTCGGAAGCCCCCGGCTCGAAGGCGAGGGGTTGCGCATCGGCACGGTGCGCCGGCCACCCCGCGGCGTGCCTCGCGATCAGTTCGCAGCGCAGAACTGGTACGACATCTGGTATCCGAACCTGGCGCCGTCGGCTTCGAAACCGTCGACGGGCCGCGCTGCCGAGACCGACGCCCAGCGACGCGCGTTCCAGAAGGCTACCGGCGCGAGATGAACGAGCCTGATGCCCGGCGAACGATCGAGCTGCTGGCACGGCTATCCGCAGACGTCGTTTTCCGTGGGCTGTTATTGCGAAGACGACGCCCGCCCCATCGTACGGTACTGCGGGGACTTGCTGCGCGAGGCCGGCGCCAGCCTGGGCGAACCCGCGTCATGTTCACGAGGGGGCTTCGCACACCTGGAGGTACTTCAACAGCCTGTTAATGATGGGATGGACCCTCCGCCCGTTATTCTTCGGCATCATCGTGCCAAGCCGGCAAAATGCGCGTGGAAGTGCAGTCGGCTGTCAACCAGCAAGGAGGGAGTCCGAGATGAATGCTACAACCGTTGCCGTGGATTTGGCCAAGAACGTTTTTCAGCTTATGATCGCCGATGAGCATCATCGGATCGTAGCCACCAAGGGCTGAATCGCTCGCAGTTTCGAGCGCGTTTCTTCCACAATCGCGAGGTCGGTAAGATCGATGGAAGCTTGCGGCTCGGCCCACTACTGGGGCCGCAGGCTCGCGGCTCAAGGTCACTCGGTTGGCTGCTGCCGCCGCAGTATGTTCGCCTACGTGCGGCGCAACAAGCACGATGCGGCCGATACGGCGGGCATGCTCGAGGCCAATCGTGCCCATGACATCTGCTCGGTGCCGATCAAGTCCGTGGAGCAACAGTCACTGCAAGGCCTGCATCGAGTTGCCAGCAGTGGGTAGCCACGCGCACGGCACGATCAACGCGCTGCGGGGGATCTGCCGCGAGTTGGGATCGATGTTCCGGTAGGTGCACGTCGCGGGCTCGAGCACATCGCTGGCGTGCTGCGCGACCCGCAAAGCTCGGTCGGTGCGCTGATCCGGCCCACCTTGGTTGAGCTGGTGCTCGAGATCAAACAGCTCGAGGATCGGATCGACCGACTGGAGCACGACCTGGGCAGGCTGGCGCGTCAGTCCTCGGCCTACAGGGATTTGATGAGTGTGCCTGGTGGGCTGATCACCGCCACGGCCATGGTGGCCGCTACCGCAGGGTCAGTCAGCCACTTCAGCAGCGCGCGCGTCACTTCGCCTCATGGCTGGGGCTTACCCCCAGGGAACACCTGGGCAAGCAGCGCCTGGGGCGCATCAGTAAGCGCGGCGACAAGTACCTGCGCATGCTACTCGTGCACGGCGCACGGGCCGTGCTGCGATCAGCAACGTGCTGGGAACGAACAAGGGCCAGCAGCCCGGGACCAATCGGGCACTGGGGGCAAAACATCCAGCGTCGAGGTGCTCACGCAACAAGGCGCCGCGCCGTGGCCAACAAGCTCGCCCGTGTGTGCTTTGCGGTGCTGCGTGATCAACAACCTTATCGTGAGCACCATGCCGAGTTGAGCACACCGATTACGAACACCCAGCACCCCGTGCTGGCTCATTAACCGCAGTACCCCCCACCACGCGTTACGCAAAGACGACTCGCCCATCATGGCACCCTTGGTCGCACCACAACCCGTCATCGCCGGTAGCAGCCGGCCCTCACAAGCCGCTTCCAACGATTGGCGCCGGGTTGGCAGATTCCATGTCGGCACGGACCACCACGATCGGTCCAACTCCAGTTGCCGGATATACGGCTGCATGCGAACCCAAGACGCCAATCAACGACCGTCTCTTGCTATCTGGTGGGAGTCCATATACAAGCTGTTAAGGGCGGGCCTCCAAGCTGCCGGGTTCAACTCCTCAGGATCGATCGATGATGTCCACGACCGGAGCATGGCAGTGGTTCACGAGTGCCGACGGGCTGATGGCCCTGGTGGCGCAGAACTGGCCACTGGGGATCGCGATCGTCGCGTTGGTCGTATTCTGCGAAACCGGCCTGGTGTTCATGCCGCTGCTGCCCGGGGATTCCCTTTTGTTCACCACCGGAGCGTTCCTCGGTGCCAGCGCGATCGGCCTGACCGTGCCGCTCGTGGTAGTGGTGATCGCCGCCTTCCTCGGTGACCTGACCAACTACGGCATCGGCCGCTCACGGCTGGGTGGTCGGCTGCTCGAGCGTGGCTGGGTCAAGCCCGGGCATCTGGCCAGGACGCGCGAGTTCTTCGAGCGCTATGGCGGCTTCACGATCACGATCGCGCGTTTCGTGCCTGTCGTCAGAACTATCGCGCCGTTTCTGGCGGGCCTGAGCGCGATGGATGCACGCCGTTTTGGCACCTACAACGCGCTTGGCGCGCTGCTCTGGGGCGCGGGGTTGATATCGCTGGGCTTCTGGCTGGGTCGGGTCGCCTGGGTGCGCGAACATCTGAGTCTGATCACGTTGATGATCATCGTGGTGTCCGTTCTGCCGGTGCTGCACCGATTGCTGGTCCATCGCCGTCTGGCAAGGGCGCAAGCCGGCATCACCGGCGAGCGCTGAGTGATGTCGGGGCGCAACCCTGGCGGCAGCCAATGGCGCGGGCTGCACATTGCCGCATGCATTGGCATGATGCTTTGCTCGACCGCCTCGGCCGAACAGTCGGTGGACTACGTCGCCGAGCACATCCTCGAAGTGCCGATGGATATGCGCTACGCCGCGTTTCCTGCAAGCCCGCACGATCTCGCGCGCCCACAGTGGCAATGGCAGCTCGGGCTCGGTCGGGTCACTGGCGGCAGCCTTGCCAACACTGTGCCTATGCTCGGCCTGTCTCGCTATGTTCCGGTCTCCGCCTCTGCCGGCTGGCTGGTCGGCGGCTTTCTCGACGGCTATTGGTTCTCGGGGCGCGCCGGGCCGGCAAGCATGGCGCTCAGCTTCGCCAGAGTACCGTCGCTGCCTGCGCAGTTCGATGTGAACATCCGCGATGTGAGTGGTTCGGCCACGCATGCCGGATTGTTCGTTTCGCGCGTGCGCGCGCTCGATTCCGGCGCGCGCCTGCAGGCAGGTCTGGCCGTCGAGCGACTCGATGTGGCGGGTTTGCGGGTCAGCTTCCGCACGCTCGGGCTGGCACAGAACTTCGACGCGACGGTCGACTATGCCGGGGTCTACAACATGATCACACCGTTCGTCAGCTATGAATCGGCACCACGCGTATTGGGGCGCGACTGGCAGACGAACTGGTCGGCGCGGGTGGCCTGGCCTTTGCCCGGCCGGGGCTTCAAGGGGCGTCTGATCGGGCCCGGTCTGGATGTATCCGGCGACAGTGCCTCGGCCGGCAATGGCAAGCATATGCCGGACATGTATCTCGGGCTCGGCTATGTGTTCGAACATCGTCCGAGCGGCCTGAGGATGGATCTTGGCGCCACCTTGTTCAGTCTGGCCACCGAGCCCCTGGTGCATCGCGAGATCGGTCAGGCGCTGATGCTCACGATCGCCAGGCGTTTCTGACGAGCGAACCGACAGCAAGCGACCACTGCGGGACCGCGCGTGCAACGCCTTGGTGCGGCGGCTGTCTGGCGCACCGTTTCGTGTATCTCGCTGGTGGGCCGTTTTCTATGGAACGGCAATTCGTTCGCGGTCTCGATCAGCGGCAACACCGCCAGCCGATTCCCACGGAAGCGCGTCGCCCCGTCGAGGCGTGCGTCAACGGGCTGTCGGCGGCCGGGCCGATCACCTTGTTCAGGCCGACATTGCCGAAGGCCACCCAGCGTTTGCTCAGCGAGGTGATGAAGCCGGCACCGAGGCCGATATCGCGCAGCCCGGCGCCCGGCTCATAGGCCGGGCGATCGGCGGTGGCGGCCGACTCGGGCACGCCGAACAGGCCGCGCATGTGGGTGGCATTGCCATAGGTGACGCCTGCTCCGAACGACCATTCCGTGGCCGGTGACGATCGAAACGCGTAACCGATGCCGGCCGACAGGGACGCGCCATTGTCATGGCCGAGCAGATCCCAGGTGAGGGTGCTGTCGAGCGAGATCGCCTCGGTGAGCTTGTAATTGACCGACAGGCGGGCGAACACGGTTCGCTGAATCGACGGCAGGCCGGCGAGATCGACGGAATCCGACGCGCTGCGCCCGCCACCGATTCGTGCCGAGGTCTTGATCTTCCAGCGCGAGGTCTTGAGCAGTTCCGCGCTCGCACCCGAGTCGTCGCTGCGCACGCCGAAGTTCATGATCGAACTGCCGCCAGAAGAAGTCAGTTTGAAGCGCCCGTAGCGATAGGCGAGGATCGGCTTGAGGGAGAGCCCCTGGCGCGACGAACCGAGGTACTCGGGCGCCGAGGTCAGCGACATGCCCAGCGCGAACTGCGAATGCGGCTCGCTCGCTTGCGATTCGACCTCGATGTCGATGTGAGTGCGGGACGAAGCGCCGGATTGCGGGTCGTAGTGACGCTCGGGTTCGGCATGGGCGCCCGGCAACACAAGCAGCAGGATCAGGGCAACGGCAGGACCGCGACGCGGCAATGACTGGGCGGGGAGGCGGGGCGATCGAAGATTCATGGACGCTGCTGCGGCGGGAGGTCGGTGTGTCCTGGGCTGGCGGGGGCAAGCCATGCCGGGCGCCGCGCGGGCGGCGCGGTGGCGAGTATCGCGCGAGCCGCCGCGAAGACCGTGATCTCCGAACGGCGCCGAAGGAGATTCAGCAATCATTAAGCTGGCGCGGGTTCATTCGTGCGTGGCACCTTGCGTGCCCGGCAATCCGGGGCGCGACGCCCCGGTTCGCGCTCGTGTATGCTCGCGACCCGGATGAACCGATTCGACCTGATCATCTTCGATTGTGACGGCGTGCTCGTCGACAGCGAGCTGATCACCAATCGCGTGTTCTGCGCCATGCTCAACGAGATCGGCGTGGCGATCACGCTCGCGCAGATGTTCGAACGCTTTGTGGGTCTGTCCACGCCGCAATGCGTGGCGCTGATCACGCAGATGCGAGGCGAACCGCCGCCGCCGGGTTTTGTCGATGAATATCATCGGCGCGCCGGCGCCGCGCTCGATGCCGAGGTGGTCGCGGTGACCGATGTCGAGTCGGTGCTGGATCGCCTGACGATGCCGAGTTGCGTCGCTTCGAGCGGTACTCACGAGAAGATCCGGCTCACGCTCGGGCGCACGGGCTTGCTGGCGCGCTTCGAGGGGCGGATCTTCAGCGTCAGCGACGTGGGTCTGCCCAAACCCGCTCCCGACATCTATCTGCTGGCGGCCGAGCGTCATGGCATCGATCCGTCGCGCTGTGCGGTCATCGAGGATTCACCGCCGGGTGTCGCGGCCGGCGTGGCCGCGGGGATGCAGGTGTTCGGTTACGCCGAGCGCACGCCCGCTGAGCGACTGCGCGCGGCCGGCGCACACCAGGTCTTCGATCGGATGCTCGAATTGCCCGGGCTGCTCGGTATCGGCTGAACGACCGGTGCGGCGCGCGTCTGCCTTCGCCATGGGCCCTGGGCCCTCATCCGAGTCCTGTGAGGGGTTATTTCCTCGCAAAGAAGCGTCGGCGGGGGGATCATCGATGGATGAGACCCACCGGTATCAGCCTGCCCCAGCGTCGATCGCGGCCGATTTCGTGCGCCCGCACCGGGCTGATCGCGCGCGCGATGTCGATCGCAGGTCTGGCTCTGCTGTCAGCCGGCTGTGGCGATTTCGCGCTGAGCATCGGCGCGCTGTGTGTCAGCGACTCGGGCTGGTACCTGCGGGTGAACGTGGTCGATACGCGCGGGCGCTCGCTCGATGGTGCGTATCGTCTACCGGCTCGGCGACGCCGCCCCCGATAGCGAGCTGTATCCGCACGGAATCTGCGATCTGCGATTCTCGCGCCCCGGCCGGCTCAGCATGCAGGCCAGCCGAGATGGCTACTCACCGGGTGTTTCGGAACTGTGGTTGGACGAGGATCGGTGTCGGCTGGCCGGGCAGGGCCTGACGATCGTGTTGCGCTCGGACTGAAGCGCCGATCCGGCGATGCGCTACTCCGTCCTCCAGATGGGGCTGCGCGGGTTTGCGATAATCTGCGCGCTCCCATGAACACCATCGATCCGCCCGAACCCGACATCGACGCGAACGGCGTGCGCCTCTGGCGCGCCGGCGCCGAAGACATCGAGCAGCTTGCGCCGCTGGTGCGCGCCTACTGGCAATTCGATGAGATCCCGGCGCCGCGTGGAACCGTCATCAGCGACACGCTCACGCAGTGGCTGGCGCGCGATGAGCATTGCGCATGCTGGATGGCCGGCGTCGATGGTGAGCCGGTCGGGTATCTGCTCGCCGTATTCGTGTTCAGCCTCGAGCACCTGGGCCTGACCGCCGAGATCGATGAGTGCTATGTGTTGCCGGGTCACCGGCGTCGCGGTCTGGGCGCGTCCCTGATCCGGCTGGCCGAGCAGGGCTTTCGCGAACGGGGCTGTACCAATTCGTCGCTGCAGGTGGCCCGCCTCAATGAACAGGGCAAACGTTTCTACCGGCGCCTGGGGTACGGCTGCGCTCGCGCTACGAGTTGATGGACAAGACCTTGACGCCAGGCCAGCGCTGAGCATGGATGCGCGTACCGCCTTCATGGGCGTTCTGTTTTCGATCATGTGGTCCAGTGCGTTCACCAGCGCCCGGATCATCGTCGTGGATGCGCCCCCTATCTGGCGCTGGGCGTGCGCTTTCTGATCTCCGGCCTGCTTGGTGTCGCGATCGCCTGGCTGCTCGGCCAGCGCGTACGCCTGGACGCCGAGCAACGCGCGCCTTGATCGTGCTCGGCGTGTGCCAGAACACGATCTACCTCGGACTCTGCTTCGTGGCCGTGCAATGGGTGCCGGCCGGCGTGGTGGTGGTCATCGCGAGCCTGTTGCCCTGCTGGTGGCGGGCGCCAGCTGGTCTTTTCTCGGCGAGCGAAGCAGCGCGCTGGGTGTCGCCGGGCTGGTGGCCGGCGTGTCCGGGGTGGTGGTGATCATGGCCGGCAAGATATCCGGCGGCGTGGATCCGATGGGGATCGTGGTCACGCTGATCGGCGTCTCCGCGCTGGCCGCGGCCACGCTGGTCGTGGGCGGTCGTTTCGCGCGATCCCAACACGCTGATGATCGTGGGGCTGCAGATGCTGATCGGTTTCGTGACCGTGCTGCCGGTGACCGCACTGTTCGAAACCTGGGTGGTGCGCCCGTCATGGTCGTTGGGCCTGGCCTTTGCGTGGACCACCCTGATTCCCGGGCTCGCCGCCACTTTGCTGTGGTTCGTGCTGGTCGGGCGTATCGGCCCGACCGCGGCGGCGGCATTTCATTTCCTGAATCCGTTCTTCGGCGTGGCCATTGCCGCTCTGGTACTTGGCGAGGCGTTCACAGGCCGTGATGTGCTGGGCGTGGCCATCGTGATGGCCGGCATTCTGGCTGTGCAGATCAGCCGGCGGCAGGTGGCCGCCCGCCGTTAGCGCTCTCTCGATCCGTCCGGGTGACTGACCGTTGCCGCAGGTGGATCACCGGTGCGCGCGACATGTCGGGCGCCATCGGGGGTTCGCAGCGGCGCCGTCAGGCGCTGCGCGGGCCCGGGCTGGTGTAGGCCTTGGCCACGATCCGCCATCGGTCCTCGAAGCGGGCAAGCGTGAACCAGTTGGCGAAGTCCATCCCGAAGTAGTCCTGCTCCAACAGTTGCACCACAGCGATGTCGCCCGTGATCACGATGCTGGTCAGCTCGGCCCGGTAGTTGGGGCCGGGCGGCGGCGTGTCCGCCTTGGCCACACGCTCGATGAAGCGCGTGATCGGGACATCCCAGCGCTTGCTGCCCATGTTGCCGAACATCATCGCATCGGCATGGAATGCCGGCCGGAGCAACTCCGGCCGGCCGCCGGCGCCGTCGATGTATTGCTGCATGACCTCGCGCACGGCGGCGGTGTCGTCCAGTTGCTTGTCGATAATCACGGAATCCTCCGCGGCCTGTTGGCCACCAAAGACTCAAGCCTGCCACACGCCATAGCCTTCGTCACGCAGGGCGATTGCCAGTTCGACCTCCATTTCGCGCGCGGCCGGGTAGGGCATGGGGTTGTAGACCGCGTAGAGCTGGGGCAGCAGGCGCAGGCCATAGTCGCGCACAAAGCGGTTTGAGCGTACCCCGGCCCGGTGGCGGGCCAGACGCAGTTCCGGATCCAGCCCGGTCATGCCCACATAGACGAAGGGCATGCCGAGCCGGTAGTCGGGGTTGGCCGCGCGGAATCGCGGCTCGTTCCAGACCCGGTCGTCGAGCTCGATCACATAGACATGATGGCTCAGGCGCGGCTTACGTGATGCCATGGCTTGCCTGCCGTCACGGGCCCGTGAGGTATCTTGAAAAACTGCTAGCTTTCGCCACGAAAGGCACGCTCGATGGCGGCGATGTCGATGCGCTTCATCTGCAACATCGCCGCATGGGCACGGCTTGCGGCGGCGCGGTCCGGCGCGCTGAACAGGCGCGGTAGCGCGCGCGGCGTGAGCTGCCATGACACACCGTAGCGATCAGTCAGCCAGCCGCACATCTGTTCGCTGCCGCCGTCGCCGATCAGGGTATCCCAGAGCCGGTCGGTCTCGGCCTGGTCGTCGGTCAGGACCGCGATCGAGGTCGCCGGCGTGGGCTCGAAACGAACCCCGGTGTTCAGAATCATGAACGGGGCGCCGGCGAGCCGGAACTCGATGACCTGTATCGCCGGTTGGTCGGCCTGCGGATCGATCTTCGTTTCGATGCGGCTGTCCGGCAGCAGCGAGACATAGTAGTCGGCCGCCTGCGCGCCATCGCGCTCGAACCATAGGCAGGTACGAAGTTTTGCGTTGGGCTGATAGTTCATGGCGGATCTCCGTCGGCTCAGATGCCGCGAGCCAGCGCTTGCAGCTGCAGTGCCGCCGCGCGCCATCCCGCCTCGAAACCCATGTCCGCGTGGCTCTGTCTGTCTTCGGCGCGCCAATGGCGGGCGGTGGCCAGGTAACGGGTGTGGCCTTGCGCAGCATCGGCCAGCGCGATCACGCCAGTCATGAAGGGCTTGGAGGCCGGCACCCAGCCCGCCCGATAGGCGTCGGTGAACACCAGTCGTTCACCATCGACCACCTCGAGGAACACGCCGGGATTGCGATGTTCCTGGCCCTCGGGTGAGCGCATCACGACGTCGAAGCGTCCGCCAGGGCGGACTTCCATATCGGCCGCGCTGACGGTCCAGGGTTGCGGACAGAACCATTGCATGAGCAGACCGGGTTCGGTCCAGCAGCGCCAGATCTTGGCGCGCGGCGCTTCGAGAATCATCGACAACGTGAGGTCGAACGCGGGTGCCGAGTCGGCAACGGAATCAGTCATGCTGGGGCTCCGGCAGGGGTGGGGTGGGATCACGACCGAACAGCATCGCGATGTAGCGGTAGAGATGGTCGACGCTGTCCTGCGCCGGTGCTTCGCTGCCGGTGGCCTTGGCCAGGACGAACGCGCCCTGCAACACCGCCTGGGTGTGCACGGCCAGGCTGCGGGCGTCCACGGGCGTGACCGGGGGGTGGCGTTCGATGGCCAGGGCGAAGTCTTCGACCAGGGTGTCGGCATGGGCGAGGATGCTGTCCGCCGCTGCCTGGCGGATCTCGCCATGGCTTGCGTGCACCTCCTGGGCGAGGGTTCCGGCCACACAGGTGAACTGGCTCGGCGTGCCCCTGAGCAGCAGACGGCGAAACGCGATGTAGGCGAGCACGCGATCGAGCGGGTCTTCGGGCCGGTGATAGGGCGCCTGCTCGAACAGCAGGCCGGTGACCGCGCTCCAGTGCGCGCATGCCGCCACCGCCAGCGCGTTCTTGCTCTCGAAATGATGAAAGAAGGCGCCCTTGGTGACGCCGGCGCGCTGGCACAGCATCTCCACCGAGGTGGCGGCGAAGCCCTTCTCGCGAAAGACCTGCAATGCGCTATCGAGCAGGAGGGCGCGTGCTTTGGGGGGTCTGGTCATGCCATTAATATACAGACCGGTCGGTATAAAAACAATCTTGCGATTGTTCCAGAACGGCTCCGGTCGGACGTTCAACAGCCTGTTGGAAAGCAAATTGGCGACAATCGCGGGATGAATCCGAACCAGAGGGGGCCCGTGAACATCTCGATACGGCCGGCCGCGCCAAGTGATCTGGACGGCATCAATGCGGTGATCGGATCGGCCATCGACACCTGGGGGCTGCCGGCACGGGTGCGCGCCCATTCGGGGCCGATGTTCGCGTTATCTGCCGGCGAGCTCGCTGATCTGCAGGCTCTCGTGACTATCATCGATGCGCGCGTGTGCGCGGTCGCCACCTGGCTCGGGGCGGGTGAGTCCGACATCCCTCCCGGCGCACGCAAGGCCGGCCTGTTGCACGGCCTGTATGTTGCCGCCGATTGCCATCGCCAGGGGATCGGCAAGGCCCTGCTGAACTCGGTGATCGCGCGAATGGCGGCCGACGGGCACGACGTGGTCTCGACACGGGCACAGCGAGCGGCCGAGGGGTTCTTCCTGTCCCGCGGTTTCGCGCCTTTCCCGAACGAGGGCGGTGACATCCTGTATCCGCGCCGGCTGTGGCGAAGCACGGTTGCGCAGGTCTGATTCGCGCAATGCGGCCATCTGCACAATGCGCTGTTCGGACACTGCGTCAGGCTTGCCGCGTCGTCTGTCGTGGCGACTTGTGGCGACGGCTCGTTGACCGCCGGATGATCAGGCCGCGATCCGTACCGGCATCGACGCATAGCCATGCACGAACGGCGAGGGCACGCGAACCGGCTCACCAACCACCTCGATTCTCGGGAAGCGCTTGAGAATCTCTTCCCAGAGGATGGTGAGTTGCATTTCGGCCAGGCGGTTGCCCACGCAGCGGTGCACGCCGAAGCCGAAAGACAGATGATTGCGCGGGCGGGCGCGATCGATGATGAACTGATCCGGGTTCTCGATGGCGGTGTCGTCTCGATTGCCCGACGCGTACCACATCACCACCCGGTCGCCCTTGCGGATCATCTGGCCGCCGAGTTCGATGTCCTGGAGCGCGGTGCGCGCCATATGGGCCAGCGGGGTCTGATAGCGGATGATCTCGGGCACCATGCTCGAGATGAGCGCCGGATTGGCGATCAGTTTCTCGTATTGATCGGGATTTTGGTTCAGAAACAGCAAGCCGCCCGAGATCGAGTTGCGCGTGGTGTCATTGCCGCCCACGGTCAGCAGCACGATATTGCCGCGGAAGTTCGACGGCGTCATGTTGCGGGTGGCCGGCGAGTGCGCCAGCATCGAGATCAGGTCATTGCGTGGTTCCGCGTTGACCCGTTCGTTCCAGAGATTGGTGAAGTAGTTCCACATTCTCTCCATCTCGACATCACGCTTTTGCCAGGCCGGTTCATCGTCGATCGGCGGGATGGCGGTGATCACCTCGGTCCAGAATGGCAGCAGATGCCGTTCTTCGAACGGGAAGTCGTACAGCGTGACGAGCATTTGCGTGGTGAGTTCTTTCGAGACCCGCTCCACCCAGTCGAAGGTTTCATTGCGCGGCAGATCATCCAGGATCCGGCAGACGCGTTCGCGGATGAGGCCTGACAGACGGCGCAGGTTCTCGGGCGCCACCACCGGGCTGACCGCGCGGCGCTGCTCGTCATGGTCGGGCGGATCCATCGCGATGAACGAGCGGTTCAGCTGCCGTGTGGGGATGTGCATCACGACGATGCCGCCGTGTTCCGCCTCGGACGAAAACACCTTGTGGTTGATGTCGACATCCATGATGTCCTGGTAGCGGGTGACCGACCAGTAGGCGCGCCCGGCGCGATTGCCTTCTTCGCGCCGGTAGTGCACCGGTGCCTCGCGGCGCAGGCGCTCGTAGTAGGCCCAGATTGTGTCGTTGGCATGGAGCCGGCCATCGGCCAGATCGATGTCCTCGAGCGGCATTGCATGGGCCGCGGCGCGTGCTTCGTCCTGAATGGCCTGCCGGGCCTCGGACGACAGGAAGGGGGTGTGCTGCATCGTGGGTCTCCTCGGGGGCGCCTCGGCCACTGGCCGGAACCGGCACTGACAGGTCGTTGGACATTTGGTGAATATGCATTCACTATTGGTGGCAAGTAGAAGCCAGCGCCCGCCCGATGTCAAGCACGAGCGGAGATCGATCCACCGACATGTCAGCCGATTCCCACCCGAGATCGCCCCGGCCGGCCGCTTCGGCCGCTTCGGCCGCTTCAGGCGCTTCAGGCGCTTCAGCGGCGGCGCCTGCCGAGCGCGGCGTCGCGGGGTCCCGCCGAACCGGGTCCGCGGCGAAGGCGGCGAGCCTGCGCGACGCGGATCGCGTTCACGCACCCAAGCAGGCCCGGGGCCTGGCTCGTCAGCGCGATCTGATCGAGGCCGGGCTGGCGCTGTTGCAGACGCGTTCGCTGGATGAAATCACGATGGAGCAGGTGGCCGCCGAGGCCGGCTGCTCGGTCGGCAATCTGTACAAGCGCTTCGCCAGTAAGGAGGCTTTGCTCGCGGTTTTGCTCGATACCGTGCGCGAGCGGCTGCTCGCCGACATCGATGCCATGGCCGCTCGGATCGACGGCCGGCGCGACGGCCTGGCAGGGGCGGTGCGTGATGTGGTGCGGCTGGAGGTCGAGGTCATGCGGCGCTACCGCGGGCTGCTGCGCGGCCTGGCGGCGCACCGGTTGCGGGATCGCAGCCTGCGTGAGCCGCGGCTCGCCGATATCCGCGCGCGCTGCCATGCCTCGGCCGTGACCATGTTGTTGCCGCTGATGGGCCGTGGTGCGGTTGGCGGGCCGGATCATGCTTCGATGCGCGCCCGGCTCGAGTTCGCTCTCGAGGCCTCGCTCGGCAGCCTGATCGAGATGACCGTGTTCGCCGGCGGGCCGCGCGATATCGATGATCCGGACATCATCAGCCGGATGAGTGATATGGTCCTGGCGTCATTGGTCCCGCTGCAGACGCAGGGCGCGCGACGCGCCGGATGACCGATTCGCCGCGGGTTCGAGATTTCCTGCCACAGGTGAGCGCTGATGCCGATTTTTTCCGCCGCCGATGAACTGGGCCGGACGATCCACTACCAGGATCGCAAACGCTATGCCTGGCTGATGTCGGTGTTCTTCCCGCTCAATCCGTTGGCGGGGATCGCGATCCATGCAGCCACCGGCAATCCCGCCTGGCTGGCACTGCCGCTGCTCGCCAACTATGGGCTGGTGCCGCTGATCGATGCGCTGATCGGCGAGGACGCCAGCAATCCGCCCGAGGCCGTGGTGCCCCAGCTGGAAGCCGACCATTACTATCGCTGGCTCACCTGGATCACGGTGCCGCTGCACTTCGTGGCGCTGATCGTGGGCGCCTGGTGGGTGGGCACGCAGGATCTGCCCTGGTGGGCATTGTTCACCTTTGCCTATGTGATCGGCGCCGGCTCCGGCCTGGGGCTGAACACCGGCCATGAACTGGGGCACAAGCACAACCGGCTCGAGCAGTGGCTGGCACGCCTGGTGCTGGCGGTGCCGGCCTATGGCCACTTCACGATCGAGCACGGGCAGGGCCATCATCGCTGGGTGGCCACCCCGGAAGATCCGGCCAGTGCCCGCTATGGCGAAAGCATCTACCGCTTCGCGATGCGGGAGATTCCGGGCGGCGTCAGGCGCGCCTGGCGGTTGGAGGCCGGGCGTCTGAAGCGCGCAGGGCGCGCGCCGCTGAGTGTGCACAACACGATTCTGCAGTCTTATGCGATCACGTTGCTGTTACAGGGTTCGCTGATCTTCTTGTTCGGCCCGGTGATGCTGCCGTTCCTGCTGATCCACAACGCGGCCGCCTGGTGGCAGCTGACCTCGGCAAACTATGTCGAGCACTACGGTCTGTTGCGCGAGCGGCGCACCGATCCCGGCGCGTTTCCCTACGAAACCCCCAAGCCGCATCATTCGTGGAATACCAATCATCTGTTCTCGAACCTGGTGCTGTTTCATCTGCAGCGCCATTCCGATCATCATGCGTATCCGTCGCGGCGCTATCAGAGCCTGCGCGACTTTCCCGATCTGCCGAGGCTGCCATCCGGCTATCTGGCCATGTTCATGCTGTCCTACGTGCCGCCGCTCTGGTTCCGGGTGATGGATCCACGGTTGCTGGCGCTACCGCAGGTGCAGGGGGATCTGACGCGCGTCAACCGGGGTTGACGCTCGCACGAGCGGGTGATGCGCCCGGTTCGAGCCATTCGAGAATCGCACGATTGAGCGTCTCGGCGCCGCGAACCATCATCCAATGGCCTTCCGGCATCGCGACCACGGCAACCCGGCTGCGTAGCCAGCGAATCGAGCCATGGCTGCGAATGAAACATGAACGGCTTGCGCTCGCCGTAGACGAAGAGCATCGGCACGGGCAGCGGCAGCTTCAGGCCGCGGACATGGCGATACGAGCCGTGCGAGCGAAACCAGGTGATGTCGTACGGGTAGTTCATCCGCGCACCGATCGTGGCCGGCTCGCCCGGCGCGCGCAGCCATCGCGCCATCGCACGGGTCATGCGATCGCCAAGCGCGCCGCCCAGCCGCCAGGCGAGGGCGAGCCAGAGCTGGTAGCCGGCGACCATCGCCTTTTCCCGGATGCCCAGCGAGCGCACATGATCTGCGGAGCCGGCATCGCCGATGTCCAGGCCGATCAGCCGCGAGACGCGCTGCGGATGGCTCATGATGAAGTGATAGCCGAACAAGGCGCCCCAGTCGTGCACGAGCAGGATCACCGGGCCGCCGGGGTTCAAGGCCTCGACGATGCGCCCGATCAGCGCGGTGATCTCGTTCAGCGACCATGCCTGCGCCTGCCGCGCCGTACCGGCGAAACCGGGCAGCGTGAATCGTGCGCATCGATAGCGCCTGGACAGCGCGGCGACCTGCGCATCCCAGAGCGCCAGCGTATCGGGCCAGCCGTGGATCATCAGGATTGTCTGTTCGCCCTGGCCCTCGACCAACACCTCGACCGGGTCGATAGGCCATCGTTGAATCGCGGTTGAATCGCCTTCGCTCAAGGCCGCCTCAGTGGCGCAGTACTTCGGGCAGAAAGCGCACGCCTGCGCGGGCCTGACCACCGCCGATGCCGATCGGCGTGCCGTCGGCACGCCAGCAGGAGGCACCGAGCATCGAGCCGTCGGCGCGGAACTCGATCGCGCCCATGCCGCCGCCGACATTGGCAACCCGCATCACCTCGCCATGACCGCGCGCGGCCAGCGCCGCCTTGTACGGTGGCCTCGTCGATGGCCGGTTCGAGTTCCAGTGCGCCGCCCTGGGTCCAGACCCGCGGCGCCTCGACGGCCCGCTGCAGATCCAGGCCGTGGTCAGATCAGATTGAGCAGCGCCGAAACGCGGAGGAAGATGCGCAGCCCGCCCGGCAGGCCCAGTGCATAACGCGGCCGTCCGTCGCGCAGCACGATCAGCGGTGCCATCGACGAGGTGACGCTTGCCGGCGGCCAGCGAATTCGCCCGACCCGGGCGCGGGTCGAACACATACAGATAATTGTTCGGGATGATGCCGGTGCCGGGCACAATGTAGCGCGCGCCGAACAGCGAATTGATGGTCTGGGTGGCGCTCACGATCAGGCCATCGGCATCGGCCACGCTGACATGCGTGGTGTGCGAATCGGTGTCGGCGCCGACGCCCGCCGACCAGCTGAGGGCGCGATCCATCTGCAGTTGCGCGCGGCGCTCGGCCGCATAGTCTGCCGACAGCAGCCGCGCGACCGGCACCGCGACGAAATCCGGGTCGGCCGTGGCGGCGATGCGGTCCGCGAATGCGATCTTCAGCGCTTCGGCGATCAGATGGATGCCCCTCGGCAGTGGCCAGCCCGTAATCGCGTACCGGCAGGGGCTCGAGCAACGCCAGCATCTGGCCGATGTGCAGCGGGCCAGAGCAGGGCGGTGGCGGGCCGATGATCATGCCCGCGATAGCTCGCGCGCAGTGGCGCCATGTCGTTGGTGCGATAGCCGCGCAGATCATCCATCGAGAGAAAACCGTCGCGGGCGCGCATGTCCTCGCAGATCGCGGCGCCGATCGGGCCCCGATAGAACGCGTCGGGCCCGTCGCGGACGATGGTCCCAGGGTCTCGGCATAGGCCTCGTTGCGCACCCGCTGGCCGGCCATGAGCGCAGTGCCGCCGGGCATGAACACCGAAGCGATCTCAGGGTCGCGGGCCAGATCTTCGGCGCAGTCGGCGACACACTCGGCCAGATACGCGCTGGCCACGAAGCCACGGCGCGCATGGCGGATTGCCGGCTCGCAGACATCGGCCAGGCTCAGGCGGCCATGGCGCTCCAGCAACTGGCACCAGGCCATCAGGTTGCCAGGCACCGCCACCGCGGCACGGCCCACGGCATTGCGGCGATCGACCGTATCGAGCGAGGCCGCCGGTGCACCGGGCAGGGGTGTGAAGGTGTCCGCGCCGACGCCGGCCGGGCAGCGTCCCTGGCCCTCGAGCACCGTGTGCGTGCCGTCGGCCAGCCGCAGATGCGCGAAGCCGCCGCCGGCGATGCCGACCATCATTGGTTCGACGACGGTCAGGGTGAACAGCGCGGCCACCGAGGCATCGACCGCGTTGCCTCCGCCGGCCAGCATCTCGGCGCCCGCGGCCGAGGCCAGCGGGTGATTCGTGACCACCATGCCGCGACTTCCCTGGGCAGGCTGTTTTTCGGTCGCGATCGATGCCATCGGTGCTCTCCGGGTGTGCATGCTGCTTCGGTCAGAATGAGGCCCTGCCCAGGCGTGGGCCCGGCTGCTTTCCCGCGGGCCAGACATCCCGGGATGTTCTCACTAAATGGAGATTCATGACGATGTCGATCGAACCTGCCGTGCTTCAACTGCTGGCCAAGGTGTCCAGCGCCACGCTGTCCACGGTCCTGCTCAAGGATCACGGTCTGGCCAATACGTGCATCCGCGACACCCACAGGCTCGCTGCCGACGGTCCACGCATGGTCGGGCCGGCATACACGATGCGCTACATCGCCGGGCGCGAGGATCTGCTGCCCAGGCAGTGGCTCGGTCACCCCGAGAATCTGATCCGGCCCTGCATCGAATCCCTGCCGGGCGGCGTGGTGCCGGTGCTGGATTGCGGGGGACATCCCGAGGTTGGCCTGCTCGGCGGCAATCTGTGGGCGCGCATGATCGCCAGGGGTGTGGCCGGCGTGGTGACCGACGGCGGTATGCGCGATCGTGACGAGATGTGCGGCCTTGGTGTGCCGGTGTTCTGTCGCGACATCGTCGTGCCGACGAGTTTTCCCACGCTGATGCTGGTCGATGTGCAGCAGCCGGTGGCCTGTGGCGGGGTGGCGGTGTTTCCGGGTGACATCGTCGTGGGTGATGCCGATGGCGTGGTGGTCATTCCACAGCATCTGGCGGCCACTGTGGCGCAGGCCGGTGCGGCGCTCGAGGATATCGAGCAGTGGGTGCATCTGCGTCTGCGTCGCGGCGATGCGCTCGACGGGCTCTACCCCCCGAATGAGCAGGCACAGGCCCAGTTCGCGGCCTGGGTCGCGGCCGGTCGTCCGGCCGACCGGCTGGTGATCTGACTCAGTCCTGGGCCGGGCGTCGTTGTATCGCCTCGCGGCGGGCGATCCAGACCGTGGCCGCCAGGATCACGCAGCCGCCGATCAGGGTGGTGATCGCGGGCACGTCGGCAAACACCACATAGCCGAGCAGCGCGGCCCAGATCAGGTCGAGGAAGCGCACCGGTTGGGTGGCCGAGATATCGGCATTCACGAAGGAGCGGGTCAGGCAGTAGTGGCCGAGGCTGCCGAGCACGCCGCCGATCGCGAAAAGACCCCATTGCGCCGGCTCTGGCCAGTGCCAGAACGGCACGGCCAGCGGCAGGGAGAACAGGGTGATCATGATTGCCTGCCAGGCCACGATCACCGACGGGCTGTCGCGCCGGGTCAGTGCCTTGGTGAGCAGGAACGAGCTGGCAAAGACCGGTGCAGAGGCAAGCATGATGATCGCAAACAGCAGATCGCCGGCGGCCAGTTTCGGCCAGACCACGATCAGCACGCCGGCGAAGCCGGCGATTGCTGCCAGCCAGCGCGCCAGCACCATCTTCTCGCCGAAGAACCAGGCCGCGCCCAGCATGATGAAGATCGGCGTCGTGAAGCCGATCGCGGTCATGTAGGCCAGCGACAGGTGCGGCAATGCCGTGAACCAAAGCACCAGACCCAGCGTGTGCACGATGCCACGCCAGACCTGGCCACGCACGCTGTTCGGACGGTACTTGCTCAGGCCACGGCGCAGCATGATCGGCAGCATGGCCACCAGGCCGAAGAAGTAACGCAGAAACTGGGTCTGCATCGGGTCCAGTTCGGTGGTCATCTGACGCATGATCGCGTTCAGCACCGAGAAGCTCAGGCCGGCGCCCATGCTCCAGAGCATCGCCCGGGTCACCGGGTTGAGCGTTTCCCCCCAGCGTTGCAGACGCGCGCCGGCCAGATTCAGTTTGCGGGTGCGGCGGCGCTGGCGCGGGCTCATGGGGGGCACGACAAAAGATGAGGTGGGGCGGTTCGCGAGTCGTCGCAGCGGCGACTCGCGCGGCGCGGCGCGCCGAGGCCGTTTGGGCGCGGGCGCGCGCTCGGGCCATTGGCAGGGCTGCCTATGAGCGCGGATCATACGCCCGCATCCGCGGCGCGGCGGCCTGCGCCGATCAGCCGTCGCGTTCAGCCGACATCCGGATCCCCGTGGCCCGGCGCACGCCGGCGGGGCCGGCCTGCCGGCGAGCCGGTGCGGGCTTTGCCGTAACATCGAAGCTTGACATGGGCGGGTCGGTCGACCCGCTCCCGGTATGCGCTCACCGCCTGCCGATCCATCCCTGATTACGAGGAACCAACATGCCCGACGCCCTGATCATCGATGCCTGCCGCACCCCGCGCGGCATCGGCAAACTCGGCAAGGGTGCCCTGGCCGACATGCACCCGCAGCACCTGGGCGCCGCCGTGCTGAAGGCGCTCGCCGAGCGCACCGGCATCGATACCGCGCAAATCGACGACATCGTCTGGGGCACCTCCGCCCAGGTGGCCACCCAGAGTGGCGACCTCGGGCGCATGGCGGCGCTGGACGCCGGCTACAGCACCAAGGCCAGCGGTGTCACGCTCGACCGCTATTGCGGCTCCGGAATCACCAGCGTGAACTTCGCGGCCGCCTCGATCATGGCCGGCATGGAAGACCTGATGATCGCCGGCGGCACCGAGATGATGTCGATGCCCGGCCGCCGCCAGGGCGACGGCCCGCCGATGATGGACAGCGGCAATCTGCGCCTGCGTGCCAGGCATCCGCAGTCGCACCAGGGCGTCTGCGCCGACGCGATCGCCACCATGGAAGGCTTCAGCCGCACCGATCTCGATGCCGCCGGCGTCGACAGCCAGCGCAAGGCGGCTCTGGCCATTGCCAATGGTCACTTCGAGCGCAGCCTGATCAAGGTCACCAAGGCCGACGGCACGCTGGCGCTGGATCATGAGGAGTATCCGCGCCCGAACACGACGCTGGAGGGGTTGGCGCAGCTCAAGCCGGCGTTCGCGGCGATGGCCGATGTCGAGATCGACGACAAGGGCAACACCTATCGCTCGCTGATCAACCAGATCTATCCGGATCTCGATATTCAGTTCTTTCACCATGCCGGCAATTCCTCCGGCGTGGTCGACGGCGCCGCGGCCGTGCTCCTGGCCTCGCCCGACTATGCGGCCAAGCATGGCCTGAAGCCGCGCGCGCGTATCCGCGCGATGGCCAATGTCGGCGACTGCCCGACCCTGATGCTCAATGCGCCTGTGCCGGCGGCCAGAAAGGCGCTGGCCAAGGCCGGGCTCGGTGTCGATGACATCGATCTCTGGGAGATCAACGAGGCGTTCGCCGTGGTGTCCGAGAAGTTCATCCGTGATCTGAAGCTGGATCGCGAGAAGGTCAATGTCAACGGCGGTTCGATTGCGCTCGGGCATCCCATCGGTGCCACCGGCTCGATCCTGATCGGCACCTTGCTCGATGAACTCGAGCGCCGGGATCTCAAACGCGGGCTGGTCACGATGTGCGCGGCCGGGGGGATGGCGCCGGCGATCATCATCGAGCGCGTCTGAAGCCCATGAGCGTCGGCAGCGCGCGGCACGCGTGCTGCTGATCGGAACCCACGCAGGCCGCAGCCTGAGGCGATGGCGGCCCCTCACGATCTGATGGAGTAGAAAACATGAAACTGGATTCCTCGGTAGCCGCGGTCATCACCGGCGGTGCCTCTGGGCTGGGCGCGGCGACCGCCCGCCGGCTGGCCGCGCAGGGTGTCAAGGTGGCACTGTTCGATGTCAACGAAGAGCAGGGCGAGGCACTGGCCAGGGAGCTCGGCGGCGTGTTCTGCAAGGTCGATGTCTGTTCGGATGACGAGGTCGATGCGGCGCTGGCCAAGGCGCGTGCCGCACACGGCCAGGAGCGCATTCTCGTGAACTGCGCCGGCGTGGGCGGCGCGGTCAAGACCGCGAGCCGTGACAAGCAGACCGGTGCGGCCAAGCATTTCCCGCTCGATGCCTTCAATCGCGTGGTGCAGATCAACCTGGTCGGCACCTTCCGCTGCATCGCCAAGTCGGCCGCCGGCATGCTGGATCTGCCGCCGCTCGAAGACGGCGAACGTGGCGCGATCGTCAATACCGCTTCCGTGGCGGCCGAAGACGGCCAGATCGGGCAGGCCTCTTACTCGGCCTCCAAGGCCGGCATCGTCGGCATGACCCTGCCGATCGCACGCGATCTGATGATGGACGGCATACGGGTCAACACGATCCTGCCGGGCATCTTCGATACGCCCTTGCTGCAGCGCGCACCCGAGCACGTCAAGGCGTCGCTGGCAGCGTCGGTGCCGTTCCCGAAGCGCCTGGGCAATCCCGACGAGTATGCGGCGCTGGCCGAACTGATGATCACCAACGGCTACTTCAACGGTGAGTGCGTGCGTCTCGACGGCGCGATCCGGATGGCGCCGCGTTGATCATGCGTGTTCTGCCGACCCTCTGCGCGATCGCGGTCGCGCTCGGTCTCGGCCAGTTCGCGCCAGCGGTGCGCGCGAGCGAAACCGAGGTGCCGATGATGCGTATCCCGGCGCAGTTCATCGCCGCGCTCGGCGCACCCGATGCGCGTGCCGGCGACGATGCGGCCGACTGGGGCCTGTGGGCCGTCGATCCCGGCATCCGTGGCGTGGATCTGGATCGCTACCCGATCCTGGTCCGCGAGGGCGGGCTGGCCTCGGCCGGCTGGCGCTTCGATGGCGAGGACTGGTGGCTCGAGGAGCACGGCCTGATCATGGAGCAGCCCGTTTTTCCGGTGCCGGCGCGTCGCTACCGGGTCACCGGCGACCGCGGCACCGAGGCCACGCTGACCGTGCATGCGCCGGACACGCGCGGGCGGATGCGATGGGAACTTTCCGAGGGCGCAACCCTGTACGACGTGACCCATCTGGCCTGCCGGGCGGCGCGCTATCGACCTGCCGGCGGTGCGGGTTCGTGCTCGCCGGCCAAGGCGGATCAGGCCGAGTTTCCGGTCGACCCCGGTGCCGCGATGCCCGCGGTCGATGGTTGTCACAAACAGGATTACCAGGTGTTGATCGTGATCGGTATCGAGGCCACGGCCCGCTGACCACCGCAGGGCGCGGCCAGGGTAGCTGCTCTCTTCCCGCACATCAAGTGCGCTCGACCTTACCGAATTCTGGTATGAACCGCATACAACTGTCTGTGCGGATGGCTCACAGGGATCGAAGATACTGACGATTCCCCGGGCGGGCGCCTGCCGTGTTGGTATCTCGGTCCCGGTTCGGGGCCGCGGCGTCGGAGCACGCCGCCGCGGACTCATGTCATTGTCGAGACTCTCATGCCCACACCTGCTTTGTGGCGACAGATCGTCGCCTCTCTTTTTATCGGTCTGCTGATCGGCGGCTGTGCCACCGAATCCAATCGCGCGATCGAGTCCACTCAGACCGCCGCGGCGCGCGTGCCCTATGTCGGCCCCAAGTCTCCGCTAGTGGTCGGGAACTTCGACAATCGCTCTACCTATCTGCGCGGCATGTTCTCGGACGGGGGCGATCGTCTGGGTAGCCAGGCAAAGACCATTCTCGTGGGTCATCTGCAGCAGACCGGGCGCTTCAGTGTGCTCGAACGCGACGACATGGCCACGTTGGAACGTGAGGCGAAGATGTCTGGCGTGCAGCAGAGCCTGCGCGGTGCCAGTTATGCGATCACCGGTGACGTTACCGAGTTCGGCCGCAAGACCGAGGGCGACAAGCAATTGTTCGGGATCCTGGGGCGCGGCAAGACCCAGATCGCTTACTCGAAGGTGACGCTGAACGTGGTCGATGTACGCACCGCCGAGGTGGTGTACTCGGCGCAGGGCGCTGGCGAATACGCGATGAGCAATCGCGAGGTGCTCGGTTTTGGTGGCACCGCGGCCTACGACACCACGCTCAATGGCAAGGTGCTGGATCTGGCTATTCGCGAAGCCGTCGACCGTTTGGTTGAGGGCCTGCAGCAGGGCCGCTGGACAGTGCCTGCTCGCTGATGAGCATGATCCATTCAACGTCCGGGTCAGCCCCGCGACATCGTCTCCGGCGATCGCCACTGACGCGCCTTACCCTGCTCGGAGCGGCGCTCACCTTGAGTGCCTGCGAGGCGCCGATGCCCCCGATGTATGCCTGGGGCGGCTACTCATCGGTGATTCACAAAACCCTGTGGCAGCCGGGTTCGATGCCGCTCGAGGAACAGATTGCCGCATTCGATCGGGATCGGGTCACCGCCAGGAATTTTGATCTCAAGCTCCCGCCGGGTTGGCGCATGCATCTGGCCATGCTCTATGAAATGAACGGGCAGACCGATCTTGCGCGCGAACTGCTGCTGGAGGAGAAGACCGTGTTCCCCGACAGCGCACGCCTGGTCGACCGCTTGGTCGATGGCTTGTCTCACCGGAGTAAGTGATGCGGAATTTTGTGAGCTGGTCGCGTCGCATGCTGGCGACCGCCGGAGTCGGCGCAGGACTGTTCACCTCCGGTTGCGCGACCACCGAGCCGCCGGACATGCCGATATACAAGGGCGTGCCGCCACGCTCGATCCTGGTTCTGCCGCCGCTCAATGAAAGCGTCGAGGTGCGCGGTGATGCCGCGTTCCTGGCCAGTGTGAGCGAGCCCTTGAGCGAGCGTGGCTACTATGTGTTTCCGGTGGCGGTGGTGCAGGAAATGATGCAGGCCAACGGGCTGCCGACGGCGGCCGAGATGCATCAGGTGTCGCTGGCCAAGCTGGTCGAAATCATCGGCCCGGACACCGTGCTGTATCCACGCATCACCGAATATGGCCGCAAGTTCCAGCTCGTGAATTCCAGTAACGTTGCCGCCGTCGAGGCCCGCCTGGTGGATGCACGCACGGGTCAGGAGATCTGGTCTGGCAAAGCGGTCGCCGAGTATGATCCATATTCTCAGCAGTCCGCCCAAGGTGGTCTGGCCGGCCTGATTCTGGGGGCCATAGTCAAGCATGCGATCGCATCAGTGGCTGAGTCCAGCAGCGACGTGGACAACGGCTATCCGGCCATGAGCTTCGCGAACGCGCGCGCGTTCAACGGCCCGAGCGGCTTGCCAGTCGGGCCGCTGCGCCCGGAGTACGGAAAGAAGAAGGATTGAGGCGTGCAGTTCGATGCGTGTTGACTGGCGATTCAACGCACTAGCCCGAGGCAGGGCGAACGATCAATGTCTGCAGGACGCTCGCGATCGGCCCGTCGTCATCGAACAGTTCCGCGCTCGCCAGACCGATGCCCGATGACTGCCAGTGCGAGCGCGCCGCCGATCCCAGCCACTCGGCATCGGTCACCCGGTGGCGCACGATCGTGATGTCGGCATTGATGAAACTGTAGCGATCGAGCCCCGCATTGCGTGAGATGCCGTTGCCGCAGTCTGCGAGCGGGCACAGACGTTGGAACGCGGATGGCGTCTCGCCTTCGATGATCGCCGGCGTCTTCATCCAGATCATGGTCGGGCCAGGATCCGCGGTTTCGCCAGAGGGCAGCATCACCGCCACATGATCTGAGAAGCACGGCAGGCCGTGCGCGGTCTCGCGGATCGGAAACCGATCGTGGCGCGCGTCCGCGCGCGGCAGGGGCAGGCCGCCGGCCGTTGGCACCGGGCCGATGGCACGCTGACCGATCAGCATCGCGCTCGCGCTTGCGCAGACCTTGCCTGCGAGATCCGTGACCTCGGCGGTGGCCGTGCTGACGGAGCGTCCGCCGCGTTGCCTGCACGCCTGCACACGCACGCCGGCCATGGGGACGGGCGCGATCAGATCGACCGAAAGGCGCGTGAGCAGTTGATCCGGCTCGTGCAGCGCTTCGATCGCACGCGCGATCAGAGCGAGCACCGGCCCGGCATGGCAATGCTGGGCCGACCATGGGCCGCGCGCAGCCTCGGTGCCGATGTAGCTGTCGTCATGGGCCGTGAAAAAGGCGATGGCAGTGCTCTGGAGTGTCATGTCTGCGGGGATCCGATGGATGCGTTATCGTAGTCGAGCGCGAGGCCGGGGCGGGCAGGTTCCTGCCCGCGCATCCCTGTTTTTGGAGTGCTTCGATGCAGAGATTCTCCGATTGCACCTGCACCTGCACCTGCAGCTCGGACGGTCGCCGCCGCCTGCTGAAGATGGTTGCGCCGGCATTCGCTGCTTCGCTGTCCGGCGCCGGCCCGCTGGCGTGGGCGGCCGACGGCTCGCCTGCCGAAACCGGCAAGGGGTCGCTTGCCGCCACGCCGCCCCTGACGCGTCCTTTGCCAGATGGCACGGTGCTGCCTGTGATCGGAATGGGCAGCTGGATCACCTTCAACGTGGGCAATGATGAGCAGGCGATCGCCGAGCGCACGCGCGTGCTGCGCAGCTTTTTCGACCATGGCGGTGGC
Source organism: Burkholderiaceae bacterium (assembly GCA_041396585.1). Classification (GTDB taxonomy): domain Bacteria; phylum Pseudomonadota; class Gammaproteobacteria; order Burkholderiales; family Burkholderiaceae_E; genus JAUIAI01. The sequence continues at coordinate 261,576 of JAWKYG010000004.1, read as the reverse complement.
ATGATCGATTCATCGCCGATGTACGGCTCGTCGGAAGCCGTCATCGGCCGTTGCCTGACGGCGCTGGAGCATCCCGGCGGCTTGTTCGCGGCCAGCAAGATCTGGACATCGTCCCCATCCGAGGGGCGTGAACAGTGGCAGGACTCCCGGCGCCTCTGGGGGCTCGACACCTTCGGCCTGATGCAGGTGCACAACCTGGTCGCCTGGCGTGAGCAGCTCGCCTGGCTCGCCGATGAGAAGGCGGCGGGCCGGGTCCGGCTGCTCGGCGTCACGACTTCCCATGGCAGGCGCCACGATCTCTTGGCGAAGATCATCGGCGAGGCGCCGATCGACGCCGTGCAGCTCAGCTACAGCGTGGTCAATCGCGCGGTCGAGGAGCGTCTGCTGCCGATGGCCGCACAGCGTGGCATCGCGGTCATCGTGAACCGGCCGTTCGTGCGCGGCGAACTGCCCAGGCGATTGCGCGGTGCGCCGCTGCCCGGCTGGGCGGCGGAGATCGATTGTCAGACCTGGGCGCAGGCATTGCTGAAGTGGATCGTCTCGAATCCACTTGTCAGCTGTGCGATACCGGCCACCTCACGGGCGGATCATATGGCGCAGAACATGTCCGCCGCGCGTGGCCCGATGCCCGATGCCGCATTGCGCGCACGGATCGCGGCCGATGTCGCGCGACTGATCTGAATCCGTCGGGGTATCAGGGCGATGGGGGAGTGGTCCAGCTATGCGATTGCGGATTTCCTTCCCTATGACCGCGAGACCGCCTATCGGCTCATGGAGCTTGCCAATGCGCATCTGTGGCCGCTGCATCTGCTGGGCATCGTTTTCGCGCTGATGGTGGCGCGCGCGGTCTGGCGGCCCGGCGCCGTGCCCGTGCGCCAGGCCGCCGCTGCCGTTGCGCTCGCGTGGCTGGTGCTGGCCCTCGGCTTCATCGCCTCAGAGCTCGCGCCGCTGCTCTGGGTGGGCTCATGGCTGGCCGGGGCCGCGGCGGCATTCGCGTTGCTGCCCTTGTCGATCGCCCTTCGAATGCCCCGGACGCCGGCCGCCTGGTCGCCCGGGAGCCTGACGCGGCGGGCGGCCCTCGCGCTGCTGATCTGGGCGCTGATCGGGCATCCGCTGCTGGGCCCGCTCGTGGCCCGGAGGTCCTGGGCGGGCCTGGAATGGTTCGCGGTGGCGCCCGCACCGACCGCGCTTGCAACGCTGGCACTGGCCGTGGTCTGCCCTCCGGTGCAGGCGCTGATGCTGGCACCCGGGCCACTCGTGTGGTTCATGCTGGCGGGCGCGTCGTCCTATGCGCTGGGCGCCGTTGAGGTGCAGATCAGTCTCGCGGTGGCGTTGTTGCTGCTTCTGATCGCGATTGCCGCACGCGCGGCCGATCAGCGCACAGGCCCTCGCGCATCCCCGTGATAGCCACCGCGCTCATGCGCGTGCGGATGTTTGCTTGCGGTCGCGCCAAAGGCCGTGCACATGCACCAGCAGCACGATCATGATCGCGGCGAAGATAACCGCTGCCACGGGACGGTCGATCCAGTCCAGCGGAGATTTGATCCGCGGCAGTGAGGTGCGGAAGCGGGTTTCGGCAATGCCGCCGAGCACCATGCCCAGAATGATCGGCACGATTGGCAGGTGCAGACGTCTGAGCACCATGCCGAACAGGCCGAATGCGGCCGCGATCAGGCAGTCGGTCACCGAGTTGCGCAGGGCATAGACGCCGATGAACGACAAGGTCAGGATCATCATGCCGAGGAAGCGGTTCGGGATGCGGATCAGCACCAGCAGCGGTCGCGTGGCAACCAGCAGAAAGACCAGCGCCAGCACATTGAGCAGCAGCAGGCACAGGTAGAGCGCGAGCACGAAATCCATCGAGTCGCGAAACAGGGCGGGCCCGGGCACCACGTTGTGCACATACAGCACGGACAGCATCATGGCGGTCAGTGCCTCGCCCGGGATGCCCAGCGCCAGCAGCGGGATCATCGCGGCCGCGGGTACCGCATTGTTGGCGCTCTCGGACGCGATGATGCCCTCGGGCGCGCCGCGACCGAAGCGTGACGGATCCTTCGAGATCCGTTGTGCCCAGCTGTAGGACAGGAACTGCGCGGTGAACTCGCCCACACCAGGGATCATGCCCATCAGCGTACCGAACGCAGCGCCCGGCAGCGCCACCTTCGGGTGGCGTGCGACCTCGCGCAGGCCGCCGCCACCGCCGCCGGCCAGCGACGGTGTCTCGAGCGCCTCGTCGCGCCCGGTGAGCAGCACGAAGGCCTGACTCAACGCGAACAGGCCGAGTACGACCACGATCAGATCGAATCCCGAGGTCAGCCAGCTCTGGCCGAAGGTGAAGCGCTGGGTATAGCCCACCGGTTCGAGGCCGACCGTCTGCAGGAACATGCCCAGGAACAGCAGCGATGCCGCCGCCAGGCTTTGACCACGGTGGGCGATCACCACCAGCAGCATGCCGAGCACGCAGGCGAGGAAGATCTCGCGCGAGCCGAACAGGGGCGCCACCCTGGCCAGCAGCGGCGCCAGCAGGATCAGACAGAGCACCGAGAAGATACCGCCCACGAACGAGGCCCAATAGGCGAGCGACAGCGCGCGCCGCGGCTCGCCGGCACGGGTCATCGGATAGCCGTCGTAGGTGGTCAGTGCATTGACCGGCGTGCCCGGGGTGTTGATGAGCACGGCCGGAATCGCCCCTCCGAACATCGCCGAGCCGTAGATGCCCAGCAGCAGCACCAGGCCGACGATGGGCTCGAACGCGAACGTGGCCGGTAGCAGGATGGCAATCGCGACGGCCGGGCCGACCCCGGGGATCGCGCCGATGATCACGCCGCCGATCGAACCGATCAGCAGTGCCGCGATGACATCGAGACGCGCGATGATCTCGAGGCTGGCAATCAGCGTGTCGGTGTTCATCGCGATGATGCGCGCATGCCGCAGCCCACCAGAACCCGTGTGCCGACAGGCAGCGCAAGCGGATGATCGAGCGAGGCGCGCATGGGTTCAGAGGCTCCTGATCAGAAGAACCGGATCATCAGGTTGCGCAGGCCGTCGGGCAGCACTTCATAAAGCGTGCCGCCCGGGATCTTCACGGCCAGCGCGCTCTTGAAGATCAGCACGGTGCAAAGGCCGAACAACAGGGCCGCGCCGAGCCAGCGCCGGCTGCGATAGCCAAGCCGCCAGGCGAGCGCGCAACAGAACACGAGCGTCGAGGGCAGATAGCCTGCCCAGCGCACGGTCATCACATAGATGACGAACCAGCCGACGAACTCCCCCCCGCGCAGCCAGAGGCCGATCTCGCCGATCACACTGGCCGACCCTTGCCGGGGATTGGCCCGCCACCGGCCGAGCAGGTAGCAAAACCCGAAGACCACCATGCCCACGATCGCCAGGCTGGGCCAGAATCCGGGCTGGCGATGCAGCGGCCGGCCCGCCTGCCAGCTCAGCTCACTGCCGATGCGCGTGGCCAGAAACAGGCCGATTGCCAGCGCAAGCAGCGCGAAAACCCACTCCGCCGGTTGCGGCCGGCCGGCACCCGACATGACCGGAGCCGCCTACTTGAGCATCGCGTTCAGGGCATCGAACGCCTTGGTGTCGCCGGCGATCTGCTCGGCCGAGGCCTTGGCGTCCTTCCAGTAGATCTGGGCGCCGGTTTCCTTGGCGAATTTTTGAGCGCGCGCACCGGCGATGGTCTTGCGCGCCACCGCGGCGATCTTCTCGCGCACCTCGGGCGGGGTTTCCTTACGCACGAACAGCCCGTTCCAGAGCGCGAGCTTCAGATCGGGCACCAGCTCGCCGACGGTCGGGGTATCGGGCACCACGGATATGCGCTGTTCGGTGACCGCGGCCAGCACCCGCACCTTGTCCAGGCAGGGCAGGACGAGCTGGATCGTGGTGTTCATGACATCGACGTCGCCGGAGGCGATGGTGTTGCAATCAAGCGCGTCGAACGCGGCATCGGAGGCATAGGAAAAGCCCATCTGCCTGGCCAGGGCCAGCGTGACCTTGGTGGGAATCAGCGGCGCGCCGAAGTGACCCAGGACGACATCGTGGCTCTTGGCATGTTCGGCCAGCGCCTTCATCGAGTCATAGGGCGCCTGTTTACTGGCCACGATCACGAACGGATAGGTGAGGAAGATTCCCACGGGCTCGAACGGATTCGGACTCCAGCTCGGGCATGCCGATGCGCGGACCCACCACGGGCACGCCGATCACGAACGAGCCGATGCTCGAGCCGTCAGCGGGCGCCTTGGCGACCTCGGCCGCGCCGGGGAAGGGGCCGCCGCCGCCGCCCGGCTTGTTGACCACCGCGGCCGGCTGCCCGTAGGCGGCCTGAAAATCGTCGGCGATCATGCGTGTGAGCACGTCTTCCATGTCGCCGGGCGGGAAGGGCACCACGAACTGCACGGGCTTGTCGGGATACTCGGCCAGCGCCGGCGCGCCGATCGCCAGCAGCGCGCCAAGCATCAGCGTTTTCAGAATGCGTGGGTTCATTGAGGCTCCTCCCTGATTGTGTGCCGCTCACCGGCGATTTGGACGGATCATACCGAATCGGGTGGCGACGACCAGGCGGGCCGGCCGGGCACGACGCCGCCGGCGGGCTCGGCCGGCGATCGCGTCAGGCGTGAATCGCGGCCTACTGGCGGGCGTTGAATGCCTGCACCGTATCCCAGGCCACCTGCTGCAGGAAGGCCAGCGTTTCCGGATCGATCTTGCCGAAGTAATCGTAGGTGTTGCCGACCGGCGACTTGCCGTAAATGGATGCGTAGCAGGTGGCCGCTGCCAGGTAGGTGCCGATCAGCTCCGGGTGGCTGCCGTCGTACTGCTTGTGCAGGATGATGCCCGGCTTGCGGCGATAGGCCTCCTCGAAGGCGAGCCCGACCGGGATCACCAGCGCATCGACCGCATTGCCGGTTTCGACATAGAGGCTCTCAGTCAGGCCGATGTTCTCCGGGGCGGCCTTCTTGTGCGGCGCCACGTAGGCATGGGTCATGTAGAGCGCCACCTGGCCGCCGCGCGAGCGGATGATCTCCGCGTACTGGGTGACCGTGTCCTTGAAGGCGGCGCGACGCTTCTCCGATAGCGGCGCGACGCTGCCGCCCTGCAGGACCACCAGTTCGAAGCCTTCCTTGACCCCGATCTTGCCGGGTGTGGTCAGCCAGTCGATGTTGTGATGCTCGAGACCGCGCCGCCGATCGTGGCCGACTTGTACTTCAGCTGCTTCTCGGTGGACGGGTCGGCGGCCATCACCATGCGCCGCAAATGATTGTGCAGACTGTCGCCGTAGTAGAGGTAGCTGTTGCCCACCAGCAGAACCCGCATCGGGTTCTCGACCTGCGGCGCCTTGACCTTGGGTGCCATCGTGTCGGCATGGGCGCTGGCTAGAAACAGTGCCAGCATTGATGCTAAGGTTGCATGAGCAAGTGTGCGAACGATCTTCATGGGAGTCTCCGGGGTGTTTGTTATTCATCCGATGGTGTCGCCGGATGTTCTCGCCGGCCGGCGGCCTGGCTCGAACCCGTCGTCACCTGAGGCAAGTATCGCATCAGCCGCCGTGGGCGCCGCGCGGTGACCACGGCCGGTGATTCCGTCGCGCTGCTCGGCACCAAGGGCGGCGCCGCGATCCGCCCGGGCTCGGCGATGCCCACGGCGACGCTGCTGCGGCTCGCAGGTCAGGCCATCGTCGTCGATTGCGGCCTGGGTGTGACGCGCGGGCTGGTCGATCAGGGCCTGGCCTTGCGCGACCTTTCCCGGGTGTTCATCACCCATCTGCACGCCGATCACTATCTCGAACTCGGGCCGCTGCTGCACACCGCCTGGTTGGCGGGCCTGTCGGATGTGGTCGATGTTCACGGGCCGGCGGGGCTCGACCGTTACTGGGCGGGATGGTTGCAGGCCATGGCGGCAGAGATCGACACCCGTGAGTCCGACGAAGGGCGCCCACCACTGGCCGAGTTGGTGCGCATCCATGTCGTGGATGCCGGTGAGCTGCGCTGCGGCGATGATCTCGCGGTGCGCGCGATGCGCAACCGGCATCCGCCGCTGACAGATTCGTTCGCCTATACCTTCGCCGCCGGGGGCCGGCGGGTGGGCTTCTCGGGCAATACGGCCTATGCGCCCGAGCTGCGCGAGCTGTTTCACGGCGCCGACATGCTGGTGCACGAGGCCATGCTGCTGTCGTCGCTGGACGCCCTGGCGCGGCGCATCGGCCATGACGACGGGCGGCTGATGCGGCACTGGCTGAACGGGCATACGCCAGCGGCCGACGCAGCACGTCTTGCCCATGACAGCGCCGTGGGCACCCTGGTGTTCCACCACCTGATCCCGGCCGACGACCCGTCGGTTGGTGAGGCCGACTGGCTGGCCGAGGTTCGGCCGCACTGGGCCGGGCGCTTTATTCTGGGCCGCGACGGGCTGGTGATTCCGCTCTGAGCGGCGGGTTGTCGACACGCGGCAGCGCGCCGCAAGCCGGCTCAGCGGGTCGGGACGGGCTGGTCACCGCGATAGTCGTAGAAGCCGCGCCCTGACTTGCGCCCGAACCAGCCGGCCTCCACATACTTGATCAGCAGCGGGCAGGGCCGATACTTGGTATCGCCCATGCCCTCGTGCAGGACCTTCATGATCGCCAGGCAGGTGTCCAGGCCGATCAGGTCGGCCAGCTCCAGCGGGCCCATCCGGTGATTGGCGCCGAGCTTCATCGAGGTGTCCACAGAGCTCACATTGCCCACGCCCTCATAGACCACATAAGCGGCCTCGTTGATCATCGGGATCAGGATCCGATTGACGATGAAGGCCGGAAAGTCCTCGGAGACGGTCGCGGTCTTGCCGAGGCTGCGTACCAGGGCCTCGATCGCCGTGAACGTGGCCTCGTCGGTGGCGATGCCGCGTATCAGCTCGACCAGCTGCATCACCGGCACCGGGTTCATGAAGTGCACGCCCATGAAGCGCTCGGGCCGGTCGGTGGTGGCGGCCAGGCGCGTGATCGACAGCGACGACGTGTTGGTGGCGAGAATCGTTTCGGCGCGCAGATGCGGCACCAGATCCGCGAAGATGCGGGTCTTGATGACCTCGTTCTCCGTGGCCGCCTCGATCACCAGATCGGCCTGCCCGAGCGCCGCGAGCTCGCTCGATCCTTGCAGCCGGCCCAGGGCCGACTCGGCATCTGCCGCGGAGATCGTTTCCTTGGCGAGCGCGCGCGCCAGGTTCTTCTCGATGCGTGAGCGGGCCGCATCGAGCTGTTCGGCGGACAGATCGTTCAGCAGAACCTGAAAGCCGGCCTGTGCGAATACCTGGGCGATGCCGGTGCCCATCTGGCCGGCGCCGATGATGCCGATGGTCTGGATGTTCATATCGGATATCCCCGTGCGGTCAGGCGTTCAGCGGTGCATGCTCTGTGGCGCGAAAACGCGCCGCGTATTCACGATAGGCGGGCAGGGTGCGCGCGACGATCATCCGCTTGCGATCATCCATTGCCCCGATCGGGCGGGCCGGATTGCCGCCCCAGACCTGGCCGCTGGTGAGTCTCTGGCCGGGCTCGGTGCGCGCGCCTGCGGCCACCAGGACATCGCTCTCGACCACCGTGCCCGCGGCCAGCGTGGAGCCGATGCCGATCAGCGACTGGCTCTCGACCCGGCAATCGATCATGGTCACGTTGTGCCCGAGCGAGACATCGGCCGCCAGCACGACGTCCTGGTTTTCGCAGATGATGACTGTGTTGTCCTGGATATTGGTCCCGCGACCGATCTCGATTCGGTGCGCGCCAGCATTCAGATAGCAGCCATACCAGATACCCACCTCGGGCCCGGCCTGGATCTCGCCGTCGAGCCGCGCCGTGGGGGCGACGAAACAATCGAGTTCGCCGATCGCACCGGCAATCGGGGCCCGCTCGCGCGCGGCGCCCGCCGCGCGCGTCTGCTCGTGATGCGCCGCGAGGTCTTCGGGCATGACACGCGCCACCGCTTTGGCCGGGCTGCCCTCGTAGATCCAGCCGCCCTCGAGTTCGGATCGTGGATATACCACCGAGCCCGCCTTGATGATCGCGCCAGGGCCGATCTGCGAGCCGTCGAGCACGACAGCGCCACGCTCGAGCACACAGTTCTCGCCGATCGTGCATGCATGGATCACCACCTCCGGCCCGGCGCTCACATGGTTGCCGACATGGGTGGGGTAGAGGCCGTGCGAAATGTGGATCGTGGCGTGCTCGCCCAGATGAAAATCATTGCCCACCTGCACATAGTGGCCATCGGCACGGATCACCGCGTAGGCGCCGAGCCAGGCGTGCTCTCCCACCGTGGCACGGCCCAGCACCGCGGCGCCAGCACCGGCGTGTGCGAGGGGGCCGGCGAATTGCGGCGAGATGCCATCGAAGGGCGCGGTGATCGGGCCGGACGACTCAGTCAAGGTGCTTCTCCTGTGGGTGTCTCGAGAGCGCATCGGGCGATCCCCGCAGCGGTCGCGATGCGACATCGGGCGATCCGCCGCGGCGGTCGCGATGCCACGAAGCGCGCAGGATACACGCTCGGGCAGGGCACCCGCGGGGGCGCGGGCATCAAGGCCCCTGTCCGGGCAGGGGCGCCCCACGGTCGAATCACTCGCGGGGCGGGGCTCGCCGCTATTCGCCGCGGCGGCGGCGCTCGGCGTCGTCCCAGGCGGTGAGTGCCTGATAGTCGGGTACGAAACCAAGGCCCTTGGAGGCGTCTGAGGACACTGCGCTTTGCGATGTGACGACATCGACCACCGCCGGTGCGTTGGCCAGCGCGCGGCGCAGCGCATCGGCGAGATCGGCCGGATCTTCGACCCGCTCGCCGTGGGCGCCGAGCGCGCGGGCCATTGCCGCATAGTCCGAGTGACGCAGCGTGGTGCCGACCACCCGGCCGCCATAGTTCGATTCCTGGTCGAATCGCTCGATGTTCCAGGCCGCATTGTTCGAGACGATGAACACCGCCTTCGCATCGTGGCGCACCGCGCTGTCGATCTCCATGGCGTTCAGGCCGTAGGCACCGTCCCCGTTGACCGAGATCACCTGGCGTGCGGGATGGGCGAGCGCCGCGGCGACCGCGAATGGCACGCCCACGCCGAGACAGCCGAAGGCGCCCGCATCCATATAGGTGCCCGAGGCCAGCCCGACGCGGGCGAAGCTGAGCAGATCGCCGCCATCGGCGACCGCGATATGGTTGGGGTCGGCGACTTCGCGAATCGCATCGAAAATGGCCATCGGATGGATGCGCCCGTCCGCGCAGCGCGCGGGGGTGGCGGCCTTGTTGCCGCCCGCGATTCGTTCGCGATGCTTGCCGCGCAGGCCCTTGATCCAGTCGATGTCGCGATTGCCGGCGTCGCTGCCCAGGGCCTCGGTGATCGCATCGAGCGCCAGGCCGACATCGGCCAGCAGTTCGGGCTCGCCGCGCCGGTTGTCGATCAGTTCGCCGCCGTTGTCGGCAATGCGCATGAAGCGCGCATGGGGAAACACGGCGGGTGAGCCGAACGCCACCTGGTAGTCGAGCTTGCGTCCCAGGGTGATCACCAGATCGGCAAGACCCATGGCCGCCGCGCGCACCGCGCCCACCACCGACGGATGATCGGCCGGCACCAGACCCCGGCTCTCCTGCGTGTCGAGGTAGAGCGCATCGGTGGCATCGAGGAAGCGCACCAGGGCGTCGCCCGCCCAGCGCGCGCCGCGGCCGCTGATCACCAGCGGACGGCGTGCGCCGCGCAGCGCAGCGACCGCCTCGGCCACCCTGGCCGGCTCCGGCGCAGGGCGGCGCGGGGGTTTGGGGGCCATCCAGTCGGCCGGGACAAGCGCATCGGGAACATGGGCGCGCAGGACATCCGTGGGGATCTCGATGTACGCGGGGCCCGGCTCGCCGCCATCGCCCATGGCGCGCGAGATCGCTTCGTCCAGCTCACGGATCACCTGCTCGGGCACGCGTGCGGTGCGCGCATAGCGGGTCACCGGGCGCAGGATGTCGACATGGGGAATGTCCTGCAGCGGGCCCATGTTGGCCTGGGGGCGCGAAGTGCAGCCGCCGATCAGCAGCAGCGGCACGCGCGCCAGGGAGGCGTTGGCCATCGCGGTGACCGTGTTCGTGACCCCGGGGCCGGCCGTGACCATGGCCACACCGAGCGTGCCGGTCAGTTCCGCGTGGGCATGCGCCATGTGCACGGCCGCGCATTCGTGGCGAACATCGATGATGCGGATCCCATCGCGGGCCGCGTTGTCCCAGATCGGCTGGATGTGACCGCCCTGCAGGCCGAAGACACGGTCGATGCCGCGTCGTACCAGCAGGCGGGCGATCCAGGCGGCGACGCTGTGGTCGTCTGCGTTCAGGTCCTGGGTCTGGGTCATGGTGTTCTCCTGTGGGGTGTGCGTGGGTTCAGCGGCCGGATTCGCGCTTTGCGAGCATGTCGCGCAGCAGACCGTGCTGGATTTTTCCGGTCGCCGTGCGGGGCATTTCGTCGGCCGAGATGAAGGTGATCGCGCGCGGGCGCTTGTAGCCGGCCAGTTGCTCGCGTGACCAGGCGATGATCTCGTCGGCACCCGTGTCGACGCCGGCGCTCAGCACGACTACCGCCTCGACCCGCTCGCCCCAGCGCTCGTCGGGGCGCCCGATCACGGCGACATCGCGCACCGCAGGGTGGCGTGCCAGCACGGCCTCGACCTCGGTGGGATAGACGTTCTCGCCGCCGGTGATGATCATGTTTTTCTTGCGATCGATCAGCTGGATGAAGCCGGCCGCATCGCGCAGCGCAACATCGCCAACGCTCAGGTACTCGCCACGGAATGCCTCGGCGGTCTTGTCCGGTCTGTTCCAGTAACCGTCGAATGCATACGGGCCGCAGCTGTAGAGCTCGCCGGGCGTGCCGTCGGGCACCTCGTTGCCGTCGTCGTCGAGCAGCCTGATCGGCTGCGAGCCGACCACCTCCCGGCCCACGCTGCCCAGGTGGTCGAATTGCTCGTCCGGATGCAGCATCGTGACCCAGCCGGCCTCGGTGGAGCCGTAGAGTTCATACAGCCCGGAGTTCGGGAACATCTCCATGATGCGGCGCTTGGTGTCCACGCGCGCGGGGGCGGAGGAGACCATCAGCTTCTCGACGCGCGCCAGATCGCCCGCCTTCTCGCGCACCTCGAGCATCATCTCGTAGTGCGTCGGCACCAGTGAGGTGAAGGTGGCGCCGGTCTCGGCGAACGCGCGCAGGCAGCGTTCGGGATCGAAGCTCGCACGCGAAAACACATGGGTGGCCGCGCCCGCATAGAGGAACGACGAGAAGAAGTTCAATGAGTTCGCGTGGCACATCGGCATCACCAGCAGGCCCGCGTCGCCCCGACCGAAGCGGAGTTCGACATCGGTCATCAGCGCCAGCATGGCCATGCCGGCGTGGCCACGGATCGCGCCCTTCGGATTGCCGGTGGTCCCCGAGGTGTACATCAGGCACCAGGGGTCGGCCGGCGTGACCAGGGTGTCGGGCTCGCTCGCGGAGCCCCGCGAGAGCAGTTCCTCATATGCCTGCCAACCGGCCGGCGGCGTTGCCGCGCCCATGAGCACGAAGTGATCGGCAGCGACACCGAGATCGTCGCGCACTTCATCGATCGCCTCGTGCAGCCCGTGTTCGGCGATCACCGCGGCGGCCGCGCAGTCTTGCACGATGAAGCGGATCTCGGGCGCCACCAGCCGGAAGTTGATCGGCACCGCTACCAAACCGGCCTTGGCGACCGCGGTGTAGATCTCCAGCCATTCGATGCGGTTGTATGCCAGCACCGCGACCCGATCGCCCTTGGCCAGGCCGAGCCCGGTCAGGGCATTGGCCAGCCGGCAGGCACGCTCGTTCCAGAGCCGGAAGCTCATGCAACGGCCCAGGTCGCGACCGCCGATGCGTTCGGGCTGCAAACGCGCCTGAGTCGTGAGCATCTGGCCAATCGTGGGTATCGGTGTCATGTCTCCCCTCCGCAGGGCAGTTCGCAGGGTTCTGGCGGGTTCCTCGGAACCCAGGTTATTGCGTACCGAATTCTGAATTCAAAATATTATGGCGTGCGAGTCGAAGCGTCAATGGGGCGGGTGATGCGCTACGAGCAGAGCCCGAGTCGCACGATCGATATGCCGTCGGCCGCGTTCGCGCCGATCACGGCACTGGTGCTGCGTGGCCCGCAGACGGCCGGTCAGGGGTCGTCCAGATCCCGCTGCAGCCCGGCTCGCAGGCCTCTGTCAGCGGCTATCAAGGTGAAGCCGGCCCGGCCTCACGGGTGGCTGAGTACCCGCGACAGCGCGCTTCAGGCGGCGGCTGCGGATCGGACGAGCCGCGCCTCGCGAATCGGCAGATGGACCAACGCGGCACCCGCGGCCAGGGCGATGTCGATATACCAGACCCAGTCATAGCTGTCGGTCAGCTGGAACACCTGGCCGCCAAGGAAGGCGCCGAGAAATCCGCCACATTGGTGTGCGAGCATCAGCACGCCGACCAGCATGGCCATATTGGCCGTGCCGAACATTTTGGCCACCAGGCCCGCTGTCGGCGGCACCGTCGACAGAAAGCTCACCCCCATCACGGTGGCGAAGATCAGCACGACGGTGGTCGTTTTCGGCGCCAGGAGGAAGGCCAGCACGGCGAGGCCGCGGATGGTGTAAAGCAGCGAAAGCAGCGACTTCATGCGCCAGCGACCAACGGCCCAGCCGATCGTCAGGCTGCCGATGATGTTGAACAGGCCGATGATCGCCAGGGCCCAGCCGGCCACCACGGCCGGCAGGCCGCAACTCTCGATGACGCCCGGCAGGTGGGTCGCGAGAAAGGCGACATGGAAGCCGCAAACGAAGAAACCGGTGCCCAGGAAGCAGTAACTGGGCGTGCTCAGCGCCTGGCGCAGAGCCTGGCCGGCAGACAATGTGGTGGTGCCGCTGGTGGTGCTCACTGTGGCGGCGTGGCCCCTGAGCACCCACGCCGCCGGAAGTGCGAGCAGCAGCGCGAGCCCGAGCCATTGCATCGAGGCGACCCAGCCCAGCGAGGCCGTCAGGCCGGCGGCGATCGGCGCCAGCGCGAACTGGCCGAACGAGCCGCCGGCATTGACGATGCCGGCTGCCATGCCCCGCGAGTTTGCCGGCACCAGGCGTGTGGTCGCGGCCATCAGCACCGACACACCGGCCATGCCGGCACCGCCGGCGGCCAGGATGCCGATCGCGAAGATCAGGCCGGCGGTGGAGGTCATCAGCGGGGTGATGACCGTGCCGATCGAGACCGCGATCACGCCCACGAAGATCACCCGGCCCGCGCCGATCCTGTCGGCCACCGCACCGGCGAACGGCTGCGTCAGGCCCCACCACAACTGCCCGAATGCGAATGCCAGACTGATGTTGGTGATGCCCAGACCGGTGGCGGTGTTCAACGGTGACAGATACAAACCCATGGTCTGGCGCACGCCCATCGTGAGCGCGAAGGTGCCTGCCGCCGCCAGCAGCACCAGCCAGAGGGCATGCATGCTGGGACGCCCAGCGCCGTTGGCGGTCGCAGGCTTGGGGGTCTCGTCAGTCATCTCTGTTCTCATCATGCACCAGGCGATTGTCGGGGGCTCGTCGTCTTGCTCGCGCGCAGCCACAGAAGCGGGAAAAGGCCGATCGCGGTGATCACCGCCATCACCCACCAGGCGCGACGAAATGCCCCTATGTTCCCGACCACGGATTCCGGCGCGCCCAACACGGCGACGAAGATCGTCACGCCGACCGCGAAGCCGATCTGGCGCACGATGTTGATGACCGCGGAGCCGGAGTGCGGGTCGCCGATGCGATCGTGAACAGCGCCACATTGACGATGAACAGGTCGGGGTTGGCCAGCACGATGCCCGCGCACACGATGGCCAGAACCTGGTTGGGGCTTGCGATCCTGCGGGGCATGACGATCTGTCCGGGATTTGCATGACGATCGTCATGAATGCGCTCAATCGTGACGAGCGTAATGAAAAGTGTCAAGATGGTCATTCCATCTTCCTACGGGGAAACGCCATGCGGGTGTCCAGGGAGCGCGCAGCCGAGAACCGCGCGCGCATGCTGAGCGCGGCCGCGAAGCTTTTTCGGGAGAAGGGCTTCTCGGGCGTGGGCATGGATGCGCTGGCCGATGAGGCCGGGTTGTCCCACGGCAGTCTGTACAGCCAGTTCGGGTCGAAGGCCGGGCTGGCCGCCGAGGCCCTGGAACATGCGTTGAACACCAATGCCGAACACCTGAGCGGAATGCGGACGTTCGAGGACTATGTCGCGCGCTATCTCTGTGCCGAACACCGTGACCGACCCGGAGATGGCTGTGCGCTGGCGGCCCTGGGCGGCGACGTGTCGCGTGAGGGCCCCGATGTCCGGCGGCGATTCACCAGCGCCGTGCGGCAGATCGCGCATCGGATCGCTGGTTTGCGGCCGGCCGGCCGCAGGTCGAGGAGGACGACGCTCTGAGCGATGTCGCGACGATGGTCGGCGCGCTGACCCCTGTCGCGTGCCGTCGACGACCCGGTGCTGTCCGAGCGCATTCTGGCGGCGGGCCGCAAGCGCCTGACGGCGGCGCGGGCGCGCTGAACCGGCGCGCTGAGCGGCGCGCCGCCGGGTGATCCGGCGGCCGTGAGCGCGTTGGCGCGACCCGGGTCGTTTGCAACGCGTCATGAGCAAACAACGTTTGATGCGGGCCCGCGGTCCGGTCGATCCCGACTGCGCTCCGTCGGTCGGCGTCACCATTTGGGGTCAATCGCGACGCCATAGGATGGAATTCCAGTCCAGGAGTCCGAATCATGGCCCTTTTGCATCGGCCACCCACCGCCCCAGGAATCGGGCGTGCCGGTCGGCTCGACCGCCCGACCCGCCATCACGCCTGGTGGTGGATCCGGCCTTGCCGTGAATCCGCCGATCGGGGGGGCATCTGATCGATGGCCGGAGGTCGAGCCGTCCGCCGCGCCCGAACCTGGTTCGCGAGGCGCGATCCAGGCGCGTCTGAAGTGCGCGCCGGCGCGGTACGCGCGCGCGTGGACGAGTTGGCGCCACGCATTCTCTACTCCGCGGATGCGGCGGCGCTTGTGGGGACAGAGCAGGTCGCCGTGATCGATGAGCCGGCCATCGAACAGGTGGCCGTCGCACAGCGTGTGCAACACGCCGACGACGTGTCACGTCGCGAACTGGTGGTCATCGATGCCGGCCTCGACGATGCTGAAACACTGCTTGCCGATTTCGCCGCCCAGCAAGACGAACAGCGGTCGATCGAATTCCTGGCGCTGGAGCGCGGTCAGGATGGCGTCGCGACGATTTCCGGGTTTCTGCAGGCAGCCGATACGCGCTTTGACGCGATTCACATCGTCACGCACGGAAACCGCGACGGTTTTGCGCTTGGCCAGACCATGATCGATGCCGACGGGTTGCGCGCCGAGTCGCTGAGCTTCGCAACATGGGGGGCGTCGCTGAGCGCCGACGCGGATCTGCTGATCTACGGCTGCGAACTGGCGGCCGACGAAAGCGGGCGAGCACTGATCGCAGATCTGGCCGCCCTGACCGGCGCCGATGTGGCGGCCAGCGATGACATCACCGGCTCGGCCGAGCTCGGCGGCGACTGGACGCTCGAGCATCGGTCTGGCCCGCTAGAGACCCAGGCGCTCACCAGCAGCTGGCAGGGGCGGCTCGATTTCATCCCTGCCAGTTCGGAAACACGCGTCAATGATGCCGGTGGCGGCAGCCACATGCCCCAGCAGTTCTCGAGTGGGCAGGTCGCCACGAATGGCGCCAGCACAGTGGTGGTCTGGGAGAACGGCGACAACATCCGGTTCCGAATCTATGGCGCGAACGACAGTGGCGGCCAGCAGCTGGTGCTCAATGGGAGTGGCAGCGGACCCAACATCAACAATGCCAAGCGCGACCAGCCCGCGGTCGCCATGGCCGCCAGCGGCGATTTCGTCATCGTCTGGAGCAGCGATAACGGCAATGGCGGTATCGCTGTCTACGGCCAGTTGTTCGCGGCCGATGGCACGCCGATCGCCTCGCCGGTGCAGGCCGCCGGCGAAAAGTGGGGCAACGACTTCGAGTTCCGGCTGAACGACATCGTTGCGGGTGATCATGTCGACCCGGCCGTGGTCATGCGAGACGACGGCTCATTCCTGGCCAGCTGGACCAGCACCCAAACCGCTTATGGCTCGCACGAACAGATCGTCTACCGATTGTTCGGTGCCAGCGGCGCCGCTGTCGGCCCGTCGCAGACCGCGACCACGGATGCCAGCACCGACCCGCAGTCGATGAGCCGGATCGCCTGGGATCCGGTCAACAGCCGGTTCGCGCTGAGCTTTATCGACAGCCAGGCTGGCCAGCAGACGATCAACATGGTCGGGCTCGATGCTGCCGCGACCCCGCTGACCCATGTCGTGGTCGTGAACCCGACCGGCACCGGCGACATGCTGGAGGCCGATGTCGCGATCCGTAGCGACGGCGAGGTGGTGCTGGGCACGATCTACCAGCAATCCGGCTTGCGCTATGTGTACGCGGGCAGCGCCGACATGTTCGGCGGTGTTTCGACGATCACGATACACCAGGCGAACAGTCCGTCGACGACGGAGGCGCACGTGGGCATTGCGCTCGGCAGCGATGACTCGGCGGTCGTCGTCTTTCACGACGGTGATCGCGACGGCGCCGGTTTGACCACCTATGCCATGCGCTTTGACGCGGCCTGGAATGCCGACGGTGCGCAGTCGGTGCGGGTTCCCGAAAGCCACGACGGAGACCAGCTCTATCCGTCGATCGCGATCTCCGGCCTGGATGCGCAGATCGTCTGGAGCGGCGATGGCGAGCAGCCGAACAACGACGACGCCAACGGCTTTTTCATCCAGAGCTATGCGATCGTCAATCCGGGTGTGGTGATCAGTACGCCATCGGGCAACAACACGCGCGAGGATGGCGCCGGGTCGAGCGTGCCGATCGAGATCAGCCTGGCATCGCAGCCGACCAGCCCGGTCACAGTGACGATTGCCTCGAGCGATACCGGCGAGGCCACGGTTACGCCGAGCAGCCTGAACTTCACCACGGCCAACTGGGCCACCCCACAGTCCATCACCGTTACCGGTGTGCACGACGGTGTCGCCGATGGCGACGTTGGCTACTCGGTGAGCGTCCAAACGACGAGCGCGGACCCGAACTACGGCTCGCTGGCCGTGGTATCGGTGCCGATGGTCAGCATCGACACGGATCAGCCGGTTGGCGCGGTTGCAGATAGCGATTCGGCCACCGACCAGGTCGCCGAAGACGCGGGCGCGGGTGCAGTGATCGGGATCACCGCCGTCGCCACTGATCCGAATCCGTCCGACGTCGTCGAGTATTTCATCGATGATGCGGCGAGCCCGTTCACGGTCGACCAGGTCACCGGCGTGCTGCGCGTGAGGGCCGCCGGGCTGCTGGACTTCGAGACCCGGCCAAGTGAAACCGTGATCGTGCGCGCACAGAGCGATGACGGCTCCTCATCGAACGGGTCATTCTTGGTGACCATCGCCGATGCCAATGACCCACCGAGCGGGGGCAACAATGCGATCTCGGTGCAGGCGGGTGAGCTCAGATCGATCACGATGGCCGACATCGTGTTCAGCGATCCCGATGGCGAGACCGAGCCGGCCCAGGTCCGCATCGAGGCGACACCTGCACAGGGCACTTTGCGGCTGAGCGGCACCCCGATCGGTGCGGGCGCAATCGTGCTGGCAGCAGACATCACGGCCGGCAACTTCGCGTATCAGACGCCGGTTTCGGCCGCGGGGGCCGGCTACGATCAGTTCCGGCTCCGCGTGTTCGACAGTGCCGGTGCAT
Source organism: Burkholderiaceae bacterium (assembly GCA_041396585.1). Classification (GTDB taxonomy): domain Bacteria; phylum Pseudomonadota; class Gammaproteobacteria; order Burkholderiales; family Burkholderiaceae_E; genus JAUIAI01. The sequence goes on along the minus strand of JAWKYG010000004.1, from coordinate 243,796 downwards.
CGGCGAGTGCCGACAGTCTGATTACCGTGAACGCGAATGCGCCCCCCGCGATCGACAGCCCAGGCTCCGGTTCCACCGCGACCGTGAATGTGTCGGAGAATTCCACCCTGGCCACCCCTGTCAGTGCCACCGATCCCGACGGCCCGGCCCCGACCTACTCGCTGGTCGGTGGCCTGGATCAAGGTCTGTTTTCCATCGACGCGGGCAGCGGGCTGCTGTCGTTCGACACGGCACCGGATTTCGAGAATCCATCGGACAGCGACGGCAACAACGCCTATGAGGTGACGGTGCAGGCGAGCGATGGCGTCGGCGGCACAGACACCCAGGCGATCACCGTGTTCGTCGGTGACGTCAATGAGGCGCCGTCATCGGCAGACAACCGGATCGCGGTCACCGCGAGCGTGCCCCGCGCACTGAATGCGACCGATTTTCCCTATAGCGATCCGGACGGCACCTTGCTGGCGGAGCGGATCGAGATCGACACCCTGCCAGTCAATGGTCAGTTGCTGTTCGATGGCGCCGGTTTCGCGGCCGGGACAACATTTGCCGTGAGCGATATCAACGCGGGCCGGCTGACCTATCTGGCATCGGCGGGTGCCACCGGCGTTGGTTATGCGCAGTTCGATTTTCGGGTTCAGGATCTCGGCGGGCTTCTGTCTTCGGCTCCTTCGACGATCTTCGTCGACGCCAACGCCCAGCCCGTGATCGGCTCGGACGGCGGCGGTGACCAGGCCGATCTGTCGATCGACGAAAACACCACGTTGGTCACGACGGTGCAGGCCACTGATGTCGACGGGCCCGATCCGATCGCCTACTCGCTGATTGCCGGAGATGATCAGGCGCACTTCGCGATCCACCCGGTATCGGGTGTGTTGCAGTTCATCGGCCCACCCGATGCCGAGTCTGCGCTCGATGCTGATGGCGACAATGTCTATGAGGTCATCGCCCGGGCATCGGATGGCGGGGGCGGCGTCGATGACCAGCTGATCCGGGTGACCGTGCTCGATGTCAACGAAGCACCGAGCTCGGCCAATACCGAGATCGGTGCTATCGCCAATGTGCCCAGAGCGCTGGCGCGGGCGGACTTCCCGTTTGCGGATCCGGAAGGCGAGACCGCCCTGGCCTCGGTGCGCATCGATCAGTTGCCCGTCAACGGCACGCTCAACCATGGGGGCGTTCCCTTGGTTCCCGGCGCAACGGTCTCGGGCGTCGATCTCGATGCCGGCAACCTCGTGTATCGGGCGCCCGAGGGGGGTACTGGCATCGGCTATGACTCGATCCTGTTCACGGTCATGGACTCGGGTGGCCAAGGCGCGCTCGCGCCCAACCGGATGCTCATCAATGTCAATGCACGGCCTTTGATCGCGTCCGACGGCGGCGGCGATACCGCGGTCGTGGATGTCGCCGAGGGCGTGACCACGGTGACGACGGTCATCGCCAATGATCCGGATGGGCCGGCCCTGCAGTATCGGATCGATACCGCGACCATTGGCAGCAATGCCGATCGCGGCGCGTTCGTCATCGATCCGAACACCGGGGCGCTCAGCTTCGTCAATGCGCCGGATTACGAGGCGCCAGGTGATGCCAACGCAGATAACGAATACCTGGTCACTGTGATCGCGGATGATCTGGCCGGCGGGCAGGACAGACAGCAGTTGACGGTACGCGTGACCCCGGTCGACGAGCCGTTCACGCTCACCTTGAATGCGGTGACCACCGACGAGGACACGCCGATTTCCCTCACCGGCCCGCTGAAACCCGGTTTCAGCGATCCCGATCTGGCCGCCAATCTGACCGTCGAGATCGCCGTGGACGAGGGCACGCTCGATCTCACCGCCGTGGCGGGGCTTGCCTTCACCATGGGCGATGGCAGCGCAGATCCGGTCGTGCGTTTCAGCGGCACACCGGCTGATGTCGACGCCGCGCTGGGTAGTATTCGCTATGCGCCGACGGGCAATGCCAATGGCCCGGTGAATCTGTCGCTGACGATCGCCGATTCGGCCAATCCGACGCGTCAGACCCAGGTCACGACAATCATCAGCGTCACGCCGGTCAATGACCTTCCGGTTAGTCTGGGGCATGGCATCGCGATGATCGCCCCGGATCAGACCCTGCAGGTCGATGCCGCCTTGTTGTCGGCGGCAGATGTCGAGGATGGCGCGGCGCAGCTCCGATTCGAACTACAGAGCGCCCCATCACTGGGGCGTTTGCTGGTCGACGGCGTCGCGCTGGGCGCCGGAGACAGTTTCACCCAGGCCGACATCGACGCCGGGCGCCTGCGCTATCAGCCGTCCGTGGCCGATGCCGGTTTCGAGAGCCTGCAATTTACGCTGAGCGACAGTCAGGGTGGCACGGTCAATGGCGTTCGGCTCGATATCGCCATTCAGATGATCCCGGCGCCACCGGCGGAATCGGCGTCGTCGGGTGTCGGATCCGGCGCCCCTGCCGATAGAGCGGCCGACACCGGTGCCGATTCGTCGGCGGCACCGGCAGAGGATGCCGCGACGGGCGAACTGCCAGGCTTCGTCGCGCTCGGGCCGGCAGCGCCGCCGGGCTCGGGCGAGGCCAAGGCCGGCACCGGCCAGGATGCGTCGACACTCGTGCCCGCCGAGGATTCGGTCGGTCATGCGGACCGTGCGGGCGGGCGCCTCGATCCGGGTGGGATACGACGCCCAATGCCGGTGGCCGATGCGGAGAACCGCATCACATTCGAATTTGCCAGCGATCGTGTTTCGGATCTTGATGCGTTCGAATCGCTGGGCACGGACAAGAGCGACCGACTCGCGCTGGCCGATCAGGTATGGCTGGAAACGCCGATTCAGGATGCCATGGCGCGCACCTTCGAGCGCGTCGAAGATCGGGTGCAGACCGACCTGGTATTCGATCAGCGCGTGGCCGCCTCCAGCGTGGCGGTCAGCACCGGGGTGTCGATCGGCTACGTGATCTGGCTGCTGCGCGGCGGTGCGCTGATTTCGAGCATCATCGCGTCGATGCCAGCCTGGCGCTCGATCGATCCGCTGCCAGTGCTCCAGAATCTGAACGCATCGGCTCGCGAAGCAGCCGACGAGGAATCGCTCGAATCGATGCTCGATGCCGCGAATCAGGCCGAGCCCGACATGGTGGAGCAGGGGGCGGTGCTCGAAGCGGATCCGGCTCAGACACTGCACTGACCACCAGCCGTCTCGCGGCGAATCACGCCAGCGTGCCGTCACGGGTCCGTGGTGTGATCCAGCAGGCTGTTACGGATCCAACGTGCCGTGCCGGGCAATCTGATCGAGTTCGGCCGGCGATGCGGCGATGGCACGAAACGCCTCTTTGACCCCGGCCTCGGTCAGCTCGCGCTGGACGGTGAGCAAGGTGTTCGGTTCATGGTCTTCACAGAGCTCGCTCATGAAGCGAAGCTCCTCTGTGGCCGCCGGCCGTGCAACTGCGGGCGAAGGGGCGCCATAGACCTCGTGAAAGTGGTTCGCCAGCAGATCGACCAAGGCTTCGAATTCGCTCGTCTGAATGAGGGTCACCGCCACGAAGGTGCTGCGGCCAAAGGTTTCCAGGCCCAGCCAGCCGTTGGCGAAGGCCTGGCGCGCCTTGCCCGCCAGATCGGCCTGCGTCCAATCGGAGAACTCGAAGCCGCCGGCGATGCACCATTCACCGGTTCGCGCCGGCGAGTAGTACACGCGGCTGTCACTTTCATCGAGATGAATCGCGCGGGCCAGTTTCATCGGTCAGGCTTCCAGAAGCGTGCTGAGCGCAATCAGGTGGGTTCGCGCATCGTCACGCACGAGCGCCGCGAAGTGTTCGTCCACGCCCACGAACAGGCCGCGGACCCCGCCGAGCGTGATCTCCTTGCCGAGCTCATGGGACAGCGTGCGCCATTCGGCCTGCAGCGGGGCGACACCCTCATTGGCCCAGCGATTTATCCAATAGAGGGTGTGTCGCACCCAGGCCTCGAGCAGTGGCAATGCCTCCACCTCGGCGCAACCTTCCTCGATCAGCGCGGTGGCATCCGGATCATTTCCCGGCGCCTCGTGATCGTGCTGCAGGGCAAGCTCCAAGCCCACCACCAGCCAGTCGGGTTCGGAGGCTGGATCGGCGCCGGAGGCGGCCACGCGCAGGCGGCCGCAGCGGGCCGCGTTGACCCGGATCGTGCCATCCCATTGCAGATGCACGGCAACCTCGGGGGGGGCCAGTGAGCCGAGCGCATTCTGGAAGCCGACCCCACAGGCCGGCACCATCGCCATGGCCTGCCCAAGCGATACCTCGGGCGCGAAAATGATCGCCGCACGCAGCTGGCGGGCGTCGATGTTGTAGGTGACCACGCCCGGGTCGGAGCCCGCCACGCCGAGCGCGCGCGCATGATCGAAAGGGTCGGCACGACCCGGCACCGCGAGTGCCCTGAACAGTGGCGGCAGTTGCGGGGCACTCATGCCTGACCCGCCTCGATCAGCCGCCGGGCGAGATCGCGAAACGCCTGGGCCTCGCGCGATCCCGAATGCGAAACCACCACGGGCGCGCCGCCATCGCCAGCCGTGCGGATGTCCAGATGCAGCGGAATTTCGCCAAGCAGGGGCACGCCGATCTTTTCGGCTTCGGCGGCCACGCCACCATGCCCGAAGATGTGCAACTCATGGCCGCATTGCGGGCACACGTGGGTCGACATGTTCTCGATCATGCCGATGATCGGTATCTGCATCTGCTGGAACATGTCGATGCCCTTGCGCACATCGAGCAGGGCGACATCCTGCGGCGTGGACACGATGATCGCGCCGTCCACCACGAACTTCTGGGCCAGGGTCATCTGGACGTCGCCGGTGCCCGGAGGCAGGTCGACCAGCAAGACATCCAGCGCACCCCATTGCACCTGATTCATCATCTGCTGCAGTGCGCCCATCAACATCGGCCCGCGCCAGACCACGGCCTGACCCTCGTTGGTCATCAGGCCCACCGACATCATGGTCACGCCGTGATTGCGCATCGGCAGGATGGTGCGGCCGTCGGGCGAGGCCGGGCGGCCGGATATCCCTAGCATGCGCGGCTGCGACGGGCCGTAGACATCGGCATCGAGCAGGCCTACCTTGCGCCCCTCGGCGGCCAGGGCGCAGGCGAGGTTGGCGGCCACGGTGGATTTGCCGACCCCGCCCTTGCCCGAGGCGATCGCCAGGATCCGCGCCACGCCGGGCACAGACTGCGGGCCGCTCGCGGCCTCGGTGGCGCCGGGCGCAGACTGGCCGGCGACACGGATCGGGATGGTTTCGCGTTTGAGCTCGGTGGCGCCTTGCGCCGCCGATGTGCCGGTGATCACGACGGTGGCCTGTTCGCAGCCCTCGAGTGCAGCGAGCTTTTGTTGCGCCTCATCGCGCAGGGCCTCGATCTGTGCGGCACGAGACGGATCGTTCTGCAAAGCGAAGCGAACCTCGGATTCGCTCACCTGCAGGCCGCGCAGCATGCCCGATGAAACGAGGTCTTCGCCGCTGCGGGGATCGATGATGCTCTTGAGCGTCTGCAGGACGGTCTCGCGTGAGAGCGCCACGTCAGCCACGCCCCTCGATTTCGCCGGTGACGATATGTTCGAGATCCAGCGCCTCGATCGTCAACACCACCTTCACGGCGTAGCGCTTGCCGGCCGAGTCCTCGGCCTTGCGCATGGCATCTTCGATGGCCTGCTGCGAGGTGACGCCGACCTGCTTGAGAAACTTGCGCATGGACATGTTGAAATCGTCGTTCATCCTGACTCCTTGGGAAAGTTTGGCCGGTTCAGGCGTTGACCCGACAGCAGGCTTGGCTTAGCCTGCCGGCGTGAAACCGAGCCGCCCGCCAGCATCTGCCCTCACATGCATCACGGCCTGCATCCTGGCCGCCGTGACCTTCTTACTGCCCTCGGCCGGGCCCGGTTCGGGTGCCTGGGCCGCGGGCCGCAGCTTCAGCCTGAGCGCCCCTGGCGCCCTCACCGAAAGCGGTCTGCTGAACTACCTGGTGCCACGATTCTCGCTCAAGACGGCGACGCGCGTCGAATTGCACGGTGACGGCGAGGCCGCCGTGGCGCGGTTCACGCTGGCGGGCGCGGGGCGGCCGGTGTTCGAGGGGCCGCAGGGGGTCTGGCATCTGCAGATCACGCAGGGCGAGGGGGCCGACGCCGCCGGGCGCTTCGAGCAGTGGCTGCTTTCCGAGATCGGGCGCAACACGATCGTTGCCTATCGCGTGGCAGGGCAGCAGCCGTTTCGGCCGCCGTCGCAGGCCCTCGTCCCTGCCGCCGCGGTTGTGTTCAAGGGCGATGCCGCACTCGGCGAGCGGCTGGCAGAGCGGCACTGCGGGCGTTGCCACATGGTCAATGAGCGCACCCGTATGAGCACCATCGGCTCGACCCCGTCGTTCGCCCTGCTGCGAGGGTTCGACGACTGGTTGCGGCGCTTCACGAGCTTCTACGCGCTGCGCCCCCATCCGGCATTCACGATCCTGGCCGGGGTCACCGAGCCGTTTGATCCCACCCGCCCGTCGCCGATCGAGCCGCTGCGCATGACCCGGGACGAACTCGAGCAGATTCTCGCGTTCGTCGATCGTATCGAGCCGGCCGATCTTGGCCGACCCCTGCAGTTTCAATGAGCTGGTCCGCAGCCACCATGAGCGACTACGCCTATGCGCGCCCGAGCGCCTGCCGGGATATCCCTGTCATCGATGTCGGCGCGCTCGAATCGGGCGAGGATGCGTTGGCCAGGATCGGCGCTTCCTTGGTCGCCAGCGCGCGCGAGCTTGGCTTCTTCTATGTGAGCGGCCACGGCGTCGATCCGCTGCTGCGCCACCAGGCTTTCGAGGCGGCCAGGCGGTTTTTCGAGTTACCGGCCGAGGTCAAACGCCTGGTGGCGGTCGGGGACGACCAGCGCGGCTGGATGGCGCAGGGCATGGCCCGCCTGGAGGGCTCGCTCACCCACGATGCCAAGGAGGTCTTCTTCTGGGGCTGGGAGGTGGCCGCCGACGATCCCGATGTTCTGGCCGGCGTACCGATGGTGGCACCGAACCGCTGGCCGCAGGCCGGCGCGCCCTGGCTGCGCGATGCGATCACCGCCTACTATCTGCAGGTCGTGGCGCTCGGTCACAGGTTGATGAGCGCGATCGCGGTGGGTCTGGGAGCGCCACGGGATTTCTTCATCGCGCACTACGACAAGCCCCTGGCGCGCGGGCAACTGGTCTATTACCCGCCGTCCGGTCCTCTCGACCGGCAGGAACACCGCTTCGGCGCGGCCGCGCATACCGACTTTGGCGCGCTCACGCTGTTGGCGCAGGATGACCGCGGCGGCCTGCAGATCCAGCATGCCGACGGCGACTGGATCGAGGCACCGCCGATCGAGAACACCTTCGTCTGCAACATCGGTGATCTGCTCCAGCGTTGGACCGCCGGCGCGCTGCGATCCACCCGCCACCGGGTGATCAACCGGTCTGGCCTCGCCCGCTATTCGATCCCCGTGTTCTTCGATCCGCGCAGCACGGCATTGATCGACCCGGCCGCTCTGGGCTTTGCCTGCGCCGATGAAAGACTCACGGCCGGGGAGCACATCGCGGCGCGCAATCGGCGCAACTTCGCGCAGTACGGGCGCGGCGACCATGTGAAGCTGAAACCCGCCGATTCGCCGGTTGCGGCGCTTAGGCCAGGAGAATCGATTTGAATCAGGGAACGTCACGCGAAGCTGTGCTGGATCATCTTCGCGAACTGCTCGGTGCGGTTGGCGTACTGGTCGGGCCGCAGGCCGAGCGCTATGGCATCGATACCCGCGAGACTTTCGGTGCGCGGCCGGTGGCTGTCGTGCGTCCCGAAAGCACGGAGCAGGTGGCTGCTGTGGTTCGGGTGTGCGCGCAGGCCGGGTTGCCGATGGTTGCGCAAGGTGGCAATACCAGCCTCAGCGGCGGATCGGTGCCAAGGAGCGAGAACTCGTGCATCGTGCTTTCATTGTCGCGTATGAATCGGGTTCTGGCGGTCGATCCTCTGCGTTTCACGGTGACCGCCGAGGCCGGATGCGTGATCCAGTCGATCCACGCTGCCGTCGAGGCAGTGGATCGACTGCTATCTCTGGAATGGGGGGCGATCGGGTCGGCCAGCCTGGGTGGGGCGATCTCCACCAATGCCGGCGGATTGAATGTTCTGCGCTATGGCAACACGCGCGAGCAGGTGCTCGGCTTGGAGGTCGTATTGGCCGACGGCACCATCTGGAATGGTTTGCGATCCCTGCGCAAGGACGCCTCGGGCTACGATCTGAAGCATATGTTCATCGGCGCCGAGGGCACACTGGGCATCATCACCAAGGCGGTGCTGCGTTTGCACCCCAGACCGCGACATGCGCAATCGATGTTCGCGAGTCTGCCGCAACTGCATCGCCTGCCACAGGTGTTCGCGCTGGCCCGCGATGTCTGCGGCGACAATCTTTCGGCGTTCGAGCTGATCCACGGCGGTATGGTCGATCGCATCGTCGATACTCAGAGCGCACTCTCGTTTCCACTCACGGAGCGTTCGCCCTGGTACATCCTGATGAAGGTCGGGGGTTCAGGCCCTGTGGAAAGCCAGTTGGAAGCGTTTTACGAAGCCGGCCTGCGCGATGGCTTCCTGGGTGAGGCCATCGCCACGCAGTCCGTGCAGCAAGAAAATGCGATCTGGGCCATTCGCCACGAGATGATCCCGTTCAGATATCTGCGCGGACGCATGGTCAAATGGGATGCCTCCGTGCCCTTGGATGTCATTCCGGAATTCCTCGATCAGGTTGTCCGGGCCGTTGGCGAGATCGATCCACTGGCGCAGGTCATTGCCTTCGGCCATGTCGGTGATGGCAATCTGCACATGTCGGCATGGCCGCGGTGCGACGTCGATCCAGAGGTACTCGAGCAAGTCGTGATGCGGATCACCGCCGCAGTCGACAATCTGATCTGGGCATTCTCCGGTTCGATCTGCGCAGAGCATGGGGTGGGTGTAGAGAATCTGCTCAGGCTTCGAGGACAGAAGTCCGATGTCGAAGTGCGTCTCATGAGGGCGTTGAAGTCGACGCTCGATCCGGCCAATCTGCTCAACCCGGGTGTGCTCCTGCTGCCAGGCCTTGCTGACGAGTGAATCATCGGCGCGCGCGATACAGCGCCTGCCTGTCGGAGAGCAACCGACGGATCGGGCTGCGAATCCGGTGCGGCCGCCCCGGCGCAGGGCCGGGGCACTAGAACAATTCGAGCCCCCCCGTTCCGTAGTGCCGCATTGGCGTCCGGGGCGGCCCCGGTGCGGCCGTCTCAGTGTTTGCGGGTTTTGTCCGGGGGCAGGTAATCGGCCGTGGTGCGTACCCGCGGGCGCTCGCCGGCCGCGAACGGATTGTTCTCGGCCTGGAACACCGCCTTGACCCGGCAGTCGTCGCACATCTGGATCATGCGGATCGAGTTCGGCTGGCTGAACATCGCATGCTTGCCGGCGAGCTTCTCGGTCACACGCATGATCGTGGAGCGCACCCCGAAGGGCTTGCCACACTCGACGCAGGCGAACGGCTCTTCCTCGTGCAGCACGACTTGCGAGAGCGCCTGGTCGGTGAGGTTCATCCGTGGCATGAGCGTGATCGCACGTTCCGGGCATACGTTTGCGCACAGTCCGCACTGCAGGCAGGCCTCTTCCTGAAAGCGCAGCTGGGGCCGATCGGGGTTGTCGGCCAAGGCGCCCGACGGGCAGAGCGAGACACAGGACAGACATAGCGAGCAGGCCTGGACATCGACAGCCAACGCACCGTAAGGGGCCCCCGCTGGCAAAGGCAGGATCGCGCCGGTCTCGTTCAGCGCCTTGGCAACCAGCCGCGTCACCTGACGCCGCGAGCCCATCGCCAGCACGGGTTCGGTCAGCGCCGAAGTGCCGCCCGCCGGCCAGACCGATGCCTCCATGGCATCCGGCTCAGCGGGTTCGATCAGCCGGATCGCGGCGCGGCCGGCCAGCGCATTGGCCAGTTCCACCTGATAGGGCAACCCCTCGCGCTCGGTCTTTGGCGAGAGCAGGATGGTGACATCGGCAAAGCCCGCACCCAGCGCGGCCAGGGCCTCGGCATGGCCGAAGGCGGCCAGCGCCGACACTTCGATCGGAATCATGTCGGCAGGCAGGCCGCGGCCGTAGCGGGCCGACAGCCGGATCAGTTCGGCGCCGTGTTCCGCATCGTGCACGAGCAGGCGCGGCGGGTCGCTTTCGAGCTCACGCCAGGCGCCCGCCATGGTCCGCAGGCGGTCGAAGACCGTCTGCACCGGCGGCGCGTCGTAACTGATCGCGCCCGAGGGGCAGACCGCCGAGCAGTTGCCACAGCCGGCGCAGATCATCGGGTCGACCGCGACATGGTCGCCGACCGCCGTGATCGCGCCGGTGGGGCAGTGATCCAGGCAGCGTGTGCAGCCGGTTTGGCGGGCGCGCGAATGTGCGCAAAGACTCGGCTCGGTGCGCACATGGAGCGGCTTCTCGAACACGCCAATGCTTTGCGAGGCCTCGAGGATCGCGCCCAGCAGCGCATCCCGGTTCCCGGGATCGGCGCGCAGATAGCCGTCGCGCCGGGCCGATGCCGCGAACAGAGGCTGACCGCCCGAGAGATCGAGGATCAGATCGCAATCGGAGCGCGCGCCGTCGCGCGGCTCGGTGAACGCCGGCGCGCCCCGGCCGCCGGCAATGCGCTCCTGGAACCCGTCGAGCACCACCTCGAATGCGCCCAGCGCCCCCTTGGCCGAACGCAGCCGGCCGAGCACGACATCGAAGCGCCGATCATCATCGAGATCGGGCGCGCTGCCCGGAGCGAGCAAGACGGTCACGCTCAGCTGCGCGCACAGATGGCGGGCCGCGCCCAGCGCGGTTTCGGGCTCGCCGATGATCAGACACACGCCCGCGGATTCGACATCGATTGTCTTGGTGGGCGGTTGTTCGAGCATCGCGTCGGCCACCAGCGCCGCCATCTTGGCGGTGACCGGGCGGGTATCTCCGCTCCATCCGGCGCGATCGCGGATATCGACCAGCGCCGGTGCGGGCGCCTCGAGTTCATCGGCCAGTTCCTCGAAGAACGCCTGCTCCTGCCGACAGGCGATGATCGCGCCGCCCTCGGCGATCGCCCGCCGGGCAATGCCGGCCTCCTTGCCGCACAGCTCCCGATGCACTTCGGAGCACGCCAGACCGGTCGCCCGGGCAAGCCCCGCGCGATCGATCGTCTGGCTATCCAGGCAGCTGCACACAATCAGTTGGGTCGTGGCCATCGAGTCTCGTATCCGATCAGTAGACGCCCGGCGCAATGGCAGGCAGTGCATGCCGGCTCTGGCGTCGTGAGTATGCTGCCAGCTTCAAGCTCGCGACGTTTGCCTGGGCCGGCCCGCGCCAAAGTACCATAGCGTCAGTGTTCGCAACGGGTGGCCTTGCCGGCCTGTCGCGGCGTTTCGGCGAGTCGATCAATAATCGCGCGGCTCCGATGCCGGTCATCCGGGTCGGGCCGGTGGTGGAGGCGGGGAGCTTGTCCCAGGAAAGGTCACAGTCGATGCCCTTGGGTGTGGTCGTGCGGCGGCTGCCGGGCGTCACCCGCTGGGCCAAGTGGGTCTGGCAGGCGGTTTCGGTGCTGCCCGGCGCGGCGCCCGCGCGCTGGCAGGTGATGCGTCGCGAGGGCGAGGCGGTCGAATACCATGCCGCCACGGTCAGCCTGGATTTGTACCGAACCGATACCGAGGCCTATCTGACCGCGCTTGCCGAGGCCGTGCCCTGCGTCTATGTGGTGCTGCGCGAGAATTCGGATCCCGAGAGCGACGATCCGCTCGAGGTGGTCACGGTGACCGCGTCGCCCTTCGAGGGACAGGACTACGCAGACACCGGCGAAGAGATCGTCGAGAAGGTGCCGATGCCGCCCGGGCTCGCGGCCTGGGTGCAGGATTTCATCGACCGCCATCACGAGCATGAGCCCTTCGTGAAGCGCAGGCGCGACAAGAAGCGCGTCGATCTCCAGGAGAGCGGCATCGGCGATCAGCGCATCAGCCAGCTCAGTGACGTCTATCGTGCGCCCGGGGGGCGGCGCAAGGGGCGGCTGCAATGAGCCGGGACGGGGAGGGCGATTTCTGGAGCCGACGCCGGGCCGCGGTACGCCGCGAGCGCGATCGGGTCGAGGCCGAGCGCGAAGCTGGCGCGATCGCCGAGCGCACGGCCTCGCTCGAACAAAAAACCGATGATGAAATCCTCCAGGAGCTGGGTCTGCCCGATCCCGATGTTCTGAATGAGGGCGATGACTTCAAGCCGTTCATGCAACGGGTCGTGCCCGAGCGGCTGCGTCGGCGTGCCCTGCGTCGTTTGTGGTCGGTGAACCCGGTGCTGGCCAATCTCGACGGTCTGGTCGATTACGGCGAAGACTTCACCGATGCCGCCACCGTCATCCCCGATTTGCGCACCACCTATCTGGTCGGCAAGGGCATGCTCGAGCATGTCACCCGCATGGCCGAGCAGGAAAGGGCGGCCGCTCAGGCGGCCAGCCACAGTGCGGGCCTGACGCCCGGCGTGGATGATCCCGCTGCCGAGATGCCGGCCGCGGGCGCGCCGGCCGGCGGCGGGCCCGGCGACGGCATGCGCGCCGATGGCAGCCCGGCCGATGCAACGGCCGATGCAACGGCCGGCGAAGCCGCTGCGGTGCCTGAACTCCAGTCCGGCGAGCCCGTGAACGGGCCGGCCGTGGCAGCCGAGAGCGTTGCCAATGCCGGCCAGACTACGCAGGTAAGATTGACCATTGGTGTCGAGCCGATGCACACTGCCGTCAGAGGCAATTTCGCCGATGGTTTTTTGGATGATGAAATCATCGGCATCCGGGACGCTGAACCGGGCTCGGCAGACCCACAAGTCCAGCCGCCGGTTCGCAGACGCATGCGATTCAGCTGATCCCGCCCACGAGAGGCTCCATGTCGGCAGTTCACAAGGTTCACATCATCGATCCTGAAGATCGCGCCCGCGCAGATCTCTATGATTTTCTGAGCCTTCTGCTGGCCAAGCCGGCCGATGCTTCAACCTTGTCACGCCTGGCCGCCCTCTCGCCCGACGATTCGCCCATCGGCAATGCGCTCGCCAAGCTGGCCCGCCTGGCGAGGGTCACCACGCCCGAGATCACCGAGCGTGAGTTCACCACCCTGTTCATCGGCCTGGGCCGGGGCGAGCATCTCCCCTACGCCAGTTATTACCTGACCGGCTTTCTCAACGAGAAACCGCTGGCAAAGCTGCGTGCCGACATGGCCACCCTGGGCATCGAGCGGGCCGAGGGCAAGCACGAACCCGAAGACAATATTGCCTCGCTGATGGAGATCATGGGCGGGCTGATCATCGGCCGTTTCGGTCAGGTGGCCTCATTGACCGATCAACGCGCCTTTTTCGAGAGCCACATCGAGGCATGGGCAGAGCACTTTTTCAGTGATCTGGCCGCTACCGAGAGTTCGGTCTTTTATGCTGCGGTCGGTGCGCTGGGCCGTAGTTTCATGGAAATCGAGCGCGAGGCTTTCAGACTGCTGGCTGTCTAGGGCAGGGCTGTTCAAACCAGGCGGCCTGATGCCGCAACAGGAGGAAGACGTCAAATGAACAACAACAAGCAGGGTGGCTCGTCCGAGCGCCGGGGCTTTCTGAAGACGGTGGCCTTGTCGGCGCCGGCTGCAGTGGCCGCCGCCGGTGCGATCGCATCCGGGCAGGCGCAGGCCGCGCCGCTGCCCGACCCCACGTCGAATCGCTTGCAGGACACCGCGCATACCCGCGCCTACTACGACAGCGCCAAATTCTGAGGAGTTCGAGGGCTGTTGGTCCGGTCCAAGGTTGCGTGACGCCCTGAAGACCGGTTGCACGAATCCCTGCAGCAGTTGCTGCACCAAGGAAGAAAAATGCTTAGGAAAAAGTCCAATGGGGTTGCGCGACGCCCCCAAGGGTCGAATATCCTGAATCAAACGGCACGCCAGTCGGTCGACCGACGCGCGTTCCTGAAAGGATCGGGTCTCACTGCGGTTGGTCTGGCCGCGATCGGTGGCGCCGGCGGTACGGTTCGCCAGGCACAGGCCGCCGGCAAGCCGGGCGGCGAGGCCGTCAAGACGGTCAAGTCCGTCTGTACCCATTGCTCTGTGGGTTGCACCGTGGTGGCCGAGGTTGCCAATGGTGTCTGGGTCGGCCAGGAGCCGGGCTGGGACAGCCCGTTCAACCTGGGTGCGCATTGCGCCAAGGGCGCGTCGGTGCGTGAACATGCGCATGGCGAGCGCCGCCTCAAGTACCCGATGAAGAAAGAGGGTGGCGAGTGGAAGCGCATCAGCTGGGATCAGGCCATCAACGAGATCGGCGACAAGATGCTGAAGATCCGCGAGGAAAGCGGGCCTGACAGCGTCTACTGGCTCGGTTCGGCCAAGCACAGCAACGAGCAGGCCTATCTGTTCCGCAAGTTCGCGGGCTATTGGGGCACGAACAACGTCGATCACCAGGCGCGTATCTGCCACTCGACGACGGTTTCCGGGGTTGCGAACACATGGGGCTATGGCGCCATGACCAACTCCTACAACGACATTCACAACTCCCGTGCGATCTTCATCATCGGCGGCAATCCGGCGGAGGCGCATCCGGTCTCGCTGTTGCACGTGCTGCGCGCCAAGGAGCGCAACAATGCCGATCTGATCGTCTGTGATCCGCGCTTCACGCGTACCGCCGCACATGCCGACGAATACGTGCGTTTTCGGCCGGGCACCGATGTGGCGCTGGTCTGGGGCATTCTCTGGCACATCTTCGAGAACGGCTGGGAAGACAAGGAATTTATCCGTACCCGTGTCTGGGGCATGGATCAGATCCGCGCCGAAGTCGCCAAATGGACACCCGAGGAGGTCGAGCGGGTCACCGGCACGCCGGGCAGCCAGCTCAAGCGGGTGGCCCGCACGCTGGCCAACAACCGGCCGGGCACCGTGATCTGGTGCATGGGCGGCACGCAGCACACCAACGGCAGCAATAACACCCGTGCCTATTGCATCCTGCAGCTGGCGCTGGGCAACATGGGCGTGAGCGGCGGCGGCACGAACATCTTCCGTGGTCACGACAATGTTCAGGGCGCCACCGATCTGGGCGTGCTCTCGCACACGCTGCCTGGCTACTACGGTCTGGCGGCCGGTTCCTGGGCGCACTGGGCGCGCGTCTGGGAAGAGGACCTCGACTGGCTCAAGGGCCGGTTCGCCACGGTCGAGGGCAAGGACGGCAAGAAGAACAACCTGATGACCATGACCGGCATTCCGGTCAGCCGCTGGATCGACGGTGTGCTCGAAGATCCGGCCAATACCGATCAGCCGAATCCGGTGCGGGCGATGGTGTTCTGGGGACATGCCCCGAACTCCCAGACCCGTATGAAGGAAATGAAGACGGCGATGGAGAAGCTGGACATGCTGGTCGTGATCGACCCGTATCCCACCGTCTCCGCCGTGCTGCATGACCGCACGGATGGTGTCTATCTGCTGCCGGCGTCCACGCAGTTCGAGACCCGTGGCTCGGTCACCGCATCGAACCGCTCGCTGCAGTGGCGTGATCAGGTGGTGGCGCCGTTGTTCGAGAGCCTGCCCGATCACACGATCATCGCCAAGTTCGCCAAGAAGTTCGGCTGGGCCGACCGGTTGTTCCGCAATATCAAGATGGACGGCGACGAGCCGAACGTCGAGGACATCACGCGCGAATTCAATCGTGGGCTCTGGACGATCGGCTACACCGGCCAGTCGCCCGAGCGGATCAAGGCGCACATGGCCAATCAGCACACCTTCGATCGCACGACGCTGCAAGCGGTGGGCGGGCCGAACGATGGCGAGTACTACGGCATGCCATGGCCGTGCTGGGGCACGCCGGAGATGAAGCACCCCGGTACCCCGAACCTGTACGACATGTCCAAGCCCGTGGCCGAAGGCGGCCTGTGCTTCCGTGCCCGTTATGGCGTGGAGCGCAATGGCCAGAATCTGCTGGCCGAGGGGGTGTCGAATCCGGGCGCCGAGATCCAGGACGGCTACCCCGAGTTCACGATGCAGATGCTCATGGACCTGGGCTGGGACAAGGACCTCACCGACTCAGAGCGCGCCGCGATCGACAAGGTGGGCGGGCCCAAGGCCAACTGGAAGACCGATCTCTCCGGCGGTATCCAACGGGTGGCCATCAAGCACGGCTGCGCCCCGTTCGGCAATGCCAAGGCGCGTGCGGTGGTCTGGACCTTCCCCGATCCGATCCCGCTGCACCGCGAGCCGCTGTACACGCCGCGGCGCGATCTGGTGGCCGACTATCCCACCTACGAAGACCGCAAGCTGTATCGTCTGCCCACGTTGTACGCCTCGATTCAGAAGAAAGACTTCTCCAAGGACTACCCGATCATCCTCACCTCGGGTCGTCTGGTCGAGTACGAGGGCGGTGGTGATGAGTCCCGCTCCAATCCGTGGCTGGCCGAGCTGCAGCAGGACATGTTCGTGGAGATCAATCCGCGAGACGCGAACAACCTGGGTATTCGCGACGGCAAACAGGTCTGGGTCGAGGGCCCCGAGGGTGCCAAGGTCAAGGTGATGGCCATGGTCACCGAGCGGGTGGGCGAGGGTGTGGCATTCATGCCCTTCCACTCGGTGGTCACTTCGAGGGCGCGGATCTACGGGCCAAGTATCCGAAGGGGGCCGACCCCTATGTACTGGGCGAGAGTTCCAACACTGCCCAGACCTACGGCTACGATGCGGTCACCCTGATGCAGGAGACCAGGCCACCCTCTGCAAGATCACCGCAGCATAAGGAGAAGTCACGATGGCACGAGCAAAATTCCTTTGTGACGCCGAACGCTGCATCGAATGCAACGCGTGTGTCACGGCCTGTAAGAACGAGCACGAGGTGCCCTGGGGCATCAACCGGCGTCGTGTGGTCACGATCAATGACGGCAAGCCCGGCGAGCGCTCGATCTCGGTGGCCTGCATGCATTGCTCGGATGCGCCCTGCATGGCGGTCTGCCCGGTGGATTGTTTCTACCAGAGCGAAGAGGGCGTGGTTCTGCACTCGAAAGACCTGTGCATCGGTTGCGGCTACTGCTTCTACGCGTGCCCGTTCGGCGCGCCGCAGTATCCGCAGGCGGGCAACTTCGGTTCCCGCGGCAAGATGGACAAGTGCACATTCTGCTCGGGTGGCCCCGAAGAGAATCACTCTCAGGCCGAGTTCCAGAAGTACGGCCGCAACCGGATCGCCGAGGGCAAGTTGCCGATCTGCGCCGAAATGTGCTCGACCAAGGCTCTGCTCGCCGGCGACGGCGACGTGGTCTCGGGCATCTATCGGGAGCGTGTCGTGGCCCGTGGCTTCGGGTCGGGTGCCTGGGGCTGGGGCACGGCCTACGGTCAGAAGGGCGATTGATTCGCCGGCTGACCCCGGCAGACGGGCGCTCCGAGTACGGGTCGTCCGTCTGCCGGGCGCGCCGCCCGTGCATCATCGATGCCCGGGCGGCGGGCTGCGCATCGCCGGCCGTCGTCTGGCGATGCCTGATATCGCAGGATCCGGGCGGCCGCGAGCCGCCCGCCTTGTTATGGAAGCCTGCGACCAGCCGCGGGCCATTCGCTTCGAGATAGCGCACTGAGGGAATCGATCATGATCCGACTGCTGCTCGCCTGTTTGATCTCGCTTGGCTTGACGGGGCAGGTTTTGGCGCAAGCGACCGCGCCTGCGCCTGGCACGGGCGGCGACCGCTCGGCCACCGGTGGTGCGCAGACGCTAGAGGACATTCTCAAGCGCCAGCGCGGCGAGAAGGTGGACAACGACTTCAGGCGCGGCGCGACCGGCGATCCCAATGCCGCCGCGAGTATCGTCAATCAGCTTGGCACGCGCGGCGCTGCTTCCGACCCCGAAGTCTGGCGTGCGCTGCGCTTCGGATCGGCAGATGTGAAGGTCTCGGCCGGTGGGCCTGAGGCCAGGGTGCTGGTGCAGGACGGCGGCATGTGGTGGTACTCATGGCGGGCGGGCCCGCTGAAGCATTTCGCCGCCTATGCCCTGCTGGGCATGATCGGACTGCTCGTGCTGTTCTACCTGGTACGCGGCCGGATCGAGATCGAGGGCGAAAAGACCGGCCGCAAGATCGTGCGCTTCAAGGCCATCGAGCGCTTCGGTCATTGGTTGCTTGCCGGTTCGTTCATTCTGTTGGGCATCACCGGTCTGATCACCCTGTTCGGGCGCACCGGGCTGATTCCGCTGATCGGCAAGGATGCCTACGCCAGCCTCGCGCTGGCCTCGAAGTGGATCCACAACAATGTGGCCTGGGCGTTCATCCTCGGGCTGGTCATGGTGTTCGTGATGTGGGTGGTGCACAACCTGCCGCATCCCACCGATTTCAAGTGGCTGCTCAAGGCCGGCGGGTTGTTCAGCCGGCACAGTCACCCGCCTGCGCGCAAGTTCAACGCCGGGCAGAAGGGAATCTTCTGGTCGGTGGTGATTCTCGGCAGCTCGATTTCGCTCACCGGTCTGGCACTGCTGTTTCCGTTCGAGCTACCGATGTTCGCCGGTACCTTCGAGACCCTGAATGGCTTTGGCGTGCCGGGCTGGCTGGGCATGGAGCCGTTCCCCACCCAGCTCTCTCCGCAAGAGGAAATGCAGTACGCGCAGCTCTGGCATGCGCTCGTGGCTCTGGCGCTGATGGCGATCATCATCGCCCATATCTACATCGGCTCGATCGGCATGGAAGGCGCCTATGACGCCATGGGTTCGGGTGAGGTCGAGGAACAATGGGCGCGCGAGCACCACAGTCTCTGGGTGCAGGAGGTGAAACAGGGGCGAGACGGCCCGGTGATGGCCGGCGCGCGCGCCGAGCCGAAAGTGCCGGGGCGGGCCGGCTCGACAGCCTGAGCCCGCGGTGAGGGCATGGCCTTCATCATGTTTCGTGCGCGTTCCAACGTCCGGCCAGGTGATGCCGCAGCGCATGATGTCTTGGTCCGTCGCCGTCGGTTGCGACGCTGCCCGGCCTCGCTCGGGGCATGGCGTTCGGCGGGTGCCTGCTACTTGCTGGGCCTGATGGCTGCCGTTTCCGCCGTGGCCGCGGAGTTCCATACGCTCAAGGGCCATGGTGGTCCGATCATGGGGATCGCAGTGTCGGCCGCGGACGGCCGTGTCGCCACCGCAAGCTTCGACAACTCCGTCGGCCTCTGGCAGAGGCAGAAGCCCGAGTGGCTCGAGGCGCACGAGGCGGCGGTCAACGTGGTCGCGTTCATCGACGAGCATCGCCTGGTTTCGGCGGGCGATGACTTCTCGATCCTGCTCTGGGACCAGGCAAATCGAACGCATCGCCGGCTGGGCGGTCACCGCGGCAAGGTGACGGACCTGGCGGTCTCGCCCGATCGAAGCTGGATCGCCTCGGCTTCCTGGGACGGCAGCATCGGGCTCTGGTCGGCCGAGGGCGAATCTCTGGGCTTTCTCAACGGTCATACGGCCGGTGTGAATGCGCTGGCGATCTCGCATGATGGTCGTACGCTGTATTCGGCCTCCGTGGATGGCAGCATCCGCCTCTGGGACCCCGCTCGTCGCGTGCAGAGGCGGCGTCTGTTGCGACACGGCTTTGGCGTGAACGAGATCATCCTGGGCGGCCGGGCAAGCGATGGCCGGGCCGGGTGGCTGGCCTACGGCACCGTGGATGGTCGGGTGCGCGTGATCGATATCGACAGCGCCGAGCCGCTACGCAGTTTTGCGCCCGAGCGCGGGCCCGTGCTGTCGATGGCGATCGCGCCGGGTGGCGAGCGGATTGCCTGGGGCGATGGTCAGGGCCATATCGTGATCGTGAACACCACGAGCTGGCGTATCGAGCGTGATTTCAAGGCGGCGCTGCGTGGGCCGATCTGGGCATTGCGATTTTCTGCCGATGGCGAATCCGTGCTCGCCGGTGGCATCGAGAACATCGTCTACTCTTGGCCGATCGATATCCTGGGCGCTTTCGATCCCATGACCGACAGCTCGCCGCCGTTCCTGAAACCCGCCGACGAGATGAGCAATGGCGAGCGTCAGTTTGCGCGCAAGTGTTCGATCTGCCATTCGCTGACCGATGACGCAGCGGCGTGCAGGGCCGACCCTGCACGGCATTCTGGGGCGGCGTGCGGGCAGCGTGCCGGGCTATCGATATTCGGATACGCTACGAACCTCGACCATTGTGTGGTCGGAACAGACGATCGACCGCTTGTTCGACCTCGGCCCCGATCATTTCATCCCCGGCAGCAAGATGCCGATGCAACGCATCACCCGGGCTGGCGACCGCGATGATCTGGTCGACTTTCTCAGGCGCAGCACGCGCTAGCCGATTCCCCGAGGAGGCACAGCCTTGAAAACCATGTTGTTCGCATTCGTCGTGATCATCGTGATCGCCTTCGGTGCCGACTATGTTCTCGAGGGCGCCGGCTTCTCGAGCGCGCAGCGCCATGCGGGGTCGGCGGTCCGTCTGAACTGATCCGGTCGGTTCATCAGACACGCCCGCCCTGGATCGGCCGCGAATGTCGCGCGCGGGCCGAGACCTGCTCGTGCGGGTCGCGCGAGTCGTGTCGTCCGGTGTCGGGCCAGGAGGCCGCACGCCCGCGTAACTGACAAATCATCAAGAAACACCAGAACCCAGGAGACATCATGGCATTGCTAGACGGACACATTGCGCTCGTTTCCGGCGCAGCCCGCGGCATCGGCCGCGCCATCGCCACCGGTTATGCGAAAGAGGGCGCGCATCTGGTGCTGACCGATCTCGATGAGCAGGCGGTGCAGCAGACGGCGGCCGAGATTCGCGAACTGGGTGGCAAGGCCGACGCGTTCGGTCTGGATGTCACGCAGCGCTCGGCTTGTGATGCACTCGCTGTTGAGCTGGAACGGCGTGTCGGTCAGGTGTCTGTGCTGGTCAACAATGCCGGTATCACGCGTCGCACCTCGATCACCGGTGACGCCGGGACGGTGCAGGAGGACTGGGATGCGGTGTTGGCGGTGAACCTGAATGGCGCATTCAATCTCACTCATGCGCTGTTGCCTGGCCTGCGCGCGCGTCGCGGGCGGATCATCAACATCGCCTCGATCCAGGCCTTCGTGCATCTGCCGGTGCCGACATCGATCGCCTATACCGCCTCCAAGCACGGTGTGCTGGGCATGACCCGCGCCTTGGCCGCCGAGCTTGGCAAGGAAGGGGTGCGTGTGAATGCGATCGGCCCGGGGATCATCGAAACCGCGATCAATGCCGACACCCGTTCCAAGCGGCCCGAGGCGTGGCAGAAGCTGATCGAACACACGCCGCTTGGCCGACCCGGGCGGCCAGAGGACATCGTCGGCCCGGCCGTGTTCCTGGCCTCCGACCTGTCCGAGTTCGTGACCGGCTCGATCGTGATGGTGGACGGCGGCTACCGGGTCGTATGATCCATTGCCCGGTGCCCGTCGCGCCCAGCTGCGCCCGGTCGGGGCGGGGCGGGTCGGGGCGGGTCGGGGCGGGCGTCTGGCGTCCAGACTCCGGCGTCCAGACTCCGGCGTCCAGTCAACGGCGTCCAGTCAACGGCGTCCAGTCAACGGCGTCGGGCGGGGTACTCAAGTCGCTGTCGGCTTGCGTTGATCGGGCCGTAGTCGGGGCGATAGCACCTGCTCGGCCGTGTCGCCATCGATGATCCTGCCACTGGCGTCCACCACGGGCTGGTCGAAATCATTCCAGCCTCGCACCCCGGTGCGTAGCGACACGACATCCTCGAAGCCGAGCTGTTGCAGGACATCGGCCGCGAGCAGCGAGCGATTACCCGAGCGGCAGATGATCACGACGCGCGATGACGGCCGCGCGGCGAGCAGCGGTTCGGTTTCGGCATAGTCCCATTCGCAGGCCTGCTCGAGCACGCCGCGAGGCACGTTGATCGAGCCGGGAATCCGCAGGCGCTCGAACTCGCCGGGCTCGCGCACATCGATCAGCAGCGGCGGGGATTCGCCGCGCAGGAGTTCGGCCAGATCCCAGGGCATGATTTCCGTGACGCGGCCGGCGGCGTCTTCGAGGAGATCCTTGTAGCGTTTCATGGGCAGCCTGCGATGGCATTGGGGTCGGGCGAGCGCTGACTGTTGGACACGACTCTAGAGCGCGCCGGGAACGCTGGCGATGTTCTCGCCCGCCGCCTCGCTGCTGTCGGCGAAATGTGCGACCAGCTCCGCGGCGAACATCATGGTGGCGCGGTTGGCGGAGCGCTCGCGCAGCAGGATGCCCAGCCTGGGCAGTGTCAATGAGGCCTCGCACGGCAATTCGACGACCTGTCCAGCCTGCATCCACGGCAATGCCACGCTGCGCGGAATCAGCGTGACATATCCGCCTGCGGTGATCATCTGCAGCGTCAGCGTGGGCGTGTGCGTAATCACGCCGCTGCGCAGTTCGATCGGCCAATGGCCTTGTTCGGCAATGGCTTCGAAGCGCCTTCGCGCCACCGAGCCGGTGCGGGTGAGCAACCATCGTTGTTTGCCGAGTTCGGCCAGTGGCACTTTGGTGCGTCCGGCAAGCGGATTGGCCGCGCCGCAGATCACCACCAGCGAGTCATCCAGACACGCATGAAAGGACCAATCCTCGGGTAGCACCATCGGCTCGCGGGAGCACAGGATGTCACAGTCACCGTCGGTGACATGATCGAGCGCATTGGACAGCGTGCTCTCGTTGACATCGACATGGATGCGCGGAAACTGGCCGCGAACCGGGGCAGGAACGGATTCAGCAATCCGCCCGCCGCCGCGGGTGTGGCCGTCACCCGCACATAGCCCTCGGTGACGTTGATCAGGTTGGCGATGATCTCCGAACCATCGCTCAGCGCGGCGATGACCCGCCTGGCCACGGGCAGGATCTCGAGTGCGATCCGCGTTGGCTCGACACCGCGCGCGTGGCGCAGGAAGAGTTGCACACCCAGGAGCTTCTCGAGCTCCGAGAGCATCAACGAAATGGCTGGCTGCGAGATCCCAACCGCTTCGGCCGCGCGCTTCATGCTGCCGAGCTCGATCAGCCGGATCAATACCAGCATGTGCCGGAACTTGGCCTTGGAGGTGAAGCGATTGAACAAGACCTCGGATTCCCGGTTCATGAATAAGCGTGTGTTATGGCTTGCAGGGTGAAAATATTAGTGATTTATAGCTGGGATTTCTACACTCCGAGACTGGCACCGCCTGGCGGACGATCCGCCGATGATGGGTGCCTTTCGCGATCACACCCGTTCCCGGAGCCAGCATGTCGTTCAGTGAATTGCAGCCGATCCCCGTTCGCCTCAGAGACGGCGCCGTTCTCAACTATGTGCGCGCAGGTACCGGTCCGACGATGATCCTCGTGCATGGCGTGCTCGGCGACTGGCGCTCCTGGGAAACCCATTGGCCTGCGTTGAGCGCGCACTATGACTGCATCTCATACAGCTGCCGGTTCAACTATCCGAACGGCAACACGATGGCCGCACCGAATCACAGCGCGGTCGAGAATGCGGCCGATCTCGAAGAACTCATGGAGGTGCTGGGCATCGAGCGGACGATCCTCGTGGGTAGTTCATACGGTGGATTCACGTCGCTGGCGCTGGCGGTGCGCGCGCCCGGCCGGGTGCGCGCGGTGGTGGCGGTGGAGCCGCCGATGATGAAGTACGCCGAGATGTTCGAAGACACCGTAGCGGTGGCGCAGGCCTTTCGCGAGAAAGCGGTGGTCACCTCCCGGGCGGCGTTCGCCCGCGGCGATGATGCGCTCGGAACCGCGATCTTGTCGGGGGGCATCGCGAATGTGGCTCCCGAGGCGCTGGCGGCCGATGTCATGAAGCGGCGTATGCAAAACGTCATGGCCGGCAGGCGCATCGCCCTGTCCTCGGACGAGTTTCCGTTGCTCGCGCCCGCGGATCTGGCCGCACTGCCGATGCCGGTGATGCTGATGTCGGGTCAGAACACCGCGCCGATCTTCAGGCGATCTTCTCGGGGATCACGCGCACCATGCCCCGCGCGCGGAACTGGTCGAAGGCGCCGGTCACTCGGTAGCCGGTGATCAGCCCGCGCGGTTCATCGGGCTGGTGCTGGATTTTCTGCGCGGCCTGGATTGAACCGGGTGGCCGCGAGGCCGTGAATCAGGGTGATTTGCCGAATGCCAGGTTCGGCAGCCAGAGCGTGACCGCCGGCACATAGGTGACCAGCATCAGCAGGGCCAGCATCAGCATGAAGAACGGCACGGTGCCGCGAATCACTTCGCCCACAGGGCGGCGCGTGACATTGGCCATGATGAACAGGTTCAGGCCAATGGGTGGCGAGAGCAGGGCGAGCTCGATGTTGATGATCATCACCACGCCGAAGTGGGTCATGTCGATGCCCAGCGTCTTGACGATCGGTGCCACGATCGGCAGCACGATCAGGATGATCGCCACGCCTTCGAGGAACATGCCCATGATGATCAGGAAGATGTTCATGAAGGTGAGGAACTGCCACGGCTGAAGACCGCTTTCGGCAACGGCGCGCGCGAGCCCCTGCGGCAGCCCGGATTTGATGATCCAGAGCGACAGCAGCGTGGCACCGATGATCTTCACCACCACGACGCCCGTGCGGTCGATCGCCTCGGAGAACAGTCCGCGCAGATCACCCAGTCTGCCGCTGCGATAAATGAAAAGCACCGCGATGATCGCGATCGTGGCACCAAGCACCGCGGCCTCGGTGAGGGTGACAAAGCCGCCGTAGATGCCGCCCAGAACCACCACTGGAATCGAGTAGGCCGGAAACGCGTGAATGTTCTTGCGGAAGAATTCCTCGCGACCGGCCTTTGGCAGGCGATGACCACCGACCCGGTCCGCGACCACATAGATGTACAGACCGAACAGCGCGGCCTGCAGCAGCCCGGGAATCACGCCGCCGATGAACAGCCGCGGCACGGATTCCTCGGCGATGATGCCGATCAGGATCATCGGCAGCGACGGCGGAATGAGGATCCCCAGGGTGGCTGCCGCGGCCGTGAGTCCCATGGCGAACGAGGGCTTGTAGCCGTTGTCGATCAGCAATGGCACGAGCAGGGTGCCCATGGCCAGCGCCGTGGCCATCGATGAGCCGTTGATCGCGGCGAACACGGCTGTGGCCGCGACGCCGGCGATCGCCAGGCCGCCACGCATCCAGCCGATCCAGGTGAGGGCGGCATCGAATAACACTTTGGCGATGCCGCCGCCGCGCATCGTGACCGCGGCCAGCAGGAAGAACGGTACCGACACCAGCACCGGCGTGTTCAGATGATCCAGTGCATGCTGCCCAAGGCCGGCGACAGTGACGCCTTCACTGAGCAGCAAGCCGATCGCCACGCTGCCCAGCACCACGTAGATGGGCACACCGAGGACCAGCAGTGCGCAGACGGCCAGAAAGCCGATGATCAACAGCAGCAGGCTCAATTGGTCAGATCCCCGGTCTCGAGTTCGAGCGTGCCCTTGGCAAGGCGCAGCAGACGATGCACGACGAACAGGCAGTACCGCGAAGCAGCTACTCAGCGCAGCGTAGTAGACCCAGTAGGGCAGTCGCAGCGAACTGTCGAGTGCGCTCGTCCCATTGCATGGCGTCCTGTACGACGAACCAGCCGGCATAGACAAGAAACAGGCTGATCGCCAGGCCCAGGAGCACGAGACGTACTCTGCACGCACCTTGCCGGCGTCGCTGAAGCGGCGCCAGACGATGTCCATCCGGATGTGGGCGCGCCGATGTTCGATTCTGGCCACCGACAGCAGCACCGCCCAGACGATGCCGAACACGACCACTTCCCAGATCCAGTCCGTACCCGAACCGGCGATCACATAGCGCTCGAACACGCTGTACACCGACAACGCATAGGCCACGGCGAGCAATCCCGCCGTGATCCAGCCGATCAGCGTGTCCAGGCCATCGAAGAAGCGGTTCACTTGGTGGTGCTGGCGGCCTTGGCAGCCTTGCTGGCGAGAGCCACAGCCTCGGCCGAGATGCCGAGTTTGGCGATCATCTCGTCCTGCACCGCCATCATTGCCTTGTTGGCCTGCGCCACGTCGGCATCGGTCGCGGAAGCCATCTTCACGCCAAGCTCCGCCATCTGCTTCCAATGCACGGCTTCTTCTTCGAGGATCGCCTGGCGTTGTTCGACCGTGATCTCGTTCCAGACCTCGGCGAACAAGGCCTTCTGCTGGTCAGTGAGGCTGGCCCAGTACTTCTTGCTCACCAGCGGCGCCAGATAGCCGATGATGCCTTGATCCCAAAAGCCGTATTTGACGCGGGCATCGGTGAGTTTCATGGTCATGACGCTTTCGGCGCCGGCCATCGTGGCATCGACCACGCCCTGCTGCAGGGCCAGGGGAAGGTCGGTGGAGGGCATCGCCACCGAGGCGGCATTGATCGCCTTCAGGCGAATGACCAGCGCCGCGCCGCCTGGAATGCGGATCTTCATGCCTTCGAGATCGGCAAATTTGTCCATCGGTTTGTTGGTCGAGAAGATCAGCACCTTACCCATCGACCAATAGTTGCCAGGCACGACGACGCCCATCTTCTTTTCCAGCTGGGCGGACAGAAACGCGCCCAGGCCGTCATCGAGCATCTTTGCCCGCTGCGGGTCGCTCAGGCCGTTGATCACGGGCAGGTCGAAGACGTTGTAATCGGCGACGATCCGCGACAGATGCGGGGTGACCAGCACGGTCATCCCGGCGTCGCCCCGTGCCACGGCCTTGGCCGCATCCCGGCTGGAGAACAGCTGCGAGCTGTCGAACAGCTTGAACGACATGGCGCCACCGCTGCGCTTTTCCATGCGCGAGATGAACTCGCGCATCATCCGGGTGCGCAGGTGGCCGGGGGCCGTGTCCATCGTGATCACCAGCTCATCGGCCGCGAACGCCGGCGCTGGCGAGATCAAGGCGATACCGGCCGCGAGCGCGCAGCCGGCCAGGCTCTTGAGCAGTTTCATGTCTTCCTCCGAGTTGGGTGCCCGATGGCGGGTCTCGGCGGAAGTCTAGCGAGTATCGATATAAATCAGCAGTAAATTAGCCGGCGAAGGTATTTGAATGTCTTATCGCCTTTGGGTGCTCAAACCCTCGGCGGTGGATTCACCGCCCGACGGGTGTCCTGCATCACGATCTGCAGATTGCCCAGCGCGCGCTCGGCGAAACCCCCCTCGCAATAAGCCAGATAGAAGTGCCACATGCGCACCAGGGTATCCGGATAGCCGGCCTGGCGGATCTGCTCGAGATTGGCGAACATGTTCTCGCGCCAGGCCGCCAGCGTCGTGGCGTAGTGCGGACCGATATCTTCGACATCGACGATGCCCAGCGTGGAGGCGCGTGCCACGGATCGGGAGATCGCGCCCATGGACGGAATGCAGCAACCCGGGAAGATGTGCCGCTTGATGAAGTCGACCGAATCGCGCGCGGACTCGTAGCGACGATCATCGATGGTGATCGACTGCAGCAACATCGTGCCGCCTGGCCTCAGCAATTCGCCGCAGCGCCGGAAGAAGGTGTCGAAGTAGTGGTGACCGACCGCCTCGATCATCTCGATCGAGACCAGCTTGTCATACTGCCCGGCCAGGTCGCGGTAGTCATCGCCGAGCAGTGTGATGCGCTCGCCAAGGCCGGCGGCGGCGATGCGTTCGGCCGCCAGCGCATGCTGCTCGCGCGAGATCGTGGTGGTGGTGACCCGGCAGCCGTAGCGGCTGGCGGCGTGAATGGCCAGCGCACCCCAGCCGGTGCCGATCTCGAGCAGATGATCATCGGGCTTCAGATCGAGCTTGCGGCAGATGCGATCGAGCTTGGCGATCTGCGCCTGCTCCAGGCTCGCTTCGGGCGATTCGAACACCGCGCAGGAATACATCATCGTCGGGTCGAGGAAGGCCTCGAAGAAGTCGTTGCCGATGTCATAGTGGGCGGCGATGTTGCGCCGGCTGCCGGTGCGTGAGTTGCGCGCCAGCGCATGCAGCGCGCGTCGCGCCGGCTCGGCGATCCGCGACAGGCCGGTATCGAGCCCGTCGAGCACGCCGCGGTTGATGAGCAGGATGCGCACCAGCGCGGTCAGATCGTCGCAGCTCCAGGCGCCGGCCATGAAGGACTCGCCGGCGCCGACCGAGCCGCCGAATGCGACCTCGGTATAGAACGAGGGCTGGCGCACGGTGATCGTGCAGCGAAGTGCACAACGCGCGCTCGCCCGGCCGAAGGTATCGTGACGATCCTGGTCGACCAGAATGATCTGGCCGTGTTCGAGCGTGGCCAGCCGGGCGCGCAGCCCGGTTTCGGCAACACGGGTCAGGCTGCGCTCGAACAGGCGGCCACCGGAAACGCTGCCGGGTGTCGGTTGCAGCAGTCGGGCGCGGTCGGCCAGGGTGCTGGTGGGCTTCATCGGGAGGTCTCCGGGCGAATGGTGGTCTGCGAGTCTTGTGCCAGGGCAGCTTGATGGCCGGGATGGTCATGGACCGGCACGCGTTTGAGCCACAGGCGCAGCGCCTGCCAATGGATGGCGACGATCACCTGCAGTGTCATGAATGGATATCTCGCCAGCACGCCGGCCAGGGCGCGGCCTGTCATGGGACGGCGGCGCAGCGACATCGTGGCGCCGAAGACCGTTTCTCCCGACTCTCGCGCAGCGGTGTCTTCGCTTGTCGGGGCCGGCGACGGCCGCAGTGCCATCTGCACCAGCAGTGACTGCGCCGGCGGCTCGAAGCGCCAGTCATAGGTGAGCGCCATCGGATGAAACGGCGACACATGCATTTCTTTCTGGCTGCGACCACGCAATGCGCCGGCGGTCGGGCCGGATCGGCGAATCACGTAGCAGTGGCGCTCGCCCCAGGGCGTGTTGTTGACCTCGGCGACCACGGCCTGGACATGCTCGCCCGCGCTGTCGAAGCAATAGTAAAAGCTTACCGGGTTGAAGACATAGCCGAAGTAGCGCAGGTGGGTGAGCAGCCGGATCGGGCCCTCGGGGCGCCAGCCGGTGCGTTGCTCGACCAGTTCGCGCACCGAGGCATCGAGTGGCTGCTGCGGATCGCCAAGATGATCGGCGCGTACGAAGCGGGCCACGGCCGCGGCCCGGGTCGACCACAACCAGCGCCCACGAAACACCGTGTCCAGTTCTGCCAGATCGAGATAGACCATGAACAGCGGATAGCGAAACGCATGCCGGCGCGGCGCCACCCGGCGGTGATCAAGCCACCCGACGTAGATCGCGCTGTTCATGAGTTACCTCGTCGAAGCGCTCGAGCGCATTGAGTGCACTGACCACGCCGTCTTCGTGAAAGCCATAGCGCCAGTAGGCGCCGCAGTAGTGGGTGCGGCGCGCGCCGCTGATCTCGGCATGGCGAGCCTGGGCCGCGATGCCGGCCAGGGTGAACAATGGATGGCTGTAGCTCATCTGGCGCAGAATGCGGCGCGGGTCGATGCTCTCGGTCGCATTCAGGGTCACGCAGAAGGTGTGGCGCGACTTCAGACCCTGCAGGATGTTCATGTCATAGGTCAGCGCCACGCCCTGCGCTTCGGGCATCACGTGATAGTTCCAGGCGGCCCAGGCGCGAGTGCGCCTTGGCAGCAGGCTGGTGTCCGTATGCAGTACCGCCTCGTTGTGCTGATAGGGCAGTGCGCCCAGGATCTCGCGCTCCTCGGGTGACGGATCGGCGAGCAGACGCAGCGCCTGATCGGAATGACAGGCCAGGAAGACATGGTCGAAACGTTCGGAGCCGGCCTCGCGGCTATGTACCATGACCCGATCGGGAAGCCGCTGTATCCGCTCTGCCGCGCAGTTGAGACGGATGCGATCACGCCAGGGGGCGACCAGCCGTTCCACATACCGGGCCGACCCGCCCTTGATCACCCGCCAGGTTGGACGATCATCGACGCTGAGCATGCCGTGGTTGTGCAGGAAGCGCACGAAAAAGCGCGCAGGAAAGCCGAACATCTGCTGCGGGTCGGTGGACCAGATCGAGGCGCCCATCGGCACCAGATAGTCATCGACGAAACGCCCGCCAAAGCCATGGGCATCCAGGTACTCGCGCAATGTCAGCTCGGGACCGGAGGCGTTCAGCAGGCCGGGCGCGACCCGGTGAAAGCGCAGAATCTCGCGGATCATCCAGAGAAAGCCGGGCCTCAGGAGATTCGAGCGTTGGGCGAACAGGCCATCGAGCGAGGTGCCGTTGTACTCGAGGTCGCGCGCGTCGTGCCGAACCGAGAAGCTCATCGAACTGGCCTGGGAGCCGATACCCAGTTCATCGAGCAGCGCGACGAAGTTCGGATAGGTGCGATCGTTGAACACGATAAAGCCGGTGTCTATCGCGTGATGCTCGCCCTCGTGTTCGATCTCGTGCGTGTGTGTATGCCCGCCGACATAGGAACCGGCCTCGAACACCGTGATTTCATGGCCGGCCGCATGCAGGCGATGAGCCGCGACATTGCCGGCGATGCCGGTGCCGATGATGGCGATGCGCTGACGATTCATGGTCAGGATTCCGATGGGTTGCGACCGGCATTGCGCGCCGTGGCTGGCACGTCGCGCAGCTCATGGATGATTCCGAGGGCCTCGAGCGCCTTCAGACCGTACCAGCTCAGATCGATCTCCCACCAGAAGAATCCTTGGCGTGCGGCGGCAGGATAGTGATGATGATTGTTGTGCCAGCCCTCGCCGAACGTGAGCAGGGCCAGCCAGCCGTTGTTGCGGGAGTCATCGCGCGTGCTGTAGCGCCGGCGCCCGAAGCGGTGCGCGAGCGAATTGATGCTGAAGGTGGCGTGGTACAGCGCCACTGTCGAGACGAAGAATCCCCAGACCAGCATCTGTGGGCCCGAAGTGCCCAGTTGCGGCGCTGCACTCGAGGCCAGTTCGCCAAGCGCGTACAACAGGGCCATCAGGGCAAGCGGCACCAGCGAATCCCAGCGGTCGATGAAGCGCAGTTCCGGGAATCGCGCCAGCGATCGCACCAACTCATGACGCGCCGGGAAGTTCTCCCGGGCCATGAACCAGCCCGCATGGCTCCAGAGAAAGCCGTGTCGAGCGGGCGAGTGACTGTCGGCGGGTTGATCCGAATGCACATGATGATGCCGGTGGTGCGAGGCCCACCACAGCGGGCCACGTTGGGCAGCCGACGCCCCCAGCACGGCGAATACGAACTGGGCCAGTCGCCCGGTTCGAAAGGCCGAGTGCGAGAAATATCGATGGTAGAAGGCCGTGATCGCGAACATGCGCACCGCGTAGAGCAGGATCGCAGCGCTCACTGCCGTGATGCTGATGCCCACCCAGGGAACCAGAAGGCAACCCGCATGGATGCCGATGAACGGGAGCAGGCGAAGCAGGTCTATGCGACGCGCATCGCCATCGCTGTCGTGGCGGGCGTGGCCGTCGAACCAGGCGACGATGCTGCGCGAGAACCGTGTCATCGGAGTGCCGGCATTGTTCATCCCGCGGGCCTGCCGGGAATGAAGGCATTGGTGCGCCGGACATAGTCGGCGTATCCGGGGCGGCGCTCGACGATGTCCTTCTCGAGCAGCTTCACGCCTGAGATGCGCAACAGCATGATGGTCATGATCACTGGTGAGATCAGTGCCCACCACGCGCCGGCAGCGCACGCCATCAGCCACACGCCCCACCAGAGGCAGCACTCGCCGAAGTAGTTCGGGTGACGCGAGTAGCGCCATAGCCCGCGATCCATGACCTGCCCACGGTTGGCGGGGTTGCTCTTGAAGCGGCTCAGTTGTGCATCGGCAATGGTCTCGAAGCCGATGCCGAACACCATGAGTGCCAGGCCCAGTGCATCCAGCGGATGCCAGCCAGCGGTACTGACGACCGCCGCCATCGGCGCGGTGGCCACGAGCCAGCCGAGCAACGCCTGCAGACCAAAAACCAGATAGAGACTCTTGAAGGCGAAGCCCGGCTCGTTGCGTTTGCGAATCTCCTGGTAGCGGTGGTCTTCGGGCTGACCGCGGCTGCGCCAGCCAATGTGCACACTCAGCCGAAGCGCCCAGATGCCGAGTAGGGCGAGGACGGGCAAAGCACGTGGGCCCGGAGCATCGAGCCAGGTCACGATCGCCGGCGGCAGCCAGATGAATGCAGACCAGAAGACATCGACGATGCTGACGTCTCGTTGGGCCACGCTCATGGTCCAGACGACGAAGGCCAGCGCTGTGCTCACCCCGAGACCGGTCGCGGCCGCGGGCCACAGGGTGTCGAAGTCGATCATGATCGCGCCACCGTTTTCGAATCCTGGCCACGTTGGTGCATGCGGGCCAGAAGTAACAAGGCCGGCATGGCGATTCCCCAGCCCACCGCCAGCGCGATCAGCGCGCCCGGGCCGTCGCCCAGCTGGCAGGCGCCCAGCCTTTCAGCACCGAGGTAGGACAGTGGGCCGCCGACCGCGCCAAGCAGGGCCCCGAGCCAGAGACGGCCGTGCAGCCAGTGCAAGGGCCCGCGCAGGATCGCGCCGAACTGGGCCCAGAGTGCCACGATCCAGATCGGCGACCAGCCGGCAGCGGGCGTCGGCGAGGCGTACTCGACCAGGCCTGCGCCCAGCAGCAACCCATCGAAGGCCGCACCGAGGATGACGGCCTCGAGCACGAGTTGGATGTCGGTCTGACGATCATCGCTGCGGGCCAGGATAGCGAGGACCAGCCCCACCACGGTCAGCGATCCGAGCAGCGGGTGTCCCTGGGCCGCGGCGGCCACGCAGACCAGCCATGTACCCTGAAAGACCGCAATGCCCAGCAGGACAGTCAGCGCATCCGCGGGCCGGATCACCCTGGGGGCGAGCGGGGTCATCGCCCGGCCCGGCGCTCGAACAGGTAGTGTGACACCCACCACTGCTGGCCTTTGTCATAGCCGAACAGTTCGGCGCAGGCCATGAAGAAAACGCGCCATCGCATCCACCAGAGTCCGGCCCGCTCCGCGCCGTAGGTGCGTTCCAGAATCGGCCAGACCTGGTCGCGACGGTTCTGGATGTTCGTCAGCCAGGCCTCTGCCGTGCGGGCATAGTGGGTTCCGTCCCAGCGCCAACGATTGATCAGCCGAAGATCATCCTGGAAGCGCAGCGCGAGATCGTCGCTGGGCATCATGCCGCCGGCGAAGAAATAGCGGGTCATCCAGTCGGTTTCGTCGATCTCCTCGAACGGGTACGGGGTATCCCGGTGGACGAACACATGCATGAAGAATCGACCGCCGGGTGCGAGCCAGCGCGCGACCCGGGAAAACATCTCGGGCCAGTTGCGCAGATGTTCGAACATTTCCACCGATACGATGCGATCGAATCGATCTTCGGAGTCGAAATCGGCCGCATTGCAGGTGATGATCTCCACATTCTGGAAGTCGCGCTCGCGGCATATCGCCTCGATCCAGGCGCGCTGCCCCTGTGAGTTCGACACCGCGGTGATCCGCGCAGCCGGGAAATGTTCGGCCATCCAGAGTGTCAGGGATCCCCAGCCGCATCCGAGTTCGAGAATCCGCTGACCATCGGCGAGACCCGCACGATTCGCGGTCTCTGCCAGCGCCGCTTCCTCGGCGGCGTCGAGCGTATCGACGCCATCGGGCCACCAGGCGCTACTGTACTTGCGGCGGGCGCCCAGCACCAGGTCAAAGAACTCGGGTGGCAGCTCATAGTGCTGCTCATTGGCGCGCTCGGGCAGCAGTGCGATCGGCGCCGAGCGCATCGCCGCAACGAATGCGTCTGACTGACGGGCGGCCGTTTCGATGTCGCCGCGATGGATCTCATCGAGCCGGTGCTGCAGCAAGCGCCGGATACCCGAGCGCACCAGTCGTTGCGGCACGATGCCGCGCTCGGTGGCGGCGATAGCGAGATTGGAAACGGCCATGAGCCCTCCTGGAATGATCGGCCGCCCGCATGTCGGGCGGATGACCTCGGCATTTCCATGCTTGTACGACCCGGGCACGCCGATGGATCACCGGCGCGGGAAATTTCTTTTGTGATCCAATCGGGGCTGCATCACGTATGACAGGCATGGTCCATGTTCATCAAGGTCTGGCATCGCATGCCCCTGGCTCGCGCCGGCGTTCCCCGGCGCATGTCGGCCCGGTAGTCGGTGACCGCATGGGGTCGGGCATGCCTTCCGAAGAATCGCTGAACGAATGGCTGCTCGCCGTGCGCGATCAGGCGGATCGACGTGCTTTCGCGGGCCTGTTTCGCCACTTCGCGCCACGGATCAAGGGCTACCTGATGCGTCAGGGGGCCTCCGAAGCGCTGGCTGACGAGATCACCCAGGAGACGATGGTCGTGCTCTGGCGCCGGGCGGCGAGCTTCGACCCCGCGCGTGCGCGCCTGTCGACCTGGTTGTTCACGATCGCGCGCAATCTGCGCATCGATCATCTGCGCCGCGCCGCGGCACAGCCCGATGCGGGCGACGAAACCTGGGACGCGGATCAGTTCCCGGCCGACGCCGGCCTGGCACCCGAGGCCTTGGCCCTGGCCGCCGAGCGTGAACGCAAGGTCCGTGCGGCGCTCGCCCGCCTGCCTGCCGAACAGGCCCAGGTACTGCGCCTGTCGTTTTTCGAGGATCGCCCGCAGTCGCAGATCGCCCGCGAGCTCGGGATCCCGCTTGGCACCGTCAAATCGCGAGTGAGGCTGGCCGTAGGGCAGTTAAGACGTTTTCTCGATGGGTACGAATCATGATTCATCACCATCCCGGCGATGATCTGTTGTTAGCCCTGGCCGCTGGCGGTCTGGGTGCGGGTCAGTCGCTCGTTCTCAGTGTTCATCTCGAGCAATGCGACCATTGCCGCGAGCGTTTGCACACGCTGCAGGCGTTGGGTGGCGCCCTTCTGGAAGAGGCCGAGCCGGTGCCGCTATCGGCCGACGCCTGGATCGAGACGCTCGAGCGTCTCGACGCCGGCGACGATCCTGCGCCCGTGGCTGCGGTCGATCGACCACACGCCGACTGGCGGGCAAGCCTGCCGCCGACCGATGCTCTGGTATGGCCCGAGAGTCTTCGGGGCTGCCGCGCCACGCCGTGGCGGTGGGTGGGGCCAGGTGTCAGTTTCAGTCGCTTGCAGATGCCTGCCGACCCGGATGGTTCCCTGTTTTTGCTGCGCATTGGCGCTGGCCGCAGCCTGCCGCGCCACTCGCACGCGGACATCGAATTCACCCAGGTGCTCAGTGGGGCCTTCGATGACGGCCGTTCGGTGTTCGGTCCGGGTGATTTTGACGAAACCGATGGCGAAGTGCATCACCAACCCGCGGTGTTGCCAAGCGGTGAATGCATCTGCCTGGCCTATCTGGGGGGGCGCTTGCGTTTCGAAGGGCGCATCGCCTCGGTGCTCGGACGCATGATCGGGATGTAAAAACGCCGCCGGCGGGCGCGCGCGACATGGCGTTCAGGCGTTAGTCGGGCTGGCGAGTGAACGGCGGTAGGCGAGTTGCCAGGCCAGTACCGCACTCACGGAAGTCACGGTCGGGCCCCAGCAGAGATCGATCAGCGTCACATGCCACGGCCAGCCAACGAGCGTCGCCTGGTTGGTCAGGTCATAGGCTGCATAAGTGACGAATCCGAAGAAGGCGCCCCGCCCGAAAGCACCCCGTGCCCGGCGCGCCGGTGCGACGGCAAAAAACAAGGTGCCGCACAGGTAGATCACATAGAAAGCGGCGGCCGCCCAGAAATCGAAGTCAGCGCGCATCAGGGCGCCCAGGGCGGGCCGGTATAGCTGGTCCGCCATGATCGTGAGCCAGGCGGCATCGAGCACCAGGAACACGAAGGCAAGAATCACAAAGCCCATCATGGCACGCCGCACCGGCAGATCGCCATCATTCATCAGAGGTTTCCTTGGCAATGGGTTTGAGTCGATAGCTGAGTGCCCGCCCGCCCGCGACCGAGGTATCCAGGCCGACCCAGCGATCGCCGTTGTACCAGAGATCGATCGGCGCATCCGTGCCGAGTAAGCGAATCCCGCGCACAGGCGCTGGACGGCCGTCGACATCGATTCTCCGCTCGGGCAGCGCCTCGAACCTCACCGCGGTGAAGCGGCCAGATCCCGGGTCGAGCAAGAGCCGCTGGGACGACAGGGCGGGGTTCCAATAGGCGAAGCTCCAGGCGCAGTCGGGCGCTTGCGAGGGTGCGCCCGAATCGCGCCCATCGTCCGCGCCGCGGACCACGACTCGTAGCTTTCTGCCGTGAGCGGCGGCGTCGATCTCCGTGACCTTGCCATCATCGTCCGTGCGCGCAACGATTGCCTGCAGGCAGCCTGCGCGCCAGTTCTCATGCGCCTGATGGCGGTAGCGGTAGACCGGGATGCCAAGAAATCTGACTGTGAACTCGGCCTGACTGCGCACCTGCAGATCCTGCGGGCCCGACTGATCGGGTGCGATCTCGAAACGATGCGAACCGACGGTGTCGCCATCGAGCATCACCGTGAAATCCCAGGCCGTGGCCGCGGAGGGCGCTGGTGCGACCGGCGGCGCCGCGGTCGTGTCGGCGAGGCTGGTGCTTGCGATGGTGGCCAGAATAGCCAGGGAGAGCAGCCTGCGCGAGGACGATGTCGCGCACAGAGGGGTGGAGGTCATGCTCGCGGCCGGATCGTTTTGATTCTGCGTTATACGCGCGCGGACCCGATTCGGATCACCTTGACCCGCAGCGCATGCATCGGCCGCCGCTTCCGTTTGCCCGTGCGTCTGCCCAGGCCATACTCAGAACACGAGAGCGAGGGCACTAGAACCAGTCTTCGCTCAGGTCCAGACAGGTTCTGTCGAGGGCCTGCACGGGGTTCAACCATGCCGTGATCCGGGGCAGTTCGTAAGTGAAGAAATAGCGGCAGTTCAACAACTGGCCGCTTAGCATGGATTCGTTTCCGTCGCCACGGGCAAGCCGTGCCGAAGCCGCGCAGGCGACATCGAGCAGGATCCAGGCGATCGCGGTATGGCCGAAGGCCTGCAGGTACGCGGTCGCGTTGGCCAGAGCTTCTGTCGCCGATGAACCGGGCGCTGCCGAGGCGGCGACCGTGCGCAATCGGTCGACCGCATCCTGCAGTGGCTGCGCATACCGGGCCAGCGCATCATCGCCGAGCGCGCTGCGACAAGTGGTCTCGATTCGCGCACACCATAAATTCAGCGCGCGGCCGTCGTCGGCGCGAACCTTGCGGCGCAGCAGATCGAGCGCCTGGATCCCGTGCGTGCCTTCGTGAATCATGTTCAGACGGTTGTCGCGCCAGATCTGCTCGACTGGGAAATCGCGCGTGTAGCCATAGCCGCCGTGAATCTGGATGGCCATGTTGTTGCCTTCGAGACAGAACTCGCTGGGCCAGCTTTTCACGATGGGGGTGAGCAGCTCCAGCACATGGCCGGCGGCCTCGGCCTGATCGGCCGCCCCGGTGCGGCGCTCGTCGATGAGCCGTGCAGCGTAGAGACAGAGCGCGAATGCGCCCTCGGCATAGGCCTTCTGCGCCACCAGCATGCGCCGGATATCCGGGTGCGTGATGATCGGCACGGGGCCGTCCTGTGTGCGCTCGCCGTCCAGGGCGCGCCCCTGCTTGCGGGTGCGCGCATAGTCGAGTGAGGCCGTGTAGGCGGCCATGCCCAGCATGGTGGCACCCAGGCCGACATTGATGCGCGCCTCGTTCATCATCAGGAACATATGGCGCAGGCCCTCGCCGGGTGCGCCGACGCGGTAGCCGATCGCGCCGGCGGCACCGCGCACCGGATGCCTGCCCTCGCCGAAGTTCAATAAGGTGTTGACCGTGCCCCGGTAGCCCATCTTGTGATTGAGGCCGGCGAGCGCCACGTCGTTGCGTTCACCGGTAAGCGCCCCGGTGGGTTCGACCAGGTGTTTGGGCACGATGAACAGCGAGATTCCCTTGACGCCTGGCGGCAGGCGACCATCGGCGTCGGGGATCTTCGCCAGCACCAGGTGCACGATGTTCTCGGAAAGTTCATGCTCGCCGGCCGAGATCCACATTTTGTTGCCACGTAGCCGGTAGCGCGGGCCGAGCGCATCTGCCTCGAAATCCTGGCCATCCGGGGTGGCGCGCGAGATGATGTCGGCCAGACCCGAGCCGGCCTGCGGTTCACTGAGGCACATCGTGCCCATGAATCGGCCATCCCAGACACCTTGGGCAAACGCCTGGCGCTGGGCATCGGTGCCAGCGGCCATCAACAGGTTGGCATTGCCGACGCTGAGCAATGCATAGCCGGCGGCAGAGACATTCGCTTCGAAGAAATGCGCATTGGCGGCCGTCTCGATCACATACGGCAATTGCATCCCACCGACCTCGGCGTCCTGACCGGCGGCGATCAGACCGGATTCGCTGAATGCGCGTGTCGCCTCATGGGTTGCCTGGGGAAGATGGACGCGCTCGCCGTCGAATCGCGGCTCCTCGACGTCCAGCAAACGGTAGCAGGGGGCGAACTTGTCGCGGGCGAGCCGCTCCGCGAGATCGAGCACCGCTGTGAAGGTCTCGAGCGAGTGTTCCGCGAACCGTGGCCGTTTGGTGAGGGCGGAAACCTCGAGCCAGTCTTCGAGCAGGAAATTCAGGTGGGCACGGTTCATGAGCGGGGCGCGCGAGGCGAGGAGGTGATCTGCAGCCACCGACGGGACTCGTGCGGTGACCCGCGTTTGGGTAGTCTGCATGCGCGGCGCCCTGCTGCGGGCCGATCATGGCAGCGCTCCCGGGAGTATAGGCAGCCAGGGCTGAAGCGAATGCCTATTGCGGGGTGTCGCTCAGATCGCTGCCCGCACGCGATGCTTCGGCCCCTGCGGGCTCCACGATTCGAGATTCGACGCGGACCCACGCATGGGGATCGACACTGGCATCAGGGCTCGTGTCGCAATTGGCCGGAAATCACGATTCGGCCGTCACCAGCTTGACACAAGCTTCGGCGACATCACGATTGGCCTCTGTTCCCGGGAAGGTGGCATACCCGGCTTCCTTCATATGATCATCGCGCTGCCAGGACTTGACCTTCATGAGATCGGCGGTGACGGCTTCGTCTTTCTCGGCCGCAGCGGCGAACCTTGCAGCACAGATCGGCGCCAGTGCGGCCACCATGGAATCCTCGCTCGCCTTCGCGACCATGCGATCGACGGTATTGCCGAGGTGCCAGTTCAGACCGCCGAAACCGACGACCATCATCAGGATGGCACCCCCGGCCGCACCGACGAGTGCAGGCTGGAATTGCGACTTATTCATATACGGACTCCAAGATCCGGGCCGGCGGCCCGTCTGGGGTCAGTGTATCCGAATGTTTCCGGCGCCTTCGAAATGTTTCAGAGCCGACTATTGCGGCGCAGTAAAAATGCTCGGGAAGTGCCGGTCGGGCTCGCTTGCCCGGGGATGTCAGGCGGGCGCGTGGGCGAATGCATTCGCCCTTACATGAAGGGTCGTCCGGTGCGTGTCCCCCCGGGCTTCACAGCCTATCGTGCGGTATAGCCACCATCGACCATCAGGGTCTGGCCGGTGATGTATGCGCTGGCATCGCTGCATAGGAACACCGTGGGGCCGTGCAGATCCTCGAGGGCGCCGTTGCGGCCGATGCAGGTCTGGTCTGCGTGGCGCCTGGCCAACGCCTGATCGGCGAATACCGGTGCCGTGAGTGCGGTTGGAAAGAATCCCGGCCCGATCGCATTGCAGGTGATGCCGTGCGCCGACCAGGCCTGGGCGATCGCACGGGTCAGTTGCACGATGCCACCCTTGCCGGCGCCATAGGGGGCGCTGTCGGCAAATGCGCGCATGCTCTGCAATGACGCGATGTTCAGGATCCGCCCCCAGCGCTGCTCGCGCATGGCCGGGGCCAGCGCCTGCGTGAGAAAGAAGGGCGCGCCCAGATGCAGATTCAACTGCGTCTGCCAGGCCTGCGGGGTGACTTGCTCGAACGGTTGACGAAGATTCACTCCGGCGGCATTGATCAGAATGTCCACGCCGCCCAGTGTCTGTCGCGCCCGCGCGGCAACCTGGCCAAGGCCCTCCAGATCGGCCAGATCGGCCGACAGGGCCTGCGCGTCGATGCCCTGTTCACGCAGCCGATCGGCCGCCGCCGCGAGTTCGGTCTCGCGGCGCGCCGCCAGAAGCACGCGCGCACCGGCGCGGCCCAGGGCCAGCGCCATGGCCTCACCGATGCCGGAACTGCCACCGGTGACCAGCGCGCGCCGGCCGGACAGGGTAAACATTGTCTGGCTTGCCATGGTGCTCAGACCTCGACCTGCTCGCCCAGGTCGAAGGGCTGACCCGGGTAGTACTTGGCGAGCCGGTCATCGGCGGTGCGGGCATGCGCCTCCATGCCTTCCAGGCGCGAGATGCGCGCGGTGACCTCGCCGATATCGCGGGCAGCCTCGCGCGTCATGCGCTGCCAGGTGATCGTCTTCATGAATTTATGTACCGACAGGCCGCCGGAGTAGCGCGCCGCGCCCTTGGTGGGCAGCACATGATTGGGGCCACTGGCCTTGTCGCCATAGGCGACCGTGGTTTCCTCGCCCAGGAACAGTGAGCCGTAGCAGGTCAGGGTCTTCAGCCACCAGTCGAGATCGGCGGCCTGCACCTCGAGATGCTCGGCCGCGTAGCGATCGGAGACCTCCGCCACTTCCTCGCGCGTGTCGCAGACGATGACCTCGCCGTAGTCGCGCCAGGCGGCGCCGGCGGCATCGCGCGCGGTCGGCGGCAGCGCGTCGATCAGGCCCGGCATCAGCGCCATCACCTCGTTGGCCAGCTTCTCCGAGGTGGTGAACAGCCAGGCGGGCGATTCATGTCCGTGCTCGGCCTGGCCGACGAGGTCGGAGGCGACGATCGCCGGGTCGGCGGTGTCGTCGGCGATGATCGCGATCTCGGATGGCCCGGCGAACACATCGATGCCCACCTTGCCGAACAGGGTGCGTTTGGCCTCGGCCACGAATTTGTTGCCCGGGCCCACGATCACATCGGCCGGCTTGCCCGTGAACAGGCCATAGGCCATGGTTGCAATGGCCTGCACGCCGCCGAGCGTCATGATGGTGTCGGCGCCGGCCTTGTCGAACGCATACATCAGGTAGGGATGCATCGGCCCGCCGCGGAACGGCCCCGAGCAGGCGATGATGCTCGGTACGCCCGCCGCCTTGGCAGTGGCCACGCCCATGTAGGCCGAGGCAATATGTGCGTAGCGGCCGGCCGGTGCGTAACAGCCCGCGACATTGACAGGCAACACCCGCTGGCCGGCGGTCACTCCGGGATGCAGCTCGGTTTCGAACTCGCGCATGGAATCGCGCTGTGCGCTCGCGAAGCGATAGACTTGTTCGATCGCGAAGTCGATGTCGCGCTTGACCTGCTCGGGGACCTTGCCCGCGTTCTCGTCGAGTTGCGCGCGCGTGGCGATCGGATTGCCCTCCCATTTGTCGAGCTTCTTCGCATAGGCGAGTACCGCATCCTCGCCGTTCTTCTGGATCTCGGCGAGCATGTCGGTGACCACCGCCTGGGCGGTCGCGGTTTCGGTTTCGGGTGTCTTGGTCGCTTTCTTGAGGGTGCGGATCATGTCGGTTTCATCCGTTGACGTTCACTGTTTGGGCGGGCATGACGAGCATTGGCCCGGTCTTACTTATAGATGTCGGGCAGGAGCACGGTGGTCACCTGCGGCACGAAGGCAATCAGCAGCGTGACCGCCAGCATCGAGAGCACGAATGGAATCGATCTTCTGGCGATGCGCAGTATCGACTCTCCGGTGAGGCCCGATACAACGAACAGATTCAGGCCCATGGGCGGGGTGATGAAGCCCACACCCAGCGTGGTGATCATCATCACGCAGAACTGGATCTCGTTCATGCCGATCTCGTCGGCCAGCGGCTTGAGGATAGGCGCCAGGATGACGATGTTCGGCGTGGTCTCCATCACGCAGCCAGCGGCCACCAGAATCGCGATCATCATCAGGATGATGACCCATGGCTCGCTCGACAGACCGGTGACCAACTGCACGAAGCCCTGCGGCACACCCATGGTGGCGAGCGCCTGAGCCAGCGGCAGCGAGAAGGCGATGATGGGCAGAATCACGCCGTTGACCTTGGCCGAGCTCACCAGCATGGCGGGAAAGTCGGCCAGGCCGAGCGTGCCCAGGATGAAGCCGATGATGATGGTGATCACCACCGCGGTGGCGCCGGCCTCGGTGGGGGTGAGGCTGCCCGAGAAGATGCCGACGAAGATCACCACCGGCACGATGAACGCGTACCAGCCCTGCACGATCGAGCGTCCGACGCGGGCCAGCCACTCGTTGAACGTGATGGCCGCGCCCTGCTCATAGGCGTAGCGCCGGTTGACCAGGCTGTTGGTGATGAAGATGCCCGCCAGAATCATCAATCCGGGGATCAGCGCCGCCTGAAAAAGCGTGGACGCCGAGATGCCGAGAACCAAACCGATGATGATGTATGCGATGGAAGGGGGAATCAAGATGCCCGTGCAGGCACCGGCGGCCACCAGCGCGCAGGCATAGGGCCGCGGATAACCGGATTCCACCAATCGGGCGATCGTCATGCGCCCCACGGCGGCGGCGCCGGCCGCGTCCGAGCCCGAGATGGCGCTGAACATGCCGCACACCAGCACGGTGGCGGAGCCAAAGCCACTGCGCGTCCAGCAGGTGAGCGCATCGGCGACATCGAGGAATTTTCGGCTCAGCCCGGTACGCACCAGGACGTCGCCGGTCAGGATGAACAAGGGGACCGCGGTGAGTGCGAAGGCATCGATGCCTTCGAAAAGCGAGCCCCCGAGCAGGGACATCGGCAGCACGTCTGCCCAGAGCAGCAGGCCGATCGCGGCCGCCCCGATCGATACCCAGATCGGCACGCCCAGGCCGATCAGGATCACGAACATCAGCACCGGGCCGTAGAAGCTCCAGCCGAGTGCCAGCGCTTGTTCTTCGGTGCCTGGATAGAGCGAGTTCATGCGGATACTCCTGTTGCAGGCCGTGGCTCAGTCGTACAGCCGCTCGCCCTCGAAGACGGGTCGCCCGTGGCGCAAATCCGAGATGTCGCGCCGCATAGACTGCATAAGCCGGTACAACAGCAGGCAGAAACCCAGGGGCACCGCGCTCAGGAACCACACCATCGGGATGCGCAGACCGTGGGACACCGAACCGAATTTCAGGCTCACCATCACGCTCTCCCACGAGTAGTAGAGCGCAAAGACCGCCACCACCAGCATCACCAGATCGCCGAACAGATAGAGCAGGGCCTTGATCCGCGGCGAACAGAACTCGAAGATCACGTCGATCCGGATGTGGGCGCGTTCGCGCACCGCCGAGGCGGCACCGATCCAGACGAGGTAGATGAACGCATAGCGCACGATCTCCTCGCCCCACACCGACGAATAGGCGAACACTTCGCGTCTGAGCACCTCGACCGCCATCGTGATCACGAGCATGCTGTAGAACACCAGCAGCGCCCAGCGCTCGAGATTGCGGTCCAGATTCTTCAGGGTGTCTTGCCACTGACTCATGAGCGTCTCCTGCCTGGCCGGATCCGCTTGACCGCGGATCCGGCCGGGGGTCGGAGCGGCCGGGGCGCGGATCACGGGGGTGATTGCCGCGGCCGACCCGACACCCGGTCAGATACGGTTTTCAGGCGTCATGCACATACAGACGGCCGGCCGTATTGGCGGCGGCTTCGAGCTTGGCGAACAGGCTGCCCGTGCCGGCCAGTTCGGTGCGGAACTGTGCCCATTCGTCACGCTTGTAGCCGCCGGTTTTTTCCCAGTCGGCCAGCTGCGCGTCACTCAGCGAATGGAACTGCACGCCGGCATCGGCCAGCTCGGCCATGGCGTAGTTGCGCGCCGAGGGCACCTTGGCAAGATTCTGCTGGGCGGTGATCGCCGATGCGAACTCGATGCCCTCCTGCACATCCTTGGGCAGCGCATTGAACCATTCGAGGTTGCAGGAATAGACCTGGCTGTCCGGCACCGCACGCGTGAATGTGACATGGCTGAGGATGTCTTTGAAGCCGAATACATGCAGCGCGCCGGCCGCCGGGTCGAGGGCATCGGCCACGCCTTGCTTGATCGCCGACGGCGTCTCGCCCCAGGCCACCGGGGTCGGATTGGCGCCAACCATCCGGTAGTACTGCTGGAGCATCTTAGAACCAGGTACACGGAACTTCACGCCGGCGAGATCGGCGGGGGTGATCACCGGCTTGCCGCCTTTGCGAACCGCCACGACCCGTGGATCGATCACCACGTAGAACAGCGGCTTGAAGCCCTTGGCTTCCACCTTCGGATGCACCTCGTTGATCCAGGCGTCCGAGGTGACCAGATTGACGAACTTCTGATTGGCGCCGCAGAAATAGGGCAGGTTGATCAGATCGACCACCGGCGCGAACGGTGCGAAGTTGGACAGGGAGTGCTGTGCCGCCTGGATCGTGCCCTCCTGCACCTTCTTGGCGAGCGCGCCGCCGGCGCCCAGCTGGCCGGCCGGTGCCAGACGAACATAGACCTTGCCGCGCGTGGCGTTCTGGATGTTTTCCTTGAACTCGCGCTGCAGGAT
This sequence comes from Burkholderiaceae bacterium, assembly GCA_041396585.1. Lineage (GTDB taxonomy): Bacteria > Pseudomonadota > Gammaproteobacteria > Burkholderiales > Burkholderiaceae_E > JAUIAI01. The sequence goes on along the minus strand of JAWKYG010000004.1, from coordinate 199,460 downwards.
CGGGTAGCTGCGCGATGCGCCCAGCTGATAGGCCGTGGCGATCGTCATCGTGTGCTCGGCGGCTTTTGCGCGCTTTGCCTCTTCATTGCGCACCTGCGCGAGTGCTGCGGGCGAGAACAGCGCGCCCGCGGCCGCGGCCATGCTGGCCACCGTGAATCCGCTGGCGCCGGCCACGCGCAGGAACTGGCGACGCTCCTCGCGCTGCAGCGGGCCTGCGCCCTGGGGATCGCGTGTGATGTCGGTCGGGTTGGTCATGGCTGTTTCCTCTCTGAGTCGTTGTAAGTCGCGCCAAACGGGGATTCGTCAGCGCGCATCCATCCCGGCCCGTGCCTGGCGGCAGGGCGGGTCGAACCGATGTCGAATCGATCGCGGGGGAGTGGCTGCGATCGGGCCGGGCGGATCAGCGTCCGGCAGATTGGTTGGATTCGCGGGCGATCGTGCCGATCACGAACAGGACGACTGCCGCGAACAGCGTGAGCATCTCGGTGATGTCGCTCATCCAGGCGGGTTTCCCTAGCGGGCCGCCGATCAGCACATTCAAGAAAAAGACGGCGAATGTGAGCAAGGACAGCCCGAGCGCGAGGTTGCCGATGACCTGAGTTCTGGTGTTGCTCATGGGATCAACCTCGCTTCGGGCCGTGGGCTTGTCAGGCGCTTTCGTACAGACGCGTGAACACGAACTCGCGGTGGCCCAGGGCCTCGGCGGCGGTCAGCCGGCCGTTGGCGGTGCGCAGCATCATCTCCAGCAGCTTGTCGCCGGCGTCGCTCATGTTCATCTCGCGCTGCAACAGACCGGAGGTGTCGACATCGACATGCTCGCTCATCGTGCGAACCGTGCGCGGATTGGCGCAGATCTTGATGACCGGCAGGATCGGGTTGCCGATCACGTTGCCCTGGCCGGTGGGGAAGAAATGCACCGCGAAGCCCGAGGCCGCGCAGAGAGTGACCATCTCGGCCGCGGCCGAGGAGGAATCCATGAACCAGAGGCCCGGGCCGGTCGGTGTCTCGGCCTTGTCCAGCACGCCATCGACCTGGCAGACCTTGCCGATCTTCTGGATGTTGCCCAGGGCCTTTTCCTCGATCGTGGTCAGGCCGCCGGCGATGTTGCCCTTGGTGGGCTGGGACTCGGACAGATCCGAGGTCTTGTGGCGGTCCACCACTTCCTGATAGCGATTGAACATCCGCATGAACTCCTCGCGGATCTCGGGCGTGCGGCAGCGCGCGGCCACCAGGTGCTCGCCACCGGTGAGCTCGGTGGTCTCGCCGAAGCACAGCGTGGTGCCCAGTTCATAGAGCTTGTCGAACGCATTGCCCACGGTCGGGTTGGCGCCGCAGCCCGAGGTGGTGTCGGACTCGCCGCACTTGGTGGACACCCAGAGCTCGGAGATGTCGCAGGGCTCGCGTTGAATCTCCGAGGCCAGCTGCACCAGCTCGCGCGCACCGCGCGAGGCGCGCATGATGGTGTCGTGATCGCCGTGAAGTTCGATCGAGTAGCCGAGTACCGGCTTGCCGGAGGCGGCGATGCCGTCGACCACTTTCTGGGTCCAGCCCTCTTCGATACCGATCACCACCACGGCGGCCACGTTCGGATTGGTGCCGGTGCCGATCAGCGTGCGAAAGTGCAGATCGAGGTCGGCGCCGAACTGCAGGCGGCCATACGGGTGGGGCAGCGCCAGCGTGCCCTTGATGTTGTTGCCCACCGCCTCACAGGCGGCATTGGAGATGTCATCCACCGGGAGGATGATGACGTGGTTGCGAACCCCGACCCGCCCGTTGGCGCGTCGGTAGCCCATGAATTTGGTGTTCTTGTCGATCATCTGCAGTCCTTCGATTCTTTGCGACGGTTTGGTGTGCCCACAGGGCCCGGCGTTTACTTCATTGCGCGCCTACCAGCGCTTGGTCTTGACGTTGTGGACGTGCAGATGCTCGCCTGCCTTGATGGGCGCCACCACCCGGCCGATATCGACGCCGTACTTGATCACCGTGTCGTCGGTGTTCAGATCGCGCAGAGCGACCTTGTGGCCGATGGGAATGTCGCTGATGGTGGGCAGGGTGACGGTCTTGTCCTGCTCCATGACCCAGCCGGTGAGCTGGTCACCGACCTTGATTCCCTCGACCACGATCGTGCCAACCGAATCGCCTTCTTCATGCACCACGAAATGAATCATCAATGTCTCTCCTGCGGAAGAACAATCCTCGTCTGATGCGCATTAAAGGACGCTCGTCAGACTGTGTCAACTGAATGACCTATATGAATCTTTGGGGATGATTTCATGAGACGATCATCGGATCCGTAGCGATCGGATGACCAGGATGTCAAGGCACCGAATACTCAATCCCTGCTGCCTTCAGGGGCACCGCTGTACCTGGAGGTCAGGCGGCGCATCTCGGATGCGATCCGCGCCGGTGAATGGCGTCCGGGCGACGCCATCCCGCCCGAGAAAAAGCTCTGTGAGCGCTTCGGTGTCAGTATGGGCACCTTGCGCAAGGCGGTCGATGAACTGACGGTCTCCGGGGTGCTGGTGCGCCAGCAGGGGCGCGGCACCTTCGTGGCCCGGCACAGCCAGGACCGGTATCTGTTCTCGTTCTTCCATCTGGTGGGGCGGGACGGCCGCAAGGAGTATCCCGAGGTGCGCTTCGTGCGCTTCGAGAGCACCACCGCCGACGAGTTCGCCGCCGAGGTGCTGGCGGTCAGGCCGGGCGCTGCATTGCTGCATCTGACCAACCTGTTGTCGCTGCGCGGGCAGGTCACGTCGCTGGATGAAATCTACCTGCCGGCCGATCTCTACCCGGGCATGACCGAAGCGCGCCTGCGCGAGCGGCAGGCCACGCTCTATCAGTTGTACCAGGATGAATTCGGGATCACCGTAATCCGCGCATCCGAGCGGGTGCGTGCCAGTTCGGCGACCCGCGCCCAGGCCCGCCTGCTCGAGGTCGCGGCCGGTGCACCGCTGCTGGAGGTGGTGCGATCGGTGTATACATTCAGAGACCGTCCGGTCGAGCTGCGTTTCGGTTATGTGAACACGCAGCGCTGCGAATACCGGCCGGAGGCCTATTTTCACAAGGGCATGTAGGCGGGGTGCGCGCCGGTGCCTGCGGGCCGCCCGCGCGGCCCTCGCCGCGGGGTGGCACAGCGGTTCACACGAGGAGACACGATGCAGGTCATCATTCTGGGCAGCGGTTCACCGATGCCGGACCCGAACCGGGCCGGGCCTTCCACGCTGGTGCGCGCGGGCGGCAGAAGTTTTCTCTTCGACTGTGGTCGCGGCGTGCTGATGCGGGCGGCCGCGGTGAAGGCCGGCGCCGCCGGCCTGAACGGGCTGTTCATCACGCACATGCACAGCGATCACACGACCGACTTCAATGATGTCATCACCACGCGCTGGATCATGAGCCCCGGGGTGAATCCGCTGCGGGTGTTCGGGCCGCAGGGCATCGAGCTTTTTGCCGAGCGCACGCTGGCCGCGCTCGAGCACGACATCGGCTATCGCCTATCGCATCACCAGGATCTGCATCAGGGACCGTCGCTGAGTGTCAGCGCCTGGCGCGATGGTTCGAGCCTCGAGGAAGACGGTCTGCGGATCACGGCGGCGGCGACCGATCACAGCCCCGTGCACCCGACGCTGGGCTATCGGATCGAATTCGAGGGCAAGGTGGTGGCGATCGCCGGCGACACCGTGCCTTGTGAGGGGCTGGAGCGCATCTGCATGGACGCCGACGTCTATGTGCAGACCGTGATTCGCAGCGATCTGATCCGGCAGTCGCCGTCCGGCCGGCTGCGCGATGTGATCGACTATCACTCGGATGTCGCCCAGGCCGGCGAGACCGCCGCCCGCTGCCGCGTCAGGACCCTGGTGCTGAATCATCTCGTGCCGCCTCCGCCGCCTGGTCAGGAGCAGGTCTGGGCAGAGGCCGCCGGCGCGCATTTCGGTGGCAGGATCCTGGTGGCGCACGACCTGCTCGAGATCACCTGCTGAGCTCCGGTTTGCGCGCGTGCGCTGTGTCCGCGCGCGGGGGCGGGATACTCAGATATCGAGCACCAATCGTCGCGACATCGATCGTGAACAACAAACGGTAATCTGGCCGTTGCCTGCCTTTTCCGCCTCGGTCTGCACCAGGTCGCGGTGATCGGGGCGGCCCTCCAGCACCGGCGTCAGGCAGGTGCCGCAGACACCGGACTGGCAGGACATCGACACCTCGATGCCGGCCTCCAGCAATGTCGAGGCGATCGTGCGGCCGGCCGCCACGGTCAGCGTCTTGCCGCTTCGCTGGCAGACGAGTTCGAATGGCTCGCCATCGGTGTCGATCTCGGCCCCGAAGTGCTCGGCATGAATCCGTGCCCCGGGCCAACCGGCCTCACGGGCGCTGGTACCGACGAAATCCATATAGCGCTCGGGACCGCACACATAGAGGTGATCCTCGGGGCCTGCGTCGGCCAGGATGCCGGCGTAGCTGAACGCATTGCTCGGCTCCCGGGCACTATGCGAAATCGTGACATCGGGCGCCAGCGTGGCCAGTTCGTCCGCATAGGGCAGGGACGCGTCGTCGCGCACACGGACATGCAGATGGAAGGGCCGGCCCAGTGATCGCAAACGGTAGGCCATGGCCAGTAATGGCGTGATGCCGATACCGCCCGCGAACAGCAGCGTGCGAGCAGCGTCTTCGGTCAGGCCGAAGTGGTTTCTTGGACGGCTGATACGCACCGGGCGCCCAGGAATGAGTTCTTCATGCACCCGTGGCGAGACCTGGCCGTCGGGCTCACGCAGCACGGCGATCCGGTAACGGCCGCCAACCGCCGGATCACCGGTCAGCGAATACTGGCGGACCAGGCCGGGCGCGACTTCGAGATCGATGTGGGCGCCCGCGCTGAACGCGGGCAGCTCGGCGCCGGACGCGGGCTCGAGGATCAGCTCGACGATTCCGGCAGTGAGCATCCGGCGCCCGGCGACCGTCGCCTCGATCCAGTGTGGGTCGGCCTTGAGCCTGGCCGGCGAGCGCGGATGACCGCTCGGCAGCGTCGCCGGCAGTGCGCAATGCCCGCCCCGAGCATTCGTCCGTGGCGGCCGTCACGTGCATGGGCATCGGCGGCGACGCGTTCGCCGCCGATGCGGCTGCCGCCAACGGGATCACACGCACCGGCAGGGTAGCCAGCGCACGGATCGAGTTATTCAATGCGATCGTGGGCTCGGCGGTCATCTCGAAGCGTTCGACCCGTCTGGCCAGCGCATGCAGCAGGCAGCGGATCTCGAGTCTTGCCAGGTGCATACCCATGCACATGTGCACGCCGTGCCCGAAGCCGACATGATCATGCACATCGCGGCGTACATCGAAGCGGTCCGGATCGGTGTACTTGCGGGGGTCACGGTTGGCCGAGGCATAGATGACCAGCACGCGCGAGCCCTGCGGGATCGGCACGCCGGCGATCTCTGCGTCACGGATGGCATAGCGTGACAGCGCACGGATCGGTGTGGCCAGGCGCACGGTTTCCTCGATCGCATTGTCGATCAGGGTCGGGTCGGCACGCACGATGTCCCATTGATCCGGGTTCTGCGCGAAAAACCAGATCGCCTGGCCGGTGGCAGAGATCGTCGTGTCCAGGCTTGGGTTGATGTAATCGCGCATCAGCTGCGCGCAGGTCTCGACCGGGATCCCGCGCTGCGGGCCGACCCGGAAGATGCGATCTGCCCAGCCGCCTTCCTTGAGTTTGCCCGGCCGCCCATAGATGTTCAGGAACTCGCGCAGTTCCTTCAGGTCGTCGAATGCAGCACGGGCACGGGGGTTGTCCGGCCCGAACAGATTGAAGGTGGCCGAGGCCCACTTGAACAGATTGCCGGTTCCGGCATCGGGCAGGCCCACCAGCTCGGCCACGATCGTCACCGGCAGGTAGTGGGCCAGATCGGCCACGGCATCGAATTCACCGCGCGCGACCAGCGCCTCGATCAGATTCTCGGCGGCGCTCTCGATCCGGTCGGCATGTTCGGTGAGCGCACCCGGCAGCAGCGGCGCGCCGGTGACCGCCCGGGTGCGGTCATGGGCCGGCGGGTCGGAATTCAGTGTGCTGCCGACCAGGATGTCATTGACCTTGTTCTGCAGCGACAGCCCCTTGCTGGACACGAAGGTGAGCGGATCGCGCAAAACCCGGGTGACCTCGGCATAACGGGCCACCGCAAAGACCTCCTGGCTGGGCAGCCAGACCACCGGGCCGAGCTCGCGCATGGCCTCGTAATGAGGCATCGGGTCGAGGATGACCGCATCGTCGAAGATGTCGGTCTCGTAGGCGGGAACGGTTCGGGCGGCGGTCAGGGTGTCGGCCATGCAGGCTCTCCGGATATCCGGCCCATGACAATGCGGGCCGGCCAGGGTCGAGGCAGGATGCCTGGGCCGAAACGCACAGCGTCAGCCCGGGCGCGGCTGCGATTATCCATCGGTCATCCGCAATACCGCCTTGACGGTTGCACCCGATTCGGAATCGGCGATCGCCTGATGAATCTCGTCGAAGCGATAGAAGCGGATCAGCTTGTCGATCGGGAATCGACCCTCACGGTACATCCCGATCAGGCGCGGAATCATCTCGCCGGGCAGCGCGTCGCCCTCGACAATGCCACGGATGGTCTTGCCGCCGATCATCACGTCACGCACATCGACACACAGTTCGCTGCCGGCCTCGGCACCACCGACGAAACCGCAGACGCCGCGCGGTCGCAGCGCCTCGACCGCCTGACGCAACACGCGCATGTTCGCGGTGGTATCGAGGCTGCGATGCACGCCGGCGCCGGTGAGGCGCCTGATGGCGGCGACGATGTCGGGTTCGGTCGTGGCATTCAGCGTGGCCGTGGCGCCCAGTTCGCGGGCCTTGTCGAGCCGGCTGCCGAGGCGGTCGACCGCCAGAATCTGTGAGGCGCCCAGGGCCTTGGCCGCCATGATCGCGGCCAGGCCGACCGAACCCACACCGAACACCACGATGGATTGGTGTGCCTGTGGGCGCAGCACATTCAGGACCGCGCCCGCGCCTGTCTGAAAGCCGCAGCCGAGCGGGCCGAACAGGGCCAGGTCGCGGTCGTCGTCGATCCGGATCGCATTGCGTTCATGGCAGACCGAATAGGTGGCAAACGACGACTGGCCGAAAAAGGCATGGCGCACCGGGCCGCCTTCCCCCTGCCAGGCCGTGCTGCCGTCCTTGCGCTGTGCGACGAAGTTGTGGGCCAGGAAGTCATGACAATAGGCCGGCGCATGATCATGGCAGCTCTCGCACTCGCCGCAGGCGTCGAAGCTGAGTACCACCGGGTCGCCGGGCTTCAGACCGCGCACATCGGTGCCGACCGCGATCACGTGGCCGGCGCCTTCGTGGCCGAGCACGATGGGTTTGTCCACCGGAAACGGCCGGTGCATGAAGGAGATGTCGGTGTGGCAGACGCCGGTGGCTACCAGTTGCACCAGCACCTCGTCGGCGCGCAGATCATTCAGCGTGAGGGTCTCGAGCCGCAGCTCACCGTGTTGGCGGTGCAGGACGGCGGCACGGGCGGTAAGCGGACGTGGGTCGGTCATGGCATGGTCTCGGTGGGATGGCCTTCGGCGGCGGCCTGCTGGCGCAACAGCCGCTGATTCATCATACGCACGATGTTCAACGCTCGGTCGTTCTGGATCCCTTTCGGCCGGGCGTGCGGATGTTCGTTCATCACGCGCTGCTGGGCCTCGATGATTTCTCGATCTTCTTCGAATGCGGTGTCGATACCTTGCTTGACCTTGTGGATCAGTTCAGGGGCCGGCCGTGGAAAGCTGCACGGCTGGATCCAGAAATAGTGGGTGCTCTGTTCGGTCTCCGGGGTCAGCAACGAGAAGTGACGCAGATGAAAGCCTCCGGCGCGCTCATGCGCCGGGCCCGTACCGCCGGCCTCGACCGAGCCGGCCCAGTTCTCGAAGATGCTCGGCACCCACCAGACCTGGCGATTCCAGAAATCCACCCGGCCCTCGAATCTGCCGGCCATCTTGTGCAATGGCGAGGGCTCGATATCGAGCACCTCGCGGGTCAGCCGGATGCCGCGATCGAAGGTCTCGATCGCCGGCTGCGCATTGGGGAACGCATTGTTCGCCAGGGTCGTGCGGTGAACGAAGGTCAGGTGGGAGAAGTCGAGCAGGTTATCGGCGATCAGCTGATAGTGGGCCTGGTAGTGGATGTAGCCATGGGTTGTCTGCCAGCCCGGGTCGGTGTGCCAGTGGCAATCGACGATCTGTGTGTCGTCGGCGTCCTGCGGGGCACCCATCCAGATCCAGAGCAGCCGTGCCGCTCGATGAGCGGATAGGACCTGACACACATCTGCGGGCTGATCTCGGCCTGGCCCGGAATCTCGATGCAGCGCCCGCTCGGTGCGAACTTCATGCCGTGATAGCGACAACGGATGCCGTCGGTTTCCACGTCACCCATCGACAATGGCGCGAGCCGGTGGCAGCACTTGTCTTCCAGGGCCACGACCCGGCTGTCCGGTGTGCGAAACAACACGATGCGCTCGCCCAGGAGCACCCGCGACAGGGGCTTGGGCGTGCATTCATGGGCATGGGCGGCGACATACCAGCAGTTCCTGATGAAGGTATTCATGGCGTGTGTCCCGGCGGCGGAAGAATGGCGCAAGCGTATCGCCGGTGGTCTTCGATATCCAATGAATTGTTATTTTTGCGATAAATTTATAATCACTGGTGCCCGCCGATGGAGCCCTCCATGAAGCTCAAGACCCTGCATGCGCTGCGCGTCGTCCAGCAATCGGGCAGCCTGCGGGCGGCCGCACAGGCGCTGAACATCACGCAGCCGGCTTTGACGGTCGCCATCCGCCAACTCGAGGACGAACTGGGGGTACGGCTGCTGGAGCGAACCAACCGGGGCGTACGCGCCTCGAGTTACGGCGAGCAGCTCCTCGAGCATGCCGAGCGCATCCTCGGCGAGGTCGAGCGCGCGCGGCAGCATATTGCCCACATGCGCGGCCAATGGACCGGCACGGTGCGCTTCTCGGCCTCGCCGGCAAGCTCGATGGTGCTGGTGCCGCGCGCGCTGGAATCGTTCTTTGGCGAGCACCCCGAGGTACGGGTCGAGTGCCCGCTACGGCGTCTATCCGAATGGCGGCACAGCTGCGTTCCGATGCGCTCGATTTCGCGCTGACCTCGGTGGCCGGGCGCGAACTGGAGCGTGATCTGGTCGCCGAGCCGCTGTTTGCGAGCGAGGTTCTGGTGGTCTCGCCGGCACGGGCATCGCTGGCGGCGGCCGGCACGATCGAGGAGCTGCGCGATGTCTCGGGTGTTTGCCACGCCCAGCCCCGGGCCCGGCTCGGTCATCGAACGGGTCTTGCGCCAGCGGGGGCTGCCGCCGCCCAATGTCGCGATGGTCTGCGAATCGCTGCTGGTTCTGCTGGGCGTGATCTCGCGCACCGATCACATGACCACGCTCCCGGCCACATTCTTTCGCCAGACGAGGCAGGCCTGGCGGCTGACCGAGGTGCCAATCCCGGATCTGCTGCCCAGGCTCGATGTGCATGTCCTGCGCCGCCGGGAGGCTTCGACGACGCCGGTCGCTCAGGCGCTTCTGTCCTGGATCCGTCATCATGCGGCCCATGGCCTGGAGGCGGGCGAGGAGACGGAAGTCGGGCGCATCTGAGTGCCACGATCGCAGGCATCCGCGCGCTGGCAGGCCCCGCGTGAAGCCGGCAGGCGCTCGATCATCGTGCTGTAAGGAAGCGACCGACTGGCCGACAGAGCCGGTTTGCGTGCGTACCGGCTATGATTCGCGCGGCGTGCCCGGCCAAGGGTGCGTGATGACCGGCCCGTGCCGGATTGCGCGGGTGGCGCCGCCTCGAGCCTGAATCCTCAACCCGATGTCGAATCGATACACGTTTGTCGCCCGCGGCCTGCACTGGCTGATGGCGGTGCTGATCCTCGGTCTGTTCGCGCTGGGCCTTTACATGCACGAGCTGCCGTTCTCGCCACGCAAGCTGCAGTTGTACTCGTGGCACAAGTGGGCGGGGGTGACGGTCTTCGTGCTGGTCTTGATACGCCTGGCGTGGCGGATCGGCCATCCGCCACCGCCGCTGCCCGAATCGATGTCGCCAATCATGCGCGGGCTGGCCATGCCGGTCACTGGCTGCTCTATGGGCTGATGATCGTGATCCCGATCAGCGGCTGGTTGATGAGCTCGGCCAAGGGGGTGCAGACCGTCTGGTTCGGGGTGCTGCCGCTGCCGGATCTGGTCGCCAAGAGCAAGCCGCTCGGCGAGCTGCTCCAGCAAACCCATGAAATCCTCAACCTGCTGTTCATGTTGTCCGTCCTGGGCCATCTGGCTGCCGCGCTCTGGCATCAGTTCGTGTTCAAGGATGGTTTGTTGAACCGCATGCGCTGAATCAGGAACCTGAACATGTTCAAGAAAATCCTCCTTGCCCCCGCTGCCCTGATCCTGGGCCTGAGCATCGCCCTGCCAGGGGGGGCGCGCGCGGAGTCGTTTCAGTCTGTCGCGCTCGACCAGAGCCGGGTCACCTTCAGCGTCAAGCAGATGGGGGTGAGCACCGAGGGCTCGTTCAAGACATTCGACGCCAGCCTGAGTTTCGATCCTGACAAACCCGGGCAGGCGCAGGGCCGCTTCGATATCGACCTCACCAGCATCGACACCGGCCTGTCCGAGGCGGATGCGGAGGTGCAGGGAGAGCTCTGGTTTCACACGGCCGAGCATCCGAGGGCCAGCTTCGTGCTGCAGGGCCTGCAGGCCACGGGCCCGCGCCGCTACGAGGCGCTCGGCCAGCTGACGATCAAGGGGCGCACGATGGCATTGCGGGCCCCCTTCGAGCTCACACCCGAGTCGGTCATGAAGGGCAGCTTCGTCATGGAGCGTAGCGCCTTCGGAATCGGCGAAGGGATGTGGGCGACTTTCGATGTGGTGGCCAACGAGGTCACCGTTCAGTTCAATCTCAAGCTCGAATGAGCATCCAGACCGGAGACTCCATGAAGACCTTCCAGAAACTCTCTCTCGCCAGCCTGTTCGCCGCCGGCCTGGTCAGCAGCGCGCTGGCAGCGCCGGTGACCTACACGGTGGACAGCAATCACACCTTCCCGCGCTTTTCCTATTCGCACTTTGGCTACAGCACCCAGCTGAGCAGCTTCGAGAACACCACCGGCACCGTGGTCTACGACGCCGAGGCGAAGACCGGCAGCGTCGAGATCAAGATCGACCTCAAGGAAGTCAATACCGGCTCGGATCTGTTCAACGGTCATCTCCAGGGCGCGGACTTCTTCGACACTGCCAATCACCCGAACGCGACCTTCAAGTCGACCGCCGTGGTCTTCGAGGGCGACAACCCGGTGCGCATCGACGGCAATCTGACGATCAAGGGAATCACCAAGCCGGTAAGCCTGACCGTCACCAGCTTCAAGTCGATGCCGCATCCCATGGCCAAGAAACCGGCCCTGGGCGCCAATGCCTATACGAATGTGAAGCGTTCCGACTTCAACGCGGGCAAGTACGCCCCCTATGTCGGTGATGAGGTGCGCATCGACATCGCGATCGAAGCAATCGCGAAGTAATGGCGTCGCCAGCGCGGGGCGGACTTCGCTGTCCGCTGCGCGCTGCGGGCCGGGGATCGGATGCCATCGGATCGATGCTCCTTATCGGACGCTCTCCGGTCGGCTGTTGCAAGCCCGCAAATCCGCCTCCCATGATTCCGTGATGACCTCTTGGCGCGGGGCGCGGCGCCGGCTACGCTTGCGTGCGCGTGTCGAAACCGGTTTGTGCATCGCCGATGCGCCGGCGACACCCGATCGAGAGAGAACCCCCATGAAAAAGGCTTTGCTTGGCTCCATCCTCGCCGTCTCGCTCGCGGCATTCGCGCTGCAGGCGTCGGCGCAGTCGCCGGGTGAGCGGCACGAGAAGCGGCAGGAGCGTCAGCAGCAGCGAATCGACAAGGGCGTCGAGAGTGGCCAGTTGACCAAACGTGAAGAGAAGCGTCTGGAGAAAGGCCAGAAGCGCGTCGAGCGGATGGAAAAGCGGGCCAAGGCCGACGGCAAGGTCACCAAGAAAGAGAAGAAGCGGATCAAGCGGGCCGAGGATAGGCAGAGCGTGAAGATCGCCAAGCAAAAGCACGACGGCCAGAAGGCGAAGTAGTGACGGCCAGCGACCGGGCGGCGCCGCTCGCGCCGCCCGGTCCTGCGGGTTGGGGGGTGGGGCGCCCGCACAAGACGTCATGCCCGTCCGGTCTAACATCTGCTTCCGAGCAAATCGCTGAGTGGTGAACCCGCAGGCGGGGCGGCAGGCATCGACCCATGCGAGCGGCACCGGCGAATCTGGAGACTGGCATGGGCCGCGGCGTGCGCAACATCCTTTTCATCATGTGTGATCAGCTGCGTGCTGATTACCTGTCTTGCTTCGGCCACCCGACGCTGCATACGCCGAATCTTGATCGGCTGGCCGCTCGAGGCGTGCGTTTCGAGCGAGCCTATGTGAACTCCCCCGTGTGCGGTCCCTCACGGATGAGTTACTACACGGGACGCTATGTGCATGCCCATGGGGCAAGCTGGAACTTCGTGCCCCTGAAGGCTGGCGAGATGACCATCGGCGATCATCTGCGCCCGCTGGGTGTGCGTTCCGTGCTGATCGGCAAGACGCACATGCGCGCAGACCTGGCCGGGATGTCCCGGCTGGGCATCGATCCCGCCTCGCAGATCGGGGTGCGAATCGCCGAATGCGGCTTCGATCCGTTCGAGCGTGACGACGGCATCCACCCGTACTCGGGCCATGATCCCGATCCCGCTTACAACCAGTACCTGCGCGAGCACGGCTACGAGGGGGACAACCCCTGGGAGCGCTATGCGAACACCGTGATCGATGGCGACGGACGCGAGCGCTCGGGCTGGTTTCTCAAGTATTCGCGCCTGCCGGCGCGTATCGACGCCGAGCACTCCGAGACGCCTTATCTGACCCGGCGGGCGATCGACTTCATGGAGCAGGCGGGCGAGCAGCCCTGGTGCGCGCATGTTTCCTACATCAAGCCGCACTGGCCCTATGTGGTGCCGCAGCCCTATGCCAGCATGTACGACGTGGCCGACATGCTGCCGGTGATCCGCGATGAGCGTGAGCGACAGGACCCGCATCCGGTCTATGGCGCGATGATGAACCACCGGGTGTCGCGCACCTTTGCGCGCGACGAAGTGCGCGAGGCCGTGGTGCCGGCCTATATGGGTCTGGTGAAACAGATCGATGATTCAATGGGCGAGTTGTTTGATTACCTCGAGAGCAGTGGTCGCATGCAGGACACGATGATCGTGTTCACCTCCGATCATGGCGACTATCTTGGCGATCACTGGATGGGCGAGAAGGATCTGTTTCATGAGCCGGTGATCCGGCTGCCCCTGATCATCTATGACCCGGACGAGCGCGCCGATGTCACGCGCGGCACCGTCTGCGATGCGCTGGTGGAATCGATCGATCTGGCCCCGACCTTCCTCGAGGTCTATGGTGGTGCGCCGGTGCCGCATGTGCTCGATGGCTTGTCGCTGCGGCCATGGCTGTTCGGCCAGCGGCCGGCGCGCTGGCGAGACCACGTGGTCTGCGAGTATGACTATGCGTTTCAGGACTCGCGCCGCGAATTGAACACGCCCTCGCGCGAGAGCTGGATGCGCATGGTGTTCGACGGCCGCTGGAAGTATGTGCTGTTCGAGGGCTTTCGGCCCATGCTCTACGATCTGGAATCGGACCCGAACGAGTTCGTCGATCTCGGTGCGGACCCGCGTTTCGAGGCCGAACGCGCACGGCTGCACGAGGCCTTGTTCCGATGGGCGAGGCAGCCGCGTCAGCGGGTGACGGTGGCCGATGGCACCATTGAATCCACCGAGATCCAGGCGCGCATTGCCGAGGGCGGCATCCTGATCGGCTACTGGGACGAGGCCGATCTGGCGCAGGCCAAGAAGCAATTCCGGCCGCGTTTCTCTTCGACCAATCCACTGGTGAAGTCGGCGCTCGACAAGTTGCTGGCGACGGTTCGGGAACCGCGCAATCAGGGAGACGATCATGACTGATATCAAGAGCCGGCGACGCGCCGAGCAAGCGGGTGTGACCCCCGCCACCACCGGTCTGGACGGCATCAGCTGGAACATCCTGGGGCAGGTCTATGTGCCCAAGCAGCTCACCGACGAGAGCTTCTCCTGGCATGCGACCTTCCCTGAGGAAACCTTCGTGCCGCCGCACATGCATTCGACGCAGGATGAATACATCTATGTGCTCGATGGTCGCATCGATCTGATCCTCGATGGCGAGCTTCGCCAGGCCTGCACCGGAGATCTGGTGCGCATGCCGCGCGGCATCCCGCATGCGTTCTATAACAATTCCGGCAAGCCGGTGACCGCCTTGTTCTGGGCCGCGCCCACGGGCAGGCTGGCCGAGTTGTACAAGCGCATCCACAACGTGGCCACGCCGGCCGAGGTTGTCGCGATCGCCAAGGACTACGATGTTCACTTCCTGCCGCCGGTGGCGGCATCGGCGCTCTGAGGGGCCGTCAGAACGCCGGCCAATCTGTCGGCGCATGCACCAGGTTTCCGATCTGGTGCATGCCCATCGGGGTTGCTGCGATGCCTCAGTGGGCGCGCAGCTGGCGAATCGCCAGCGCCCAGTCCTCGATGTGATGTGACTGCGCGATCCTGCCGTCGCGAATCCGGTGAATGTCGATCGACATGATCCGGAACGATTTCCCGCCGTGCGCGACGCCGAACAGTTCACCGGCCGGCGTGCCCGAGGCCTCGCCGCGCACGATCACGGAATCGCCCGACACCAGCAGTTCCTTGATCTGCCACCGCAGGTCTGGAATCGCCTGATGAAAGCCCTTGATGGCGCCCGCCACCTGCGCGCGCGGCGCGCAGTCACTGCCGTTGTCGGCGCACGAGGTCCAGGATTCGGCCAGGGAGCGGGCGAACAATGCCTCCACATCCTCGCCGGCATTGAGTGCCTGATAGAACGGCGCGACCACCTCCCTGGCGCTGGCGGCATCGATGCCGTCGCTGGCCAGAACGCTGCCCGAGATCATCAGGCCCAGGGCGCCGGCGAAAACATCAGTGATCTTGATCTTCATGAGTCCTTCCTTATGCAGTGGGGGAGGCCGGATCTTGTGGCTTGACCAGGAATCAGTCCAATGCATAATCTGTGATCGATATGAATGAAATCGATATCAGACGAATCGACCTCAATCTGCTGGTGGTATTCGATGTTCTGATGCGCGAGCGTCATGTGTCGCGGGCGGCGGATCGCCTGGCACGGACGCAGTCCGCTGTCAGCCATGCTCTGGCCAGACTGAGAACGCAGCTCGATGACCCGTTGCTGGTGAATTCGGGCGGGCGCATGTCTGCGACTCCCTTCGCCGAACATGTGCATGAGCGGGTGGTGCCGCTGCTGGCCGGGCTGGCGGCTGCGCTGCAGCCGCAACCGAGGTTCGAGCCGCGGTCTTCGTCGCGCGATTTCCGCTTCGCTGCGCCCGATTTCGCGGCCAGCCTGGTCCTGCCGCTGCAACGCGCATTGTTCGACGCCGCACCGGGCGCCTCGCTAACCTGTCTTCCCGAGGGTACCCGGACGCTGGCCGGGCTGGCCGTGGGCGCGATCGATCTCGCGATGGTTCCCGCTTCGCTCACGATCAGCGACGATCTCGCTGAACAGGCGGTTGGCGAGGTCGCCTGGGGATGTTTCGCCCGCGCCGGGCATCCCGCATGGCGACGGTGGGGCCGGCGGTCGTGGGCGGCCTATCCGCATCTGGTCGTGCAGACCGGAGACGGGTTGCCGAGCATGGTGGAGCAGGTGGCGGGCCGTCTGCGGCTTGCCCGCCGCGTGGCGATGCGGGTCGGGGTGTTCTCGATGGTGGCGCCCCTGCTCGCGAATTCCGACCTGATCGCCACGCTGCCGCGGCTGGTCATGCTGGACAGTGGCGGGCGCTACGGGCTTGAAAGCCGACGGGTTCCGTTTCCGATCCCCGGGATCGCGCACAAGCTTGTCTGGGGGCGGCGCATGGGGTCGGATCCGGCCGTGCGCTGGTTTCGGGATCTGGTGGCCGATACCCTGGCCTCGTCGTTGCAGGCGCACGCGCCCCGGTGATGCCCGCGCGATGCGCGGCCGTTGGCGTGCACTCGCGCCCAACCGACTGACGCCTTCGGGCCTCGCGCCGGTAAGATCGGATGCTTTCCCCGAATTGCTTTGCGAGCGAGCCGATGACCCGTCCCAATCTGTTGTTCATCACCTCGGACCAACACCGTGGCGACTGCTATGGCTTCATGGGACGTCACATCCGCACGCCGCATCTGGATCGCTTGCGCGCCCAGGGGGCCTGGCTGCAGAACACGATCACACCCTGCGTGGTCTGCCAGCCGTCGCGGGCCTCGATCCTGACTGGCCAGCTGCCGCTTACCCATGGCGTGCACGACAACGGCATCGATCTCGATCCGGCCATCGGCGAGCGCGGCTTTGCCGGAACGCTGGGCGCGGCCGGCTATGACACGGCGTTCTTCGGCAAGGCCCATTTCGGCACCTATCACACGTTCGCGCCCACCGGTACACCCGAGTGCCTGCGCTCCTCGACCAACTACGGGCCGGACTGGTTCGGGCCCTACATGGGGTTCTCGCATGTCGAGCTGATGCTGGTGGGGCACAACTGGTTCCCGCCCGAGAAGCCGCCGGCAGGCCAGCACTATGAGCGCTGGTTCCATGCCGATGGCCGCGGCGACGAGAAGATCCGTCTGTACTGGGAAAATGCCGGTGATACCCGTGGCGCCACACAGACCTGGCATTCCCGGCTGCCGCAGGCATGGCACAACAGCGAATGGACGGCCGATCGCGCGATGGCCTGGCTGCGTGAGCGCGGCGATGCGCCGTTTGCGGCCTGGATCAGCTTCCCGGATCCCCATCATCCGTTCGATTGCCCGGAGCCGTGGTCGCGCCTGCATCGGCCCGAGGATGTCGATCTGCCCGAGCATCGCACGCGCGACTTCGATCAAAGACCCTGGTGGCACCGGGCCGCGATCGAGAACGAGCCGGCCGGCAACAAGAAAAACGCCGAGACCCGCAAGAGCTACAGCCGCATCGGCCCGCAGACCGATGAGCAGCTGCGCGAGATCATCGCCAACTACTATGGGCAGATTTCGCTGATCGATCACGAGATCGGCCGCCTGATGATCGCGCTGGAAGAACGCGGCCTGGCCGAGAACACGATCATCATGTTCTCGTCCGATCATGGCGACTGGATGGGCGATCACGGCCTGATGCTCAAGGGGCCGATGCACTATGAAGGGCTGCTGCGGGTTGGCATGATCGCGCGCGGGCCCGGTATCCCCGCCGGCGCCACCGTGACGGCCCCGACCAGCACGCTCGATCTGCCGGCCACCTTCTACGACTATGCGGGCGTGGCGCCCGGGCTGACCCAGCACGGCCGGTCATTGCGGCCGCTGCTCGAGGGCAGGGGCGATGATCGCCGGTTCGCACTCAATGAGTGGGAGCTGCATCCGAACCGGGCCGGGGTGGCGCTGAGCCTGCGCACGGTTCGGACCGAAACTGCGAAGATGACGATCGATCGCCATTCGGGGGCCGGAGAGCTCTATGATCTCGCCGATGATCCGCACGAGATGATCAATCGCTTCGATGATCCGGGCTATCGTGCGTTGCGCGAGGAGTTGCAGGGCTATATCGATTCGCGGCCGGCAGACGAAGGCCCGCTGCATGATCCGGTCGGCATGGCCTAGTCGCCTCAGGTGGCGAACATCCGGTGGCGAACCTCAGGTGGCTCGGAGGCCGCTTGCTGGGCGAATTCGATCTGACTGTTTTCGTGGTCTCGCCTGTCACTGACGAGGTCCGTGTGGGCAGGGTACGAATGGTCGAGGTGCGACGTTGACGATGGTGTCTGATGAGGCGCAGGTCGTGGTGCTTGGTGCGGGCCTGGTTGGGATCTGCACGGCCCTGGCCTTGTGCGAGCATGGTCACCCGGTCACCCTTATCGACAGGGACGAGCCCGGGCAGGGCGCCTCGATGGGCAATGCCGGCGTGATCGCATCGATGTCCTGTGTTCCGCAGTCGGTGCCCGGGCTGCTTCGCAAGGTGCCCGGCTGGTTGCTCGACCCCGAGGGCCCGGTCGCGCTGCGGCTCGCTTACGCGCCTCGGATGCTGCCCTGGCTTGGCCGCTTTCTTGCGGCAGGCAGCGAGCGTCGACTGCCCCCGATTGCCGATGCGATGCTGGCCCTGAACCGGCCCAACCTGGAACTTTACAAGGCGCTGGTTGCAGATACCCCGGCGGCCGGGCTGGTGCGTGACGCCTACTATGTGTTCGTCTCGCGTGATGAGGCGGATCTGAACACGCAGGCCCTCATGTGGCGGCTGCGGGCCGAGCGAGGCGTGCCCTTCGAGCGCATCGACGGCGCCGCCCTGCGTGAGTTGGAACCCGATATCTCGCCTGACTACCAGGGGGCGGTGATCATTGGCGCGCATGGCCGGGTGACCGATCCCGGAAGACTGGGGCAGGTGCTCGCGCAAAAAGCCTCGATGCAGGGTGTGCGTGTGCTGCGCGGGCAGGTCTCGGCGCTGCGGGCTGAGGGCGATGCAGGATGGCGTCTGGATATGGACACGGGGCCGATGCGTGCGCGTTCCGTCGTGCTGACCGCCGGGGTCTGGTCGGCGAGACTGCTCGAGTCACTGCGGGTGCGCACGCCGCTCGAGGCGGAGCGGGGCTATCACCTGATGTTCGCCGACCCCGGCGTTTCCCTACGCCACTCGGTGCATGACATCAGCGGCAAGGTGGTGCTCAGCAGCATGGATATGGGCGTGCGCTGTGCGGGCACGGCCGAGTTCGCCGGGATCGATGCCGCGCCCGACTATCGCCGTGCCCGGATCTTCAAGACACTGGCGCGGCGCCTGCTGCCATCGCTGAACACCGCGCAGACGGTCGAATGGATGGGCAGGCGGCCGGCGACTCCCGACTCTCTGCCCTATATCGGTCCCGTGCCCGGTTACCACCAACTCTATGCCGGTTTCGGTCATGGTCATCTCGGGCTGACCGGTGCGCCGCACACGGCGCGTCTGCTGGCGGCCCTGGTCGATGGGCGCGACCCGGGCATCGATCTGACCCCCTTCCGACTGGATCGTTTCTCATGAACGGTGCTCGCGCCAGCATGGACAACGGCGGCAGTGTGCCCCTCGCCGGGCGCTCCGGGCCTGGCGCCGTCGGCTCAGCCTCGCCCACGGAATGGCCGGAGCGGGTGTCGGTCGTGGTCATCGGTGGCGGTATCGTCGGGGTCTGCACGGCCTTGTCCCTTGCTCGCTGGGGCGTATCGGTGGCGCTGCTGGAGAAGGGCCGGGTGGCCGCCGAGCAGTCTTCGCGCAACTGGGGCTGGGTGCGCATGCAGGGGCGCGATCGCGCCGAGGTACCGCTGATGCTGGAGAGCCGTCGGCAGTGGGCGGGTATCGTGCCCGCACTGGACATCGACATCGGCTTTCGCCGCATCGGCTGTACCTACCTGGCGCCCGATGCCAATGCGCTCGCGCTGCAGTTGCGCTTTCTTGCCACTGCCAGGGAATTCGGTCTGGATACCCATGCCATGGCGCCCGCCGCACTGGCCGGATTGCTCGGTCCGATCGGTGTCCCGGTGGCCGGCGGCCTGCACACACCATCGGATTGCTGTGCTGAACCCTCTCTCGCGGTGCCGGCCATGGCCCGGTTGGCGGCGCGCCTGGGCGCATCCGTCTTCGAACACACTGCCGTGCGGCGCCTGCTGCTGCGCCAGGGGCGCGTGGTCGGCGTCGCCACCGAGCACGGGCCGATCGCCTGTGACGAGGTGGTGCTGGCCGGCGGAGTCTGGTCGCGCTCCTTTCTGGAGAATCACGGCCTGGGGCTGCCGCAACTCGGCGTGATCTCGTCGGCACAGCGCACGACGCCGGTTGCCCTGCCATTTGCCACCGCGGTCAACGGCCCGGGTGTGGCGATGCGCAAGCGGCTCGATGGTGGTGCCACGATCGCGCGCGTCAGCACCGGGCGCTTCGAGCTGATTCCGGCCGCCTTCAGCCACTTCAAGGCGTTCCAGCCGGTACGACGCGATCCTGGTCGCACGGTCAGCCTGCACCTGGGGCGAAGTTTCTTCGGGCCGCTTGGTCGCCATCGCTGGGGTGAGAACGAAGTCAGCCCTTTCGAGCGCCTGCGCATCATGGACCCGACCCCCGATGCGCGGCTGCTCGATGACATTCTCGCCAGTGCGCGGCGCCTGCTGCCGGCCTTCCGGGATGCGCGGCCGGCCGAGCGTTGGGCCGGCATGATCGACGTGATGCCCGATGAGGTTCCGGTGATCGACCGCGTGGCCGCGATCCCCGGCCTGACCCTCGCAACGGGCTTCAGTGGTCACGGATTCGGACTCGGGCCGGGCGCGGGGCTGCTGACCGCACAGATCGTTGCCGGTCGTGAGCCATGTGTCCCGCCCGAGCCTTTCAGGCTGGCTCGCTTCGGCGGTTGAGCCGCGCCGGCGTGCGCCCCATCGTGCGCAGCGTACCGGCCTCAAGGTCTCAAAGCAGCGGCGCCAAGGTCTCAAAGCAGCGGCGCCAAGGTCTCAAAGCAGCGGCGCCAAGGTCTCAAAGCAGCGGCGCCAAGGTCTCAACGCAGCGGCGCCAAGGTCTCAACGCAGCGGCCTCAAGGGCTCAGTGCCCCGGCCGGGCAAAGCGCGTTTGCGCGCGCTCCCGCGCCTTGGCCGCCTCGATCTCACGATCGCGCGGCGGTGAGTTCGTGACCAATGAGGCGATCAGGCGCGCGGCCGATTCGGCGACCTCGGCGACCGCGCGCTCGAAGGCCTCACGATTGGCCTGTGACGGCGCGTTGAATCCGCTGAGCTTGCGCACGAACTGCAGCGCCGCATCATGGATCTCATGCTCGGTTGCCGGTGGCTCGAAGTTGAACAGGGTCTTGATGTTGCGACACATGGGAGGCTCCTCGATGGAGATCCTGGCGGGTTCGCCCGGCGCTATTCGAAACCGACGAATCGTGCGACCGACTCGACAGCCCGACGCCGCGACACCACCGAATTTGCGATGAAATCGTGGTCGGGCCAACCGAGCGCGACGCAGGTGAGGATGACCTGATCCTCGGGAATCATGGCGACTTCGCGCACAAGCGGGCTCTGCATGATGCCCTGGCCATTGATGACGGCGCCCAGGCCCTTGCTCCAGGCAGCAAGCACGAGCCCGAAGGTCATCGCGCCCGTGTCGAAATGGGCGATCGTGTTGTTCAGTAGCGCGCGATCGAAGCAGACGACGATCGAGACCGGCGCATCGAACTGCCGGAAACCGCGCATCACCCAGTCCTGGCGGCGTTCCTTGTCGTCGCGCTCGATCCCCATGGCCTCGAACAATTGCACGGCGATCTCGATCTGGCGCGCGCGATGCTCGCCCTCGTAGACCGCATAGTCTCCGATTTCGCGGCTGGGCTTGACGCCGCCGAGCATCCGCTCGGTATTGCCGCGCCGGACACGCTCGAGCGGCTCGCCGGTCAGGACGTGCAGATGCCAGGGTTGCGTATTCATGGACGAGGGCGCCCGGTTGGCCAGGGCGATGACCTCTTCGAGCAAGGCCCGTGGCACAGGCTTGTCGAGAAAGCCGCGAATGGATCGCCGCTCGTTCATGACTTGTTCGAGATCCACGCTTATCCTTCTCCGTGAAAGGGTGGGTCGATGGCGCGGCACACGACGCGCTCCGTCGGGCGCGCCGGACGGCCACCGTGAAAACTGTTCAACAAGCTGTCAAGGAATGCCGATGCTGAATCAACCGTTGCAACTTCCCTGCGGCGCAGTGCTCGGGAACCGGCTGGCGAAAGCCGCGTTGACCGAGCGACTGGCCGACGGTCGTCACGATCCCACGCCGGCGCTCGACGCATTGTATCGGCGCTGGTCGGCGGGCGGCGCGGCGCTGCAGATCAGCGGCAATGTGCTCGTCGATCGGTTGCACCTGGAGGCGGCCGGCAACATGGTCGCCGATGCTGCCTCCGATCTCGAGGCGTATCGCCGCCTGGCCGCGGCCGGCCGCTCGGCCGGCAACCACTTCTGGATGCAGATTAGCCATGCGGGGCGGCAGACGCCGGCTCGGATCAACCCGCGACCGCTGGCGCCGAGCGCGGTCATGGCGGCGGCCAAGGCCATGGACCTCGGCGACCCGGTGGCCATGAGCGAAGCGCAGATCCTCGCCACGATCTCTGCGTTCGCTCGCGCCGCGCGCATCGCCAGGGACACCGGCTTTTCCGGGGTGCAGGTCCATGGGGCCCATGGCTATCTCGTTTCCGCCTTCCTGAACCCATTGGCCAATCAGCGCACGGACGACTGGGGTGGCGCGCTCGAGGGGCGTGCCCGTTTCCTGATGGCGGTGATCGACGCGGTTCGCCAGGAGGTCGGGCCCGCCTTCCCGGTCTCGGTCAAGCTGAATTCGACAGACTTCCAGGCCGGGGGTTTCTCCCCCGACGAATGCGCCCGGGTGGCCAACTGGTTGGAGCAGGCCGGCGTGGATCTGCTCGAGATCTCCGGTGGCAACTATGAGGCGCCGGCGATGATCGTCGGCAATCTTCCAGACGCGCAGCCGATCAAACCCAGCACCTTGGCCCGCGAGGCCTATTTCATCGACTACGCGGTCAACCTGCGATCGCGTACAACCTTGCCACTGATGCTGACCGGCGGCTTTCGTTCGGCCGCAGCGATGCGCGAAGCGCTCGAGGCGCGCGCGACCGATGTCATCGGTCTGGGCCGAACGCTGTGCGTCGAGCCCGATCTGCCGCGCCGCCTGATCGACGAGGATGCGACCGCAATCGATGTTCAGTCCAAACTGAAGCGTTCGCACTGGATGCCCTTTTACTACGAGCAGATCACGCGGCTTGGCAGTGGCCTGGAGCCGGATCCGAGTGCCGATGGCGAGGCTTGTGCGGTCTCGCTTGCGGCGCGTGAAAAGGCCCAGTTGGCCGCCCATCGGGAAGAGGCCGGTTGAGCCCTGGCGATGGGCTGGAGCCGGCGCGAGCGCCGGGAAACTTCATCTGCGACGCTGCCCACTGCGGGCCATGCGCGCAGTACTGGCGCAGCACTGACAGGCGGCCCGAGCGGTCCAGGACTCTTTATGCTGTGGGCAGGTCCTGCGGCCGATATTGGCCGGCGAATTCCGCGCTTGGCGCGATCGGGGTGATCACATCGATCAGCACACCGTTTGGTTCGGTACAGATGAAATGGCGCTGACCGAAGTCTTCGTCGATCAAGGGCTTCGCGATAGACACGCCAGCCGCGCTTAGGCGCTCGAACTCGCGATCGACGTCGGCCACTTCGAAATTCAGGATCAGCCCGGCGATGCTGGCGCGCGCCTGCTCGGGCACAGTCGGATGGCCTGCCTGCAGTACGGCGAGATTCACGACGGGATTGGCGGCCGATTGCAGATGCACATACCAATCACTTTCGAACGCTGCTTCGAAGCCGAAGTGCCGGCGATAGAAGGCCGATGTGCCGGCGACATCGGAAGTCTGGATCACGGGGTAATACTGGGTGGTCTTCATCTCGGGATCTCCTCAGTGGCACACAATGCTTTTACATGCAGTCTGTATGTAAATAGAGGATAAGATACATGCAGACTGTATGTCAATTGGACGGACGGCGCCACGGGATTTCAACCGATGCGCTTCATCGGGAGCGATGCGAATGAGTTCTGCCAGACAAGCGGCACGTACGAACGAAGAAAGATCCCGCCAAACCCGTGCGGCGCTGGTTCAGGCCGCGCGCGAACTGTTCGTTCGCAACGGCTACGCCGATACCGGCACCCCGCAGATCGTTCAGTCCGCCGGCGTGACTCGCGGCGCGCTCTATCACCACTTCGAGGACAAGGCCGAACTGCTTTTGGCCGTGCTCGCCGGAGAGGCCGCTGCGGTGGCCGCCGAGATCGAGGCGACGGCCGCCGGCAAGGATGATCCGGTGCAGGCCTTGCTCGCCGGAGCACGCGCTTATTTCGAGGCGATGGCGGCGCCGGGCAGGGCGCAACTGTTGCTGCAGATTGGTCCGTCCGTGCTCGGCCCCGAAGCGCTCGAGCGGCTACATGCGCCCAACGGCACGGCCAGCCTGCGCGCCGGCCTGGCGGAGCTGGGCGCCGGCAAGGGGTCGAAGCAGGCGCGCGTGCTCGACGCACTGGCGGGCATTCTCGGCGCGGGTTTCGATCACGCGGCGCTGGCGGTGGCGCAGGGGGCGTCCGCAACCCCCTATCTGAGCGCGTTTCGAGAATTGTTCGAAGGTCTGGCCGGCCTCACGAAGATGTCCCGGCGAGCGACCTGATCATGCTGTCGGCGCGCGCGATCAGCCTGCGCGCAGCCGTTCGGCCACCTCGGTGGCCAGCCTCGCGTAGATGTCGAGCGAGCCCGGATTGGCCATCGCGTCGGGGCTGGCCACCTGCTCGCGCGGCATGCCCAGCATCAACTTGCGAACCGGCACCTCCATCTTCTTGCCGGTGAGGGTGCGCGGGATGTCATCGACCACGAACACATCGTCGGGAACATGGCGCGGCGAGGCCGCGCGGCGGATCTCGGCGGCGATGCGCGCACGCAGCCCGTCATCGAGCGACTCGCCGGGTTTCAGGACCACGAACAAGGCAAGAAACGATGGGCGACCGAGGTATTCGAGATCGACCACGAGGCTGTCGCGGATCTCCGGCAGCGCCTCGACCACGGCATAGATCTCGGCCGTGCCCATGCGAATGCCGAAGCGGTTGATCGTGCTGTCCGAGCGGCCATAGATGACCGCGGTGCCGCGCGGCGTGAACTTGATCCAGTCGCCGTGGCGCCATACACCGGGGTACACCTCGAAATAGCTTTCATGGTAACGGGCACGCCCTTCGTCGTTCCAGAAGGCCAGCGGCATCGATGGCATGGGTTGCGTGACCACCAGTTCACCGACTTCATCGATCACCGCCTTACCCTGTTCATCGAAGGCATAGGCGGCCACGCCCAGTTCGCGGCACTGGATCTCGCCCGCATGAACCGGCAGCGACGGCGCGCAGGCGACGAAGCCCGATGCGATGTCGGTGCCGCCGCTGATCGATGCCAGCCAGAGGTTGCTCTTGATCTCGCGATACACCCAGCGATAGGCATCGACGGGCAGTGGCGAGCCGGTGGCATTGATCGCGCGCAGCGAATCGAAGCGTGCATAACGCTTCGGTGACAGGTCCTGCTTCATGCAGTTGATCAGGTAGGCCGCGCCGCATCCGAACAGGGTGATGCCTTGTTCGTCGATGAAGCGCCAGAGCGCGTCGGGATCGGGCCAGGCCGGATTGCCGTCATAGAGCACATTGGTGGCGCCCGTGAGCAGGGTGCCCATGGCCAGGTTCCAGACGATCCAGCCGGTTCCGCCCAGGAACAGCAGGCGGTCGCCGGCGCGGACATCATGCTGCAAGGTCATCGTCTTGAGATGGGTGAGCACGATGCCGCCATGCCCATGGATCATGGCCTTGGGCAGGCCGGTCGTGCCCGACGAATAGACGATCCACAGCGGTGCATCGAAGGGCAGGCGTTCGAAAGTCAGTGGCGCGGCGGTGGCGATCGCGTCTTCCCAGCGCAGGATGTTGCGCCAGGCGCCGGCGCTCGCACCGCCCGACGGCCCCTGGACATGAACGACGGTCTCGATACTGGGCAGGGCGGCCAGCAATTGGGCGACGTTCTCGCCACGGTCATGCACCCTGCCGTTGTATGAATAACTGTCGGTGGCCAGCAGCATGCGCGGCGCAACCTGGCTGAGGCGGTCGACCACCACGCCCGGGCCCATGTCGGGTGCGCAGCTGGTCCAGACGGCACCGATGCTGGCACAGGCGAGAAACGCGGCCACCGTCTCGGCACGATTCGGCAGATACGAGGCGACACGGTCGCCCCGGCCGATGCCGAGCGCCCGAAGGGTGTGCGCGAAGGCACCGGTCATGGCGGCCAGCCGATCCCAGCCGATCGATTCCACCGGTGCATTCTCACGACGTACGATCAGCGCGGGACGCAGATCGCTGGCATGACGAAACACATGTTCGGCATAGTTCAGTCGCAAGCCGGGAAACCACTGCGCACCGGGCATTTCACGCGCGCCGAGCACTGGCGTGGGTTCGCCATCGGCGAGCAGATCGAAGTATTCGTAGATCGAGCCCCAGAAGGCGTCGAGATCCGTTGCCGACCATTGCCAGAGCGACTCATAGTCGTCGAATCGCTTGCCGCCGTGTTCGGCAAGCCAGCTCTGATAGGCGCTTAGGCCGCTGGCGGCGATCTGCTCGCGCGAGGGCGTCCAGAGCAGGTCACCCTCGCCGGTGGTCGAATTCGTCTGGCTGGGGGCCTGGCTCATGTCGTCTCCTCGGTTGATGTCGGACGGCGCGGTCGGTGACCGGTGCCCGCCTAAGATCGCTATCGTAGTGTCATCCTGCGAGCCTGCCCACGTGGCTGCGGATCAGCCGATCCGGCGCGCGAGAAACGTCGGGCCGGAGGGTGAGTCGGTAAGATTTCGGGCAGTGCCCGCGCCGGGGGTGATCCCCGTTGCCTGATAAGGAGTCAGTTTTGAGTGCCGCCATCGATCGCCCCAATATTTTGTTCATCATCACCGAGCAGCAGCGCGCCGACTGGCTGAGCTGCACCGGGCATCCGGTGTTGCGCACCCCGAACATCGATCGCATTGCGGCCGGCGGCACGATTTTCGATCGTGCCTATGTGGGCAACCCGGTGTGCATGCCCAACCGTGCATCGCTGATGACCGGGCGCCTGAGTTCGGTCACCGGCGTCAGTCAGAATGGCATGCCGCTGCCATTCACGAACACCACCTTCACCGAGGTGCTGAGCGCCGGCGGCTACGACACGGCCCTGATCGGCAAGGCGCATTTCCAGACCTTCACCGAGATTCCCGCCCCGATCGGACAGAACCCGGCCGGCAAGGGGCGTCTGGCCAATGCGGTCGATATTGGCCCGGAGAGCGATTTCGTCAGTGAATCGATCACGGGTTGGCGTGCCAAGGGCCCCGATGTGGTGCCCAAGCCCTATTACGGCTTCCAGCACGCGGAACTGGTCACCTTTCATGGCGACATGACCGGCGGCGCGCATGAATACTGGCTGCGCCAGCAACTGCCCGACCTGGACCGGGTGCGCGGCCCGAACAACCAGCTTGCCCATGACTATGTCTGCCCGCAGGCGATGCGCACGGCGATCCCCGAGGAGCTCTATTCGACCTCATTCGTGAAGATGCGCGCGCTCGAGTATCTGGATGATGCGGCGCGCGCGCAGCGGCCGTTTTTCGCCTTCGTGTCCTTTCCCGATCCGCATCATCCGTTTACGCCACCCGGGCGGTATTGGGACATGTACCGGCCTGAGGACATGGTGCTGTCGGCGAACATGCACGGCCATGTCAATCCGCCGCGATCGCTCGAGTGGATCTTCCGCCAGGATGTGCTCGATGGCCCCGAATCCCTGATGCCGCAGACGTTCGTGACCGGTGCGATGCGCCTCAATGAACGCCAGATTCGTGAGGCGATGGCGCTCAGCTGCGGCATGATGGCCATGATCGACGACGCGGTCGGTGAGATCCTCGATGCGCTGCAGCGCAATGGGCTGGCCCGGAACACGATCGTGGTGTTCACCAGTGACCATGGCGATTACATGGGCGACCACGGCATGATCCTGAAGGGCGGGCCGCACTATCAGAGCCTGATCCGGGTTCCCCTGTTGATCAAGGATCCCAGGCGCGGCGCCCAGCCGGCACGCTCGTCGGTCCTGGCCAGCACGCTGGACATGGCGCCGACGATCCTGACACTGGCCGGGCTGACGCCGTATGCCGACATTCAGGGCATCGACCTGAACCCGGTTCTCGATGGCATCACGCCCGCGCGCGATGCGCTGTTGATCGAGGAAGACAGCTACGAGGTGGATCTTCTGGGCATGCAGGGTCAGTATCGCGCACGCACCTTGCAGACCGATCGCTACCGGCTCACCACCTATCTCGGCGAGCGCTGGGGCGAGCTCTACGATCTGCGTGAAGATCCCCTGGAGCAGACCAATCTCTGGGACGACCCCGGTGCCCGTGAACTGCGTCACGAACTGGTCTGGACGCTCATGCAGACGATGATGGACGGCTGCAGCCGGTCGCCCTGGCCGGCCTGGGAAGCCTGATCCGGCTTGCCCCCATGGCCGGGCCCGGCCGCGCGCTTCAGACCCTGATCGATCGACCGTCCGTCGGTCGGCCCCGCAGGTTCGGCCTGGCGCGGCCGAGATCAAACGGTACCGAAAGATTCCCGGCAATGCCGGTCCGGCCCGATGTCCGCACCCGAAGACGATCCAGTCTGGTTGTACGCCATATTCGAACACCTGCCCACGGCGGTTCTGGTGACGGATGCGCGCGGGCGCACGCAATGGGTCAATCGTGCGTTCACCGCTATGACCGGATTCGCGCTGAGCGATCTGCGCGGGCATACGCCGGGTTCGCTGTTGCAGGGCCAGGGGACGAACCAGGACACGGTGCGCCTGATGCGCGAACGGGTGCAGCAGGGCCGGGGCTTCAAAACCACGGTGTTGAACTACGACCGCGACGGCCGTGCGCGACACATTGCGCTCGATGTGCAGCCGGTAGGGTTGCCGGGTGAGGCGCCGACGCATTTCGTCTCGTTCCAGAGCGAGATGCTCGAGGATAGTGAGAGCGTGCGTCTGGCGATGACCAGCGCACGCCAGGGGGTCTGGCACTGGGACAGGTCGCGCCGCTCACTGCAGATCGATGACGAGTTTCTGGCCATGCTCGGCATGCATGATCCGATCGGGGGAAATCCCTCCAGTATGTCGGAGATGGTGTTTGCCGATGATCGTCAGGCGGTGGCGCGATGGTTTCGGCGCGCCTCGCGCAGCATCGCGGCCGACCATGGGATTACCTTCCGTGTGAAGGCGCCCAATGGCCAGATTTACTGGCTGGAGGCCCGCGGGCGAGGCGTCCGTACGGATGACCGTGGCCGCTTCGAAACGGCCTCGGGTGTGTTGCGCGACATCACCCAGGCCAAGGCATCCGAACGGGCCATGGAGCACCTGGCCTACTTCGATACGCTGACCGGCCTGCCCAATCGGCGTGCGCTCGATGATCGCCTGATGCCGGCGCTGGAACGGGCGGCGCGTGAGCGCGACCATGCGGCGATCTTGTTCATCGACCTCGACGGCTTCAAGCAGATCAACGACCTGTTCGGCCATGCGTTTGGCGATTCCGTGCTCTGTACGGTCGCGCAGCGCCTGCAGGCCGGGGTGCGCGAGCAGGATGCCGTCAGCCGTCTCAGTGGCGATGAATTCCTGGTTGTGGTGAACGGTTTCGCTGAACGCGAAGCCGTGGCCGGTCTGGCGCAGCGGCTGATCGACTCCGTGCGCGAGCCGATCATCGTGCACGGTCAGGAGTTGCTGGTGGGCGCAAGCATCGGCATCAGCGTGTTCCCGGAAGACGGCAACGATGGCGAGCGCCTGATTCGCCTGGCCGACCTGGCCATGTACGAGGTCAAGCAGAGCGGGCGGCTCGGCTATCGCTTCTTCGAGCAGGTGATGAACGACACCGCGGCCCATGCGCTGCAGGTGGAGACCCGGCTGCGGCAGGCGGTGAAATCGCGCACATTGGAGATTCATTATCAGCCGCTGATCGATCCGCGCAGCGAGCTGGCGATCGGTGCCGAGGCCCTGGTGCGCTGGCATGATCCGGCGATCGGACGAGTCGGCCCCGACCAGTTCATTCCGGTGGCCGAGCGCCTGGGCCTGATTCATATGCTGGGCGAATGGGTGCTGGAGTCCTCCGCGCTGCTTTTGCTCGAATATCAGGAGAGCCTGCCTCCCGGATTCGCGATCAGCGTCAATGTGTCGCCGGTTCAGCTCAACGATCCAGACTTCCTCAAGCGCGTTCAGGGCGTGATCGACCGTACTGGCGTGAATCCGTCCGCGTTGATGCTCGAAGTCACGGAGACCGCGTTGATGCGCGATCCCAAGCGGGCGAGGATGCGGCTGGAGCAACTCAAGGAAATGGGGCTGGGTCTGGCGATCGATGACTTCGGCACCGGATACAGTTCGCTGGTGGCGTTGCGCGATCTGCCTATCGACAAGCTCAAGATCGATCGTTCGTTCGTGAAGGAGATCGAGACCAATGAGCGCACCCGTGCGATCGTCGAGGCGATGATCGATATCGGCCGACGTTTGTCATTGCGGGTCAATGCCGAGGGGGTCGAGACCCAGCAACAGGCCGACATCCTGTTGGTGTCCGGGTGCAACGAGTTTCAAGGCTACCTGTACGCCAAGCCGATGCTGGAGGCGGATCTGATCAAGAAGATCGCGCTCGATCACGGTTACAGCGATGTCATGCCACCGCTGTTGACGGTTGCCCGCCGCCGAGCCGCCGAAATGGCGGCGCGCGGTGCGAGCCCGCAAGCCTCGGCCGGGGTTTCATCGATGCCGGCGGCGACACTCGAGCGCGGCAGCAGCGAGCCAACGGAGCAGGCCAGGCCCGCAGAGAATGTGCGCCCCAGGCCCCGCCCCCCTGTGCCGGTGCCGTCGAAGACGCCCGGTGGTGGCGGGGACTTCGTGCTCTTCGACTGGCCCGGCGACTGAGCGAGCGGGCTTCGGTTCATTCGTAGCGGCGGGCGCGCTCGACCTCTTCGCGCGAACCCAGGAACACCGCCACCCGTTGGTGGATGCCCGTGGGTTCGATATCGAGAATGCGCTGGGCGCCGTCGTGGGAGGCGCCACCGGCCTGTTCGATAAGCATCGACATCGGATTGGCCTCATACATCAGGCGAAGTTTGCCCGGTTTGTCAGGATCGCGGGCATCACGCGGATACATGAAGATCCCCCCGCGGCTCATGATGCGGTGCACATCGGCCACCATCGAGGCCACCCAGCGCATGTTGTAGTCCTTGCCGAGCGGGCCGCTCTTGCCGGCCAGCAGATCATCGACGTAGCCGCGCACGGGTGCAAACCAGTGACGCGCATTGGAGGCGTTGATCGCGAACTCCCTGGTCTGCTCCGGTACGCGCATGGCCGGCTGGGTCAGCCACCAGGTGCCGGTATGGCGATCGAGCGTGAAGCCGTCCACGCCCTGACCGGTGCTGAGCACCAGCATCGTGGCCGGGCCGTAGACCGCGTATCCCGCTGCCACCTGATCGCGACCGGCCTTGAGGAAATCGGCCTCGGTCACCAGACCCGGCGTCGCCGGTGCCGCGAGAACCGAGAAGATCGTGCCCACCGATACATTGACATCGATGTTGGACGAGCCATCGAGCGGGTCGAACAGCAGCAGGTAGGGCGCATCGGGCGCCTCGAGCGGGCAGACCTCGTCCATCTCTTCGGAGGCCATGCCACGCAGGGTGCCGTTGCCGCGGTTGGCAGCCAGCATCATGTCATTGGCGATGACATCGAGTTTTTTCTGCTGCTCGCCCTGGACATTGCCCGACCCCGCTTCGCCGAGCACTCCCGCGAGTTCGCCCTGGGCAATGGCATCGGCAATGCGGGCGCAGGTCTGGGCGACGGTTTCGATCAGCAGCCGCAGCTCGGCGGGCGCCCCGTTGGCGATCAAATGTTCAGTGAGTGTCGTACGTGACATCGGATTCTCGTGTCGTGGGGTGATCAGGGAATGGCTTCAGGCGCCATTGAGCGCTTTGGCGACGATCTCACCGACATCGCGTGACAGGCCCTTGGTGCCAGCCAGTTCGGTGAGCGTGGCGCGCATGCGGTCACGGCGGCGCGGTTCGAACTTGCGCCAGCGATCGAGTGCACGGGCCAGCCGTGCAGCCAGTTGCGGATTGAGTTCGTCGATCGCGCGAACCTGCTCGAGCCAGAACGCATAGCCGCTGCCATCGGGGGCATGGAACTCGGCCAGATTGGCCGAACAAAACGCGCCGATCAGCGAGCGCGCACGATTCGGGTTGCGCAGCGAGAACTCGGGGTGCCGGGTGAGCGCGCGCACGCGCTCGAGCACTGGCGCATCGCCTGGCTGACGGATCATCGTCGCCTGCATCGTGAACCATTTGTCCAGCGCCAGGGGCTCATGGGCATAGGTGTTGCAGAACCACTCGAGCGCGGCTTCGCGTTGCGGGGCCGCACTGTTGACCAGCGCGCCGATCGCGGCCGCGCGATCGGTCATGTTGTCGGCCGTACGCAGCTGTTCGTCGGCCAACCGCCAGGCATCCTCACGACCGATGTCGACGAGCGCTCCGAGCGCCAGGTTGCGCAGCGCGCGTCTGCCCGCCGCACCCGTGTCGGGCCGGTAAGGGCCGGTGGCGGCGAGTGCGCCCAGCGCGGCCGTGAATTCGCCCGCCAGGGCATTGTGCAGTGTCTGGCGCACCGCGGCGCGCGCACTGCGCAGCGCCTGCGGATCGAGTGGATCGATCTGCTCGGCGATGTAGCCTTCGGTGGGCAGGGTCAGCAACAGGCTGCGATACGCCGGATCGAGGCGCTCATCGCGCATCCCGTGCGCCAGGGCTTCGATCAGCCGCGCCGTGCGCGCCTGCGGGTCGGCGCCGCGCAAGACAGCCAGTACCGCGCCCACGGCCAGCCGCTGGCCGGCCTCCCAACGGTTGAAGGCGTCGCCATCGACGCGCGCCAGGCGGGCCAGCTCGTCCTCGTCGATCGCCTGTTCGAGTTGCACCGGTGCGGAGAAACCTCGCAGCAAGGACGGCGTGGGGCAGCTGGCCAGCCCCGTGAATCGCAGCGTCTGCGCGGCCTCTGTGAGCGCCAGAACACGGGTTCCGGTGACCGCGGCCGATTCGGGCTCCCCGGCCAGCCGCACGGGCATTTCGCGGCCGTCATCATCGAGCAGCGCCACGGCCAGCGGAATCAACAAGGGCGGCTTGTCGTTCTGGCCGGGGGTGGGCGGCGTAAGTTGCGTGACGCTGAGCGTGAGTTCGCCGGCCTCGGCATGCCACTGGCGTTGCACGCGAACGATCGGTGTGCCGGCCTGTTCGTACCAGCGCGAGAATTGCTTCAGATCGCGACCATTGGCATCGGCCATGGCAGCGACGAAATCGTCGCAGGTGACTGCCTGACCATCGTGGCGTTCGAAATAGAGATCCATGCCACGCCGAAAGCCCGCATCGCCAAGCAGCGTGTGCAGCATGCGAATGACCTCGGCTCCCTTCTCGTAGACCGTGACGGTGTAGAAATTGTTGATCTCGGTGTAGCTGTCGGGCCGGATCGGGTGGGCCATCGGCCCGGCATCCTCGGCGAACTGCATGGTGCGCAGCAAGCGAACATCCTCGATGCGCTTGACCGCGCGCGCGCTGGCCGCATGTTCGGGCGTATCGGCCTGCGCCGCATGCATGTCGGCCGAGAACTGCTGATCGCGAAAGACGGTCAGGCCTTCCTTGAGCGTGAGCTGGAACCAGTCGCGGCAGGTGACCCGGTTGCCGGTCCAGTTGTGAAAGTACTCGTGCCCGACCACCGACTCCACATTGGAGAAATCGGCGTCCGTGGCGATCAGGGGGTTGGCGAAGACGTATTTGGTGTTGAAGATGTTCAACCCCTTGTTCTCCATGGCCCCCATGTTGAAGTCGGAGACCGCCACGATCATGAAGCGATCGAGATCGAGTGCCAGCCCGTAGCGGCGCTCGTCCCATTCGATCGCATTCACCAGGCTGGTCATGGCATGTTCGGTCTTGTCCTCGTTGCCGGGCTCGACCCATACCTGTAGCAGCTTGTCCTGGCCGTCCGCACTGCGGTGGAGACGTTCGGTGCAGACCAGATCGCCGGCCACCAGTGCGAACAGATAGCTGGGCTTGGGGAAGGGGTCTTCCCAGACGGCGTAGTGCAAGCCGTCCTTGCCGGGCAGATCGCCGCTTTCGAGCAGATTGCCGTTGGAGAGCAACACCGGCGCCGCCGCGCGCGGCGCCTCGATGCGTACCCGGTAGCGGGCCATGACATCCGGGCGGTCCGGGAACGGGCAAATGCGGCGGAAGCCCTCGGCCTCACACTGGGTGAAGTAATTGCCCTGTGACATGTACAGGCCGTTGAGGGTCGAATTCTCGGCCGGCTTGATAATGACCTGGCTTTCGAGCACGAAGTGTTCGGCCGGGGCAGTCAGGGTCAGCTGCTCGTTCACGAAACCGGCGTGAGCCACCGGCCGGCCGTCGATGCGCAGGTCAACGAGTTCCAGCGCCTGGCCGTTCAAGGTGAATTCGGCGCCAGGCGCCTGCGGGCGGCGGCGCATCTGCAAACGCGCGTATACCCGGGTGTCATCGGGAGCCAGGACGAAGCGCAGGTCGACGGCGTCGACGAAGCAGGAGGGCGGCTGATAGTCTTCGCGGCGTATCGTCACGGTGGCGTTCATTCCAGGCAGAGAGGGCACGATGATCGATTTTACGGGCGCACCCGCCCCCCGCGCAGAAGTCGTCGTCAATGCGGCCGCGCAGGGCGACCTCCGGCCCCCGTCAGCGGCCGCCGGCCGGCGTCTTCTCGCGGTGCTCGCGGGCTTGGCATTGCTGGCAGCGGGTTGTACGCAGGAGTCCCAGAACAAGATTTCGCGCAGCATCCAGAACTGGACCGGCACTGACGGCGTGCTGGAGATCTATGCCGGCAACACCCTGGTAAAGCGCTTCATGAAGATCGACAAGCTCTCCACCGCGATGGGCACCTCGGACGGTCTGCCCCGCTCGTATCGCTATGGCTACGGGGTGCTGGATGCCAATCTGAACGGGGTGGCCGACCCCGACGAGCGCAAGGTCTATTTCGAGATCAGTGACTATGCCACTTTCTATGTTTTTTACGAGAACCCCAAATAGCATGCGCATGCGCATGCGTATGCGCGGCTTCAGGCTGTTGGGGCTGGGCTTTCTGGCGCTGATGCTGGGCGCATGTGCGAGCCCGGTTCGCAATCAGGTGTCTGTCTACCATGACTGGCCGGCGGCGCTCACCGAGCGCAGCTATCGCTTCGCCGCGCCGCCCCAGGGCGACGATCTCGCCTACCGAACCTTCCGCGCGGTGGTCGAGCAGCGTCTGGCCGCCGGAGGCTTCCGGCGCTCTCCGAGTCCGGCGCTCGAGGTCGCCTTCAGCTTCGTCGAGAACCGCCGCTCCGGGCAGGTGGTCGAGCAGGTGCCCGCGGTCAGCTCGCATCTGTCGATCGGCTCCTGGGGCCGCCACGGGGGCTTGTCCATCGGGTTTCCGCTGTACTGGGGCTGGCCCTATGCCGATGTGGTGCGCCAGGTGGATTTCTATGAGCGCACGCTGACCCTCGAGATTGCAGATATCCGCAGCGGCACGTCGACGCCGATTTACAAGGCCACCGCGAGCAATCGGGGCGAGGCGCCGGCGGGCGCGGATGCGCTGCGCTACCTGGTCGATGCGGTGCTCGATGACTTCCCTGGCCGTAGTGGAGTAATCCGTCAAGTTTCCTTCGACCGCTCGGAGGCAAAATAGCGTCGTTCATCAGGAGTCTCAGCATATGAATGGTCGTGATTCGACGCTGTTTTCTCAGTCCACGTTGATGGCGCTGGAGCCGCGCATGCTGTTCGATGGCGCGGCCGTGGCCGTGGCCTGCATCGACCTCAGCATTGATCCGCCGCTGGCCGATCTCGAGCAACCGCATGCCGACGGGCCCGCCAGCGGCGAGCCGCCGTCATTCATTGGCGAGCCGCCCTCATTTGTCGGCAACGCCCAGGATCCAACCACCTGGGCCGGTGACCCTTGCGCTTCGATGATGATGGCCATTCGTCGGAAGTGGGCGCCGCGATGCGGGTGGCCGTGGTCGATCCTGACGGCCCGAATCCGGGGGGCGATTACTCGCTCACAGTCCATGGCTTTCACGGCGTGATCAATGTCGATACCACGGGTACCGGCACCGTTCTCTACGATGGCGGCTCACTGGTTGTCGTCAGAGGCACCCTGGATGAGCTCAACCATGCTCTGTCCGGGCTGGTCTTCACCACCGACGAGCACTACCTGGGCAACACCGTGGTGCGGATGACCGTAACCGAGCCCAGCGGCGCTGGCGAGGCGATAGAACTGGTCGTTCATGTTCTCAATCAGAACAGCGCGCCGCAGGCGGCAGACGATCTGGTCGAACTCGGCACCGCCCGCGGCCCGATCAGCGGCAGCGTCATTTTCGGTGATGCCCAGGGCATGGGCGCCGACTCCGATCCCGATGGTGATCCCATTGGCGTGGTCGGTCTGGTGGCGGGACAGGCGGCGACCGTCCCGGTAGGAGGCCTGAGAACCGTGATCTCCGGGCAGTATGGTGATCTCGAGATGGACTGCTACGGTGAATTTCGTTATATGCCGGGCGCGGCGGCTGACGCGCTGGCGCCGGGCCAGGTGGTTCGCGACCATTTCTCGTATCTGCTGGCCGACCCCGAGGGCGGGCGCGATGTCGCCGTGCTGAGCTTTGAACTGCGCGGTGCCCAGCCCACCGACCCGGCTCCGGCCCCGCCGCCGGCTCCCGAGCCCCCTGCGCCCGCGCCGGTACCGGAGCCGCCGACCAACCCGGTCCCCCCGCCGATCGTGGTCGGTCCGCCGGTCCCGGAGCCCCTGTTGCCGCCGCCTGCGCCGGGCACCACCGATCCCGGCCCGCTGCCCCCTGACACCGGCGAGCCGGCCAGCCCCGGGCCCACGGCTTTGCCACCGGCCGCTGCATTTGCCTTGTCCGAGCCGGTGCTGATGGCCAGCCGCACCGATCTCGGTGGCGCGGGCGAGACCTCGCCGTTCGACGCCCGGGTTCTGGCCGACAGCCTGTTCTCGCCCTTTGCGCCCAGCGCGGTGCTGGGGCGTATCGAGTCCGAGCGGGCGCTCAAGCAGGCCGAGGTCGAGCGCGCCGCGATCCAGGCGGTCAAGGCCGACGCCGACTGCGCGCCACCCAAGCCGAAGGTGGTCAAGCGATCGGCGCTGGTCGATGGCGAGGTTGTAAAAGTGCGTCCCAAGACCTTCACCAAGCAGGTCGAGAGTGAAGACAAGCGGCTCAAGCCGCCGGTCAAGCGTCACCAGGTCCGCGGCATGGACTGTTGAGCGGCCGCGCTGCCGACCGCCGGGTCACCCGTTTGTTGTAACTGAGATACATTCGGGCGACCCTTTGTCGCCTAGACCTTCGAGACCCTCCGGGCGCCGTGTAAGCTCGTCATTCCTCCTCGAGAGAATGACGCTAACTCCGTGTTTCACAAGGTTAAACGACTGCTGGTCGGGCCAGATTCAACGCGATCGCGGCGCTCTGGCACCCGTCGTCGACGGCCCGCGGCCATTCCGGTCGTCGCGACCGACGGCCCGATCGCGCTCGAGCCGCGCCTGCTCTTCGATGGCGCGCTGGTCTCGACACTGGCCGATGGCGTCCCGGATGATGTTTTCGCGCAACACCCGGATCAACCCTCGATCGATCCCGTTCCGTTGGCGGCGGGCACCGAGGGCGGCAGCGGTTCTGCGCTGGTCATCATCGATGCGGGTGTGGATGATTGGCAGAGTCTGCTGAACGGTCTGCCTGACGATGCCCGGGTCCTGCGCCTGCAAGCCGACCGGGACGGGATCTCCCAGATTGCGCAGGCCATGCTCGACTACGACGGGGAGGTGTCCTCCCTGCACGTGATCTCGCACGGTCAGGCCGGGCGGATGACGCTGGGCTCCTCGCTGATCGATGAACAGGCGATAGCCGCGCACGCGCAGGCTTTGACACAGATCGGCGATCGTCTGAGCGAGCGCGCGGATCTGCTGCTCTATGGCTGCGAGATCGGTCAAGGCAGCAAAGGCGCGGACTTTCTCAAGGCCCTGGCAGGTGCGACCGGTGCCGATGTCGCAGCCTCCAGCGATCTGACCGGTGCCGCGGCGCGCGGTGGTGATTGGCAGCTCGAAGCCACGGTCGGCAAGATCGAGACCGATGTGATCATCACCGATGCCGCACAACTGGCGTTCGGGGGCCTGCTCGCCCCGGCGCCCGCGTTGAGCCTGGGCCCGGTGGTGGCCGACGGCGGCGAGGGGGCTACCCCGACCGGCAGCGCGCAGGATCCGTTGCTGGGCGAGACCTTTCATGTCACGGTGGCGCTCGATAACACCGACGCGGTCGATGCCGGCTTCCAGCCCTATGTGGATGTTTTCGTACCGGCCAATGGTGCCGACGGCGGTGGTTCACCCGATGGCCTGAGCCTGCAGAGCGCGACCTGGTTCGGCCAGTCGCTCAGTTTGCAGCGGATCACCCTGACCCCGGCGGACATCGTCGCGGGCACGGTCGACCATCCGTTCTTTCGCAGTGCTGGTGGCAGCCCCGCGGTGAGTATCCCGGCAGGGATGGTGGCAGGCGACGAGCTGGTGGTGATCGAACTGCCCATGAGCAGCTTCGCGCCCGATGCGCCGGCGATGCCGATCGACCTCGAATTCCTGGTCAGCAGTGAGGCCGACGCCGGCACGCCGCTGACCACCGTGGCGCGCGCCGGGTTCGGCCTGGGCGCGGACGCCAACACCGACCCCAGTAGTGATCCTTCGCTGCAGGGTGCGGATCAGTCGTTCACGGTCAGCCCGCAGCCCTATCGGATTCGCACGACCTTGATCGCCGAGGATGGCGAGGTGGCCAGCGGGCCGAATCATCCCGCCGGGCTGCGTCTGGATATCGATGTGGCCGATGGGCAGACGCTCACCGCGGTGGATCTGTCCAGTGTGCTCGATGCGGGCATGCAGTTCACGGCGATCAGCGGGACGCCGGCCACGATCTATGGCCAGGATATCGGCGCCTCGCCCACCGGCTCGTGGGTCAATGTCAATGGCGTGCTGGTCAGTGCCGCGGCGGCCGATACGGCCACCGCATCCACGTTGGTCCCGGGTGGCACTGTGACCCGCAGCTTCGGCTCGCTCGCCGGCACGAACATTGGTTCCGATGCCGCGATGGTGGTTCAGATCCATGTGCCGGAATTCGATGCCGGCGCAGCGCCGGTGATCGATCCCGCCACGGGCGACAAGATCTCGTTGTTCGGCGATGCGGCGAGCAGCGCGTCCTGGACGCCGACTGATGGCCGGGATGCCGCGCAGACGCCGTCGGTCTCGCTGATCGCCGACTATCACCTAGTGGCCGGTTCGGCCATCTTGCACAAACGAGCCAGCTTCGCCAGCGATGTCGGGCCGGCGGGTTTCTCGCCCGGCGACGTGATCAACTACGAGCTCGATCTCG
This sequence comes from Burkholderiaceae bacterium, assembly GCA_041396585.1. Classification (GTDB taxonomy): domain Bacteria; phylum Pseudomonadota; class Gammaproteobacteria; order Burkholderiales; family Burkholderiaceae_E; genus JAUIAI01. Next base: position 160,346 of record JAWKYG010000004.1, on the reverse strand, counting down.
ATATCTCCGATTACTTCGCGTTCGGCGGCGATCCGACACCGGCGGGCTCGCCAGGGTCACTCGATCTGCAGTTCATCGACCGGCTGTCCGACGGGCTTCGTCTGATCGACAGTGGAACCGCGCCGGCCGGCGTCGATCCGAATCTGGTCGTGACGCGCGCCGATGGCACTGTGCAGTCTCTGGCCATGACCCGCGGCGTCAACTACACGGTTTCTACCGACGCCAGCGGAGGCGAGGTCATCAGCGTGGATCTGCGCTCGGCCTTCGGCGGCCCGGGCGGTGATCTCTACATTGGTGATCTGTTCGACACCGACAACACGCTCGACACCGGGATGAATGTCAGCCTGGTATTGCAGGCGTTGGTTCTGGACAGCTACCAGGTTGGCCCGGTCGATGCCGGCGGCAATCAGATTGCCGGTTCGAGTCAGCTGGATCTGAACGGTGGCGACAGGGGCGTCAACGAGGCCACCTTCGAGGGTACGGTCCTGGACCCCGCGCTCGACCCGGGTTTGCCGGGCCTGTTCAGCGACGGCGATGTGGCAACAGTGCGTGACCAGGTGCCTGTGCAGGATGTCTCGATCGCCATCGTCGGCCTGAATGGCACGCCGATCGTCAACAATCCGGTGTCGCCGGTGTTCGCCTCGGCCGGGGACACCCTGACCATGCATCTCCAGGCGGTGGTGCCCGCGGCGGACTTCGAGAATCTCACGCTCGATGCCTTCCTGCCGGAACCGCTGTTCGATGCCACCGACCCCGATGCCAATGCGGTGCCCGGCACCTGGGCGCCGGCCGGCGTGTTTTCGACCACTCCGGCCACCGGCGAGTTCGCGATCCAGGCCGCCGGCGGCGATGGCAATCCTCTGGCCGCGCCGACGTTCTCGGTCGACGCCGATTCGAATGCGCTGCGCTTCGATTTCGGCAGCCGTACCGATGCCAGCAATGCCCCGCTGACGATCGATGTCTACTTCACGCTCACCCTGACCGCCGATACCTATCCGGCCAGCCTGCCGGTGGCGGTACACGGTGTGCAGACGATGCAGAGCACGGGCCTGGAGACGCTGCGCTCCGAGGACGTGGATCTGTTCTCCTTCGGCGCGCTGCAGGTGTCCCTGTTCAAGGGCGCGGTCCATGATGACGTGGTCGAGGCCAGCTCGGTCTACGACCCCGTCTATTCGCCGGCCGGCCCGGCCGGCATCATCAAGCCGGCGGGCAATACGGACGCCAATCCGCTGACCGGTGTGCTCGATCATGCCTCGGTGAGCGCGCTCGATACCGATATCGCCGAGGTCGATGCCGGCGATCAGGTGCGATTCGCCCTGGTCTTGCGCAACGACGGCGGCAATGCGGGCGGAGCATTCGATCTGCGTTTTTCCGATGTGCTGCCGGCCAACATGGATCCTGCGTCGCTGAGCAATCTGCGCCTGGTTCGCGGCGACGGCACCGTGTTGTCGATCACCACCGATCTGCGTCAGGTGGGTGGTGGGGCAATCACCAATGAGGCCGATGCATTCAGCGCACTGTTCGGCGTCGGCCTCGAACTGGTCGATCCGGAAGAGGGCTCGCCAGGCGCGGGCGGCGCGTTGCCGCGAGGTTTCGATGGCACGGGAGCGCCGGCCCCCGCAGGCAGCAACATCATCGTGCTGACCTACGATGCCACGGTTGCGGCAGCCGCACAGGCCGGCGTGACCGAAGTCGGAGCGGCCACCCTCGGCAACTATGCCTCGCTCGAGGGCGGCAGCGATCTGAGCGTGATCGATCTCACCGATGCCGCCTCTGTGACGACGCCGTTGCCGCAGATCAGTCGCACGATCGTCGCGACCAATCAGGCGCACACCGCCGACGACAACGGCGCGGCGCCGGGGCTCGGGGATGTGGCGATCGGCGAAACCGTGCAGTTCGAGGTCGTGCTGCAAGTGCCCGAGGGGCACACCAGCGGAGCCTCGTTCACCGAAATTCTCGACCCACAGCGCTATGCCTTCGTTTCCCTGGACAGCTTTACGCCCAGCAGCGGCGCGATCAGCTTCACCAGTGGTGGCGTGTTCACCAGCGTCGTGCCCGGCGATCATGGCGGTGGTGAGGCCAACCGGATCGATTTCTCGTTCGGTGACATCACCAATGCGAATGTCGACAACACGGTCGCCGAGACGATCACGCTGCGCTACACCGCGGTGGTGCTCGATAGCGCGGCGAACAATGGCACTGATCTGATCGATGCCACCGCGACGCTGACGGACACGGCCGGCGTACAGACTGCCGCCTCCACGCCGATGCGGATCGTGGAGCCGGTGCTGACCGTGGCATTGGCGCCTGATCAGGCCGTGGTCGACGTCGGTGCCACGATCACCTATACCCTGACAATGACCGCATCGGGCGATCAAGCGTCATTCGACGTGGCGCTGTCCGACACGCTGCCGGCGGGCCTGACATATGTGGGGGCAAGTCTCAGCCAGACCGGCGGCCCGGCCGCCGCGACTCTGACCGAGGCCGCCGGCACGATCAACGCCACCTGGGCATCCCTGAACCCGGGCGACGTGGTCACGCTGCAGTTCCAGGCGACGGTTGATGCCGGTGCCAGTCTCGGGCAGGTGTTCGACCAGACCGCCAGCGCGACCTGGACCTCGTTACCCGGTGCGGGGAGCGATATTTCGCCGTTCGCGACCGCGGCCGATCAGGAGCGCAGCGGCGCCGGCGGAGTCGATGACTATCTGTCCACGGACAACGCGCCGGTGACCGTCGACATTCCGACTCCGGTGCTGTCGGTTGTCGACAGTTCCCTCGCCAGCAGCGCGCTGCCTATCGTGGTGCCCGGTGAGATCGTCCGCTATCGGGCCGTGGTGCAGCTGCCGCAGGGCAGTGCGGCCGGCGCCGAGATCCGGCCGAGCCTGCCGCCTGGTCTGCGCTATGTGAATGACGGGAGCACGACGGTCGCATTCGTCGCCAATGGGGGCGCCACAGGTATCGACTCCAGCACGCTGTCGGGCGTTTCACTGGATATCAACGGCGGTGGGGCAGACGCCAGCGCCATCGCCGGTATCACGCCGGTGCTGGCACTCGACGGTACGGCAATCGTGGATGCCGTAGGCACACCGTTGGCGCCGAATCAGATCATGGCCAGCGGGGACGAGCCGAGATTTCTGCTTGGCAATCTCACCAACACCGATGCCGACGGCGATGGCGAGTTCGTGGTGATCGAGTTCAATGCCATCGTCGAGAACGAGGCGGTCAACACGAGCGGTCATGCGCTGGATGCGCAGTTCGATTTCTTTGCCCAGGGGGCCACCCAGGGAAGCTCCAATGTCGCGACCCTGAACGTCGATCAGCCTGCAATTTTCGATCTCGAGAAACGCGTGATCGCTACCGCGGGTAACCAGGTCACGTTCGAGGCACGCTTCGCCAATACCGGTGGCCAGACCGCCTACGACGTGCGCCTGTTCGACGATTTCGCCGGCCTGGCCAATATCGTGTTCGACGGTGCGGGCGGTGTCACTGGCGTGCCTGGCGGCGGCGCCAACAACAGTACGGCCAGTGCGTTGGATGTCGCGATTCCCGTGCTGGCGTCCGGTGGCACGGTCACCATCCAGTACACCGCCACCGTGACCGATGCGCTGGTCGAGGTGCTCGAGCGCGCGGCGCAGGTTACCTATACCAGCCTGGATGCCGCCGGCGAGGATCTCGCGGTGGCGGTCGAGGACGCGGCCGGTACGGGATCGCTGATCACCTTGTTCACCACCGGCGAGCGAACCGGGAATCCTGGCGACTACGGTGGTGCGGCCAATACCTTCGTGGATTCTGAAGGTGCCGGCATCGCGGTTGCGCGCGGCCGCCTCTGGGACGACACCTTGTCGGCCGATGGCGTGATCGATGCCGGTGAGAACCGCCTGGCGGGCGTTACGGTGACGCTCGATTACGCCGGCCTGGACAACATCTGGGGCAATGGCGATGACCTCAGCTTCACCACCACAACCGACAACGGTGCGACCTGGCTCGATGGCGAGTTTCGTTTCGGCATGCTCGCCGCCGGCAACTATCGGATAACGGTGCCGGGTACCACCACCGATGCCCAGAGCGGTCCGCTGGAGGTCTATTTCGAACGTGGTGCCGGGGTGATCAGTGATGGCGTGATGGATGTCGTGCTCTCCGAGGGGGAGTACTGCGATGACCATGACTTCGGCTATTTGAAGATCAATGTCGCGCCCACGGTGGCGGTGCCGGGCGCGACGGTGCTCGATCAGGACAGCTCGGTGAGCTTCGCGGGTGTCAGTGCGATCACGGTCGATGATGCGGATCTGCTGGAAGGCTTCAACCCGCCCGGACCTCACGATCTGTTCGAGTTGACCGCGCTGGCCGGGCAGGGCACGCTGACCGTGACCCCTGTGGGCACCGTGATCATCTCGGGCCAGAACACCGCCGCCCTGGTGCTCACCGGCACGATCGCCGATATCAATGCCACGCTCGATGGCCTCACCTATACGCCCAACCCGGGCTTCGTCGGTGCCGACACGCTGAGTCTGCAGATCAATGATCAGGGCCAGTTCGGCAATGCCGATGGCGATGCGATCCCGGGCGAGACCGCCGACGATGCGCTGATCGCGCTCGCCAGTATCGCCCTGACGATCAACGACCTGCCCGAGCCGCCGGTGGCGATGCCAGATCAGAACACGGCACTGACCGACGGCACGCCGGCCAACGGCGACGCGATCAATGCGCTGGCCGTCGGTGACCAGGCGGACTCGGATCCCGATGCCGGTGACGTCATCAGTGTGGTGGGTATTGCACCGGGTGCGGCGGGCGGGCCCGTGGCCGGCGGTGTGGGCGTGGCGAGCGTGGGCAACTATGGCACGCTGACCCTGCAGGCCAACGGCAGCTACAACTACGTCGTCGACACCGGCAATCCGGCGGTGAGCGGCCTGCTCACCGGCCAGACGCTGTCCGACGTGTTCACCTACACGATCGAGGACACCACGTCGCGGCAGGCCAGCACCACGATCACGATCACGATTCAGGGACTGGCCAATCCGCCGGATGGCACGGATCGCACCTTCACGATCAGCGAGGATCTCACGCTCGAGGGCGGTGTACCCCTGGCGATCGGTGCGGCCGATTTCGGCTTCACAGATCCCGATGCCGGCGATTCGATGTCCGCGGTGCGGATCGATGGATTGCCTGCCAGCGGTACGCTGGCGCTCAATGGTGTGCCCGTCGTGGCCGGACAGGTGATTGCGATCGGCGATCTCGCCGGGCTCACCTACACGCCGGCGCCTGGGGCCAACAATCAGAACCTGGCGTCGCTGCCCACGATCGATTTCTCGGTCTTCGACTCGACCGCCCTGGTGGACCCCGTGCCCAACCGACTGACCATCGACATCACGCCGGTCAATGATCCCCCGCAGGCGCCGATCATCGATGTCACCATGGCAGTGGATACGCCGGCCGGCTCGACGCAGGCCGAGATACCTGACTTCACGCCACCATCCGACCCCGATCTGCCGCCACAACCGCTGACCCTCACGGTGGTTGCCCTGCCGCCGCCCGAGAACGGGCGCTTCGAGCTGGCCGGCCAGCCATTGCAGCCTGGTCAGGTGCTTACCCAGCAGGAACTTCAGTCACTGAGCTTCGTGCCGAATCCGGCCATCGCTGTGGCTGCGGACCCTGATGGCACGATCCCGGCCGGTTCGCTGGTCTATTCTGTCGATGACAATAACGGCGGCACCGCCCAGGGCCAGATCAGGATCCACCTGACACCGGCCAACGTCTCGATCCCCGAGCCCCCGCCACCCTTGGCGCCGCCCCCCGCGCCGGTTCCGATTCCGGTTCCGGAGCAACCGCCGCTGAGCCCGATCGACCCCGAAGTGCTTACCCGCCTGATCACGCTGCCCGACACCGGCCCGTATCGTGAGCAGGACGACCGGGTGTTCGAGGACTCGCTGCGCGATTCAGGCCTGGTCAGTATGTTGTCGCCGATCGCCGCGGTGCGGCCCTATGAAACGCTCGATGACCGGATCCTGAGTGAGAAGGCTGCCAAGGCGAAGGCCGCCAATGTGAAAGGGGTGGCCGAAGAGTCCGCCGACGATTGTCCGCCGCCCAAGCCGAAAACCCGGCCGAAGGTGGTCAAGAGAGATCCGGGAGTCGATTTCGTGCCCAAGCCGAAATCCTTCTCGGAACAGATCCAGAAACAACGACCGAAGATCAAGGTGCGGCAAGCTGCACGAGAATGCTAGCGGAGTGAAACTGATGTTTGAGCCAATGAACGATATCCGCGCCGCCGTCCGGCCCCGTGCCCGCCAGGCAATGATTTGCATGGTCGTGCTGACCGTGCTCGGTGGCTGCGCCGTGACGCCCGAGCCTATGACGGTGGATGCGATCAAGGCCCGCGTCGCCGAGGACCAGCGTCGCATGTACGCTGATCAGACGCCCATCAACGGGCCGATGAGCTTCTCCGACGTGGTCGCCCGCGTCATGCAGAACAATCTCGATTTCCGGCTGCGCATGATGGAAGCCACGCTGGCCCAGCGACAGCTGGACGTCGGCAAGTGGGACATGTTCCCGAGGCTGATGGCCAACGCGGGCTGGGTCACGCGAAACAACGACTCCGGTGGCCGCTCGGTGAGTATCGAGACCGGCCTCGAGACCTTGTCGAATTCGTCTTCGCAGGAGCGTACGCGGACCCTTGGCGGGCTCGAGTTCTCTTGGAATCTGCTCGATTTCGGGGTTTCCCTACTATCGCGCCAAGTCGCTCGCCGATCAGGCGCTGATTGCCGAGGAACGCAAGCGCAAGGTGCTGCAGAACCTGATGCAGGATACCCGCGCCGCCTACTGGCGCGCGCTCGGCGCGCAGCGGCTCTCGGACAAGATGCATGACCTCATGAAGCGTGCCAATGTGGCCCTGGCACGCGGTCGCCAGATCGAGCAGCAGGGATTGCTGCCGCAGGCCCAGGCGCTCGCGTATCAGCGCGCATTACTCGACTCCACCACACTGCTGCAGATTCGCCGCCAGGATCTGGAACTGGCGCGCGCCGAGCTGGCCGCGCTGATGAATCTCGCGCCCGGCACCGATTTTCGCCTGCTCGATCACGAAGAGCCGCAGTTGCCACCGCTGCCGGCGGACATGGGCAAGCTGGAGACGCTGGCCCTGACTCAGCGCCCTGAGCTGCGCGAGGAAGACTATCGCCGCCGAATCAGTTCGAACGACGCGCGCCGCGCGTTGGCGTCGACCTTGCCGAACCTGTCGTTCGATCTCGGCTGGCAATATGATTCCAACCGCTTTCTGTACAACAACTCGTGGATGCAGGCTGGTCTGCGGGTATCGGCGGATCTGTTCCGTCTGGCCTCGATCGGCACGATCAAGCGCGCCAATCAGGCTCAGGTGGATGTCGACGATGCCCGTCGTATGGCGCAGGCCATGGCGATCCTGACCCAGGTCAGAGTGGCGGCGCTGCGCTACATGCTGGCACGCGACGAACTGACCACCCTGAGTGACAGCGCCAGGGTGGACTCCCGGCTGGCGAACTTCGCGCGGGCATCGGCGAGTTCGCGCGTGGACTCCGAACTCGAGTTGATTCGCACCGAGGCGCGCTCGCTGCTTTCCGAATACCAGCGCCAGATCGCCTACGCCAATGCGCAGGGTGCCTGGGGCCGGTTGTACAACTCACTCGGGCTTGACCTGACGCCGACCTCGGCAGATGTCGATCTGAACACGCTCAGCAAGGCGATTGGCGATTCCATGGAGGACTGGCAGCGCGGTGTGTTCGCGCGCCCGTCCAGTGTCGACCAGCGCCCGAGCGTGCGTCTTTCTCTCAAGGGCGTCGACCGCTCGCTCGAGCAGGCGGTACGCTACGGCCTGACCGATGCATTGCTCGAGCATGGTGTCAGGGTCACCAATGATGAATCGGTGCCCTTCGTCCTCGATGTCACGCTGGATTTTGTCGCAGTCGAGGGCCGTGAGGCCAGAAACGGTCGCTGGGTGATGCATCTGCACAATGCCGAAGGCAAGGTTCTCGGGCGAGCCCGCTTCAGTGAGCGGGTGGGCGTCGAGGACATCGAACAGCGGATTCGCGCGCTTTCCGCGCAGGCAGTGGAGGCATCATCGGCATTGCTGCTCGGTAACATCGAGCGGCCCTCGCGCCAGGTTGCGGGGCAGTGATAGGCGCCGCGAGGTGTGTCGCCTGCTAACGATGCGCGCAGCGGTCGAAACGGCGCCCGATGGCGCCGTTTTCAATGGCTGAGCGGATCACGCGATGCCCGCGCCTGGTCACCTCGCCGTCTCATGACTGATATAGTAGAGCGACCCATTTGAACGAGCGAGCGGATGCATTCCGCCACTGACTGATGACCCGAATTCCCCTCCGGTATGCAGCCATGGTATTGGCTGCAACGCTGGTGCTTTGCGCAAACAAGCCGGTGCTCGCCCAGAGCGCGTTCGCCGCCGAATCGCCGCGGGTGCTCGTGATCCCGCAGCAGGAAACCACGCTCGTCGCGCCCGCCGCCTCGATCGTTCAGAGCATTGTCTCCGGCCTGGGATCGACCTTCAAATCCGGGGCAACCCTGGTGCGCTTTGACTGCAGCCTGCCGGATGCCCGGCGCGAGATTGCGCAGGCCGAGGTGAGCGCGGCGACTCAGAACCTGGAGGCGAAAAAGCGGTTGAAGGCATTGCGCGCCGCGGGCGAGGTCGAGGTGGCACTGGCTCAGGCGGCGCTCGAAAAGGCCAAGGCCGAACTCGGCCTGGCCGATGTCTATGTCTCGCAGTGCCGGATCCGGGCACCCTTTGCGGGCCGGCTCGTCAAGCAGCATGTGCGGCAGTATCAAGGCGTGCAGGTGGGCGATTCGCTGCTCGATATCGTCGCGGCAGGGCAGCTCAGGTTGCGCTTGAACGTGCCTTCTCGCTGGCTGCCGTGGCTCAGGGCGGGAACCGCCTTCGAGGCACGGATCGATGAAACCGAGAAGACCTATCGCGCCTCGGTCAGCGCCATCAATGCGCGCGTCGATGCGGTCAGCCAGTCGATCGAGATCGAGGCCGAGGTGGTTGGCGATCATCCTGAACTGCTGGCCGGCATGAGTGGCGTGGCCCGCTTCGCGCCGCCGCGATGAACGCACCGCCGGCTCCACCGCAGGTGACCGCCACTGTCACCCGGGGCGGCGCCCAGAACGACTTCTGGCGACTGTACGCACATCTGCAGGAGCGGGCGCGCTCGGCCGGCACGACCGCCGAACTGCGTTTCTCACTCGCCAACGAGCCGTGGCAGTTGATGCCGTATCGGCAGGGGCTGGTCTGGGAGATGCAGGGGCGCAAGGCGGTTCTCAGTACGGTCTCGGGCCTGTCGCGTCTGGGCGATGATTCCCCTTACTCGGTGTGGCTGCGCAGGCTCGGGCGCTATCTCGTTCAGCGACTGGGCAAGGACAGCGCGCGCGATCCGTTTTTCGTGATGGCTGACGATCTGCCCAAGGCGCTCGTCGACGGCTGGCATGAATGGATGCCTGACTATATCTTCGTGCAACCCGTGCTGGCGCCTGATACCCGTCTGCTGGGAATTGCCGCCTATGCGCTGGACGAGGCTCCCGGCGAAGCCGTGCAGACGCTGATGATCCGGGTGATCGCGGCCTACGGTCATGCCTGGGCTGCCCTGCTGCCGAAAAACCATGCGCGCAGCGCGCGTCGCTGGCTTGCCTGGCTCGTGGTGGCGGCCGCGTTGTTCGCGCTGGCGATTCCGGTCAGGCTTTCGGTACTGGCGCCGGCCGAGGTGATCGGTCTGGACGCGGTGGCCGTACCGGCGCCGATGGACGGGGTGATCGCGCGTTTTCATGTGCGTCCGAACGAGCAGGTGGCGCAAGGTGATCTCCTGTTCACGCTCGATGACACCACCTTGCGCAATCGGCGCGAGATCGCGGCCAAGCAGCTGCAGGTGGCGCGCGCCGATGCGCTGGCCGCCGAACAGCGCGCGTTTGGCAGCGACAGCAGCCGGGCGGAACTTGCCTCGCTACGTGGCAAGGTGGCCGAGCGTGAGGCTGAACTGGCCTCGGTGCAGGAGATGCTCTCGCGCATCGAGGTGCGTTCGCCCGGCCCGGGTGTCATCGTCTTTGGCGATGTCAGCGACTGGCAGGGCAAGCCGGTGGTCACCGGTGAGCGCGTGGCCATGCTGGCCGACCCGACGCGTGCCGGCATGTTGTTGTGGATGCCGGTGGCCGACGCGATCAATCTCGAGGCCGGCGCCCAGGTGCGCCTGTTCCTCGATGTGGCGCCGCTCTCGCCCTTGCATGGTGAGGTATTCGAGACCAGCTATCAGGCCAATGCGTCGCCATCGGGCGTGCAGGCCTATCGGCTGCGCGCGCGTTTCGATGAAACGGTCGCCGCCGACGACCCGCGGGTGCGTATCGGTCTCAAGGGCACCGCCAAGGTCTATGGTGAGCGTGCCAGCCTGGGCTATTACCTGTTTCGCCGCCCGCTGGCGGCGTTGCGCGCGCTCACTGGTCTCTGATGTTCGTCACCGCGCTGCCGCCATTGCGCGAAGACCTGCGCCTGCTGCCGGCCGCACCGAATCGCGATGGCTCGCCGGCCTGGATGATTCAGGATCCGATCGGCAATCGCTTCTTTCGCGTCGGCTGGGTCGAATTCGAGGTGCTCAGCCGCTGGGGCCTACGCGATCCGACATTGGTCGCACGACGGGTCAATCAGGAGACGCCATTGCAGATCGGTATCGATCAGGTGGCGCGAATTGGCGAGTTCTTGGCCAGTCAACAACTGGTCGCGGTGCATGATGCCTCGGGCGTGCAACGTCTGACGCATGCCGCCGAGCAGGGCAGCTTCGCGCGGCTTCGCTGGTTGCTGCATCACTATCTGTTCTTTCGCCTCCCACTCGTGCGCCCGCAGCGCTGGCTGCAGGCGCTGGCGCCGTGGTGCGCGGTGTTCTATTCGCGGGCTTTCCTGTTGCTGACCCTGATGGCGACCGCGCTTGGCCTGAGCCTGGTAGTGCGCCAATGGGACAGCTTTATCCATACATTCACCAACTTCATGTCTCCCGCCGGTCTGTTCGGCTGGGCGCTCGCCCTGGTTCTGGCCAAGGCCCTGCATGAGTTGGGTCATGCGATCACCGCGACCCGTCTGGGGGTGCGGGTCGCGCACATGGGCGTGGCGTTTCTGGTGTTGTGGCCGATGCTTTACACCGATACCGGTGAGTCGTGGAAGCTGGTAAGGCGCGGCGACCGGTTCAGGATCGCGGCAGCCGGGATGGCTGTTGAACTGGCGCTCGCCGGTTTCGCCACCCTGGCCTGGAGCCTGCTGCCCGATGGGCCGGCCCGCAGCGCAGTGTTTTTTCTGGCCACGACCAGCTGGCTGGTCACGCTGGGCATCAATGCCAGCCCGTTCATGCGCTTCGACGGCTACTTCCTGTTGTCTGACGCGCTCGACCTGCCGAATCTTCATGCGCGCAGTTTCGCGCTCGCGCGTGCGGCGCTGCGCCGAGCCCTGCTCGGCTGGCACAGGACCAGATCCGGAGGCGATGTCCGCTGCCCTGCGTCGCTTTCTGATCGGCTTCGCATGGCTGACCTGGGCCTATCGCCTGACGATCTTCATTGCGATCGCGGTGGCTGTTTATCTGTTCTTCTTCAAGGCGCTCGGCATCCTGCTGTTTGCGATCGAGATTGCCTGGTTCATCGTGCGACCAGTAAGCGCGGAACTGCGGGTATGGTGGCGTCGCCGCGCCCAGACCGGTCGTGCGCGCCTGGCCTTGCTGGCCGTGCTGGCAGCCGGCGCTCTGGCCCTGATGCTGATGCCCTGGCAGCGTCATGTTCGCGCCGAGGCCTGGTTGCACGCAGAGCGCGCGCAAACGCTCTACAGTCCGTTTGCCGCACGCGTGGTGATGCTTCGCGAGGCCGGCCCGGTGGCCGAGGGCGAGCTGCTGGCCGAGCTCGATGCGCCCGAGCTGCGTGCGCGGCTGCGCAGACTGCGGGCAGGCGAGCAGGCTCTGGAGCTCGAGCTGGCCGGGATGGTGGCGCGCGCCGATGGCGCCTGGCGACGTAACCTGATTCTGGAGACTCTCGCGCGCGAGCGCGCCTCGCTGGCCTCCGAGCGTGACGAGCTGGCCCGGCTGCGGCTGCAGGCGCCGTTTGCCGGCGAGCTTCTGGATCGGGATCCGTTGATCGCGCCCGGCGCCTGGATCAGCGAGCGCCAGCCGATGGCGATCCTGGTCGATCCGCAGTCCTGGGTGATCGACGCCCTCGTGGCTCAGGAAGATGTAGGGCTGATCGAACCCGGGGCGCGTGCCAGCTTTTATCGCCGCAATGATCCGGGATCACCGCTGGGCGCCACGGTGATGAGTGTGGACCGGGTGCGTCTGCGAACCCTGCCGGACCCGGTGCTCGCGGATGCGCACGGCGGGCGGGTGGCCACTGTGCGCGATGATGCCGGGGCGCTGATGCCGCGCGATGCGCTGTACCGGGTGCGACTGCGCCCCGATCTGAACGGGCCACCGCCGCGGCGGATCGCGCTCGGCAGCGCGCGCATCGAGGGGGCGCGCGGCAGCGTGCTGGCGCGCTGGGCGACGCACGCGATCTCGGTGTTGATCCGCGAAAGCGGCTTCTGAACGATTACTTACCCTGCCAGTTGGGCGCGCGTTTCTCGGCGAAGGCCTTCGGGCCCTCGACCGCGTCCGCCGAATGAAAGACTTCATCGATCAGCTGACGGTTCAGGGCCCAGAATTCGTCCTCGGTGCGGCCTTGCATCTCGCGGATCAGGGTTTTCGAGGCCTTCAGGCCGAGCGGCGCATTGCGGGCGATCTGATCGGCCAGCGCGAGCGCGGCCTCGACCGCGCCACCGGGTTCGGTCAGGTCGGTGACCAAGCCGTGCTGATGGGCCAGTTCGGCGCCAATCGGCTTGGCGGTGAGCGCCATCTTCATCGCCAGGCCATAGGGCAGTGCGCGAGGCAGTCGCAGCAGCGCCCCGGCGGCGGCGAACAGACCGACGCCCGTCTCGGGCACACCGAACTTGGCATTGTTGGCGGCCACCAGGATGTCGCAGGACATCGCCAGTTCGAGCCCGCCCGCTAGCGCGAAGCCCTCGATCGCCGCGATCAGGGGCTTGTCCGAAGACTTGGCGGTGATGCCACCGAAGCCGCGGTCACCGATCATCGGCATGCCGTCGCTGAGGAAGGCCTTGAGATCCATGCCGGCAGAAAAACCGCGGCCGTTGCCGGTGAGCACACCGACGGACAATGAGTCATCGGTATCGAGCCGATCGAGGGCGGCGGCCAGTTGCTCGGCCAGCGCCTGGTTGATCGCATTCATGGCCTCGGGCCGGTTCAGGGTGATCAGCAGCGTGCGGCCGCGCACTTCGGTGAGGACTTCGTTTGCCATCTCGGATCTTCGCTTTGTGGATCTGCAATCCTGCAATGATAGCCGTGTGCCTGTCCCGGACTCGTCAGGTGATCGTGTGCTCGAGATCGAGCGTGGTGACGCGCCGCAGCTCGCGGCGTTGACCGAGATCATCGAACGGGCGGGCGCGATGCATGGTGGCACGGTTGTCCCAGATGACGAGATCATGAGGCCGCCAGGCATGGGCGTAGACGAAGCGCGGCTGGGTGGCATGCTCGATCAGATCGCGCAGCAGCAGTCGGGCCTCGGGCACCGGCCAGTTCTCGATCGTGGCCGCGTGCGAGGCCAGATAGAGGCTGCGCCTGCTCTGGCGCGGCAGCTCGCGAACCAGCGGATGCCAGGCACCGGGAAGACGGGTGGCCTCATCGGGGCCGAACTCGAAACCCAGCGTGCTGCGCGAATAGACGATCGAATGGTGGACCCGCAGGCCATCGATCTGCTGGCGGGTTGCTGCCGGCAGGGCATCGTAGGCGGTGCGCATGTCGGCGAATTCGGTGGCCGGCGGAATGTCGGGCAGCCGGTGCGCGAACAGCAGCGAATAGCGGCCCGCGGGCTGCTCGAACGAGGCATCGGTGTGCCAGAGGCGGTTGGCCAGGCCGTTGAGCCGGCGCCGGTCCTCGCGACCGAGGATCGCGCCCTCACCGCCGACATTCGAGATGTCTGTCAGCGCCTCGTTGCCGAAGCGGTTGCTCGTGACCACCGAGGCGGCGGTGCGCGAATGGATCGCACCGTCCAGGCGCTTTGCGAAGGCCAGCTGGCTGGCATCGTCGAAGGCCTGTTCCGGAAAGACCAGCACCGCGTAGCGGTCCATCGCGTCGCGGATGGCGGTCAGCGTGGCGGCATCGCGGGTGTGCGGCAGGCTGACCCCGTGCACGCGCGCGGCGAAGCTGGAATGAAGTGGCTCGATCTGCAACATGGTGTTCAAGACTCGGGCTGGCCATGGCGCGCCGACGAGGCGGCCAAACGTGAGCATCCATGGTAACGGCCGAGCCGGCCGCAGCGCTACTTGCGAGCGCGCGGATTGAGCCAGTTCGGCGAGGCGCTCTGCACCAGACCGCTCTCGTGGATCGCATTGGCGAGTTCGATCGAGGCGGTGCCCGGGCCGCCCTCGAGCAGCCAGACCCGCCGCGAGTCACCGATCGCGTGGCTGACCCGGACATCGAAGCGGGCCAGCAGCATGCTCACGGCGGCGGCATCGCCGGGCTGGGCCAGACGGATGATCACGCCACCGGGCAGGGCACGGGCGACACCAGGGTTGTCGGCGTCGACGAAAACCGGCGTGGCCTCTTTCTCGATCGCCCGCGCTGCTGCCTCGCTGATCCCCTTGCCGGACAAGGACGCGCCAGGCAGTTCCCGCAGTGCGCGCCGACGCTCACCGTCATACCAGTACAGTGTCGGGCCCGCATTGCTGCCGATCCCGGTCTGCTTGGCCGCGGACGATGATTTATTCACGATGGGCGCATTGCGATCGATGTCCGCGGCATGGGCGCCGGCCGCGCCGACGATGATCAGGCCGGCACAGGCCAGAAGGATCAGACTGCCCGGGCGTGTGCGGCCGGCGAAGCGGGGGCGACGGCGGGCGTTCATGGTTCAGCGTCCGTAAAAGCGTAGCGACCAGCGCACGAGCTGGCCGGTGTCGGCGTCCTGCGCATCGGCAATGCGCAGCGTCCAGTTGCCATTGCTGGGTTCGTCCAGATGGCGCACGAGGCCGAATGGCCAGTCGTTGTAGGCGCCACAGGGATTGCTGGCCGCCGTGCCCTGGCAGGCACGCTCGGTGGCCAGCGGGCTGATCAGCCCGTTCGGGCTGAGCAGATCAATACGAAGGTCACCGTCATAAGAGTGACTGGTGGTCAGGCGCAGTTCGATGAACTCGATCGCTGCGATCGCGCAGCCGGACACGGCGATCGCATCGCTGACCGTGGTGATCGCCGGGGAAGGATCCGGCAGTGCGAGCCCGGGCGCACTGGTGAACGGGCCGCAGCTGAGCAGATTGCTGCTGTTGCCAACCGAACTCCAGCCGGCCGCAAGATCGATCGCGGCCTTGGCATCGACCACGCCGAAGCCGTATTTGGGATTGAAATTCAGGCCGAAGTTGGTCGTCCAGCCGGTGTCGGCCGGATCATTCTTGCGCGCCGAGCGGGCCAGGATCTGCTGCACATCGCGCCAGGTGAGCTCGGGGTTGACCGAGAGCATCAGTGCGACCACCCCGGAGACCATCGGCGTGCTGGCCGAGGTGCCCGAGAAGTTGTCGCGGTAGGCATTCTGGACATCGGTGGTGGTGATGCCCACGCTGGTACCGCTGGAGGGGCCGCAGACCAGGATATTGGCACCGATCTCGCCGTAGAAGGGCTGGGTGCCGCGATTGTCCACCGCGCAGGCGGTGATGATGCCCAGCTTGTTGACATAGCCGTCGTAGTTGGAATTCTCGGTGCGGCAATTGCCGCCCGGCGTTTGCGAATAGCAGCCGCCATTGCCTGCCGGGAAGACGTAGATCGCGCCCTTGCCGCCGCGGCCGCTGCTCAACCCCGTATCGATCGCCGCCTGAAAGCTGGCCTCGGATGCATTGTGCACGCCATTGTCTGGCGCGCCCCACGAGTTGTGATAGATCCCGTTGGCCTGCAGATCACGATTGAGCGCATCGGCGATGTCCGAATCGAGCCCGGTGGCCAGCGCGTTGTAGCCGACCATCCCGATCTCGGGCGCCACGCCGGAGCCGCCGAGCGCATTGCCGCGGTCGGCAGCGATGATTCCGGCGACCGCGGTGCCATGGGTATCGCCGCTGAAGCAGGGCAGCGGATAGGCATTGCCGCGCCGTTCGGTGCGGTAATTGAAGCTGGCATCGGGAACGACATTGGCCAGCAGATCCCGATGGGTGACCTCGATGGCGTCATCGACCACGGCCGCGCGCACGCCCGCCCCGCGGGTGCTGGCCCAGGCATCGAAGGCGTTCAGATCCTGGCCGGGCAGGCCGCCAAGCTGGCCGGTATTGTCCAGATGCCACTGGTTGGCCAACAGGGGATCGGTGCCGGTCGAGGTGACCGGGGTAGGCAACTCATACTGGAACGTGCAGCTGGCTTCGTTCAGTTTCGTGGTCGGGTCGACCGTGGTCGTGCCGCCGCCGCCGCCACAGCCATGGACCAGCATGATCATGACCAGCAACGCACAACGCCCCACCCCTGGCAGGATCGTAGCAGTCAGGCCCGCAGAATGTGTCGACGATGGCATGCCTGAAGTCTAACTTCAAGACTCGTTTCAGAGTGTGGCATGCGGCGCCTGAGTCGACCCGCCCATCGGCCGATCGGCGCCGACCGGCCTGACATAGAATGGTCGCGACCCCTCGAATTTCCTCCAGGTTGCACCCCAATGAAGAAGATCAAGTCCATTCTGGTCGCCAATCGGTCCGAGATCGCGATCCGCGTGATGCGCGCCGCTGCCGAGCTCGGCATACGCACCGTGGCCATTTTCTCGCATGAAGACCGATTCGCGCTGCACCGGTTCAAGGCCGACGAAAGCTATCAGGTCGGCCAGGGCAAGAAGCCGCTGCAGGCCTATCTGGATATCGACTCGATCATCGATATCGCCCGCCGGGCCAAGGTCGACGCGATTCACCCCGGTTACGGGTTCCTGTCCGAGAACCCGGAGTTCGCACGTGCCTGTGCGGCGGCCGGGATCGCCTTCGTCGGCCCCACGCCCGAGGTGATGACCACGCTGGGCAACAAGGTGTCGGCGCGCCGGGCGGCGGTGCAGGCCGGGGTGCCTGTCATGCCGGCCACGGATCCGCTGCCCGAAGATATCGAGGCCGCCAAGGCGCTGGCCGCCGAGATCGGTTACCCGCTGATGCTCAAGGCGAGCTGGGGCGGTGGCGGGCGCGGCATGCGCGTGATCGAGGATGAGAACTCGCTGGCCGAGAATCTTCCGGTGGCACGGCGCGAGGCCGGTGCCGCGTTCGGCAATGACGAGGTCTATCTCGAGAAGCTGGTGCGGCGCGCGCGCCATGTCGAGGTGCAGCTGCTTGGCGACACCCACGGCAATCTCGTGCATCTGTTCGAGCGCGACTGTTCGGTGCAGCGGCGCAATCAGAAGGTGGTCGAGCGCGCACCGGCTCCGTATCTGGATCAGGCCACCCGTGAGGCACTCTGCGATGCCGCGCTGCGGCTGGGCAGGGCGGTCGACTACACCCATGCCGGCACGGTCGAGTTCCTGATGGACGCCGATAGCGGCCAGTTCTATTTCATCGAGGTGAATCCCCGCATCCAGGTGGAGCACACGGTCACCGAAGAGGTCACCGGCGTCGATATCGTCAAGGCACAGATACGGATCACCGAGGGCGATCGGATTGGCGCGCCGGGCGCGGCTGTGCCCGCGCAGGACGCGATCCGCCTCAATGGCCATGCGCTGCAATGCCGGGTTACCACCGAAGACCCGGAGAACAACTTCACGCCGGACTATGGCCGCATCCAGGCCTATCGCAGCGCGGCCGGCTTCGGCATCCGGCTCGATGCCGGTACCGCCTATTCGGGCGCGGTGATCACCCCGTATTACGACTCGCTGCTGGTCAAGGTCACGGCCTGGGGCTCGAGTTCGGACGAGGCGATTCAGCGCATGGATCGCGCCCTGCGCGAGTTCCGGATCCGCGGGCTGTCGAGCAACCTGCAGTTTGTGGAGAACGTGATCAACCATCGCGATTTCCGTGAGGGCAGGGTCACCACGCGCTTCATCGATGAAACGCCGGCGCTGTTCAAGTTCGCGCGCCGCCGCGATCGGGCGCAGAAGCTGTTGCGCTACATCACCGATGTCACGGTCAATGGTCATCCCGATGTGCGCGGCCGCGCCAGGCCGGATCTCGAGCATCTGCACCTGCGCCTGCCGAAGATCGATCTCAATGCCCCGGTGCCCGAGGGTACGGCGCAGTTGTTGAAGCGCCTTGGGCCCGAGCAGTTTGCGCAATGGATGCTCGATCAGAAGCGGGTCTTGCTGACCGACACCAGCATGCGCGATGCGCACCAGTCGCTGTTCGCCACGCGCATGCGCTCGATCGACATGCTGCGCATCGCGCCTTATTACGCGCACATGCTGCCCGGCATGTTCTCGCTCGAGTGCTGGGGCGGGGCAACCTTCGATGTCGCGCTGCGATTTCTGAAAGAAGATCCCTGGGACCGGCTGCGCGGCATTCGCGAGGCGGCGCCCAATATCCTGTTGCAGATGCTTCTGCGCGCGAGCAATGCCGTTGGCTACACCAACTATGCCGACAATGTGGTGCGCTACTTCGTGGCCCAGGCGGCGGCCAACGGCATCGATCTTTTTCGGGTGTTCGACTCCCTGAACTGGGTCGAGAACATGCGCGTGGCCATCGATGCGGTGCGCGACAGCGGCAAACTCTGCGAGGGGGCCATCTGCTACACGGCCGACATCGATGACCCCGATCGCTCGAAGTACTCGCTTTCTTACTACGTGGGGATCGCCAGACAGCTTCAGAAGGCGGGCGTGCACGTGCTCGGCATCAAGGACATGGCGGGTGTGTGCCGGCCGCGTGCGGCCGAAACGCTGGTGCGCACGCTCAAGCAGGAAACCGGCCTGCCGGTTCATTTCACACCCACGACACCAGCGGAATCTCGGCGGCCTCGGTGCTGGCGGCCATCGCCGGCGGCGCCGATGCCGTCGATGGCGCGATGGATGCGCTCAGCGGCCTGACCTCGCAGCCGAATCTGAACTCCATCGTGATGGCGCTGGCCGGCGGTGAGCGCGATCCCCGTTACGACGGCGATCCGGCCAGCCCTGCCGGTGTCAGTGTCGAGGCGATGCGCGAACTGGCCCACTACTGGGAGGATGTTCGCGCGCTCTATGCGCCGTTCGAGGCCAGCATTCGCGCCGGCACCGCCGATGTCTACCGTCACGAGATGCCCGGTGGCCAGTACACCAACCTGCGCGAGCAGGCCCGGTCCATGGGCCTGGATCATCGCTGGGACGAGGTGGCCGCCGCCTATGCCGAGGTCAATCTGTTGTTCGGCGACATCGTCAAGGTGACACCGACCTCGAAGGTGGTCGGGGATCTGGCCATCTACATGGTGGCCAACGGCCTGACGCCCAAGGACATCCTGGATTCCGAGCGCGAAATCGCGTTCCCGGAGTCGGTGATTTCGCTGTTTCGCGGCGAGCTTGGTTTTCCGCCCGATGGCTTCCCCCAGGCCTTGTCGCGACGCGTGCTGCGCGAGGATCCACCCGCCCCTTACCGGCCCGGCGACCGTTTACCCGATGTCGATCTCGAGCAGGCGCGCTCCCAGGCCGAGAAGGCGGTCGGCCACAAGATCTCGGATACCGGTCTGGCGTCCTGGCTCATGTATCCGAAGGTGTTTCGCGATTACTCCGAGCATCGCCGCCAGTTCGGCGATGTCAGTGTGTTGCCCACCGAGACCTTCTTCTATGGCATGCGCGAGCGCGAGGAGATCTCGGTGGACATCGATCCCGGCAAGACGCTGATGGTGCGGCTGCACGGTACCGCTCCCGCCGAGGACGACGGCGTGGAGCGCGCGTTTTTCGAGCTCAACGGCCAGCCGCGCACGATGCGGGTGCAGAGGGCCGGTGCCGCGCAGGCGCCTGCCCGTGCGCAGGCCGATCCCGATGATCCGCGTCATCTGCCCGCACCCATGCCGGGGATGATCGTGACGGTCGCGGTCAAGGCCGGGCAGATGGTCAAGAGCGGTGATCCGCTGGTCTCTATCGAGGCGATGAAGATGGAGACGCAGATCCGTGCCGAGCGGGCCGGCAAGGTCAAGGCCCTGCATGTGCGTCCTGGCGAAACCGTGGCCGCCCATGATCTGCTGCTCGAGTATGCGGATGCGTCTTAAGCGCTGCTCGAACCACCGCAAGGGCCATTGACGGCGCTCTGGCCCGATCATGGTCGGGCCGGCATTCGCGCCGGAAACGGAGTGTCGATCGGGAACACGCCCGCTATCGTGTCATACGGGTGATGGGGCGTGACGATTGGCCCCTGGGGCTCGCGCGCAGACTTTGCGGGGGATCGGCGCACGATGGGAATCGCAGATGCAGCAGGCGGCGGGCAGCGCACGCCGGCCACGCCGTTGGTGCTGGCCCACGTCGATCCCTTCGACTGGCCGGGACTGCTGGGATTTCTGTCCAAACGGCAGATCCCCGGGTTGGAGCGCATCGAAGGCGTTTGCTGGTCCCGGCTGCTCACGGTGAATGGGCCGCAAGGCCCTGCGGATGGCTGGCTGCATGTTGCTCCCGCCGGCAAGCATCTGGCCGTCGAGCTGGACGCCGGGCTCGAGGGACATCGTGAAACGGTGGCAGGCCGCCTGCGCGCATTCTTCGACCTCGACCTCGATCCCGCCGAGCCGCGTCGATCGTTGGGCAAGCTGATGGACCGACGGCCCGGGCTGCGGATGCCGGGTGCGCTCGACGGTTTCGAAGTCGGCGCGCGTGCGGTGCTCGGTCAACAAGTGTCGCTGGCCGCTGCAACCACGCTGGCGGGCCGGGTGCTGGCCCGGTTCGGGCGACCGGTCGCGGGTGGATACGCGTTTCCCGAACCCGCCGTGCTGGCGCGCGCCGATGTGCGCGAGATTGCGGCGCTGGGCATGCCGGCGCGCCGTGCACAGAGCCTGCGGGCGCTGGCGCAGGCGTTGGCCGCGGGAGACCTGGCGCTGACACCTCAGGCAGATCGCGACGCCACCCGCACGGCCCTGCTGGCGCTGCCGGGTATCGGCCCCTGGACGGTGGAATACCTGGCCATGCGGGCCCTGCGCGACCGGGATGCGTTTCCCGCCGCCGATCTGGTGCTGCGCCGCGCGATGCAGGTGAGCACCGCGGCCCAGGCGCGCCAACGCGCAGAGGCATGGCGGCCCTGGCGTGCGCATGCGGTATTGCATCTCTGGACGGCGATGGCCGATCAGCCCAGGACGCCGAATCTCAATTGATTTTCCGTTCAATCAATATTTTTGACCGATATGACCCGAAGATCGCTGCCCTTTGAATTCATCGCGCTCGCCGCCATCTGGGGCGCCAGCTTCCTGTTCATCCGGGTGGCGGTTCCGCAGTTCGGCCCCGCACCGCTGATGTGGCTGCGTTGCCTGATCGGTGCACTGACGCTGACCCCGTTGCTGTTCTGGGGCAGTGGCCTGAGCGGTCTGCGCAAGCTGGGAGGCCGCGCCATCGCCCTCGGTCTGTGCAACTCGGCCCTGCCGTTCCTGCTGTTTGGCTTTGCGGCCGAAAGGCTGCCCGCAGCCGTGCTCTCGGTGCTCAATGCGACCGCGCCGTTCTGGGCCGCCGTGGTGGCCTTCTTCTGGCTCGGAGAGCGGCTCGGACCGCGACAGGTGGCCGGCCTGGGGCTGGGCTTTATCGGGGTGGTGATCCTGGTGCTGGGGATGCCCGCCCGTGGCGACATGGTGGTCGCCGACGGGGCGGTGGCCGGCGTCGTGATCGCCCTGCTGGCGACACTCTCCTATGGGGTCGCCGCGAACTACACGCGACGCCGTCTGACCGATGTCGACCCGCGCATCAATGCGGTTGGATCGCAGTGGGCCGCGGCAAGCTGGTTGCTGATTCCCGGCACCCTGGCATGGCCGGCCGTCTGGCCCGATGCGCAGGCGTGGGGCGCGCTGATCGTGCTCGGTGTGCTGTGCACGGGCCTGGCCTACCTGCTGTTCTTCCGGCTCATTCACGGCCTGGGCCCGGCCCGCGCGATCACCGTGACCTATCTGATCCCGGCCTTCGGCATGGCCTGGGGGGCCTTGTTCCTGGCCGAAGTGATCACGCCGGCCATGGTGCTCGGCGCGGTCGTAATCGTGCTGGGCACGGCGCTGACCTCCGCGGCCACGCGCCGCTGAGCGGTATCGGTCGCCGGCGGATGTGCCGGCGCCGCGCGGGGTCAACCCTGCGTCGTGGTCTCGTTCGTGGCGTCGGCGCCGGATTGCGCAGGCGCATCCTGGCCGGCATCGGCCTGCTGCGCGGCGCTGCGGGCGGCCTCGGCCGCCTCAGCGGCCTCGTCCTCGGACGGTGCCACGCGAACCCGGTTGCGACCGGATTCCTTCGCGTCGTAGAGCGCCTCGTCGGCGGCACTGACCAGCGAGTGCAGTGTTTCGAAGCGTCGGTCGTAGACCGCCACGCCCACGCTGGTGGTGACCTTCAGTCCCTTGACCTCGGCAATGCGGGGGCCACGGTCTGCTCGATCGTTTCGCGAATCCGCTGACCGATCGTGGTCGCCGCGGTCACACCGGTGTTGGGCAGCGCGATACAGAATTCCTCGCCACCGTAGCGGCCCACCAGATCACCGTCGCGGGTGCACTTCATCAGCGTTTCGGCGACCAGCTTGATCACCTGGTCGCCGACGGAGTGACCGAAGCTGTCGTTGATGCGCTTGAAGTGATCGATGTCGATCATCATCGCGGAGAACTGGGTGCTGTGCTCGATGGCGTCGGCGAAGGCCTGTTCGGCCTGCGACGAGAAGGCGCGACGGTTGAGCACACCGGTCAGGTAGTCGACGCTGGCAAGGCGTTCGAGATCGGCCGCCTTGTGCTCCACCTCGCGACGCGAGTCCTGGAGCTGGCGCAGCGTGTATTCGAGGCGGCGGTTGGCCCGGTGCAGGGCGGTCACGTCGTCGAAGGTCACCATGCAGCCGCGTGCGCGTTTGCGACCATCGACGATCGGTGCGCAGTTGATGACCAGCAGCATCGGCTGGTCGTCCATCGAATCCACCGAGACCTCGATACCCTTGATCTCCTGCATGTCGCGCATGCTGCGTGCCCACGGATGATCATTGGGGTCACCGGGCATTGCATTGGCGATCCAGTTGACCTTCGATAGCGGGCGCGCCATCAGCGTCTCGTCATGGTCCTGGGAAATACCGTGGAAGCGATCATTGGCCAGTGCGATCCTGCCCTGGTCATCGGTGATGACGACCGCCTCGGCCATGGCATCGAAGGCCGCACGCACGCGGTCGGGGATCGCGGTCTTGGGGTCGAATTGATGCAGCACGCGGCGCATGTACAGCGCGTAGGTGCCGGTGCCGAAGACGAGCATCACGAGCACCACGGTCAGGGCCGGATGCTTGTGCAGCAAACCGAGAATGCCTCCCGGTGGCTCGGCGAATGCGACCTCGATCGACCCCCAGGCCTTCTCGGCCGTGCGGATCGGCACCACCGCGTGATGGGCGGCCAGCTCCAGGTTGAGCCCGCTTGGCCAGTGCAGGCGATGTCCGCTGGTGCTGAGTAACAGTCGCCCGTCGTGGCGGCGGATGCCGATCGACAGGATGTCACCGTCTTGCTTGACCATGCGATCGAGCAGCTCGCCAGCGCGTTCGAGCTCGCCGCGACTGAGCAGGTCGATCGCCGGCACAGAGACGATGTCGGCGACACGCCGGCGCACCGATGCCATCTCCTGCTGCTGATCGGGCATATAGCCGAAGAAGAAATCGCCCATCAGCACGATCGCACAACTGAGCATCGCCAGGCCCGAGGCGATCACCAGCACCGGAGAAATTCTGCGCATGACCATGGTCGTCAGGCCTCAGCCGCGCGCCTTGGCGTACCCCTGAGTCTGTTCCCGGACCGAATCCGGACGCAGATCGAGGTGCACCTGGCAACGAACGCCCGGCGGGATTCTCATACCGGGATTGGGGAGGGACAGGCGCACGCGGAAGGTGGCCGAGGCCGCGTCGACCACGCGATCGACGGCGCTGACCTCGGCACGCACGGGTTCGGCATCAGCGAACTGCGGACTGATAATGCCTATCTGGCCGGTCTTGACGCGGCCGAAGAGCTCCGATGGCACGACCACCTCCACCCGCAGCGGGTCGATCTGGGCGACCCGCAGGATCGCGCCCGTGTCCACGTATTCGCCGACATTGAGCATGCGATCGAGTACCACACCGTTGATCGGCGAGTCGATCCGACGTTGCTCGAGCTGCGCGCGTGCGACCTCGAGTTCGATCTCGGCCAGGCGACGCCGCTCCATCGCCTGGGCCAGTTTCGATTCGGCGATCGAGGCCTCGGTCGAGGCCTTGTCGACATAGTTCCTGCTGACGAAGGAGTCGCCCGCGAGATCATTCGCGCGCTTCAGCTCGCGGGCCGCGAACTCCTGCGATTTCTCGGCTGCGACCACCTCCGCACTGGTGCGGGCCCGGGCATCTGCCAGTCGCAGCGCGGCGCGCTCGACATCGTCTTGCAGACGTGCGAGGCGTTGGTCCATTTTGACCTCATCGCCACGATCGACCAGGATTTCGTGGATCACGCCCGGTACCGGACTGCCGACCTCGATCACCTGGTTCGGTTGGATCAGGCAGTCGAGTGGCGCACTGCTGACCGCCGGGGAGGCGAACAGGGAAGCCATGATCAGGGAAGCGGCGGCTGGTTTCATGCTCGTTCTACCTTCTGCGGAAATGTCATTCGCCTTGGCCGGCCAGCGCGAGCAAACGATCGCGATGATGTCCGGCGTCGAGGACGCGATATCTGAGCCGACGTTGGCGGGCCTCGGTCAGGCGTTGGGCCAGTCTGAACACCATGCGGGTGGCGAAATCAGCCATCGCAGCGGGCAGGGGCCGGGTGAGACTGCGCAACCAATCGAGTGGCCGCGGATCGGTCGAAAACAAGCCGATGTCCTCGAGTGCGACCACGCGCAGAACGTCGCCGGGTTGCCCCTGGCGCGCGGCGCGACCGAACATCTGGCGATCGATGCGCCGCTCGCGGTTGTAGTGGCAGACCACGGTCAAAAGGCCGCCGGTGCGCAGGACATCGGGCGCAGGCTGGATATCGGTACCACGGCCGGCCATATTGGTGGCCACCGTGACCGCGCCGGCGCGGCCGGCCGCGGCAATGACATCCGCCTCCTGGGAATCTTCAGTCGCGTCGAGCCGGCGATGGTCGATGCCGGCCCGTGTCAGCAAGTTGCTGATCAGTGCGGCGCTTTCCACCGAATCGACTGCCAGCAGTACCGCACGCCGGTGGGCGCGAGCCTGCTGGGCGATGGCCACGATCTCGCGCCACTTGGCGTGGACGTCGAGGTGAATGCGCGTACGGTGGAGGCGGCGTCGCGAGGGCTTGTGCAGCGGAATCGTACGCACTGGCAGGCGGTAGATGTCGAACAATTCCGCGCGCGCCTCGCGTAACGAACCGCTCATGCCGCACAGGCGCAGATAGCGGTTGAAGAACTGCTGGTAGGTGATCTGGGCGATCGTCTCGTTGGTGCCGGTCGGGGTCACCCCTTCCTTGAGCTCGATCATCTGATGCAGACCGCGTGCCCAGGTGCGCCCATCGGCCTTGCGCCCGGTGGGCGCGTCGATCATGATGACCTTGTCGCTTTCGACCAGGTAGTCGTGTCGTGCGCGGTAGCAGTGCATGGCGGCCAGGGCCGTTGCCACGCGCGCTTCGCGGTCACGACTATGCATCGCCGGCGCCTGCTGCTTCTCTGCCAGCTCGATGATCCGTTGCCGACCAGACTCGGTCAGGGTCACCCGTCGATAGGCCCGGTTGATCCGGTAGTCCCGTCCGGCCCATAGCGTCTGCGCGATGCCCATGCAGGCGCGCAGGATCTCCTGGGAGAGCGGATCGCGCGCGCTCATCGCGAGAATCAGCGGCATGCAGGCTTCATCGAGCAGGATGCTGTCGGCCTCGTCGATGATCGCCATGCACAGCCCGCGCAGCAGCGGGGCCTGCTCGGGAACATCCGGATCACCGGCCAACCAGCGCGCATCTGCCTGCGATGCATCCGGGCCGATCCGGTCGCGCAGGTAGTCGAACGCGAGTTCGCGCGCCGTGGTGTACACGATGTCGCAGCGATAGGCTTCGCGCCGTTGCGGCGCGGCGGTCTGGGTCAGGATGCGGCCCGAACTCAGGCCGAGCGCCGAGTACAGCGGCGCCAGGGCGCGCTGATCGCGATCGACCAGATAGTCATTGGCCGTAATCAGGTGCACCGGAATGCCGGCCAGCGCGGCCACGGCCGCAGCCAGCCCGGCCGCCAGGGTCTTGCCCTCGCCGGTGGCCATTTCCGCCAGGCGGTTGCCGAGCATCGCGTGGATAGCCATGATCTGCGTCGGAAAGGGTGCCTGACCGATCTCGCGTCGCGAAAGTTCACCGAGCAGGCCGAGTGCCCTGACGAGATGGCGATCGGTCATGCCGTCGCGGGCCAGACGCGGCTGCATCTTCTTCAGCCGGCCGATCAACTCCGAGCGCGGGCGGTTCGCATGGGTGGCGAGCTCGGCCATCACGCGCTCGCTGAAGCGCACGCTCTGCCAGTTCGCCAGGCCGACGACCATGCTCTGGGCACGGGCGTGACTGCGCCGGCCGGCGCGGCGCATGCGCGACCACAGCTCGGAATCCGGTACGCCGGCCGGGCGTTGCGGATATTGTCCCCAGGCCAGGCCGGGGAACGGGACGCGGGAGGCAACGGTACTCATGAGAGGAAATGGCGCAGCAACAGGCGGCGCATCAACTCATGCGCCTGGGAAAGCAATGGCCTGTCGGGGTGTTGGAAGCGCACCATCGCGCGTTGCCCGGCGCGGGTCACCGGCAACTGATCGACTGCGACATCCATGACAAAAATCGGTTCCAGGGTGGCAAGGCGCTTGGGGTCCTCGGGATCGGTCTCGATCCAGCCGCCCCAGGCGCGCGCCAGCGCGGCACTGGGCAATGTGGAGCCGGCGCTCTGGGTCTCGGGCCGGATCCGGGCGGTCAGCGCATGATTCGGCGCCTCCAGCATCCGTACCTCGACGCCCTGGGTGTTGTCGCGCACCCGGGAGGCCATGGCATTGGGCAGGGCCAGCCGAACCGTGGTGCGCGGCGCCTCGAGCAGATAGGCGATCGGCTCGCCCTGGTCGAACCAGACACCGGGCTTGTCGATCGCCCTGGGCACGACGAAGCGGCCGTCGGTGGCGGCGCGAACCACCAGCGAGGCCTGACGTTCGCGGGCCTCCTTCAGTTCGTCCTGCTTGGCCTTGATCGCATCCTCGGTCAGCGTCGCTTCTTTGGAGCCGCGGCGCAGTTTGTCCAGGAATTCGGTTCGCAACGCCTGCAGTTGTGACTCGCGCTCGGCGACCGCCAGCTGCAGCTCGTCATTGGCCAGTTCCACCAGGGGCTGGCCCTTGCGCACCATGGAATCCGGTGTCGCGAGCAGCCTTACCAGGCTGCCGGCGGCGCCGGCGCGCACATGCGCATGTTCGGGCAGCCAGACAACGCCCAGCGCTGTGGTGCTGGCCGGGACCGGCACCAGCATGCCCACGCAGAGCAGGCCGATGGCCACCGATGTCAGTGCCACCGTGGGCGCGCGGCGGCCATTGAGCGCGGGATTGTTGAAGATGAAGTCGACGCTGGAGATCAGCGGCTTGAGCAGCAGCAACCAGACCCCGTAGCCGAGTATCAGCAGGCCGGCGGCGGTCGAGTATTCGGCGATCAGGATGGCGATCGAGGCAAACAGCACCAGCCGATAGAGCCAGGAGGCCAGGCCATAGCCGATCAGCCAGGGCCGCTCGCCGGCCGCGAGCGTTTCGCCATGGGGTCGCTTGAGGCGCAGCACATGGGTCTGCAGCATGTCGATCCAGTGGCGGCGGGCGCGCGGCGCGAGATTCGGCAGCTCCAACAGATCTGACAGTACGAAGTAGCCGTCGAACTTCAGCAGCGGATTGCCGTTGAAGAAGACTGTCGATACCGAGGTGACGATCATGGTCGCCAGCGCCATGTCGCGCAGCAGACCGGCCTCCAGAGTGGCCCAGACGAAGGTGGCCAGCGAGGCCATCGCCAGCTCCGCGGCGATTCCGGCGGCGGCGACAATCGCACGTTCACGCTTCTCGGGAAACAGACTCGCGCTCGAGGCATCCACATAGGGCAGCGGCATCATCACGAGCATGCGCAGACCCATCTCGGTGACCTCGCCGCCGAAGCGACGTACCGCGAACGCATGGGCGAACTCGTGGATCAGCTTGGCGAACGGATAGATCAGCCACATCAGGAACACGAAGGCCCCGGAGCCGGTCAGCCGCGCTGCGTTGGCGCCGAGCTCGTCTGCGTTGACCAGGGCGATGAGCCCGGCCAGGGTCAGCATGAGCGTCAGAACGAGCGCGCTCGGGCGCGTGAACAGCCCGTTGAACAGGGGCGCCAGACGGTCGACGATCCGGCTCGGGTCGAACAAGGCGACCTGGAACGACAGCGGATTGACCCGGCTGGAGAATTCACGCCGGCGGCGCCGGCGGGCCGCCAGCTGCAACTGAGCCAGATCGGCGACGCGATCGGCCTGCAGCATGTTGGCCTCGGCAAGCTGGGCAATGCCGAGGATGATCTCGTCCTGGGTCGGCGCATCATCGCCGAGTTTGCCCAGGAGCGCCCGGTAGGCCTCGTCCAGTGTGGCGCGGCCATTGAGCTGGCGAAGCAACTGGTGAGTGATCCGGTTGATGCGCACATTCTCGCCGGTGGCGGAGTCGCGCAGCACGTACCAGATCACACCCCGATAACGATGGCGACCGATCTGCGTGCTCGCGCGCAGGTGCGGGCGCAGGTTCGCCACCCGATACCAGTACTCGCTTTGCAGGCCTTCGCTCATGATCGGTTCCGTTGTGTCACAGGCCCCATTGCCACCACTTCATGCGCGTCCAGTGGCGCAGATCCTCCGTCAGCGATGCCAGCAGTGGCCGGCTGCCGGCATCGATCCGGGCAACGCCGCTGAGGCCGGGACGCATGCCCGACACGGGTCGGACCAGCCTGGCCTGAACCTCGAACACATTGCGGCCGTTCTTGAGCTCGGCCACCGGGATCAGTTTCTGCAGATCGACGTCGATCTGCTCGCCCGGCAGCGCCGGCAACAGCACCTGCGCCTTCTGACCTTCGCGAATCCGGTCGATCTGGCGCTCGTCCACCTGCACCATGATCCGGTACTCACCGACCGGTGCGATCGTCACCAGGGTTTCACCGCGCTTGACCGGTGCGCCCAGCGACTGCGCGAGATCGCCGCTGATCACCAGGCCGTCATAGGGGGCCACCAGCCGGATGCGCGCCAACTGCTTGTCGATGATCGAGATCTGCGCACGCGCCTGACTGATGCGGGCGCGCTGAACGGCGATCTCGGTCTGGTCCTCTTTGGCCAGGGCATCGCCGTAGCGCTTCTCGATCTGCGCCAGTTCGGCGGACCAGCGGCGCTTTTCGAGGCGCAGTTCGCGATCATCGAGTTCGACCACTGGCTGGCCGGCCAGCACATGATCGCCGGGCCGGGCATAGACGGTGCCGATATAGCCCGCCACGGGGGCGGCGAGCACCTGCTGCGAGGCACCTTCGATGCGGGCATCGGCGGTGATGTGATACGGCAGGGGCAGGAATGCGATCGCGGCCAGCAACAGCGCGCCAGTGGCGTAGGCGATCTGGCGCGCACGCGAGCTTTCTCGAAGCAGTTCGCGCGGTCGGCTGGCCAGGGAACTGGCGAGACGGCCGGCGATCGGCGTGGCCAGGCGGCGGCGGGCGTCCAGGGCAGGGCCAAGCAGCGAGCCGGTATTCTCGATGAAGCGGATCGCCCGCGCGTCGAGCTGCCGGTCACTGCCGTATTCCAGCGAGACCGCGCCGATGATCGCGCGCCCCCGGTCATTGGCCACCAGGATCGGCACCGTGCAGATCAACGCACAGCCGTGGCGCGTCGCGAAGCGGCCATGGGCCAGCGTGATGCGCGGGCCGCTGCCGCTCTCGGCCGGATACACCACGGTGGCCGCCTGATCGATGGCCTCGTCCATGGCCTGGGCGAGATCGCGGATCAGCGGATGACGGCCGCGGATCCGGGGCGTGTTCGACATCGCCTGGATCTGGACGGATTCACCGCTGACGAATCCGACCGATACCCGTTCGGCGGCAGTCATGGTGACCAGTTCGCTGGCATAGGCAAGCGCCGTGCCTTCGAGCTCATCATGCCCGTTGATCGCATCGAGCAGCCGGATCACCGAAGCCGCCCGGTTGCGCTCATCCAGTGGATCGTCGCTACCACCGCCATCGCCGGCATCTGCGTGGGTGTCGCCGCTGGCCGGATCAGCGTCGATGATCACGGCGGTTGCGCAGGCGCGTGGCGGCTCACCAATGGGCAAGGGTGAGGCCACTACCGTGACCGGGCGTTCGTCCGCACGCAGGGATATCCGGCGCTGCACGACCCGATCGGTTTCCAGCGCCAGCAGGGCGACATCCGTGAGCATGGCAGACACCCGCGCGCGCGGTGGCCACTGCGCGAGCACACTATGCGTGCGCGTCGTGAGGTCGCGCCCGATCAACACCTGAGTGGCTTCGGGCGGCACACGCGTGCTCGGTTCGAGCGTCGTATCTGGCTGGGCTGCGTTCACGTCTTCATGACTCGCTATGTCGCGGATCCCCGCGAAACGGTTTCTCGCGGTATTCCGACCTTCGATGTTCCCGGCAATGGGCTCGCGTCCGTATCGGCGGCCGAAGGGCGAGTCGAATCGAGGAATGAGCGGTTCGCGTCGAGGCGATTGCCGCCACAGACGTCGTGCAGCCGCAACAAAGCAAGAGCCGAGTGCGTGCGGGCCAGCTTTGTTTTGGGCAGAAGCGGCCGGACAGGCGGGGTGTCGGACCGTTCGTCGCGTGGCAGGCCGCGCGAGCGTGAAGAATCGTCAGAGGCCGATATCGGCGCCCACGATGCTGCCGATCAGCCAGGTCAGGATGCCGGCGCCGGCACCGATCGCCAGCATGCGCAATCCGGAGCGCAGGGCGCTGCGGCCGGTGAACATCGACAACATGGCGCCAACCAGGAACAGCGCCAGGGCGGCGGCGACCGCGGCTGTGATCGGCGCGGTGTTGCCCGTGAACAGCGCAAAGGGCAGTACCGGCACGAGCGCGCCGATTGAGAAGGCCAGAAATGAGGCGATCGCGGCGCCCCAGGGCGAGCCGAGCTCGTCGGGATTCAGGCCGAGTTCCTCACGCGCCATCGTGTCCAGTGCGAGCCGTGGATCGGAGATCAGCTTGCGCGCCAGCTTGTCGGCGTCTTCCGGCGACAGGCCCTTGGCTTCGTAGATGACCGCCAGTTCGCGCCGCTCGGCATCCGGATATTCCTCGAGTTCCGCCTTCTCCAGCGCGAGTTGATACTCGAGCACCTCGCGTTGCGAGCGCACCGAGACATATTCGCCGGCCGCCATCGACAAGGCGCCAGCCAGCAAACCCGCGATGCCGGCCATCAGCAGCACGCCGGCATCCGAGGTGGCCCCGGCCATGCCAAGAATCAGGCTGGTGTTGGAGACCAGGCCATCATTGACACCGAACACCGCCGCACGCAGGTTGCCACCGCCCGAGGCCGACTGAAGCTGACCGACATCATTGATCGCCACATGGCCGTCGTAGCCTGGCGATCCGTAGGCGCTCATGCCGCGCACCTTCAGGGTGGACAGGATGTTGCGGACCGGGCGTACCCCGAAATGACCGGCCAGCCAGATCGCCAGCCTGGCGCGCATGCCCGGTCTGACCGGCTTGGCCCGCTGGCGCTCGCTCAGATGACGGCCCCACAGGCCTGCCTGTTCATCGGCCTGCTCGGCGAGCCGTTGCAGCATGTAGGCCATCCGATGGTCGGCCTCCTGGGCGGCCAGCGCACGATAGACGATGGCCGCCTCCGCTTCTTCCCGCCAGGCGGCCAGTTGGGCCGGACTGCCCTCGGTTTGTTGCTGTGCTTGCATCAGGGCAGTCGCGCCTCGATCAGGAACGGTCCCTGGCTCGCTGCCGCCTCGCCCAGCGCCGCGGCCAGGTCCTCGGCGGTGTCGACCGCACGACCGGGAACGCCCATCCCACGCGCCAGTGAAATCCAGTCGATGGTCGGGGAATCCAGGCTCAGCATCTGTTGCGCGCGCTCGCCCGGCTGCTCGACGCCGACGCTGCGCAATTCCCCTTGCAGAATCCGGTACGCGCGATTGGCCAGGATGATCGTGGTGACGCGAAGCTGTTCGCGGGCCTGGGTCCAGAGTGCCTGCAGCGTGTACATCATCGAGCCATCGGCCTGCAGGCTGATCACCGGTCGGCCGGGCGCGCCGATGGCCGCACCGGTCGCCAGCGGGGCGCCGCAGCCGATCGCGCCGCCCGTGATCTGCAGATAGTCGTGTGCGGCGGCATGCGCGGTGAAGCGGAACAAATGCCGGCCGGAACTCACCGATTCGTCGCAAAGCACCGCGTTCTCGGGCAGCAATGCGGTGACCGTCTGCATGACCGCATCGGCGGTGAGCGCGCCATGGGCCGGCGCCAGCCGCTCGCGCGCGGCAAGTCTGGGGCGGGCCTGTTCGTTCAGATCGAGCGCCTGGGCGAGATCGCGCAGGCAGGCAACGAGATCGTGGTCACGGCCGGCCAGCGTGAGAATTTCGCAGTCCTTGCGCACCATCATGTTGGGCTGATCGGGGTAAGCGAAGAAGGAGGCTGGCGGATTGGCGCCGAGCAGCACCAGCACATCGATGTCGGCCAGGGCCTCGCGGGCCTGTGCCACCACATAGGGCACGCGGGTGATGTCCGGATGGCCAAGTCCGCGAGACATACGGGCATTGCTTTGCTGGGCGAGCAGCCGGCACCCGGTGCGCTCGGCGATCGCCGCGGCCAGTGATACCCAGGGTTCGATCAGGACCGGCCCGGTAAGCATCAGCGCTGCGCGCCGCGGGCCAGACAACAGCCTGGCCGCCGCCTCGATGTTCTCGGCGGCCACCCTGGGCAGGGCAGTCGGCGCCAGCGGCGCGGCCGGCCCGGACGGCGCCTCGTTCCAGGCGGTGTCGGCCGGCAGGATCAGGGTCGCGATGCGCCCACCTTCGCGCGCGCGCGCCACCGCCCGTGCCGCATCGGCGGACACCGAATCGGCCGCGGTGCTGGTATGTACCCAGTCCGAGCAGGCACCGGCGATGGCCGCGATATCGCTGCGCAAGGGGGTTTCGTATTGCAGGTGGTAGCTGGCGTGTTCGCCCACGATGTTGACCATCGGGGTGCGGCCCTTGCGGGCGTTGTGCACATTGGCCAGGCCGTTGCCGAGGCCGGGCCCCAGGTGCAACAGGGTGGCCGCGGGCTTGCCGGCCATTCGCGCATAGCCATCGGCCGCGCCGGTAACCACGCCTTCGAACAGCCCGAGCACGCAGCGCATGCCAGGCACGGTATCGAGCGCCGCCACGAAGTGCATCTCCGAGGTTCCCGGGTTCGTGAAACAGACATCGAGTTCGCTGGCCAGCAGTGTGCGCACCAGCGCCTGGGCACCGTTCATGGAAGGACTCCGGTAAAGGTTTGGGCCGCTTGGAAGCGACACCGCCCGGGCGCCGGCGCTCCGCCATGCCGGGCTGTCTGGCATGGCGGGATCGACCCTGTCCGGCAGTGAGCCCGGCAGCGGATATTGCTTATGCTACTTGCTCTGGCGCAGGCCGGCCGTCGAGCGGCGCGCGATGAGCGCGATCGCAGCTTGTCTGCCTGGCTCAGGACGAGCCCGCAGACTCAGGCGCCCTGCAACTGCGCGCCTTTCTCGGCGGGGAACAAGGGGGCGTCGGCAGCATCGAGACGGGCCTCACCCAATGTGCCCGCCTCCAGGGTCTCGTGGGTGAACACGGGCGCCAGGTCTGCGACCGGGGTTCGCGGATCGAGTTCCAGAGCCGCCGCGGAGGTCTGCTCGAGCGGTGCGAAGCTCGATTTCTCGTCGACCGGAACCGGCGAGTCGAGTTGCAGCCGCAATGCCGTGAAGGCGCAAAGCAGCATGCCGATCACGCCCAGTGAGAGTCCGAAGCCGCGTTCGCTGAAGGTCATCGCCAGCCCGGTCAGCAGCGGACCGATCGCGGCGCCGACGCCGTGCAGCAGAAGCAGGCTCTTGGTGGCCTCCAGGACCTCGCCGATACTGAAGCGGTCATGGGTCTGGGCGACAGCCAGTGAATAGAGCGTGAATGCGAAGCCGCCGAACAGAAAGGCCAGCACGAACAGCAGCCCGATCGCATGCGCGGGGGTGAAGGCGAGGAATCCGATCGCGACCACCATGCCGATGGTGGTGAACATCATCACCAGCCGGCGATCGATGCGGTCGGAAATCCAGCCGATCGGCCATTGCATGGTCGCGCCGCCCATGATCGTGGCCACAATGAACAGGGCCACCAGGGTATCGGGCAGGCCGAGGCCGCGGGCGAAAACCGCGCCGAGCGACCAGAACGAGCCGGTCACGAGCCCGGAGAAAAGCGCGCCGGCGGCGCCCACCGGCGCCTGCTTGTACAGGCGCGCCATCGACAGGCGCTCGGTGCTGGGCGTCTGCGGCTGCGCCACCGGGGTCAGCGCCACCGGCACCAGGCCAAAGCAGAACAGCATCGCAACGATCGCCAGCGAGGCCATGTCATCGGCGCCGTAGCCGGCGATCAACACCTGTCCGGCCGCGACCGCGATCAGGTTGACCATCATGTAGACCGAGAACACCTGTGCCCGGCGCTCCGTGGCGCGTTCGTTGAGCCAGCTTTCGATCACCATGTACAGGCCGATCAGCGTCACGCCGGAGGCCACGCGCAGCAACCACCAGACCAGCGGGTGCACCGCCAGCCCGTAGGCGAGCGCGACCGCGGCGCTGCAGGCGGCAAACGCGGTGAACGCCCGGATGTGGCCAACCGAACTGATGATGCGCGGGCAGATCCAGGCACCGACGATATACCCGACATAGAAGCCGGACATCAGCCAGCCGATGGTCAGATCGGAGAAGCCTTCGTTGGCGCCGCGCAGGGCGATGATCAGGCCGAGCAGACCCGACCCCACGAGAAGAATACCCATCCCCGACAACAGGGACGAGACGGCGGCAATCGAGCGGATCATGACCAGAACATCAGGACAGGGGTGGCACAGCAGGCGGCGCGAGAAGTCGCGTCTTCGCCCGACGATCTGCCCAAGTGCCGGTCTGCAGGAGGAGTTCTGTCAGCCCGACGACGGCCGGTTCGTGCACGGTGGAACAACTACCGTCTGAACGGGTACCGCTGCCGATATACTCGATGAATCGCGGGCGAATTGTGTCAGATCCCGATTCGCCTGCGGCAACTTTTTTCCGGCTTTCGTGCGGCGGGCGACAAACGGTCGCCGGCGAGCATCGACAGGCGATCGTGCCGGTGAACCGGGCTGTCGCCCGGACCGAGGAGAGCAGCCCCATGCCCGCAGAAGCGCCCGATTCGAGCACCGCCAGTTCGCGACGCACGGCGCTGCGCGCATTGATGCTCGCCCTTGGCGGCCCGGGGTTCACCGGGCTGGCTGCGGCACAGAGCGCCCAGGGCCCCGCGCGTGCGCGCGAGATCGCCCCGCGCGGCTCGCTGGGTGAAGACGAACGGCGCAATGTCGAGGTCTTTCGCCGGGTGTCGCCCTCGGTCGTGCACATCAACACGATCCGCTTCCAGCGTGAACTGTTCAGTGCGCGTGTCACCGAGGTGCCACGCGGCTCGGGCACAGGCTTCATCTGGGACAAGCAGGGGCATGTGGTCACGAACTTCACGTGCTCGCGCGGGCCAATGCCGCCAAGATCACGCTTGCCGATCAATCGGTCTGGGATGCGCAGCTGGTGGGCTGGTTTCCGGATCGCGATCTGGCCGTGTTACGCATCGAGCTGCCGGCCGAGCGCCTGACGCCGATTCCCGTGGGTACGAGTCGCGATCTGAAGGTGGGGCAACGGGTCTATGCGATCGGCAATCCCTTTGGTCTCGATCAGACGATGACCACCGGTATCGTCAGCGCGCTGGACCGAGAGATCCCGGCCAGCAATGAGCGCACGATCCGGGGTGTCATACAGACCGATGCGGCGATCAACCCGGGCAACTCGGGTGGCCCGCTGCTCGACTCGGCCGGTCGCCTGATCGGCGTCAACACGGCGATCTACAGCCCGTCAGGCACTTCGGCGGGCATCGGTTTCGCGATCCCGGTGGACGAGGTCAATCGCATCGTGCCGCGGCTGATTCGCGACGGCCGGTTCACGCGTCCGGTGATCGGCGTCGAAACCGCGCCACCGGGCTTTCTGGCGGCACTCGGCCTGGGCCCGGGTCTGGCGATCATCGGGCTGGCCGCCGGTGGCCCCGGCGAGGCGGCGGGCCTGCATGCCTTCCGGCGCGCGCCGGATGGCCGCATCGTCACCGGCGATGTGATCGTCGGCCTGGGCAAGCGCGCCGTGACCAGTGTCGATGAGCTCTATGACGCGCTCGAGCGCATGGACGCCGGCCAGGTCACCACGATCCGCGTGCGCCGCGGGCGTGACACCATCGAACTGCCGATCCGGCTCGATCCGCCGGAGTAGCCTCGCTGCTTGTTTCTGTCGGACGCCGCGCCGCGCAATATCAGCGCGTGTAACACCCCGCCACGCGGGCGCGCTGCCGGACCAGCCCGAGCACGATGTCCAGGGTCGGCGTGGGCACGTCGACCAGCCGGCCCATCTCCTGCACCGCGGTAACCAGGGCATCGATCTCCATCGGCCGGCCGAGGTCCAGGTCCTGCAGCATCGAGGTGCGGTGCGCGCCGACTGCCGCACCGCCGTCGAGCCGCTTGTCGACGTCGATCGGGAAACGAACACCGCGGCGCTCCGCGATCGCCTGGGCCGCGAGCATCATCGCGCGCGCGCTCGGCCGGGTGTCGGGATCCGTGCAGAGCACATCGAGCGTGGCATGGGTGAGGGCACTGATCGGATTGAACGACAGGTTGCCCCAGAGCTTGACCCAGATCTCGTCGCGGATCTTGGGCCGCACCGGCGCCTTCAGGCCAACGGCCGCCAGCGCCTCCGAGAGCCGCTGCGCGCGCGCGCTCTTGCTGCCGTCCGGTTCACCGAGCGAGAAGCGATTGCCCTCGATGTGCCTGATCACGCCGGGCTCGGCGACCTCCGCGGCCGGATAGACCACGCAGCCGAGCACCCGCTGCGGGCCGATGCCGTTCCACTGCACGTCGCCAGGATCCACCGTGGCCAGGCGGCGGTTCTCGAACTCGCCGGGCAGCGCGTGGAAGTACCACCAGGGAACGCCATTGACACCCATCACCACCGTGGTATCCGGGCCGAGCAGCGGCTGCATCGCTTCGACCACGGCCGGCACGGAGTGGGCCTTGAGCGTGATGATCACGTAATCCTGCGGGCCCAGATCGGCCGGGTTCTGCACGGCGTTGACCGGCACGGTCGTGGTGTTGCCGTCCTCGATCAGGCTCAGGCCCCTGGACTGCATGGCGGCCAGATGCGGGCCGCGCGCGATCAGGCCGACGTCGGTGCCGGCCTGGGCGAGCTTGGCGCCCATGTAGCCGCCGATCGCGCCTGCGCCGTAGATACAGATCTTCATGAGCGTCCTGAAAGGGAAGTGAAGGTCGCTGTCAGGAGGCCAGGCCCAGCTTCTCGGCCAGGCCGATGCGCTGCAGCTTGCCGGTGGCGCCCTTGGGAATCTCGGCGAGGATGATCACCCGGCGCGGCACCTTGAAATCGGCCAGGCGCTCGGCGGCGAACTCACGGATCGCCTTTTCATCGGCGCTCTGACCCTCGCGCAGCACCACCGCGCAGGCGACTTCCTCGCCCAGCTTGGGATGCGGCATCGCAAAGGTGACCACCTGCTGCACGGCTGGGTGATCCATGATGGTCTCGTCCACCTCGAGCGGGCTGACCTTCTCGCCGCCGCGATTGATGATCTCCTTCAGGCGGCCGGTGATGCGTAGATAGCCCCCTTCGTCCTGCACGCCCTGGTCGCCCGTGCGGAACCAGCGCCGGCCATCGATCTCGAAGAAGGCCTTCTCATTGGCTGACGGATTGCTCTCGTAGCCGGGTGTGACATTGGGGCCACTGATGACCACCTCGCCGGTATCGCCGCGGCTCAGCAACCGGTCTTCGATCTCGCTGGCGATCTCCACCTGCGGGCCGGCCGCGATGCCGACCGAACCTGCCTTGCGCTCGGCTGGCGGCAGCGGATTCGAGGCCATCTGGTGGGTGGCCTCGGTCATGCCGTAGCTTTCGATCACGGGCGCGCCGAAGGTCTCCTCGAGGGCCGCCATCACCTGGGGCGGCAGCGAGGCCGACGAGGACCGGATGAAGCGCAGCCGGGCCCTGGCCAGGCTGGCCGCATTGCGCGCGGCGCGCGCCAGGATCGCCTGATGCATGGTGGGCACCGCCGTGTACCAGGTGGGTGCCACCTCGTCGAGCCAGGCAAAGAACTGCAGCGCATTGAAGCCCGGTGTGCAGCTCACCGCGGCGCCGGCTGCCAGCGAGCTGAGCACCGCTGCGATCAGGCCGTGGATGTGAAACAGCGGCATGATGTTCAGGCAGCGATCGGCCGGCCCCAGTTGCAGGGTGTGGCCGATGTGCCGCGCCGATGCGGCGAGATTGCGCTGCAGCAGCGGCACGATTTTCGGGCGCGAGGTGGTGCCCGAGGTATGCAGCACGAGCGCGACATCATCGGCACCGGCGGCCCGCGGGGCCGCTGCCGCAGGTGAGCCGGCGGCCTCCAGCGTGAAATCGCCGGCCACGCCGCCCGCGACCGGGCTCAGGCGCAGGATGCGGATGCCGTTGGCGCGCGCCGCGCTGACGGCCGGGCCTTCGTCGCCGTCGGCCACGATCAGCGCGCGGGCATCGAGATCGGTCAGATAAAACGCATATTCGTCTTCGCGGTAGGCCGGATTGAGTGGCGCGGTGCTCGCATGCTGGGCAATCGCGATGAAGGCGCTCGCCATCTCGGGGCCGTTGGCCAGCACGATCGCCACCCGGTCATTGGCGCCGATGCCATGGCCGGCCAGCGTGTGACCCACCTGCCGCGACAGTTCGCGCAGCGCGCCAAAGCTCATCCACGGCCGACCGGGGGCGCCGATTGCGGCGGCATTCTCGTCGTGCGGGGCCAGCAGGGCCTGCAAGGTGTCGGACATGGGGCGTTCCTATGCGCATGGGCCCCGCGCTGCCGGGGCCGGAAATTCTTCGGGGAGATGGCCCGCGAGTCTGGGCCCTGTATCCGGAATGATATCGGAGCCACCATAGCGCGCTGGCCCGTGGCGGCGGCCGCGGCCCGGCGTCTTGGGGTTGGTCGGCTTGGTCGGGTTGCCGGGCTCGGTTTGGTTGGTGCGGTCGGGTCTGACCCGTACGGGCCTCGATGGCCGCACCTCTTCCTTGGGCGCTACACTCATGGTCGATGGATCGCGCGGCCGTGTACCACGGCCCGCGACGCGATCCGCGAATCAATCAAGAACCGGGGCAGCTTCATCATGACAAAGTCGTCGCCACTTGCCGGCCAATTGGCTAATGCGCTCGGATCCTCCCGTGACCGGGCTGCCTTGTTGGTCGATTTCGATGCCCTGGTGGCCGGCCTGCGGCCTGGTCAGCTGCCCACGGCGCTGCCGGCGGTGCTCTATGGCATTCATCGTGCGCTGGGTGGCGCCATGGCGCTGATCTCGAACCGATCCATCGACGAGCTCGACGTACGTCTCGCGCCGGTCCGGTTGCCGGTGCTGGCGCTCGGCGGGCGTCAATGGCGGGGCACGCCTGCGCAGCCTGCCGAGGTGCGACGGTTCGCGGATTGCGCCACCGCGCTTGCCGAGGGCCTGGGCGATGATCCCCATTTCGCCGGCCGCGACTTGTGCGTTGTCGGGCCCGCGAACGCCGCGCTGATCGATCTCGATCTCGACCGTGCCGCGCCGGCGGACGATGAAACGGCCTCGGCCGAAATGATCAGCGCGCTATCGACAGCGCTGGCACAGCGGCTGAGCTGAGATACTCTCTCGGGTCAGCGTCAGGGGGCCGGCACCGGGCTGGCTTCCGCTTCATGTGGAGTCAGCATGTCCGAATCGACCCGCCGCAGGATCGCACCCGAGTCCCTGCGTAGTGCCCGTTGGTTTGCCAAAGACGATCTGCGCGGCTTCGGCCATCGCTCTCGAGCGATGCAGATGGGCTACGGCCCCGAAGACTGGGCGGGCAAGCCGATCATCGCGGTCATCAATACCTGGTCGGACATCAATCAGTGCCATGCCCACTTCAAGCATCGCATCGAAGATGTGCGCCGCGGTGTTCTGCAGGCCGGCGGTTTCCCGATCGAGCTGCCGGCGATTTCATTGTCCGAACCGATGGTCAAGCCGACCACGATGCTCTATCGCAATCTGCTGGCGATCGAAACCGAGGAACTGATCCGCTCCCATCCGGTCGATGGTGCGATCCTGATGGGCGGCTGCGACAAGACCACGCCCGGGCTGGTCATGGGGGCACTCAGCGCAGGTCTGCCTTTCATCTACGTGCCGGCCGGGCCGATGCTGCGTGGCAACTGGAAGGGCAAGGTCCTGGGCAGCGGCTCGGATTCCTGGAAATACTGGGATGAACGGCGCGCCGGCAACATCAGCGACGAGCAGTGGCGCGAACTCGAAGGCGGCATTGCGCGCTCATATGGCCACTGCATGACGATGGGCACCGCCAGCACGATGACCGCGATTGCCGAGGCGATGGGCCTGTGCCTGCCCGGTGCATCGTCGATTCCGGCGCCCGACGCCGGTCACCCGCGCATGTGCGCGGCCTCGGGGCGGCGCGCGGTGGAGATGGTCTGGGAAGATCTGCGCCCCACCCAGGTGATGACGGCCGCCGCGATCCGTAATTCCATCCGGGTGGCCATGGCCACCGGTTGTTCCACCAACGCGATCATTCATGTGCTGGCGATGGGCCGCCGCGCGGGCATCGACTGTGGTCTGGATGATTTCGAGGATGCCAGTCGCAAGGTGCCGGTGCTGGCCAACATCCGGCCCAGCGGCGATACCTATCTGATGGAGGATTTCTACTATGCCGGCGGTCTGCGTGGCCTGATGGCCAACATGCGCGAGTTGCTCGATCTGAACTGCATGACGGTCAGCGGCCGTTCCCTCGGCGATACCCTGGAAGGCGCCGAGGTCTACAACGATGATGTCATCCGCCCGCTGAGCAATCCGGTCTATCACAGCGGCGCGCTGGCGGTTCTGAAGGGCAATCTGGCGCCCGGCGGCTGTGTGATCAAGCCGTCGGCCTGCGAGCAGCGCTTCCTGTCCCACACCGGCCCGGCGCTGGTCTTCGACAGCTATCCCGAGATGAAGGCCGCGGTCGACGATCCGGATCTCGATGTCACGGCCGACACGGTGCTCGTGCTTCGCAACGCCGGGCCGCAGGGTGGCCCGGGTATGCCCGAGTGGGGCATGCTGCCGATTCCCACCAAGCTCGTGAAGCAGGGCGTGCGCGACATGGTGCGCATTTCGGATGCGCGTATGAGCGGCACCAGCTATGGTGCCTGCGTATTGCATGTGGCGCCCGAGTCCTTCATCGGCGGCCCGCTGGCCCTGGTGCGCACCGGCGACATGATCCGTATCGATGTCGAGGCCCGCGTCATCGACATGCTGGTCGATGACGAGGAGCTCGCCCGGCGGCGCGCCGCCTGGCAGGCACCGGCGCCGCGCTATGAACGGGGCTACGGCTGGATGTTCGCGCGCCATATCCGCCAGGCCGACGAGGGCTGCGACTTCGACTATCTCGAGACGAGTTTCGGTGCACCCGTGCCGGAACCGGACATCTTCTGACCGTTATGAACACTGAAACCCTTTCCGAAAGTACGCGCGACAAGCTCGCCAAGGTGAGCACGGCCACGATCTGCACCGCCTTGTTCAAGCGGGGCCTGCGCAACCAGTTCATCCAGGATGTGCAGCCCTTGAACCCATCGCTGCCAAACATGGTGGGCCCGGCGTTCACGCTGCGCTATATCCCGGCCCGCGAGGATCTGAATCCCTTGTCCGTGTTCCAGAACCCTGAGCATCCGCAGCGTGCCGCGGTCGAGCGCTGTCCGGCCGGATCGGTCATGGTGTTCGACAGCCGCAAGGATGCGCGCGCGGCCTCGGCCGGTTCGATCCTGGTCTCGCGGCTGATGATGCGCGGCTGCGCGGGGGTGGTCACCGATGGTGGCTTTCGGGATGCGCCCGAGATCGCCCAGCTCTCGATCCCGAGCTATCACCACCGGCCTTCGGCGCCGACCAATCTCACGCTGCACCAGGCGCTCGACATCGATGTTCCGATCGGCTGTGGCGATGTCGCGGTCTGGCCGGGCGACATCATGGTGGGCGACCGCGAAGGGGTGGTCGTGATTCCGCGTGCGATCGCCGATGAGATCGCTGCTGAGGCCACTGAGATGACCGCCTTCGAGGACTTCGTCACCGAGCGCGTGCTTGCCGGAGACACGATCATCGGGCTGTACCCGCCCACCAGGCCGGAATCGGTGGCGGCTTTCGAGGCGTGGCGCAAGGCCAACGGGCGCTGAATCTATCGCGCCTGCGAGACACGGAGGCATCCGGGGCTCACTTGTCTGGCTTCTTCACCCCGGCTGCGGATTGCATCGCCTCGCCCATGCCAAGCAGCACGCCGCTGACCATGGCCGTGTAGTTCTCGGTGAGCGCGTGCGCGGCACGCAGTGAGCTCTCGCGCAAGGCCTTGTGGCCACCGTGGAGTTGTTCGGCGAGTTCAACCACCTGTTTCACCGCGGCCGTGGCCTGTTCGCCCGATGGCAGGCCGCCGGCCTGCATTTTGCCGAGCACCTGCGACCAGGAGCCGGCCAGCGGCGTGGCAGCGGAGTCCGACGCGGTCTTCAGCGCCTCGAACATGGCATCTTCGAGCTTGCCGAGATCGGCCATGGCCTTCTTCAGGTGTTTGTCTCGCAGATCCGCTCCTTGCGCGGCCAGCGAGGCCCCGGCTCCGTTTAGCAGGCCTGATGCGGCTCTGATATCTTCCTGGGCGAGCCCGGTCACTCGCGGGCGACCTTCACGATGCGGGCGAGGTCCACGAGGTGAGCAATTGATCCGGATTCCCTTCGCCGGCCTGTCGGCCGCCTGCATGGTCATGATCGGCCTCGGCGGCTGCACCAGCGCCCGGATCGGCTCGGAATTGTCCGTCGATGACCCGGACTATCCGGTGCGAAACGACGCGCCGCGGCAGGTGGTGCAGGTATCGGGTCAGCTTTCGGCAAGCCTGAATCTGCAGTTGCATGCGCACTATGGCGCGACCGTCACCGAGGGCTGCACCTGGACGCCGAGCCTGATCACCGGCGCATTCGAAGGTGTCGCGTTCCGACTCCAACATAGTCTCGTGCTGCCGGTTCACCGTGATGATCAACGCATCATCAGCGAGTTCACCGTCGATCGCTACCTGCCCGGTCGATGCGGTTGGCAATTCGCGGGTGTGTCGGCCGCTGTCTCCAAGGGGCAGACCGTGAGCATCGCGCGTACCGTGATTCGCGCCGTCGAGGGGCGGAGTACGCCGGTCCCCCAGGACTGGCAGGCGAACATGCAGCCTTCGCCAGTCATCTGGCGGTGCCGCTTCGACTCCGCCGACTCGCCCGACGACGGTATCGAGGTGTTCTACTGCGGCGAAGATATCCGTGAGCAAAGGCTCAAGGGCGAGCATCTGCTGGATTCGACAACGACCAGGGTCGAACTGAGGTTCATCGACCTGGATTCGCCCTAGCGGCCTCACGCAGAGCGTGCCTCGGCAATCGCAATCGGCATGGGCGATGCCCATGCCGGATCCAGCTGATGCGCCGTGCTCGCGGCAGTGCCCTCAGTGAATGAGTCTTGAGCGCCGGGTCAGTCGGCGTTGCTCGCGCAGCAGCATCATGCCTGCGCTCAGCAGCAGCAGGATTCCCGCCCAGGCGAGCAGGCTCGGCACATGCCGCCAGATGATGTAGCCCAGCACGAGTGCCCAGAGCAGGCCGGTATAGCGAAACGGGGCCACCACCGAGAGCTCGCCGTTGAGCACGGCCGCGATCATCGCATAGTAGCCGGTGGACAGCAGCGCCGAGGCCAGGCAGAGCAGGCCGAGATCGCCGGCCCGCATCGGTGTCCAGCCGATGAAGGCCAGAGACACCGCCCCGAAGCACATGACCGTCGCGGCGGTGGCCAGCGTGACCAGGATCGAGGGGGTGGCTGGCGCGATCCGGCGGGTCAGGATATCCCGCAGCGAGTAGATCACCGTGGCCAGCAGCGCGAGCCAGGCGTGCGCATTGAAGTCGCCCGGGCGGGGCTGGATGATCAG
The DNA here is from genome assembly GCA_041396585.1 of Burkholderiaceae bacterium. Lineage (GTDB taxonomy): Bacteria > Pseudomonadota > Gammaproteobacteria > Burkholderiales > Burkholderiaceae_E > JAUIAI01. Next base: position 116,033 of record JAWKYG010000004.1, on the reverse strand, counting down.
CAGCACACCGAGGAAGCCGAGCATGATCGCCAGCCAGCGCGAGCGGCTGATGCGCTCATCAAGGATCAGATAGGCTAGCAGGGCCACGAACATCGGCGCGGCCAGATTGATCGCGGTGGCATTGGCCAGCGGCAGGCCGGCCAGGGCGCTCACATAGAGCAGGGTGCCGAAACCCTCACAGGCGGCACGTTCGAGAACCCGTCGTTGCAGCATCATGGGTAGCCGCGCGAGGGCGCCCAGGCGCCAGGCCACGAGGATTATCAGAACGACCGCCATCAGGCCGCGCACCGCCAGAATCTGCGCGGTCGGCAGGCGTTCGCTGACGCTCTTGACGATCGCATCATTGCCGATGAACGCGGTCATGCCCGCGATCATCCAGAGGATGCCGATCCGGCTGTCGTGAACGGGGGTGGGGGCGGCCATCGGGCGGGTTCTCGGCCTGAGCCAAGGGAGGCCGGATAAGCCCGCGGACACCGCTCAGGTTCGGTGCGCGCCGGGATTGTAGCGACTCAGCGGACAATCGTGGCGGGCCGCGGCCACGCAGGGTCCGATTCCGGTCAGTTCAGCAGTTTTGGCAGGAACAGCGCCACCTCGGGGAAGAACATCACGATCAGCAGGCCGATGATCTGCAGGCCGATGAAGGGCAGCACGGCCACGAAGATGTCCTGCAGGGTGATCTCGGGCGGGGCGACCGATTTCAACCAGAAGCAGGCCGGGCCGAAGGGCGGGCTGAGGAAGTAGATCTGGATGTTCATCACGAACAGGATCCCGAACCAGACGGCCGCCCATTCCGGATCCAGGCCGAGCTCCGGCGCCATGTCGACCACCACCGGCGCAAAGACCGGCACGGTGATGAACACGATCGCGATCCATTCCATGAAGGTGCCCAGCACGATCAGGATGGACATCATGACCAGGATCACCCCCAGCGGTGGCAGCCCCAGGCCGGAGAACAACGAGCGCATGAAGTCGCCGCCGCCGATCAGGTTGTAGATGCCCACGAAGGACACCGCACCGATGATCAGCCAGATGATCGTGCCCACGGTGGACATGGTGCCGACCAGGCACTCCTGCAGCATGCGCCAGTTGAATCGAAAGCGCACCGCGGCAACCACCATCGCGCCGATCACGCCCACGCCGGCGGCCTCGGTCACCGAGGCGACACCGAAGTAGATCGAGCCCATCACGCAGGCGATCAGGAAGATGCTGAGCAGCACCGCCACCAGGCGGTTGCTGGAGAGCTTTTGTTCGGCACCCACGCGTTGCGCGACCTCGGCGGCCGTGGGCGCGAGCGAAGGGTTGATCCGGCAGCGGATCAGAACATACAGCGCATAAAGGCCTGCCAGCAGCAGCCCGGGGATGAAGCCCGCCATGAACAGATCGCCGATCGCCACATTGGCCGACAGGCCGTAGACGATCATGATGATGCTGGGCGGGATCAGGGTGGCGAGCGAGCCCGAGGCGCAGATCACACCGATCGTCATGTGCCGGTTGTAGCCCAGGCGCAGCATCTGCGGCAGCGCGACCAGCCCGAGCATGACGATCTCGCCGCCCATCACGCCCGACATCGCGGCCAGGATCACGGCCACCACGATGGTCTGGACCGCCACGCCGCCCCGGAGATTGCCCGCGAAGATGCTCATCGCATCGAACAGGTCTTCGGCGATGCCCGCTTTTTCGAGCAGCGAGGCCATCAGTACGAACAGAGGCACCGCGATCAGCGAGTAACTCTCCAGCAGGCCGACCGCATTGGTCGACACCAGGTAGAGCCCGCGCGGGCCGAAGAAAACCAGCGCCACCAGCACAGACACGAACAAGGTGACGATGCCCAGCGGCATACCGGTCATCATGAGTGCCAGCAGCAACGCGACGATCACCAGGCTCGCGGTGCCGATCCCGTATTCGCGCGCATCGATCATGTCCTGCGGGTTGAAGGCTTCGGCCCAGCCGGAGATCTTCGCCTGCAGCAGACCGATCGCGCTTTCCTCGCCAAGCCAATGGGTGGCTGCCGTCATCGCCAGGCGGATCAGCAACAGCGCCGCGATCACCAGGACGACCCTGCGCCAGGTGGGTGACCCGACGTGGCGGACCAGATTGGTGAAGTTGCAGCAGATAGAAGAACGCACCGATCGCCAGCACCGATTTGAGCATCATCGGCAACGGAGAATTGAACGCGGTTCCCGATTTCTCGACCAGATCCACGGATTCCAGCGCGCGCACGATCGTGTCGTCGACGAGCATGAAGAGCGCGATCACGCCGATGATCATCGCGAACAGGTCGAGCCACCAGCGGGTTCGCTCGCTGGCGGCCAGATAGAAGACCGTGATCCCGATATGGCGCTTGTGCAGCGTGACATAGGCCGACGCCAGCATCCAGGCCGAGGCGCAGAACATCTGCACGACCTCGAACGCCCAGGTGGTGGGCGCATGCAGCGCGTAGCGGGTGAAGACCTCCCAGACGGTGATCAGCGCACAGAGCAGATAGAACTGCGCCACCGACAGGCCGGTGATCCGGCTGATGTGGTCGATCAGGCCCCGGGGACCGGGGTCGAGGGATTGTGTCGCGCCGGCGCTCGGCTCGTTCACTGGCTGTCTCCTCCTGTGCCGGCCGCGTGTGCCGGACCGGGGAGCGGCTTTGTTATGCTTGCCGCCCGCGTTGCCGCATTCTCGCGGACTGCGCGATTCTAACCTCAAGCCACTATGAAGAAGATCGTCGTTACCGAACCGATTCACCCCGATGGCCTTGCCATTCTCCGGGCCCAGCGGGATTTCCAGGTCGAGTTGCTGGCCGAATGCGGGCCCGAGGCGCTCAAGGCGGCGCTGTCCGATGCGCATGCCGTGCTGGTTCGCAGCGCCAGGCTCACCGCCGAGGTGTTGGCGGCAGCGCCCCGGCTGGAGGTGGTCTCGCGCCACGGTGTGGGCTGTGATCTGATCGATGTCGCCAGCTGTTCGGCCCGGGGTATTCCGGTCGCCATTACGGCCGAAGCGAACGCATGGTCGGTGGCCGAGCACACCCTGATGATGATGCTCGCGCTGGCCAAGTGCACCTTCGCTTACGACACGGCGATGCACGAGGGCCGCTATGGCATTCGTGGCAGCCTGCCGGCCTTCGAGCTGGCCGGCCGCACAGCGATGATCGTGGGCTACGGTCGCATCGGTCGGCTGGTGGCGCCCTTGCTCAAGGCCTTCCGAATGCGCGTGATCGTGGCCGATATCGCGCTCGATGCCGATCTCGCCCGTGAGCAGGGCTGTGAGGGCGTGGTCGACTTCCGCGACTATCTGGATCAGACGGAGTTGCTGACCCTGCATGTGCCGCTCGATGAAAGCACGCGTCACATGGTCGGCGCCGACGAACTCGCGCGTCTGCCCGAGGGGGCGATCGTGATCAACAATGCGCGCGGCGGCGTGGTCGATGAAGTGGCCCTCGCGGCCGCCTTGTCATCGGGCCATCTTGGCGGCGCGGGTGTCGATGTCTACGAGGAAGAGCCGCCGCCGCCGGATCATCCGCTGCTCGAGGCTCCCAATACCGTACTGACACCGCACAATGCGGCCTCCACGCGCGAGGGCACGCGCCGCATGGCGATGGGCGCAGCGCAGAACATTGTCGATTTCATGCATGGCCGGCTGGGCAGGGGTTCGATCTTCAATGGATCGGCTTTGCCCTGATCTGTGCGACTATTGCCATTCACCGCCCGGGCAATGTACCCGGGTGTCACGAGGAGCGCCGATGGATGACGGTCAACGAGGCAGTGATGCCTTCTATTACGGGCATGCGGGCTGGCTGCTCGGTTACGTGCTGGCCGCGGTGCTGGCGACCCTGATGTTCCTGCTGGCCGAGTCGTATTGAATCCTGCGCGCCCGACAATAAAACCCACCAAGGAGGAAGACATCCATGAAAACCCTGTCCGCGATCTGCGCGGCGGTCGCCGCCACGCTGGCGCTTTCGGCCCCCGCTGATGCACGCACCCTGAAGCTGCAGGCCAGTTCGGCCCCCGGCGACTGGGCGCATCGCTACATGACCGAGAAGTGGGGCCCGAAGCTGGCCACCATGAGTGGCGGCGATCTGAAGGTGGAGGTTTTGCCGACCAAGGCCGTGGTGCCGCACCGCGAAACCATCGATGCCGTCGCCAATGGCATTCTCGACGGCGATCTGAACGCGGTGGCCTACTTCGCGGGGCGCGATCCGGCGTTCGCGCTGATGGGCGACCTGATCGCCGGCTATGACACCGCCGAGCAGATGCAGACATTCTGCATGCACGGTGGTGGCAAGGAAGTGCTGCAGAAGATCTACGACAAATACACCAAGGGCCAGGTGCATGTCGTCGGTTGTGGGCCATACACGCGCGAGGCGCTGGTTTCGCGGATCCCGATCAAGGGCATCGCGGACATGAAGGGTGTGAAGATCCGCTCGCCGGAGGGCCTGGCTGCCGAGGTGTTCAAGCGGGCCGGCGCCACGCCGGTGTCGCTGCCGTTCTCCGAGGTATACACCTCGCTCGAGAAGGGCATCGTCGATGCGGCGGATGCCTCGGCCTATGTGAACAACACGGCCAGCGGCATGCACAAGATCGCCAAGTATCCGATCTACCCGGGCATCCACTCGATGGCCGTGTTGCAGTTCATCGTCAACAAGCGCGTCTGGGACAAACTCAGCGATGCCCACAAGACCATGCTCGAGGTCTGGTACACGGCGGCTTACACCTCCATGCGCCGTGACGCCGATCTCGAAGACAAGCGCTTGGTCGAAAAGGACAGAGCGGGCGGCGATATCACCGTGGTCGACTGGCCGCAGGAAGACCGCAACAAGTTCCGCGCCATCGCGGTGCAGGCCTGGCAGGATGTTGCGGCCAAGAGCCCGCTGGCCAAGGAAGCGCTCGATGCCCATCTGAAGTTCATGAAGCAGTACGGGCTGCTCGACTGATGCCGATTCCAGGCAGCGGCGGCTGCTGCCTGCAAACCCGTGGGGCGGCCTGGCCGCCCCATCTTGCTGTGAGTTCTCGATAAGGCCAGGAAGGAAGATGGCGGCCAAGTGCGATGCAGTCGCGATGGATCAGGCGCATGGCCGGGCCGCCGATTCCTGGCACGGTCGCCTGATTCGCGGCGACTGCCTGCGGAGCATGCAGGCACTGGCCGCATCAGTAGCAGGCAATGTCGATCTCGTCCTCACCGACCCGCCGTACAACACGGGCGGCGAGTTCACCTACGCCGATGATTTCGGCTCGCCCGAGCGCTGGCTGGGATTCATCGCCCCACGGATGGCGGCAGCGCGCGATCTGCTGGCACCGGATGGTGCGCTGGTGGTGCATATCGACGAGCATCAGCATCATCATCTGACCTGATTAGAAACGTGTGCCCGCAAGCTCATGTGCTGAGCCAACGAGGTGAGATTCTGGGCTCCTGATCGAAGGAGCTTGAGCCATGGCAATGAACCGAGTCCAATTTCAGCAAGGCATGTCGCTTCCCGAGTTCTTCGCTGCCTTTGGCACCGAGGAGCAATGCGAACGCGCGCTGATGGTGGCACGTTGGCCCAATGGTTGGCACTGCCCGCGGTGCGGCCATGATGCGTTCTACCGGCTGAAGCGAGGATCGCACGGTGGCTTCCAATGTCAAGCGTGCAAGTACCAGGTCTCCGTGACGGCCGGCACGATCATGGCCGACACCAAGTTGCCGTTGACGACCTGGTTCTTGGCGATCTTCTGATCAGCCAAGCCAAGAACGGCATCTCCTCGCTCGAACTCAAGCGCCAACTGGGCGTGAGCTATCCGACGGCGTGGTTGATGCATCAAAAGATCTTGGCGGCGATGGCCGAACGCGATGCCGCGCATACGTTGGACGGAGACGTTTTGCTCGATGATGCCTATTTGGGCGGGGAATTCAACGGCGGCAAGGCCGGCCGAGGTTCTCCCAACAAGGTACCGTTTGTGGCCGCAGTCTCGCTCACCGATGATGGCCGCCCGTGCTACCTGAAGCTCTCGGCGCTGTCGGGCTTTACCGTGGAGGCGATCACCGACTGGGCCAAAGCGAACCTGGCCCCTGGATCTCGGGTGCAAAGCGACGGCCTGGCGTGCTTCGGCGCAGTGGCCTTTGCCGGGGCCGCGCATTCGGCCACGGTGGTGGGCGACAGATTGCCCAAAGAGCTGCCGCAGTTCAAATGGGTCAACACCGTGCTGGGCAATCTGAAGACCGCACTGAGCGGCACGCACCATGCCTTCAAGTTTGCCAAATACGCCAATCGATACCTTGCTGGGTTCGCCTATCGATTCAACCGACGCTTCGATCTGCGCAAGATCACACCGGGGCTGATCGTCGACATCGCTCGCGCGGTGCCGACTTCGCAGAAGGTGATCAGGCGAGGAGCGGAGATTCATTACTAATCAGGTCATCTGAAGGGTCTGCTCGAGCGCCTTTTCGGGGCGGCCAATTCGCTGGGCGACATCATCTGGGACAAGCTCAATCCCAAGGGCGATGCGGGTCATGTGGCGTGTCGGCACGAGACCTTGCTCGCCTTTGCGCGCGATGGCCGGGTGTTTCGGCAACGACGGCGTTTGCAGCGCGTTAAGCCGCACGCGCAACGCATGTTGCGCAAAGCGGCCGAACTCGTGGCCAAAGTGGGCAGCCATCAGGTGCCCGAGGGGCTGCGGGAGGCAGTACAGCGCTTCGGGTTGGCGCTCGACCTCGATCGGTGTCGGCAGGAGTACTCGCTCGACGACGCCCGTCGAGACTACGGCCGATGGTTGAATCAACAGGGTTTCGGGGCGGGTGTACGCGCCTACCGCCATATCGATGAGCAGGGCCGGGTCTATCGCACGGTCTCGATGGCCTGGCCCAACAAGCAGCGCCCACCGGATGACTATTTCATCCCGCTGCTGCATCCGCGAACCGGGCGGCCGTGCCCGGTTCCGCTGCGTGGTTGGCGCAACCCGTCAGCCACGATGCAGCGCTTGTTGGCCGAAGGTCAGATCGTGTTCGGCGAGGACGAAACCAAGCAGCCGGAGCGTAAGTATTGGCTGGATGAGCATGCCAGCGAAAACCTGCCCTCCGTGCTCCAGTACGGAGGCAGTGACGACGCCTTGCTGCGAGAACTCGGTATCCCGTTCGACAATCCGAAACCGGTCGCGCTCACTCGCCAGCTGATCGAGGCCTTCACGGGTGGGCAGGGTCTGGTGATCGATCCGTTTGCCGGCTCCGGAACGGTGGGACACGCGTGCCTGGAGATGGCTGCGCAAGGCGCCGATGTGCGCTTCGTGTTGATTCAGTCGGCCGAAGTCTTGTCGTCCGACATCGCTCACCAGGCTCAGGCCGCCGCCTTTTGCCACAGTCTCGGGCGGCCGGCCGACATCGCCACCCTGACCGCCGAGCGCCTCGTGCGCGCCGCAGCACGATTGCATGCGAGCTGCGGATTTTCGGCGAAACTCGATCTGCCCGTGCCTTCGTTGCCTGCCAATTGACGCCCGAGGTCTGTGCCCGTTGAAGAATCCGTGTCACCACGATCATTGCGCGTCCTGAGTGGACGGCTCACCGGACACCGGCATTCAGAGCGGCAGATAGGATTCATCACCCGACGCATTGCGCGGCCCGATGTCGTCGATCGGATCGTCGTCGCCGGCACGGCTTCTGGCGATCGGAAGCGGGTCGATGGTGCGCCAGGTGGGTGCGCCCAGCAGGAGGGCGCTGAGCAGGCCGCCGGTGCGGGCGAGCCACCAGATCGTGGCCGAACCGATGATGGCGCCGGTCGTGTGCAGCGGGTTGCTGAAGTCCGCCAACAGCTTGATCTCGTCTTCGAGCGCGCGTAGCTGGGCGTTGCTCTGGTCGAGTTCGAAGCGCACCTCCCCGCGGCGGATCGCCAGGCGTTCGATGACCCATTCCAGGAAGTTGCTGTCGACACTTTGCAGCGCCAGGGCGTTGAGCTCGAGCTGCAGCTGGGCGGTTGGGGTGAACCGCGTGCTGATTGCCGGCGCGGGTGCGCGCTCGACGACCGTGACCTTATCCGAACTGGCGCCGCGCGTGCGCCTGGCCGCTGCCCCTTCGACGTTCGGCGGAGACCCGGTCTGGGGCGCAGATTCGTCATCCTGGTCGTCTTCGGGCGCGATCGGAATCCGGGTGGTCTTGGTACCGCCGCTGATCGGCACGGGCGCCGGATCATTGTTCACCGCACGGGGTGCCGTCTCGGAGGCGAGGCCGGGTACGGGCTTTGGCGCTGGTGCCGTCACGGGCGCCGGCGCGGGCCCAGAAGCGGGTGTGGGCGCGGGCTCAGGGGTTGGCGCGGGGGTTGGCACGGGGTTCGGCGTGGGTGCTGGCTCCGGTGCGGGCGTTGGAGCGGGCGGCGGCGAGGGTGTGCTGACATCGATCAGCTGCAGGGTGAACTCGCGGGCGAGCTGATGGCCGGCGGAGTCGGTGACGACGATGGTGATGGCACGGGCGGCAGAGGCGGCGATGGTGGGCTTGGCGCTGATGTGCAGCGTGCCATCGGTGGCCTCGAGGATGAAGGAGCCGTTGGCATCGTCGAGCAGGCTGAAGGTGAGCGTCTCGCCGGCATCGGGGTCCAGCGCGGAGACGGTGCCGATGAGCTGACCGGCGAGCATGGGGGCGATGGTGTTATCGAGCATGAGCGCGGTGGGCGGCTCGTTGAGATCGGCCAGGGAGATGGTGAGCGCAGCGACATCGATCAGGCCGGAGGCGTCACGCACGAGGATCTGCAGCGAGAGCGCGGGGTTGGTCTCGAAGTCCAGGGCGGAGGCATCGACCACGGAGACGGCGCCCGAGGCGGCATCGATGGCGAAGGTGCCGGGGTGGGAGGCGGCGATGATAGAGAAGGAGAGCACATCGCCGGTGTCGGGGTCGGAGGCGCTCATGGTGGCGATGAGGGAGCCGGCGGGGGAGTTCTCGGGTACGGAGACTGCCAGGGGCGCGAGCACCGGGGGCTCTTCGACATTGGTGACGGTGATGATGATCGAACGAGGCGCGCTGGTGTTGAGCCCGTCGGAAACGGTGACATCGATGTCGAAGGCGGGGTTGAGGAGGATGTCCAGCGCGGCGGGGTCGGCGACGGTGATCAGGCCGGTGGCGGGATCGATGGCGAAGACGGCGGCGCCGGAGCCGCCGGTGATGGTCCAGTTCTGCAGGGTTCCGAGGGAATCGGGGTCGATGGCGGTGAGCAGGCCGACGGGGGCGCCCAGGGGGCTGAACTCGGGCACGAGCAGGGAGGCGGGGTCGATGCTGGGGGCGGTGTCGTTGATGTCGATGACGGCGATGGTGTAGAGGGCGGTACTGGCCGAGCCGTCGCTCGAGGAGGCGCGCACGGTGATGTTGTGTGCGACGGAGGCCTCGAAGTCGATCAGGGAGGCATTGGCCACGGAGACGACACCGGAGAGGGGGTCGATCGTGAAGCGCCCGCCGGCGCTGTCATCGAGGCTGTAGGAGATCGCATCGGAGGAGAAGTCGGGCTCGGAGGCGAAGGCGGTGATGCCCACCGGAGTGCCGTTGGGAGAGCCCTCGGTGATCTGGTTGAGAGAGGCATCGGCATCAGAGACTGGCGAGACGGGCCCTTCGTTGACATTGGTGACGGAGAAGTCGATGTCCTGGGAGTCGGTGCCGCCGGAGCCATCGTCGACCTGGACGGTGAGCAGGTAGATGTTGTCGGCGTTCAGGTCGGCGGGCGCTTCGAAGTCGGGCGGCGAGACGAAGGTGACGACACCGGTGGCGGGGTCGATGGAGAACAGGGGGGCGTCATCGCCGCCGGAGATGGAGAAGGTGAGCGAGCCGGAGTCGGGATCGGAGGCGGAGACGGTGGTGACCGAGGAGCTGTTCTCTGGCCCGGACAGAGAGGCGGTGGGTGCGGCGCCATCGGAGGTGATGACCGGGGCGTCATTGACCGCGGTGATCGCGATGTTGCGTGTGATGGGGTTGGCGTTCAGCGCGCCGTCGTAGACGGAGAAGGAGATCGTGCGGGTGAGAAGCGACGGATCGTCGGAGAGATTCTGATAGGTGACCGAGCGCAGGGCGGCCTGGTAGGCGGCGAGCGAGTCGACTCCGCTCAAGGTCAGCACACCGGTGGCGGCGTTCCAGGAGCCGGAGATGTTGGCGGTATCCGCAAAGGCGAGGACATCCTGGCCATTGAGGTAGTTGGCGGAGATGGCGACCGAGGCGAAGGTGAGGTTGGGCGAATCGGGGTCGGAGAGCACCAGGGAGGCGGTGACCGGGGTGGCGGGGTCGTTCTCGGTATAGGCCAGGGGCGCGGGCTCGATGGCCGAGAGCGTGGGGGCGTCATTGACCGTGGTGATCGCGATATCGCGGGTCAGCACGTTCGAGGCGGAGTTGGCGCCGGCGCCGTCGTCGACGGAGAGCGAGACGGTGCGGCTCAGCGCAGAAGGATTGTTAGAGGGGTTCAGGTAGGTGACCGAGCGCAGGGCGGCCTCATAAGCGGCGAGGGTGTCCACGCCACTGAGGGTCAGAACCCCGGTGGCGGCATTCCAGGAGCCGCTGATGCTGGCGGTGTCGGCGAATGCAAGCACATCCTCGCCGTTGACATAGTTGGCCGAGACCGAGACGGTGGCTGAGGCGAGGCTTGCGCTGTCGAGGTCGGCCACGGTGATGGTCGTGGTGATCGGCGCAGCCGGATCATTCTCGGTGACCGCGAGCGGTGCGGCCTCGATGGCAGCGAGCACGGGTGCGTCATTGGTCGGCGCGATGGAAATATCGCGCGTTTGACTATTGGACGCGGCCAAGCCGTCGGTGACGAAGAAGGAGATCGTGCGGGTCAGTGCATTGGGGTTTGCGGAGGTGTTCTGGTAGGTGACCGAGCGCAGCGCGGCCTGATAGGCGGCCACGGTGTCGGCGCCGCTCAGGGTGAGCACACCGGTGGCGGCGTTCCAGGCGCCGGTGATGCTGGCGGTGTCGGTGAACGCGAGAACATCCTCACCATTCACATAGTTAACCGAGATGCTCACGGTGGCCGAGGCGAGATTGGCATTGTCGGGGTCGGCTGTGGTGATCGTGGCGGTGACGACGGTCGCCGGGTCATTCTCGCTATAGGCCAGGGGGGCGGCTTCGATTGCCGACAGCATCGGGGCATCATTGACCGCAGAGATCGCGACGTCGCGGGTGAGCGTGTTCGAGGCGGAGTTGGCACCGGCGCCGTCATCGACCGCGAACGAGATCGTTCGGGTCAGCGTCGATGGATCGTCCGAGAGATTCTGATAGGTGACCGAACGCAGCGCGGCCTGGTAGGCGGCGACGCTGTCGATGCCTGACAAGGCCAGCACGCCGGTGGCGGAGTTCCACGATCCGGTGATATTGGCCGTGTCGGTGAAGGCCAGCACATCCTCGCCGTTCATATAGTTGGCCGACACCATGACGGTGGCCGAGGCGATGCTCAGGGAGTCGACGTCTGACACGGTGATCGAGCCGGTGAGCGCGGCGGCCGGATCGTTCTCGGTGATGGCCAGTGGCGCCGCTTCGATGCCGGCGAGCAAGGGTGCGTCATTGATCGCGGTCACCGACACCGTGGTGGTTCGCACCACGCTGAGGTTGATGCCGTCATCGGCAACGAAGGTGATCGCGCGCGCGATGGTGCCCGGGTTCAGCGCGGTATTGTCATAGGTGACCGTGCGTAGCACCTTTTGATAGTTGGCCACGGTGTCCGACCCGGTCAGCGACAACACGCCGGTGCCGGAGTTGTAGCTGGCCGTGATGCTGGTGCCCGCCGTGTTGGCCGCCAGCGATTCCGCGGCGCCGTCCTGCAGGTTGCTGATCGAGACCGAGATCGCGCTCAGGTTCGACGAGTCCGGATCGATGGCGGAGGCGTCCGCATCGGCAACGGGCACTGGGCCGCCCCCTTCGGTGAAGCTCACGGCGAAGTCTCCGCCCCCGGCACCACCCGAGTCATCCGGATCGAGATTCAGAACCGGGGCGGGTGTGGCGATCTGAAGATTGGCTGCAAGCTCCGACGAGTCTCCGTAGGCGGCCACGGCATCGATGCCGATCTGTGCGGGATTGTCGATCACGGTGGCCGTGGCCGTGACGAAATCGCCCACTATGAGTCCGCCATCGGCGACCACCACCCCGGAGAACACGCCATCGCCGGTGCCATCCGTGCTGATCACCGTGGCGCCGAGCAGTATCGCCGCACCGCCATGGCCGGAGCCATCCGTGTCGGCGCCGGGCACGCCGAAGAACTCTATCCGGAACTGGGTCGACGGCCTGTCGGTGTCGAGCGTGCCCGCCAGGGTGATATTGCCGCCTGCAAGCGCTGCGCCAGACAAGACCGGGGTGTTCAGCAGCCCGTTCGGCCCGGCATCCGGATCGTCAGGATCGTTCGGGGTGATACCGTCGAAGCCAAGATCGATCGCCAGGACACCGCTGGCTTCGATGCGGTTGCCCAGAATCGTGTTGTCCGCCGCGGCCACACTCAGTGTGATGCCGTTGTTGCCGCTGGCGACGATGACATTGCCCTCGCCGGGTCCATCGCCGCCGATCAGGTTGCCCGTCGCCGTGGCAACGCCCAGAAAGATGCCGTGTGTGCCATTGCCGATGGTGCTGCCATCGCTGCCGAGACCGATCCAGTTGCCCTGGACGATGGTGCCGGATGCCGCGCCCAGACGCACACCGATGCCCGCCAGGCCGGAGATCACGTTGCGATCCGCGGCCGAGCTTCCGCCGATGACGGTGCCCACGCCGTTCGGGACCCAGACCCCTCGCTGCCGATGCCGTAACCCGCAGTGCCGGCGGCATTCGTGCCCAGATAGTTGCCGGCGATCACTGTGCCGCTGACGCCATTGAAGACGTAGATGGTGGCGCCCTGGAAGCGATTGATCGTCAGCCCGCGGATCGTGCTGCCATCCGCGCCGGCGGTGAGCGTCAAACCATGGGCGCCAGCGCCGGCCGACGTGCCGTCGAGTTCCACGATTGGCGCCGTCACGAACTCCGGCTCGGTGCTGCCATCGATGGTGATCGTGTCGCTGATCGCGGGCAGGGGTGATGCGATCGTGATGGTATGCGCACCACCGACCAGGGCCTCTGGGATGTTGAAATAGATCTCATTCGCGCCGGCCGTGTTGTTGGCCGCCTCGATCGCCTCGCGCAGTGAGATGCGACCATCGGCGCCGCGATCGGCCAGCAGCGCCTGCATCGAGCTGGTATCGCCATCGATAGTGTCGGCGGTGGTCGTGACCCAGACGTCGGTGTCGGCGCTGATGTTGATCGTGCGCGACTCGGTGGCGCTGATGCCACCATCGCCATCACTGAGCTGGAAGTCGATGGTGCGATCGAGCGTGCCCGGATCTTCGCCCGACAATGCATGGCCGATGCGCCGCAGCACGGCTTGCACGCTTGCCGCGTCGGCGTTCGCGTTGAAGCTGACAATCAGCGGTGCGGCCCCGGTCACGGTGCCATTGTGGGTTCCGACAATGGTGGCACCTACCTGCACATTCGCGCCCGAAATGCCCACCTGTCCCGCGCCGAAGCCCTCGTGCACGATTTGCAGCTGATCCTGGGATGTGGCATTGCTGGTGATCGCGATCGTCAGCTGCCCGCCATCGAAATCCGGCGAGTCGATGTCGATGACCGTGGCGGCGGGGTCGAGGATCGACGTCGCGCCATTTTCGAGGCTTGGCGGCAGGGTGGCGCTGATGCCGAGCGTCGGCGCATCGTTGACTGCGGTGACCGTCACATCAACGGAGTCGGTCGCGTCGGAGAAAGCAGTGCTGCCGCCATTGGTGCTGGCATCGACCTTGCTGGCGGGCGCGCCGCTGGTCTGATCCCAGGCGCGCAGCGTGAGGCCGGCAGCGATCATGCCGTTGAAATCGGCCGCGGGCGCGAAATACAGCCGTGTGCTGCCGTCATCGGCCAGCAGCAGTGCCGAGTTCTCGCTGACCGGGCCGACGCTGTTCCAGCTGGCTCCATCGTCGGTGCTGTAGTACCAGAGGCCGTTGGCCTCATCCGTGGCGGTCACGGCGATGCCCGTGGCCACGGAGCCGTCGGCATCGGTGATGCCGCCGGTGAACGTCCCGATCAAGGCGCCCACTGCGCCGGTCGGTGCACCGGCATCCTCTGCCACGGCCAGTGCGAGCGGTGTATCGGCGAGCACCGGTGCATCATTGACCGCCGTGATCGAGATGTCCCGGGTGAGCACATTCGAGGCAGAGTTGGCACCAGCCCCGTCGTCGACCGCGAACGCAACCGTGCGCGTCAGCGTGGATGGGGCCTCAGACATGTTCTGGTAGCTGACTGAGCGAAGTGCTGCCTGATAGGCGGCAACGGTGTCCGTGCCCGTGAGGTCAGCACGCCGGTGGCCGCATTCCAGGCACCGGTGATGTTCGCGGTATCGGTGAAGGCCAGGACATCCTCGCCGTTCACGTAGTTGGCCGTGACTGTCACGCTGGCGGAGGCGAGATTCGCGGAGTCGACGTCGGCGATGGTCAAGGTGGCTGTAACCGCCGTGGCCGGGTCGTTCTCGGCATAGGGCAGGACACCCGCCTCGATCGCGCTCAGCACCGGCCCATCATTGACTGCGGCCACGTTGACCGTGGTACTGCCACTGGTGGTCTTTGTGCCGCCGGATCCCGTACTGCCGAGATCGCTGATCGTGTACTCGAGCGCCGCTGCACCATTGAAGTTCGGGCCGGGATTGAACTGCATCGTGGCCAGCTCGGTCTGCAGCTGGGCGAGCGTACCGTCCACAGTCCAGGTTGTGTTGATGCCATCGACGGTGTTGGCGCCGATGCTGGCGCCGCTGGTCATGGGGAAGTCGATGCTGGCCGAGTCGTGGGTGTTCAGGGTGGCGCGCATGGCTCCCGCGCCTGCGTCGATGTCGGTCACGCTGATCGGGATGGTGACCGGCGTGTCTTCGTTGGTGCTGAAAGTCGCGTTCATCGTCGCGGCCGGCGCATCATTCACGGCCAGGACGTCGATTGCCACCGAACCGGTGACGCCCGTCTGATCTGTGGCGAGTGCGGCGATCTCGTCCTCGCTCAGTGCGCGGGCATAGATCCGAGCGTCATCTATTGCACCGAGAAAGTCGTAGCCACGCTCAGCCGGATTGGCATGGGCGCCGATGTGTGTATCGGCGAACGCGCCCGCGTAGCTGACGGTGCCGCCCGTCGAGGTGGCCATGGCGGCGCCGTCCAGATAAAGCACCTGCGAACTGCCGGCTGCATCGAGCGTATAGGCAACGTGGTGCCAGCCGGTACCCGCCAGCGAAATGCTCGCATCGGTGTTCACCCAGCTGCTTCCGTTCCAGAAGAAGCCTGTCAGCGTGCTGCCGAACGCGTCCAGACGCAGGCCTACGCCGTCTCCCAGGCTGATCACCTCGGAGCCGAACGTCCCCGCCGTATCCAGGTTGACCCATGCGGCCAGGGTCAGATCGACCGCGTCGCCGAAGCGCCCGCTGACCTGCACATAGTCCCCGTTGCCGTCCAGGCTCAGAACCTCGCCCCGGTCCGGATCGGTGACCGTGCCCGCATTGCCGATCAGCGTGCCGTCGTGAGTCGTTCCGGCACTCTGATCGACGGCCGTTCCGCCTGCGAATGTGTATGAGCCCGCGAGGCTGGCATCGATGGCGGTTGTGACGATCAGGGAATCCGCGCCGTTGTAGTCGGCGCCCGGGCTGTAGCTCAGGCCCTCCAGGGCCGCGTTCAGAGCGGCTTCGCTGCCCTGGATCGTCATCGAGGCACTGGCATCGGCCCCGGCTACGATCGTCAGCCCGGTGGCCTGCGACAGCGTGAGCATGCCTTGCGAAACGGACAAGGTCACCTGCAGCGGCGTATCCGTACCAGCCGATGTGTCGGACACTGTGATCGCATTGCTGCCGCTGCTAGAGAATGCGATCGTGCCATCCTCGTTCAGCGATTGCGTGGT
The DNA here is from genome assembly GCA_041396585.1 of Burkholderiaceae bacterium. GTDB lineage: Bacteria > Pseudomonadota > Gammaproteobacteria > Burkholderiales > Burkholderiaceae_E > JAUIAI01. The sequence goes on along the minus strand of JAWKYG010000004.1, from coordinate 100,184 downwards.
CAGGGGAATGATCTGCCAGGGCTCACCGCCGCGATTGTCGACGGTGATCGCGGCGGCGGTGGTGAGCGTGACACCACCCGCGTCGATCATCTGGACGTCCGGCGTGAGCGTGGGTTGCGTTTCGACATCCGGGCGCGCGATCGGGCCGATCCACTTGTCGATCAGGTAAGCCTGAAGATCGACGATCTCGTCGGCGGCGAGGGCTGTCTTGTGGTACGCGAATTCGCCGATATGGCCGGTGTAATAGCCGCCATCCCCGAGTGCCGATCCATCATGGAAGCGGGTTTGATCGTTGTATGAACCGATATGCACGCCGTTGATCTGCTCATAGACGAACGCCACGGGGATATCCAGGCTGCCGACCATCTCGCCGTTCAAATAGAGCCGCATCGTGCTCAGGGTGTCGAGTACCAGCGTGGCGACATAGGTCGTGTTTGCGCTGATCGCGCTCGAGAGCCAGCCGTCGCTCCAGTCATTGTCAGCCTGCGTGCTGTATGCGCCCGCATAGAGCTGACCGGCATCGATATAGATGCTGAAGCCATCCTGGGTGCGCCCCTGGTCGAGCAAGACCTGGCGGGAGGCGACATCGGCGCCAGGGCGGAACACGAAGGTGATCGTGCGCTCCGTTGCCCGGTCCGTGAGATTGCCGGAGCTGGTGATCACCATGCGGTCGTCGCCGGCGAAGTACAAGGCGTCGCGGCCGTTGAGCACGCCACTCTGCACAGCGGGCTGCAGCGCTGCTGTGCCCTGGGTCAGATCGTTGCCGCCGGTGAGATCCTGAACCGCCGAGACGAGGCCGCCCGAGCTGGTGACCGTGGCTGCGTTGGAGGCGTCGGCCCAAACCTGTGTGTTCGCGAAGGCGTCGGGCTGGCTGGGGGCCGCCGTTCGAACGGCGCCGGTATCCGGGTCGACCGCGATGAGAACGGCGTCCTGAGCCGCGACGTCGAACTGACCTGCCGCCAGGACCTGGCGTGCATCCCACTCTACGATCGTGGCCAAAGGGTAGGTGGCGGGCGCAATGTCCACCCAGGCGAGGTTATAAGGCCTCCACATGGCGAGAAAGTTCTCGGCACTGCCGCCGTTGGGTTCGGTCGACGCTATGGCGGCATAGTGACCGGGTAACGCCGAGCCGCCCGACCAGAAAGCCTCGCCCGGCTCGGTACCGTCGTACCACTGGAATGTGTTCTCCACCCCCTGATCGGTGCCACCGAGCCAGATGCCGCCGGGTTCGTCGTGGCCGATCTCCCAGGCCAGCTGGTTTTCGTAGGCGGATCGAATCGTCAGCAGCTGCCCCGATACACCGTTGAGCCTCGACCCTACCGCCAGCGCGAGGGCATCGGGCTGGCTGATCGGGTCCGAGACCAGGCGATAGAACTTGTCGGTGACGCCGTCATAATGCAGCGTGGGGTCGGCAGACAGCAGCGCCGCGATCCGCGGATCCCGTTCGCGCACCGAAATACCGGAGAGCATGATCGACTTGCTGTCCGGATCGAGCTTCTCGAGGCGCAGCTCGGTGCTGGTCGAGGTTGCGGTGAACACGAACCCGGAGGGTTCCCAGCCGGGATTTGCGAGACTCCAGTTCGCGGGTCGCGCCATCGAAAAGTCGTGCGACTGTCCGGCCGCGCTGACCCGGCCGTTGACCACGTTGGGCGCGCCACTCCAGTCGCCCGAAAAGAAGAATGTCAACTGATATTGCTTGCCGATCTCCGTGGCCAGTGTCTGGGTGACGACGCTTCCCGATCCGCCCCACATGGCCAGTTCGTAGCCGCCCGCGGGGCTGTCGGCGAAGACGCCTTCGGTGAGCTGGACCGATCCCGTGTCGACCGTCCAGCTGCCGAAGGTCTGGCCGGCGTTGTAGGTTCCGATTGGCGTGGGCTTTGGGGCATCCAGGAAGACGCCGTCGTCGACGATGTCATCGGCCACGGCGTTGCTGACCGGCAGCAGATGGCCGATGCCGCTGCCCGGTGGGCTGTTCTCCGCGATGTGCAGGTCGGGCACCGGCGAGCTGGCGATGAATCCGCCACCGGCCGCATGGCCGATGCTCAGGTTGTTCGCCGACACTTGCTCGACCACCTGATTCGAGCCGTTGAAGCCGTCCATCTGCCAGTTCGCCACCAGGCCGGCCGGCAGGGAGGCAGGGTCGTACTTGTGGCGCCAGTCGATGCCGATCTCGTCTTCGGTACGTGCGTGATCCCAGATGCGGACATCATGGATGACTCCGGAGAATGCCTGGGCCGGATCGAAGCCACCGCCGACGCTGTCCTGATCGTGTCCGATCACGAACACGCCACCGCCGTTGGTCTGCGCCTGTGTGGCCGTCGAGAGCGTCTCGACCAACTCACCATCGACGAAGAAGCGCAGTTCACCTGCCGGCGCATGCCAGGTGAATGCCAGGCCGTGCAGGCCGCCATCGAACAGCCCGGTGTATGCCTCCGAACTGTTGTAACCGCTCCATTCGAGGCGGCCGTCGGCCAGAATGCCGAAATAGGAATAAGACGCGGCCGCGCGCTTCGAGTACAGCGTGGCCATCGAGTCCGGGGTCTGCAGCGCGGAAACCGTGAACTCCATGGATATGGATTCGAATCCGTTCCAGTATGGCGCGCCACTGGTCGAGTCCACCAGGTAGGCATCATTGCCCCCGTCCAGGTTCAATTCGATGCCCGAACCGGCTGCGGCAATCGTGACCGTCGATTCGATCCGATCGATCAGCGAGATCTGCACCGGGAGCGTGACAGTGTTGCCGTCCGCATCGGTGGTGCTCACCTGCAGGGTATGGGTGGGACTGGTCTCGAAGTCGAGCAGCCGGCCATCGGCGACCCGGATACTGCCGCTCGATGCATCGATGACGAAGGCGCCGTCGATGGTCTGCGAGGTGATGGAGTAGGTGAGCGCCTGGGTGGCGTCGAGTACTGCGTCGGCATCCCATTCGACCAGGTAGCCGGTTGGCAGGCCGCCCGAGTTATGGTCGTCATCCCATGCCAGCCACGACCGAATCTCCAGGTAGTCCTGGGTGCCGCCTACGTTGTCGGGCTTTGCGTTGTCCCAGATCGAGAAGGCGCTGGCAGGGGCATAACCGTCGGCTCCGCCGAGCCAGAAAAGATCGGCGTCCACGCCCGCTTCGCGCCATCGCCACTGACCCTCGATGGTCTTGTCCGTGCCGCCAAGCCAGAGTTCCCGGTTCAATGGGTCGGCCATTCGCGCCAGGATGTCGTTCTCCGCCGCGGATCGGATGGTCGCCAGTTGCCCGGCGACGCCATTCAGCGTCTGCGCCATGGCATTGATTTCGGCACCGGTCCAGTTCAAGGTAGTGATCGTCGGGCGGTAGAACTTGCCGGTCTCGGCCGAGTACACCAGGGTCGGGTCTGCCGCCAGAAGCGACGTGATCAGTGCCTCGCGCTCCGCATCAACTGCCTCCACAGTACCCACCACTGTACCGGCTATGGCGTTTTCGTCCGACTGCAGCGTCAGCGCGGGCGTGCTCGCGCTGAACCCACTCTCATGCACATGGCGAAGCTCCAGATTGTTGCCCGCGACACTGTCAGTCACCAAGCCATCGGTGGAGAAGTTGTCGAAGCGCCAGTTGGCGATAAGCCCGGCTTCATCGTAGGGGAGCGTGGTTCCGTAGCTCGAGGCGATCTGATCCGCGGTGCGTACCGTGTTGAACAAGCGCACGTCGTACAAGGTCGCATTCAGCGCCTGGCTGGGCACGAACGCGGCCTCGAGGGCGTCCTGCTCCTGGCCGATCAGCAGCGTGCCGCCGCCGGTTATCGTGGCGCCCACGCCCATGCCCGCATTGGATTCGATCACCTGGCCATCGATATAGATCGTGGTGATCCCGGCGTTGTTCCAGGTGAGGCTGAAGGTATGGATCCCGCCATCGCGCAGTGCGGCGTCATAGTCGATCGCGCTTGCCGTCCAGACCGGCCCGCTCTGCACGCGGATGCTCATCGTGCCGTCGCCCAGCAGGTTCGCGCGCAGGCGGTCGAGGCCATCGGCACTGTTGTAAGAGATCAGACTGTCAGTCGATCCGCTGGCCGAGCTTCGGAATCGTGTCTCGAAGGTGAGTGCGGCCAAACCGCCGAGCAGCGTGCCACCGTCGAGAACGCGCAGATAGGCATCGTTGCCGCCGGCTTCGTTCAGACTCAGGCCACCATCGGCCGACTGAACGATCTGTAGCGCACTGGGCGTGGTGCCGCCGGCATCGCCATCGGCTGCGACGACGCCGTTCGAGAACTCGGACGAGTTGCCGGCTGCATCCGTGGTCACCAGGGTGACGGTCTCTCCCGGGGCGAGGCCGATGCCTGTCAGCGTGCCGGTCACGGACGCCTGCCCGTCAGTCACGCCGGTCAGGGAGCCAAGATAGGTTCTCCCCTGAGGTTGCGTCGCTCCCGGATCCGCATTGGCATAGAAATCGATCGTATAGCTGCCGGCCGTCAGGGTCGTGGTGTCCAGGTCATAGGCCATCACGCCGGTGTCGGTGATCGTGATCGCTCCGAGCACCGCCCAGTTCTGCTTGGCATTGCCGCCGGTGTCGGCGTCACCGGCGTCATTGGCATCGGCACCGTCATCTGCGGTTGCGCCGAGGTCGATTCCGATGCCGTAGTTGCCAAAGATGCTGTTGCCGCGCACGGTTACGGCGCTCGCGGTGTCCTGAATACCGATGCCACCAGAGGGTATTGCGCCCAGGCGCCCGTTGTAGGCGATGACATTGCCCTGGCCCGCGCTGGTGCCGCCAATGGTCACATTGGTGGCGAATTCGACCAGTATCCCGTTCTCGCCATGGCCCCAGTCATAGCTGAAAGTGGGATCCGTGCCGATGATGTTGCCCTGGATCAGCGCGCCACTGGTGCTGCCGTCGATCTCGATTCCTGCATAGCGGCTGGCCGCGACCAGATTGTCGATGATGGAGATGTTGTCGCCGCCGCCGTTGACGAATATCCCGCTGCCGTTTCCCGAGCGGCTGTCCAGCAGCGTGGCCCGATCCGCCGATGCGCCAATCGTGTTGTTGCGAATTGTGATGTTGTCGTTGTTTTCATTGACCAGTGCAATCGCATTGATGGCGGCACCGGCGATCGTATTGCGGTCGGCGACCGTGGCCCCCCCGATCGTGACATTCGAGGCGGCCTCCATGGCGTAGACGCCGTAATCCATGCTCCCTTGCAGGGTCGATCCGGCGATGTCGGTGCCGAAATAGTTGCCAGCAATCGTGGTTCCGGAATGGGTCCCACGCATCAGCACGCCGAATGCGGCATCGGTGAGCACATTGCGGGTGGCCGCGGTTGATCCCCCGATCGTCGTGTTGTTAGCCTGGGTGCGAATTGCGCTGAAGATGTTGGCCTCACCGGCCCCTGCCCAGGTGCCGTCACTGTTGAAGGCACCGACCCAGTTTCCTTGCACACTGATGTTGTCCGCGCCGGCCAGCAGGTCGATGGCGTCGGCATTGAAATCCCGAACGATCAGGCCGCGAACCGACGATCCGTCGGCGCTTGATGAGAACTCCAGTCCGCCGGCGGCGTCATTGCCATCGACGATGATCGGCAGATAGCTTGCGGCCACCCAGCCCGATTGCGTGGTCCCGTCGATGGTGACGCCGCCCTGTATCTGGGGAAGCGCTGACGACAGCGCAATGATGTGTTCTCCCGCTCCCGCAATGGCGAATTCGATCCGGTCATTGCTCGCGCCATTGGCCGTGTTGTTGGTGGCGGTGATCGCTTCGCGCAGTGAGATCTTCTTGTCCGCACCGGGATTGCCGAGCAGCGCCGTGATGCTGGACGTATCTCCGTCGCTGGTGTCCGCGGTCGTTGTGACGATCACGGTACCCGCGCCGGCGTAGGCCGGGCCGAACTCCGATGTTGCGCCATACACGCCACCGCCCAGGTCCTGGGTGGCGGTGGCGGTGATGCCCCGAATGACGCCCGGAGCAACACTCGTCAGTGTGCGCGCGAATGTCTCGTAGCCGGCCGCACCGGTGGTCGTGATGCTCGTGGCACCAAGCAGGATCTGGCCTTCGCCGTACTGCCCGGGGTCGACTCCGGACGGGTTTTCGAAGAGTTCGATCCGATAGGTACCAGCCGGCAGATCAACCGCGAAGCTGAGTTCCAGATTCGCCCCGTTCTGGGTCACCGAAGTCAGGACTGGAAAGTTCAGGCGGTTGTTCGGGCCCGTGTCGACATCATCGACATCGTTCGGGGTCAGCCCATTGAAGTTCAGATCGATGCCGATGGCGGCGTTGTCCCAGATCTGGTTGCCGAGCACGGCATTGCGCTGCGCGCTCAACTGGGTAATCGCCACCCCGGCATCGGCATTGTGCGCGATCAGGTTGCCCTCGCCAGGATTGACGCCGCCGATGAGGTTGTCCGAACCCAGGTAGACGTCGACGCCGATCCGGTTATTGCCAACCGCCGTCGTGCCATCGGCGCCGACGCCGATCAGGTTGCCCTGAATCGTATTGAACGAGACCGACGCGATCAGGCCGATGCCGTGATGGACAGTGCCGCCGACGACGTTGCCGTCGCCGGCCGCGGGGCCGCCGATGGTGTTCATGCTGCCCGCGATACTGATGCCGGAGTAGCCCCCGCGTGCCAGCAGCCCGGTGACATCGGTACCGAGATAGTTGCCGAGGATCTGATTGCTGTCGGATCCGACGTAGATCCCGGGGTCGGAGAACCGGTTGATGACCAGCCCGCGGATCGTGGAGCCGGCGGATCCGATGGCCAGATCGATGCCGCGCACCGTGGCGCCGGCCAGTGAGCCGTCGATCTCGACCACCGGTGCACCGGCCGCGTCCGGCTCCGTGAGGCCGTCGATGGTGATCGTTTCCGTGATGCTCGGCAGTGCGCTCAGCGGTTGAATCGTATGCGCACCACTGATCAGCGGCGCGGCGATGTTGAAGGAGATGAGATCCGCGCCCGCATTTGCATTGGCATCGAGAATGGCCTGGCGCAGGCTGCCGGCACCGCTGTCGCCGGTGTTCGTGACGATGAACGTGGCCAGGGTGCCCTGGAACCCGCTCTGCGCGGCGGCATCCAGTGCGATGGGGGTGTCGATCGTGCCCCGGTGAATCTCGAGTTCGAAGTCACCGCCCAGCCATGCGGCACCGGTTGGGTCGTCACTGGCGGCGATATCTGCGCCGGTGAGATCCCCAAGCGCGTTGATGAATGCCAGTCCATCCTCATCTGCGCCCAGGTCGCAGCCATACAGCAGAATGTCGGCGTCTTCGGTCAGGGCGTCGGCCCAGGCGGACAACCCGGCGGCATGTTGCGCGAGCGTTGCATTGGAAAGGGTGTCGGAGCCAAGCTGGAGCGCCCCGGAACTGGCATGGGAGAACACATGCCAGGCGCTCCACGGATCATGGTTGGCGATAAAGCTGGCGATCTGATCGAGACCGCCGTCCTGATCGGACACGAGCAGGATGTCGAACTGCCGATCCGCAAATCCGTTGCGGACGTTGTCGATCAGGGAGTCGGGATCCGGCACGCGCGCGTCGACGATGATCAGCTCGCGCCTTCGAGGGGTGGCGGATGCGTCGCGCGCGGCAGCCGTTTCTGTCTGTGCCTGTCTCGAGTCGGCGTTGGACATCAGGTCGATTGCGTCTGCCTGGCTCGCCTCGATCAGGCGGGTCTCGACCGGATCGATCCGGGCGTCATCCGGGGCCAGAGCGGCCAGCTCGGCCGAGAACAGCACCCTGGGCTCCAGCGATTCGACGCGCAGACGCTCGCCGTCGGGCCGTGGGCGGCGACGGAACAGGCGTGCGGATCGCTGACGCAATGAGGTCATGCGACCATTTGGCGCGATCCGGGTGTCGGGTGTGGCGTCGGGCCGATCGGCGTGAACGGATGTCCGTCGGCGGGCGGCGGGTTGTGGTTTTTTCGCGCAGATGCGCATCAACGGTCGAAGCCCGCGTCCGTGCGGCGGTAGAGGTATGACCCTCATTCAAAGAAGGGGTAGCTGGTTCTCGCTGTCGTGATGCTCGGCGTCCGGCTCGGAGGCGGTATCCGTTGACGCGCGGGACACGATCGGAAGCGGGTCGATGGTGCGCCAGGTGGGCGCGCCCAGCAGGAGGGCGCTGAGCAGGCCGCCGGTGCGGGCGAGCCACCAGATCGTGGCCGAACCGATGATTGCGCCGGTGGTATGCAGCGGATTGCTTGAAGTCCGCCAACAGCTTGATCGCTTCTTCCAGGGCGCGCAGCTGGGCGTTGCTCTGGTCGAGTTCGAAGCGCACCTCGCCGCGGCGGATCGCCAGGCACTCGAGGAACCACCCAGGAACTCGCCGTCGACATTCAGCAGTGCCAGTGCATTGAGCTCGAGTTGGAGCTGTGCGGTTGGCGTGGACTGTGTGCCGGTGCCCGGTGCGGGCGTCGGATCGATGACCGTGACCCCTTCCGGACGCGTGCTGCGTGTGCGCCCGGATGCAGCCACGTCGACGGTCGGCCGCGTCCTGGTCTTGGGGCTCGGATTCTTCGTCCTGCGTGTCGACAGGCCCGGACGGTATGAGGGTCGTCTTGGTACCGCCAATGATCGGCACGGGCGCCGGATCATTGTTCACCGCACGGGGTGCCGTCTCGGAGGCGAGGCCGGGTACGGGCTTTGGCGCTGGTGCCGTCACGGGCGCCGGCGCGGGCCCAGAAGCGGTGTGGGCGCGGGCTCAGGGGTTGGCGCGGGGTTGGCACGGGGTTCGGCGTGGGTGCTGGCTCCGGTGCGGGCGTTGGAGCGGGCGGCGCGAGGGTGTGCTGACATCGATCAGCTGCAGGGTGAACTCGCGGGCGAGCTGATGGCCGGCGGAGTCGGGTGACGACGATGGTGATGGCACGGGCGGCAGAGGAGGAGATGGTGGCTTGGCGCTGATGTGCAGCGTGCCATCGGTGGCCTCGAGGATGAAGGAGCCGTTGGCATCGTCGAGCAGGCTGAAGGTGAGCGTCTCGCCGGCATCGGGGTCCAGCGCGGAGACGGTGCCGATGAGCTGACCGGCGAGCATGGGGGCGATGGTGTTATCGAGCATGAGCGCGGTGGGCGGCTCGTTGAGATCGGCCAGGGAGATGGTGAGCGCAGCGACATCGATCAGGCCGGAGGCGTCACGCACGAGGATCTGCAGCGAGAGCGCGGGGTTGGTCTCGAAGTCCAGGGCGGAGGCATCGACCACGGAGACGGCGCCCGAGGCGGCATCGATGGCGAAGGTGCCGGGGTGGGAGGCGGCGATGATAGAGAAGGAGAGCACATCGCCGGTGTCGGGGTCGGAGGCGCTCATGGTGGCGATGAGGGAGCCGGCGGGGAGTTCTCGGGTACGGAGACTGCCAGGGGCGCGAGCACCGGGGGCTCTTCGACATTGGTGACGGTGATGATGATCGAACGAGGCGCGCTGGTGTTGAGCCCGTCGGAAACGGTGACATCGATGTCGAAGGCGGGGTTGAGGAGGATGTCCAGCGCGGCGGGGTCGGCGACGGTGATCAGGCCGGTGGCGGGATCGATGGCGAAGACGGCGGCGCCCGAGCCGCCGGTGATGGTCCAGTTCTGCAGGGTTCCGAGGGAATCGGGGTCGATGGCGGTGAGCAGGCCGACGGGGCGCCCAGGGGGCTGAACTCGGCACGAGCAGGGAGGCGGGGTCGATGCTGGGGCGGTGTCGTTGATGTCGATGACGGCGATGGTGTAGAGGGCGGTACTGGCCGAGCCGTCGCTCGAGGAGGCGCGCACGGTGATGTTGTGGTGCGACGGAGGCCTCGAAGTCGATCAGGAGGCGTTGGCCACGGAGACGACACCGGAGAGGGGTCGATCTGAAGCCCGCCGGCGCTGTCATCGAGGCTGTAGGAGATCGCATCGGAGGAGAAGTCGGGCTCGAGGAGAAGGCGGTGATGCCCACCGGAGTGCCGTTGGGAGAGCCCTCGGTGATCTGGTTGAGAGAGGCATCGGCATCAGAGACTGGCGAGACGGGCCCTTCGTTGACATTGGTGACGGAGAAGTCGATGTCCTGGGAGTCGGTGCCGCCGGAGCCATCATCGACCTGGACGGTGAGCAGGTAGATGTTGTCGGCGTTCAGGTCGGCGGGCGCTTCGAAGTCGGGCGGCGAGACGAAGGTGACGACACCGGTGGCGGGGTCGATAGAGAACAGGGGGCGTCATCGCCGCCGGAGATGGAGAAGGTGAGCGAGCCGGAGTCGGGATCGGAGGCGGAGACGGTGGTGACCGAGGTGCTGTTCTCGGGCCCGGACAGAGAGGCGGTGGGTGCGGCGCCGTCGGAGGTGATGACCGGGGCGTCATTGACCGCGGTGATCGCGATGTTGCGTGTGATGGGGTTGGCGTTCAGCGCGCCGTCGTAGACGGAGAAGGAGATCGTGCGGGTGAGAAGCGACGGATCGTCGGAGAGATTCTGATAGGTGACCGAGCGCAGGGCGGCCTGGTAGGCGGCGACAGTGTCCGAACCTGCGAGTGTCAAGACACCGGTGGCGGCGTTCCAGCTGCCGCTGATGTTGGCGGTGTCGGTGAAGGCCAGAATGTCCTCGCCGTTCACGTAGTTGGCCGAGACTGACACGGTGGCCGAGGCGAGATTGGCCGAGTCGACGTCTGCGACGTTCAGCGAGGGGGTGATGGCGACAGCGGGATCGTTCTCGGTGACGGCAATCGCACCCGCCTCGATGCCGGTGAGGGTGGGCGCATCGTTGACCGGAAAGACCGTCAAGGTCGCAGTCGCCTGTAGCGGGTTCGCGTAGAGATTGCCGATCTCGGTGGCACTGAGCGCGCTGTCGTAGATCTCGATGCTGTCGATCCGATTGGCGGTGCGCAGAAAGCGGGTGGGGTCCAGATCGGAGCGACCACCCAGTATCGCGCCGCCCGTCGGGTTGATGCCTTCGGTGCCCGTGGTGTCGGAACCCTGTAGGACGCCATCGACGTATACCTGGGTGCCGACACCCGTGGTGACGGTCGCCGTGTAGAAATGCCACTGCCCGTCACCGATCAGGGAACTGATATCGGTGTAGATCTGGTCCGAAGCAGCGACGCTGTCATTGCTGTCGAGAAAGGTCGTGATGAGGCTGTTGCGATAGGCGACGGTCGGGTAGCTGGCCTCGGTGAATGAAACATGAACGACATTGGTCGCGGCGATCGCGCCGTGAGAGTAGAAATACTGAATGCCGGATCCGACGTTGTCGTCGATCTTGAAGCGGAACGCGATCGTGAATTCACTCGCGTAATTCACGTCCGGCAGCCAGACATAGTCATCGGCGCCATCGAAGCGGAGAGTGTCGTTGTCATATCCGGGCACGGTGGTCGGGCCATTCATCAATGTGCCATGCGCCGTACCCACCGCGTCGACGCCATCGCCCTCGAGCCCCCAGTAGTGCGCCGGCCCGGCACCGGCATCGATCGCCACGTACTCGAAGCTGTCGGTACCATTCCAGTTCGTATCGGGCGTGTAGATGAAAGTGCCGTCCGGGTTGAGTATCAGGCTGCCATTGCCGACATCGCTTGTCAGCGCTGTGGAAAGCGAAGAGCCATCGGGCGGCTGGTCGTTGGTCAGGACGTTATCCGCAATGGCGCTGTCTTCATTGCCGCTGAAGGTGTCGTCCGCGACGATGGCATATGCGGCCAGCGTGCCGGCAAAACTGGCCTGTGCCTGGGCATCGAGTGCCACGGCTGCCTCAATTCTGCCGGTATGTACCTCGAGACTGAAGTCGCCACCGAGCGCGGCCGCACCGGTGGTGTCATCACTGGCGGCGACATCGGCGCCGGTCAGGCTGGCCAGGCGATCGATGAATTGCAGGCCCTGATCGGTGGCCGCCAGATCGCATCCGTAGAGCAGGATGTCGGCATGTTCGGTGAGGTTGTTGGCCCAGGCCGAGAGCTGCGCCGAATGCTCCGCGAGCGTGTCGTTCGAGAGCGAGTCTGCGCCCAGTTGCAGGGCACCGGGGCTGGCATGAGAGAACAGATGCCAGGCGTCCCACGGCTCGTGACCCTCGACGAAGGCAGCAATCTGCCCAAGGCCGGAATCGGCTTCGGATACCAGCAGGATGTCGAAGTGGCGATCGGGAAGTGCGTTCTGGAGAGTCTCGATCAGGGACTCGGGCTGGGGCACGCGCGAGTCGATGATGACCAGTTCGCGGCCGGGGCTGGCGGTGGGCTCGACATTGGCGGCGAATTCCGTGGTGCGAGGGTCGTCGTTGGCTGTGTCTGTTGCCTGCGAGAGCGCTTGCGGATCGATCGCGAGCGCGCGGGTTGCGATGGGATCGGCCATGAGGTCGTCGGTCGTGAGCATCACCAGTTCGGCCGAGAACAGGATCCTGGGCTCGAGGGGTTCAATGCACAAACGAGCGCCATCGCGCCGGGGGCGGCGACGAAGCAGGCGTGCGAATCGCTGACGCAGCTGGGTCATCGTCCCATTTGGCCAGTGAGCCGGCCTGAACCGCTGCGCTTCCGGATGAACGACTTTCTTCGGCAATCAGACGGAGTTGCCGCGATGCAGCGTTGTCGTTTTCTTGTCCTGATCGGCGACGGGTGGTCGCTACGGCGGAAGGGGCGGCCCGGCGTCAACCCTCATTTGGGGAGCAACGGATGGCCGGGAATCTGACCTCGCCACACCAGACTCCGCCGACGGAGGCTCCGGCGGCGCAAAGAATGCGCGCGTCGGGATATCAGCTGTGGCGTACAGACGGTGCCGATCAGGCCCCGGGAAGCGGCAAATGACTTTCGTCGTCATGCGGGGTGGGGTCCCGGTCCACATCAGGCGAACGCATCGCGATGGGTAAGGGGTCGATTGAACGCCAGGTCGGCGCCCCGATGAGCAGACTGGTCAGGATGCCGCCGGCGCGTGCGACCCACCAGAGGGCGGCGCTGCCGACGATTGCTCCGGTGGCATGCAAGGGGTCTATCCTGATCGTGAGTTCGTCCCCTTGTTTGCCGGTTTGTTCGGCGAGCTGGGCCTGGTCGACGCTGAACTGGACGTCGCCACGGCGAATCGCCTGGCGCTCGAGGACCCAGTCGAGGAAGTCGCCTGCCAAGCCCTGCGGTGCTATGGCTTGCAGGTCGAGGGAGATTTCGTTTGCGAACCGAGACGGGGCGGCCGCGGCCGCAGCCTCGGTCTGCGGTCCGTCCGTCGCGCGACGGGGCGCGCTTCTGGCGTCACGCTCCACGAGCTTGGTCTGTTCGGAGTGTGCCTGAATCGTGGGCGCTTCGTCCTCTGTCTGCAGCGTCTGGACCGTGATCTTCTCGTTGGCCGCGGACTGAAGTAGAGGCGTGGGCTCGACCGATTCGGCAATAGGCTGAGCCGAAGTCGCGCTGGCGTCGGGCGCCTGGGCCGATGTCGGCGATGACTCGCGCGCTGGCGCCGGCCCTTTCGTGGGCGTTGAGCTGCTGGTGCCTGCATCGACCTCGATCAGCTGCAGGGTGAACTCGCGTGCGAGCTGATGGCCGGCGGAGTCGGTGACGACGATGGTGATGGCGCGTGCGGCGGAGGCGCCGATGGTGGGCTGTGCGCTGATATGCAGGGTGCCGTCGGTGGCCTCGAGGATGAACGAGCCGTTGGCATCATCGAGCAGGCTGGAAGGTGAGGATCTCGCCGGCATCGGGGTCCGAGGCGGAGACGGTGCCGATGAGCTGGCCGGCGAGCATGGGGGCGATGGTGGTTATCGAGCATGAGCGCGGTGGGGGTTTCCATTGGAGATCGGCCAGAGATGGTCAGGGGGGCGACATCGATCAGGCCGGAGGCGTCGCGCACCAGGATCTGCAGGGCCCAGAGTGGGGTTGGTCTCGAAGTCCAGAGCGGCGAGGTTGGCCACCGAGACCGCGCCCGGGAGTGGCGGGATCGAGGGCGATGGCGCCGGGATGAGAGGCGGCGAGGATGGAGAAGCTGAGCACATCGCCGGTGTCGATCGGAGGCGCTCATGGTGGTGATGAGGGTGCTGCTGGGGGTGTTCTCGTCCAGAGAGAGGCTCATGGGCGAGAGCACGGGGGCTCTTCGACATTGGTGACGGTGGATGGTGATGCCAGGCGCGCTGGTGTTCGCCATCGGAGACGGTGACATCGAGATCGAAGGCGGGGGTTGAGGAGGACGTCCAGGGCGGCAGGGTCGGCCACGGAGATCAGTCCGGTGGCGGCCGATGGCGAACACGGTGGCGCCCGAGCCGCCGGTGATGGTCCAGTTCTGCAGGGAGCCCAGGGTGTCGGGGCCGGAGGCGGTGAGCAGGCCGACGGGGGCGCCCAGGGGCTGGAACTCGGCACGAGCAGGGAGGCGGGGATCGACCGAGGGCGGGGTGTCGTTGATGTCGATGACGGCGACGGTGTGAGCGCGGTACTGGCCGAGCCGTCGGAGGAGGTGGCGCGCACGGTGATGTTGTGCGCGACCGAGGTCTCGAAATCGATCAGCGTGGTGTTGGCGACGGTGACGATCCCGGTGAGAGGGTCGATGGCGAAGCGCCCACCGGCGTCGTCATCGAGGCTGTAGGAGACGAGATCGGTGGTGAAGTCGGGCTCGAGGCGGAGGCGGTGATGCCGACCGTGCTGCCATTGGGCGAGCCCTCGGCGATGGCATTGGCCGAGCCATCGGTATCGGTGACCGGCGAGACCGCTTCTTCGTTGACATTGGAGACGGAGACCGATGTCCTGGGTATCCAGCCCGCCATGCCGTCGTCGGCGGCGACGGTGAGGAGGTAGATGTTGTCGGCGTTGAGGTCTGCGGGTACCGAAGTCGGGTGCGGAGAGGAAGGAGACGCCGGTGTCGGGGTCGATGGAGAACAGGCGGCATCATCGCCGCCGACGATGGTGTAGGTGGGCGGGGCGAGTCGGGGTCGGTCGAGGTGACGGTGGTGACCGAGGCGGTAGTTCTCGGGCCCGGACAGGAGGCAGTGGGTCCGGCGCCGTCGGAGGAGATGACGGGGGGCGTCGTTGACCGGGGCGATGGTGATGTCGCGGGTGATGGTGTTGGAGGCGGATAGAACCGGCACCGTCGTTGACGGAGAACGAGACGGTGCGGGTCAGGGCGGAGGGGTCGTCCGAGGTGTTCAGATAGGTGACCGATCGCAGGGCGGCCTGGTAGGCGGCGACGGTGTCCACACCGGTGAGGGTGAGCACGCCACGGTGGCGGCGTTCCAGCTGCCGGTGATGTTGGCGGTCATCGGCGAACGCCAGCAGATCCTCGCCATTAGCATAGTTGACCGAGACCGAGACGGTGGCGAAGGCGAGGTTGGGCGAATCGGCATCCGCGACCGTGATCGAGGCGGAGACGGCGGTGGCGGGGTCGTTCTCGGCATAGCCCAGCGGCGCGGCCTCGATGGCTGCGAGCACCGGGGCGTCATTGACAGTGGCGACAGTGATGTCGCGGGTCAGCACATTGGAGGCCGAGTTGGCGCCGGCGCCGTCATCGACGGCGAAGGCGATGGTGCGGTTGGCGGCCGAGGGGTTATCGGAGGTGTTCTGGTAGGTGACCGATCGCAGGGCGGCCTGGTAGGCGGAGAGGCTGTCCACGCCGGTGAGCGTCAAGACGCCGGTGGCCGCGTTCCAGCTGCCGGTGATGTTGGCGGTGTTGGCGAAGGCGAGCACGTCCTGGCCGTTGAGATAGTTGTCGAGGACCGACACGGTGGCGCTCGCGAGATTGGGCGAGTCGGCATCGTTCACGACGAGCGAGGCGGTGATTGCCGCGGCGGGATCGTTCTCGGTAACCGGCAGCGGCGCGCCCTCGATGGCGGCGAGCACGGGCGCATCGTTGACCGCGGCGACGGTGATGTCGCGGGTCAGGATGTTGGAGGCCGAGTTGGCGCCGGCGCCGTCATCGACCGAGAACGAGACGGTGCGGGTCAGCGTGGACGGATCGTCGGAGAGGTTCTGATAGGTGACCGAGCGCAGCGCGGCCTGGTAGGCGGCCACCGTGTCCACGCCGGAGAGCGTCAAGACGCCGGTGGCGGCATTCCAGGCACCGGTGATGTTGGCGGTGTCTGCGAAGGCCAGCAGATCCTCACCGTTGACATAGTTCGCGGCCACCGAGACGCTCGCCGAGGTCAGGGTCGCATGATCGGCGTCGGCGACCGTGATCGAGGCGGTGATGACGGTGGCGGGATCGTTCTCCGTGACGGCCAGTGGCGTGCCCTCGATCGCGGCGAGCACGGGGGCGTCATTGACCGCGGTGACGGTGATGTCGCGGGTCAGGGTATTGGAAGATGAGTTCGCGCCGGCGCCATCATCGACGGCGAACGCGACGGTGCGGGTCAGCGTGGACGGATCATCGGAGAGGTTCTGGTAGGTGACCGAGCGCAGGGCGGCCTGGTAGCTGGCCAAGGTATCGGCGCCGGACAAGGCCAACACGCCGGTGGCGGCATTCCAGCTGCCGGTGATGTTGGCGGTATCCACGAACACCAGGATGCTCGCCACTGACGTAGTTGGCCGAGACGGTAACCGTGGCGCTGGCGAGGTTTGGCGAGTCGACATCGGCCACGGTGAGGGTGGCGGAGACGGGGCTGGCGGGGTCGTTCTCGGTGATGGCCAGCGGCGCGGCCTCGATGGCGGCCAGCACCGGGGCGTCGTTGACGGTGGTGATGGCGACATCGCGGCTCAGGGTGTTCGAGGCGTCGGTGCCATCGTGGACGACAAACGTGAGGGTGCGGGTGGCGGCCGAAGGGTTGCTCGAGGTGTTCTGAAAAGTGACCGAGCGCAGTGCGGCCTGGTAGGCGGCGAGCGTGTCCACGCCCGAAAGCGTCAAGACGCCCGTGGCGGCATTCCAGGCACCGGTGATGTTGGCGGTGTCGGCAAACGCGAGGACATCCTCGCCATTGACATAGTTGGCCGAGATCGAGACGCTGGCCGAGGTGAGATTCGCATGATCGGCGTCTGCCACTGTGATCGAGGCGGTGATGACGGTGGCGGGGTCACTCTCGCCATAGGCCAGCGGCGTGCCCTCGATGGCAGACAATACCGGCGCATCATTGACCGCGGAGACCGTGATGTCGCGGGTGGCGATGTTCGAGGGCAGTGCGCCGTCGTTGACCGAGATCGAGATCGTGCGCGACAGCGTGGAAGGTGTGTCCGAAAGATTCTGGTAGGTGACCGAGCGCAGCGCGGCCTGGTAGGCGGCCAATGTGTCCACGCCGGAGAGGGTCAGCACGCCGGTGGCGGCATTCCAGCTGCCGGTTATGTTGGCGGTGTTGGCGAATGCCAGCAGATCCTCGCCGTTGACATAGTTGGCGGACACCGACACGGTGGCCGCCGCCAGGGTGGTCGAGTCCGGATCGGAGATCGTGATCGAGGCGGTGATCGTGGCGGCCGGATCGTTTTCCGTGACGGCCAGCGGCGCGCCCTCGATGGCCGCGAGCGCAGGGGCGTCGTTGACGGCGGTGATCGCGATGTCCCTGGTCGTGATGTTCGAGGGCAGTGCGCCGTCGCTGACCGAGAACGAGATCGTGCGGGTCAGTGTGGACGGATCGTCGGAGAGGTTCTGATAGGTGACCGAGCGCAGCGCTGCTCAGGTGGCCACCGTGTCCACGCCGGAGAGTGTCAAGACGCCGGTGGCGGCATTCCAGGCACCGGTGATGTTGGCGGTGTCGGCGAACGCCAGCAGATCCTCACCGTTGACATAGTTCGCGGCCACCGAGACGCTCGCCGAGGTCAGGGTCGCATGATCGGCGTCGGCGACCGTGGTCGAGGCGGTGATGGCGGTGGCGGGATCGTTCTCGGTGACGGCCAGCGGCGCGCCTTCGATCGCGGCGAGCACCGGCGCATCATTGACCGCGGTGATGTTGATGTCGCGGGTGACGATGTTCGAGGGCAAGCGCACCGTCGCTGACCGAGAACGACAGGGTGCGGGACAGCGTGGACGGATCATCGGAAAGGTTCTGCAGGTGACCGATCTCAGCGGCCTGGTAGGCGGCCAGGGTATCGACGCCGGACAACGTCATCACACCGGTGGCCGCGTTCCATGAGCCGGTGATGTTGGCCGTGTCGGCGAAGGCGAGCAGATCCTCGCCGTTCACATAGTTCGCGGACACCGCCACCGAGGCCGAGACCAGGGTGGCGGAGTCGGGGTCGGACACGGTGAGGGATGCCGTGACCGGCACGCCCGGGTCGTTCTCTGTCACCGCGAGCACGGTTCCCTCGATCGCGGCCAGCGAGGGCGGGTCTCCCACCGGGGTCACCGCGATATCCCGGGACGCGGCGAGGGAGAAGTCCGAACCATCGGTGACGATGAATTCGACGGTTCGCGTCGCAACCGATGGGTCGTTCGACAGGTTCTGGTATGTCACCGAGCGCAGCGCCGCCTGGTAGGCCGCGACGGTGTCGATGCCGGTGAGCGTGAGGACTCCCGTGGTCGAATTCCAGCCGCCGGTGATATTGGCCGTGTTGGTGAAGGCGAGCTGGTCCTCGCCATCGACATAGTTGGCCGTGATCGAGATCGTCGCAGCATTGAGCTGGATGTCATCCGGGTCCGAGACCGTCATCGTGGCCGTGATCGCGGTGGCGGGATCGCCTTCGGTGACGGCCAGCGCGCCTGCCTCGATCGTCGCCAGCACCGGCCAGTCATTGATGGCCGACACGATGATGTCCCGGGTCGCGACATTCGAGCTCAGGGCCCCGTCATGAACACTCAGCGACACGGTGCGGGTCAAGGTGGATGGGTCGTCCGACAGGTTCCGATAGGTCACGGAACGCAGGGCGGCCTGGTAGTTCGCGACGCTATCGGATCCCGAAAGCGAGAGCACGCCCGTGGACGCATTCCAACTGCCGGTGATGTTCGCAGTGTCGGCGAAGCCGAGCAGGTCTTCACCGTTGGCATAGTTGGCGGTGATCGAAACCGTGGCCGATGCCAGGCTCGCGGAATCGACATCGCTGACCGTGAGCGTGGCCGTCACCGCCGTGGCGGGACCATTCTCGGTGACCGCCAGCGGCGCGCCCTCGATGCCGTTGAGAACCGGGGCATCATTGACGGCGGTGATGTCGATGTTCCGGGTGACTGTATTCGACGAAGTCACGCCATCGGTCACCACGAACGACAGGGTGCGGGTGGCGGTCGAGGGATCATTCGAGGTGTTCTGGAAGCGAATCGACCGCAACGCGGCCTGGTAGGCCGCGACCGTGTCGGTTCCGCTCAGGGTCAGCACGCCGGTGGTGCCGTTGTACACGCCGGTGATGTTCGCCGTGTCGGTGAACAGCAGATAGTCCTGCAAGCTGACGAAGTTCGACGTGATGCCGATCGTGGCCGAGGTGAGCGTCGCATGGTCGGCATCGGCGACGGTCAGTGTGCCCGTGACCAGCGTCGCCGGCGCGTTCTCGGTGTAGCAAGGGCGCTGCCCTCGATCGCGGCGAGAACCGGCGCATCATTGACCGCGGTCAGCGATGTCCCGGGTGAGCCGTGTTGGACGAGGATACGCCGTCGTGAACGGTAAAGGCCACCGCGCCAGGTCGATGGTGCATCCGAAAGGTTCTGGTAGGTGACTGACCTGAGCGCGGCCTGGTACGCACCGGCCGAGTCGGCCCCGGTGAGCGTCAAGACCCCGGTGCCTGCGTTCCAGCTGCCGGTGATGTTCGCGGTATTGGTGAAGGCCAGCACATCCTCGCCGTTCACATAGTTGCCGACGATCGAAACCGTGGCCGTGGCGAGGGTCGGCGAATCGACATCGGCAACCGTCAGCGTCGCGGTCAGGGCCGCTGGCGGATCATTCTCGGTCACCGCCAGCGGGCCCGCCTCGATGGCCGCCAGAACGGGCAGATCGTTGATCGAGATGACCGACACCGTCGTTTGAACCACCGCGCTCGTGTAGCTACCGTCATCCGCGACGAACTCGATGACGCGGGCGCTGGTGGTCGGTGACTGCGAGCTGTTCGAATAGACGAGCGTGCGCAGCACCTTCTGATAGTTGGCCACCGTATCGGATCCGGTCAGGGACAGCACGCCGGTTCCCGGGTTATAGCTGGCGCCGATGCTCGTGGTGCTGGTGTCGGCGCTCAGAGCTTCGCTGGCGCCGTCGGGTCGGTTGGTCAGCGTCACGATCAACGACACGAGGTTGGACGAATCGGGGTCGAGCACCGTGGCGTCCGCGTCCGCGATGGCGGCTGGCGGGCCGTCCTCGGTGAAGCTCGTGACGAAGTCACCGCCCCCGGCGCCGGACGAATCGTCGGCGTCGAGATTCAACACCGGATCCGGATTGACCAGCACCGCGTTGGCCGCGAACTCCGAGCTCTCGCCATAGGCGGCAAGCGCATCGATGCCGACGGCCGCCGGGGATTCGATCATCGTGGCCACGGCCGAGACCGAATCACCGGGAGCCATTGCGCCGACCGGCACCGACACCAGCGAGAAGGCGGCATCGCCGCTGGCATCGGTTGCGATCTGGGTCGAGCCGAGCAGGATATTGCCGCCGCCGTAGCCGTTGATCTCCTCGTCTCCGGCGGGCACCCCGTAGAACTCGATCCGGTATTGCGAGGAAGGATTGTCGGTGTCCAGGGTGCCGGCCAGGACGATGTTGCCGCCGGTGATCACCGCGCTGGTCAGGACCGGAAAGTTCTGCAGATCGTTGGGGCCCGCATCGAGATCATTGTTGTCGTTCGGCGTCAGGCCATCGTCGTTGAGGTCGATCTCGCGGCCGGTGTTGCTATGGATGATGTTGCCGATGAACGAGTTGCGCAGCGTGCCCGCATCGGTCACCTTGATGCCGTCGTTGTTGTTGAAGGCGATCAGATTGCCCTCGGCGGCGGTCTCGCCGCCGATGAGGTTGAATGCCGCGCCGTTCAGCAACTTGAGGCCGGCGCCGTTGGCCAGCGCCACGGTGCCGGTGACGTCGGTGCCGACATAGTTGCCCTGAACCCGGTTGCCGTCGGCGTTGTTCAGCAAAATGGCGAATGTCGCATTGCCGGAAACCAGGTTGCGCTCGCCGGCCGTGGATCCGCCCACCAGCGCGCCGGTGGCTCCCAGGTGCAGAAAGATCGCGTTGTCGGCATTGCCGGCCGCCACTGTGCCGGTGACATCGGTTCCGACGAAGTTACCCTGGATTTTTACCCCGGAGGCGCCGCGGACATCAATGCCATAGGACGGGAAGCGGTTGATGACCTGGCCGCGGATCTCGCTGCCGTCGGACCCACCATCGAGAACCAGACCGGCTTCGGTACCGCCCAGCAGGGATCCGTCGAGCTCGATGATCGGGCTGGTGCCGAAGTCGGGCTCGCTCGTGCCGTCGATGACGACGGTGTCGGTGATCGCGGGCAGCGCCGAGGCGGGCTGGATCGTATGGGCGCCGCCGACCAGGGCATCGGGAATGTTGAAGTAGATCTCGTTGGCCCCGACCGTGTTGTTGGCCGCGATGATCGCCTCGCGCAGACTGATGCGGCCATCGGCGCCCCGGTTGCTTTGAAGATCGGCCAGCGAGGCGGTGTTGCCATCGAGCGTATCGGCGCTGGTCGTGACCCAGATGTCGCTGTCGGCGAGCACGTTCACCAGACGTGTCTCGGTGCTGCTGCTGCCGCCATCGCCGTCAGTCACGGTGAAGGCGATGCTGCGGGTCAGGGCGGACGGATCCTCGCCGATGACCCGGTGCCCGACACGGCGCAGGATCGCCTGGGCGGCGACCACGTCTGCGCTGGCGTTGAAGGTCACCACGAGCGGGGTGCTGCCGTCGGTGCCTCCGGTGAAGGTTGCGACATTCACGCCGCCATAGCTGATCGTGCTTCCGGAGACGCCGACCTGACCCGCGCCGGTCCCCTGGTGAGCGACCACCAGCCGGTCCGCACTGGTGCCGTTGACCGTGATCTGCACCGTCATCACGCCGCCGTCCAGATCCGCCGAGTCGGCGTCGGCGAGGGTGGCGGCGCCATCGACGATGTAGGTGATCCCGCCTTCCGTGGTGCTGCCAGTGCCACCGGACAAGGTCAGCACGGGCGCGGCGTTCGGCACCTGGGCGTTGATGGCCATTTCGGAGGTGGCGCCGAAGTTGCCGCCGCCCAGATCGACGGTGGCGGTCGCGGTCACGAAGGCATTGGTCGGCAGGGCCTGCCCCGTCAGCGTGATGTCGAAGTTGGCCGAGCCCGCGCCACTGGTGAGCACATTGGTCGTGCCGAGATAGGCCCAGGCCTCGCCCTGACCACTGCCGTCTGCCGAGCCCGGCGGAATCGAGAAGAACTCGAGCCGCAGCGTGGTGCTGGCATTGGAGTTGATCGTGCCCTGGATGCGCAGATCGGCGCCGACATTGAAGACCGAAACGAGGCTCGGATAGTTCTGCAGGCCGTTCGGGCCGGTGTCGGGATCATTGAGGTCGTTTGCCGTGACCCCGTCATTGCCCAGATCGATCGCCAGACCGGTGTTGTCGCGAAACAGGTTGCCCAGCGCGCTGAACTGCTGGCTGAAGCCCGCCTGTGCCACGATGCCGGCACCGACATTGCCGGCGATGATATTGCCGGCGCCCGCGGCGGTGCCGCCGATCGTGGCCGTGCTGTTGGCGAAGAGGTAGATGCCGCCATTGCTGCCGATCGCCTGCCCGTTGGGGATGATCGTGCTCTGATCCGCGCTCAGGCCGATGATATTGCTCCGAATCACGGTGCCGAACGATCCCAGGTAGATGCCTCCCCGCGCGGTGCTGCCGAGGGTGCCGGTGTTGCCGGAGATCACATTGCCTTCGCCGGCCGCGGACCCGCCCACGATCGTGCGCTGCGCATCGCCGTCCACCGCGATGCCAAAGGCGCCGTTGGAGATCGCCGCGTTGCCGGCCGCGTTCAGCCCGATGTAGTTCCCTTGAATGATGTTGTCATTGCTGTTCGTTCCGGTGACGAAGACACCGATGTTGTCATTGCCGGAGATGATGTTGCGAGCGCCTGCGCTACTGCCGCCGATCACGTTGCTGTCGGCATCGCCGATGATCATCACGCCGGTGCCGGCGTTGGCGCGAGGGGCGGTCCCGGCCGCATTGGTTCCGATCAGGTTACCTCGAACGATGTTTCCGCTGGTGCCGGCGCCGTTGATCCGCAGGCCGTCAAGACCGTTGCCCGAGATCAGATTCGTGGATCCGGCGGCGGTGCCGCCGATCGTGTTGTTGGTCGTGCCATTGAACAGATAGATGCCGGAGCCCCCGTTCCCCAGGCCGCCCGCATCCGCGCTGTTGGTGCCGATGATGTTGCCGGCGACCGTGTTGTTACTGCCCCCGGTGATCTCCAGGCCCGCATTCGTGTTGCCGGAGATCGTGTTGCGCGCCGCTGACTGGGTGCCGCCGACAGTGTTGCCGGAGCCGCCGCCGTCGATCTGAATCCCTTGGGTATCGTTGGTCAGGATCCCGGTGGCGCTGGCATTCAGCCCGATGATGTTGCCGCGCACGAAATTGTTGTTGCTGGCCCAGATCTGCACCCCGTTGTCGCCATTGCCCGAGATCAGATTGCCCTCGGAGGTGTCGTTCGAGCCGTTCAGATCGGTGCCGATCATGTTGCCCGTGGCGCCCGACAGAAGCTGCACGCCCTCCTGGCTGTTGCCGATGTCGACCGTGCCGCCCAGGTCCGTGCCGATCCGGTTTCCCATCACCCGGTTGCCGCTGCCAGTCGCGCCGTCGATCACGATGCCGTGGAAGTTTCCCGCGATGACGTTCCGGTCGGCCGTCGTCGAGCCCCCGATCAGGTTGTTGGCCCCGTTGATCCAGATGCCCACACCGTTGTTTTCATCGCCGGCCACCGAGGCCGTGCCGCTCGAGGTCAGTCGGCCGATGTAGTTGCCGGTGATGCTGATGTTGTCGGCGCCGATCTGCAGCGTGATGCCGTTTTGAGCGAAGTCGCGAATCACGAGACCGCGAATCGACGAGCCATCGGCGGTCCCCGAGAACGAGAACCCATCGGCGGCGAGGTTGTTGCCATCGATAACGATCGCTGGGCGGCTGCCATTGGCCGCGAAGCTGTCATCTGTGGTGGCATTGATGGTGACCTGACCGGTGATCGTCGGCAGCGCCGAAAGCGGTGTGATCGTATGGACGCCCGTGCCGGCGA
Organism: Burkholderiaceae bacterium; assembly: GCA_041396585.1. Lineage (GTDB taxonomy): Bacteria > Pseudomonadota > Gammaproteobacteria > Burkholderiales > Burkholderiaceae_E > JAUIAI01. Next base: position 76,269 of record JAWKYG010000004.1, on the reverse strand, counting down.
TATTGAAGGCGATCGTGTCGGCACCACCGGCGCCATTCGCGTCGAGGATCGCCTGGCGAAGCGAACCCGCACCGCTATCGTTCATGCTAGTGACCGTGAACGTCGATAGGGTCCCCAGGAAATCCGCCTGGGCCTGAGCACTCAGGGCGATCGCCGTCTCGACCGTGCCGGTACTCACCTCGAGTGTGAAATCTCCGCCAACGGCCTCGGATCCGGTGAGGTCGTCGCTGGCCGCGATATCCGCGCCGGTCAGGCTGGCCAGGGCATCGATGAATGCCAGTCCCTGCTCATTGCCGGCCAGGTCGCAGCCATAGAGCAGGATGTCGGCGTCATCGGTCAGCGCCTCGGCCCAGTGAGAGATCTGGTCGGCATGGCGGGGGAGTTCATCCTGCGACAGGATGTCCGAGCCGAGCTGTAGCTGGCCGGGGCTGGCATGCGAGAACACATGCCATGCGTCCCAGGGCTGATGCCCGTCAATGAACTGAGCGATCTGCTGCAGGCCGCTCTCGAGTTCGGAGATCAGCAGGACATCGAAGCGGCGCTCAGGGAAGGTGTTCGTCAGGTTGGCGATCAGCTTCTCGGGATCCGGGACGCGCGAGTCCACGATGACCAGTTCCCGGTCTCCCCGGGTCACTGACTCGGAGCGGCGTTCCGCAGCCGAGCCTGCCTGATCCAGAATATTGGATCCATCCTGCGATCCGGTGGCTTGCGTCTCCGTGGCCTCGAACCCGCGCAGCTCGAATGCACCGGGTTCGGCATCATCGGGCGACATGGCCGTGAGCTCCGCCGAAAACAAGACCCGGGGTTCGAGCGACTCGACGCGTAGGCGCGCGCGGTCGCGCCGGGGGCGGCGACGGAACAGCGCTGCGAATCGATGACGCAAATTGGGCATGCTGCCATTACGCCGCGAGACGGGTGGCCGATGCGGATCGAACTGATGAACGCAGTTCGGTCGGGAGTGGAGGTTCGCCAGCGAGGCGAAGTGTTGTACGGAAATCAGCGAACCGCATGGGCGGCAGCGTCCGTGGAGTGAGTGGTCGATGGGCGTCTGGCGGGCGGAGCGTCAGATGAAGGCGCGCCAGAGCTCTCGTAGGCTCGCACTCATGCGGACTCGAGGGACCCCGGCCCGAGTGCGTGCATTACCGGGCGGGCAACGGCAGATCGCGCTCGTCGTCGTCGGTCGGCGCATTCGGATCACTGCTCCCGTCGTCCTCCTGCCGGGTGGCGATGGGCAGCGGGTCGACCGTTCGCCATAGCGGGGTCCCGATCAGCAGGCCGCTGAGGGCCCCGCCGGCGCGCGCTGCCCACCAGAGAGCGCTGGTTCCGATAAGGGCTCCCGTGGCGTAGAGGCCGTCGAACTCGGCGATCAAGTCATGGTCCTGGCGGATGGCCACCTGCCTCGCAATGGCTCGCTCATCGATGCTGAACCGAACCTCGCCCCGGCGGATGGCATTGCGCTCGAGCACCCAGTCCAGGAAGTCCCGTGAGGTGCCCGGCAGGGTGAGCGTGGCGAGGTCGATGGTCAGCCCCTGTGCGGATATCTCGGGCACCGGGGTGGGCACGGGCAGCTCGATCTCGATCGGGCGGCGTACATGATCCGCGTGACGAGGCCGCGTGAAGCGGATGATGCCGGTCTCATCAGCGCTGCCACCGACATCATCGTCTGTGTCGGCGACGCTCAGGACCTGATCCTTCGATACGAGTTCCGGGTGCGTAGATGGCATCGGATTGGACAGCTCATCGGGCGGCGACGTGGGCGTGGGCGGTGCGGTCGGCGTGGGGGTTGGCGCTGGCGCCGGGGCTGGCCCGGGCGTTGGCGTCGGCGCGGGCGCGGGTGCATCGACCTCGATCAGCTGCAGGTTGAAGGAGCGAGAGAGCTGGTGGCCGGCGGAGTCGGTGACGACGATGGTGATGGCGCGTGCCGCGGAGGCGCCGATGGTGGGCTGTGCGCTGATATGCAGGGTGCCGTCGGTGGCCTCGAGGATGAATGAGCCGTTGGCATCATCGAGCAGGCTGAAGGTGAGGATCTCGCCGGCATCGGGGTCCGTGGCGGAGACGGTGCCGATGAGCTGGCCGGCGAGCATGGGGGCGATGGTGTTATCGAGCATGAGCGCGGTGGGGGGCTCATTGAGATCGGCCAGGGAGATGGTCAGGGGGGCGACATCGATCAGGCCGGAGGCGTCGCGCACCAGGATCTGCAGGCTCAGGGTGGGGTTGGTCTCGAAGTCCAGAGCGGCGGTGTTGGCCACCGAGACCGCGCCCGAGGCGGGATCGAGGGTGAAGGCGCCGGGGTGAGAGGCGGCGAGGATGGAGAAGCTGAGCACATCGCCGGTGTCGGGATCGGAGGCGCTCATGGTGGCGATGAGGGTGCCGTTGGGGGTGTTCTCGTCCAGAGAGGCTCATGGGCGAGAGCACGGAGGCTCTTCGACATTGGTGACGGTGATGGTGATGTTGCGGGGCGCGCTGGTGTTCAAGCCATCGGAGACGGTGACATCGAGATCGAAGGCGGGGTTGAGGAGGATGTCCAGGGCGGCAGGGTCGGCCACGGAGATCAGTCCGGTGGCGGGGTCGATGGCGAACACGGTGGCGCCCGAGCCGCCGGTGATGGTCCAGTTCTGCAGGGAGCCCAGGGTGTCGGGGTCGGAGGCGGTGAGCAGGCCCACGGGGGCGCCGAGGGGGCTGAACTCGGGCACGAGCAGGGAGGCGGAATCGACCGAGGGCGGGGTGTCGTTGATGTCGATGACGGCGACGGTGTAGAGCGCGGTACTGGCCGAGCCGTCGGAGGAGGTGGCGCGCACGGTGATGTTGTGCGCGACCGAGGTCTCGAAATCGATCAGCGCGGTGTTGGCGACGGTGACGATCCCGGTGAGAGGGTCGATGGCGAAGCGCCCACCGGCGTCGTCATCGAGGCTGTAGGAGACGAGATCGGTGGTGAAGTCGGGCTCGGAGGCGGAGGCGGTGATGCCGACCGTGCTGCCATTGGGCGAGCCCTCGGCGATGGCATTGGCCGAGCCATCGGCATCGGTGACCGGCGAGACGGGCCCTTCGTTGACATTGGAGACGGAGAAATCGATGTCCTGGGTATCCAGCCCGCCGGCGCCGTCGTCGGCGGCGACGGTGAGGAGGTAGATGTTGTCGGCGTTGAGGTCTGCGGGTGCCTCGAAGTCGGGTGCGGAGAGGAAGGAGACGACGCCGGTGTTGGGGTCGATGGAGAACAGGGCGGCGTCATCACCGCCGACGATGGTGTAGGTGGGCGGGGGCGAGTCGGGGTCGGTCGAGGTGACGGTGGTGACCGAGGTGTTGTTCTCGGGCCCGGACAGGGAGGCGGTGGGTCCGGCGCCGTCGGAGGAGATGACGGGGGCGTCGTTGACCGGGGCGATGGTGATGTCGCGGGTGAGGGTGTTCGAGGCGGAGTTGGAACCGGCACCGTCGTTGACGGAGAACGAGACGGTGCGGGTCAGGGCGGAGGGGTCGTCCGAGGTATTCAGATAGGTGACCGATCGCAGGGCGGCCTGGTAGGCGGCGACGGTGTCCACACCGGTGAGGGTGAGCACGCCGGTGGCGGCGTTCCAGCTGCCGGTGATGTTGGCGGTATCGGCGAACGCCAGCAGATCCTCGCCGTTGACATAGTTGGCGGAGATCGCAACGGCCGCACTGGTGAGATTGGGGGAGTCGACGTCGCTCACGGTGATCGTGCTCGAGATGACGCTGGCCGGGTCATTCTCGATGTATGCCAGCGGCGTAGCTTCGATGGCGTTGAGGCTCGGAGCATCATTGAGCGCATTGACCGTGAGATTCACGGTGGCCGCGTTGCTCATCGCGCCAAGCGATGAAACCCGGTTGGCGCTCAGCGCGGTGTCGAAGACCTGCAGCGAATCCAGCGAGCCGCCGTACATCCGGCTCGCATCGAGGTCATGACGCGCACCAACGATGGCCGCCAGTACCGGGTCCACCCCGGCGGTGCCGCGCGAGGGATCGGAGGCCATCAGGCTGCCATCCAGGTAGACCTTGAGCCCCGACGCGTCGGCGGTCAGCACATAGTTGTGCCATTGCCCGTCGCCCTCCAATGACGAAATGTCGAACTGAAGCGCCAAGTTGTCCAGCGTATCGTCGCTATCGCGGACCACGGTGCGCATGACGGAGGGATCGGTTCCGTGTGCGTTCTCATTAATGAAGATATTGACGCTATCGGTGCCGTTGATGTCGCCGTGGCTGTAGAGGTACTTGAACAGCGAGCCGGCGTTATTGTCGATCTTGAAATCGAATGAAATCGAGAACGCGGTCTGATAGACGATGTCCGGCAGGCTGGCATAGTCAGCGGTTTCATTGAACAGCAGACCCTGCCCGAAAGAGCCGGAGACCGTCGAGGTTCCGGTCAGCGTGCCGTCCGCCGCGCCGACTCGATCCGCGGCATCGCCCTCGAACGCGTAGTAATGAGCAAGCCCGGCGCCGGCGTCGGTGCCGACATAGGCAAAGCTGTCCGCGCCGCTGAACTCGGCGGCAGGGGTGTAGGTCAGGGTGCCGTTGCCGTTGTCGATGACCCCGCCATTGGCGGGCTGGGTGAATTCCACCACGGTGACCGCTTCGCCGTTGGGCCCGGCATCATTTGTCGTCGGGTCGATGATGATGGGCGTGTCTTCGTCGGTGGTGTACGCGTCATTCTGGATGCCGGTCGTCAGCAGAAAGACATCCGAGGTCGATGTGCCGGTGCCATCGTCCACGGTGAACGCCAGCGTCCCGAAGCTGCCCGCGACATGGTCGAAGCTCAGCAGGCTCGAGTCGATATCGCTCTGCGTGAAGGTATCCGAGACATTGAGCGCCGTGCCGTTCAACTTCACCACGCCATTGCCCGGCAACGCATCGACGGTGTAGGTGAGTTCCGATGCGGTGTTATCGACGTCGGTCGTCTGGAGATCGATCGAAGCGATGACGTTCCCGCTCGATCCGATCACCACAGACAGGCCCCGATTCACCGTCAGCACCTGCTCGTCATTGACCGTCGTGATGTTGATGTCCCGGGTGAGGATGTTCGATGCCAATGAGCCATCGTTGACGCTGATCGAGACGGTTCTGGTCGGGAGCGCGGGATCTTCCGATGTGTTGCGGTAGGTGACCGAGCGCAGGGCGGCCTGATAGTTGGCCACGCTATCGCTGCCCGTCAGCGTGAGCAACCCGGTGGCGGCATTCCAGGTTCCGGCGATACTGGCGGTATCCACGAACGACAGCACATCCTCGCCATCGACATAATTGGCCGTGATTGAAACCGTGGCCGAGGCGAGATTCGCCGAGTCGGCATCGGAGACGACCAGGGTCGTGGTGATCGGCGTATCCGGGTCGTTCTCGGTGTAGGCGAGCGGGCTGCCTTCGATGCCAGCCAGGGTTGGTGCATCGTTGCTTGCGTTGATGACGACCGTGGCGTTCACACTCGCGCTCGTGAAGGTGCCGTCGCTCGCTGTGAACGAAATGATTCGATCCGTCGTCGTCGGGTTCTGAGAGGCGTTGACGTAGCTGACCGTGCGCAGAACCTGCTGGTAGTTGGCCACGGTGTCCGTACCGGACAGCGACAGCGTGCCGGTTGCGGATGTGTAGGCGGCGATGATCGAAGTTCCGGCGGTATTGGCGCTCAGGGTTTCGTCGATGCCGTCGAGTTGGTTCGAAATGATCACCGTCAAGGATTCGAGATTGGCGCTGTCCGGGTCCGCGACCGTGGCATCGACATCGGCGATCAGAACGGGGGCCGTGTCTTCCGTGTAGCTCGTGAGGAAGTTCCCGGCGCCGGCACCGGAGGAGGCGTCCGCATCCAGGTTGACGACCGGCTCCACATCGGCGCGTACCTGCACCTGATGATCGGCCTCGAAGGAGATGTAGGCAGGTTGCACGAGGCCACCGGTGCCCGCTGGCACATGGTCTCCGAGATAGAGGCCCGTTTGCCCGTCGTACTTGCGGATTGTGTCGGCGCCCTGGTCGGCCACGTACAGATGGCCGTCGGGTCCGAAGGCCAGGCCGGCAACGCTCGAGAGTCCGCCGGTGCCGAAGGCGATGAACGCACCGAGTGAAGCGCCGGTGGTGGCGTCGATCCGCATCACGTTGCCGCCGATATCCGCAGCAAGAATCTCGCCGTTGGGGGCGAACACGAAATCCTCCGGAACGCCGCCATTCATGTTGCCGTTGAAGCTGGCGTCGGGCGCCCCCGTAACCGGGTCGAAGCGCAACAGATTGTTGGCACCGCGGCTGCTGACATACAGCATGCCGTCCGGGCCGAAGTTGAGCCCCAGGGGGGTCGCCAGACCGCCGGTGCCGCTGGCAACGAAGACGTCGATGAACGCGCCGGTGCTGCCGTCATAGCGAAGGACCTCGCTGCCGCCGTAAGAGGCCACATACAGATGCCCGTCGGCACCGAAGGCCATGCCCGCCGAGCCATTCAGTCCGCCCGAGCCCGCGGTCACGAAGGTGCCGACCAGCGTGCCGTCGGTCAGATACTCGACGACACTGTCGCCGAGTTCCGAGGACACGAAGAGATGGCCGTTCGGCCCCTGGATCACCTCGATGTGGTTGTCCAGGCCGTCCGTGATCGGCGCCATCGTGAAGGCGAAGTCTCCGATCGCGCCGTCATAAACATGAACGAGATCGGTTCCCGACCATGAGGGCACGAACAGGCTGCTGGCGAAATGAACGCCGTTCGGATCGGTTGCCGAGGCGCTGACGTTCAAGCTGTGGCCGGCCAGGGCAAGGTCATAGGTGTGGGTTGCCGTGGCCGGATTTCCGACCAAGGTCTCGATGTTTCCGTCGCCCCAGTTGATCGTCCAGGCGGTGATCGCGACGCCATCGGGATCTGTGGCGGATAGATTCACCGTGTAGGCGACACCGGGGATTGCATCGCCCGTGCCGCTGATCGTCAGGCTCGGCGGATCATCGACCGCTGTGATCGTGATATCGCGAGTCGGGATGTTCGAGGGCTGTGTGTCGTCGCTGACGGCGATCGACAGGGTGCGGGTCAGGGTGGACGGGTCGTCGGAGAGGTTCTGGTAGGTGATCGAGCGCAATGCGGCCTGGTAGGCGGCGACGGTATCCACGCCGGCTAGATTGAGCACACCGGTGGCGGCGTTCCAGCTGCCGGTGATGTTGGCGGTATCGGCGAAGGCGAGCAGATCCTCGCCATTCACATAGTTGGCCGAGATCGCGACAGCGGCGCTGGTGAGGTGGGTCGAATCGACGTCCGCCACGGTGATCGTGGCCGAGATGGCGGTGGCGGGATCGTTCTCGGTCACTGCCAAGGGAGCGGCCTCGATCGCGGCCAGCACCGGTGCGTCAGCGACCGCGTTCACGGTCACGGAAGCGTTGCGGGCGGTGCTGTCGAAGCCGCCGTCGCTGGCCACGAACGAGATCACGCGCGCGGTGGTGCCCGGGTTCTCGGAGCTGTTGGCATAGGTGACGCTGCGCAGCACCTGCTGGTAGTTGGCCAGGGAGTCACTGCCCGACAGGGTGAGCACGCCAGTGCCGCTGTTGTAGGCGGCGGAGATTCCGGTGCCCCCGGTGTTGGCGGCCAGCTGTTCGCTGGCGCCATCGAGCAGATTGGTGATGGTGACGGTGAGCGAGCTCAGATTGGGCGAGTCGGGGTCGATGAGGCTGGCGTCGGCGTCGGCGATGGCCACGGGTGCACCGTTCTCGGTGAAGCTGGCCAGGAAGTCACCGCCACCGGCGCCGGCGGAGTTATCCGGGTCGAGGTTCAGTTCGGGGGCGGGGTCCGTGGTCGGGACGTTGGCGGCGAACTCGGAGGTGGCCCCAAAGTTGCCGCCGCCCAGATCGATCGTGGCGGTGGCGGAGATCACCTCGCCGGCCACCGTGGCGCCGGCCAGGGGCAGGAGCGAGAAGCTGGCATTGCCCGAGGCGTCGGTGGAGATGGTGGCAGAGCCAAGGTAGCGCTCGGCCTCGCCGTGGCCGGCTGGATCGGGCAGGGCCGATGCGAAGAACTCCAGGCGCAGGTCGGTGGAGGCCAGGCCCTGGTAGGCGCCGCTGACATAGGTGGTGGCGCCGGCAAAGGCGGCGCTGAGCACGGGAAAGTTCAGCAGGCCGTTGGCGCCGGCGTCGATGTCATCGAGATCATTGGGGGTGATGCCGTTGCTGGCCAGGTCGATGGCCAGCGCGCCATTGGCGTAGATCAGGTTGCCCAGGATCGGGTGTTGGTTGCCGGTGTCATCCACGCGCACGCCGGCGCTGGTATTGAAGGCGATGGTATTGCCCTCTCCGGGCACGGTGCCTCCGACCGACGCCTGGGTACCGGCACCCAAGATGACCAGGCCTGCGCCGCCGTTGCCCAGGTTGTCGGCGAAAGCATTGGTGCCGATGAAGTTGCCTCGAATGCTGGCATCGGCGCCTCCGGCCAGGCTGATGCCGCCGGAGTCCAGCCCGGAGATGACGTTGGCCTGTCCGGCGAGCGGGCCACCGATCTGGGTGGCGCTGGTGGCAAAGAGCAGGATGCCGAGCCCGCCGCCGACGGCGGCTCGCCCGCTGGCGTCGGTGCCGATGTAGTTGCCGTGGATGGTGGCATTGGTGGCGCCGCTGTTGATCTCGATCTGGCGCACGTCGTTGCCCGAGATCAGGTTGCGATCGGCGGGTGAGCTGCCGCCGATCATCAGGGAATCGACGTTGTTGACGTTGATCCCGTTGCTCGTGCTGCCGGCATCCAGGGTGCCGGTGACGTCGGTGCCGATATAGTTGCCGGCGATGGTGACATTGTCGGCACCGCTGGCGATGAGGATGGCGGTGCCCTGGAAGCGGTTGACGACCAGGCCGCGGATGGTGGTACCGTCGGCGAGCGAGTTCAGACTTAGGCCGGAGGCAAGGCCGGCGAGCGAGCCATCGATCTCGACGATCGGCGTGCCGGCGAAGTCCGGCTCGGTGCTGGCGTCGATGATCACTGTGTCGGTCAGGCCCGGCAGCGCGCTCAGCGGTTGTATCGTGTGTGCGCCGCCCGTCAGTGCATCGGGGATATCGAAATGAATCTGGTTCGCGCCCGCGGAATTGTTGGCGGCGGTGATTGCTTCGCGCAACGACACCCGGCCATCGGCGCCCTTGTTGCTTTGCAGGGCGCTGATCGAACTGGTGTCACCGTCGCTGGTGTCGGAGGTGGTGCTCACCCAGATGTCGGCATCCGCCGCGACGGTCACGTTCTTGGTGATCGGTGTCGCAATGCCGCCATCGCCGTCCGAGAGCGAGAAGCGCAGGGTTCGTGTCAGCGTGGACGGATCCTCGCCGATGGCCTGGTAGGCGATGCGGCGCATCAAGGCCTGCGTGGCCGAGGCATCGGCGCTGGCATTGAAGGTGATATCCAACGGGGTCGAGCCGTCGGTGCCGCCGACGAAGGTGCCGATCGTCGTGCCGCCAAAGGAGATGGTCGCTGCGGAGACGCCGATCTGGCCGGCGCCGTTGCCCTCGTGCACGATGGTGAGGCGGTCTTCTGGCTGGCCGTTGGCCGTGAATTCGACCACCAGATGGCCGGTGTCGAAATCGGCGGAGTCGCTGTCCGTGGCGGTGGCGCTGGTGTCGATGAAAATGGCCGCGCCGTTCTCGCTGAATGTCTTGTCGCCCTCGCCAAAGCCGATCACCGGTGGTGAGCTCGGGGTGATTGCGACATTGGCGGCGAACTCCGACGACTCGCCGTAGGCAGCCAGTGCATCGAGGCCCACCTGGCCCGGATTCTCGATGACGGTGGCAATCGCGGAGACGAGATCGCCCGCAATCAGTCCGCCATTGGCAATCGAAACGCTCGTGAAGCTCCCATCACCCGCCGGGGTGGTGGTGATCTGTGTCGAGCCGAGATGGATGTTGCCGCCGCCATGGTCATTGACCTCCTGGCCACCGGCGGCGATGCCGTAGAAGTCGATCCGGAAATCGGTGCTGGCCTTGTCGGTATCCAGCGTGCCGGACAGCAGCAGGTTCGCACCGTTGGCGACCGCATCGGTCAATACCGGGAAGTTCTGAAGGTCGTTCGGCCCCGTGTCGAGATCATTGCCGTCGTTGTTGGTCAGTCCGTCGTCGTTCAGATCGATCTCACGACCCGTGTTGTCGTGAATGATGTTCGCAACGAAGCTGTTGCGCTGGGTGGTGGCATCGGAGACCTTGATACCGTCGTTCTGGTTGAACGCGATGATGTTGCGCTCGCCGGCATTCTCGCCGCCGATCAAGGTGTCCGCGGCGCCCGCGCCGAGCTTGATGCCGGCGCCGATGTTGCCCAGCGACAGCGTGCCGGTCAGATCCGTGCCGATCCGGTTGCCCTGAATGGTGGTGTTGGTGGCACCCGAGATCACGATGCCGTGCGACGAATTGCCGGCGACGATGTTCCGATCCGCGGCCGCCCCGGAGCCGATGACGGTGCCGGTGGAGCCGCCATGCACATAGACGCCGCGGACGCCATTGGCCAGCGGGCTCGTCCCACTGACGTCCACGCCGAGCAAGTTGCCATGGATGGCCACGTTGTCGGCCCCGGAAACGTCGATTCCGTCGTCGGTGAACCGGTTGATGACCAGGCCCCTGATCTGAGAGCCGTCGCTGCCCGCGGTCAGCAGCAGACCGTCGCCGCCGGCGCCGACCAGGGAGCCGTCCAGCTCGATGATGGGCGTACCCGCGAAATCGGGATCGGTGGTCGCATCGAGATCCACCGGGTCGGTGATCGACGGCAGGGGGGTGGTCGGCTGAATCGTATGTGCACCGCCCACCAACGCGTCGGGGATCGAGAAGTAGATCTGATTGGTGCCGATGCTGTTGTTGGTCGCGGTGATCGCCTCGCGCAGGCTGATCCGGCCGTCGGCGCCGCGATCGGTCAGGAGAGCCTGCACCGAGCTGGTGTCGCCATCGGCGGTGTCGGCGGTGGTGGTCACCCAAAGATCTGAATCGGCGGTGATCGAGATGTTCTTGACGATGGGTGTCGAGGTGCCGCCATCGCCATCACTGAGCGTGAAGCGGATGCTTCGGGTCAGGGTGCTCGGGTCCTCGCCCAGCACCTGGTATCCGATTCGGCGCATCAGCGCCTGTACCGCCACGATGTCGGCAGCACCGTTCAACGTGATGTCCAGGGGGGTTGAGCCGTCGGTGCCGCCCACGAAGCTGCCGATGGTGATGCCCGCGTAGCTGATGTTGCTGCCCGATACCCCGATCTGACCGGCGCCGGTGCCCTGGTGCACCACGAAGACGCGATCCTCGGGAGCGCCATTGGCCGAGAAGTCGACGATCAGGTGTCCGGCATCGAAATCCGCGGAATCGCCATCCGTGGCGGTGGCGGTTCCGTCGATGATGTAGATGACGCCGTTCTCGGGAACCGCGAAGTCGCCGGACCCGAAAGCGATCACCGGTGCGGCATTTGAAGCCGTGGCGATGACATTCATCGCGAACTCGGAGCTCGATCCGTAGTTGCCGCCGCCCTCGTCGACCGTGGCCATGGCGGTGACCGCATGACCCGCGGTCACGCTGACCCCGATCAATGAGACATTGATCGAGGCATTGCCCGAACCGTCGGTGGTGACCGACGTGTCGCCCAGGTAGGTCTCGGCCTCGCCATGACCCGTTCCGTCGGCCGTCGCAGACGAAAAGAACTCGATCCGGTAGTTGGTGGATGCGGCACTGTTCAGGCTGCCGGTGATCTGGGTGTTGCCGCCGGAGGTGTCCGACGTAAACAGCACCGGATGGTTCTGGTGGTCGTTCGGACCGGCATCGGGGTCGCCCGCGTCATTGATGTCGACACCGTCGTTAGCCAGATCCAGTCCGAGACCGGCGTTGCCGAAGATCCGATTCCCCAGGAACGAATGTCCGGTCGTACCGGGATCGATTACCTGGACGCCATCGCTGGAGTGGTGAGCGATGAGGTTGCCTTCGCCGGCCCCCGTGCCCCCAATCAGTGAGTTCACGGCGGCTCCGTAGATCACGATCCCGTTCGAGGCGTTCGCGATCGCGGTGACACCATCCGCGCCCACGCCGATATAGTTGCCCTGAACCGTCGTGTCGATCGCGGTATCGTAGATCTGCAAACCGTCGTCGCCGTTGCCCGAGATGATGTTCCGCGACAGGGCAGAGGCGCCGCCAACGATGTTGCCTGCGGCACCGGAGACACCGATCTGAACCCCATCGTCGCCATTGCCCAGGGCCACGTTGCCGCTGGCATCCACGCCGATCCAGTTGTTCTCGATGATGTTGTTGCTGGCATTGCTGATCGCCAGGCCGTCATTCAGATTGCCCGAGATCAGGTTTCCGGCCCCGGCCAGATCGGTGCCAATCTGGTTCGAGGAGGCTGCGCCGGTGATCTTGATGCCTTCCAGCACATTGCCCGCGGCGGCGAGACCCGTCGCCGTGGTGCCGATGTAGTTACCGAAGATCGAGTTTCCGGTGGCGCCGGCGCCGTCGATGCGTAGTCCCGCCGAGCCGTTGCCCGAGATGATGTTGCGTGCCTGGGCGACGCTTCCCCCGACGATGTTGTTGTCGCTCTCGAGGATGCGGATGCCGTTTTCCAGGTTGCCGAACACCGTGACGCCATCGGCCGCGAGGCCGATCGTGTTACCGGCCACCAAGACGGATGTCGCGCCGTCCCGTATTTCGACGCCGTCGCCGGCATTGCCCGAGATGGTGTTCCCGAGCCCGGTCGTCGTGCCGCCGATCACGGTGCCGGTGATCGCGCCGGCACCATCGACGCGAATGCCGTCGTCGCTGTTGGCGAGCGCGGCACTCGAACTGGCATTCAAGCCGATCGCGTTGTTTTCGATGCGATTGTCGTTCGATCCGGCGCCGGTGATGCGGATACCGAAGCTGTCATTGCCGGAAACCAGATTCCCTTCGCCCGCGCCACCTCCGCCGATCTGATTCGTACTCGCGCCGCCGGAGATCAGGATGCCGCCGCCGGTGTTGCCCAGGTCGGCGAGGCCGGCGGCGTCCGTGCCGATCCGGTTGCCCTGAACGATATGAGCGGAGCCGCCCTGAATGCTGATGCCCGCGAATCCGTTGCCACTGATGAGATTTCCCGAGCCGGCCGCGCCGACCACGGTGCCGGTGCCACTCTGAATCTCGACACCCTCTTGAGCGAAGCCGAGATCCACGGTGCCGGTGATATCGGTGCCGATGTAGTTGTTCAGGATCTGCGTGCCGTCGACATCGCTGATGCGAATACCGTCGATGCTGGCGCCGGCGAGAATATTGCGGTGAGCGGCGCTCGCTCCCCCGATGATGTTGTTGTGGGCGCTGTTGTAGAGGGTGATCGCGACATTGCTGTTTGCGATCGCGGCCGTCCCGGCGGCGTCGGTGCCGATCCGGTTGCCGATGACCTGGTTGTTGCTCGTCCCCGCGCCGTTGATGTCGATGCCCGAGGTATTGCCGGAGATCAGATTCGCGGCGGCGGCGCTCGTGCCACCGATGATGTTGCCGTTCGCGCCGGCGACCAGCGCGATGCCGGCATTGGCGTTGCCCAGGGCCGCCGTCCCCGCCGCATTGGTACCGATCCGGTTGCCCAGGATCGTATTTGCGCTGGCACTGGCCCCGGCAATCTCGATGCCCGCGGCGTCATTGCCGGAGATCAGATTGCCTGCGCCGAGCTCCCCGATCTGGATGCTGCCGGTGATGTTGCCGATCTGGATACCGGTGCCGCCATTGCCGAGATCCACGGTTCCCGAGACATTCGTGCCCACGTAGTTGCCACTGATGGTGACGTCGGTGGTATCCAGGATGGTGATGCCGTTCAAGGAGAATCGGTTGATCACCAATCCGGTCACGGTGCTGCCATCGCTGCCGGCGCTCAGGACGAGCCCGTGGGCGGCTCCCGCGTCGGTTCCGTTGAGTTCGACGATCGGTGTCGATGCGAAGTCGGGCTCGGTGCTCCCGTCGATGGTCACGGCATCGGTGATCTGGGGCAGCGCGGTGCTTAACGCAATGCTGTGCGCGCCGCCGACCAATGCATCGGGGATGTTGAAGTAGATTTGGTTGATCCCCGCGGTGTTGTTGGCGACCGTGATCGCTTCGCGCAGGGAGATGCGGCCGTCGGCGCCACGATCGGCGAGCAGCGTCTGAACCGACAGCACATTGCCGTCTGCGGTGTCGCTGGTGGTGGTGACCCAGAGGTCGGAGTCCCCGCTGACGATGACCGTCTTGGTCTGGGCGACGGCGTCACCGCCATCGCCATCGCTCAGGCGAAATCTGATGCTTCGGTTCGCGGTGCTGGGATCCTCGTCCAGATTGTGGAAGGTGACATTGCGGATGACCGCCTGAACGGCCGCGACATCCGCGGACGCATTGAAGCTGACGTCCATGGGCGCTCCGGAGCCCGAGAAGGTGCCGATCTGGACGCCGCCGTAGTAAACATCGGAGCCGATGATGCCGACCTGGCCGGCCAGCATGCCCTGATTGCGGATCTGGATACGATCGCCGCTCTGGCCATTGGCCGTGAAGTCGACCAACAGGTGCCCACCATCGAAGTCCGCGCTGTCGTCGGTCACGGTGGCCAGCGCATCGAGAATGATGGCCGCGCCATTCTCGGTGTAGGCCTTGTCGCCTTCGCCAAACCCGATGACAGGGATCTGATTGGCGGCCGTGGCAATGACATTGAGTGAGAACTCGGACGTACTCGTATAGGTTCCAGCGCCTTGGTCGACAGTGGCGGTGGATGTGACGATGTCGCCCGCGGTGACGGTGACGCCGCTGAGCGTCGAATTGATCGATGCATTGCCGCTGCCGTCGGTGGTGACCGTGTCGAAGCCGAGATAGGTGGCCGCCTCGCCATGGCCCGTGCCGTCGGCCACCGGGCTCGAGAAGTATTCGATCCGGAAGTCGGTGTTGGCCGCGCTGTTCAGGCTTCCGGTGATGGTCGTGTCGCCAGCGCCGCTCGTGGCTGTGAACAGCACCGGATAGTTCTGCAGCGTGTTCGGGCCGCTATCCGCGTCGCCGGCATCGTTGGCGGTGACATTGTCGGTATCGAGATTGATGCCCAGCCCGAAGCTGCCGTCGATGCTGTTGCCGAGAATGGCGTTGTCGGTGGCCGTGCCCCTGACCTGGATACCGAAACCGGACGATATGCCATTGAACTGAATCGTATTGCCCGCGCCGGGGGCTGTGCCGCCGACGAGATTCCCCGTCGAGGTGTCGGAGATATCGATGCCGGTGACATGGTTGGGGTGGGAGACGGTACCCGTGATGTCGGTGCCGATCAGGTTGCCCTGGAAGACGTTGTTGTCCGAGCCCCAGACCAGGATGCCGTAGGTCGAGCTGGCCGAGATCACGTTGCCGGCGCCGGCCACGGTTCCGCCGATCGTGTTGCCGTCGGCGGCGTTGAGCATGCGAATGCCGTCCACGCCGTTGCCGATGCTCACGGTGCCGCCGGCATCCAGGCCGATGATGTTGCCCTGGACGACGTTCCCTGTACTTCCGCCGATGCGCAGTCCGTCGGTGTCGTTGTTCGAGAATACGTTGCGATCGGCGACGGGGGTGCCGCCGATCGTGTTGTTCGAGCCGGCCACATTGAGGCCGGATTCGGTGTTCGCCTCGGCGGCCCCCGCGCTGGCTCCGGTGACATCGAGGCCACCGAGGTAGTTGCCGGCGATCAGGTTGCCGTCCGATCCGGAAGCGATCAGGATGCCGTCGCCCTGAAAATCGCGAATGATCAATCCGCGGATCGTGCTGCCATCGGCCGTGCTGGAAAGCGTCAGCCCCGCGGCCACCAGATTGTTGCCGTCGATGACGACGACGGGCGTGCCGCCGAAGTCGGGCTCGGTGCTGGCGTCGATGACGACCGCACCGGTGATGGTGGGCAATGCGCTGGCCGGGGTGATCGTATGAGCACCGTTGAACAGGGCATCGGGAATGCTGAAATGAATCCGGTCCGGGCCGCCACCGTTCGCCGTGTTGTTGGTCGCCGTGATGGCCTCGCGTAGCGAGATCCGGCCGTCGCCGCCACGGTTGCCGAGCAGGGCCGCGATCGAGCTGGTATCGCCGTCCAGTGTGTCCGCCGTGGTGTCCACGGTGAGCGTCGATACGCTGTTCGCGGTGTCGAAGGCGCCCGCGTCCGGGCTGCCGTCGTTTCTCGCGACGCCGCGCTGGTCGGTGGCCACGCTGGTGCCGGGATCCGCCGTGTTTTGCGCGGGGCTGCCGGCAAAGATCGCGTGGGTCAGGGTCGGGCCGCCGTTGTCTGTCAGGCTACCCAGAAGCGGGTCCGTGTTCTGCTGATCGTTGCCGTTCCAGCCGCCGGAGCCATTGCTGTCGCCGATGACGTTGTAGCCCTGACTGGTATAGAGCCCGTTGATGTCCGGGGACGAGGGGGCGAGGTTGTCCGCGATGATGTTGCTGTTCAGGGTGACTGTGGAGCCCCCGTTCTTGACCACCCCGCCGCCGGTGCTGGTGGCGGTATTGCCGGCGATGGTCGAAAACGCAACGTAGGCATCCTCCGTGTAGATGCCGCCGCTCAAGCCGCCGGAGAGGTTGCCACTGATCGTGCTGTTGATCACGGTCAGCATCGATCCGGCACCGGCCGACCAGATCCCGGCGCCATCGCTGACCGAGGTGTTGGCGTCGATCAAAGAGTGGGTCACGAACATCGTGCCGGTCCAGTTCGCCACACCGCCACCGGTGTTGCTGCTGTCATTGCCCGTGATGCGCACGGCGTCGATACTGACCGAACCGTAGCTGGCGATGCCACCGCCCCACGAGCCATTGATGCTGTCGTTGTTCGCGATGACCGCGTCCGCGATCACCAGATGGGCGCCGGCTTCCACATAGAAGCCGCCGCCCTGGTCGTTGACCGCGCCCCCTGTGACCGTGACATCCGTGATCCTGAGGTCGCCGGCGGCGACCGTCAGGTCGATGACACCGTCCAGCGCGTTGCCGTCGATGATCGTGCTGCCGGCCCCGGCGCCGAAGATCGACAGGGAATCCCGGATGTCGAGGTCGCCCGTCGAGGCGAACTCCTCGCCGCCGCCGGCGCGCGTAAGAAGATAGGTGCCGGCCGGCAGATAGATGCCGTCATGCCCGCCCGTGTTATTGGTGGCAATGATTGCCTCGCGCAGCGAGATGAATCCGTCTGCGCCTCGGTTCGACAGCAGGTTGGCAATGGAACCGGTGTTGCCGTCGATCACATCCGTCGTGGTATCGACCACCAGCGCGGATGCGGTCGCGGTGGTGCCCGAGACCTCCGAGCTGGCGCCGGTGGCCAGGCTGGTCGCCGTGGCCGAGATCTGCACTCCGAGGCCGATCGTCTCCGCGAAGGCCTGCAGAAAGTCTGCGTTGCCGTTCGCGTCGGTGATCACATCGCGAAAGCCTAGGTATTGCTCGGTGTTCTGTCCGCCGCCGGGGTTGGCGAAGAACTCGACCCGATAGCTGGTGTAGGCCTGGCTGTTGAGGCTGCCGCTGACCACCAGCATGCCGGCGGCGTTGGTGAACGCGCTATCCAGCACCGGCGAGTTCTGCAAGGCATTCGGGCCAACGTCGGGATCACCCGGGTCGTTGGCATTGAGGCCGTCATTGTTCAGATCGATCGCGGCGCCGGTGTTGCCGTGGATTTCGTTGCCCAGGATCGTGATCGTCGGACTGAAGCCGGTCGCGGTGGCGATGCCCTTGCCGGTGTTGCCGGCGATCAGATTGCCCTCGCCAGCCAGCGTGCCGCCAATGGTCGCGGTGCTGTTGGCAAAGGCGTAGATGCCGGCACTGGCCGAGATGGCCTGTCCGTTGGCGATCGGCGTGGTTCCCGTGATGTCGTAGCCGATCGTGTTGCCCTGGATCGTCGTGTCGAACGACGCCAGGTAGATGCCGCCACGCGCGCCCGATCCCCCGCTGCCGGTATTGCCCGATATCAGGTTGCCGGAGCCGGCGCCGCCGATCAACGTGTTGGTGGCGCTGCCATCGACCGAGACACCGAAGGCACCATTCGAGATCGCGGCCGTGCCACTCGCATTGGTGCCGATGAAGTTCTTCTGGATGACCGTGCCATCGATCGTCGCACCGTTGATCTGGATGCCGATGCCGGTGTTGCCGGAAATGACATTGCGCTCGGCGTCGAGGGTGCCGCCGATCCGGTTGTTGCTGCCCCCCTCGATCTGAACACCCGCAACGCCGTTGCCGACGCCGGCCGTGCCGGCCGCGTTGGTGCCGACGTAGTTGCCGATGACGAGGTTATCGCTGCCGGTCAGTCGAACCCCGTTGCCCAGGTTGCCGGCGATGACATTGCGATCGCCGGGATCCGTTCCGCCGAGGGTGTTGCCGGCGGATTCGATGTTGATGCCGTTTCCGTCGTTGGCCGCGACCGTGTTGCCGTCGGCATCCAGGCCAATCCAGTTGCCAGCGATCGTATTGCCGTCGGCGCCGACATTGATGCCGATGCCATGGGAGGAGAAATTGTGGATGATCAGGCCGCGAATCGTCGAGCCTGCGGCCGTGGCCGAGAGCTCCAGTCCGCGGGCACCCGCGCCGGCGCCGCTGCCGTCCAGTTCGATGACCGGCGTGCCGGCGTAATCCGGCTCGCTGGTGCCGTCGATGATCACCGCCTCGCTGATGATCGGCAGCGCGCTGGTCGGTGTGATGGTGTGCGGGCCGGCGCCGGCGATGCTGAACTGAATCGTGTCGGTGCCACTGTTGAGGTTCGCGTCCGTGATCGCCTGACGCAGCGAGCCCGCTCCCGTGGCATTGGTATTGGTGACCGTGTAGGTCGCCAGGGTTCCGGTGAACCGGGCCTGGGCCTGAGCATCCAGCGCGATCGTGGCTTCGATCGATCCGCTGTGGGCCTCGAGGGTGAAGTCTCCCCCGAGGCTGGCCTCGCCTGTGGTGTCGTTACTGGCAGCGATGTCGGCGCCGGTCAGTTCGGCGAGGGTGCCGATGAATGCGAGACCCTCGTCGGAGGCTGCCAGATCGCAGCCATAGAGCAGGATGTCCGCCGAGTCGGTGAGTGCGTTGGCCCAGGCGGCCAGGCGCGGCGTATGTTCGGCGATGTTGTGGTTCGACAGCGTGTCGGTGCCCAGCTCGAGCGATCCCGGGCTGGCATGCGGAGCATGCCATGCAGCCCAGGGCTCGTGCCCGTCGATGAAGGCGCTGATCTGCCCGAGGCCGCTGTCCGTGGCGTCGATCAGCAGGATGTCGAACTGTCGATCGGAAAGGGTGTTCTCCAGGCTGGCTATCAGGGCTTCGGGGTCGGGGACGCGCGAATCGATGATCACCAGTTCCCGCCCATGCCTGGCCGAGTCATCCTCGGGTGTCGCGAAATCGGGGCCGGTCGGGCCGCCTGCGACTCCAAGCCGCAGGTCAACCTCGACAAGCGTCGACACGGATTCGGGCTGGCGCAGTTCGAGGCCGGCGGTGAGCGCATCGTCGGGCGCGAGCGCGGCATGCTCCGCCGAGAACAGGACTCTGGGTTCCAGCGACTCGACGCGCAGGCGCGCGCCGTCATGCAGTCGCTGACGGCGTCGGGAAGTGCGTGCGAAGTGCTGACGCAGGGAGGCCATGCTTCTATTTGGGGGCATCTACGCTCATGGCCCGACGCGGTGCCGATGGACGCCAATGCCGGGCGCATCGGTGGCGCCTGCGACCATGGGATTCGTCTCATTTTTGGGGAATCGTGCGCGTGAGCGGCACGTTCACCAGGGACGAGCGGTCGGCTCAGATCGGTAGTTCGTCCGAGCCTTCGTCGTCGATGCCCTCCAGACCCACGCCCTGGTCGCCAACGATCGGCAGCGGATCGATCGACCGCCAGGCCGGTGTGCCGATCAGCAGGCTGGTCAACAGGCCGGCGGCGCGCACGCCCCACCAGAATGCTGCACTGGAGATCACGGCACCGCCCGCCTGCAGGGGGTCCGACAGCAGTGCCGTGATGCTTTGCTTGGCCGTCTCCTCGCTTTCGAAGGCGACCGCCTTCGAGTCGATCACGAAGCTGACCTCACCGCGCCTGATCGAGAGTCGGTCCAGCACCCATTGGGTGAAATCGCCATCCATGCTCTGCAGCGCGGGGCCGCTCATGTCCAGACTCGCCTGCGGATCGGAAGCGTCGGGCGCGGTGCTGTTCGCCGTCACCCCGGCCGTGGCCTCGCTGCCGATATTGGATGTGTTCTTGACGCGCTCGGGCGAGCCCACCGGGCCGCTGCCGGCACTTACCCGGGTGACCTCGTCGTCCTCGGCCACCGTGCTCAGGCCATTTTCCTTCGGCGTCACCGAGGATTCGATAGTCTCGGAGGTCTTGTCGACACCGGGCGGTTCGGAGGTGGTACCCGGCTCCGGCTCAGGCACGGGTTCCGGGCCCGGGGCCGGTTCAGGCGCGGGCGGGGCGGGCGGCGGTGGCGGCGCAGGGGGGGTCGGTGCCGACACATCGATCAGATTGACCGAGAAGGTTCGTGTGGACTGCAGGCCTGCCGCATCGGTGACCGTGACCTGGATCTGCGTATTGGACGAGGCATTCAACGAGGGCGTGGCCGACAGGCTCAGCACACCCGTGGATGCGTTCAATACCAACGAACCGTTTGCGTCGTCCATCAGCGAGAAGGTCAGCACATCACCGTTGTCCGGGTCCGAAGCCCTCACTGTGCCAATGACCTGGTTGGGCAGCAGCGGGGCGCTGCTGCTGTCCAGATTGAGTGAGTGAGGCGGTTCATTGACGTCGGTCAGCAGGATCCTGGCGCTGGCCACATCTACGAGACCGGTGGAGTCGCGCGCGATGATCGATAGTGAAATCTCGCTTCGTGCCTCGAAGTTCATCAAGTTGCTGTCCGCGACCGCGATCTCGCCCGTGGCTGCATCGATGCGCAGTGCGCCGGGCGCCGAACTTGTCAGGATCACGTACTCCAGCGTATCGCCCAGATCGGGGTCGGTCGCGACCATGGTCAACACCACCGTGCCATTCGGTGTGTTTTCTGCGATCGTGGCCTGGCCTGATGGCAATGATGGCGGGTCTTCCACATTGGTCAGGGCGATGGTCACGATCTGTGGCGCGGAATTGGTCACGCCATCGCTGACCCGCCGCAGCAGTTGGAAGCTTGAATGGGCGGTGAGGTCCAGGGCAGCGGGATCGGCCACCCAGTGATCAGACCGGTGCCGGCGTCGATGTCGAACACGCCTGCGCCCGAGCCGCCGAGGATGATCCAGCCTTGCAGTGTGCCTGTCGTGTCCGGATCGCTGACGCTCGGCACCCCGACTGCATCGCCCAGGGCGCTGCCTTCGGCCACCAGCAGCGTCTGGCTGTCGATACTCGGTGCGCTGTCATTGACGTCGCTGATCTGAATGGTCACATCGGTCGTGCTTGCCGTGCCGTCGCTGGAACTGGCGCGCACGGTGATCGGATGACTACTTGCGATCTCACGATCGATGTTCGCGGCATCGACGAGGGTCACGATTCCCGTGAGGGGGTCGATCGCAAAGCGACCGCCCGCATCTGCATCGAGACTGAAGGTGATCGTGTCGGTCGCGGCATCGGGGTCGGTGGCCGATGCCGTAAAGCCTACCGGCGAGCCGTTGAGCGCATTTTCGGCCAGGGACTCGGCCGCCGGGTCGGTGTCGGCGATCGGCGATATCCCGCCCTCGTCGGCATTGACCACTGTCACCGACAACGTTTGGGCATCATTGCCACCCTGCCCATCGGTGGCGCGAACGATCACCCGGTAGTTGTTGTCCATGCCCAGGTCGCTGGGCGCCTCGTAATCATGCGGTACCAGAAAGCTGACAACACCGGTTGCGGGATCGATGGTGAACTGGGCGGCATCATTGCCGCCAATGATGCTGAACACCGGATTGACCGAATCCGGGTCATTCACCGTGACCGTGGTGACCAGGGTGGCGTTCTCGGGCACGGTGATGTTCGCCAGCGCGCCGCCGCCATCGGAAGCGATCACCGGCGGATCATTGACCGCGGTGATCGTGATGTTCCGGCTGAGCGTGTTCGAAGCGAGTGTGCCATCGTTGATCGTGAACTCGATCGTGCGCATACTCGTCGACGGATTGTCGGAGCCGTTGCCGTAGCTGATGCTGCGAAGCGCCGCCTGGTAGGCGGCTACGCTGTCCGCTCCTGACAGGGTCAGAACGCCCGTGGCCGGATTGAAGCTGCCCGAGATGCTCGCGGTGTCCGTGAATTCGAGGAAGTCCTCGCCCTGGGTGTAGGAAGCCGCGATTGCCACGTCGGCGCCGGCCAGGGTTGGCGAGTCGACGTCCGTGATGGTGATCGATGCCGAAACCGGGGTCGCGGCATCGTTCTCGACATAGGCAATGGGCCCCGGCTCGATGCCCGCCAGCAGGGGCGCATCATTGAGTCTGGACACCGTGACGGTGGCATCCGAAGGCGTGCTGACCTCGCCACCGCCATCGCTCAATTCGAAGCGGATGACTCGGCTGCCCGGCGTCGGATCGTCGACATCCGTATCGACGAACATGATGTTCGAGATCAGGGCCGCCGTGGCCGCGTGCGTGGCATTGGCATTGAGCACGATGATCAGATCCGCGCCGCCGAGTCCGCCCAGATAGGTGCCGATCGCGGTGCCTTCGTAGCTGACCGTCGACCCGGAAAGCCCGATTTCACCGGGGCCGGTTCCCTGGTTGCGGATGATCAGTTCGTCCTCGGCCGGGTCCAGACCCGACAGCCACGAAACCTGCAACGACCCCCGTCGAAGACTGGTGAGTCGGCATCGCCAACAATGACATCGGCCCCCTGGTCGATCGCGGTCGGTGGGTCGCCTTCGTTGAAGATCAGGGAATCCCCGCTTAGCCCGGTGATCTCGGGTGAATCATTGGTGGTCCCGACGTTGATGATCCGGGTGGCGGCCAATGAGGAGTGCGCTGCCGTCATCGGCCCTGAATGCCACTGTCCGGTTCGATGCCGAAGGATCGTTCGACACATTGCGATAGGTGACTGAACGCAGTGCCGCCTCATAGGCCGCCAGCGTGTCGACACCCGTGAGTGTGAGCGTTCCGGTGCCGGCATTCCAGGATCCGACGATCGACCCCGTGTCCACGAATTCGAGCAGATCTTCCCCGTTGACATAGTTCACGGCGATCGCGGCGCTTGCCGAAACGATCGCGGCAGAGTCGGGGTCGCTCATGGTCAGGGTGCCGGTGATCTGCGTGGCGGGATCATTTTCGGTATACAGGAGCGCAGAACCCTCGATATTCGCCAGGGTCGGCGCATCGGCGACGGCATCGACGCGTATATCGCGCTGGGCAACGCCGGAACTCAGGGCGCCATCGTCAACCTGGATGCTGATGGTGCGAATGCCGGTGTCCGGGTTGTCAGACGAGTTCTGATAGCTCACCGATCGCAAGGCGTTCTGGTAGGCAGCAATCGTGTCTATGCCGCTCAGGGTGAGTACACCCGAACCGCTGTCCCAGCTGCCGATGATGTTGCCAGCCGATGTGAACGAGAGCGTGTCTTCTGTCGGCACATAATTCGCGGTCAGCGCCACGGTGGCAGACGCCAGCGTGGCGGAGTCGACATCGGTCACGACCAGCGAGGCGGTGATCGGCGTGGCCGGGTCATTCTCTGTGTAAATGAGTTGTCCGGCTTCGATCGCGCTCAGGCCCGGCGCATCATTGACGCCGGTGACGGTGACCTGGGTATCGATAGCGGCGCTCGCCGTGCCGGTGTCATCGAGAATCACGAACCGAACGGTTCGGGCGTTCAGCGTGGGCGAATCGGTATCGATATTCAGATAGGCAATGCGGCGTATCAATGACGATACCGCCGCCGCATCGGCATTGGCATTGAGCGTGACCGTGAGCGGTGTTCCGGCGGACCCACCGCTGGCCATGCCGATCGCAAGCCCGCCATAGCTCACCGTTGATCCGGTCACGCCGATCTGCCCGGGCGCATTGCCTTCGTCGAGAACCAGCAGCTGATCCTCCGAGCCATCCTCCCCGGACACAAACGAGGCGCTCACCGAGCCGCCACCGAACTGGACGGAGTCGGGATCGCTGACCGCGGCATCGGCTCCCTGGTCGATCAACACTGCCGGATCCGCCTCACTGTAGCTGACGGTATCGGCGGCCAGATTGGCGATCTGGGGTGGATCGAATACCGCGGTCACTGTGATGTCGCGGCTCTGGGGAACAGAAGCATCCAGGCCGTCCGTGATGCTGAACGCAATGTTCCGATCGAGCGTGGACGGCGCATCCGAGAGATTCTCGTAGGTGACCGTGCGCAGCGCCGCCTCATAGTTCGCGGGTGTGTCGCTGCCAGTCAGGCTCAGTGTGGCGGTTGCCGGATTCCAGACGCCGGTGATGTTGCCCGTGGGAGTGAAGGCGAGCTGATCCTCGCCATTCACATAGTTGCCGGAAATCGTGACTGTGGCTGAAACCAGTGCGGCCGAGTCCGGGTCGGCAATGGTCAGCGTGGGCGAACCGGCTGTGCACCATCGCCTTCTGTGTAGTTCAGCGGGGTGGCGCCGAGCGTGGCGATGGCGGGCGCATCATTGACGGCCGCGACGCTCAGATCGCGGCTCAGGATATTTGAGCTGGAACCACTGTCGCTGACCTCGAACGAGATGGTGCGCAGCGCCGGATCAGGATCTTCCGACAGATTCTGATAGCGGACATCACGCAGCGCGGCCTGATATTGCGTGACAGGTGCGTTGCCGGTGAGGACCAGCATACCGGTTGCCGGGTTCCAGCTGCCGATGATGCTGGCCGTATCGGTGAAGGCGAGAATGTCTTCGCCCGGTCGGTAGTTGGCGGAGATCGAGATAGTCGCCCAATCGAGGTTCGCCGAATCGACATCGCTGACTGACAGCGTCGCGGTGATCGGAGTCGGAGGGTCGTTCTCGGTCAACCCCAGTGTCGTGCTCTCGATCGCGCTTAGCGACGGCGCATCATTGACCAGTGCAATTGTGATCGTGCGCGTGGCGCTGTTGGAGTCGAGCACGCCATCGTTGATCACGAACCCGACTGTGCGGCTGCTCGGATCCGGTTCGACGGCGATGTTCTGGTAGGTGACGGATCGAAGCGCGCTCTGATAGGCGGCAAGCGTGTCTGAACCTGTCAGCGTGAGCACGCCGGTGGCCGGATTCCAGCTTCCCGTGATCGTGCCGCTGTCGGCGAAGGCGAGCACGTCCTCGCCATTGACATAGTTGGCGATGACCGCGATCGTGGCCGAGGTGATCGTGGCGCTGTCAGCATCAGCCACGACCAGTGTGGCGGTAACTGGCGTGGCCGCTCCCCCTCGGTGAACGTCAACGCAGCGGCCTCGACGGCGGTAAGCGCCGGTGCATCATTGACCGCGGTGAGATCGATGTCGCGTGTGAGCGCTGCCGAGTCGTCGAAGCCGTCATTGATCGTGACCGACACGGTGCGCGTCGCGCTCGACGGGTTATCCGACAGATTTCGGTAGGTGACGGCACGCAGGGCCGCCTCATAGTTCGCAATGGTGTCGGCGCCGCTGAGCGACAGCGTGCCGGTAGCGTCTGTCCAGATGGCGCTGATATTGCCAAGCGGGCTGAACTCGAGCAGATCCTCGCCGTTGACATAGTTGGTGGTGATCGAGATGCTGGCACCGCTCATGGTCACGGAATCGACGTCGCTGATACTGATTGCCGTGCTCAGGGCGGTTGCCGGATCATTCTCGATGTAGGCGATCGGGATCGCTTCCAGCGCCGACAGCACGGGCGCATCGTTGACTCCGCTGACGGCCACGACCGCGTCGGTTATCGGGCCGGCCGTACCCGTATCGTCGGTCAGCTGGAAGCGCACCGTGCGGTTGCCAAGGGTCGGATTGTCAGTGTCGAGGTTTGCGTAGCCGATATTGCGTACAAGCGCGGTGGCGGCCGTAGGGTCGGCGTTGCTGTTCAGACTGATGATCAGCGGTACGCCGGCGCTGCCACCGGAGAAGCTGCCGATGATCACGCCGCCATAGGTCACATTGGCCCCGGCAAGCCCGATCTGCCCGGGCGCGCTGCCCTGATCCCGGATGATCAGCTGATCCTCGCCGGGATCCGAGCCGGCCACGAAGCGCACATCCATCGAGCCGGTATCGAAGTGGCTGGAGTCCGGGTCGCTTACGGTGGCGTCGCTCGCCTGATCGATGAGGACCGCCGGGCCACCTTCGGCGTAGGCCGCCGTGTCACCGGCCAGGTTGACGATGGTCGGCCCATCGGGCTGCGCGGACACCGCGATACCGCGTGACACACTGTTAGATGGGCTGGTTCCGTCGTCGACCTGGAATGACACCTGGCGCAGCAGTTCGGAGGGTGCTTCGGAGGTGTTGGCATAGGTCACCGATCGCAGGGCATTCTGGTAGGAAAGCTGGCTGGCCACGCCGCTCAAGGTCAGCGTGCCCGTCGCCGGATTCCAGCTTCCGGTGATGCCGCCGGTGTCGGTGAACGCCAGGACGTCTTCGCCGATGGCGTAGTTCGATGTGATGCTGACGCTTGCCGAGACGAGATCCGTGCTGTCCGGATCGCTGACGGTCAGCGAGCTTGTGATCTGGGTGGGTGGATCGTTCTCGGTATATGCCAGGGGAGCGGGCTCGATGTTCGCCAGGCCGGGTGCATCATCCACACCGCCGACATCGATCGTTGCATTGGCGGTCGCACTGATCTGCCCGTCGCCGTCGGCGATCACGAAGCCGGCGGTGCGCTGGGTCAGCGTTGGGGCGATCTGGTCCGTGTTTTCATAGGTGATGTTCTGCAGCAGGGCGCTGACCGCCTGCGGCGTTGCCGAGGCATTGAAGCTGACGATCAGAGGTGTGCCCGCGCTGCCACCGGAGACGCTGCCGATCGTCACGCCTTCGTAGCTAACCGCCGCGCCGGCAAGCCCGATCTGGCCGCTGCCGCTGCCCTGGTCGCGGATCGACACAATGTCTTCAGCGGGATCCCCATTGGACAGGGTGACGGTCAGGCTGCCGGTATCGAAGTCGCCCGAGTCGGCGTCGCTTGCGGCCGCGTCCGCGCCTTGTTCGATGACTACCGCGCCGGCGCCCTCGGCGTAAGTCAGAGTGTCGCCTTCCAGGCCGGTGATCACCGGCGGATCCGCAACCGCGGTCAGGGAGATCGAGCGCGTGACCGCGGGTGAGCCTGCCGAGCCGTCATGAATCTCGAACGAAATCGTGCGCGGATTGGTATCCGGGTTCTGCGATGTGTTCTCGTAGGTGATCGATCTGAGCGCATTGCGATAGATGACCACGCCGTCCGTGCCACTCAGGCTCATGGTGCCGGTGGCCGGATTCCAGCTGCCAACGATGTTGCCTGTGTCGGTGAACGCCAGTATGTCTTCACCGGGAACGTAGTTCCCGCTGATCGTGATCGTGGCGCCGGCCATCGTCACCGAATCCGGATCATCGATGTCGATCGTGCCGGACAAGGCCTTGGGTGCGTCGCCCTCGACGTAGCTCAGCGCGCCTGCCTCCAGGCCGACCAGCGCGGGCGTGTCGTTGAGGGCGGTGATGTCGATGTCACGTGTCACCGGCGCCGAGCTGTCCAGGCCATCGCTGACCACGAAGCGTACGGTACGGGTGCCGGTATCGGGATCGTCCGACAGGTTCCGATAGCTGACCAGGCGCAGCGCCGATTCATAGTTGGCCAGGGTGTCGCTACCGGTCAGGCTCAGGGTGCCCGCGGCCGGGTTCCAGACGCCGCTGATGCTGCCAAATCCAGGAAAGGCGAGCAGATCCTCGCCGTTGACATAGCCGGCAGAGAAATCGACCAGCGCGCTGGCGATCAGCGAGGAATCCACATCACCGACCGTGATCGTGCCGGTCACGGCGGTGGCCGGGTCATTCTCGGCGTAGCCCAGTGCCGTGACCTCGATGCCGGCCAGGACCGGCGCATCGTTGACACTTGTCACCGTGATGCTGCTCTGTTCCGTGGCCGTGCTGAAGGCGCTGCTGCCTCCGGGGCTGCTGGCGTTTACCTTGGTGCCGGCGACGAAGCTGGAGCGGTCCCAGGCGCGCCAGGTGATCTGGGCGACCTCCGCCGTGACCCCGTCCGGTACGAAGCGGATCAGATCGGTGTCGGCCAGCAACAGCGCACTGGTCTCGGCCACCGTGCCCACCGCGAACCAGTTCGATCCGGTATCGGTGGAATACTCGAAGTGACCGGCGCTGGGCGATGTCGCGATGACTGCAATGCCTTCCACGGCGCCTGCGTCGACATCCGAGATCGGATCTGCGCCCGCGCCGCGGGCGATCAGCGTGGCCACGGTATGGCCGGGGTTTCCGACATCGTCTTCGGTGATCGTATCGAAGTCCGGCGTGCCGCTGTCGTCCAGGATGGGGGCATCGTTGACCGCTGTGATGGTCAGGGCCCGGGTAACCGGCAACGAGGGATCGGCCCCGTCATGGACAGTGAAGCGCAGGGTTCGCGGCGCGATCTCGGGGCCCTCCGAGGTGTTCTCGTAGGTGATCGTGCGCAGCGCCGCCTCGTAGGCGCTGACGCTGTCCGTACCGGTCAGCGTCAGCGAACCACCGGCGGCGCTCCAGGTGCCGATGATGTTCGCGGTGTCGGTGAAGGCCGGGACGTCCTGGCCATTCACGCAGCCGCTCGAGATCGTCACAGTGGCCGAATCCAGGGTGGCGGAATCGACATCGCCGATCGTCAGCGTCGCCGTCACCTGGATCGGCGCGGTGTTCTCCGTGTAGCCGAGCGCGGCCGCTTCCAGGTTGCTGAGCTCGGGGCGGTCATTGATGGCCTGAACGCCGATCGGGATGTCGCCAAGCTCGCCATGGACGTCGGCATTGAGTGCGGAGATCTCGTCTGCCGAGAGCGTGCGCGTGTAGATACGCACATCATCGAG
Organism: Burkholderiaceae bacterium; assembly: GCA_041396585.1. GTDB lineage: Bacteria > Pseudomonadota > Gammaproteobacteria > Burkholderiales > Burkholderiaceae_E > JAUIAI01. The sequence goes on along the minus strand of JAWKYG010000004.1, from coordinate 47,568 downwards.
CAGGCCGGCGAAATCATGGTCGAAGTCAGCAGGGTTGGCGCTGGCGCCGATCATGGTGTCGGCGAACGCGCCTGTGTAGTCCAGCGCCGACCAGTTGGTGGTGGCGACCGGACTACCATCGATATAGAGGGTCTGGGTGGTGTTGGTGGAATCCACCACGTAGACCACGTGATGCCAGCCGGTGGCCGCCAGGAACTGGCCCGACGATGTCTGCTGCAGTCCACCTGCCGTGCCGAGCTCACCCTCGACGCCGCCGCCCGCGTCCAGGCGCAGGGTGGCGATACCGCCAAGGCTGATCACCTCGGCACCCGAAGCATCCGGGGCGCTGAGATTGACCCAGGCACTCAGGGAAAGATCGGCGGGATCCCCGAAGCGGCCGCTGACCTGAAGATAGTCGCGGTCGCCATCGAGTTGCAGGACATTGCCGCGGGTGGCATCGGTGGCCTGGGCCGCGCTGCCCAGGGCGCTGGCGTCATTGCCACCGCCCGCGCTGACATCCAGGCCGATCAGGCCCGCGACCTCGAAGTCGTACGAGCCCTGCAGCGCGCCGCCGTCGGTTGTCTCGACATGGAGATTCGCGGCGCCCCCGAAATCGGGATCCGGGCTGAAGACTGCGCCATCGAGGGCGCTGTTCAGGTCGGCCTCGGTGCCCCAGATCGTCATATCGGCACTGCCATTGGCACCCTGCACGAAGCTGATCCCCGTGGTCTGCGCCAGGCTGAGGGTGCCGTTCGTGCTGGTCAGCCTGACCTGTAGCACGGTCGTTGTCGCTGCCGTGCTGTCGTCCACGGTGATCGCATTGCCGCCCACCGTCGAGAACACGATGGCCTGGTCTTCGTTGGTGTTGGCGGGGCCGGGCAGGTCATGAACGGGACCCAGGCTCTGTACGCCCACGGCCTGTGAAAACTCCGAACTCGCCCCATAGCCCGGCCCGAGATCCCGCGTGGCCGTGGCCGCCACGATCTCCCCGGGACTGACGCTGCCCGAGAGCGTCAGATCGAAGCTTGCATTGCCGCTGCCGTCGGTAGTCAGCGTGTGCGTGCCGATCAGTCGCTCGCCCTCGCCGTAGCCGCTGGGGTCGGCATTGGCCGAGGCGAAGAATTCGATCCGGATGTCGCTGCTGGCCAAGCCGGAATAGCTGCCGATCACGCGTGTCTGAGCGCCGAGCGCGCCGACCGGAAATGCCGCGGTCAGCGCCGGTGTGTTCAGCAGGGTATTCGCGCCGGTGTCGGCATCGCCGGCGTCGTTCGGTGTGACACCATCCCCATCGAGGTCGATGCCCAGCGCGGAGTTGTCATGAATCGAGTTGCCGAGAATCGCGTTGCCGTCGGCCAGCCCGAAGTCCAGGTTGATGCCGGTGCCGTTGTAGGCGATGACATTGCCCTCGCCGATGACGGTTCCACCAACCAGGTTCGCGCTGCCGCGCATGCTGATGCCGTCCACCGCGTTGCCCAGCGGCCCGCTGCCGGTCGCATCCACGCCGATCAGGTTGCCCTGGATCTCGGTGAGTGTGACATTCGAGTCCAGGAAGATGCCGGTCTGGTTGCCCGATATCAGATTTCCCTGGCCCGCGCCGCCGCCGCCGATCACGGTCCCACTGGCACTGGTGATCGTGATGCCCACGTTTTGACCCATCGAGATCGTGCCACCGGCATCGGTGCCGATGTAATTGCCCTGAACGATCACGTTCTGGGTCGCAAAACCGCCCAGCGAGATACCGGTCGTCCCGACGATCACATTCCGATCGGCCGGCGTGTCGCCGCCGATGGTCATCGCTGATGGCGCTGCCCGAATCGATGTACAGACCGATGTCCATCGGTGCCGCCGTGATGCCATCCGGTTTCAGGCCGATGTAGTTGCCGGCGATCGTGTGACTGCTTGATTGGCTGATCACGATGCCCTGACCACTGGCAAAGCTGTGGATCGACAGGCCGCGAATCTGGCTGTCGTCGCTGCCGGCATTCAGGTTGAAAACCGCGATGCCGATTCCTGCCGAACCCATCGATCTCCACCACCGGCTTGTCGACAGAGTCGGGCTCGGTGGTGGCGTCGATCACCACCGAACGATCGATGGCCGGCATTCCGGCGCCGGCATTGATCGTGTGCACACCATTGACCAGGGGGTCGGCGATATTGAAGTAGATCTGGCTCGCGCCCGCGGTGTTGTTGGCCGCCTCGATCGCCTCGCGCAGGCTCACCCGGCCGTCAGTGCCGGGATCGGCCTGCAAGGCGCCTTGATCGAACTCACATTGCCGTCGACGCTGTCGGATGTTCCGGTGACCCAGATATCGGCGTCCGCATCGACCACCAGACTGCGATTGACCGTGGCACTGGTGCCGCCATCACCATCGCTGAGCGTGAATGACAGCGTGCGATTCAAAGTGGACGGATCCTCGCCGATCACCTGGTGACCGATGCGGCGCAGAACCGCCTGCACGGCCGCCAGATCGGCGCTGGCATTGAAGTCGACCACCAGCGCGGTGGCGCCGTCGGTGCCGCCGCTCATGGCGGCCACGGTCATGCCGCCATAGCTGATGTCCGATCCCGATACCCCCACCTCGCCGGCGCCGCTTCCCTGGTGCACGACAGTCAGACGATCGGCTGGTGTCCCATTGCCTGTCACGGCGACGGTCAGCTGAGCGCCGGCGAAGTTCGGTGAGTCCGGGTCGGCGACCACGGCGCCGGCGTCCAGGATCACCACGCCGGCACCTTCGGTGCTCGCGCTCAGTAAGCCGATGGTCAGGGTCGGCGCATCGTTGGCTGTGACGGCCTGGTTCAAGGCCAGCTCGGAGGTGCTGCCATAGTTGCCACCGCCGGGATCGAGCGTTGCGGTGGCGGTGATCCAGGTGCCAGGGGCCTGTGCCTGATTGGTGAGCAGCACATCGAAGACGGCATCACCAGCGGCATCGGTGCTGACGGCGACGCTGCCCAGCAGGCTGTGCGCTTCGCCATGGCCACTCGCGTCTTCCGAGCCGGCCGGGGTGGCGAAGAACTCGATGCGAAGATCCGTGTTGGGCAGCGTGTTGATGGAGCCCGTGATTCGCAGGTCCGCGCCGAGTTCATCGGCGCTCACCAGGGTCGGCATGTTCTGCAGATCATTCGGTCCGCTATCGGCATCCGCGGCATCGTTGCCCAGCACCCCATCGGCATCGAGTTCGATGCCCTGGCCGAGGTTGTCGTGCAAGATGTTGCCCAGGACCGCGTTACCGTTGCCGGCAGTCGGGGCCACCTCGATACCGTCGGTGAATGTGCCTCCCTGACCGCTGAACGCGATTTCATTGCCTTCGCCAGCGAGCGCTCCGCCGACCAGGTTATCGAAAGCGCCGTTCGTGAGCAGGATGCCGTCCTGCTGGCTGCCCCAGTTCGCGCTACCGGCGAGATCCGTGCCGATCCGGTTGCCCTGGATCAGATTGCCTGAGGAGATGCCGTCGATCTCGATGCCGCTCAGACCGGCGCCGGCGATCCAGTTGCCGGCCTCGCCGGGGCCACCGATCGCGTTGGCGTCGGAGCCGTTGACGACTGAGATGCCGGCACCGCCATTGCCGATACTGGTGCTGCCGTCGGCCGAGACGCCGATCCAGTTGGCCTGAATCGCGTTGCCGTCGGCAGATTCGCCGTCGATCCTGATCGCATCATTGCTGTTGCCGGAGATGATGTTGCGCTCTGCGCTCGTGGCGCCGCCGATCACATTGCCGGTGCTATCGCTGATCACGATACCGTCGACGAAGTTCTCGATGATCAGGCCGCGAATCGTCGACCCGTCGCTGCCTGCGCCCAGCGCCAGGCCCGTGAGACTGCCGGGGCCGGTGATCCGGATGACCGGCGAGTCCACGAAATCGGGTTCGGAGCTGCCATCGATCATCACTGTGTCCGTGATCGCCGGCAGTGCGAAGTTCGGTGGGCCGACCACCGCAATCGTGTGCAGGCCGCCGACCAGCGGATCGCTGATCGAGAACTCGATCGTGTCGGCGCCCGGATTGGTGTTGGCGTCATTGATCGCCTGGCGCAGCGAGCCCGGCCCGTCATCGTTGGTCGTGGTGACCGTGTATGTGGCCAGGGTGCCCGTGAACCCGCTGCGCGCATGAGCATCGAGCGCGATTTCCGTCTCGATCGCGCCGGTTCGTACCTCGAGATCGAAGTCGCCCCCCAGTGCGGATTCACCGGTGGTATCGATGCTGGCCGCGACATCGGCGCCGCTCAGGCCTGCCAGCGCGTCGATCAGCGCCAGACCGTCATCGGTGGCCGCGAGGTCGCACCCGTAGAGGAGGATGTCGCCGTCTTCCGAGATGGCAGGGGCCCAGGCGGCGATCTGCGTGGATACCTCGGAGAGGCTGTCCATCGACACCGTGTCGGCGCCGAGTTGCAGGGCGCCCGGGCTTGCATGCGAGAAAACATGCCACGCCGACCATGCTTCGTGACCATCGACATAGTCCGCGATCTGCGCGAGGCCGCTACGGTCTTCCGCAATGAGCAATACGTCGAACTCACGGCCGGCCTGTCCGTTGCGAAGCGTCTCGATCAGCGCCTCGGCCTGCGGCACCCGTTCATCGACGATGATCAGCTCGCGAGCCCGCTTCGTCGGGTTCTGGAGCAGCGTCTGATGGGTCGGCTGTTGAGCGTCGGCATCGGTGATGTTCAGAGACGTCAGCGCTATCGGCGGCGATTCGGGGTCCAGATCGTTTGGTGTCAGCGTGGCCAGTTCCGCCGAGAACAGGATTCGAGGCTCCAGGGTTTCGACGCGCAGGCGCGCGCCATCACCGCGCCGACGGCGGCGTTTCGGGCGTGAGGATCGCTGACGCATCAAGGCCATGGTCCATTAGTAGGGCGGGCTCTGCCCGGGTCCGATGCCGTTCCGACGGGCGTTCACCGAACCGACGCCAGCGGTGGCCGTCTGGCAACAGTCTGTGGCTTACGGATCAGTTTCCGGGCGGCAGCCAGGTGGCTGCCGCCGCCGGCCCGCGCACGCAGTCGACACGGGGCATGTCGGGCCCCGGCGTCGTCGGTCGTGCGATCGGGCAGCGCCAGGTTCTCAAGCAGGTTCTGGTCACCAGGGGGGCGATTCGCGCCGCCGGCCCACGTGAAGAGTCACCGTCGGGAGGTGGACAGGCGAATGCCTGTCATTCGCGGCTTCTGAAACTTCGCCTTGATGGCGTCTAAGACAAAAGATTCAATTAGCGCCGATTTCTCAGGATCTGGTTTTTATCGGGCGGGCTGAAGATCGTCGGCCTTTGGTTTGTCCTGGACAAAAATCATTGATGTAAGTCAAACTATCTTCAGACTGCTATCGAAAAGTCCCGTTTGGGCTTAAAATGGTGGTCAAGATGATGGCCCGGGAGGCATTCGTGACCGCTGCCATCTTGCCGATAACCCACTCTTTTGCTGCCATGGTTTCGCCAAGTTTCGACGCACCGTACGTCGAGCGAGAGTTGATGGATGGCGATATGTCCATCGAATTCGAACGCAGCTTCTGCATTGCGCTGCGACGCGGCGCGCGTGTTCTCACCAGTCGCTACGATGAGGTGCTTGCGCCCAGCGGCCTGCGCGCCACGATGTTTCACCTGCTCAGCCAACTCGAAGACGGCGCCACACCGACGATCACCCGTCTTGCCGAGCAGGCCGGCCTGGACCGAAGCACCCTCGGGCGCAACCTGCGCGTCCTGGAGCGTGCGGGGCTGGTGAGCCTCGACGAAGCCGAGGACGAACGCGCGCGCGCGGTGACGATCACCCAGCTTGGCCGCGACTCGCTTGCGGTGGCGCGCCCGCTTTGGCGTGCCGCCCAGCATGAGACGGCGGAGCGCCTTGGCGATCAGGTCACCAATCTGTTGGATATACTGACCCGTCTCGACGACAAGTCCGAGGTCAATGCTCCCGGCTGAGGCGTCTGCCGAGGGCGGGGAGCCGTTTCGTCGCATGGCCAGCCCGCGTCTGTTGGGGGCGTCGGCATTGCGCGTCGCGCGCGACAATCACCTCTAAGCGGGAGACAGGGCATGCAGCTTGGGTTCGTCGGCACGGGTGTGATGGGTGCGCCAATGATCGGCCATCTCGCGAACGCAGGGCACGATCTCACCGTTTTCGATGTTGATCACGATGCAATCGCGCGGGTTCGCGCGGCCGTGCCTTCGGTGCGGGTGGCCGGCTCGCCACGGGAACTCGCGGCTGCGTCGGAGATCGTCTTCACGATGCTGCCCAACGGGCGTGAGGTTCAACGCTGTGTCGCGGGCGATCACGGACTGGGCGCCGGCATGCGTGCGGGCAGCTTGCTGATCGACACCAGTTCCAGCGAACCTCCGCTGACGCGCGAAACCTCGGCGACGCTTGCCCGCCTGGGCGTGAGCATGCTCGATGCTCCGGTCTCCGGTGCCGTGGAGGGCGCCGAGGCCGCTGAACTGGTGTTCATGGTCGGCGGGGCCGAGACGGATCTTGCGCGGGCCCGGCCGCTGCTGCAATTGCTCGGCAATACCATCATTCACCTGGGCCCGGTAGGTGCCGGGCATTTGATGAAGACGGTCAACAATCTGGCCACGGCGTTGACGCTGGCCGGCACGCTCGAGGCGATGTCCATCGGGCGGGCGGGAGGGCTGGATCCGGCACGAATGCTCGAGGTGCTCAATGTGTCCACCGGCGGCAGCTTCGTCTCGCGCAACAAGATCGGTCAGCACATTCTTCCCGGAACCTTCGAAGACCCGTTCAAGCTTGCTCTGATGTTCAAGGATGTCTGTATCGCGCGAGAAGAGGCGCATGGTTTCGGTCTCGAGCTACCCGTCACCGAACTGGGCCATCAGATCTGGGCACAGGCGGCCTCCGCGCTCGAGCCGCAGGCGTCGGTGATGGCACTGGCGCGCTGGTATGCGGCGCAGACCGGCGTGCGGCTCTGGGAAGAGCGCGACGCCTGAGCGTCGCTTGGGTGTGGCCGGCAGCGGCCGGTATGATCGACGCTCGTGCGAAGCGGTCCGTCGAGGCCGCCGTGCGCAGGTCGTGGCGGGCCGGTCGCAACTCGCGGCCATCTCACCGACGCGGAGCACGCCCGCCCTCAGGAGACGAGTCATGAACATCGAGACATCCGGCGATTCACCGGTGACGGCCCGGACCGGGCTGGCGGGCGCGGACACCGCGGTGCGCCCGCCACCCGCGCCCGGACAAGGGCTGCCGTCGGTGGTTGGCCTCGTGCCGGCGGATATCGTCGTCTGGCTGCGCAAGGGGTGGGCGGATTTCGTCGCGGCGCCGGTCGTGGGCCTTTTCTTCGGCGGCTGTTTCATGGCGATGGGCCTGCTGATCGCCTGGACCTTCGTGAATTCACCGCAATGGACCTTGGCACTATGTGCAGGTTTCCTGCTCATCGGCCCGTTTCTGGCGATCGGGCTGTACTGGGTGAGTCGCAGTCGCGAGCGCTCGGAGCCGGTGCATTTTGCTGATGCGCTGGTGGCCTGGGATCGCAATGTGGGCGCCCTGGTGCTCTACCTGGGCGCGATCATGGTGCTCGAGATGCTCTGGAGCCGCTCCGCGCTGGTGATCTTCGCGGTGTCCTTCAACACCATGCCTTCGACATCCGGCACCCTCGCGTTGATCCTGGACCCGGCCAATATCGGTTTCGTGATCACCTACCTGAGTGTGGGCGCGATCTTCGCCGGGTTGATCTTCGCGACCAGCGTGGTGTCGATCCCGATGATCATGGACCGCGACACCGATGGCATCACGGCCGCGATCACCAGCATCCGGGTGTGCCTGCGCAACCCGGTCACGATGTTCGTCTGGGGCGCGGTAATCACGGTGCTCGTGGTGCTGGCCATGCTGCCGTTCTTTGCCGGCCTGCTGGTCGTGGGCCCGCTGATCGGGCACGCCTCCTGGCATGCCTACCGCAAGGCGGTCGTGCCCAGGGCCGATCCCGACGCCGCGGCCGCGGATGCGCACACCGGCGCAGCCGGCTAGGTTGCCACGGCGCAGCGGGCCAGGCAATTCAGCACGCACCGACGCGCGCGCTCACTGATATGTCCGCCATATAATGTGCAAAGCTTATTAATGGGCTTGCACACTACATGTCTGTTCAGAAAGACGGTCTTGGCTTCCTGGTTGCCGATGTCTACCGGCTGATGCGCCGCGAGTTCACCCGGCACATCGAACAGCGCGCGCTGTCGCTGGCCCAGGCCCGGGCACTGGTCTACATCTCCCGCCACGAGGGGCTGCGCCAGGTGGAGTTGGCCGAGCTACTGGATCTGCAGCCGATCACAGTGGGGCGGCTGGTCGATCAGCTGGCGGCGCAGTCACTGGTGGAGCGTCGCGCCGATCCGGCTGATCGCCGTGCCTACCGGGTGCATCTGCTGGCTGCGGCCCAACCGCATCTGGCGTCGATCGGTGCCGTGGTCGACACGGTGCGACGCCAGGCGCTTGCCGGCATGGATGAGCGCGAGGCGAAGGCCGTGACAGCCGCGCTCCTGCAGATCCGGCGCAATCTGTCCCAGACCGAGGAGGTGCCCGGCGGCGAGGCCGGGGCCGGTCGGGTGCGGGCATGACGCCGGCCGCGCGTATGCGCGGAGCAGCGCGGCTGATTCTGCTGCTCATCGTGCCGCTCCTGCTGGCGCTCGGTGGTGGCGCGCTGTATCTGCATGGCGGACGTTTCGTCGAAACCGACAATGCCTATGTGAAGGCCGATGTCGTCTTGCTCGGCCCGGAGATCGCGGGCCGTGTGCTGTCACTGGCGGTTACCGAGAACCAGGAGGTCAGGGCCGGTCAGCTCCTGCTCACGCTCGATGGCTCGCAGTTGGACCTTCAGGTCGCGCGTGCCGAAGCCGTACTGGCCCGCGAGCGCGCCGGCATCGAGGCCCTGCGCGCCAGCTATCGCGAGAAGCAGGCCGAGATCGATCTGGCTCGTACGCGTCTGGCGTTCGCGCGACGCGACCGGGAGCGCCAGTCGGATCTGGTCAAGCAGCGTTTTGCGCCGGCCACACGTTATGACGAGGCGCGTCAGGCGGTGGTCGAGATCGAGCGGCAGATGGCAGCCCTGCGTCAGAGCCTGGCCCGGATCGCCGAGCAGATCGGTGGCGGGCCGGATGCACCGATCGATGCCCATCCCGCGGTCATGGCCGCCCAGGCCGAACTGGCGCAGGCCCGCCTGGCCGTGACCCACACGCGTCTGCTCGCGCCTATCGATGGTGTGGTCAGTCGCCTGCCGCCGCCTGGCCGTTACCTGAATATCGGCCAGCCCGCGCTCACCGTGATTGCCAATACATCGCTCTGGGTAGAGGCGAATTTCACCGAGACCGATCTCACCCACATGCGTGTCGGACAGCCGGCGACGATCCGCGTCGATGCCTTCCCCGATGTGAGCTGGCAGGCCGAGGTGGACAGTATCAGCCCGGCCACCGGCGCCGAGTTCTCGATCCTGCCTGCGCAGAACGCCACCGGCAACTGGGTGAAGGTGCCGCAACGCCTGCCCGTGCGGATCCGACTGGTGACAGACACCCGGCGACCCGCGTTGCGCGCGGGTCTGAGTGCGATCGTCGAAGTCGATACCGGCCACGAGCGCTCATTGTTCGGATGGCGACCGTGAACGAGCAGGGTGCTGCGGCATCCGATGCGTCCGGATTGCGGCGCGGGCCGATCACCGCCACGGTGATGCTGGCCACGATCATGCAGGCACTCGACATGACGATCGCCAATGTCGCGCTGCCGCACATGCAGGGCACGATGAGCGCCACGCTCGAGCAGATCTCATGGGTGCTGACCTCCTATGTCGTCGCCGCGGCGATCTGCATGCCGCTGACCGGCGTGCTGGCAGCCCGGCTGGGCCGGCGGCGCCTGTTCATGGGCTCGATCATCTTGTTCACGATCACCTCGGTCATGTGCGGGCTGGCGCAGAATCTCGAGCAGATCGTCTTGTTTCGGATCCTGCAGGGGCATCCGGCGCATTTCTCGTGCCGTTGTCACAGGCGGTCCTGCTCGATTTCTATCCGCCCGCGCGTCACGGCTGGGCGATGGCGGTCTGGGGCATTGGCGTCATGGTGGGGCCGATCTGCGGGCCGTCACTGGGCGGTGTGCTGACCGAGTGGTACGACTGGCGCTGGGTGTTCTTCATCAATCTGCCACTCGGCGCGCTGGCCCTGGCCGGCCTGGCCGCGTTCGTGCCCGAGTCCGCCATCGACCGCACGCGCCGCTTCGATCTGTTCGGTTTCATGCTGCTTACCCTGGCGATCGGCGCCTTGCAGCTGCTGCTCGATCGGGGCCATTCTCTCGACTGGTTCGCCAGTGGCGAGATCCTCATCGAGGCGATCGTGGCGGCCGGCTGCTTCTATCTGTTCGTGGCGCACATCGCCACGGCCAGACATCCGTTCATGGAGCCGGCGCTGTTCCGGGATCGGAACTTCTCGCTGGGCCTTGTGCTGATCTTCGTGGTCGGCATCATCCTGCTGGCCACCTTGGCACTGCTACCGCCTTTCATGCAGAACCTGATGGGCTATCCGGTGATCGATGTCGGAGTATTGCTGGGCGTTCGCGGTGTGGGCACCCTGATCGCGATGATCACGGTCGGTCGCTTGTCCGGCAAGGTCGACATGCGTTACCTGGCCGTGATCGGATTCGTTTGCGGTACCGTCTCGATGTGGGATGCCACGCATTTCACGGATGAGGTCGGGCCCTGGCCGCTGATCCGCTCGGGTTTCGTTCAGGGCCTGGGCCTGGGCTTTCTGTTCGTGCCCCTTGCCACGATCGCCTTTGCCACCCTGACCCCGAAGTACCGCAACGACGGCACCTCGATCTTCAGTCTCGTGCGCAGCATCGGCAGCAGTATCGGTGTATCGATCGTGATCACTTATCTGGCACGCGCGACCCAGACCAATCATGCGATTCTGAGTGAACTGGTCACGCCGTTTCGACCGGCGATCGAGGCCGCGATCGGCAACGGTCTGATCACGCCGGGGGATCCGGCGAGCATGGCCGCACTGAATGCGACGGTCACCCGTCAGGCACGGCTGATCGGTTACCTGCAGGACTTCAGGCTGCTGATGCTGGCCTCGCTGTTGCCGATTCCGCTGGTGCTTTTGCTGCGCAAGGCACCGCCTGTGTCCCGGGCCTCGAAACCGCTCGATCTTGGCCCAGCAAAGCCTGCTCGACATGCCCGGCCGGGCGATGCAGAAACATCTCCAGCTGCTGGCCTGACGTCGTCGCCACGCTGAAGCGCCGGTGCCGGCTCGGCGTGGTGTTGTGCATCACGGTGATCACGGCCGCCGGCTCCTGCGGCGTGACGAACACCGCACGCCGGTCGTCCCAGACGGGCAGGGCGCGTGAACAGATCCAGTTGTGTCGCGGAGCCAGCAGCGACACCTTCATGCGCGCATCGTGCACGAGCCTGAACAGTGCGATCTGGTCGGCGGCGATGGCGCGATCGGTCCGTCTCACCACGCGGTGGGTTTCCTGCTGCCATTGTTGCCACTGTGGCGCATCGCCGCGCAGCGCGAACATGCCGCTATTGATCATCGGCCGATTCATCAGGCGCAGCATCGTCATGGGGCCGTAGGCGCGCAGCAGGCGACGCATCAGCCAGAAGTGCTCCGGCCAGGGCACCGGCCCGTAAGCGGGAGAATCCTCGCTAGGCGCCGCCATGCCGATCGCATCGGCGCCCTCGATCAGCGCGGTCCAGGCGCCGGCGTCCTGCAGCCACATGTCGGCATCCATCCACACATAGCGGCTGTAGCCGGGGAATATCCGATTGGCGAATGGGCGTGCCACATGAGCCAGATGCTCGATCCGGTTCTGTCGCGATGGCGGCGATATCGGCCAGGCGGGCGTCACGATGATCGCGCCGCGATCGGCAAGCATGGTGCGCTGCGCCCCGGTCAATCCGAGGTCGATCGTGCCGAACGCGAATTCGTCGCTCAGCGCGAGTGCGTCGAGGGAGTCGAGCAGATCATGGTAGGCGTCGAAAAACGCGCCGCTGACCGCTGAGGCCAGCAGTGTCTTATGGCGAGGCGTCAAGGCTGAGGGCGGAGCCACGGGTCGGGACGATGATGGGCGGTTTTGCCGTTCAGATCGCTCTTATAGCGATTTCGGTCACCGGATGCACGGTCGGGTGGAGAGTCGTCCGGCTCTCCGGGACGAGCGGCGGTCAAGAGCTACCCGGCCTGCGTTGGCGAGCCGCCGTGATCGCCGCTGACTGCGGGCGGGCAGACGAAGACCAACGCATCGGCCAGCGTGGGAAACAGGTTCTCATGGCCGTGCATACCGACCAGCCCGGCGCGAACGAGCTTGCCGCGTACCCGCTCGTTGGCGCCACTGAGCAATGTGCGCACGCCGCGCGCACGGAGCTTGTTCATGACCCGTTCGAGGGTTTGCAGGCCGGTGATGTCGATGAAGGGCACCCAGCGCAGCCGGATGATCAGGGTGTGGGGATCGGTGTGGGTCGCCCCGAGCGCCTGTTCGAATTCTTCCACCGCGCCAAAGAACAGCGGACCATCGATCGAATAGACCAGGACACCCTCGGGCAGTTCGGTAAGACCCGCCTTGTGCAGTTCGCCGCCAAGGTCCTGGGCGCTCGAATCGCTGACCTCGATACTGCTCGCCATACGGCGCATGAACTGCAGCACCGCCAGAATGACACCGATGTACACCGCGATGACCAGATCGGCGAACACGGTCAGCCCGAAGGTGACCAACAGGATCACGATGTCGGCACGCGGCGCGCGGCGCATCATCGAGACCACCTTGGGCAGCTCGCTCATGTTCCAGGACACCACGAACAACACCGCCGCCAGCGTGGCCAGCGGGATGTCGACCGCCAGCGGCGCCAGGAACAGCAGCATGCTGACCAGGGTCAGCGCATGGACGATGCCGGCCAACGGGCTGTTACCGCCGTTGCGCACGTTGGTGGCGGTGCGGGCGATCGCGCCCGTGGCCGCGAAGCCGCCGAACAAGGGCGCGGCCACATTGGCGATGCCCTGGCCGATCAACTCCTGATTGGCATTGTGGCGGGTGCCGGCCATGCCGTCGGCCACCACGGCCGAGAGCAGGGATTCGATCGCGCCGAGCATCGCGATCGCGAACGCCGGACCGATCAGCTCGATCACCTTGGCCGCGCTCAGCTCCGGCAGCGAGAACGTGGGCAGCCCCTGGGGAATCCCACCAAACGCCGAACCGATCGTGCGCACGCCTTCGAAGCCGACCAGGGCGTGGGCCAGGGTGACAGCGACCAGCGCCACCAGCGGACCCGGCACCCGCCGCAGGCCGGGTAGGCGGGGGCTGATCAACACCAGTGCCAGCGAGATCAGCGCCAGCGCGGTCGTGGCGCCGTGCAGATGTCCGAACGAGGAGAGCAGCGACCAGATCTTTTCGTGAAAATGGGTGCCCTGCGGCGCAGGCAGACCGAAGAACTCGCGCCACTGACCCACCCAGATGATCACGCCGATGCCGGCGGTGAATCCGGCAATCACCGGCGCCGGGATGAAGCGCATGACCGCTCCCAGTCTGGCCACCCCGAAGCCGATCAGCATGATGCCGGCCATCAGGGTGGCGATCTGCAGCCCGTCGATACCATGCTCGGCAGTGATCCCGGCCAGGATGACCACGAACGCACCGGTCGGCCCGGCGATCTGCACCCGGCTGCCGCCCAGCGTCGACACCGCCACACCGGCGACGATCGCGGTGTAGAGCCCTTGCTCCGGACGCGCGCCCGAGGCGATCGCGAAGGCCATCGCCAGCGGTAGCGCGACCACGCCGACGATCACGCCGGCGATGATGTTGGACAGGATCTGATGGCGCGAGAGCAGGCCGGCGCGATAGGCTTCGACGATGGCAATCATGTGCACGAAGTCTACGCGGGCGCGCGTGTAGCATGTGGCCTCTTGCGTCGGACGCAACGAAGGCGCGCACACCGGGTTCCGTTTCGGAGCGGGTTCGCGATGCGCCAGGCGATGCCGGCACCGAGGAGGATGAGATGGTCGATCGAATCGAGGCCGCGGCCACCTGGCTGATCACAGGTCAGCTTCAGCGCCGTGCTCTGCGTGCCTTTCCGCGCGGGATCGCACCGCGCTCGCTGGCCGAGGCCTATACGGTGCAGCGCCGTTTCGTGCAACTCAAGTCGCGCGCCTGCGGTGCCCCGGTCGGCTGGAAGATCGCCTTGTCCAATCCGGCCATGCAGGCCATGTGCGGTCTCGATGCACCGATCGCCGGCCGGCTGTCACGGCGACAGGTCGTGGCAGGCCCGGCGAGCGTGCGTGGCGCCGACTACAAGCGCTTGCTGGTGGAGTTCGAGATCGCCGTCGAGCTGGCCCGCCCCTTGAAGGCGATGCGTGGTCATCGGTTCACGGCCGACGAGGTTGCCGCGGCGGTGGCCTCGGTGCGCCCGGCCTTCGAGCTGGTGGATGATCATGCTGCCGTCTACGACCAGCTCGGGCGCCATGCGCTGCAACTGGTCGCCGATAACGCCTGGAACCAGGGTGCGGTGCTGGGCGAGCGTTGCCTCGACTGGCAGGAACTCGATCTGGCCGCGATACCTGGTGAGGTCTGGATCGACGGTGAGCTCTCGGGCACCGGCCACGGCCGCGACCTGATGGGCCATCCGCTGCAGGCGCTGGCCTGGCTGGCATCGCATGCCAATGATCAGGGCAGCCCGATGCAGGCGCGCCAGTGGGCGATTCTGGGCACCCTGGTCACCTCGCGGTTTCCTCTGGCGGGCCAGCGGCTCGAGTTCCGTCTCGGCGGCTTCGCGCCGCTCGAGTTGCGGGTCGAGTGATGCTCTCCGCCAACCGATCTGGTGCCCGCGTCGGCGGTGATCTCGGATGAGCCTTGCTGAGCCTTCGTCCACCCGGGCGATCGCCGCCCAGGCGCGCATGCACCATCAGTTGCTGCTCGGCCTGCAGCTGGCCGTCTCGGTGCAGGCCGGTGCGTCGGTGGTTGGCGACTGGATGTTCCGCCTGTTCAGGCGCCAGCACGAGGCCAAGTTCCTGTCGAGCTTTGCCAAGCTCGGCCTCGAGGGGCTGCCGCATGCGATCGCCTGCGCGCGCTACCACGTGCTCTCTAACGCGATGGGCGGAGTCGCGGTGGAGTACATGGAAGAGAGTTCCGAGAAGGCCTGGGTGCGTTTTCGTTATCCGCGCTGGATGTACGACGGCCCGACCATCTGCGGTGTGCCGGTCGAGGCCAGCCGTGGATTCCTGCGCGGCTGGTATGCGCACAATGGCGTCTCGCTGGGCAATCCGCGGCTGGGTTTCGTCTGCGTCTCCGAAGACATGACCGGCCAGTTCGGTCTGTGCGGCTATTTCCGCGAGTATCCGCAGCCGATCGGCGAAGACCAACGCTTGGTCTTCGCGCCCGACGAACGTCCGCCGCGTTTCGATCCAACGGCGCAGCCGGCCCCGCCGGCCGGTCAATGGAGCGCGGATCGGCTGGCCAAGGCCAATCGTAACTATGCGCTCGAGTACATCCGCAACGGGCTCGATGCGCTGGTCGAGGTGATCGGTGTGCCGCGCACACGCGAGATCGCCGGGCGTGCCGCCCGGCTGACCGGCCTGCAGCAATACGCGGCCATGGCGCAGGATCTGGGCGCGGTAGATGCCGGGCCGCGCGAAGCGGCCGCTTTTCTGGCGGCGGCCTTCGCGGGGATGGGCGATGCCGTTCGGCTCATGGATCCCCCGGCGCCGGATTCTGTTGGTGTCGATGTCGATGTCGATGTCGATGTCGATGTCGGTGTCGATGTCGGTGTCGATGTTGGTGTGGGTGTGGGTGCCGCTGCCGCTGACGATACCGGTGCCGGTGCCGGTGCCGGTGCCGGTGCCGGTCCGGTCGGGCCGGTCGGGCCGGAGCCGGCCGTGGCGCAGGCGGCATCGGTTCGGCTCGCGCATGATGATCTGCGTATCCTGCGCGGCATCGACGGTGAGGCGCGCCTGCTGTTGCTGGAGATCTGGGCCGAACTCTGGCGCGGCACCATCCATGCGCAGCGCGAATTCATGGATCTGCATTGGCAGGCACGGGGTGATGGCCTGATCTGGACCGTCCACCCGCGTTGAAGCCGCCTCACGGCGCATCATCGGGCGCGCCTTGCGGGGGCGCCCGGGCGATCGCGCCGGGCGGTCAGGTTCCGCAGAAGGTCTGATAGCGTGCGGTCAGTTCGCGCGCGGCCGGCTCGCGATACTGCGCAAACTCCGCGCGATCGTCGTAGGGTGATGCCAGGGCCTGCAGCAAACGGTCGAAGGGCGCCAGATCATCGTCGTCGACGGCCGCGGCGAGCGCCTGCTCGACCCGGTGATTGCGCGGGATCACGGCCGGGCTGACCTGCCGCATGCGCTCGGCCTGCTGCGCGGGCCGGATGTTCTCCAGCGCGCGCCGCGCATGCCAGCGCTGCAGCCAGGCCGTGAGCCGGGCGCGGATATCCGGATCGGCATTGGCGAACAAGGTCGTCAATGCGCCCGGCCCGCCCCCCCGCGTGTCCGCGCCCGCCAGCCCGGAGGCCGGCGCTGAGGCGATCTCGCCGATCAATGCCCGCCACCCGAGCGTGTAATCGATTTCAGCCGCCTGCAGCAGGCCGAGCCAGTCGGCGGTCAAGGTCGGATCACCGGCCATCTCGGCGCCCAGGCCGAGTTTGGCGCGCAGCATCGTCTGCCAGCGATCTTCGAACCATGCCGGGAAGGCGTCGACGATTTCGGTTGCCCTGGCGATTGCGCGCTCGTTGTCGGCATCGATCAACGGCAGCAGGGTTTCCGCCAGGCGGGCCAGGTTCCAGCGGGCCAGATGCGGCTGGTTGCCGAACGCGTAGCGGCCGCCATGGTCGATCGAGCTGAACACAGTCGCCGGATCATAGGCCTCGAGAAACGCACACGGGCCGAAGTCGATGGTCTCGCCCGAAATGCTCATGTTGTCCGTGTTCATCACCCCGTGAATGAAACCCACGCGCATCCACTCGGCGATCAGGGCCGCCTGGCGCCGTGCCACCGCCTCGAGCAGGCCGAGCGCGCGATTTTCGGACCCGGCCAGATCCGGGTCGTGGCGCGCAATCGTGTATTCGAGCAGGCGTTCGATGAATGCATACTGGCCGCGCGCCGCGAAGAACTGGAAGGTGCCCACCCGCAAATGACTGGCCGCGACCCGGGTCAGGACCGCGCCCGGCAGGGCACGCTCGCGGTACACCGGTTCGCCAGTGGCCACTGCGGCGAGCGCGCGTGTCGTGGGGATGCCCAGCGCCCGCATGGCCTCGCCCATCAGGTACTCACGCAGAACCGGCCCGAGCGCCGCCTTGCCATCGCCGCCGCGGGAGAATGTCGTGCGGCCGCTGCCCTTCAGCGCCAGGTCGCGGCGCTGGCCGTGGCGATCGATCAGCTCGCCGAGCAACAGTGCGCGGCCGTCGCCGAGCTGGGGCGAAAAGCCGCCGAACTGATGTCCTGCATAGGCCTGTGCCAGCGGGTCGGCTCCGGCAGGCAGCGCATTGCCGGCGAAGATCCGCGCACCGAGGGCCGAGTTGAGACGGGCGGCGTCCAGCCCGAGCTCGTCGGCCAGCGCATGATTGAATCGCAGCATGCGCGGCGCCGGCACCTCGGCCGGCAACTGGCGTACATAGCCGCCGTCGAGTTCGCGCGCATAGCTGTTATCGAAGTGAACATCCATGTCGATGGTTTCGCGCGCAACGGCTGCGGTGTCATCGCGCGACAGGGAGGGAGGCATCGGATTGTGGGCGCTCATGTCGGCCTTTGAGAGTCGGCCTTCATGCTAGCGTGTCCGTCCGATCAGGCGGGCCAACACCCGCAACGCAGGCATGGCCGGCGGGCCAGCGTCCGTCTGGCCGGGCGGCGCACCGAGCCCGCAGCGCCGCCCCATGGCTTGGCCGGGCGCTCAAATACGGCGATCATCACGCCACTGGATCTGAGGGGAAGCGATGAACATCGACTGGCGTAGCTGGCCACCGGGTGCCCTGGAAGCGGTCTATAACCCCCGGGCCGCGATGCCCGACGCCGAGCAGGCGCTCGCCGAGCGCAGCGCGATGTCGGCTGCCGCGCTCCAGGGGCTGCGCGGGCACTGGCGTATCGACGAGGATCTGCGCTACGGCGAGGGCCCGCTGCAGACTTTCGACCTGTTTCGGCCTTTGCGCCAGCAGGGGCCGGCGCGAGCGCTGGCCGTGTTCATTCATGGCGGCTACTGGCGCGCGCTCGACAAGCGCGACACCGCGCTGGTCGTGCCGCCCCTGCTCGAAGCCGGTGCCGTGGTGGCCAATCTCAACTATGACCTGTGCCCGGCCGTGACGCTCGACCGGATCGTCGATGAGATCGTCGAAGGCGTGCGTCATTGCCATGCCCATGCCGCGCAATGGGGTGCGGATCCCGCGCGGCTGATCCTGATGGGTCATTCCGCCGGTGCCCATCTCGCCGCCTCGGTCCTGGCCCGCGAACCCGATCGCCTGGGGCTGCCGGCCGATTGCCTGGCCGGCATTGTCGCGATCTCGGGCATCTACGAGCCCGAGGTGGTGCTCGGCATCTCGGTCAATGAGCTGGTCAGACTCGATCCCGCTACGGCCCGGCGTCATGATTGCCTGATCCGCGAACCCCGTCGGGTGATTCCGGCGGTGGTCAGTGCCGGCGCCGCCGAACCGGAAGGCTGGATCGATCAGTCACGCCGATACGCCGGCCTGTTGCGTCTGCATGGTTGTCCATGCATCGAGGCGGTGATTCCAGCGGCCAACCATTTCACGGTTCTCGACACCACGTTCGCCGCGGGCAGCGACACGCAGCGCGCCATCCGGGCGTTGCTTGCGCAAACGGCAGCCGATTGATCCGCGGCGGTCCTCAGGCGGAGGGCGCGCCGGCTTGCAGGCCGAGCAATCTCGCGTCCCATTGGGCCAGCTCGTCGGGCGCGTGGGCCATCACGAAATAGCGGAACGCTTCGGCCGCGGGTGACAGCGAGCGCGACGGCAGGCGCACCAGATGCCAGTTGCGCAGCACCGGGGTCTCGGGCACATGGACGATCGCCAAGGCCCCGGTGTCCAGCTCCAGGCCCAGCGCATGCAGCGACAGGAACGAGATGCCCAGCCCGGCCACCACGGCCTGCTTGATGCCCTCGTTGCTGTCCATCTGCATCGCGATCCGCGGCGTAAAGCCGCGTTGCTCGAAGAAGCGGTCCATGGCGTTGCGGGTGCCCGAGGCGGGCTCGCGAACCACGAACGGGAACTGGGCCAGCGCCGACAGGGGCGGGTGCCCGACATTGAGCAGCGGATGCCCGGGCGGGCAGATGAACACGAACGGGTGGCTGGCGAAGATCTCGGCCCGGGTCTGCACATCATGTGGGGGGCGGCCCATGATGGCCAGGTCGATCTCGCCGTCGCCGAGCATCCGATACATCTGCTCGCGATTCAGGGCGATGCTCAACTGGACATCCACGCCGGGGTGTTCATCGTGGAAACGGGCCAGCAATCGCGGCACGAAGTACATCGCGGTACTGACCATGCCGACCGTCAGGCGCCCACTCTCCAGCTGAGAAAAGCGGGCCATCGCGTCTTCGGCCTCCTTCAGCGTGGCCAGAATCCGCCGCGCATAGACCACGAAATACTCGCCGACCAGGGTCAGGGCGACCTTGCGGCCCGCGCGGTCGAACAGCGGCAGGCCGACGGCCAGTTCGAGATCGCGCACCTGCATGGAGACCGCCGGCGCCGACAGATGCAGCGCCTCGGCGGCCTTGGCGAAGCTGCGCTGGCGGGCAACCTCGCTGAAGACCCGCAACTGCCTGAATGTGACATTCATTAAGTAAATGCTTAATCAAAGATAAAGAAAACATGACTTTACCTTAATTGAAACAATTTTTATCCTGCGATCGAAGCCAACGGAACCTACGAGAAGCCAGATGATCCGCGAATCCGCCCCTCGAACGACCTTCAGCCAGATGGCCGCGATGCCGGCCGATGCTCACGGGGAAAACGATGCTTCCGATCGGCTGGGTGCGCAGGCACGCTGGCTTCGCGAGGCCAGCATGGGTCACCCCGGGCCGGGCGGGCGCCGGCTGGCCGGGGCAACCCCGACCCTGGCGGCGATCATCGTCGCCTTGTTCAGTGGTCATCTGCGCCAGGATGCGGCCACGCCGAACTGGCCCAACCGTGATCGCTGCCAGTTTGCGCATGGCCGCGCCGATGGTCTGCTGCGCCTGCTCGCCGCCCATGGCATTCATCGCCTGCCACCGCCGCCGGCACGCCACCTGATGCGCAGCATGCCGGCACAGTCGGGTGGACGGATCCGTTCGGCGCACGACGGCGCGTCGGCGCTGCGCAACGCGGTGGCCAAGGCGCGGGTGGCGCATGAGTTGGCGACGACCCTGGGGGCAGAGGCCGCTGCCCTGGCCGATTTCCGCTCCTATCTGATTGCCGACCGATCGGGCATCGACTGGGCCCGTGACGAGTCGGTGCTGATCGAAGCCGGCAGGCTGGCGCTGCGCTCACTGATCATCATGGTCGACGAGAGTTCGGGCGCGCAGGTCGAGGCCTATTCGCATGCATTGCAGATGCTGGCCCACTTCGGCTGGCAGATTCGGGAAGTCGATGCCGCCGATGACATTCTCGAACTGGGCAGGCAGCTCGCATTGGCCAGGCATGGCGCCAGCGGTCCGACGCTGATTCGCTGCCGCACGGACGGTCTGGACACCGATGCCGGCACGATCCTGCGGGCCATTGCCGGCCATCAGCGGCCGGGCCCTGCCGAGGTAGCCCGCTTCTGGAATCTGGATCGCCTGGGCCAGAAGCGGGTGCAGCGCTGGCGTCGGGCGCTGGATCGCCTGCGTGATCATGATCCGGCCCAGGCCGACGCCTTGCTGCGCGCATTGAGCCGGCTGGATCTGCCGACACAGTCCGAGCGTCCGGCGCCGCGTTCGGTGCGCGCCATACGCGCCGTGTCCTATCAGTGAAGCCCGCCCGGACCGGCGAACGAGAGCCCCAGGGCCAGGCCGATGCCGTACAGATGTGCGGCGGCGATCGTCGCGACGATTGGTGCGCGCAGGCGCGCCGGCGCAGCATGATCGCGAATCAACGCGCGGGCGGCGAGTGTTGCGATCGGCAGGGCGATCCAGGCCGCGAGCGCCTGCCAGGGCAGGGCGCCTAGCAGAACCATCAGGCCCGCCAGCAGGTGCGCGAGCACGGCCAGGGCCAGATACAGTCTGGCCGCCGGGCGGGCACCCAGGCGAACCACCAGGGTGGCCTTGCCGACCGCGGCGTCTGCGCGCGCATCCGGAAACTCGTTGATCAGCAGGATATTGGCCAGCATCAAGCCAAAGCCGGGTGCGCAGGCCAGGGCGGGCGGCACGGCCTGACGACAGGCGCTCGCGGCGCTGCCCACGAGGATCAGCGACCAGGCGATCGCCACGGCCAGTTCGCCCAGGCCACGGCTCATCAACCGCAATGGCGGCGCGGAGTATCCCCAGCCGAGCAACAGGCCCGCCGCCCCGATCGGGAGCAGCAGGGGTTCGTGGCGCAGTGCGATGGCCAGGCCGGCCACGGCCACCAGTGCGAACAGCCCCGCCGCCACGCAGCCCGTGAGGGCGACGGTCGTCGTCTGCGTCTGGATCAATCGCGAGCCGCCGGTGAACGGCCAGATCCCGGCGTCATTGGCATCGTCGGCGCCGTTCAATGCGTCGTGATAATCATTGATCACATTGGCGGCCGCATGGGCGAGCACGGCCAGTGCGATCGTGGCGATCATCGTCGTCGGCACGGGCCGGCAACCGATCGACCAGGCACTGGCAATGCCCACGAGGGCGGCCACCGCGGTGATGCTCAGAAAACCCGGGCGGGTCATGCGCAGCACCAGTGCGGGCGAGAGCCGCATCGGACGGGCGCCCGGGCCGGCGGTCAACGCGGGTCGATCGGGGCCACGCATGGCTCATGCGCCTCGATCACCTCGGCCGCGTCCAGCAGCATGTCCTCACGAAAGCGGCGGGCAATGAGCTGTACACCGATGGGCAGACCGTCCACCTGGCCCGTCGGTACGGAGATCGCCGGCAGGCCCAGTACCGGTATCGCGAACTGCGGTCCCTGGGCCGCCAGCACGCGGCGGGAACTCGTGCGCGATTCGATATCCAGGCTCTGCGCAAACGGGGGTTCGGCGCTGACCGGCCCCAGTACCAGTGGATAGCGCTCGAGAAACATCGACCACTCGCGGATCAGCGTGGTGCGCCGAACCAGTGCGGCGAGACAGGCATCGGCATCGAGCACCGGTTCGCCGTCGAACTGATGACCGAAGGAGGTGCGAATCGCATCATCGCCGTGCGCCATGATCAGCGGCTTCATGATGTTCAGATTGTCATTGCGTGACAGCAGATCCCAGAGCCCGGCCGCATCGGCAATGCGCGGCGGATCGACTTCCTCCACCAGATAGCCGGCCGTGGCCAGCCAGGCGCCGGCACGCCGGATCGCGGTCACGATCTGCGGATGGGCGGGCTCGGTGCCGGCATCGAAGCTCATCGCAACCCGGATCGGCGGCGTCATTGCCTCTCCGGTCAGCGGCGCCGGTACCCACCACGGATCGCGCGGGTCCCTGGCGGCCATGGCCGCGAGCGCGATCCGGATGTCGGCCACGGTTCGCGCCAGCGGGCCCTGCACCGACATCAGCTGCGGCGAGATCGGGCGCTCGGCGGGTGCGCTGGGCACAAACGCCGGCACCCGCCCGAACGATGGCCGCAGACCGTAGACACCGGTGCAATAGGCCGGGTAGCGCACCGACCCGGCCAGGTCATTGCCATGGGCGATCGGGCCCATGCCGGCAGCCACGGCCGACGACGCACCCCCACTGGATCCGCCCGGCGTGTGGGCCGCCGACCATGGATTCAGCGTCTTGCCGTGCAAGGCATTGTCGGTGAACCAGCGCATGGAGAATGCCGGGGTGTTGGTGCGTCCGAAGATCACCGCGCCGGCGCGGCGCAGATTGGCCACCACCGGGCTGTCTTCGCGGGCGACATTGTCTCGTTGCGAGACCAGACCATTGGTGGTGGCCAGTCCGCGCTGATCGACATTGATCTTGGTGGTCACCGGCACCCCGTGAAGCGGGCCCAGCAGATCGCCCCGCGCACGCGCGGCATCGGCGGCATCGGCCTCGGCCAGCGCGGATTCGGCGGGCAGCTCGACGATCGCGTTCAGCCGGGGATTCACGGCCGCGGTGCGATCGAGGCAGCTTTGCACGGCTTCGCGGCTGGAAACCGAGCCGGTGCGAATCGCGTGAGCCAGGCGCGTGGCCGACCATTGCCAGAGTTCCGTCATGGTGTGTCTCCCGAAGAAGCACCGATATTAGGCGATCAGGCTTGACGGCCGGGCCTTTCAAGGCGCCAGAGAATCGCTGCCTTCGGTGCCGACACGCCCGGTCGCGCGCGGGGCTTGCTCGCGCGGCCGGTGTCCCGGCTGTCTCGGCAGACCATGATGACGCTTGCGCCCATGCCGAAATTGTCGTGATCGCCGAGTGGGCGGCGCCAAGCGTTTGGAGGTATTGCACGAATCGAGCATGATCTCGCGAACTGCGCGTACTGGCCGGATTGGACCAGCCGGTGCGGCGCCCTGCGAAACCATGATTCGCAGGCGGCCGAGGCATCTCGGTCGCCTGCCGATCGAACGACGGAGAAACCATCGATGAACGATGACCAGATCGCCGCTCTTGGCGACGAACTCTACGAGGCGATGATCTCTCGCTCGGTGGTCGAGCCGCTGACCGCCCGCTTTCCCGGAATCACGATCGCGGACGCCTATGCGATACAGCAGCGGATGAACTCGCGCCGCTACGATGCCGGCGAGCGCATCGTGGGCAAGAAGGTCGGTGTCACGTCCAAGGTGGTCATGAACATGCTGGGCGTGAATCAGCCCGATTTCGGGGTGCTCACCGATGCCATGATCTACAACGAAGGCGAAGCGATCGAGGCGGGCACCCTGATCCAGCCCAAGGCCGAGGGCGAGATCGCGTTCCTGCTCAAGAGCGATCTGCAAGGCCCCGGTGTGACCGCAATCGATGTGCTGGCGGCCACCGAAGGGGTGATGGCCTGTTTCGAGATCGTGGATTCGCGGGTGCGCGACTGGAAGATCGCGATCCAGGACACGGTCGCCGACAACGCCTCCTGCGGTGTCTTCGTGCTCGGTGATCGCATGGTCGATCCGCGCGACGTGGATCTGCTCACCTGTGGCATGGTGCTCGAAAAGAACGGCGAGGTGGTCGCCACCGGCGCGGGTGCCGCCGCCCTTGGCGGGCCGCTGAACTCGGTGGCCTGGCTGGCCAATACCCTCGGGCCGCTGGGCATGTCGCTGAAGGCCGGCGAGGTGGTGCTCTCGGGTTCGCTGGCCGCGATGATCCCGGTGACGGCCGGCGATGCACTGCGCGTGACCATCGGCGGCATCGGTGGCTGCTCTGTGCGCTTCGTCTGACGCGAAAGGAAAAGACCATGAATCTGGACAAGACCACGATCGAACGTCTGGCCGAGCATCTCGAGAACTGCCAGCTCGAGGCCCGCGACACCACCAGGATCAGCGACGAGTATCCGCAGATGGACTGGGACGACGCCTATGCGATCCAGGCCGAGATCCTGCGCCGCAAGCTGGCACGCGGTGAGCGCCTGGTGGGCCTCAAGTGCGGCCTGACCTCGCATGCCAAGATGAAGCAGATGGGCGTGGACACGCCATGTTTCGGCTTCATGACCGACAGCTTCAATGTCACCGATGGCGGCGATGTCCGCTTCGCCGAGCTCATTCATCCCAAGGTCGAACCCGAGATCTGCTTCCTGCTCAAGCGTGAACTGAGCGGTCCCGGATGCCACATCGGGGCGGTGCTCGCGGCCACCGACTGCATCATGCCCGGCATCGAGGTCATCGACAGTCGCTATCGGGACTTCAAGTTCGACCTTAAGAGCGTGATCGCGGACAACACCTCGGCCGTGAAGTACGTGGTGGGTGGCCAGGCTGTGCGCCCGGATGGCCTGGACTTACGCACCCTGGGCATGGTGTTCGAGAAGAACGGCGAGATCGCCACACTTGGTGCGGGCGCCGCGGTGCTCGGTCACCCGGCGGCGGCGCTGGCCATGCTGGCCAATCATCTGGGCCGGCGCGGTGCCAGCATTCCGGCGGGCACATTGATCTTGTCCGGCGCGATGAGCGAGGCCGTGACGGTCGCCGCCGGCGATCATGTCACGCTGCGGGTGCAGCATCTGGGCAGCACCTCGCTACGCTTTGTCTGAGCACTGAGCCGGTCGGCCGCGCCGGTGGTGGCGCGGCCGGGCGAGGATGAATCGTCGATCTAATACCATCGTGACCTCGATGATCACTGGGTGGGGCGCCGCGGCTCATGCCGAATCTGTTTACCGAATTCACGCTGAAAGACATCACGCTACGAAACCGCATCGTGATGTCGCCGATGACCATGTACAACTCGGTCGACGGCCTGCTCGATGACTATCACGTCAGTTATCTGGGCGCGCGCGCGGCCGGCGGTTTTGCACTGGTGTTCGGCGAACAGATGGCGATCACCGCCGACGGCCGCACCACGACGTCCTGTGCCGGCATCTGGAACGACGACCAGATCGAGGGCCATGCGCGCGTGGCCAGCATCATCAAGCGCATGGGGGCGGTGCCGGCGATCCAGCTCGGTCACACGGGGCGCAAGGGCAGCGAGCTGCCGCCGCACCGTGGCACCAATGCGGATCGCAGCAAGAAGCAATTGCCTCCGGATCATCCGGATGGCTGGACCTGCGTGGCGCCCTCGGCCATTCCGTACGGTGGGAGCGGTCATGTCTATCCGGTGCATGCGCTGACGGTCGACGAGATCCATGGCCTGCATCGTGCCTATGCCGATGCGGCGCGGCGCGCGCTCGATGCCGGCTATCAATGGCTGGAGCTGCACTTTGCGCATGGTTATCTGGCCTGCAGCTTCTTCTCGCCGCTGGCCAACCAGCGTGCCGACCGCTATGGCGGCTCGGTGGCCAATCGGGCGCGCTTTCTGCTCGAGGCAATCGACGCGGTGCGGGCGGTCTGGCCCGAGCGCCTTCCACTGACGATGCGGCTGGGCTCTGATGACCTGCATCCGCAGGGAATCCGGTTCGAGGACTCGATCGAGGCGATCGCGATGATGAAGGGCCGTGGCCTGGATCTGGCCGACATTTCGCTCGGATTCAATACCGATGACATGGTCGATCCGCCGATGGCCCGTCAGGCCTTCATGATCGAGCGTGCCGCGCGGGTGCGACGCGAGATCGGTATCCCGGTGGCCACGAGCTGGAATCTCGGCGTTCCGCAGACCGCCGACCGTGTCATACGTGAGGAGGCCATCGACCTGGTCTTTCTGGGCCGCCCGGCATTGGCCAATCCGCACTGGCCGGTCTGGGCAGCGCGCGAACTCGGGCAAGCGTCACCTTTTTCGCTGGTGCCCGATGACTGGCGCTGGTGGCTGGAGAACTTTCGCGGCCATGCGCCAAGCGTCGGCCTGCCGCCGGTCAGGGGCGCGTCCTAGGCGCGACTCGTCGTACGATCTTGCTCTGAACATCACCCGGCAAGGGTCCGTCGTCGTCGCACCCGTGGCGGGCTTGGTCAGCGCGGTGTCTCGACCGATGCCCGGCCCGGCGCACTGCAATCTGGAGTCTCCTGAATGGAAAAGCCGCTTTCCGGTATCGTCGTCATCGCGCTCGAACAAGCTGTTGCCGCCCCGTATTGCTCGAGCCGTCTCGCCGACGCGGGCGCGAGGGTCATCAAGATCGAACGGCCCGAAGGCGATTTCGCGCGCGGCTACGATGCCGCGGTCAATGGTGAATCCACCTATTTCGTCTGGATCAACCGAGGCAAGGAATCGGTGGCGCTCGATCTGCGCAAGCCGGCCGACCATGCCACGCTCGCGTCGATGATCGGTGCGGCCGATGTCTTCATCCAGAATCTCGCGCCGGGCGCCACCGGGCGCATGGGGCTCGGATCCGACGCGCTGCGTGAGCGCTTCCCGCGGCTGATCACCTGCGACATCTCGGGCTACGGAGAGTCGGGGGCGCTGCATAAGCTCAAGGCCTACGACCTGCTGGTGCAGGCTGAGAGCGGCCTGGTGGCGGTGAGCGGCGCGCCGGGGCCCTGGGGGCGGATCGGGGTATCGATCTGCGACATCACAGCCGGCATGAACGCCCTGATCGGCATACAGCAGGCATTGTTGCAACGTGCACGCACCGGCCGGGGCAGTGGCATCAAGGTGTCATTGTTCGATTCCGCAGCAGAACTGATGGCCGTGCCGTATCTGCAGGCCCGTTACGGCGGCAAGGCACCCGCGCGGGTCGGGCTCAAGCATCCGAGCATTTGTCCGTATGGCGTGTTCGTCTGCCAGGATGGCAAGGAACTCGTGATTTCGATTCAGAACGAACGGGAATGGGTGAAGTTCTGCGAGGATGTGTTGCGTGACCCGTCGATCGCCGTGGATCCCAGGTTCGATCGCAACAACAAGCGGGTGGCCAACCGTGAGTTGCTCGATGGCATGGTTCAGGCGGTCTTCGCAGCGCTGTCCGGCGCCGAAGCGGTGGAGCGCCTGATGGCAGCGCAGACCGCCTATGGTGCGGTGAATTCGGTCGAGGATCTGATCCGGCATCCGCAGTTTCGCAGCCGGCCGATGGATGTGCATGGTCAGACGGTGCAGATTCCAGCCACCCCTTACATCACCGAATGGGACGACGAGGCATTTGCTCCGGTGCCGGCCGTCGATCAGCATGGGCCCTTGCCGGGCGGGGCCGATCCGGCCCAATGACGGTCACCGCTGTTTGATGGCCCGCTTCGGGCGCCCGATGCCGATCGATGGGATTGCCAGCGCGCATCGCGCAGGCCCCGCTGCGGGCTCAGTGACCCGCCGGGAGCATGCGTTCGCGCTGTTGCTGCGCAGGCCGAAGGTTCTCGTGATGCGTCGCCTACACGATTTTGCGCTGAATCGCGTCTGCCGCCCGGCGGCGACCCGCAGGGGCCGCGCGCCGGAGCAGCCACGCAAGGTGGCGACGATCCTCAGGTGAGATCAGGGTCGCCGGCGGTCAGGAATTCCCACATGCGCTCGAAGATCTGGCCAGTTCGGCTGGCGCGGCGCTTGCACTCGTCGGCATCCAGCACCACGGAGTCGTTTTGCAGACCGGCGCTTCGAACCGCCAGTTCCATCCGGGCCGCATCTTCGAAGTACCAGGTGAGCACGGTCGCTGCGATCAGGGAATCCGCTGCGATCACCAGTCCGTTGCCGCGCATGACCACCGCCGAATGCTTGCCCATGGCCGAGACCACCGCATCACTGGCTTGATCATCGCGAATCAGCTGCGGATCATCCCAGAAGCCGATCCCCGAGCCGAAGTAGGCACCCATGCCGTGGCGTGGAGATGGCACGAGCTTGGCCGTGCTCAACGCCAGGGTGGCCGGCGGCATGCTACGCACGACCGCGCCGATGTCTGGACGCGTGGCGTAGATGCGCTGATGAATCCGTACCTCGCCCAGCACACCCTCGGGCAGTGGCCCCTTTACTGGAACCACAGTGCCGCGCTCGCCAGGGGCTACGAGCCCCATCGGCCTGGCGGGGCACACGAGAAAGCTTTCCTTGTCGATGCGCTGGCTGCAATGACCGTAGGCATGCACCAGCCCATGGCGACCGAGCGCGCGGGCGGCCTGGCCCACAAAGCGATGCAGGACGTCATGGGAGGCTGAACTGGCCGAGCGGGGAGGGGCTTCTTGGGAGGAGGTGGAACTGGCGGGCATGGCGCACTCCATTGGCAATCTTGGCAAACTACTTGGCAACCCGGCCACGGGCAAGTGGCAGCTACCCGAATGCGGCCAGTCGCCCGCCGCACGGTTGTCGCCGCGGCCGAATCGGTCCATTGGCGGTCCAAGCGATGAACAACCCACCATAGAATCCTCTTTTCATCGCTTCTATCGCACGAGGTGTGCCACATGGGCCAGATTCTCGGGCTGGGCTTGTCCCACTATCCGCCTCTCAGCGGTCACGACGACAACATGGCGGGCATTCTGCGCGGCCGCCTCGCCGATCCGGCGATCCCCGCCAGCGCCAAGGATCCGGCTCACTGGCCCGCCGCGATGCGGGCCGAATGGGGGACGGACGAGGGTCGTTCCGCAGCGGCGCAACACCGCCGGGCCATGCTCGCCGGCATTGCACGGGTTCGTCAGGCGCTCGATGACTTCGCACCCGATTTCGTGCTGATCTGGGGCGACGATCAGTACGAGAATTTTCGCGAGACGCTGATCCCCGCTTTCACGGTGCAGGCCTACGAAGACCTGACCGTTCATCCGTGGCGCGACGCCACCGCCTCGGCGATGTTCGACGCCAGGGTCAAGGACCAATACGGCGGTGGCCGGCCGAACGTGTGGAACGAAAGTGGGGATACCGGGTTCACCGTGCGCGGCCACCGTGACGGCGCGCTGCATCTCGTGGCCGGCCTGCTCGAGGGCTCGTTTGATGTCTCCTATGCCTACCAGCCCCTGAATCATCCGGGGCTCGCGCATGCGTTCCTGAACGCCATCCTCTACCTGGACTACGAACGGCGGGGATTTTCCTATCCGGTGGTGACCGTGCCGATCAACTGCTACGGACGCTCGGTGATCAGCTACCAGGGCTTCGCCAGCCCGTGGGCGGATCGTGGCCGCCGGCCCGATCCGCCCTCGCCATCGCCGCGCCGTTGTTTTGACTTCGGTGCCGCGACCGCGCGCATCCTGCGCGCCAGCCCCTGGCGGGTCGCGATCATCGCCTCGTCCAGCTGGTCGCATGCGTTCCTGGTCGACAAAACCTATCGCATCCAGCCCGATGTGGCCGCCGACAAGCGGCTGTACCAGGCCTTGGTCGCCGGCGAGTTCAATGTCTGGCGAGACACCCCGTTGGCCGCGATCGAGGAATCCGGTCAGCAGGAGGTGCTGAACTGGTTCGCGCTGGCCGGCGCGATGCAGGCGCTGGACATGCGCATCGCGTGGTCGGAGTTCGTCGAAACCTGGGTGTTCAATTCGAGCAAGGTGGCCGCGATCACGAGTGTTGCATGAGCCAGGATTGGCAGCCCGATCTGCGCGCGCTTCGCTACTTCGCCTGTATCGCCGAAGAAGGAAGCATCACGCGCGCCGCGACCAGGCTTCGCCCGGGCCAGGGGCGCGGCCAGTGCCCGGTGGCACGGTCAGCGCTGCCGCGATCAGAAGTTCATGCTGCCGTTCAACACATGCGCCCCGACGCTCAGGCCGTTGAAGCTGACGGTTCTTGCAGCGTAGTCGATGACGACCGGTAACGGCCCGCTGGTGGCGGTCGCGATCTCCGAACTACCGTCGGCTTGCACCAATGTGACCAGCGCCGCGGTCGTTGGGTCGGGATTGCCGACGAGGACGCCGACGTTGTTCTGCGCGGCATCCGTGAACGTTATCCCGACGATCTGCCCGCCGGGCTGTTGAGTTGCGGCGTCGGTCGCCGTGAACGTCCCTGCCAGCGGGCCTGCGCCCGTGATCACCAGGCTGCCGAATCCGCCCGCGCCGCCGCTTCCCGGCACCGAGGGCACGGTGCCCGGGGTATTGTTGCCGGTGCCGTCGTCGATCAAACCGCCGGTGCCGCCAGTGGCGCCGCCAGCGGATGCCCATGGATAGACGCAGCTGTCGTGCGCCAGACCGATCGCTGCGAGCCGGGCAGGATCTGGCCGTGCGCTGGCCTGCATGAACAGCTCAGTGACCGCATCAAAGCCCGCGACAGCGGACGTATCGATCAGGTTCACCTCGGAGCGCGAGGGATCGATGCTGCCGATGTCGACCGCCGCCGGCAGGTCGGGAATGTGCGTCAGCGTCGAGTTGCCGGCGGCAAAGATGGTCCAGGCCGAGTTCGGCGCGCTGACCTCTACCGAATAGATCTGGATGTCTGCCGTCCCCGGGCCGGGAAGCGCCAGCGCCACCGAACGGTCCGCGGGCTGGTAGTTCACGGTGACCGGGCCGAAGTCGGGCATCGTGATCATGGCCGTGGTCGGCTTGCTCGGATAGGTTTCGGTCGATGTGCAGGTACTGGCGCCTTGCTGATTCTCGTTAGAGGCGATCACCATCAGCGTGCCGGTGGGAACCTGGTCGGCAAACGGTAGCGTGCCGCTGCTGGCTCCATTGGTGTTCGTGCCTATCATTGGGAACAGCACAGGACCGATCAGATTGGAAGTGGTGATCAGGTTCGCCGGTACCGGCGTTGTAAGAGTCCAGGCGAGCGAGCTCAAAGCATTCGACGCATCGCCCTGGATGTTCATCGCGTCTGAAACCCCCAGCCCGGCGAAATAGCCGTAGGAAACCACCTGCCCATTGGCGTCCGATCCAACCACCAGCAGGGTCAGGGTGCCGTCACTCTGGAGATGGGAAGCGCACACAGGCACGTCGTTCATCGTGAACTGCGCGTTCGCGACCTGGCCCGCAGCGAGGCCTGCCGGCCCCGCCAGCGGATTCTGCCCGGCGAACAGCGGCCAGACCGCAGCGCTCGTGGCTCCGCCCAGGCCCGTGAATGTGCCACTGGTGATCAAGCCGACCTGGCGGCAGTTGCTCTGCGATCCCTGTTCGCCGACATACCAGGTGTAGCTGCCGGATTTCAGGTTCACGATCGTGGTGACATCATGACCATTGCCCGTCCGGGGCTCGGCCACGGTCACCGTTCGATGACCGGCGGTCGCCTTCGTGGCGGCGGGGCCCGCCGCCACGGGGCCGAAGTTCGCCACGCCATCGGCGCCGGTGACGATGGTCTGCGCGATCGTCTTGTCGTCGGCTTCATAGATCGAGATGCTGACGCCGGCGACCGGATTGCGACTCACCGGGCCGTCCAGCACCGTGATGATCATGCTGCCTGCGGCACTGCCCGGTGTGGTGGTCGTGGCGCCGGAACCGCTGGTGCCGGTATCGGTGTCGGCACCCGCGTTGCTGGCGGCGCTGTTCGTGGTGGTGCTCGAACCGCCACCACCACCGCAGGCGCTCAAGACGAGGCCGATAGCCAGCGCTGCGAGCATGCAATGGGACCGTTTCGCGCCCGGACGGGCCTGATCAAAGGGCATATCGCGCCTCCTCCTGGGGGGGTGCATCACGGACGAATCATCAAACGCACACGGGCCGGGGAGGCCCGCTGGTTCGAACCGATCGGTGCCTGGCAAGGGCTGTTGGCAAAGCCTAGCACGCGAGCAGCGATGCGTAGGATCCCAAAAACATGGGGAGCACGGGCGCCTCGGGGGCTGCCTCACGCTCAAAGCACCTTGCCGGGGTTCATCAGATTCAGCGGATCCAACGCACTCTTGAGTGTGTTCATCAATGCATCTGCTGTCGGGTCGCGGTAGCGCGCCGCCTCGTCGCGCCGCAACACGCCCAGACCGTGTTCGGCCGAAACCGATCCCCCGCGGCGGGCCACCTCGTCATGGACGAACAGATTGATCGCGGCCTCCTGAGCGACGAACGCATCCGCGCTATCGGCGCCAAACCCCTCGGGAGGCGATACGTTGTAGTGCAGATTGCCATCACCGAGATGGCCGAAAACCACCATGCGGGCGAGCGCGAATCTTTCGACCACGGCCCGATTGGTGCTCGTGACGAATTCCGGAATCGCGGAGATTGGCAGTGAGATGTCGTGCTTGATCGTCTTGCCTTCCGCGGCCTGGGCCTCGGACATGTCTTCGCGCAACGCCCAGAGCGCGCGCGCCTGCGCGATACTGGCCGCGATCGTGGCATCGGTGACCTCGCCGCTTTCCATGGCCTGCGCCAGCATCGTCTGCATGAGTTCGCCCGCGGTGGTCTCGTCATCCATGCTCGAGAGTTCGATCAGGGCATACCATGACGCTCGCTCCGACAATGGGAAGCGCGCGCTCGCGACATGTTTCTCGACCAGCCCGATGCAGGTGTCGCTCATCAGCTCGAACGCGGTCAGGCCATCGCCCAGATGATGTTGCGCCAGCGCCAGCAAGGCGAGCGCCGCTTCCAGCGAAGACAGCGCCACGAACGCAGCGATCCGTGTGGTCGGCAGCGGGAACAGTTTCAGGGTGGCGGCCGTGATCACGCCCAGCGACCCTTCACTGCCGATGAACAGATTGCGCAGATCGTAGCCCGTGTTGTCCTTGCGCAGGCCCTTGAGCCCATGCCAGATCCGGCCGTCGGCGGTCACCACTTCCAGACCCAGGCAGAGTTCGCGCGCATTGCCGTAGCGCAGAACCTGGACACCGCCGGCATTGGTGGCCAGATTGCCACCGATCGTGCAGCTACCTTCTGCGGCCAGGCTCAGCGGAAACAGGCGACCGGCATCACGTGCGGCCTCCTGAACGCGCTGCAGGGTCAGCCCCGCCTCCACCGTTATCGTGTTGTTGGATGTGTCGATCGCCCGCACGCGATTCATCCGGGTCAGCGAGAGCACGAGCGAGCGGCCCTCGGCCGACGGGGTGGCGCCGCCGCACAGCCCGGTGTTGCCCCCCTGGGGCACCACCGCCACCTGGTTCTGCCGGCACCAGCGAATGATCGCGGCGACATCTTCGGTGCCATCGGGCTGCGCCACCGCCAGCGCCATACCCGTCCATTTACCGCGCCAGTCGGTGAGGAAGGCGGCCATATCCGAGGACTCGGTCAGCAACCGGCCCGAAAATGCGTTTCGCAAGGTGTCGATGAGCGCCATCGTGAGCTCCGAGAATCGAACAGTAAGCGTGTCGTGTTGTCTGAACAGGGAGTGGCGCCGACGGCGATGCCCTTGCCGGCAGCGCGTGCGGTGCGCATGCGTCCGTCGAATCAGCGGCGCAGGTCAGGGTCCAGGCTCTGGCCTTCGTCCAGTTGCACGCCCAGCGTGTTCAGCAGCATCGACACCAGAGTGTACTGGCCCACGGTGTACACCAGATCGATGCATTGTCGTTGGTCGAAGTGCTGGCACAGTTCGTGCCAGCGGGCATCGCTGATGAACTGATCCGCGTGCAGTTCGTCGGCGGCGCGCAGCAGCGCCCGGTCGGCCGGCGACCATCCTTCGGCCTCGGGCCCTTGCTTGATCCGATCGATCTCGGCCTGCGTCAGGCCGGCATTCATGCCGATTCTGGTGTGTTGGGCCCACTCGTAGCCTGACGCGCACAGATAACCCACCCGGAGAACGATGATTTCTCGCTCTCGAGCGGGCAGGGTGTTGCGCTTGCTCAGTACATAGCTGCCGAATCCGAGAAAGCCCTGCATCGCATCGGGGTGGGCGAGCTGGGTGCGGAAGATGTTGAGCAGGCGGCCATGGCGCGCCAGGATGGGCGCCGCAATGGCCCGCTGTTCATCATTCCATTGATCCTGCGGCAAAGGTTTGATACGGGGGGCGCTCAGGCGCATGAGATCTCCTCAATTTGTGGTTGGTCAGGCGTGACATCGGCGGTTCGCCAGATCGCCATGTGTGGGGCGTTCCCAGGCAGGTTGCCGGTCGCCGGCCCGCGAATCGAACGGGCGAATGGCGCGCGTTGCGCCATCGTCTGCATCTGGTCAATATAGCGTTCATCGGACACCTCCCGGAGCATGGTCGTGAATCCAGCCGTCGTCGAGCAACTGGCCCCCGCCGGAGTCCTGCGTGCCGGCATCAATCTGAGCAATTTCTTGCTGGTGACAGGGCGCGGCGCCGCGGGCGAACCGGTCGGGGTGGCCCCCGACATGGCGGCGGAGGCGGCGCGCCGGCTCGGCGTGCCCCTGCAACTGGTGCCTTTCCAGGGGCCGGCCGAAGTCGCGGATGCGGTGGGCCAGGGGCTCTGGGATATCGCCCTGATCGGTGCCGAGCCGCAGAGGGCCGAACGGATCGCATTCGCGCCCGCCTATGTCGAGATCCGTTCCACCTACCTGGTGCCGGCAGGTTCGCCCATCGGCACATTGTCGGCGGTCGATCGTCCGGGCGTTCGCATCGCCGCCAAGCGGGGCGCCGCCTACACGCTCTGGCTGGAGCGCAATATCCGCCAGGCCGAAATGGTGTTGACCGACACCATCGACCAATCCTTCGAGGTCTTCGTGCGCGACAGGCTGCAGGCCCTGGCCGGTCTGCATCCCAGGCTGCTGCAAGATCTCGAGCAACTGCCCGGCGCGCGCATTCTGGACGGGCAGTTCTCGTCGGTTCAGCAATCGATCGGTACCGCGCGGGGCCGGCCCGAGGGCGCGGCCTGGCTGCACGGCTTCGTCGAAGATGCAAAGGCGTGCGGTCTGGTTGCGAAACTCATCGAACGGCACGGCGTCAAGGGGCTGTCGGTGGCGCCAGCGGCCACGAACGGTGCGGTTGGTGCTTGAGCGTCGGCCTGGCCCCGAACCCTGAATCGATAGCGAGGAAACCATGAGAGCTTCCGGATACGCCTTCCTTCGTGGCGGTCTGTCGAGCATGATCGTCGCTGTCCTTGGCGCCTGCGGCGGTGACACTGCGGTGGTCGAACCGCCGGCGCTGCAGCCCAAGGGCTCGCTCGTCGTGCAGGGCTTTGGCGGGACCGACGCCTGCGTGGCGCTCGAGCAGCACATCGAGGATACCGCGCTAGCCATGCTCGTCGAGCAGTTTGCCGCCTATGGCAAGGTCTCGCCTTGGCTTGCCGCCCGGCCGGCAGTGGCGGCGCGACCGCGGGCCCACCGCAGGCGAGCGCCGCGACGGACGGCGCGGCCCGTTACTCCGAGACCAATGTCCGGCTGGCCGGCGTCGATGAACCCGATCCGGTCAAGACCGATGGCCGGCGCCTGTTCACCCTGCGCCATGACGCCGGCGGGACGAGCCTGTCGGCGCTCGCGCTCACGCCGCCAGCCGATCTCGCCTTGCTCGGGCAGGTGCGTTGGTCGGGCAGCCCGCCGCTGATCAACGACGGCCGAGCCGTGGCGCCGGAGCTACCGCAGGGCCTGATGCTGATAGGCGACCGTTCGGATGCTCTGCTCACGATTTCGGCGTCTGCGCGCTCGTACGCATTTCCGGTGCCGGCGATCGGCTGGGCGGATTCGGGTGTGGCCGCCGACATGATCTGCGCGGATATCGGCTGCGGGCCGGGGGACGGGCGATGGGCGCCGCCGCGCACCCGGATACGGCGCTTCGATGTCAGTGCCGATGCCGCACCGACAGAGCAATGGTTGCTCGATGTTCCGGGCGCGCTGCTGGCCGCGCGCCGCATCGGCTCCACCCTCTATCTGGTCACGCAGGCGGCGCTGCGATTGCCGGACGGTGTTCGCAACTATCCGCAACTCGGGGCGAGTGATGCGGCGATCGGGTCGGCTGTCTGGAATGCCGCGGCGGCCGCGACCATGGCCGAGAACGAACGCCTGATTCGCGCGATGAGCCTGGCCGACTGGTTCGCCGATCTGACCACGATCGAACGTGTCGGCGCAGCCTCCGCCACGGCCCGTGAGATCGACGGTGGCACACCCACGGCCGAGCAGTGCGCGGCTTTCGCGCGTATCGACGCGGACACGCGGCTTGCTTGGCTACGGATCACGGCCATCGATATCGACACCCGTGAGTCCAGGTCCAAGACCTTGCTGGCCCAGGGGCAGAGCATTCTGATGACCGAGCGCTCGCTGATCGTGTTCACACCGTATTGGCGACATGGCGAGGAGCGTTTCAATCCCCGGGAGCTGACGCTGCTGCATCGTTTCTCGCGCGAACCGGCAGGGCAGTTGACCTACCAGGCCAGCGGTCAGATCGCCGGGCGCCTGATCAATGACTATGCGGTCGACGAAGCCGCGGACGGCACGATCCGCGTGGCGGCGACTGACTGGAACGGCCGCGCAAGCAGCTACGTGGCCACACTGCGCGCCGAGGCCGGCAAGTTCGTCACGATCGGCAAGACCGATCCGATCGCCGTGGGCGAGACCCTGCAGTCGGCACGCTTTGTCGGTGATCGTGCCTATCTGGTCACCTTTCGCAACATCGACCCGTTTTTCGTGTTCGATCTCACGGATGCCAGCGCCCCCCGGCAACTGGGCGAACTGAAGCTGCCCGGTTTCTCGACCTATCTCCATCCTGTGGATGCGGATCATCTGCTGGGGATCGGCTATGACGGTGGCGGCTGGCCGAGCCGACTCAAGGCCACCTTGTTCGATGTCCGCGATCCGGGCAATCCGCGCGAGGCCGCCTCGGTGGCGCTCGGTGATTCCTACACCGGCAGCGATGCTGTCTGGGATCCGCATGCGTTCACGTTCTACCGGCCACTGCCCGATGCGGATCCGGCGATCGTCGCGGTTCCTGTGCGCAGCTATGCGTCCAGCCTCTACCGCACCCAGACCACCAGCGGGATCCGGCTGCTCAGGGTTGCGCCCTCCGAGCCGGCCGCACCGCTGGCGCTGACAGGCACGCTCTCGATGACCGATCTGCTCGACGATGCCCTGGCATTCGAGGGCTGGCGCAACGC
Organism: Burkholderiaceae bacterium; assembly: GCA_041396585.1. Classification (GTDB taxonomy): domain Bacteria; phylum Pseudomonadota; class Gammaproteobacteria; order Burkholderiales; family Burkholderiaceae_E; genus JAUIAI01. The sequence continues at coordinate 10,311 of JAWKYG010000004.1, read as the reverse complement.
CGATGCGCGCCGGGCCGTGTTCGTGGGCAACACGGTCTACGGGATCAGCGACACGGCGGTGCGTGCGGCCGATCTGGCCGATCCGGCCACGCCTGTCGCCACCGTTGGTATTCCCTAGCAGGTGCATGATTCGGGCGGCCGGCCCACCGGAATCCGGGGCTCCGGACGGCGCAGATGCGCGTGTCGCGCCCCCGATCGCCGACCGCGATCGCGATCCCGGCCGTCATCCCCGGCCGTCATCCCCGGCCGTCATCCCCGGTCGTCATCCCCGGTCGCGCTGCCAGTCCGCGAAGGATCTGCCCTGGGCCGCGAGCTGCAGCAGCAGGGGGGCCGGCTCCCACCAGGCACCGAGCTCGCGATGCAGCCGCTGCACGGTATCGGCCACTCGTGACAGGCCGATGCGGTCGGCCATGAACATCGGCCCGCCTTGCTCGGGCGGAAAGCCGTAGCCGCGCAGATAGACGATGTCGATATCGCTAGGGCGCTGGGCGATGCCCTGCGCGAGCAGACGCGCGCCCTCGTTGACCATGCCGAACAGGCAGCGCTCCAGAATCTCGTCGGCACCGATCGGCCGCCGTGTGATGCCAAGCCGGGCCGAACGCTCGATGATGTAGTTCTCCAGTTCCGGGTCGCGCTGTGGGCGGCGCTCGCCATCGGCATAGCGGTACCAGCCGCTGCCACTTTTCTGGCCCAGTCGGCCCATCTCGACCAGCTCGAGGATCAGGTCGTTCCAGCGGCGGCTGTTGTCACGCGTGCTGATCTGCGCCTTGCGCACGGAATAGCCGACATCATTGCCGGCCAGGTCGTGCACGGCGAAGATGCCCATCCGATAGCCGAACGCGGTCAGCGCAGCGTCGACTTCATGCGGCAGGGCCCCGTCCTCGACGAGGAAATGTGCCTCACGGTGATATTGCCGGAACATCGCATTGCCGATGAACCCGGGGTAGACGCGGGCCAGGACGGCGGTCTTGTCGATCCGCGGGCCGAGCGCCATCAGCGTGGCGATGACATCCGGCGCGGTCTGTTCGGCGCGCACCACCTCCAGCAGCCGCATCACATTGGCCGGGCTGAAGAAATGCGCGCCCACGACCTCGGCCGGCCGGGCCGTGACCGCGGCGATCTCGTCGATGTTCAAGCCCGAGGTGTTGGTGGCCAGCACCGTGCCGGGCCTGGCGATGGCATCGAGCCGGGTAAAGATCTCGCGCTTCAGGCCCATATCCTCGAAGACCGCCTCGATGATCAGATCGACGTCGGCCGCCGCCTGCTCGAGCGAGACGGAACCGTCGATCAGGGCCAGGCGCTCCTGCATCTCTTCGGTCTGCAGGCTGCCGCGCTCGACGCTGCGCTCGAGTGTCTTGCGAACACGGGCCAGGCCGCGTTGCAGCGCCTCGTCGCTGGTTTCGATCAGCGTGCTGCGGATGCCGGCCGCGGCCAGTGACAGCGCGATCCCGCCGCCCATGGTGCCCGCGCCGATGATCGCGGCCGAGCTCACCTCGCGCGGCTGCACCCCGTCGGGCAGATCGTCGATACGGGCGGCTTCGCGTTCCGCGAAGGCGATGTGTTCGGCCGCATTCCGGCGCTCGGCGTCGGTCAGCTCGAAAAGGCTCATGGTGTCGTCTCGGTTCGTTTCGGTCGCGGCCTGCGGTGCTTGTCCGGGTGACCATCCGGCCCCGGGGATCAGTCCTTGTTTTCGCCGGCGCCGCCCAACGGACGCGCACGGCCTTCGACGAATTCCCGCAGGCGCTCGCCGGCCTCGGGCGCACGCCCGCCGAGCGAGTTCAGCTGCTCGACGAACAGGCCATCATCGTGAGACATGTCCTGAATACGTGGCAGGACATTGCAGATCATCCAGTTGGTCTCCGGGGTGTTGCGGGCAATTTTTTCGGCCAGCTCACGGGCCTTGGCAAGGGCGCCGCCCGCGGGTTCCACATAACGCACGATATGGGCGACCAGGCCTTCCTCGGCCGAGAGCAGGCGCCCGGTCAGCATCATGTCGGTCATGACGGCGGTGCCGACCACCCGCTGGATGCGCACCGTTCCGCCGCCGCCAACGAAAATGCCGCGCTGGCCCTCGGGCAGGCCGAAGAAGGCGCTGCTGTCGCACACGCGTAGATGGGCGGCAGTGGCCAGTTCCAATCCACCGCCGACCACCGCGCCGTGCAGCGCGGCCACGAAGGGTATCGGGCCCCGCTCGATGAGATCGAACACCTCATGCCAGTTGTGACGCCGGCGTTTGCGCGGGCGCTGAATCTTGCCGGTGGCGCGCGCCAGCGCCTCGGCCAGATCGAGACCGGCGCTGAAGCAGGGGCCATGGCCGTGAAGAATGCCAACCGCCGCATCGTCGTGGGCTCGGCGCACGGCATCGCGCAGCGCGTCGATCACGCCTTCGTTGATCGCGTTGCGCTTGTCGGGGCGATTGAGCCCGATCACCGCGACATTGTCGGTGCATTCGTAGGTGATGAGTTCTTCGCTCATGGCTATCGCTTAGGTTCGATTCGCAGGGCAGCGCATGCCGGTCTGGCGCGCGCGAGGGTACGGTGGCGGGACATGCGGCACCGAGCCGGGTGTGTCGGGAGGCCGCGACGAAATCTCATGCGGCTCACAGGTCGAGCGACAGCGATGCACTACGCGCGCCAGAGCAACAGATCATGATGCGGTCGTTGGCGCTACGTTGCGCGTCACTGAGCACCATGTCGCGGTGATCCGCCTCGCCTTCGAGCAGTTTCACTTCGCAGGTGCCGCAAATGCCTTCGCGACATGAGTACGGTGGCTCGATGCCAGCGGCCAGCAAGGTGTCGAGAATCGACTGGCCGGGCGGCACCTGCAAAGACTGACCGCGCCGCGCGAGCCGAATCGTAAAGCCACCGTCGGTGGCAGCCGCTTGCGCGGAGGCGAAGTACTCGTAGTGCACCGTATCGGGGACGCGGCCCGCGGTGGCCGAGCGGAAGGCCTCGAGCATGCCGGCCGGGCCGCAGCAATAGAGATGGGCATCGGCCGGTGCGCGAGCCACCACGGCGGCGATGTCGATTGGCCGGCCGTCGGGTTCGTGATCCCAGTGCAGGTGCAGGCTCGCATCGGCATGTTCGGCCAGTTCGCGCAGTCGGTCCACGAAGGCGGCCTGGGCACGTGTGCGGCAGGCATAGTGCAGGCTCCAGCGTTGGCCCAGTTCGGTCAGGCGCGTCGCCATGGCGAGAATCGGCGTGATGCCGATGCCACCGGCGATCAAGACCGTGGCCGGCGCCTCTTCGCACAGCGCGAACTGATTGCTGGGCGCCGATACCTGAAGCAGGGCGCCAGGGCGCAGGCTCTCGTGGATGAATCGCGAGCCGCCGCGGCTGGCCGCATCGAGACCGACCGCGATCCGGTAGCTGGTCGGCGCCGGATCGGGTTCGGTCAGCGAGTAACTGCGGCCGAGCCCGCCGGGTAGGGCGACGTCGATATGCGCGCCCGCTTCGGCGGCGGGCAGTCGGGCGGCGGTCGAGGGCCGCAACTCGATCCCGATCACGCCGTCGGCCTCCCAGGTGAGCGCATGCACGCGCATCTCGATGGTCACGATCTCTCCGTGCTCACTTGCTCGGCTTGAACCCGGAGGCCTGGATGATCGGCCGCCAATGATCGATCTCGGCACGCTCCCTGGCGCCTGCTTGCGCTGCCGGGCGGAAGTCCGGCACCACGAACAGCTTGCTCATCAGGGCTTCGCGCATCTCGGGGGTGCCCAGCACGGCCTCGAGCGCGCTCTGCATGCGCTCGAGTTCGGCCTTGGGGGTGCCGGCCGGCGCCCACATGGCGGTCCAGCCTTCGCCGCTGGTGACATCGATCCCTTGCTCTTTCATGGTCGGAATATCGGGCATCAGCGGAGAGCGCTCGCTGGTGAAGATGCCGATCACCTTGAGCTTGCCGGCCTTGTGGTTGTTCATCATGCCGCCCATCAGCGTGACGCCGGCCGGCACATGGCCGCCGATCAGATCGGTGACCAACGGGCCGGACCCCTTGTAGGGCACCAGCGGCAGTTCGATGCCGGCGGCCTTGGCGAATTCGACCGACAGGAAGTGGTTCTGGCCGCCGGCACCCGGGGTGCCGACATTGGCCTTGTCCGGATGGGCCTTTGCCCAGGCTACGAATTCCGGCGCGCTCGCGGCGCCGGTCTCATTCGATACCGCCATGCCCAGCGGATAGGAGACGAGCTGCGCGACTGGCGCGAAGTCCTTGAAGATGTCCCACTTGATGCGCTCGGCAAAGTTCAGGGTGAGGAAGGTGGGCGTGGCATTGGGCGCGATCATGTAGGTCGTCCCGTCGGGTTCCGCCTTGCTGACCGCATCGGCGGCCATCATGCCGCCGATGCCTGGCTTGTTCTCGATGATGACCTTCTGGCCGTCTAGGTGTTCGGGCAGCCTTTCGACGATCAGCCGCGCGATGGCATCCGTACCGCCGCCTGGCGGGAAGCCGACCAGCACCTTGATCAACGGTTTCTCGGCGGCAAGGGCCGCCATCGGCGCGATTATCGTGGCGGCAGTGGCCGCAACGGCCAGCACCCGGCGTAGTGTGTTCATCCTGTTCTCCTCGGTGGATTGCGGCGGGTTCTTTTTTTTCACGAGACGCTGGCCCGCCTGTCTCGAATTCTGACCATTCAGGCTGCATCGGCCAAATTGCGCCAGTCGCCCCCCGCGGGCAGCACACCGCCCACCGAGCGTATCCGGCGATAGTCGAGTGCGGGGCTTCTCGCCAGCTCCGGTGCCTTGCCCGCCGCGAACTCGCGCGCCGCGCGCAGCAATAGTTGTCGCACACGGATCACGGCGCCGTCGGCCGAGCACAATTGCTCCTCGCTTCGGTCATAGATCGGGCCCTGGCTGATGAACATCGCGAAGTCCTCGGTACCCAGATGCTGCGGGAAGCCGGTCTGGTGGCCGCGCTTCATCAGATCGCGGTTCTGACCCCAGTTCTCGGCGGCTGTCCCGGGCGGCAGTGGGGGAAAGTTCCAGACATCGGGCGAGGCCGACATGATTGTCATGCCCAGGGGGCCGTGAACGTTGTAGTGCACGAACCAGGCGCGATGGGTGAGATCGTCGACCGGCGTGGAAAAGAAGACGGTCGAGGGGCCCCCGTCGTTGGGTGGGCAGATGATGCCGTACCAGGGCATCACGAAGTTGTTCACCCTCGCATACATGCTGCCGTCGGGCATGTCGCGCACGGCCGCATAGCGGTAGCCATAGGGCTGCTCTTCGAATTCCAGGCGCGGTGCCAGCGCCTTGGACATCAGCAGCCGTTGATTGCCCGGGCCGGCGGTGATCTGGGCCGTGGACGCATGCAGGATGCCGACATGCGATGAATCCATCGATGCTTCGACCCCCTGTACCCAGTTGGTGGGCACTTCGACGCTGGTCACCGAGCGCTGCTCCTGGGGCAGGTCGATGAACGGCAATTCAGGGAACTTCGGGGGCTCGTCGCCCGTGCCGAGCCAGGCCCAGACGATGCCGCCGCGATCGACCGCCCGGTAGTTGTTCACCTTCACATGTTTGCAGAAGGCCTGCTGGTCGCCGGTATGGTTTGGCGCGTCGATCAGGTTGCCGGAGAGATCGAGCTTCCAGCCGTGGTAGATGCAGCGCAGCCCGTCGGGTTCGTTGTGAGCCAGTGCCAGCGAGGCCTTGCGATGCGGGCAACGCTCATCGAGGATGCCGACGCGGCCGTCGGGCGCGCGTACTGCGATGAGGTCGGTTCCCAGCAGTCGTACGCGCAGCGGCGCACCCCCGGCCTCGAGCTTGATCGAGGGCGCCGCCGGGATCCAGTAGTGCTGGCGGATCATCTCGCCCATCGGCGCACCGTTCTCGACACGGGTGAGCAGATCGTTTTCTTCTCGGGTGATGGCCATGGTGAGTCTCCGTGGCGGGATGGGTTCGTGCTGAGTTCCAGGCCGGTGCCGGCCGGCTCAGTCTGCTTGCCGATAGTTCTTGAAAGCGCGCGAGTAAACGCGACGGCAGTTGCACTCGAAGATGTCTTCGAGCTGCTGCTTCGAAAGCCAGTCGATGCTTTCGATCACCGGTTTCATGTCGTCGTAGTCGCGCCCGGTGTCGGGGTCCGGTGCACTGCCGGTGCCCGGTTTCTCGGTGCCGAACAGCACATTGTCGGTGCCGATCACCCGCAGCAGGAACTCGATCGCTTCCTGCGAGTAGTTGCAGGTGTCGTAATAGAGCTTGCGCATCTGCGCATCGAAGGACTCGGCATCCTTGCGGCGCACCGCCCACGAGCGAAAGCGCCCCATCTGATAGGGAATCGCGCCGCCGGCGTGAGCCACGACGATCTTCAGATCGGGGAAGGTGTCAAAGATCTTCTCGCCGAGCAGCGAGATCACCGCGATGCTCTCTTCGTTGATGAACTTCAGTGTGTACGACTCGCGTGGGCTGCAGCTGCCGGCCGAGTGGATCAGGCCGGGGATGTCGAGTTGCACCATCTTCTCGTACAGCGGATGCCAGCATTTTTCGCCGAGCCCGGGCGGATGGCCGAGGCTTTCCGTGGGGTCCGGGTTGATCAGGCAGCCGACGAAACCGAGCTCGTTCACACAGCGTTCGAGTTCGGGAATCACGCGCAGTTCGAGCGGCTCGTCCATGTGTTGCGGCAGACCGGCCACGCCGCGAAAGCGATCCGGAAAGAACTCGCAGAACTTTGCGATCAGATCATTGCAGTGGCGCGACCAGAGCTCGGTGACCCTGGCGGGCTTGAGCGAGTGCATTTGCAGATAGGGGGCGCGGGGAGATCAGCTGCATGTCAGTGCCGACCGAATCCATGATCCGCACCAGTTCCTCGGCCGCCTTGCGCACCGAGGCTCGGGCAATGGCCGCTGCCCATGCGGGTTGGCCCGGCCGCCGACCAGCTCCGCCATGTAACGAAAGCTCTCGGGCGGCAGAACGATGTGCGCGTGCGAATCGATGATCATGATGAGGCTCGGTCCTGAACGTAGGCGATGAATTCGAGTTGGATGGCCATGCCGTGCTGCAGCGCGTAGACCAGAATGTGGCGGGCAGGGCGATCGGCGGCGTCGGGAAAGCAGCGTTGCCATTGCTCGTTGATCGGCGCGCGCAAGCCGTCGTCGCGCACATAGATCGTGAGCTTGGCCACATCGGCCAGCGTGGCACCGGCGGCGGCGAGCACGGTCTCCAGGTTCTCGAACGCAAGCCGGGTCTGTTCTGCCGGATCATCGGGCAGATTGCCGGCGGCGTCCTTGCCACCGATTCCTGATGAGCACAGCAACGGACCGACCCGGGCGGCCAGGGGTATCGGCGCCTTATGGGCAATGCCCTCGACCTGAACCGACCTCTTTTGCGCCGACATCAGTTTGCCTCCGAATCAAAGAAGTTCATGGGCACCATCGCGAGAAACTCCGAGAAGCCGGTGTTGCCGCTGGGGACGTGCAACATCATCATCTCGGCGGCACCAGCCTCGTTGCCCGCCTGGATCGCACGTGCGATGCGCAGATGATCCTGCAGCGATTTAGCGAGCTGGGACTTGTTTTGAAAGTCGCGCAGGCGGTAGCGCTGGATCAGGCGCCGCGCCTGGCGCACCTGCTCTGCGAGGTAGTCGTTGCGGCATCCCGCGTAGATCGCTTCGTGAAAGAGCGCATTGGCGATCGCGTATTCGGCTGAGCCGCCGGCCAGCGCCGCCTCCTGGCAGCGCGCGATGCCATCATCGAGCGCGGCGCGCAGCTCATCATCGACCCGGCGCGCGGCCAGTTTGGCAACGATCGCCTCGGCCTCGGCGATGTACTCGAGCATGGCCCGTACCGTCGCGATCGACAGCCGGGTGACAGTGACCCCCTGACGGGGTGCGATGCGCACCAGATCACGGGCGGCGAGTTGTTGCAGCGCTTCGCGCACCGGCGTGCGCGAGACATCGAAGCGGGCGGCCAGATCACGCTCATCGAGAGCGGCCCCCGGGGGCAGGCGCCCGCTCTCGATCTCTTCCTGCAGCGTGGCACGAATGTCGTTGGCGCGGCCCGCACGACGCGGTCGGTCTTCGTCGATGCCCGAATCCTCGATCGGCTGCTTGTCTATCCCTCGCACGTCTTTGTCGCCAGTGTCATTTCGATTACTCAGTATACGAAAAGGATCCACAGGTATGCAAAGACTTTGTTCAGGCATGATCTTGAAGAACCTGGAACTGTCGGCCCAAGTGGCGAGTTTTCGAGCGAAAACGGCCATTTAGAACGATTCTGACGGAAATTTCCCACAAGATTGGTGCGTTCGCGGCCGGCTCTCCAAGGAAAATCACGTTTCATTGCCTGATCTGGCATGTTGAAATTCGCTGTCTGGTATGCCAAGATGCGCGAATGATGAACCAAGAATTCCGAGGAGACTCGCCGCGACCGGTCGCTCATCTGATCCGGCCGCGGTCGATTGCCATCGTCGGCGCCTCGGCCGACCCGCGCTCCTTCGGGGGCTTCGTGATGGGCAATCTGGTGCGTTTCGGCTATGACGGCGAACTTCATCTGGTGAGCCGCAGCAGCGCCGAGATCGGCGGGCGCGCGTGCGTCGGCTCGGTCGATGCGCTGCCGGAGCACATCGATCTGGCGGTCTTGGCGATTCCCGAGTCCGGTGTGCTCGACACAGTGGCCGGACTGGGTCGTCGGCACTGCCGCGCGGCAGTCCTGTTCGCCTCCGGGTATGCCGAAACCGGAGAGGACGGGCGCCTCAGGCAGCAGGCGCTGGCCGAGGTGGCCCAGGCCGGCGGCGTGGCGGTCGTGGGTCCGAACTGCATGGGTTTCACGAACTTCGCGGACCGAATTCCGGTCACCTTCGAACCCCTGGCCGATCCGATGGTCTTCGCCCCGCGTGCGGGCGGGCCAGGCGTGCCCATCACCGTGCTTGCGCAAAGCGGCGCGATGGCGGCGAACATGCGCGATGCCTTCGTGGGGCGCGGTCTGCCGATCAGCCTGGCGTTTTCCACCGGCAACGAGGTCTCGGTCCGCCTGGAGGATGTCCTGGCCCATTGTCTGGACGATCCGGGCACCGGCGTGATTGCCGTGTACGCGGAGCAGATCCGTCGTCCGGGGCTGTTTCTGGCGTTGGCCGCGCGGGCCCGCAGGATCGGTAAGCCGATCGTGTTGCTGATGCCCGGGCGCAGCGCCCGGGCGCGCGCGGGGGCGGCTTCGCATACCGGGGCGCTGGCGGGGGATCACGCCAGCGCGATCACCATGTTGCGACGTCAGGCGGTGGTCTGCGTCGACACGCTCGATGAATTGTTCGATGTCAGTGCGATCCTGTCGCGCTACCCGGTGCCGGCCGACGGGGCGCTCGCATTCATGACGGGCTCCGGTGCCATGAAGAACATCGCGCTCGACTTCTGCGACGACATCGGCCTGGATCTGCCGGCGCTGTCCGCGGAAACGGCGGCGCATCTGCGCGAGAAACTGCCCGCGTTCGCGGTGGCCGAGAATCCGCTGGACTACACCACGATCGGTGTGCGTCAACCCGGGCTGATCGGCGAGATCATCGATGCCATGCTGGCCGATCCGTCCGTGGGCCAGATGGTTCTGAGCATCCCGGCCGGGCCTGCAGTGGCCCAGCGCGACAAGGCCGAGCACATCGTGCCGGCGCTGGCGCGGGCCGCCAAGCCGGTGATCCTGGTGGTTACCGGTGACGACGGGCCGATCGAGGATTTCTTCGTGCAGGCCATTGAAGCCAGCGGCGTGCCCTTCCAACGCTCACCCGATCGCGCGCTGCGCGCGGTGGCGCGCATCGTCGAGTTCGGCCGGTCGCGATCGCGCGCCGATCGCGCCGATGGCACGGGCCGGGCAGCGGGGGGCGATCCGGGACGTGCAACCGACGCAGCGTCCGCGCAGAGCACGGTGCCGCTTCCCCTTGGAACCGGTGCACGGGTCGTGCCGGAATATGAGGCCAAGCGCTGGCTGGGCGGTCTTGGTCTGGCCACGCCACCCGGCGGCCTCGCGCGCGATGCCGATGAAGCCGTTGCCATCGCCGGGCGGATCGGCTGGCCGGTGGTGATCAAGGCGCAGTCGGCCGATCTGCCGCACAAGAGCGAGGCCGGCGGCGTGATCGTCGGGCTGGCCGATGAGCAGGCATTGCGGGCGGCCTTCGCGCGCCTGCAAGATAACGTGAGGCGTTACCGTAGCGGTCTGTCCCTGGACGGTGTGTTGGTCGAAGCCATGGGGGCGCCGGGGCTCGAGCTGGTCGTGGGCGCACGACGCGACCCCGACTGGGGGCCGGTGGTCATGGTCGGCCTGGGTGGCATCTGGATCGAGGCGCTGCGCGATGTCCGCCTGCTCGCTCCGGACACCGCGGTGGCCGACATCGTCGCCGAGCT
>JAWKYG010000003.1:0-411320 GCA_041396585.1 Burkholderiaceae bacterium | reverse complement strand
GGCGAATGTGTGCGCCTCGCCGCCGACGCAATGGGACGGAATCGCAACATGTTCGGCCCCGGCGGCGGCCAGTCATGACGGCCGCATGACCTTTGGTCGTCCTGCGAAGAGCGACCCTTATCCGAGACCCGATGATCGAAGCTCGCCAGCCAGGCCGGCCGTCGCGCGCGCGCCTGCGCGTGGCCCGATCTGGCGAATGGCTTCAAGTACACAGTGTCCATGCGCCGGCCAGCACAAACATTGGGACGAACTCTCGTGACGACCCGCGAGCGGCAGTCGCGTCGCGCCGGCTGATTCGCCATGCGTTCGATCGACCGCGCGATTCGCAATCAAGGGCGGCCCGCCCAGGCGGCCGATGCCCCGTTGCGTCGGCGGTCTTCGCGCGGCACGCCGGTACAAGTGGCTCGCGCGACTGTCTCTGAGATCAGCCCGAGAATTCTGTACTCGGCCGATGCGCTGGCCGCGGTGTCGATCGAGCCGTTGCCTGGCGCTGGCCCAGAGATCGTCGAACAGGTCGTCGAGGTCACGCCCGCGGCGCTGTTGCAGAGCGAGCAGAGCCGCCATGAGTTGGTGGTGATCGATGGCGCCGATCAGGATGCGGCACGCTTTCTGGCCGACTTCAGGGCTCAGGCCGACGGGCAACGCGAGCTGATCTTCCTGATGCTCGATGACGGCGACGATGGTCTGGCCGAAATCGAGCGTTGGCTGGCATCCGCACAGCATCCGATCGATGCGATCCATCTGGTGGGTCACGGTGACGGCGAGGGTTTTCGTCTTGGCACGGCCCGCATCGATAGCGAGCATCTGCCCGCGCAGGCGGGCACGATCGCGCGCTGGGCTGGGTCACTGAGCGCCGAGGCCGACATTCTCATTTACGGCTGCGACCTGGCCGGCAGCGAGACCGGGCGGGCGTTGATCGATGATCTGGCCCGCCTCACCGGGGCCGATGTCGCGGCCAGCGATGATCCGACCGGCGCCGCGTCTTTGGGCGGTGACTGGGTGCTCGAAGTGGCCACCGGGCCGATCGATACCGCCACCCTGAGCAGCCAGTGGCAGGGCACGCTGGCGTTGACGCCGGCCAACGGCGAGACCCTGGTGAACAACACAGGGGGCGGCAATCACGAGACCGATCCACCGTCCAGCGGCCAGGTGGCGACCAACGGGGTGAACACGGTCGTGGTCTGGGAGAACACGGACGACATTCGGTATCGGATCTACGGTGCCAACGACAGCGGCGGCCAACAGATGATTCCAGCAGTTGGCGGCGCCAAACGCTCGCAACCGGTGGTTTCAATGGCTGCAGACGGCACGTTCGTCGTCGCTGGCTGACACTGGTAGCGGCAGCGCGACCGACATCCTATGCACAACGCTTCGCGCCCGATGGCACCCGCTGGCGACACCTTCGCCGGCGGCGCATGCCTTCAAGATCAACACCACCGATGGCACGGAGTCCTGGGAACCGGACATCGCGGTGCGCAGCGACGGCAGCTTCGTGGTCACCTGGACGCAGAATCGGCTGGTGACCTCGGAGCAGGATGTGTTGTATCGGATGTTCGATATCGCGGGTGAACCGGTGACGCCCGAGACCTTCATCGATCTCGATGCCAGTACCGATGCGCAGGCCGCCTCGCACATCGCCTGGGACGCCACCAACGATCGCTTCGCCCTGGTCTGGATCGAGCTCGCGAGCGCGGACAGGATGAACTTTCGTGGTCTGGATGCGGCCGGCCAGCTGCTACCCGATGTCATCGTGGTGAACGATGTGGCCATCGTCGGCGAAACACTCGAGGCCGATGTCGCGGTGCTCAGCGATGGTCGCGTCGTCTCGGCGGTGATCTACGACACCTGGCTGGGCTCGCCACGGGTGTACGCGAAAGCGCACGATCTGTTCGCGGCAACCGGCCCGGTGAATTTCATAGCGACCGATCTGGCCGGCGCGGCCAGCACCCAGTTCAGCCATGTGTCGGTCGCGGTCGATGCCAACGACCAGGCATTGATCGTCTGGCACGGCCCGGACACCGATGCGCAGGGGCTGTCGGTGTTCGCGCGCACGCTCGATTCGAGTGACAGTGCGCTCGGCACTGGCCCGCTGCGGATACCCCAATCGATGGGCGGCGATCAGAACTTTCCGTCGGTGGCGATATCGGGCACCACGGCGAACATCGTCTGGGGCGGCGATGGTGAGCTCCCCGGCCAGACCGACGCCGGTGCCACGTTCACGCGCAACTTCAGTCTGGCCGACCCCGGCCTGTCGATCACCGTGCTCGATGCGCTCGAGACCACGGAAGACGGCCCGGGCTCGGTGGCCCGGTTCTCACTCGTCCTGACCACCGCGCCCGCCGGCACGGTCGATGTCTCTGTTCAATCGTCCGATGCCTCGGAGGCGTTGGTGACCAACGGCCTTGTCAGCTTCACCGCGTCGAACTGGTCGACCGCGCAGATCGTGACCGTGAGCGGCATCCGGGATCAGATCGTCGATGGTGATGTTCCCTATCAGATCGTCTTCGGGATCAGCAGCGCCACCGACCCGCTCTACGACGCCCTCCCCGACATCAGCCAGAGCATGCTGAGCATCGATACCGATCAGGTCATCGGTGCTCTCGCCGATGTGGACTCTGCCCCTAACCGGGTCAGCGAAACGGCCGGGCCCGGCGCCTATACCGGCGTGACGATGCTGGCGATCGATCCGAACGCCGGCGATGGCGTCACGTACTCGATCGTGGAGTCCTCAAGCCCGTTCGACATCAATGCGGTGAACGGTGGCATCACCTGGCGCGGGCGGTGCGCCAGCCTTCTCGACCGCCCCCTTGGTGGTCGGGTCGCAGCGCTTCTATCCGGTGACGGTCCGCGCCACCAGCAGCGACGGCAGTCAGTCTGAACTCGTGGTGAACATCGAGATCACCCACATCAATGCGGTGCCCGCGGCCACCGGGTCGACGAAGCTGTTGCAGGCGGGTGAGCAGATCACGATCTCGGGCGCAGACCTGGGCTATTCGGATCCAGACGGGGATGCGCTCGCCGCCATTCGTATTGGATCGCTACCCGCCAGCGGTACGCTCAGTCTTGGCGCGACCCCGGTCGCGGTTGGTGATCGCATCCTGGCGGCCGACATCGCCGGCGGTAACTTGCGATACACGGCGGCGGTCTCGGCCAACGAGTTCCAGGCCACCGGATTTTCGTTCACGGTGGAAGATAGCTTCGGTGCACTCGCCACGAGCCCGGCGAGCATCGACCTGAACTTCAATGCGCCCCCTTCGCTGGTCGGCTTTCCCAACCAGCCGCTGATTACCCTGAGCGTTGCCGAGAATGCCAGCGATGTCACGCTGCTTCAGCTCGCCGACCCAGACAGCGCCACGGTGATCTTGTCGCTGACCGGCGCGGATGCGGCCGCGTTCCAGTTCGATGCACTCAATGAACGTTTGATCTTCGTGGCGCCGCCCGATTACGAGCAGGCAGGGGATCTCGATGCGAACAATGTCTATGAGCTGACCGTGCATCTCGATGACGGTGAAGGCGGCATCGTCGATCAGGCCTTCGCGATCTCGGTGACGAATGTGATCGAGCCGCTGACACTCACCACCCCGGCGCAGATCCTGACCGATGAAGACACGCCGGTGGCGCTGTCCGCCGCGCCCGGCTATAAGATCGTCGACGCCGAACAGCGCAACGACCTGGTGCTCGAGATCACGGTCGCCAGCGGCACGCTGCAGGTTGGCGCAACGCCGCCGGTGCCGGTTTCTGGCAGCGGCCAGCCCTCGGACCCCTTGATCGCCCAGGGCTCGGCGGCGTCGCTCGAACTGCTATTGGCCGGGCTGCAGTATCAGCCCCTGGCCGACCAGTTCGGCACGGTGTCGATGTCCGTCTCGCTGGCGGACCCGGCTGCCTCACCGAGCGCGCGCTCGATCGGCACGACGATTGCGATCGAGATCGCACCGGTCAATGATGTGCCGGTCGTGACGACCGCTACCGCAACGTCGATGCTCTCCAGCGACATGCTGAGCATCGGCCCGACCGTGTTGTCTGCCACGGATGTCGATGACTCGCCGTCGGCGCTGGTGTACACATTGGCTGCCGCGCCATCGGCCGGCGATCTGCGCCGCGACGGGCAGCCGCTGTCCACTGGGCAAAGCTTCACCCAGGCCGACATCGATGCCGGCCGGATCACCTATGTGGCCTGGGCCGACCAAGACGCCGTCGAATCACTGAACCTGCAACTGGGCGATGCCGCCGGCGCCGGCGGCCCGACCCGGCTGAGCATCAACATCGTCGCACCGGTATCGGCGCCGATCACCGCGCCACCGCCCGCCCCGGCGGCGGCCCCTCCGAGCGCCCCTGTGGCGATTCCGACCGACTCGGGCGAGGACTCGCCGGGCGCTGCGAGTGCCACTTCGTCAGGCGCGGCCGAGTCGGCTGCGAGCGCGTCAACGGGCGACGAGGCCATTGGCACCGGTTCGGACCAGGCACCAGAATCAGCCGGAATCGCGCCGGTCAGCCCCGAGAGCGGCGCGGCCCGATCGAGCGTCGCATCATCACTACTGGAGAACGGCGGTGGGACTGATGGCGCAGCCGCGGATCGCGGTCGCGGCCATGAGTTGCTGGCTGCGCGCAAGACGCTGCCCGCCACCGATGCGGTCTCGAGCGAGCGCTTCCACTTCGACGGCATGCGGATCGTCGATCTGGATGCTTTCGAGTCACTGGGCACGGATCGAAGCGCGGATCTGGCGCAGGTCGATCGCGTCTGGCTCGATGCGCCGATCACGGACTCGCTGCAACGCACCTTCGCCCAACACCATGAGCGGGTGCAGACCGATCTCGTCTTCGATCAGCAGGTGGCTGCCTCCAGCGTGGCCGTGAGCACCGGTGTGTCGATCGGCTACGTCATCTGGCTGTTGCGTGGCGGCGCATTGCTGTCGAGCATCATCGCGTCGATGCCGGCCTGGCGCTCGATCGATCCGCTGCCGGTGTTGCACAGCATGGACGCGAGCCGCGCCGGCGACCGGGACGAGGAATCGATCGAATCGATGCTGGAGGCCGCCAACCAGGGCGCGCCGACCGATGGCAGCCACAGTGATGGGCATCCGCACGGGGTCGAGGCACAGGTCGGGCAAGAGATTTCGCCCACGCTCCATTGAACCTTTCCTTTCGCCCGCCCCACTCATGGTCAACGAGGCGATGCTTCACCGGGCCAAAACGACCCGCCCCGCAACGCCGACGCCCGCCGGAAGCGTCTTCCGGCCCCCGGAACGGATGGGCGGCAGGGTCCGCGATAACTGTCCTTCCAGACCCCAGGAATCGGGCCAACCCGATCTCCTAAGCAGCCTCCCTCCTCCCCCCAGCCCGGCCGGTTCTAACAAGAACCGGCCGGGATGAGCGGCGC
This sequence comes from Burkholderiaceae bacterium, assembly GCA_041396585.1. Taxonomy (GTDB): domain Bacteria; phylum Pseudomonadota; class Gammaproteobacteria; order Burkholderiales; family Burkholderiaceae_E; genus JAUIAI01. The sequence continues at coordinate 405,943 of JAWKYG010000003.1, read as the reverse complement.
CCAAGCCAGACAGCCCGATCCGGTTCCACGATCGAAAGTCATGGACAATCGGTCCCGGCGGCTCATTGATGCCATCGGGCTGCAACTTCTCGATGCCGACGAAGACATGGCCGCTGCACGACTGCCGTCGATGCGCGGTGTCATCGTAGTCGTCGCGGAACAAGCCCGAATCAGGAGAATCGGAATGCCCCTTGAACCCGAATTTGTGGATGCGCCGGAACGAACCCTCGTGGCGCTGTCACGAGACTTTACTCTCGAAACCCGCGGCGAAATCCCGGCGCTCTGGCAGACCTTCTGGGGCCAGGATTGGCAGTTCGAGGGAGCAGAAGAGCAAGCCGCGTATGGGGTGTCGTACGGTGTACGGCCGGACGGACATTTCTCATACGCGGCCGCACGTCACATCGAGCCCACACCTTCCCCATTGCCGGATGGTGCCTGCCTGGTCAAGTTGTCGGCTGGCAGATACGCGATCTTTCGAAACCGTGGGCCGGTCTCCGACTTGCCCGCCATGTTCGACGCGATTTTCGAGCACTGGTTACCCACGTCCGGTCAGAAACAGCGCGAAGGTGCTGTTTTCGAGCGCTACTCCTATGATGACGACGCTTCGCCCGAATCTATGGCGTATGAGATCTGGGTGCCCATCGTGCGTTGACACAACCTGCATCTCTCAGCGGCCCTGAGGTATGCGAGACTTCGCGCTGCGCAGGGCCGATGGCCACCGGCTCATGGTCGGGCGGCCGATGGCCTGACGCACGTAAGCACGTAAGCACGTAAGCACGTAAGCACGTAAGCGCGTAAGCACGTAAGCGCGTAAGCGCGTAAGCGCGTGGGCAAGTGGGCACGTGGGCACGTGGGGCTCAGGCTCTCACCCGCCCGGGCCGTAGGGTTTGGCCCAGGCCAGTTCCTTGGGGCCGATTCTCTGCGCGATGCATCGTGCGGCCGCATAGCCGGCGATCTCGCCGGTGAGCGTGGTCCACGGAAAGTTGCGCATCACCATGAAGATGGTTTCGTAGGTGAATGACAGTGACGCGCCGGCCAGCAGCAGGTTGTCGATGCGCTTGGGCAGAAAGCAGCGAAACGGTACTTCGAACTCGTAGGGGGTGTAGGCATCCCAGAAGAATGACTTGGTCATGGGCAGGGTGACCGCGTCACTGAAGCGGCGCCCGCCTCTTGCATCATCGATGCCGAACACATACTCGCCGATGGGGTGGCGTCCGTCGCGCACGCCGACGTATCGGCCCACGCTGCCGATGATCGCCTGGTCGAAGCCGGGCACGTACTTCTTCAGAAACCGGTACTCGGCGTCGATGAAGCCGCGCAGCAACCGCATGGCGTGGGCGTTGTCGTCGCCGCTTTCGTCCATGTGCAAGGCGAGTTCGTAGGGAACGTTCTGCCACAGGCAGTAGCTGCCCAGTGGCGAGATGGGGCTCATGTCGAGCGTGGGATGCCCGATGTACATGCTGGCGTAGACATGGCGGCCGCGCATGCCCGGGCGGTACAGATTCTCGGGGATGTCGCCGACGGCGCGCGCTTCGGCGATCACCTTTTGCAGCATGGGATCTTGCGCATGTTCCTGGTGGCGTACCAGGGCGGGCAGATCAACGCCGTGTAATGTCCAGAGCAGCCCGCCGGGTACGGGGCGGTTCACGCCGTCCCAATCGGCGCCCTCGGGCTGCGGGCCGCCGCCCGAGACATAGGGCACGCCGGCGCGCGCGGCCAGCAGGCCTGTGCCGGAACCATCGATGAACAGCCGGCCCGCGATCGCGAAGCGGCCGCTGTTGTTCTCGACGATGATCGCGCGAATGGTGCCGTCGCCGGTTCCGCCTTCCACCACGCAGTCCACGAAGCGGGTGTCGTAGAGCGCCACGACACCGGCTTCGTTCAGCATCTGCGCCATGACGCTGCCGGCACCCTCCGGGTTGAAGGCCAGACGCATGAAGTCGTCACCCGGTTTCTTGTTGCGCTCGTAGTGGGTCAGCGGGTTGCCGGCCCAGCCTTCGTGGGTTTTGGCGGTGGCAACATACAGGTAGCCGTGCGCCTCGAAGCGCTGCATGAGTTCGGTGTGGATGCCGCCGATGCCTGGCCCCGCATGGCCTTGCAGACCGGAGGTGTGGACTCCGCCGGGCATGTCGAGCTTCTCGACCACGACCACGCGCGCGTCCATGCGCGCGGCCCTGAGCGCGGCCGCGAAACCCGCCGGACCGGCGCCCACGACGACGACATCCGCGTCATAGGCGAGCGGCACGCGGCTCGCTGCCAGCTCGATGGACTGGGCTGATGGCTGGCCCTGGTTGGCTTGTGCCATGTGTGCCTCCGGTGTGGGTTTGCGAGGAAGACCCTTGATATGGCTTGGATGATTGCACGAATGGCCGCGCTGCCGCCTCGCCTTCTTCACCCACTGCCAACCACCAGCGATTGCCGGATATCCTGCGCCGCGAAATCGATCAACGCGCGCACCTTGCGCGGCATCGTGCGGCCCTCGAGGTAGACCGCGCCAAGGGCCGCGCCCTCGCCGGCATAGTCGGGCAGCAGACGCACGAGCGCACCGCTTTCGAGCGCGCCGTCGAGCACGAAGCGTGGCACATAGGTGATGCCGAGCCCCTGCAGGGCCAGGGCGGTGGCGGCGCGCGCGGAGTTGACCAGGAAGCGCCCCTGAACATTTGCCTCGCGCCGGCTGCCCGCCTTTTTGAACACCCAGCGGCGGGCGTCGCGCCGGTTGGTGTCGACGATGCAGATGTGGTGGGCGAGATCGGCGGGCGCATTCGGCGCGCCGTGTTCGGCGAGATAGGCGGGGCTGGCGACGAGCACACTGAGCAGGCTGCCCAGCCGCCGCACCTTGAGCGTGCTCTGATCGAAGCCACCGATGCGAAACGCGAGATCGATGCCGTCGCGCGCGAGATCCACATATCGGTCGTCGAAGCGCACATCCAGCGCCAGGCCGGGGTGGGCCTGCGCGAAGCGGCCGAGCATCGGGGTGACATAGGCATCGCCGAAGTTGATCGGCGAGGAGATGCGCAGGGTGCCGGTGAGCCCCTGCGGCGCCTCGGCGACATCAGTGAGCAGGGCGTCCAATTCATCGAGCAGCGCCGGCGCGCGGGCCAGCAGATCTTCGCCCGCCGGGGTCAGGCCCAGCCGGCGCGTGGTGCGCTGAAACAGGCGCACCGCGAGCCGGCCTTCCAGTTCGGCCACGTATTTGGAGGTGAGGCGGTTGGAGACGCCGAGCTGGTCGGCGCCGCCGGTGAACGAGCCGGTGCGCGCGGTGGCGACGAAGGCCCTGAGTTGGTCGACGATGTCCATGGCGTAACTTCGGAACATTTTGTGGAAAGTGATTCCGAATTTACGCCATTTCATTGGCATTGAATTGCCCATATCTTTTGGTCATTCGCGGACGGATGCGTCGACAACCCAAGGAACTCTCATGTCCACAATCAATGATCTCGCCTCCCTGAAAGACCGCCTGAAGCCGGCGGCGCGCATGCCGGTGGTGTTTCTTGGTCACGGCAGCCCGATGAATGCGATCGAGGACACGCCGTTCTCCCGCGCGTGGACCACCCTCGGCCAGGCCCTGCCCCGGCCGCAGGCCATTGTCGTGGTCTCCGCGCATTGGATGAGTCGCGGCAAGACGCTGGTGGATGTGTCGGCGATGCCGCGCACCATTCACGACTTCTACGGCTTTCCGCCGCCGCTCTATCAGGAGCACTATCCGGCGCCTGGCGATCCGGCGCTCGCCCGCGAGGTCGTGTCTCTGCTGGCCAGCCATCAGGCTGGGGATGACGATCGCTGGGGCCTGGATCACGGCGCCTGGACGATTCTCAAATTCCTCTATCCGGATGCCGATGTGCCGGTGTTTCAGGTGTCGATCGACATGAGCCGCGAGCTCGCGCATCAGCTCGAGATCGGCCGTGCGCTGTCGGCGCTGCGCGATCGCGGCGTGCTGATTCTCGGCTCGGGCAACATCGTGCACAACCTGCGGGCGCTGCGGCCCGGTGGCCGGCCACTGGATTTCGCCGAGGCCTTCGACACCTTGTTCGCGGACCGGCTCGCGCAGCGCGATCTGGCCGCGCTGGCAGATGCGGATTCGCTCGCCACGCTCCTGCTGGCCGCGCATCCCACGGTGGATCACTATCTGCCCGCGCTGACCATCGCCGGCGCCTCGGACGAGCGCGATACGCTGACCTTCATGACCGAGGGTATCGATCTGGGCTCGATCGCGATGCGTTCGTTCGTCTTTCACGCTGCCTGAGGAGGCCGAGCCATGCTCGTTGACGGAAAATGGATGGCCGACTGGCAGCCGGTGCAGTCGAAGGACGAAGCGGGCCGCTTCGTGCGCCAGGTGTCTTCGTTTCGCCACTGGGTCACCCCCGACGGCAGCGCCGGGCCCACCGGCGATGCGGGCTTCGCGGCCGAGGCCGGCCGCTATCGTCTGTATGTCGCGCTGATCTGCCCGTGGGCCTCGCGCACGCTCATCGCCCGCAAGCTGAAGGGGCTGGACGATCTCATCCCGGTCACCGTGCTCAACCCGGTGCTCACCGATCAGGGCTGGGCCTTCGGCGGTTTCGCGCGGGCCGGGCAAGACCCCATGCACGGCGCAAGCCATCTGCACGAACTCTATACACACGCCGATGCCCACTACACGGGCCGCGCCACCGTGCCGGTGCTCTGGGATCAGAAGACCGACACGATGGTCAGCAATGAAAGTGCCGACATCGTGCGCATGTTCAATTCCGCGTTCGCCGATCTCGCGCCGGCATCCGTCGACCTTTATCCGGCCGATCTCGCCGGCGAGATCGACGCACTGAACGCGGCGGTCTACGACCAGCTCAACAACGGGGTCTACAAGGCCGGGTTCGCGTCTACGCAGGCCGCCCACGATGAGGCGGTGACCGGCGTGTTCGCAATGCTCGACCGGCTCGAGCAGCGGCTTGACGGCGGGCATCTGTTTGGTGATCGCCTGACCGAGGCCGACATCCGCCTGTTCGTGACGCTGATCCGCTTCGACGCGGCCTACTTCGGCCTGTTCAAGACCAACCTGCGTCAGCTCGCCGGCTATCCGCGGCTCTCTGCCTACATGGCGCGCATGCTGCGTCTGCCTGGCGTGGCCGAGACCGTCGACATCGATCACATCAAGGCGGGCTATTACTCGATCAAGGCGCTGAACCCCACCGGCATTGTGCCGGCCGGGCCGACGCATGTGAACGAGCTGATGGCGTCGCTGCGCCACTGATCGCGTTGCGGGGAGGGCTTTGGGTCCAATTACCCGAAGGCCATAATTATGGCATTTCCATAATTCTCTATAATCCAGACATGGCCCATGTCTATGCCCGCCCCGAGCTCGCCGCCCGCATGGCGCGGCAGCTCCTGAACCCCGGCCCGCTCGATGAAGGCCTGCGCTCGGGGCTGTTCCTCACCGGCTCGCGCCGCACCGGCAAGACCACCTTCCTCGTCAACGACCTGATCCCCGCGCTGGAGAACGAGGGTGCGGTGGTGATCTATGTGGACCTCTGGAGCGACACCCAGGCCAACCCAGCCTCGCTGGTGCACGGCGCCATCCGCCGGGCGCTCGTGGAGCTCGAATCACCCGGCTCGGCGCTGATCCGCCGGCTGCGATCGCTCAAGGGCCTGGATGTCAGCGCCGCCGGTTTCAAGTTCGGTTTCAAGACCGACACCGTGGGCGCTGCGCAGGGCACCACGCTGGCCGAGGCGCTCACGCGGGTGGTCGATGAAACCCGCACCGACGTCGTTCTGATCGTGGATGAGGTCCAGCATGTGCTCAGCTCCGACGAAGGCGGTCAGCTGCTGTTCGCGCTGAAGGCGGCGCGTGATGCGATCAATCCGCGGCCGGGCACGCCCGGCCACTTTCTGTTTATTGGCACCGGCTCGCACCGGGCGCAGGTGGGCGAGCTGGCGGCCAGGCGCAACCAGGCGTTTGCGGGCGCCACCACCGTGGCCTACCCGGTGCTTGGTGCCGACTATGTCGGGCATCTGCTTGGCCGGCTGAAGGCCCATGGGCAGGCCAGGCTGCCGTCCGAGCCCGTGGCCATGCAGGCCTTCGTCACATTGGATCACCGGCCCGAAGACATGCTCAAGGCCTTGCGCCAACTGGAGCAACACCTGCCGGCGGGCGCCGATCCGGATGAGCATCTGCCGGTGATTGCCGCCACGTTGCGATCGGCCGCCGCCGATATCGAGCTCACCAAGATCGACCAGCTCGGTGGCCTGGCCAGCGCCGTGTTCGCGCGAATCGCCGCGGCCGAGGGCAAGACGCCCGGCGTGTTCTCTGCCGAGGCCCTGGCGGCCTATGCGCAGGCCGTGGGCCGCGACGTGCGGGTCGATGAGGTGCAACCCACGGTCAATGCGCTGCTGGATGCCAATGTGATCATGCGCCGCGGGCGTGGGCACTATGTGGTGAGCGATCCGTTCGTCCACGAAGCCTGGCGGGCGCGGCCGGCACTCGAGTAACTGCGCCTGATATCGCGGCGGCGCGGCGCCCAGGTGAGCCGCATTCAGCGCCTGGCACCGGCCGATCGATACGCCGCCACGCCCTCGGCCAGGAAATCACCCAGCTCGCTAAGATGCAGCACGGCCGCATTGGATTCCTCCACCAGTGCAGCGTTTTGCTGGGTCATCGAATCCAGGCTGCTGACCGCATCGCTGACCTGGGCGATCGTCTCGCGCTGTTCGGCGGCCGCCAGGGAGATGTCGCGCACCAGCCCGCTGACACTCTCCACCGCTCCGATCACATTGGTGATCGAGCTGCCGGCCTCGTCGACCAGTGCGGCCCCGCCGTGCACCGCCTGTACCGATGATTCGATCAGGGTCTTGATCTCTTTCGCGGCCGAGGCGCTGCGCTGTGCGAGCGAGCGGACCTCGGTGGCCACCACGGCGAAGCCTCTGCCCTGCTCACCGGCGCGGGCCGCTTCGACGGCGGCGTTGAGCGCGAGAATGTTGGTCTGGAACGCAATGCTGTCGATCACCGAGGTGATGTCTGCGATCCGTTGACTGGATTCAGAGATCCGGTGCATCTGCGAGATCACGGAATCGATGGTGTGCCCGCTGGCGCGGGCCACCTCGGTGGCATCGGCCGCCAGGTGCTCGGCGCGATCGGCGGACTCCGCACTGGCACCGATGGTCGCCCCGAACTGCTCCATCGCCGAGGCGGTTTCTTCGAGGCTGGCGGCCGTGCGCTCGGTGCGCTCGGACAGGGAGTTGCTTCCGGCCGCCACCTCGTGCGTGGCGGCGCGAAGGCTGGAAACCTGCGTCCCTACGTCGTTCACCAGGCTGCACATGTTCAGGCCGGCCTGTTGGATATCGCGCAGCAGCTCGCCGATCAGATCGCCACGATCGATCGCATCCACGCGCGGCGCCTCCCCGCCCGCCACCTTGCGAATCTTGCGCAAGGCGAGATTCAACGGCGAGACCAGCTGGCGCTCGAGCACGAACAGCGCGAGCGCGGCACCGGCCACGCAGGCGCCGATGCCGATCCAGGCCTGCGTGGCATTGGCGGCCGAGTTCACCAGCATGGCCGCGGCCGGCAGTATCCCGAGAACGGTCGCCACGACGATGCGCATGCGCAACGATATGAACTTCAAACGGGTATGCAGATGCAGCGGCCCGGCTTTGAAAAGCAAACCATGATGCAGGCGCCAACGCCCACGGCCCTCACGCATCTGCGCGTAGATTTTTTCGGCGGCCGCGACCTCCTGGGCAGAAGGTTTGGTGCGCACCGACATATAGCCTTGCAGCTTGCCGTCGCGCCGCACCGGGGTCACGTTGGCCCGCACCCAGTAGTAATCGCCGTTCTTGCAGCGATTTTTCACCAGACCGGTCCAGCTCTCACCGGATGCCAGGGTTTTCCAAAGATCGGCGAACGCCTCTTTGGGCATATCCGGATGACGGATCAGATTGTGTGGCTGCCCCATCAACTCATCATGCTCGAAGCCCGAGATCTCGATGAATGCGGGGTTGGCATAGGTGATGCGGCTGTCGGCATCCGTCGTGGACATCAGCGTCTCGCCGTTCTTGAATTCACGCTGATGGCGAGTCACGGGCAGATTCTTTCTCATGTTGCGCTTCTCAGGCCCCGGTTGCGGGAAGTCATCCCATCTGTGATCAGTTGCAGTCGCGATTCGCGCCTGCTCCGTTGCAGACACGTCTTCGGCAGCAAGACCGGGTAGCTACAGCAAAATGAGACTGGCGGTCGGGTTCACGGGACGACGCGCGCACATGCCCATACGGGACACATTTCGCAATGAATCAGGGGTCGGGTTTCATGCGGCGAGTGTCGGCAACCGACGCTCGAACCGCTCGTGATCCCGTGTGGGATTCACCGTGTGCCCTCAGTCGTCGTCGCCTTCGGGCGGCGCCGGGCGCGGATTGGCCAGAAGATCCTCCGCCTCGAGCGCATTGGCCGCAAAGATCATGCGCACGCTATCGGTGGAATCCGCGGGCAGAGCATCGCGCACGCTGCGCACCATCGCCTTGGCGTCGCGATAAGCAGGGGCCTCGCCCACCTGGCGAAGCGTACGCATCGGGCCGATCTGATAGATGTAGTAAGGCATAGCGTGATCCGGGCTTACCAGAAGGCCTGCACGCGGCCATCCTCGATGCGCGCCTCGCGCCGACGCAATGGCTGATCACCATTGGCCACGCACTCGCCAGAGGTGATATCGAAGGTCCAGTGGTGCTTGGGGCAGACCAGCCGATCGCCGTGCAGCGCCAGCTCCGGAATGTTCGTTCCCTGGTGCGGGCAGATGCTGTCGAACACCGTGAATCCGCCATCGGCTTCGCGGCGCACGAACGCGGCCGCGCCGTCGCTCTCCACGCGCTGCAAGCGGCCGGTCTCGAACGACTCTACCGCACCGAGGTCGTGCCATTGCGCCACCGCGCCCAGTGCATCGAGATCGAAGCCGGGAATCTCCATCTCGAGGATGATGTCCACGGCCCAGACGATCCTGGCCAGGCCCAGCGCCGGAAAGGCCATCAGCAAGGCATCGAGCACTTCGGCCGGCGTGCAGCCTTCACGCAGTGCGCGCTTCAGATACTGCTTCAGACCCTTCTCGGTTTGCGAGTGCACCTTGGTGATCACGGAGATCAGGTTGCGCGTCTTGGGATCGAGATGGCGACCCGCCTCCTTCATGAACGACAGGTAGTGGCTCATCGCCTCGGGGCGGGCCTTGACCAGATAGGTCAGCGCTTTACTCATGGGTGATTCTCACGAATGGGGTCTTGGGCGATTCGCCCGTCTGAAAACGATTGAACCGCATCTCAGGCCGGTTCCCGGAAAATCCGGTCCGCCCGTGCGCCCTTCGATTGCAGTGCGGGCATGAGGCCGTCGATGAACGTCTGCGGGCCCGACAGATAAAAATCCGCATCCGCCGCCGCGAGATCCGCGCAAGCCCGATCGAGCACGTCGTCGCGGGCATCGGCCGGCGAGCCCGCGGCCAGCGCCTCGAATCGGAAGTCATCGAGCGCGGCCGCCCAGGCTCGGCACTGGTTGGCCAGATAGTGACCATCCGCTCGCGTGGCCAGCCAGACCAGGGTGATCGGCTGCGCATCATCGACGCTGATCGCATGTTCGATCAGCCCGCGAATCGGCGCGAAGCCGGTATCGCAGGCGATGAACACCAAGGGGCGCGGGCTGTCGGCATCGAGCACGAAGCGCCCGCTCGGACCGCGCAGGTTCAGGCTCTGGCCGGCGCGGATGTGATCGGCGAACAGGCGCACCGCGAACGGATCATGCGCATCGCGCGCGATATGAAAGAGCAGGTTGCGCTCATCGCAGGGGCAGCTGGCCACCGGGTAGGACACGGCGACGTCCTGGCCCTCGAGCGTGGCTCCCAGGGTCACGCGCTGGCCGGCCAGGAAACGCAAGCGCGCACTGCGCGGGCTTTGCAGATGCAGCAGCCGGGTGTCCTCGCCCAGCACCTCGACCGACTTCACCTTGGCGACCAGTTCCTGGGCCGGGATGTCATCGGGGCCGCTGGCCACCAGACCTTCGATGACAATGTCCGAGATCGCCGTGTGCGTGCACATCAGGATGTGCCCCTGGGCGCGTTCGGCGGCCGACATCGGGTAATCGGAGTGGCGGATCTCGCGCACCTCGCCCGAAGTGACCCGCGCCTTGCACAGCCCACAGTTGCCCGAACCACAGCCGTAGCTGAACCCCAGCCCGGCCTTGAGCCCGGCCTGCAGCACGCTGTCGTTGCCTTCGACGAGGAACTGGCGGCCACTGGGCCGCACGGTGACATTGGCACTCACGACTTTCAGGATCTCCGTCATCGCCTCGACCGAGGTTTCGCTCTCGGCGCCGAGGATGCGCGCCAGCCCCTGCTCGAGAACTTCCAGCAGCGCGCGACTACCCGCGTGGCCCTCGGCCGCGCCCGCGAGCCGCTCGCCCAGATCGACCACCAGTGCGTGATAGGCACTGAGATGGCGGCGGGTATCGGCAAGCTCCTGCCCCATGGCGAACAATCGCTCGGCCAGGATCTCGCGCGGCGGCAGGACACGCTCGCGCATGCGCCGCCCGAAGGCCTCTTCACGGATCCTGGCCACGCGCTCGGCCTCGCCGGCATCGGCCAGCCGCGCCTGCGGAAACCGCTGCACCAGCTCGTCGGCATCGATACGGCCCTCGAACTCGTGCAACTCGCCCCGCGCGATCATGGCCTGCAGCACCGAACGCGACACACCCACCAGGCGCGCGGCGCGCGATACCGACAGTGGCAACGCCATTCAGATTCCTCGCTCTGCGCACTGCCGGAAACGCACCGGCGATGCCGCCCGATCAACAGCACCTTATGCCCGTGGCCGGGGCACCTTGTCCATAATCCCCGGGGGGAGGAAATCCTACCCATTGGGAGTGTCCGACGAGGGTATCATCGAGGTGGGGCCGTTCTGGAGCGGTCCGCGGTGGTGCTTTCGATTTCAACTCAGAGGCAATCGCTCCAGGATCGGTATCGTGGGCCGCCCCCAGGGCGCGTGCCTGCCCTGCCCGGTCGCACCCGTGGCATCGCCGCGTGGCGCGACCCGTTTCCCGCATCTGTTGTACAGGACACCGAATGGACGTGCGCGATCCGGATCGCTGGCAAGGCGCGCCGGCAGCCGAGCCGCCGAACCGGCGCGATCAGCCCGATGCGCCGGCAACGCGCGAGATCAAGGTCATCGGCCCGGCCGACGGGCTGGAGACGATTCTTCAATCATTTCTGGTCGGCGTGACCCGCCTGGTGGGCGCGCGCGCGGGCGTGATTCGATCACTGGTGGCCGGCGGCAACGAGATGCGCGTGCTCGCCATGACCGGGTTATCCGAAGAGGCCGCGCGGCGCGAGGCCACCGCCGGTTCCTGCGGCGTCTGCGCGGTGGCGGTCAGGCGGGCCGACCTCTGCGTGGCGGCCGATCCCGCCACCTGCGGCGAGCTCTCCGCCAACGGGCAGTTTCCACCCGGATCCGGCTATGGCACGGTCGCGGTGCCGCTCGATTACAAGGGCCGCATCGTCGGTGTCTTCACCCTGTTCTTCAATGGTGTGAACGAACTGCGCGCCGATGCGATCCATCTTCTGAGGCCCATCGGGCAGCTGCTGGGCGTCACGCTCGAGAATGCCAAGCTCGAACATGACAATCTCAATGCGCGGCTGCTGCACGAACGCCAGGCGATGGCCAGCGACATCCATGATTCGCTGGCGCAGTCGCTGACCTTCGCGCGGATGCGTATGCCTCTGCTGCAGGATGCGATCGCGGCTCAGGACACCGCGCGTTCCCTGAAATACGCGCGCGACATGTATGACGAGCTCGGCAACGCCAACCGGCGCCTGCGCGGGCTGATCACGCACTTCCGTGCGGGCTTGGACGGCCAGGGGCTGGCGCATGCCCTGGAAGAAGCCACCTATGGCTTTTTCGAGCGCACCGGCATCGCGCTCAAGCTCGAGAACCGCGTCGACACGCTCGCGCTGCCGCCGTCGGCCGAGGTGCAGCTGTTCCATGTGATTCAGGAGGCGCTGGCCAATATTCATCGCCATTCGCTGGCGCGCCAGGCGAGCATCATCATCGACCGCCTCCGGCAGGAGATCGTGTTCACCATCGAAGACGATGGCATCGGCTGGGATCCCGAGCTGCTCGAGCGGGTTCAGCACGATGATGCCGCGCATTTCGGGATGGAGATCATGCGGGATCGGGTGGCCGGCATTGGCGGGCGGATCGAGCTCGCCCGCACCGATGCCGGCGGTGCCAGGCTGCGCATCTTCGTGCCACCGCAGGAGAGTGCATGACCCAGCCATCCACCCGCGAGCCGGGCCAGCCGTATCGCATTGCGCTCATCGATGATCACGGGCTCTGCCGCCGCGGCCTGGCCGAGTTGCTCGAGGTGCGTGCCGGCGTGAACGTGGTCGGCACCACGGCCAGCGCCGATGAAGCCGTGGCCCTGGTCACCGAGGAAGATCTCGATCTGGTGGTCATGGATCTGCGCATGTCGCCCACCGACGGCCACGCGCTGCTGCGGCGTTTTCGTGAGGCCGGCAGCGAGGTGCCGGTCATCGTGCTGACCATGAGCGACGACAGCGAAGACCTGGGCCGGATGCTGCGTCTCGGTGTCCGTGGCTACATCCTCAAGGACATGGATCCGGATCAGATCGTCGATTCGATCACGCGTGCCGCCGCTGGTGAATTCGTCGTCGCACCGGCGCTCGCGCCCAAGCTCGCCAACCTGCTGCGTGAAGGCCAGAACCGCCAGGAGCGCGAGAACTCCCTCGCGCAGCTCACCGCACGCGAGCGCGAGATCCTCGGCTATGTGGCGCGCGGGCTGAGCAACAAGGCGATCGCCCGCGAACTGGGCATCAGCCACGACACGGTCAAGCTGCATGTGCGCCACATTCTGTCGAAACTGAATCTGGGCTCGCGCGTGGAGGCCGCCGTGTTTGCGATCGAGAACCGGGTGGAAGGCATCGATGCCGGCATCGGCCCGGGCCACGCCTGAGCGCCGGGGCGAACTGCTGCGGGTGAGCCTGAAGGCGCCGCGCCCGGCAGCTCAGCCGCGCGAGATGGTGTCTCGCGTGGGATCGAACCAACCCAGCTTGCCGGCCAGGCTCACCACCGAGCCGACGATGATCAGCGTGGGAGCCCGTAACCGTGCGGCCTCGGCGCGTGCGGGAAGATCGGCCAGATCGCCGATCACCACGCGCTGATGCTCGGTGGTGCCCTGCTGGATGATTGCCGCCGGCGTGTGATCCGGCAGCCCGTGCGCGCGCAGCTGCCGGCAAAGCTCGTGCAGGCCCAGAAAGCCCATGTAGCAGACCACGGTCTGGTTGGGCCGCGCCAGGCCGGCCCAGTCCAGGTCCATCGTGCCGTTCTTCAGATGGCCGGTGACGAAGACGCAGGCCTGCGCATGATCGCGATGGGTGAGCGGGATGCCGGCGTAGGCCGCGATCCCGAGTGCGGCGGTAATGCCGGGCACCACCTGGAAGCGCACGCCGTGCTCACTGAGCGACTCGATCTCCTCGCCGCCACGGCCGAACACGAACGGGTCGCCTCCCTTGAGGCGCACCACGCGATGACCCTCTCGCGCCTTGATGACCATGAGGTCGTTGATCGACTCCTGGCGCATCGCATGATCATTGCGCCGCTTGCCGACATAGATCCGTTCGGCCGCCGACGGCACCAGCGCCATGATCTCGTCCGAGACCAGATTGTCGTAAAGCACGACATCGGCCTGACGCAGCAGGCGCAGCGCACGCAGCGTCATCAGCTCGGGATCGCCGGGGCCGGTGCCGATCAGGGCCACTTCGCCGGCCTGCAGCGGACGCGCCTGTGCGGGCGCATGCACCTGTGAAGCGCTTGTCGCCCGAGCACCATCGGAACGCCCGGCGTCGCTCATACGTCGAGCCCGTGCTCTCTGGCCCCGTCGCGAATGCCACGGGCCGTCTCAGCCGTCAGATTGAACTGCATGGAACAGACATGGTTTGGCACGAACCGCCCTGGCGAATGCGACGAACCTGGCCGGCCAGTCGCGGCCGGGAAGACTACGCAGATGAGTATATGACGCCAGCAGATTGCCGATCACCAGACCATCCCGATGGCCGTCGATCCCGTGGCCGCGCGTGACCCGGAACGCGAAGCGCGCATCGGCCGGCAGATTCTCCAGGCTCGAGTGATGAAACTCGTGCGCGCGAATCGTGCCCGGCCATGGGTCCGGCCACGGGGACTCGGCCGTTTCCTCCAGGTGCACATAACCGCGCCCGATTGCGCGCTCGTGCATCACCGCATCACCGGGAATCGCACCGACCATCTCCACCCGCGACGCCCCCCACTGCAGAGAACGCGACAGATACATGAGCCCGCCGCACTCGGCGTAGGCCGGCAGGCCATCGGCCAGACGCTCGCGAAGGTGTTCGCGCAGGCGACGATTCTCGGACAACGCGGTGGCCATCACCTCGGGGAAGCCCCCGCCGATGAACAGCGCATCCACCGGCGGCAATTCGGCATCGCGCAGCGGGTCGAACGCCACCAGCGTGGCGCCGGCCGCCGCGAAGGCCTCGAGGTCTTCGGGGTAGTAAAAGCCGAAGGCCTCATTGCGCGCGATGGCCACGCGAACCGGCTCGGCTGATCGCCCCGTCGGTGCTTCGATCGCTGGTTCCCTTGCCAAACCCGCAGCCTGCCCCGTCGCTTGCTTCGTCGCTTGCTTCGTCGCTTGCTTCGTCGCTTGCCCCGTCGCTTGCGCCGTCGCTTGCCCGATCACGCCGAGATCGCAATCCGCACCAACGATGGCACTCATCCGAATCGACTCGTCCGCCCGGCTCGTGCGCGGCTCGCGGGTCACCTCGAGCAAGCGATCGAGATCGACACCCGCGCCGACGAAAGCACCGATCGCCTCGATGCGCTCGAGCGCTTCTTCGGCCTCGCTGCTGGGCACCAGCCCGAGATGGCGTTCGATGATCCGGTGCTCGGGCGCCTCGTGCAATACGCCGAGCACCGGCAGATCGGTGTACTGCTCGAGCGCCGTGCGCAGCTTGGACTCGTGCCTGGCACCACCCACCCGGTTCAGAATCACGCCCGCGATGCGCAGATCGGGATCGAAGGCCTGATAGCCAAGCACCAGTGGGGCCACGCCACGGGTCATCCCGCGCGTGTCCAGGACCAGCACGACCGGGGTGTCGAGAATTCTGGCCAGGCCGGCGCTGCTGTCGCTGCCATCGGCGGACACGCCGTCGAACAGACCGATGTTGCCCTCGACCAGGCCGACGTCGGCATCAAGCGACTGCCGCGCGAAAACCCGGCGCAGCTCGCCCGGCGCCGACATGTAGGGATCGAGATTGCGGCAGGCACGGCCGGCCGCGGCCGACAGCCACATCGGATCGATGAAATCCGGGCCCTTCTTGAACGGCTGCACAGTCAGGCCGCGCGCGCGCAGTGCCGCGCAAAGACCGATGCTGATCGTGGTCTTGCCCGAGGACTTGTGCGCGGCGCTGACAAAGAAGCGGTTCATGGCTCGCCCGCTGTCTCGCCGGCGGCGATGTCCGACGGCGTTTCGGGCCGGCGTGCATCGGCCGGCAGCATATTGAACAGGCGCGCGCCGACCAGCGTGATCAAGAGCGCGGCACCCATGCCGCCGATACCCAGCAGCAGCTCGGGCATGCTTGGCGAATACGGGGCGATTTGCCCGTCCATGAAGCTGCTGGTGACCTCATACCCGGGGAACAGCTGAAGCGGATACGCCTGACCACCGATGATGAACGCATAGAGGAAGGCGAGCGCGCCGATCACCACCGCCGCCGATGCCCAGGCGGCGGCATTGCGCCCGCCAAACCCGGGCCGGAACAACAACGCCAGCGGCACGACGGTGCCCACGACCACATAGCCGAGCCAGAACATCGCCGTGTAGATGCCGCCCTCGAGCAGCATAAAGCGCTCGAAGGCGCCCTGGCGCGCGAAGTACAGATTGGTCAGGTGGTAGACCATCACCATGTACAGCGAAGCCACAATGAAGGTGGCCAGCAGATCGCGCAATCGCCGGTGCACATCGTGATCGAGCACGGCACCGGCCAGGCGCAGCATAGCCCCCTGGGCCAGGATGAAGACCGCCAGGCCCCAGGCGAACGACATCACGATGAACAGCGGCGCCAGCACGGCCGACTGATACGCCTGGCGTGCCACCAGGAAGCCGAAGATCGAGCCGGTGCCGGTGGTGAGCACGAAGCGCCAGACGAAGGCGGCCAGACCAGCCCGCCTGGACCACGGCGCCATGCGCTTTTCGAACAAGGTCCAGAGATAGATCGCCACCAGCGCGAACATGCCCGAGTACAGGAACACGTTCCAGGCGAACACCGAGTGGAAGTTGTAGTGGGTGGCGGCCACGATCACGCGTTCCGGCCGGCCCAGATCCAGCATCAGCACCATCAGGCCGCCGGCGAGCAGCGCCGCGCACAGCAGCGCCGACAGAGGCGCGCGCGCCTTGTACATCGGCTTGCCGAACACCGAACCGATCGAGGCCACATTGAGCGCGCCGGATGCGGCCACGATCATAAACACCGCGAACACATGCGGCGTGCCCCACACCACATGGTTGTTCATCCCGGTGATGATGTGCCCGGAGATCTCCATCTGGTGCGCGGCCAGCAGACCGACGCCCGTGATCAGCGCGGCAAGGAACAGCAGCCCCCAGAATCGGCCGGGACGGCTGGCGGGGAAGGTCGGCAGCGCGGACATTCGAGTTCTCAGATCCCGTGGTAGCGAACGCCGGTATCCAGGCCGAGATCGGCGCGCACCTGGCTCGTGGCCATCTCGCGCAGGCGTCTGGCGATGATGCTGTCGGCCTGGTTGAGATCCCCGAAGATCAGCGCGCCCTCGGGGCAGGTCTCGACGCAGGCCGGCAGGCGACCCCGATCGACGCGATGCACACACAGCGTGCAGCTCTCCACACAGCCCTTGCCGCGTGGCACCAGCGGGTTCTGGTCGGTGAGCGGCTCGTGCACGAAGCTGCGTGCCTTGTACGGGCAGGCCATCACGCAATAGCGGCAGCCGATGCAGGTATGACGATCCACCAGCACGATGCCATCGGCACGCTTGAACGAGGCGCCGGTGGGACAGACATCGACGCAGGGCGGCGAGGCGCAGTGCTGGCACATCACCGGGGCGCTGACCTCGCGCCCGGTGCTGCGCTCACGCATGTCCACCTTGCGGATCCACTGCGCATCCGTGGGCGCGGTGCCATTGCCCAGATGGTTCTCGTCGCGGCAGGCCTGCACGCATTTGTCGCAACCAGGCTTGCAGCGCGTGGCATCGACCAGCATGCCCCAGCGTACCGCTGATGACGCCGCCTCACCCGGCTTGCGCCCGGTTTGCGCGCGGGCAATCTCGAACAGGCGCACCCCTGGCGCGATCATCAGGCCACCGGCCAGGGCACTTCCCACGGCCAGTGCGCGCCGGCGCCCGGCACGCACCGCCTCGCGCATGGTGTCCAGCGACACCCGGGTTGTGCTCACGCAAGCATCGGGCGGGTTGCCCCCGGCAGACGTCGTGGCGCAGTCGGTGCCCGCGAGGCGCCGATCCGCATTTCGCGATGAGCCTTGCGTCATGGCCGACTCCCGGCAGCCTGCGGCGCCGCGCCGGTGGCCCGCGCCTGATGGCACTCGAAGCAGTCGATCCTCACGGCCGCGTATTCATGGCAGCCCTGGCAAAAGGCATCGGGGCCACCGAGCACCGAGCGCACACCGTCTGGCCCCTGCGGCGTGGCGTGGCATTGCACACAGGCATTGAGGCTGACCGCCTCGCCGCGAACACCCTCGCGCAATGTGCGATCGCGCTGATGGCGCAGCATCTCCATATGGTTGCGGCGGATCTCGCCGACCGGCGCCACGCATCGCGTGTTCTTGTCTACCACCGGATGCGGCACAGGCACGCCGGTGCTCGCGGCCTCGGCCACCGCCTGCGGCGTGGTTGCCACGGCCCGGGGCGAGGTGGCGCTGGTCAGCGCCAGCACCACACCGATCACCGCCAGTACCGCACCGGCACCGACCCCGATGCGGGTCAGGAGTGCGCGCGCCGGTCTCACGCGCGCCTCACTCACCGAGGCCCATCTGGATGTAGCCGGTCGGGCAGACATCCGCGCAGATATGACAGCCCACACAGCGGTTGTAGTCGGTGTACACGTAACGGCCCGTGGTGGACAGCTTGCGCGGTGTCTTCTTGACCGCGGTCTGCGGGCAGTAGACCACGCAGTTGTCGCACTCGAAGCAGAGCCCGCAGCTCATGCAGCGCTTGGCCTCGGCCACCGCCTGCTCTTCGCTCAAGGCCTCGATGCGCTCCTCGAAGTTGCCCAGCGCGCTCTCGCGGGTCAGCGTGATGAAGTTGCGCTGGTGGCGCTCTTCGTAACCGAAATGGCCAAGGAACAGATCCTTGTACGGGATCACGTAGCGATCGGAGCGGTTCTCGTAGTTGTGAATCGCCCCCGAGCTGGCATCGGTGCCCCACAAGGGTTCATCGACCTTGGTGACCTCCTGGCCCGCCTCCACCAGCTTGCGCATCAGATCGAAGACATGGACATCGATCTTCGGCCGCTTGCCGGCCTCCAGGCCCATCAGATAGGTGTCGATGCCGTCGGCCGCGATCGCGCCGTGGCCGATGGCGGTGGTCAGCAGATGCGGGCGCAGCACGTCGCCGCCGGCGAAGATGCCCTCCTGATCCTTGACCCGATAGTTGCGATCGGCAGTGATCGCGCCCTTGCCGTTGTCCAGCGACTCCAGCCCGGTGAAATCCACCGCCTGGCCGATCGCCGAGACGATCAGGTCGGCCTCGATGTCGTGCTCGCTGCCCTCTTCGATCTGGATATCGAGCTTGCCGCCGGCCATCTTCGCCTGGCATCGCGCAACCCGCAGCGCCGTGGCACGACCGGAGGCATCCTTGATGACCGCCACCGGCACCAAACCGCCGCGGATCGAGATCTCCTCGGCCTGCGCCTGCTCGACCTCATGCTTGTTGGCCTGCATCTTGTCGATGTCGAACACCGAGGTCAGCACCACCTCGGCGCCCTGCTTCAGCGACAGATCCGCCACATCCTGGGCCAGATAACCGGCGATCGCGCCTTCGAAATCCGTGGGCTTGGCATGTTCGATATGCCCCAGGCGCCGTGCCACCGTGGCGACGTCGATCGAGGTGTCACCACCGCCCACCACCACCACCCGTTTGCCCACGTGCTGCAGGCGGCCATCATTGAAGGCCTTCAGGAAGGCCGTGGCGGTAACGACGTTCGGCGCATCGGCATCCTTGGCCGGCAGCGCGCGGCCCGACTGCGCCCCCATGCCGAGAAACACCGCATCGAAATCCTGCCGCAACTGCTCGAGCGTGACATCGGTGCCGATCCGGCAATTCAGACGGGCCTGGACACCGAGATCGAGAATGCGCTGGATCTCGGCATCGAGCACCTCGCGCGGCGTGCGAAACCCCGGGATGCCGTAGCGCATCATGCCGCCCAGGTATTCATGCTCGTCGAAGATCGTGACCGAGTGGCCGCGCAGCGCCAGCTGATAAGCGCACGACATGCCGGCCGGCCCGCCGCCGATCACGGCCACGGTCCTGCCGGTGGTGGCCGATGGCTTGTCGAACGCGAGGCCATGGCTGATCGCGTATTCGCCGAGGAAGTGCTCGACCGAGTTGATGCCGACGTGGTCTTCCACCTCGTTGCGGTTGCAGCCGGTCTCGCACGGCGCCGGGCACACGCGGCCCATCACCGACGGGAACGGATTGGCCTGCGTGAGGCGCCGCCATGCGTACTCCTGCCAGGCCATGCCCGCGGGCGGCTTCTCCATGCCGCGCACGATGTTCAGATAGCCGCGGATGTCCTCGCCCGAGGGGCAGCTGCCCTGGCAGGGCGGCGTGGACTGAACATAGGTTGGGCACTTATGCGAGTGATCACCGTCGAAGATCTGCTGGTGCCAGTCGGTCCATTTGGCATCGCCTTCCTTGTAGCGGCGGAACGTGAGCTTCTGGCTCTTGGGTTCGGGTGTCGCGGACATGCTCAAACCTCGCGGTTTCGTGTCGGCTGGCAGCGGGTGAACATCGCGTTCACTTGTCTCCGAGCCGGATCGCCGTGCTGACGAGCTGATGCACGCCGCCGACGTTGTTCATCTTGAAGCCGTAGTACGGCAGCACCTTGGTGAACTGCGCCTTGCAGATCGCGCAGATCGTGGCCATGAAGTTCACGCCGTTGTCATCGGCCACGCGGCGCAGCGCCTCCATGCGTGGCAACGCCCCCTTGACCCGCAGATCCAGAATCTCGTCCGTCAGCACACCCCCGCCACCGCCGCAGCAGAAGGTCTGTTCGCGGGTGGTGGCGGGATCCATCTCCACATAGTGGTTGGCCACCGCGCGGATGATCGAGCGCGGGATATCGAACTGACCGCCCGGGGCATCGCCCATGCGCGAGGCGCGGGCCACATTGCAGCTGTCGTGGAAGGTCACCACGCGATGATCGTTGGCATCTTTGTCGAGCGTGAGCGCGCCGCGCTCGATCAGATCCCAGGTGAACTCGCAGATGTGCATCGGCTGCTTGTAGCGGCCATCGAGCTGGCTCTGCAGTTGCACCGCGAACGGATCCTTACCACCGGCGCCCAGGCCCACCAGGGTGTTCCAGAAGCTGTAGGCCACACGCCAGGCGTGACCGCATTCGCCCACGATGATCCGCTTCACGCCGAGTTCGAGCGCGGCCTCACGGATGCGCAGGGCGATCTTGCGCAGATGCTCGTAGTTGCCGATGAACATCCCGAAGTTGCCGGCCTCCGAGGCATACGTGGACAGGGTCCAGCTGATCCCGGCCGCATGAAACACCTTGGCATAACCGATCAGGCTGTCCACATGCGGCTCGGCGAAGAAGTCAGCCGAGGGCGTGATCAGCAACACCTCGGCGCCCTTGACATCGAGCGGGAAGCGCACATCGACGTCGGTCTCTTCCTTGACGTCTTCCTCGAGGCCCTCGAGGGTGTCGGCGAGCGCCGGTCCTGGCAGGCCCAGGTTGTTACCAATGCGATGCAGCTTGCCGATGATCTCGTTGGTGTACTTCTGCCCGTAGCCGATGTGATCGAGGATCTCGCGCCCCGCCATCGTGATCTCGGCGGTGTCGATACCGTACGGGCAGAACACCGAGCAGCGCCGGCATTCCGAGCACTGGTTGTAATACGTGTACCACTCGTCGAGCACCTCGCGCGTCAGATCACGCGCGCCCACCAGCTTCGGAAACAGCCTGCCGCCCAGGGTGAAATAGCGCCGATACACGCTGCGCATCAGATCCTGGCGCGCCACCGGCATGTTCTTGGGATCGGCCGTGCCGATGAAGTAGTGGCATTTGTCCGAGCAGGCGCCACAATGCACGCAGGCATCCAGGTAGACCTTCAGCGAGCGGTAGCGCGAGAGCAGTGTGCCCATGTGCGCGAGCGCCTTCTCGCGCACAACATCGAAGTCGTCATCGAGCGCGCCGGGAAAGCCGACCCCCTCCTGGATCTTCTCGTTGGCCACATAGGGCTTGACGCCGGCCATCGCATCGGGCGCGATCGCGGGCGAGACCGGAAACTCGCGCAGCGCAGGGGCTTGCACTTTCGGCGCGGCCATCTCAGCGCTCCAGTCTGGCCGCCCACGCGGCCAGGTGACGCCGCTCACGCGGATCGTCCACCTGATTGCGCGAGGGCGAGAAGAACAGGCCCGGCGCATGCATGAGCTTGGAGAACGGGAAGATGATCATCAGCCCGGCAATCAGCAGCAGATGCACGAGCAGCGGGCCATCCGCGGGCAGCGGCTGCCAGTCAAAGCGCATCAGCCCCAGAAAGAAGGCCTTGAGCGCGACGATGTCGGTGTGGAACACGAACCTCATCATCGCGCCGCTGGCACCGATCAGGATCAATAGCGCCAGCATCAGATGATCGGAGGGCGTGGAGATGTAGCGAACCCTGTCGACCAGGAAGCGGCGCGCCCACAGACCGGTCAGGCCGATCAGCATGCCGAACGCCGCATAGGTGCCGAACGGCTGAATGAACGCGAGCCACGCGGGCACCGGGTGCACGAAGTAGCGCAGGTGGCGCAGCAACACCAGCAGCAGGCAGGCGTGGAACAACCAGCCGAAGATCCAGGTCCAGAGGCTGCCCTTGAACAGGCTCTCGAAGAACACCACCTCGCGCACCATGCGCGCAGCCACCCCGGTCTTGGTGGTAGGCGCGGGTGTCGTGGGAATCTTCAGCGGCGCGGGCGTGCGCGCATAGCCGATGACCTTGACCACCACGCCGAGCACGCACACCGCGGCGGCGATGTAGAACAGCATGGCGAAGAAGACGGTGGCGATGGTCATCGGGATTCGCGGACGGCGGGTCGGCGGACCGGGCCGTCGCGCCGGTCAGACGCAGCCCGTGGGCTTGGGCAGACCGGCGATCTTGCAGGCCTGCTTGGCCGGGCCGTAGGGGAACAACTCGTACAGGTAGGCGCTGTTGCCCTTGTCCGGACCGAGCTTCTTGCCGATGGCCTTGGTCAGCACGCGCACGGCCGGTGCGATCTGGTACTCCTCGTAGTAGTCGCGCAGAAAGTTCACCACTTCCCAGTGCGAATCGTCCATCTCGATGTTCTCGGTCTTGGCGATCTCGTCGGCCACCTGCTCATCCCAATCGGACAGGGTGACGAGATAGCCTTCCTCGTCGGTCTCAATGCTCTTGCCGTTGACTTCGATGGTGGGCATGGGAATTCCTCAGTATGTGTGTGTTGATCATGCGGCCGGGGATGCTTGCCTCCCGGCCGGTAATGCGACCCGGCCTTCGCGTTCTCTAGAGCCAGGACTGGCAGTTCGGTTGTTCCACGACCAGATCCACGAAGCCGGCGTAATCGACCAGATTCACGGACGGCAGCACCCGGTCGGCCATGCCTCGCGCCTGCAGATCGGGCGCCAGCGCGTAGATCGTGAGCTTCTCGCCCAGCCTGGCCAATTGCCCGGCCGCGGCATTGCCTTCCGTGGCCGCATAGACGGCATCTTCGATCAGCAACAGCGCGCCATGGCTGGCCAGGCGGTCGAGGGTGTCGAAGGCGGTAGTGTTCAGCGGCGAGCGATTGACGATGTGCAGCATGGGGTTCTCCGTCAGAAGCTCAGGACGACGTCCTGTTGCTCCATGAGCTCGGCCAGGGCCGCGGACTCCATGACCTCGACATCGACGAGCAGATCGTCTTCGGTCAGGCCACGGGCGGTCAATGACTCGCGCTCCACATAGAGTTTCTCGATGTCGTAGCCCTCGAGCGCCCGATAGGTGGGCGAGAAGTTCTTGGTCTCGATGCCCTTGGTCTGCATGCCCTTTTTGAGCTGATAGACGCCGTCATCGACGAACACCAGCGAGACATCCTGATCGAAGGCGGCCGTGATCAGCACCACCTCGAGGGACTCGAGCGCGTAGACCGAGCCGTGCGGCGCCTTGCGGTTCACGAACATGAACTTCTTCTGATCAGACATGTCAGGACCTGCGGATGGATCGGGTGCGGCCAAAGGGCACGGTGGATGGGTTCACGGGCGCTCAGTCCCCGAAGGTCACGAGGCGATCGGCCTCGATGCCGATCTCGACCAGCTGCCCGAGGCCCGAGATCCGAAAGCCGGGCGCGAGCACCTCGTCCTTGATGCCGCGGCGCAGCGCCGCGGCCACGCACACCACCAGATCCACGCCGTGTTCCTCGGCCAGACGAGACCAGCGCTGCACGATGTTGCGATCATCCTGCGGCGGTTCGGTAAGACGGGTCGCGTTGTTCACACCGTCGTGATAGAAGAACACGCGGGAGACCTCGTGCCCCTTCTCGATGGCGGCCCGCGCAAACAGATAGGCGGAATCGCTCGCCTGATGCTGGTACGGGCCTTCGTTGACGAGAATGCCGATCTTCATGCCGATGCCGGTTGCGTGGTCAGGTTCAGAAGCGGATGTGGGTGGAGGCGTTCAGACTGGCCCGCGAGCCGCGCCAGTCGTCGATCAGATACTTGGTGAACGGCAGCTCGGTTTTCTCGAAGAAGCGCGGCCAGCCGATGCGATCGATCCAGTCGGCCAGGCGCTCCCACGAGCGGGCGTCTTCCTTGTACACATGCAGGATCTTCTTGACGATCTCGCTGACCTCGGGCCAGCGCGGCGGGTTGTTCGGCAGACCGCTGGCGACCATCTTCATGAACGTGGGCTTGCCGCGCGCATTGGAGTTCTTGCCACCGACCCAGATCGCCAGCTTGGAGTGCTCGGGATCATTGATCTGCATCGGCGGGCACGGCGGATAACAGGCACCGCAGCACACGCATTTCTTTTCGTCGACCTCGAGCGAGGGTTTGCCATTGACCAGCGCCGGGCGGATGGCGGCCACCGGGCAACGCGCGACCACGGCCGGGCGTTCGCAGACATTGGCCACCAGATCATGATTGATCTTCGGCGGCTTGGTGTGCTGGACGATGATCGCGATGTCGGCCTGACCACCGCAGTTGATCTCGCAGCACGAGGTGGACAGATGTACCCGGTTGGGCATCTCCTCGCGCTTGAACTCGGTGATCAGTTCGTCCATCAGCGCCTTGACCGCGCCCGAGGCATCTGTGCCCGGGATGTCGCAGTGCAGCCAGCCCTGGGTGTGGGCGATCATCGAGATCGAGTTGCCGGTGCCGCCAACCGGGAAGCCGCTGGCCTCCAGCTCGGCGATCAGCGGTGCGACCTTGGATTCCTCCGACACCATGAACTCGATGTTCGAGCGGATGGTGAAGCGCACATGGCCTTCGGCGTACTGATCGGCGATGTCGCAGAGCTTTCGGATCGTGTAGACATCCATCTGGCGCTGGGTGCCCGCGCGCACCGTCCAGACCTCCTCACCGGTGTGCGACACATGGTGCAGCACGCCGGGGCGCGGCCGGTCATGCCACTTCCAGTTGCCGTGATTGCGTTTGAGCACCGGATGCATGAACTGCATGTGATCCGGGACGCCGGTTTCCTTGGCGCGGCGCGGGGTCGGCGCGGCGGCTTTCTTGGGGGCGGAGGCGGTCGCCGTTGACATCGTCTGTGACTCCTGTGAAGGCGGCTCTGATCGGGCTCAGGCGGCCTGCTTCTTGGCGGCGTTGATCTTGGCGACCTCTTCATCCCAGCCGTCGGTGCGGACATACGGATTGGTGCGCGGCGTGGAGACCATGTTCGGGTCGATCGGCAGGCCGATGCCCTCGAGGAAGTTCACCAGACCGATGCGCTCGATCATCTCGCCGGTGCGCTCGTGCTCGAGCGCGTTGTCGGCGAAGAACTCGATCACGCTCTCGGCAATCTCGACCAGCTTCTCGCGGTCTTCGTCGGTTTCCAGCTTGATGAAGGGCACGACCACCGTGCCCATGAGGTCACCGATCTTCAGCGTGCGCTTGCCACCCACCAGGATCGTGGCGCCCTTGTCTTTGCCCGGGGCCAGCGCACCGGTCATGACGTTCACGCAGTGCATGCAGCGTACGCAGTCGCGGTTGTCGATCTCGAGGCTTTGCGTGTCGTCGATCTTCACGACGGTCTTGGTCGGGCCGTCCACCACCTCATCGTGCTTCTTGAGCATGATCGCCTTGGTGGGGCAGCGGGTGATGACATCGTTGATCAGTTCGGTGGGGCCGTGCTTGGCATACCACTTGCGCGCGAGCGCTTCGTCGCTGCGGATGTTGTCGCGCCAGGTGCCGATGATCGCCATGTCGGCACGCTGCACCGAGTTCATGCAGTCATTGGGGCAGCCGGAGAACTTGAACTTGAACTTGTAGGGCAGCGCCGGGCGATGGATGTCATCGAGGAAGTTGTTGATGACCGCGCGCTGGGCCTCACCCTCGTTGTAGCAGGACTGCTCGCACCGGGCGGCACCCACGCATGACATCGAGGTGCGCACGGCCGGGCCGGCGCCACCGAGATCGAAACCGAGCTCGTTGATCTCGTCCCAGGCATCCTGCACCTTGTCGCTCTTGACGCCCTGGAACATGATGTCGCCGGACTGCCCGTGCAGCGCGATCAGGCCGGAGCCATGGCGCTCCCAGAGGTCGCACATCTTGCGCAGGACGTTGGTGTCGTAGTGCATGCCCGGGGGCGGCATCACGCGCAGGGTATGGAATTCGGCGGCGTCGGGGAACTTCGGCGTGCCATCGGCATTCTTCAGTTCGGTGAAGCGCGGAATCACGCCGCCGCCGTAGCCGAACACGCTGACCGTGCCGCCCTTCCAGTAGCCCTTGCGGGTTTCGTAGGAGGTTTCGAGCTGGCCGAGCACGTCGACCATGTAGTCCTTGTCGTCGGCGAGACGCTTCAGGCCTGTGACGAAACTCGGCCATGGCCCGGTCTCGAGCTCGTCGAGCATGGGGGTGGGATGCGGTTTCTTCGCCATCTGCTGATCTCCTCCTGCAAGGCCATGATGAGGCCGGCGGTCGATCCACCATGCTACGGAGCCGACAGCGGCCTGGCCATTCCCCGCGTCGGCTATCTTGGCCCGGTACGCAGGGGGGTGGCCACACTACCCAGAGGGAGTAGTCAGGCCCCCTTCACCGTGGTTATGGACGCTGGCGGGGCTGGCGGACCAAGGTATCGGGTTTGGAGGGGATCGATGGCGGCTTCGCCACCTGGAGGAAATGTGGGCTCTGATGACACGCGCATCGTTTCCATCGAGAAGCTCACGGTGCCGATGGGCGGGCAGCAGATCGAGCTGCAGCAGGTGGACTTCGCGGTCGGGGGCATGAGCCTGCTGCGCACACGGATTCGCGAGGGCCGGCGTTTCACGGTGTTCGACATCGACCCGGCCTCGGCGCGCCAGTGGGGCGAGGCGCTGATTCGTTGGGCGGCCACCCAGCCAGGCGGCGCTGCGTTGCAAGGGGTGGCATCGAACCCGGGTGACGGCGGCGCGTCATCCGAGAACCCCTGATCCCTGTGATGCAGAGCGGCCAGTTGTCGAGCCCCTCGCCGGGCGATGCCGTGGACCTGTCGTTCGAACTGCTCGGCAGCATCCTCGCGGCCGACTATGCGGACGGGCTGTGGGCCGCCCTGGTGTCGGCGGCCCCCTGGCTGGCCGACGAACCCGATGCGGGCATGCATCCGGTCAGGGCCGCCTTCAGCGGCGGTGAACGCCTGCTGACCAGAAGGTCTAAACTGCTTCTCAGGGTGCCCGCCAGCCGGGTGGACGACGCCATGCGGCTTTGCGGCAGGATCCTGTCGATCGAGCCCGAGCCGGTCAGCCTCGGGGTGGCCCGCCCCCGCATGCTCCAGGCCGCGCCCACAGTGGGCGCCGCATTCGTGGTGAGCGGCACCGCCGACGAGCTCGAACATCATCGGCGCCTGACCCGCATGGTCGAGGAGCTTGGTTTGCCCGATCATCTGATCTTTGGCCGGATGACCGGCAGCCGGATCGGCGCTCAGGCCGTCGCCGGCTCGAGCATGGTCGTGCACCGGCTCAAGCCCGAGCAGTCATTGCGGCTGCTTAATCACGGGCTGGGCCCCCACCGTAGTCATGGCTGCGGATTGTTCGTCCCGTACAAGCTGATCGACGGGCTGGATTGAACCCCGCGGAGCACCTCGCCCCGCCGCAACTGGCAACACGAGAATCGTCATGGCCGAATCGAAATCCCTGCAAGCACACGTCACCCTCGATGTCACCGGCACGACCTGCCCGGGCCCCGTGCTCGGCGTGCGCAAGGTCATCTCCGAGCTTGCCGAGGGCGAAGTCTTGCTGTTGCTCTCCGATTGCCCCGGCACGCGCGATGATCTCGCCTCCTGGGCGCAGCACACCGGCAACGAGTTGCTGGGCACCGAGCGCATCCGCGAGGGCGTCACCGGCTACTATGTGCGCCGCGGCCGGCGCGCCGAGCGCCATGCGGATGTCTCGCTGGACATGCGTGGCTCGGTCTGCCCGGGCCCGATTCTGGAGGCCCGCAGGATGCTGGCCAGCATGCCGGTGGGCTCCGTGCTCAAGATGGCCAGCAACTGCCCGGGCGCCAAGGCCGATGTCGCCGATTGGGCACGGGTCACAGGTGTGGAGCTGATCGAGACAGTCGAACTCGATGATCATGAGTGGGAGTTCTACCTGCGCCGCGCCTCCTGAGCGGCTCCGATCCACACCACGCCCGGCAACCGACGATGTCCACCCGCCCAGGCCTGCGCCTGAAGACCTTCTGGTTCAAGACCGATCAGAGCCGCGACCCGCTGCAGATCGCCACGGCCGCCGCCGCGGTCGTCTGGCGCACGGCCAATCACCGTATCCAGAACCTGCGCAAGGGGAAGTTCTCGATCGATGCCGGCCCGGACTACGCCAATGTTCTGGTCGAGCTTCTCAGCCTGATGGTGGTGGTGGCGGATCGCATCGCGTTTCGCAACGACACCGGCGAGTGGCGCGAACACTTCACCGGTGAACTGGCCCGGCGGGTCGGCCAGCTTCTGCAGGACAGCCTCGATGATCTGATCGGCCCCGATCCCGATCCGGCACGCGGTGGTTGGGGCCGTCGCTTCGTGGATCGCGTCAATCTGCGGGCCGCAGAGTATTCCTGCCATGAATACGGCTCCGAGGGCGCCTCGTTCAGTTTTCTGCGCCACTTCGGTGATTGCTTCGAAGACATGCTGCCCGGGTTCGACGACAAGCGCTGGGCCGTCGATCAGGCGGTTACGGTCGAGGGCCCGGAACTGATCGAGATCATGGAAAAAACCATGCGCGGCCTGCTCGGTCAGGAGTCCGCCCCCGTGCGCCGTGCCGGCGCCGCCGGTGACTGAACCGATGGCGGTGGTGCCGACCATGATCCGCCATCCGGATCCGTTCTCGCTCGATGACGATCGGGCCTGGCGCGATTGGCGCGCACGCAAGCTCGCCGACCTGCCCGCTTCGACCGATGCCCTGCTCGTCGAGATCAACGACCCGTTCGCCCTAAGCCGGGGCGAGCAAGGCGCATTGCTCGATCGCTGCACGCGCTGGAACATGGCGCTGTACCGGCTGCGGCGGCCCGGGGACGCACTTGCCAGGGATGCCGGCGGCGGCCGTTTCGTGCGCGCCCTGGGCGCGCAGATCGGGCTGCACCGGCTGGATCGCAACTGGCTGGCCGGCGACGAAGGTGTGAGCCTGCTGCGCGTGAATCCGCAGGGTGGCGTGCGCGGCGATTACATCCCGTACACCGACCGGCCCATCGGCTGGCATACCGATGGCTATTACTACCCGCCCGAGCGGCGCATCGATGCGATGCTGCTGCACTGTCTGTGCCCGGCCGCACGCGGCGGCGGGAACCGCCTGCTGGACCCGGAACTGGCCTACCTGCGCCTGCGCGAGCTCGATCCCGCACACATCGCCGCGCTGTCGGCCGACGATGCCATGACCATCCCCGCACGCGAGGCCGACACCCGCGACGACGGCGACCCGCAACAGGCGCAGCGCCCCGCACAATCCGGGCCGGTGTTCTGGCGCGATCCGCTCGATGGCAGGCTGCGCATGCGTTACACGGCGCGCACGCGCAGCATCGTCTGGAATCCCGACCCCGCCACGCAGGCGGCGCGCGCCGCGCTGCAGACCGTGCTCGCGCGCGAGGAAGATACGATCACACTGCGGCTTGGCCCGGGCATGGGCCTGATCTGCAACAACGTTCTGCACACGCGCGAAGCCTTCGTGGATGACGCGCAGCAGACACGCCGTGTGCTGCGCGCCCGCTATCGCGAGCGCATCACAGGGTGAATCTGGGCGGTTTCGCCGTTACCGGCCGCAACCGGCGCCTGGCCGGATCGTTTCGTCGATCGAATCATCGGCCCGTGAGGGTTCTCAAAAAGCCGATAATCGGCGCCATGACAGGGAGGAGTGCAAATGGAAGGTGAGTTGATTGCGACCACCACGATCGCGTGGCTGGGCTTTGCGCTGGGCGCGGTGTTCGGCTTCATCGGCAACAAGACCAACTTCTGCACGATGGGCGCGATCTCCGACATCATGAACATGGGCGACTGGACGCGCATGCGCATGTGGTTGCTGGCGATCGCCGTGGCCCTGATCGGCGTGGCATTGATCTCGGCCGGTGCCGGGGTCGATGTCTCCAAGTCGATCTATGGCGGCTCTCGCCTGATCTGGCTCTCGCACGTGGTCGGCGGCCTCTTGTTCGGTGTCGGCATGGTGCTGGCCTCGGGCTGCGGCAGCAAGACCCTGATCCGCATGGGCGGCGGCAATCTCAAATCCTTCCTGGTCCTGACGGTGATGGGCGTCTCGGCGTTCATGACCCTGCGCGGCCTGTTCGGTGTGTGGCGTACCAACACGGTCGATCAGGTCGCGGTGCAGCTGGACAGCTCTCAGGATCTGCCCTCGCTGATCGGGGCCGCAAGCGGCATGGATCCCAAGACACTGGCGCTGTGGTTGCCCCTGCTGATCGGCCTGCTGCTGCTGGCCTTCGTGCTCAAGAGCAAGGAGGCACGCAGCTTCGACGCCCTGCTGGGTGGCATCGGCATCGGTCTGACCGTGGTGGGCGGCTGGTATGTCACCGGCAAGATCGGCTTCGTGGCCGAGCATCCGGAAACCCTCGAGGCGGCCTACATCGGCACCCTGTCGAACCGGCCGGAGTCGCTGTCGCTGGTGGCGCCGTCGGCGCAGTTCCTCGATCTGCTGATGTACTGGAGCGATGCATCGAAGTTCATTTCGTTCGGGGTTGCCGCGGCCACCGGCATCGTCGTGGGATCGGTGATCTGGGCATTGATCGGTCGCACCTTCCGGGAGGAGGTCTTTCCGAACCCAGGAGACTTCAAACGCCATTTGATCGGTGGCGGCCTCATGGGTGTGGGTGGCGTCACGGGTCTGGGTTGCACGATCGGCCAGGGCCTGACCGGCATCTCGACCCTCTCTCTCGGGTCTTTCATCACGCTGATCGCGATCGTCGTCGGTGCGGCCATCATGCTCAAGATCGATTACTGGCAGGCCATGCGCGACTGATGTCCTGAGCAAGGCGATTTCATCGCTTTAAGCGAGTTTTCAGCTTGGACCGCTAGCATGGACGCGACACTGGCAGGCGGGGACCGGCATGGGACAGCGATTGAGAGCAGGCTTGGCGTTCGTCCGCCCTATGCCGGTGACCAGGCCTGCTGAAAGGCCCCCGATTGCCACAGCCGCCAGGTTAGACGCCCCTGCCATGCCCGTGCCCCGGCACGGGCTGCCATCGATTTCCTGCGTGTTGCCGTGCAGAAACGAGGCGCGCAATCTCGAACTCCTGCTGCCACGCCTGGCGAAAGTGCTGAGCCGCATCAGCGAGCACTTCGAGGTGATCATCGTCGATGACGGCAGCGCCGACGACACCACCAAGGTGCTTGCACAATGGTCCACTCGCTCCGGCTTTCGCGTGATCGAGCTGTCTCGCAACTTCGGCAAAGAGGCCGCACTCAGCGCAGGCCTGAACGCGGCCAGAGGCGATGTCGTGATCACGATGGACACCGATCTCCAGCATGAACCGGAGCTCATCCCCACCCTGTTGCAGAAGTGGCGCCAGGGCTATGTGACACGGCGTATGCGGTGCGCCGCACACGTGCGGACGAAAGCCTGCTCAAACGCCTGGGTTCGCGCGTGTTCTACGCGGCCCTGGCCACGCGCCGGTTCGAGCTTCCCACCGATGCCGGTGATTTTCGCCTGATGGACCGTCGCGTGGTCGATGCATTGCTGTCGCTGCCCGAGCGCAATCGCTTCATGAAGGGGCTCTGCGCCTGGGTCGGATTTCATGGCGCAGCGGTCGAGTACGTACCCGGTCGGCGCGAACATGGCCACAGCCACTTCGGCCTGATGCCCCTGCTGCGCCATTCGCTGGACGGCATGACCGCATTCACGGTCTGGCCGTTGCGCGCGGTGAGCCTGCTCGGCTTTGCCATCGCCGGCCTGGCGTTCCTGTACGGCGGCTATCTGACGATCAGCTATCTGCTCTACGGCAACGATGTCAATGGCTGGACGACCATCGTCGTGGCCATGATGCTCCTTGCCGGCATCCAGATGCTGTCACTGGGCGTGGTCGGCGAGTACGTCGGACGGGTGTTCGAGGAGGTCAAGGGGCGGCCGCTCTACGTGATAAGGCGGCAAACCGGCCAGGGGCTCTAGTGCCGTCTTCAGGACACCCGCCGGCCAAGCAGATGCTTGCCGGGCGGCTCGATCCGTCCTCGCCCATCCTGATCGCCATGCTCACGCTGATATGGCTGGCGGCGCTGGCCTGGCCACGGCCCTTGATGCTCCCCGACGAAGGCCGCTATGTGGGCGTGGCCTGGGAGATGGTGCGATCCGGTGACTGGTCCACACCTACCTTGAACGGGCTGCCGTATTTTCACAAGCCACCGCTGTTCTACTGGATCACCGCCGCATCGATCACCGTTTTCGGGCCCACCGATCTGGCCGCGCGTGCGGCACCGCTGCTGGGTGCCTGGGGCGGCGCGATGGCCGTGTTCCTGTTCTTGCGGCACTGGCTGGACGGATCGTTCGCGCGCCTGGCCTTGATCACCCTGGCCACACAACCCATGTTCTATATCGGCGCGCAGTTCGCCAATCTGGACATGCTCGTGGCCGGCTGCATCACGATCACGGTGGTGCTTCTGGCGCATGCGGTGCTGTCGATCGAACGCGGCCGGCTCGCCCGCCGGGCACTGGCCATGGCCTATGCCATGGCGGCCCTGGGCGTGCTGGCCAAGGGGCTGATCGGCGTGGTGCTTCCCGCGATGGTGATTGCCGTATGGCTGTTGCCCGGCAAACGCTGGCGAAGCCTGCTTCGCCTGTTGTGGCTTCCGGGTGCGCTGATCTTCATCGCTGTGGGCGCGCCGTGGTTTATCGCGATGCAGATGCGCCATGACGCATTCTTCGATTACTTCTTCATCGTTCAGCATCTGCAGCGCTTCGCCGCGGGCGGCTTCAACAATGTGCAGCCATTCTGGTTCTACGTGGCGGTTCTCGTCTTGTTCACCTTGCCGTGGATTGTCTGGCTACGCTATCTGCGCAGGTGGGGACCGGTGTTGCAACCACTTCAGCGCGACTTGGCACGCTGATGGTGGTCTGGGTAGCGGTGGTCGTGGTGTTCTTCTCGATCCCGCAGTCGAAACTCCTGGGATATGTGCTTCCGGCGGTGCCGCCGCTGGCCGTCCTGCTTGCGCAGGGAGTCGGCGGCTGGCTGCGATCGGAGCCTCCCTTGCCGTGGCGCTGGTGGGCGAGCCCCGCCGTCTCCACCGTGCTTGGCGTGGCGACGATCATCGGCGTGGCGATCGCGGCACCGCACTCCACCCGCCCGCTGGGCGAGGCCCTGCGCGCCGCACACCGCGCGGGCGAACCGGTGCTGATGTTCGAGCGCTTTTACTTCGACCTGCCGTTCTATGCGCAACTGCGCGAACCGGTCCGGGTGGCACTGAACTGGACCGACCCCGCGATCAGGCGCCAGGACAACTGGCGCAAAGAACCTCGCCGACGCCGGCGACTTCGACACCGTTCGGGCGACCCGGCTGCTGATCACGCCTCAGGCGGCCTGGCGATCATCTGCAACGGCCCGGTCAGCTGGCTCGTGACCGCCAACAATGCCCGGGCCGAGGCGGGCTACCTGCCTGCGTCGGCACGGCTTTTCGCCCAGACCCGCGAGACCAGCTTATGGCGCATCGGGCCGGCCGCGGCTGCTGACGAGCGGTTCAGCGGCTGCGCGCAAACGCCCACGAACGACTGAGCCACCAGGTCGCGAACGCGACCAACAACAGCACCCACGACAATGCCCATTGATACTGCAAGCCGCCGAAGCCCAGCAGAACGCCATAGGTGGCTTCATTGATGATGAAGCCGGCAAGGGATACCACCCAGAAGCGCGCGGCAGAACCCAGCGGCGCGCGCCCATGGCCGCGAAAGGTCAGCCGATGATGGCCCGCGAAGGACACCATGAATGCGACCAGCCAGCCTGCGCCATTGGCCAGCAAGGGTGGCCAGGCGCGCAGCTCGACCAAGGCCACGACGACCGTCCAATGCACGGCGGCGGCCATGCCTCCGACGGCGACGAACCAGAACAGACTTCGGGTGGGTTGCAGCGAGGACATCGGCGCGATCGCGGGCACGGCGGATCGCCCGATCATGACACGCCAATCTGTGTTTGCGCTGACGACTTCGGCCTGCACGCCGGCGTGAACAAGGCCGTCCTCTCGCTGGTCGCACTAGGCCGGGTGAATGCGGTCAGCGTGATGGTGGGCGCACCCGCGTCACGCGAGGGGGTCGATGCGCTGAACGCGCTTGTAGCCTGTGCCCGGCCCGATATCGGGCTCCATCTCGATCTGACCCAGCATCCGATCGGCTCATCGAGCCGCCGTTCACTGGGCGGGCTGATCGCGACGTGCCGGATCTGGCCGGCAGAGCGCCGCGTGCGTGCCGAGATCACCGCCCAGCTCGATCGCTTCGAGGACATGATTGGTCGCGCTCCCGACTTCGTCGATGGCCATCAGCATGTCCATCAGCTGCCGGGCGTGCGCGAGGTTTTGCTTGGCGAATTGTCGGCGCGCTACGGCAACAGGCCCTGGATTCGCCACACGCGCGGACCGCAGCGCGCTTGTGCGGATGAGTCACTGCTGTCGCGACTCAAGACCTGGGTGATCGAACGCACCGGAGCCAACGGGCTTGCCCGCGAAGCCTGTCGCAAGGGCTTCGCGCTCAACGCACGCCTGCTGGGCGTTTACGGCTTCGACACCGATGACGAAGGCTTTCTACGGCTGCTGGGCCAATGGCTGGCCATTGCGCATGAGGGCGATCTGCTGATGTGCCACCCGGGTATACCCGGCACGGGTGGCGATGCGATCGGTGCGGCCCGCTACCGCGAGTATCTGATGCTCTCCGATATCCGCTTTGCGCAGCTGTTGGCAGAGATGCGCATCACGCTGAGACCGTTGAGCCGGATACTCGCCACGGGCCGGATGATTCGCTGAGTCAATGACCGGGTTCGATCTCGGTGATCGTCATCTCGCCGCCGATGTCTTCGACCTTGAAGCGGATGTGGTCGCCACGTTTGATCGAGGCGATCGTGGCCGCATCGCGCACCTTGAACTCCATGGTCATGGCAGGCATGTCCATGTGCTTGATCGGGCCGTGCTTGATCGTGAGTTTGCCGGCGGATTTGTTGACCCGCTGTACCTGGCCGTCGACCGGTTCGATCGCCGGCGCATCGGCCTTGGCCTGGCTCGCGCCGTGACCGTGGTGCCCCATGATCATCGGCCGCATAGGCCGGAACTGTCATCGCAAGACAGGCGCCGCTGACGGCCAGGGAAGCTTGTTTCATGGTGAATCTCCTTTCAGGGAAACAGAGTGTGTATCGGGCGCCCGGGCACGCGGATCGATTCGCGGCGCGGGTGCTCGTGACCGCAAGAACCCGCCGATCAACCATGATCGTGTCCGGACATACTGCGCGCACCGCGGCGCTTTGCGCGCACCTCGAACGATTCGCCGGCCGATGATTTCGCCGGCATCGATCCATGGCCGCCGGCCTGGCTGCGGGCCGGCCTGGGCAGCTCGCCGGTCCATTCGTAGGCCACAGTGCCGGCCGGGTGCTGATACCAACCCGGATCAGCGTAATCACCCGCGGCCTGGTCCTTGCGCACCTTGAGCACGCTGAACATCCCGCCCATCTCCACCGAGCCGAACGGGCCCCGGCCGGCCATCATCGGCGCGGTGTTCTCGGGCAGGGGCATGGACATCTCGGTCATGTCAGCCATGCCACGCTCGCCCATCGCCATGTAGTCGGGCACCAGATCGCGCAACTGGCGAATCACCCCGTGTGATCCACACCGATCATGGTTGGCACCGCATGGCCCATGGCGTTCATGGTGTGATGGCTCTTGTGTGCAGTGAAACGCCCAGTCTCCCTCTTCGTCGGCGATGAACTCCACCTGGCGCATCTGGCCGACCGCGATATCCACGGTGACCTCGGGCTGGCGGATCACCTTGGGCACCGGGCCACCGTCGGTTCCGGTGACGAAGAACTCGTGCCCGTGCAGGTGAATCGGATGATTGGTCATCGTCAGATTGCCGACACGGATCCGCACCTTGTCGTTCTTGCGAACCACCAGGGGATCGATCGCTGGAAACAGGCGACTGTTCCAGGCCCAGAGATTGAAATCGAGCATGGTCATGATCCGCGGCGTGGCACTGCCCGGCTCGACATCGAAGGCATTGAGCAGAAAGCAGAAGTCGCGATCGACATCATCGATCAGCGAGTGCCGCCCGCGCGGATGGGTGATCCACATGCCCATCATGCCCATGGCCATCTGTGTCATCTCATCGGCATGCGGGTGATACATGAACGTGCCCGGGCGCCGGGCCTCGAACTCATAGACGAAGGTCTTGCCCGGCTGGATGCCCGGCTGGGTCAGGCCGGTGACGCCATCCATGCCATTGGGCAGGCGCTGACCGTGCCAGTGGATGCTCGTATGCTCGGGCAGGCGGTTGGTGACGAAGATCCGCACCCGGTCGCCCTCCACCACCTCGATCGTCGGGCCGGGGCTCTGCCCGTTATAGCCCCACAGGTGCGCCTTGAAGTCGTCGGCCATCATGCGCTCGACCGGCTCGGCCACCAGGTGGAACTCCTTGACGCCGTTCTTCATCCGCCACGGCAGTGACCAGCCGTTGAGCGTGACCACCGGTTTGAACGGACGCCCGTTTGGCGGCGGTGGTGGCGGCATGGTCTTCGGACTGTCCTGGTTGACCGGCTCGGGCAGGGCCGCAAGCGCGGCACGACCGACGCTTGCGGCGGCCACGCCGGCACCGAGGGCCGCCGCCTGACGAAACAGATTTCTACGTGAGTTCATGCGTTTGATTCCGTATTCATTCAACGTCAATGACCGGCGCTGCCGCCGCCGTCGGCGGCCATCGCGCCGCCCGCGACCTGAGCCAGTTCGGGACGGCCGATCATTGCCATGTCCAGATCCGCCTTGGCGACCCAGAAGTCGCGCAGGGCCCGCATGTAGGCATCGACCGCCGATACCTGTGCGCGGGCATCGGCCAGCAGCTCGAACACACCGATCAGCATGCCGTTGTAGCGGTACAGATTCTCTTCGGCGATACGCTGGCGAAGCGGCACGATCTCGTCACGATACTGACGCGCGATGTCGTACGCGGTGCGGTAGACGAGATACGCCTGGCGAACCTCGGAGCGGGCGTCGATCGCGGTCTTGGCGGCCATGTTCATCGCCTGGCGCATCATCGTCTGCGCGCGTTCCACGCGCAGATCACCCCAGTCGAAGATCGGCAGCTGAACATCGACCTCCCAGCCGGTCTGGCTCGGCCCCTCGTTCGAGGAATTGCGCTTGCCCGTGAACTCCAGCACGCTGATGAACCGGTTGGTACGAACCAGACCAAGGTTCTCACCGAGCTGATCGACCGCATCGCGCGCCGCCTGCACATCGAGTCTTTGCGTGAGCGCCTTGCGCACCGCATCGGGCATCTCGTCGGGCTTGGCAGGCAGATCGGGAAGCCGCACCGGCAGCTTGAACGAGAGCTGCTCGCCATGCAGCCCGAGCACGCGCACCAGCTGCTCGCGCGCGATCGCCTCGGCAAGCTTCGCGCGCGCATAGTTCACGGTGGCATCGGCGTAGAAGCCCTGTTCGCGCGCCTGCTGCAGCTTGTTGAAGTTGCCAGCCTCGGCCATGCGCCGCGCCAGCATGGCGCTGGTGTCCGCGGTACGTCTGACCTGATCCATGTAGGCAAGCGCCTCGGTGGCGGCCACGGCATCCACCCAGCCTGGCGCGTGCGGCTCGCCAGCTCGAGCACGCGCGAGGCGACGCGCTGCTGCTCGCGCGCATGGCGGCGATCTTCCAGCCGGGAAATGGTCGGCATGAAGATCAGCCGGGCCAGGTCGAAATGGAAGCTGCGCTCGATCTCGCGCTCGTCCCCTCGCCGGCTCTTGCCGAACGCGAAACCCGGGTTGGGCAGACGGGTCGACTGCAGTCTTTCCGCTTCCGAGATGCCCAGGGCATCGAAGTCTGCCTGCAGGCCCCGGTTGTTGAGCAATGCCACCTGAACCGCGGCATCCATCGTGAGCGGGGCGCGCAGCAACTCGCCGATCCGGGTCTCGATGGCCGCACGCTGGGCGTCATCGCGCGCCCATTGCAGATCGGCATCGAGCACGGACCGGGTCTTGTCGCGCACGGGCGCGAAGGTCGTCTCGGGATCCAGGCTCGCGCAGGCACCGAGCACCATGGCGCTGGCCATGACCGCGACCAGGCGCAGGCGCCGGCGACCGACCGTCTCGTCGTGATCACTCGAAGGGCCGATGTTCATTTGCCGCCTCCGTTCGTGGGCTCCGCCACACGGGTGCCGATCGCGCTGGGGCGCGGCGGGTGGGAGGGCTGCTCGGGGCGAGCCTCGGCCGCCTCTTTCAGATAGGTTCGCCAGCCGCCGACCGTGCGGACACGGTCATTGGTGGCGCGCCAGTCGCGCAGTTCGATCTCGGTATCGGCGCGGTAGCCGTCGAAGCCCGATTCATAACGCGGCTCGTCGGCCGGGCTGGGCGTCAGGGGATCGGCGTGCGCGCCAGCGCCGACCACGGCGAGCGCGACCGCGATCGCACAGGGGATGCGTGAAGACATGGAAGCTCATGAACTCCGTCGTGGGGATTGCTCGTGGGCGCGCAGGCCGGCCAGACTGGCAGCCGCGTGCGGAGCCGGTTTGCCCGACGACCGCCCGGCCCGACTCAGGCAGGGCGTGGCGCCGGGCGATCCACTCGGCGGGTCAGGCTCTTGGCGGGCGCCGGGGCGGCGACAGAGACGGGCCCCGATATCGGCCCGGGGAGATCACCGGCACCTCATGGCGCAGGCGGGCGGCGCCGAAGCGGGGACTCAGGAACAGAACGGCCGCCTGCCCGCAGCCTTTTCACAGGACAGATGGGCGTGATCGTCCGTGGACGCGGGCGCACCGACCGCTGGCATGACCCCAGGCGGATGGGCCAACGAGGCCTCGGCCCGAGCATGGCCGGCATGGGCCGCGCCGTCATGGCCATGGTGCGCGGTGTGCACAGACGATGGCGCAGGCAGGGTCTGGTGGTGCGCGTGCGCGGGCAGGGCCTGGTGGTGCCCGGCCTGGCCCGCCGCGCGTGCGGTCTGCGCGTACGGCCCGATGCCGACAAAATGACCGACGAACACCACCAGCGAGACGATGGCCAGCATGCGCCGGAATCGCTCGAACGGGCTCGATGAATGGTCGGACTCGGACATCGCCAGGACTCGGTTGAGACGGCAGTGTTTCATGGGCGCGGATCTTGGGATCCGATGAGCCCATGAGGCACCGGACTATTGCACGACCATTATCCACCAAAGCGCACCGCACACGGATCCGTCCGGTCGCGCGTCTCGCCCTTACAGGTGCCCCGACGCCGACGGCTTGGACCCGATGAGAGGTTCCCGTGCCGCCGCGACCAGCCCGTGGCCATCGCCGCAGCCGTACAGTGCCATGCCCACATGGGCGCGCGCCTCGTGTTCGAACTCGAGCGTGGAGTGGCGGATCCCGAAGTGTTCGGAAAGCGCGGTCTTGATCTGGATCTTCACGCCCTCCTGGCACTGCCATCCGGTGTCGCTGAGGACCACGTGACAGTCCAGCCCGGTCAGGTGCTCATGCATATGCCAGAAGTGCAGATGATGGATGTCGACGACATGATCGATCTGACGCAGCCTGGCCACGACCCGGTCATTGTCGATATGTGCCGGGCTGCCCAGCATCAGGATGCGCACCGGCCCGCCGATCTCGCGCACCGCCAGCCAGACGATATACACGGCGATCGCGATCGTGATGATCGGATCGATCACCCGCAGATCGAACAGCAGGATCAGCACACCGCCGATCACCACTGCGACCGAGGCCAGGGCATCGCTCAGGTTATGCAGGAACATGGCCCGCATGTTGGCGCTGTCCTTTTGCAGCCGGGCCGTGAGCACGGCCGTCAGCGCATCGATGATCAAGGCAATGGTCGCCAGCACCACCACCGCCCAGCCGGCCACCTCGGGCGGGTCGATCA
The DNA here is from genome assembly GCA_041396585.1 of Burkholderiaceae bacterium. Classification (GTDB taxonomy): domain Bacteria; phylum Pseudomonadota; class Gammaproteobacteria; order Burkholderiales; family Burkholderiaceae_E; genus JAUIAI01. The sequence continues at coordinate 366,006 of JAWKYG010000003.1, read as the reverse complement.
GGCGCTGCACCCCTTCGACGACCAGGTACAACCCGATCAGGATCAGTGACGTGTAGTTGATCAGCGCGGCCACCAGTTCGATGCGGCCATAGCCGAAGGTCATCGCTTCATCGGCCGGGCGGCGGGCCACCCGGCGCGCCACGAAGGCGATGATCAGAGCACCCATGTCCGACAGGTTGTGGACCGCATCGGCAATCAAGGCCAGGCTGCCGGAGACGATGCCGCCGATGATCTGCGCCACGGTGAGCAAACCATTGGCCCAGATCGCGAGCCAGACCCGGCGATCACCACTGCCCGGGTCGAGATGGGCATGATGATGATGGCCGGCATGGCCGTGGCTCTGGCCGTGGTCATGGTGATGCTGATGGTGATCGGCATGCTCGTGGGCATGCTGGCGGGTGGGCGCCATGAAGAACGGCTCCGGTGTCGGTCTGTCGAATGAACGCAGCGCGAACCCGCAGTCTATCCCCAGTGTGCAACCGCCTGCTGGCACGGACACGCGCGATCGAGTATCGTCATCGGCGAAGCTTTCCACGGGCATTGCTTCGGAGCTTGCAGCGATGCCGATTCGACCTCTGACCGTCGCTGTGCTTGTCGCCGCCGTGCCATTTGGTGGCATCGCACGTGGCGACAAGACCAAGCGTGCCTGTGCACTGCCCGACGCGACCGCGCAAGCGGCGAGCGTCACCCAGACGATCTGCGGTCGCGACGGTCTGCGAGACGGCGGCCGGCCAACTGCTTGAGCGGAGTCTGCCCATGAGTACCCAGCCATCATTGCGTGTCGCCCGATTCGACCTCTGGCTGCATCCGGTTTTCGATGAGCGCATTCGTGCGGCGAGCGGCCTCGCGCTGCAAATCGCGGCAACCCACGGCGCGGATGAGCAGGCCTGGCAGATGCTCACAGCCAGCGAGATATACCAGGCCTCCGCGGCCAAGGATGAACTGCCGCGCCAGTTCCATGTCGGCAAGGCATTGCTGGCCCGCTGCCCGGGGCTGATCTGCGTGTCCAGCGCCGGCGCGGGCTACGACACCATCGATGTGCCGGCCTGTACCGATGCGGGTGTCCTGGTGCTCAATCAGGCAGGCGGCAACGCCAGATCGGTGGCCGAGATGAGCATCGGCCTGATGCTTGCCGTCTCGCGGCGAATCGCCGAATCCGATCGCAAGATGCGCCAGGAGCGTGGCTTCGCGCGCGAGGCACTGATGGGCCATGACATCGGCGGCAAGACGCTCGGCCTGGTGGGCATCGGCCACGCAGGCAGCGCGACCGCGCGGCTGGCCGCCGCCTTCGGCATGCGCGTGCTGGCCGTCGACCCGTTCGTGGCCGATGCGGAGATTCGCGCGCGCGGTGCGGAACCGGCGTCGCTAGACACGATCGTCGCCGAATCCGACATTGTCTCGCTGCACTGCCCGCGCGATCCAAGCACGCTGGGCATGTTCGACGAACGGCGCTTCACGGACATGAAGCCGGGCGCAATCTTCATCAGCACCGCGCGTGGCGGCATTCACGATGAGGCCGCCCTGGCGCGCGCTCTCAGCGCGGGCCACCTGGCCGGTGCCGGGCTCGATGTCTGGGAACCCGAGCCGCCGCCGCTCGATCATCCGCTGCTTGCGCTGCCCAATGTCGTGGCCACCTATCACACGGCGGGCGTCTCGCATGAGGGGCGCCGCAGCGTGGCCGAAAGCGCGGCGACCCAGCTTCTCGAACTCGCCGCCGGGCGACGTCCACCGCATGTCGTGAATCCAGAGGTCTGGCCGCGGGTGGCAGCTCGTCTGTCGGCCCGCCTGCAGGGTCGCTGACCATCGCGCAGGCAAACTGGCGCATGGCTCTCAGCGCTTGCATACATCGGACTCGCGCATTCGTGCCGAGCGCATGCGCGGCGGCATGCCGGGCATGATTCATCGGCGCCGTCTCGGCCAGGCGGCGCCCGACGCGAGAGACCTGATCGTCCTAACGATCCCCTGGGGGCAGTGCACACACTTGGTCGTAGGCGTATCGGGCCTTCAGCAAGCCGTTGAACTCGTAGATGTCCAGCGTGCGTTCAAAGGCCGCCTGCGTGATCTCGGCATGCGGTGTCCAGCAACCGAGCCGCTGATAGGTGGCGATGCAATCGGCGAGCACCGGCTCATCGACATCCGGGAAATAAGACTTCTCGGCGCGCGCGATCTCCGCCGCCGGCGTGTCGTTCATGTACTGACGCGTCTTGCGATAGGCACGCATGAAGGCCCTGGCCATATCCGAGTCAAGCCATTCGCGCGAGGCCGCCAGACTCGAGAAACCGCACGGCCCGATCTGCGGGCCCACCTGGGCCACCACATGGCCCACACCGTCCGCCTGCAGTTGCTGCGGATACGGCCCCTGTTGCTGCACATGCTGCCCCTGCCCCGCGCGGAACGCCTGATCGATTGCGGCGGCCCCGCCCATGGTGATCCAGCGCCCGGATCTTGGAGGAAGTCGATGCCGGCGCGGTGGCGAGCCGTACTTGAACATGGCCAGCGGCTGCCGCCACCGAACATCACCACCTCAGCACCCTCGAGCTTGGACCACGAGAAATCCGGATCGGCCTGGCGACCGGTGGGAAAAAACCATCCATCTCATTGACCTGCGCGAAATGCACGGCGAAGGGTGTCTCACCCTGGTTCAGCGAAGTGAAACCCTGGCTCAATGCCGATTGCACGACATGCGCGCTGCCATCCTTGAGCGCATCGATCGCGGAGCCACCGGGCGGTGCAACGGAGAAGCCACTTCGGATCAGCCCTCGGCCTGCGAGGAAACCACCCGACATCGTCGAGATGAGGGGGCGAGTAGAACGCCGAAAACAGCGTGAACTGAATGTTGATGGTTTCCATGGTGCGGCCTCGCAAGATCGATCACGGGGCTCGAAGCCCGACGCATACCCGATTTCAGCCGGACTCCCCGCTCTTCGGCGGTTTCGGAGATACGTCGCATATCGAGGACGATCACTGGGCGATCAGGCCGCGACCGGGATGCGCATCACCTCGTGGTGCGGCGACCGCCTATGCGGCCTCGCTCTTGGCCGTCGGGACTGCACGTGCGCCGTAGTCCAACCTCTGGCGACGACTACGCGATCGATGACGCCTGGAGAATGAGAACCTGGACGAGCACTATCGCGCGGATCAGCAACGAGCGTACGCCGCAACGAAGGCGGCAGCGCGTTCGGCGATTTCCGACAGCGAATACCCGGGCTTGAACAGCGCCGAACCCAGCCCGAAACCGCGGGCGCCCGCTCGTCGATACGGTTCGATCGTGTCGGGCGTGATGCCTCCGACAACGATGATCGCGGTCGACTCTGGCAACACGGCGCGCAGCGCGCCGATGGCCTTCGGAGAGACCAGCTCTGCCGGAAAGAACTTCAGCGCACTAGCGCCTTGATCCAAGGCCTGAAACGCCTCGGTCGGCGTCATCACGCCAGGGCACCAGAGAGCACCGTGGGCGATCGCCCTGGCGCCCACAGCGGGGTTCAGGTTCGGCGCCACCACGAGCTGCCCGCCCGCACGGACGACGTCATCGACTTCATCGACGGTCAAAACCGTACCGGCGCCGATGATGAGCCGATCGCCGAAGCGGGCGGCCATGGACCGATCGACCGCAGCGGATCCGGCGGAGTCAACAGGACCTCGATGATTCTGAACCCGGCCTGCTCGAGGACATCTGTCACCTCGAGGGCTCTTTCCGGCTGCAGGCCACGCAGGATTGCGATCAACGGCAGCTCGGCGAATGCTTGATCCCGGCGGCTCATGAGACCAGTCCCGCCGATCGCGCGATCTGCAAGTGACCGAGCGCGACCACATCGTCGGGCGCCTGGCGGGCGGTCAGCCCCGCCTGGGCGAGCGCCAGGCCATGGCGTTCGGCGAGATCGCCGCGCCCGACGATCGTGATCTCACTGGCAAGGGGTAGCCCTGCCGCGCCCGCGGCGACCTCGGCCCCGATCAGCAGGCCGGACAGAAAATCGGATGTCATTTCCTCGGGCATCTCGCTCAACAGTGGCAGTGTGCGCATGAAACAGGCGATGGAGCAGATCGCTGCCCGCCTGGCGGCCGGACTCGAGACCCTGGCTGAACCCCCCGCCATGAAATGGCCCCGGACGCATCATCTTGCCAAGAATCGTATGTTTGGACAGTGCCGCGAAGACCTCGCCGGTCATGTAGGTCTTGAAGGCGATGATTTTGCCGCCGCCACAGCCAGCCACTTGCTGTGGGTGCCCGGCATCACCGAACGCCGTCGCCAAGGCCGGCGGCCACCGCCCCGACGATCTGGGTCTCCTCGCCGCGAATCACATCAGGCGCCATTCGCTTGCGTGACCAGACCGCCGACGAAGTGCAGCTCGATTCCCGATGCCGTGCGATGCGCAACGAGCGCGTGGGCCAGCGCGTCGCTGCCGGCGGGCAACGGCAGGTATGGCGTCTCGATCCAGCCCTGGCGGCTGGTGATCATGCCCGAGGCCACGACCGGCATGCCAAGCAGATCCCGCCAGCGCGCCAGGAGTTCGCCACATGCAGACTCGAACTCACGCCCGACGATCTGCATGATGCCCCGACCGGTAGACACGCTGTCCAGAACGTCACCATGGCCGCCGATCAGATAGGCCCGGGCCGAGGACGTGCCCCAGTCCAGACCGATCAGCACCGGTTCAGATGCGGCCGAACTCATTGAGCAGTTCCTCGACGGTTTTGCCCTGGGCCACCCATTCGCGGGTCTCCGCCTGTCATTCGCCCTGCTCCTGTGCCAGGCTGATGATTTCTTCCGCCGTTGCCAGCGGCACCACCGTCACACCCGGCAGCGCCACAGACCGGTACATTCGTATCGCCGCCAGCATCCACCACGATCACATCACCAGACTGGCTCAGCCAAAGCGCCTTGAAACTCAGAACGGCGTCAGCCCCAGTGCCCCGCGCAGCCGGTTCTTCACATAGGGCCCGTCTCGTGGCGGAAGGGCACGCGGCGGATTGTCGGCACCGATCAACGCCTGGACGAACTGCGGCCCCTTGCGCTCGCGCGCCCAGGCCGCAATCCGCTCGCAGTCATCGATACGCTCGACGGCCTCGGCCTGCGCGATGCCGCAGCCCCTGGCCACAGCCACCAGATCCATGCCCTGGCCGGTGTGGCTGCGCTGCATGCCGGTTTCGCCGAAGTGGCCGTTGTCGAGCACGATGATCGACAGATTGCGGGGCTGTTTGACGGCCACGGTGGCCAGGCTGCCGATGCCCATGAGCTGCTCACCATCGCCTGTGACCACGACCACCGATTGCCCGGGCTGCGCCAGGGCCAGGCCGAGGCCCATCGGCACCGCGCCACCCATCGCACCCCACAGGTAATAGTTGCGATCCCGATCACCGGCCGCGAACACATCATAGGAAGCAGAACCCAGGCCGGTGATCACCAGGGCCTCGGGCAGACCGGTGAGCAGACGGGCCACGAACTGGCGGCGATCCATGCCGCGCACTTGCGATTCACTCATCAGTTGCTCACCCATTTCTTGCGGCCGATCAGATTCTGCGACAACAGCACGGCAACCTTCTCGCCGGCCATGAACACCGCATCGAAGGCGGCACTGACCACTTCCTCGACCTGCTCCGGATCGGACACGCGCATGACGCGAATGCCCATCAGCTCGAACGCGCCCTGGGTGGCGCGGCCCATCGGGTTCTGCCAGGGATTGAACTCGGCGTATTCGCCGCGCATGGTCACCAGGGTCAGGAACGGGAAGTCGGCCGATTGCAGCAGCGAAAACATGTTCACGCAGTTGCCCACGCCGCTGCTTTGCATCAGCAGCACGGCGCGCTGGCCGCCGAGCCAGGCGCCGCAGGCCAGTGCCACGCCCTCCTCCTCGGTGGTCAGCACGACATCTTCGATCTCGGGATCGGCGATCGCGCTGCGGATGACCTGCGCATGGCCGGCATCGGGCACATAGGCGATCTGGCGCACACCCCCTTGCTTGAGCACTTTGAAGATGGACCTCTGCCAGGCGGGGCCGGCGGATTCGGATTGATTCATCGATGGCGTTCCTGACGCAATGGAGAGTGCCGGGGCCTTGCGCTGGCCAAGAACGATGAGCCCTTGTTGGCGCACTTTGCCGGGATAGAACAGCACTCCTGAACCCAGCCATCCCAAGCCCCGCAGCCGGAATCTTCTCATATCGCATCCGGCCACCGGGCTCGTACGCCGGTTCGGCCCGGCCTGCGGCCAAGGCGTTTTCTAGCGCATGCAGGACCGGAGCACTGTCAGAGCTTTCATTGTCGGGCGAGATATGAGAGCAACCTGCACTTCGGCAGGTGGTACGGGGGCCTCGCAGGTCGACTTGGCAAAGAATGGATCATGCAGTCGCCACCTTGTCGTTCAAGGCCGACGCACCATCAAAACGGGCCGTCGTCCCAGTCGAATGGGTCATCGTGCCGGGGCCGTTTGACGCGTTGCAGTTTGACGGTTTTCAGCCAGGCCTTGAGTCTTGCCAAATCCTGCGTCACGCTCATCTGGTCTTCGATCAGACCGATGTGAGAACGGCACGTGGTGATGTCGACCTCAAGAAGCATCAAGACCTCTCGCATCCCACGCCTGCCGGGAGGCGGAAGACTAAAGTCCATGGCAAAGCTCAGCTGTTCCTGTTCGAACTCTCGATCGAGATCGCGAACCTGGTCTCGCAGAATCTTCAGGTAGTCGTTCAGGCGCTGCGGCGCAAGACGGGATATGTGATCCGGATCGATCTGTGCAAACTGCATCTGTAACTCGAGCAGACGCAACAAGTCCTTATCTGCATAGGCTCGATTGACCTGCTGCATGAACTCGGTCTTACGGGCACGCTCGGCATCATCGGTCTCGCGGTCCGGGTGGAGCACGGCGGCCAGGCCGCGATACACATCGCGAATCGATTGCTGCATACGCTGGGCATCGGATTCCCGTTGCGCCTCGCGCGCCAGGCTCTTGGCCGTTTGCTTGCGTTTGGCCGCGCGCGCCTGCTTGGCCTCCTGTTCCGCCCGGATTTGCTCCTGCATTTCGCGGCTCAAGCGTTCGATGAATGCGTCGGGCGCAGCCGGGTCGAAATCATCGTCAAGATCGACGCCCAGCACATCCTCGAGCATCGCCTTCATTTCGGTAAGCTCGGCCGCTTGTTCTTCAGCATAGTTCGAACCGCTGTGCTTGTCGTAGAGCGCGATCAGCGCCTGCTCATCTGCCTCTTCCAGCAGCTGTTCGGCTAGCTCCGTGATCAACACCGACAACTTGCGGCGCTCCGTCTTGGTCAGGCCCTTGCTGCCGTGGGCTTGGTCCATGGCTTGCGCAAACGCAATCTGCAACTCACGCGCGCGTTCCCGCAGCGGATGAAGCTCGGAGAAATATTTTCGCTTGAAACTGGTTTCAATCTCTCGCCACTGCAGCAGACTCGCGCGGCGACTCTCGATCTTGCGGATGAGGGCCGCGAAGGCCTTCTGTTCTTTCGACAACGCCCCGCGGGCAACCGGTACGAGTGGCGCTGGTGTTATCGGAAGGTCATCAAACAAGGAGCGATTCTTCATCGTCATCGTGAATCATGCGCGCAACCTGACACGCGCGCCTTGATCAATCGTTGGCGCCGCCGCATTCAAGGCCTCGATCGCGAAACCGGCCGCGGCCTTGTAGCCGGCCATGAACTGCGCACGCTCCGCCGGGCTGATCACATCGTCGATGTTCTCGAAGCGGCCGCCGCAGCGTTCGTCGACCAGATTCAGCAGACCGAACGGGCCGGCCCCGCGATTGCGCAGCACCACGGCGGAGATCTTCTCGCACAAGGCCGCGTCATAGGCCGCCAGCGCCTCGGGCGTGATGCCGTGTTCGACCATGCAGGCGCCCAGCACGCGCGCATCGACGATCGCCTGGCTGGCGCCGTTGGATCCGGTGGGATACATCACATGGGCGGCATCGCCGAGCAACGCCACGCGGCCATCCTGCCAGGTGGGGACCGGGTCGCGGTCGATCATCGGATACTCGTAGATCGGATCGGCGCCGGCCAGCAGAGCCGGCACATCGAGCCAGTCGTACTTCCAATCCGCGAAGTGATGGGCGAAGTCTTGCAGCGCGACGCGCTTGGTCCAGTCGCCGCCCTGCCAGCCGGCCGAGTTATCCACCGTGACCTCGGCGATCCAGTTGATCGTGGACAGGCCGGTGGCCGGGTCGGGATGCGAGATCGGGTAGAACACGACCCGCTGCCGGTGCGTGCCGAAACCCACGAAGGATGATCCGCTGCGCACCGGCACGCCCGGGCTGGTGCCGCGCCACATGATTGCGCCGCCCCATTGAATCGGCGGTTGATTCGGATGCATCTGCGCGCGCACGGCCGAGTGCAGGCCGTCGGCCGCGATCAGCAGCGTGCCGGTTTCGCTGGAGCGCGAACCATCGTCGTGTTCGATATTGACCGTGACCGTGCCATCGCCGCGTTGCTCATAGCCGAGCACCCGCTGGCCGAGCCGTACCGCCTGCGGCCCGAGCCGTTCGATGACGGTGTCATAGAGCAGCATCTGCAGCCGGCCGCGATGCACCGCATATTGCGGCCACTTGTAGCCCGCCAGCAAGCCGCGCGCCTCGCTGTAGATCTCCTGCCCGTTCAGACCGACCAGCGCCCATTCGCGGGCCGGCAGACCCAGGGCGTCCAGCGCCGCCTGCCCGATGCCGAGGTCGTAGAGCTCGCGCACCGCATTGGGCTGCAGGTTGATGCCCACACCCAGCGGGCGCAGTTCGCGCACCGCCTCGAACACCACGCAGGGCACGCCGATCTGGTGCAGCGTGAGCGCGGTGGCCATGCCGCCGGGGCCGCCACCGGCAATCAGGACTCGGGGTTGGGTGCTCATCTCGGACTCCGTTTCAACGACAGATAAAACTCGATCGCCAGGGCCGGCTCGATCGATGGCATCGTGCGGCCGGCGGGGCACGTGCCGGTACGCCTGGCAAGGCGCTTCGGCGAATCAGCCCGCCGGCTTGAACATCGGCACAGGCGGGCCGCCGTCGCTGGGCTTGAAGACCACCTCCACCCGATCGCCGATGCGAACCTCATCGAGATCGCAATCGACGATGTGCGTCATCATGGTGACGCCCTCATCGAGGGTGACATAGGCGATCGCGAAAGGCTGCGGGCCGGCGCGACGGGTGACGCTGACCGAGTAGATCGTGCCCTTGCCGGCTGTATCGCGAAACTCGGTGCGATCGCTGCCGCAGTGCGGGCAAAGCGGGCGCGGATACCAGTGCGGCGCATCGCAGGCCAGACAGTGCCTGACCAGCAGGCGCCCTTCGCCCGCCGCAGCCCAGAAGGCCTCGTTGTCGGGATAGACGATGGGCGCCGGAATCGTGCGCTCTTGATACGGGGTGCTCATGGTTCACTGCCTCTCGAGAATCAGGGTACCGCTGCCATGGCGCGAGCCGAGCTGCCCGCCAATGCCCTGGGCGATCGCAAACTGGCAGTTCGGCACCTGTACGGCGGGATGGGCCTCGCCCCGCAACTGGCGCACCGCCTCGATCACCTTGGTCATGCCGCCGCGGTTGGCCGGATGGTTGTTGCACAGGCCGCCGCCATCGGTGTTGAACGGCAGCTTGCCGGAGCCGGAGATCAGATTGCCGTCGGCCACGAATCGGCCACCCTGGCCCTTTTCGCAAAAGCCCAGATCTTCGAGCTGCATCAGCACGGTGATCGTGAAGCTGTCGTAGATCGATGCGTACTGGATGTCGGCCGGGCTCAGACCGGCCTCGGCAAAGGCGATCGGGCCGGACCGCGCCGCCGCCGAGTAACTCAGATCGACGTGGCCACCCATACTGTCCTTGGTGGCCTCGCCGGCCCCGCGCACCACCACCATCGGCCGCTTCAGCTCACGCGCGATCTCGGGGCGGGCAACGATCAGCGCGCCGCCGCCGTCGGACACCACGCAGCAGTCGAGCCGGTGCAGCGGGTCGGAGATCATCGGCGAGCCGATGACGTCTTCCACGGTGACCACATCGCGCAGCATCGCATTCGGATTGTGTTGCGCATGGTGGGAGGCGGCCACCTTGATCCAGGCCAGCTGCTCAGAGGTGGTGCCGAACTCGTACATGTGACGGGCGGCCACCAACGCATAGTTATTGACCGTGACCACACTGTAAGGCGCCTCGAATGGCGAATCCGGCAGGTTGGTGCCGAAGTTGCGCGGCTGCAGCCCGCTGGAGGCCTCCGAGCGCGGCCGCCCGGCCAGGGTGACCAGCGCGATGTCGCATTTGCCGGCGGCAATCGCCTGGGCCGCGTGCGACACATGAATCACATACGACGCGCCCCCGGTTTCCGTGGAATCGACATGGCGCGGGCGCAGGCCCATGTACTCGACCATGTTCAACATGCCCAGGCCGGGCGCGTCTCCGCCGCAGAAGTAGCCGTCGACATCGGCAAAGCTCAGGCCGGCATCGGCCAGGGCGCCGGCCGCGCACTCCATGTGCAGCTGGGCGACGGTCTTGTCCGGCGCCTTGCGCGTCGGATGTTCATAGGCGCCGACGATGGCGGCCTTGCCCCGAATGGTCATCGGGCGATCTCCTGTGAGGGTGGTGTGCCAGAGCAGCCGCTGAGTTTAGCGGCTGCGCGGGCCGCCCCGTCTGCGGCGCCCGCCGGGCGCCCGGGCGCCGCGACGACGGGCACAGTCCCGGATGGGCCGGCGACGAGCCGGAGCGCGCCCGAAAGGCAGGTATGGCAGGCCGCCAACGAACCCACAACATCTTCAGTTTTCTTTCAGGTTGCCATTCCTATACTGCTGCCGTAAACGGGGTACATACAATTGCGATCGTCGTCGCCACGGCAGGGCAGCGCCGAATAAGAACCAGCAACCGACGTCGCACCACCATCGCGCTAGCACCCGCGCGCGCAAGCCTGTCGCGCGCGGCTCGCGCGGCGGGACGGCCACGGCATGTCAGCCCGTTTGGAGCAACAACCAGAACGGATGACACCTGATGAAATGCTCTTTGCTTTCGCTTGCTGCAATCACATGCACGCTGCTCGTGACGCTCGTCCAGAGCCCGACCGCCAGCGCCACGCAGACATCCGAACCCTCGCAGCTGCCTTTGCTGTCCTTCAGTGGCAGCACGCCGGTGCCGAATTTCATGCTCACGATCGATGACTCGCTGACCATGGACTACATCGCGAACCCGTCCGATGTCATCCGGGATTTCGACGGCGGTCTGGGCAGCATGGGCTACGTGCCGGAGGAGAAAGACGCACGCAAGCCGCGCAAGTTGATCTATCCGACCCATTCCACGAAGGCGATGGTGATCAAGGTGCGCTCGTATCAGCACAACCGGATCTACTACAACCCGGAGATCCGCTACACGCCCTGGATGCGCAGCGACGGCAGCTCATTTCCGAACGCGGACCCGCGAGCGGCACAGCTCGATCCCGTGGATCCGGCCTACGGGGTGACGAATCTGGTGGCCGCGCGTGACTACACGGACAAGGCGCGGCGCTGGTGTACGGACCTCGATTGCGCGCTGCAATTCATGAGCAACTTCGAACCGGATGTCTACTACGATTTCCTCGGCGGCAATGCCGATCTCACAGCGAACTATCGTCGCATCAGGATCTCCGATCACGCAAGCTTCGTTCGTGGCAAGGGTAGAACCGACTGCCCGGCACAGAGCACCGGCCAGCGGCTGTGCTCGCAGGCGCAGGAACATCAGAACTTTGCCAACTGGTTTGTCTACTATCGAACCAGGATCTTCCTGGCCACCGCCGCGATCTCCAGTGCATTGGCCAACCAGAGCGAGTCGCTTCGCCTGGGCTACGGGCGCACGAACAAGTACACCGCCACCGATATCGACGGCGTCAGCACCAAGACCATCGAACGCGGCATCCGCCCGTTCTCGGGCGCCGATCGCGACGCCTTCTTCAACTGGCTTTACGCATTCGACACCACCTGCTGCACGCCCTTGCGACGCGCGGTCGATGATGTCGGGCAATACTTCTCCCGCACCGACGACCGCGGCCCCTGGAGTGACACACCCGGGTACGCTGGCGACCAGCGCCCGCACCTGAGCTGCCGCAAGAACTACAGCATCCTGATCACCGACGGCGCATGGACCGATTCCGACGGCCTTGATGAGAGAGCCCATGGGCCGGCAGACGGCGAAATCGACGGTCGGCCCGGCCCGCATATCAAAGGCGAGAACGGCGCCGTGTTCAAGTATGTTCCCGAGCCCCCGTATGCGGATGATCATCCGTCGATGCTGGCGGATGTCGCGATGTACTACTGGTACCGCGACCTTCGCCATGATCTGCCCAATGATGTGCCGACAGACGCATTCAATCCGGCGTTCTGGCAGCATGTGGTGCAGTTCACGATCGGGCTCGGCGTCGCCGGCCGCCTGGACCCGAAGACCGACCTGCCCCGGCTCAAAAGCGGTGCACTGCAGTGGAGCACGAACAAGCTCGATGATCTCTGGCATGCCGCGATCAACGCGCGCGGCGCCTACTTCAGTGCCAATGACCCGGAAGAACTTCGCAGCGCCGTTTCCGAGCTGCTGAAGGACATCGCCCAGCGCGAGGTGCGCGAGGCCGGCCCGGCGGTCAGCAGTGGCAAGCTCGACGCAGATAATGTCAAGTTCGTGGCCGCCTACAGAAACAAGATCTGGTCCGCCGATGTCAGCGCGACACGGCTGGACGCCACGGGGGCTGCCACCAGCATCGTCTGGCGCGCCTCCGAGAAACTTCCGCTCTGGCATTCCCGCAATATCTACCTCAGCCAGGGCGCCCATGGCGGTGCCTGGCGATTCTCGTCCGCCTACCTGCCGAGCTCGGTGGCAAATGCGATCAGCCCGAACCATCCGCTCGAGACCATCGAGTATCTTCGCGGTGACAGCTCGCGAGAAGGGCTGGCACCATTCAACTTCCGGGTTCGAGACAAAGACTGGCGATTCGGCGATGTGGTCAACTCATCGCCGGTGATGTTCGGCGTGGGCGAGACCCTTCAGTATCAGTTCCTACCCGCCGACATTCCGGGTGCAAGCACCTACAAGCCTACCTGCAGGCGCGCGAATCCGAAACGAAGACGATCTTCTTCGGCGCCAATGACGGCATGCTGCATGCACTCGATGCGGCCACCGGTACCGAGAGCTTCGCGCTGATCCCCCAGGCGGTGATCCCGAAGCTCGAAGCGCTTGCCAGCCCGAACTACGAACATCAGTTCTATGTCGATGGCCCACTGAACCTGGCGAGCGCGTACCAGGGTCGCTGGAAGACCGTGCTGACCGGCACGACCGGCGCGGGCGCCAAGAGTGTGTTCGCCCTCGATGTCTCGCGACCGGGCTCGCTGGATGGCTCGAGCCTGCTCTGGGAGTTCAATGACCATCCAGACCTGGGTTACATCACGCAGCCCGTGGAGGTCGGTGTGCTCAGCAACGGCCGCTGGGTCGCGCTGTTCGGCAATGGCTACGGCAGCAAGAGCGGGTCGGGAACGCTGTTCATGGTGGATCTGTGGAGCGGCGCGATCATCTCCAAGGTGAGTGTTCCGGGCAGGGACAACGGGCTTGGCGGCGTGCGCGTGATCCGCGATCTGCACAATGTCGTGGTCGGGGTCTATGCCGGCGATCAACTCGGCAGGGTCTGGCGCTTCGAGCCCCAGGGAGCCAACCCGATGTCCTGGAAGATCGGCCTGGCCGGCAAGCCCTTGTTCGAGGCGCCCGGTGCCCGCCCGATCTCGGCCACGCCCGAGTATGTGGTTCACCCCTACGGCGGCCAGATGGTGCTGGTGGGCACCGGCAGGCTCATCACGGATGGCGATCGCACGACGGTCGATGTACAGGCCTTGTACGGGCTCTGGGACAAGACCCCTGCCGGGCAGAGCTCGGACGGCTTTGCCAGCATTGCCTCGGAATCGGCACTGGTCACGCAGACCATCGGTGCCCGGCTCGGTTCGAGCTTCTACACCAGCTCCTCGAACCCGATAGATTGGCAGAAGCACCGCGGCTGGAAGATGATGCTCTCGAATGTGACCGGGCTGCGGATCATGAGTCCGCCTCAGTTGGTCAGGGGCGTGGTGCTGTTCGAGGGGGTCACGCCGATACCGCCCACGGGCGGCGGATCCAGCCCCTGCGATCCGGACTATGAAGGGTCCGGCTACAACATCCTGTTGAACGCGATGTTCGGCAGCCCGTATCAGCAACCGATCCTGGATACGAACGGCGACGGCACGGTGGACAGCCGCGACTCGCCGGCCTCCGTCTACCGATCCTCCGCCGACGGCCGGGACATCATCCTGCTGGGTAGGAAGGGCGCGGTGTCGATCCAGTCATCGACCGGCCACAGATCGCTCATGCTGGGCGGGCGCAAGCTCGAGCGAACCTGGCGCCAGATCATGGTCACGCCCAGGTAGTTGGACGCACACGGCGGCTGTTTGCGAGAATGATCGGCGCGGGCCCGTTCCCAAGGGCTCACCGGAGACACGCATGAACAGGCCCGGGAATCGACCCCGCGCTCGCGAGCTCGGTCTGCCCTTTCCCGGCACACCGGGCCCACTGAACGCGATCACCGATGTCGACGGCGTGCGGGTCGGCTTTCGCACGCTGACCGATCCCTCGCGAAACATCCGCACCGGCGTGACGGCGATCCTGCCGCGCGGTGTTCTCACCGAACCGCAGCCGGTCTGGGCCGGCCAGTTCTCGCTCAATGGCAATGGCGAGATGACCGGCACTCACTGGATCCGGGATGCCGGCTATTTCCTGGGCCCGATCTGCATCACCAACACGCACTCGGTCGGCGTGGTTCATCACGGCGCCACCCGCTGGATGATCGATCACTACGCCGAGTATTTTCGCAACGAGCATGCATGGGCCATGCCCGTCGTTGCCGAGACCTATGACGGTGTGCTCAACGACATCAACGCCCAGCAGGTGTGCGCCGATGATGCGCTGGGCGCGATCAACGATGCCAGTTCCGGCCCGGTTGCCGAGGGCTCGGTCGGCGGTGGCAACGGCATGATCTGCTACGAGTTCAAGGGCGGGACCGGCACGGCATCCAGGCAGGTCGAGATCGGCGGGCAAACCTACACGCTGGGTGCGCTGGTGCAGGCCAATCATGGGCTGCGGCCCTGGCTGACCATCCTGGGGCGGCCGGTGGGCCAGGTCTTGTCCGGTGACCGCCTGCTCGCGCAGGAGAGCGGATCGATCATCGCCATCCTGGCCACGAACGCCCCGCTATCATCGCTGGCTCTGCGCGCGATCGCCAAGCGGGCGGCGATCGGCATCGGCCGCGGCGGCACACCGGGCGGCAATAACTCGGGCGACATCTTTCTCGCCTTTTCGGTGGCCGATGCCAAGCCCGTGCCCCAACGAACCGGCCCGCTGCTCACGCGCACCGAACTGAACACCGAATGGATCGATCCGCTCTACCTGGCGGCGGTCGAGTCCGTGGAGGAGGCGGTGGTGAACGCGCTGGTGGCCGGCGAGGATGTGGCCACGGTCAAGCCCGCGGGGCGCGTCTGCCGCGCGATCGACACGGCCGCCCTGGCGACGATGTTCGCCGCGCCGGCGCGCTGACGCGGGCTCGAACGCTCCTGGTTCCTGTCGAATTGCGCTGGCGTCGGCCCACTACTTGAACCGGTTGGCGGCCTCCTGGAATGCCTTGGCCATGTCCTGCCAGGCCGCCTCGGCGCCATGGCGCATGGTTTCCCAGGCGTCCGCACTGGCACTCTGCCAGGCGTGCATGCGTTCGATGGTCTCGTCGCGCATGGCCTTGAGCTCGTCCAGCTGGTGCTGGAACCTTGCCTTGGCCTCGGCCTTCGCGCCTTCGGCCTGAGCCTCCAGGCGATCGATGTCCTGGTTCCATTCGTCCAGCTTGGCCTTCATCTTCTCCACATAAGCGTCTCGATCGTGCATGTCATCATCCTCGCTGTGTTGTCCTGGAACACGCCGGGGCCGGCGCGCCTGATTCGGGTCAATGGCAGCCCCATCATCCCCGATAGAGCCGGGTTTGCATAGCAGTCAGCCCGATCCGCGCAGGGGCAATCCCCCGATCCGGCCGGCTCTCCCGGCCGGGGCCCGCCCATCGACAAGCGCCGGCGCAGACCGTAGCATCCGCTGCACCGCGGCGTTCCGGTACGCGGCAACCTACACAATCAGGAGAGACAACATGCCACTTGCCCGGTCAACGAGGCCGCTGCTTGGCGCCTTCATCGCCAGCGCCATGGCA
This sequence comes from Burkholderiaceae bacterium, assembly GCA_041396585.1. GTDB lineage: Bacteria > Pseudomonadota > Gammaproteobacteria > Burkholderiales > Burkholderiaceae_E > JAUIAI01. Next base: position 349,831 of record JAWKYG010000003.1, on the reverse strand, counting down.
CTGATACTGGCCAGCCCCGCGAGTGCCGCCGATGCCCCCGCCCCGCGCAAGCTCGATATCCTGCTCAGCAACGACGATGGCGTCGGCGCGGCGAATCTGCTCGCGCTGGCCGATGCACTGCGCAAGTCGGGCCACAGGGTGGTCATTGCCGCCCCCTGTCATGACGCCAGCGGCTCCGGGGCGCTCGTGCATCTGCTCAAGCCGATCAAGCCGGTCTCGAAGGATTGCCGTGGCGGCAAAGTCAAGGTCGGTGCGCCCGGCTACGGGCCGGTCGATGCGGCCGATCCCAGCATCCAGTATGTCGATGGCTCGCCGCTGATGGCCGCGATTTACGGCATGCAGGTTCTGGCACAGCAGCAGTGGCAGAAGGGGCCGGATCTGGTGATCTCGGGCCCCAATGAGGGCAACAACACGGGCCTCGTGTTGCCAAGCTCGGGCACGCTGGCGATCGTCACGCATGCGCTGCAGCGACGCATCCCCGCCATCGGCATCAGCGCCGACCGCGATACCCGCAAGGATCCGGCCGCGTCCGCCGCGGTCGCCGCGCTGGTCGCCCCGATGATCGACACACTGGTCGCCGGCGATGGCCCCCTGCCCGATTCGGTCGGCCTGAACATCAATGTCCCGCCGCTCAAGGAAGGCACGCCGGCGGTCGCGCTATCGCGCGTTGGGCGCGGCACCAAGTACCTGGGCGTGTTCGCGCCCAATCTCAGTGAAGATCCCCTGGGCAAGCGCTTCAAGATGACCAGCACCGACGCCGGCATCTCGGTGCGTCCGTTCAAGCCGGAATCCGAAGACGAGGAAGAGGCTGTGGTGCAAAGCGGGCGGGTGGCCATCAGCTTCGTGCAGGGCGGCTATGACGCCGATGCCGATAACAGCGCGGGCATCGCCGCCTGGCGCGAGCGGGTGATGCGACTGATCGCGCGCTGATCCTGGGATTTCCTCGCGGTGGTCAGGGTGACGCCCCGCGCGTCATCCTGCCGCCAGCGCGGCGAACACCGAGATCAGCAGCAGCACCGCGAAGCCGATGTTCGCCACCCGGCCGCGCCTGGGATCGCGCAGCAGCGTCGCCAGCGCGCTGCCAAAGGCGAGCCAGACTGTGTTGACCACGACCACCACCAGCAGCAAGGCGAAAGTCTTGGCCAGCGCATCGAGCAGCGGGTCCTGCGGCACGAGCGCCTGACGCACATAGACCGCCCCAATCGCCGCATAGGCCTTCGGATTGCCGATCGCCAGGAGCAGGCCCGGCAGCATTGCCGGCGCTGGCCGATCAGTATCGATGCGCAGCCCGGTCGGGGCGGTTGCGATCCGGTAGGCCAGAAACAGGATGTAGGTGGCTGCCGCCACCGCGATCACGCGTGCCAGGGCGGGATAGGCGAGCAGCAGCCCGGTCAGACCGCTGGCGATGAGCACCAACACGGCCGTCGTGCCGAGAATGATCCCGGTCAGATAGCGCAGCCCCGCCCGAAAGCCGTATGCGCTACCGATACCGGCGAGACTTACGGTGGCGGGGCCGGGGCTTCCCATCAGGGGTAGCGCGGCCAGCCAGAGCAATATCAGGTTACTGTTCATGGACACCCCTGGTTGCAGGCCTTAGCAGGCAGTTGAGATACCTCACGAGCCCATGATTCACTCGCCGAAGCGGTCTGTCTTGAACGAATGTGCGGGATGAACCACGGATCCAGCATCCATGTGATTGCCGCAATCGAAGGCCTCGAGATCATCGAGACGCGCGGATTGCGCCACGCATTCGGCAGGCACCGGCATGACCGCTATGTGATCGGGCTCACCACCCATGGCGTGCAGCAGTTCAACTATCGCGGGGCGGCACGCACGTGTGATCGGGGCCAGGCCTTCATCCTGCATCCCGATGAGCCCCATGATGGCCGGCCGGGCACGGGCGACGGCTACGGTTACCGTGCCGCGTACATCGCACCCGAGCTTGTCCGACAGGCATTGGGGGCCGGGGATGCACCCTTCGTCGCGCAGCCGGTCTGCACCCGACCCGCGTTGATCGCGGCGCTGGGCGAGCTGCTCACGGTGAATGCAGACGATGCCGCGCTTGCGCTTGCGTCCGGCATTCAGCGCCTCGCGGACGCCCTGGCCGAGTCATCCGATGGCCCACGCCGACGGGTGCCCCGATCAGACCAGGGACTCGCGCGCCGCATCGGAGACGACCTGGCCGCGCACTGGCGAAGCGGGATCTCGATCACGGTGCTGGAATCGCGTCACCGGATCAGCCGCTTCGCCATGACGCGCCTGTTCCGGCGGCACTATGGTGTCAGCCCGCAGCGATTCCTGATCATGCGACGGCTCGATCACGCCAGACGCATGATCGAACGCGGTTCGCCGCTCGCCGATGCGGCGCTCGCCAGCGGCTTTGCGGATCAAAGCCACATGTCGCGGCAGTTCATGCAGGCGTTCGGGATATCTCCGGGGCGTTGGCGCCGCCTCTACACGAACAGCATCCCGCCATCGAGCAGCACCGACTGCCCGGTCATGCCCCTGGCCTCGGGCGAGGCCAGGTAGACGGCCAGGTGGCCGCATTCGGCCGGATCCAGAAACCGCCCCTGCGCAATGCGTTGCAACAGCGCGCCGTGCACATCGGCCGGCGTGACCCCGGTGGCCTGGGCATGCATCTTTTCGAGCCCGGCGGCCATGTCTGTCTGGATCATGCCCGGGCAGAGCGCGTTGATCGTGATGCCCTGCTGGGCGAATTCCAACGCCGCGCAGCGAGTGAGCCCGACCACCGCATGCTTGCTGATGTTATAGACCGCCTGATTGCGCGAGGCCCATTTGCCGGCCGTGGAGGCGATGTTGATGATGCGCCCATACTGGCGCTGCACCATGTGCCGCAGCGCGGCCTGCATCAGGAACATCGGCGCCTTCACATTCACCGCGAGCGTGTCATCGACATCGGCCTCGGTGTAGTCGAGGAAAGACTTGCCGATGTAGATGCCGGCATTGTTCACGAGGATATCGAGCTTGCCGAACGCGGCCACCGAGCGGTCCACCAGGCCTTGCAATCCCGCCATGTCGCCGACATCGGCAACCAGCGGTTCGACACGGGCGCCCAGGCCCTTCAGTTCGGCGGCGGCGTCGGCCAGCGTTTCGGCGCGCGTGGCGACGATGGTGAGATCGGCGCCCTCACGCGCGAAGGCCTGCGCGATCGCACGGCCGATGCCGCGGCTGGCGCCGGTGATCAAGGCGCTCTGGCCGGCCAGGCGGCCCGTGGGGTTCGCACTCATGGAGAATCCTTTCGTTGATAGTGCCTGCGCGGGCAGTTGCGAGGCGCCGTCAGCGGGCACACGGGCCCGACCGTTCAGCGCTCGTCGACGACATCCTCCAGGCGCGCAAGCTGCTCATCGAGCATCCGGTGAAAATGCACCACCGCCTTTTCGTATAGCCCGAATGTGTAGTGCGTGTTGCCGTTGCCGGCCAGCGCGCGTTGCGATGACAGCGCCGCCTCGCGATCTTCCAGCAGACCGGTGTCCCTGACGAAGCCGGCATCGCGCTTGGCGCGCGCCAGGGTTTCCTCGGTGTGCACCTCGCCCGGCAGGGTCAGGCGGAACACATGCCAGCGCGTGTGGCCGGGGTCGATCGGCTCCAGCACCACCATCTGATGATGGTTGGACAGAATAGACACACGCGCGTTCGGAAAGATCTGATTCACATAGGTGACGCGGCCGGCGATCTCGCGCTCGTCCTCGGGTTGGTCACGCAGCTTCTCGATGCGCCGAAACGGAAACGTGATACGCGAGTTCGGGCCGAAGGTTTCGATGACATTCAGATTGTCATAGCCATACGGATAGAAGGACTCGTGATGCAGGCTCTTGATGTGATAGCCCTCCATCGAGAATTCCTTCAGCAGTTTCCAGTTGGCATCGTCGACAAAGGTGTCGTAATCGAACAGCCGTTGGTCTTCGGTGACCACCTGCGGCAGATTCACCAGCGCGCCCTCGGATACCGGCGCGCCCGGTGTGATGAACAACAGGCCCGCATGCTCGCGCGCGGCCACCGGGGTGAGGCCATGCTCGGCGGGATTCAAACCGGGGAAGCCCTCGATGCCGCCGGCGACCCGCTTGAGCGCACCATCGAGCCCGAAGCTCCAGGCGTGATAGCGGCAGACGAATCCGCCGCGCGCCTTTCCGTGGCCCTCGGCCAGCATCATGCCGCGGTGGCGGCAGGCATTGTGGAACACGCGCACCACGTGGTCCTGACCACGCACGGCGATCAACGGCATCCCGGCGTGGGTGCGCGCAAAGTAGGAGCCCGGCTCCGGAAGCGCAGCCAGCGGGCAGAACACAGTGGGCATGTGCCGGAACAAGGCCTGCTCACGCGCGAAGCGCGCGGCGCTGCGATAGTTCTCGACCGGCTCTCGCCACACGGTATCGCCAAGATCAGTGGTGCGCGCATCGACATGCGCGAGCACCTGCCGGATCACGGCCTGATCGGATAGTGGTTTACTCATCGTGCGCGGCCCTCAACCAGCCTTCAGTTCTTCGACCATCGCATCGCGCATCAGGAACTTCTGCGGCTTGCCGGTGACCGTCATCGGCAACTCGTTCTTGAAGCGCACATAGCGCGGGATCTTGTAGTGGGCGATCTGGCCGCGGCAGAACTGGCGGATTTCGTCCTCGGTGGCGCTGGCACCCGGCTTGAGGATGATCCACGCGGCGAGTTCCTCGCCGTATTTCGGATCGGGCACGCCGAAGCACTGCACCGCCTGCACGGCCGGATGCCGATAGAGGAATTCCTCGACCTCGCGCGGATAGATGTTCTCGCCGCCGCGGATCACCATGTCTTTGATGCGGCCCACGATCGCGCAATAGCCATCTTCATCGATCGTGGCCTGATCGCCGGTGTGCATCCAGCCATCGGCATCGATGGATTCGGCGGTGCGCGCTTCATCGTCCCAGTACTTGAGCATCACCGAATAGCCGCGCGTGAGCAGCTCGCCGGGCTGGTTCACCGGCAGGGTGTGGCCATGCTCATCGACGACCTTCACCTCGACATGCGGATGGATGCGTCCGACCGTGGCCACCCGCTTCTCGGTGGGATCGTCGGTATGACTCTGGAATGACACCGGGCTGGTTTCGGTCATGCCGTAGGCGATCGTCACCTCGTTCATGTGCATCTGATCATTGACCCGCTTCATGACCTCGATCGGACACGGTGCGCCGGCCATGATGCCGGTGCGCAGGCTGCTCAGATCGAAGCTTTCGAACCCGGGGGCATCGAGCATCGCGACAAACATCGTGGGCACGCCGTACAGCGCCGTGCAGCGCTCGGCGGAAACGGTCTGCAGGGTGGCCAGCGGCTCGAAACCCTCGGAAGGAAACACCATGGCGGCGCCGCGCGTGGCGCAGGCGAGCGTGCCCATGACCATCCCGAAGCAGTGATAGAGCGGCACCGGGATGCACAGCCGGTCCTGCGCCGTGAGGCGGATGCAAGCGGCCACGTTATCGGCGTTGTTGACGATGTTGCGATGGGTGAGCGTGGCGCCCTTGGGCGAGCCCGTGGTGCCGCTGGTGAACTGGATGTTGATCGCATCATTGGCATCGAGCGAGGCGCCGATCGCGGCCAGGTCGGCCGGCCGTTGGCGGCCGAGCGCCATCAGCTCATCGAAGTTCATCATGCCCGGCGAGCGCTCCTCGCCCATGCGCACCACCAGGCGCAGGCTGGGCAGGCGGGCGGCCTGCAGCGCATTGGGCTCGCAGTGATCCAGCTCGGGGGCCAGCTCGCGCAACATGCCCAGGTAGTCGGAGCTCTTGAACGCCGCCGCGGTGATCAGCGCGGTGCAGCCCACCTTGTTCAGCGCGTATTCCAGCTCAGAGAGCCGGTAGGCCGGATTGATGTTCACCAGGATCAGCCCGAGGCGCGCGGTGGCGAACTGGGTCAGCACCCACTCGACCCGGTTGGGCGACCAGATGCCGATGCGTTCGCCCTTGCGCAGCCCCATGGCGGCCAGTGCGCTGGCCAGGGTATCGACCTCGGCCATGAATCCGGACCAGCTCAGCCGCGTGCCGCTCGGGGTGTCGATAAGTGCCTCGCGCTCGCCGTGGAGGGCCACGGTGTCGGCCAGCAACTGACCGATCGTGACCTCGATCAAAGGATTCGCGGTGGGCCCGCGGACATGCGAGAGCCCGTTGATCGGGCGAAGTTGTTCGGCGCGGGACGGCTCGCTCATGATGGCTCCTCACGGGTGGGGCGGCCCGGGCGGGCGCCCACATCGTCTGTATCGACCCGCAGTGTAGCGCTGTCGCGGCGCTGAAGCGCGGGCGCGGATCAGGCGCGGCGCCCGCCGCTTCGACCCGACTGCCCGGACCGTGCCGCCGCAATCAGACCGGCTCGAACAGGCCCAGAAGATCCTCGGCGCGCAGCGAGCCCGTGGCGCCGTCGAAGGACTCGGACAGCACCGCATCGGCCAGCTCGGCCTTGTCGGCCTGCATCGCCAGGATACGTTCCTCGACCGTGCCGGCGGCGATAAGTTTGTAGACGAACACCGCCTTATCCTGGCCGATGCGATGGGCCCGATCCGTGGCCTGATTCTCGGCCGCCGGATTCCACCAGGGATCGTAGTGAATCACCGTGTCGGCCGCGGTCAGATTCAGGCCCACCCCACCGGCCTTGAGCGAGAGCAGGAACAGTTGCGCCGGGCCGTCCTGGAAGGTGGCCACGGCCCCCGCCCGGTCCTGCGTGCTGCCGTCCAGGCGCACCCGCGCCACGGTCTGCAGATCGCTGTCGGCATCGAGCCGGCGCTCGATCAGATCGAGCATGCTGGTGAACTGCGAGAACACCAGCACCTTGCGGCCCTCGCTGGTGAGCGTGCTCAACAACTCCATCAGCGCATCGAGCTTGGCCGAGTGACGCACCTTGGCGGCGGCCGGCAGCTTGACCAGTGCCGGATCACAGCACGACTGGCGCAGCTTCATCAGCGCGTCCAGCACCAGCAGGTGATTGCGCGCCAGACCGCCTTCGGCCAGCGCCTCGCGCACCCGCTGATCCATGGTGGCGCGGATCGCCTCGTAGAGATCGCGTTGATCGGGTGGCAGCTCGATCCGCTGCACGATCTCGGTACGGGCGGGCAGATCGGCCAGCACCTCGCGTTTGGTACGGCGCAGCATGAACGGGCGCAGGCGGCGGGTCAGCGCGGCCATGCGCTCGGGCCCCTCGGGGTCTTGCGCCCGGCGCTCGATCGGGTGCCGGTAGCGACGCCGGAAGGAATCCTCGGTGCCGAGCAGCTCGGGCATCGCAAACCGCATGATCGACCACAGCTCGCCCAGATGATTCTCCAGCGGCGTGCCGGTGAGCGCGATCCGATGCTCGGCCCGGATCGAATGCAGGGACTGCGCGGCGCGGGTGCGCGGGTTCTTGATCGCCTGTGCTTCGTCGGCAATCACCGCATGCCAGCGTCGTGCGCCCAGCACCTCGATATCGCGCGGCAGCAGCGCATAACTGGTGAGCACGATGTCGGTGGAATCGAGGTGCGAGAACACCTTGCGTCGCGCGGGGCCGGTGGCATCGAGAACGCGCAACCCGGGCGCGAAGCGCTTTGCCTCGTGCGCCCAGTTGAACACCAGTGACGTGGGCGCGATGATCAGCACCGGCGCATGCATGCGATCGTTTTCTTTCTCGCTTGCCAGGTGGGCCAGGACCTGGATCGTCTTGCCCAGACCCATGTCATCGGCGAGCACACCGCCAAGCCCGGCACGCGCCAGGAACTGCAGCCAGTTCAGGCCGGCGCGCTGATAGGGGCGCAGCTGCGCCTCGAGCATCGCCGGCGGCTCGACCTCGGGCACAGTCTCGAGGCCCTCGAAGGCCGCGCGAAGACGCTCGACGGCGGCCGGCAGCTTGACCGAATCCAGCGACCTGGCCAGGCGGGCCGCGGACATCGCATCGAATTCGAGGGCGACCCGCCCGGCTTCGATGCCGGCGTCGTCTTCGGGGGATATTTCCAGCAGCGGCGAGCGTCGCGCATCGGTATCGGCATCGGCGGCCAGCTCACTCGGGCTCAGCCGCCGAACGCCATCGGGTTCGAGCCATTGCGCCACCGCATTGGCCAGTGGCGCCAGACGCTCGATCGGCACCGCCGCATGACCGCCGTCGGGCAGGCTCAGCCAAAGGGTGTCGTTGCCGTGCTGTTTCTCACGCCAGGCCTCGAAGCCGCCGTCGGCGACGATCTGCGCCAGCACCGGCGCCAGGTCGATTCGCTGGCCACCGACTTTCAGGCCCGACTGCAGGGTGAACCACGCGCCACCACGGCCACGCCTGCCGCCCTTGGCCGATTCGAAGCCGAGGTCGATGTCGAAGCGGCGATGCACGCGCGGGCCGGCGCCGGCGCGGTCGTCGATGATCCAGCCATGTTCCCGCAGCCGCGGCACCAGTTCATGGCGAATCTGCTGTGCGGTCAGGCCGCGACCAGGTACCGCGAGCAACAACGCATGGCTCTCGCCGCCGGCCACCGCCACCGCCGCCGAACCGCCCATCAAGGCACCGCGCTGAACATCGATCGGCTCCTTGGGCAGGAGCGCCTCGAGCATCTCGCGCACCTCGGCCAGCGCCTTGCGCTCGGCCGCTTCATCGGCAAACAGCAGCGCGACACCTTCCGGACTGTCGATGCGCCGCGATGCGCCATCGAGCAGCGGCTGGCGATGACCGTCGTACTCGGCCTGCAGCCCCACTACCAGATAGGCGGTCTGTTCCGCATGCCGGCTGCGCCGCGGAACGCCGGCACGCACGGGCCGCGCCAGACGCGCATCGCCCAGCCGCAGAACCGGCACCAGCGGGGCACGGATCTCTCGCACGCTCTGTTCGGGCAGCGAAGGAATCACATCGCGCAACAGCGGCCGCTCGCGAAGCTGCGTGTGCAACGCGAGCGCGACATCGGGCGCCACCATCGTGGGCACCGGCGCCGAATTGCGCAGCCAGCCCATCAGGCCGTTGGGCCAGTCGCCCTGGATCACCCCGATGCGTCCCTTTTGCGCATCCAGCCAGCAAGGCGGCTGCAGATACAGCGGCGAGGCCTCGTCCTTGAGTACGAGCGCCAGCCGCCAGCCGGGCTCGTCGCCTGAGGCCTGTTCCCATTGCAGCCTTGCGGCGCGGGCATTGCCTACCGAGAGCAGGCGCGCCTGCCCGGCCTCGCCGACCGGGGGTTCGTCCAGGCTGAGCCGCTGGGCACGGGCGAGCATGAGCAGCAATTCACCGGCGCGGGCGCCCGCGAGCATGAACTCGGCGCCCATGCCGCCGGGTTCGCGCATCAGCAGCGCCGCCGCCTGGATGTCGGTGTCGTCCCAGAATGCCGGGGGCGCGAACGCCTGGTCACGCAGCGCCGTGTAGGGCTCGGCGCGGGTGGGCTGACCGTTGGCGTCGAGCCGCAGACGGTAGACGCTCAGCCGCGATTGGCGCCCGGCCACCCGCAGAACATAGCCCAGGCGGGATTGATCGGCCTCGGCATCGGCCACCTCGTGGATGTCGTCGAGTTCACGCACCCAGGCCAGCGCCCGTTCACGCTGGGCACGCATCTGCATCTTGGCCTGCGCGGCATCGGCACTGCTCGGGGCCTGCACCGGACGGATCCAGGACGCGGCGATATCTGGCCGCACCGCGGTATCGTCGTCGATCTGGCGCACCGGCTCGAGCGTGGTCGAAGCATCGGCGTCATCGAGCCAGGCGAACAGGGTGGCCACGCCATGCTTGCAATTGAGCGCGACCGGACAGGAGCAGGTGCTGGCAAAGCGGATTCTGGCGCCACCCGGCGCGCGGCTCAGGCGCACGCGGGTCTGATAGATATCGCTGTCGCGCGAGCCGCGAACCTGCGCCGAGAGCCGGCCCGCCTCGACCGCGGTCACCGACCCGACCTTGCCGCGCAGGAAAACATCGCGGCCCTTGGCGATCGTGTTCGCGTCCGGGCCGGACAGCGCCGCCCCGGTGCGTTCGGCAAACAGACTGTGCAGATTCAAGGTTCGACCGGACGACTTCGAATGAAGGAGATTCAGCCTAACGCGCGAGCATCCGTGGCAGGCGACAGGCCCTGCGCGCCCAGACACCCGTCGCCCCTGGGCCGGCGAACGGCCAAACACCCGTTGCGGGCAATTGACATGCCCGCGCGCGAAGCAAAATCCGACATGATACCCGGCGCACCGGCCCCGGGTCACGCCGGCGCGGGCTTGACCACGGCACTTGCGCTGGATCAATGCACGGATTGCGCGCAGCGACGAGACTGAATCCCATGGCATTCATGGCCGCCAACGATGTTGACGGCCGGGTTCAACCCTCATCCAGGAGTTCTCGTGTCGCAGTTTGTCGATAACCACCCGCTGGGCCGTGACTTTCCCGAGCTCAAAGATCAGATCCACGCGCTGAAGACCGGCGATGCTCATTTCTCCAAGCTGTTCGATGAGTACGAGGCGATCGACCGCGAAGTCGTGCGTGCCGAACAAGGGGTCGAGCACCTGGGCGACTTCGATCTCGAAGATCTGAAGAAGAAGCGGCTCGCGCTCAAGGACGAGCTCTACGGCCTGCTGAAGAAGGCCGCCGAATAGGCCGGCCCGGGCACGCGCAGGCGCTTCAGCGGCGTCGCGTGCCCGTGACTCGCTCCCCGAAGCAACCCGGCATCGCGCCGGGCCCGTGATGTCGATCACAAACGACCGTTCAACCCGCGCGATCGACCGGTGATCTGCGCGCAAGCGTGACATTGCACCGCCCGCGCGGCGGCCAGGCCATCTACATTGAGGACTCCCATCGCGGGCGCCAACCTCCCTGCGCCCACATCCTCGAGACTTCGGAGTCTTCTGATATGACCATCCGACATGGCCTGGGCTGCTGCATGCCCGCGCTTCGCGCGATCGGCCACGCGAGCACCTGCAGCGATCTCCCCATCGCAGACGACGCCAGCAAAGCCGCGCGCCGGCACCGCCTGACGACCGGAATCATGAGTCCGCCCCATGGGCGGACCGAGGCTGACGCCGCCGGGTTTATCCGACGGCGATAACAAAGCTCCCTGGCAGTACCTTCCCCGGGCATCCTGCGGGCCGCCCGGGTTTTTGCATTGGTGTGAGCGCGGCCGGCCGTGAGGCGGCGCAGGCGCTCAATGCATGCGCGGCTTTTTCAGCAGATCGTAGCGATCGACCGACGGCACCTCGATGCGGATCAGCTCGGTTTCGCGCGCCAGGGTCAGCGGAATCGGGCTGCCGGCCGGGCCCTGGGCCCAGACCGCGCGCAGGAAATCCGCCAGCGTGCTGACCCGGATGCCACCGACCTCGAGCACCAGGTCGCCCTGCTCGACGCCGGCCTCGGCGGCCGGGCCGTAGTCGGCCAGGCCCGCCACCACCACCTGCCCATCGCCGTCGGCGGCGAACAGGCCGAGCCAGGGCCGGCCGGGCTCGCCCGATCGCCCGGTGTTCAGCAGGTTCTCGAGAATGGGCGCGAGCAGATCGACGGGCACGATCATGTTGGTCTGCACGAGCTTCTCGTCGATGACCTCCTGCATCAGCAGCGAGCCCACGCCGAGCAGCGCGCCCTCGTCATCGACCAGCGCGGCGCCGCTCCAGTTCGGGTGCGCGGGCGCCGTGATCAGGGCCTCATCGAGCAGATATTCCCAGTAGCCGGCGAACTCCCGCTTGTCGACCAGCTGTGCCTTCAGTGCATGCTCATGGCCGCCATGGCCGAGCAGGTAGACACGATCGCCCGGACGCAAGCGCGCCGAGGATCCCAGCGGCAAGGGCCGCAGGCCAAGCGGGCCCAGCGCTCGCACCAGACCGAAGCCGGTGGCCTGATCGTAGGCGAGCGGATACCCCTGCACCACGGTGCCGCGATTGGTGGTGATCCAGACGGTTTCGGCCTCGGTGATCAGATAGCCGATGGTCAGAATGACGCCTTCCTCGCTGATCAGCACGCCATTGCCGGCCCGCTCGGTGCCGAGCGTGTCGGCCGTGAGCGCATCGGCCGGGATCTCGGCCTTGAGCGTGATGATCGCATCGAGTGTGCGTTCCAGATCGAAATGGATGGCCGCGGGGTCGGGCTGCATCTCGTCGGGGAAGGCCCAGTCTTCGGAGTCTGAGTTGGACATCGCAAACGCGGGAATCGGGATGGGTTCCGGGCGAGAGCGCACAGCCAAGCCGCGAACTCGAACCGGGTTCGTGCTTAATGTACACGTTCGATACCCAATCCGAGAGATGACCGCACCGCAGCAATTTCTATGATCCGGGATCGAGGCGGTCAGCCGCGCACGCGAGGCGCATGCCCGGATGCCGAGGCTAGTGCGACACCGACCGGTATTCGTCCAGGTATCGGCGTGCGGGCGCCTGCCAGCCAAGCCCGGCCCGCATGCCCGCGCTCACCAGCCGGCGCCATCGCGGCGAATCACGATGGGCCTCGACCGCCCGCCGAACGGCCCCGGCCAGCGCATCGGCGCGATCGAACACGAAGCCGTTCGCGGGCCGCTGCGGATCATCTTCGGTCTCGTCGACGACGGTGTCCGCCAACCCGCCCACGCGCCGCACGATGGGCACGGTGCCATAGCGCAGGCCATACATCTGTGTCAGGCCGCAGGGCTCGAAGCGCGACGGCACGAGAATCGCGTCCGCTGCGCCGAATATCCGGTGCGCGAGCGACTCGTCGAAGCGGGTAGTGACACTGACATGACCGGGATCGGCGGCAGCGGCCGCGCGCAACGCCCGCTCCAGCGACGCATCGCCGGAGCCGAGCACCACCAGCTGGCAGTCCGCCGCCAGCAGCTGCGGCAAGGCCGCGAGCACGCTGTCGACCCCTTTTTGCTCGCTCAGCCGGCTGACCAGCGCGATGATCATCCCGCCTTGCTCGCTCAGGCCAAGCTCGCGTTGCAGCGCAAGCCGGTTCTCCTGTTTCCCGGCCCAGCGATCAAGGCTGTAGTTGTGCGCCAGCTCGGGATCGATCTCCGGGTTCCAAAGCGCGTCATCGATGCCGTTCAGGATCCCGACCAGCGAGGCTTCGTGCTTGCGCAGCAAGCCATCCAGACCCTCGCCGAACTCCGGCTGCAGGATCTCGCGGGCATAGGTAGGGCTCACGGTGGTGATCCGGTGCGCGCCGATGATGCCGGCCTTCATGAAAGACAGCTCGCCGTGGAACTCGAGCCGCTCGGGTGTCAGCCAGCCAACGGGCAGCTGCAGCTCGGGCGCCGCATCGAGCGCAAAGCGTCCCTGGAACGCGAGATTGTGAATCGTGAATACCCGCCGGGTGTTCGCCGCCGGTTGTTGCGCCAGGTAGGCGAGTGCCAGCGCCGCATGCCAGTCATGGGCATGCACGACATCCGGTCGCCACGCGGGTATCAGCGCGCCAGCCGCAACTTGTGCGCCGATCCAGCCCAGCAGGCCGAAGCGGCGGTGGTTGTCCGGCCAGGCCTGGCCGTCGGCCCCCAGATAGGGATTGCCATCGCGTTCGAAGTACCAGGGCGCATCGAGAATCAACAGGGGAAGATCCGCGCCGGGCATCGTCGCGCTGAGCAGCCGCACCCGGGCGGCGCCCATCACCGGGCCGACGTCGATCACGGGTTTGTGCAGCGTGCCCGCAGCCGCAAGCGCGGCAAGCACGCCAGGGTAGCCAGGAAGCAACAAGCGGGCGTCGGCACCGAGCCCGCGCTGCGCGGCCGGCAGCGCCGCCGCGACATCGGCCAGCCCGCCGGTCTTGATCAGCGGAAACGCTTCCGCGGCGATGTGCAACACCTTCATCAAGGTGAGTCCATGAGACCGGCCATCGTGATCAATGAAACGCCCGGCCTCAGTCCAGCGCGCCGATCTGGGCCAGCATCGGCGGTGTCACCAGCGTGATGCCCTCGGCCGTGCGATGGAAGTGACGCGCATCGAACTCGGGATCTTCGCCGATCACCATGCCGTCCGGAACTCTGCAACCGTGATCGACGATGCATCGGTTCAGCCGCGCGCCCCGGCCGATCTCCACCTCGGGCAGCAGGACCGAGGATTCGACATTGGCAAACGAATGCACGCGGCAGCGCGAGAACAACAGGCTGCGGTTCAGTTCACCGCTGATGATGCAGCCGCCAGAAACCAGGGATTCGATCGCCACGCCGCGCCGGTTCTCGAAGTTGTGTACGAACTTCGCCGGCGGCAGCTGCTCCTGGTAGGTCCAGATCGGCCAGGTGCGGTCGTACAGGTTCAAGGCCGGCGTGGTCGCCGTGAGATCGATGTTCGCTTCCCAGTAGGCATCCAGGGTGCCGACATCGCGCCAATACGGATTCTCGCCGCTGAAATCACCCACACAGCTCAGCGAGAAAGGCTGCGCGACAGCGTCGCCGCGGGCCACGATCGCCGGGACGACATCGCGACCGAAATCATGCTCGGATGCCACCGTGGCGGCATCGCGCGCGAGCACGTCATAGAGATAGTCGGCATCGAAGATGTAGATGCCCATGCTGGCCAGCGCCATGTCCGGCTTGTCGGGCATACCCGGGGGGTCGGCCGGCTTTTCCAGAAAGTGGGTGATGCGAAGCTGGTCATCGACCGCCATCACGCCGAAACCGCTCGCCTCCTCGCGTGGCACCTCGATGCAGCCCACGCTGCACTGCGCACCGCTGGCCCGATGATGCTCGAGCGCCAGGCTGTAATCCATCTTGTAGATGTGATCCCCGGCCAGCACGATGATGTGGCGTGCACCGTAACTGCGCACGATGTCCAGATTCTGATAGACGGCATCGGCCGTGCCGCGGTACCAGGACGAGGCATCGATCCTTTGCTGTGCAGGCATCAGATCGATGAACTCGTTGAACTCACTCTTGAGAAAGGCCCAACCGCGCTGCAGGTGGCGCAGCAGGCTGTGCGACTTGTACTGAGTGAGTACTCCTATACGCCGGATGCCGGAGTTCATGCAGTTGGACAACGCGAAATCGATGATCCGGAACTTGCCGCCGAAATAAACGGCAGGCTTGCAACGGATGTCGGTCATCTGCATCAGGCGGCTACCGCGGCCACCGGCCAAAATGAATGCGTAGGCTTGTTTCGGCAGCGGCAGTCGCTGCAGTTCATCGGCTTCCATGACTTCTCCGGGTCGCATTGCGCCTCCCTGCCGGGGCAATCGCGACGGTCCCGTTCGATGATACGGCCAGACTGGGCATGCCGCTGCGCGCCCGCCGCGGCTGCAACCCTGTCGCAACGGATTCCCGCTCGTAGCCGACGAACGGCTGGTCGGTACAGCACCTGGCCCGCCACGCAACGGCGGGCAGCCGACGCTTGGCGGCTCGCGCCACTGAACCACTATCGGACGCATGGTTTTGCCTCACAATGAGAACGCTCCTGATTTTCGAGTCCATCAAGAATGAATAATCCTCCGTCGGGCAAGGCCGCCCGGTTTGCGCTCGAACCCCTGCATGACGACACCGAGAGTCTGCAGCGGGCGATCGCCACCAAGCTCCTGTACGCGATCGGCAAGGACCCGGCCACCGCGGATGGCCAGGACTGGTACCAGGCGCTTGCGCGGGTGGTGCGAGACCGCCTTGTCGAACGCTGGATGGACACCACGCGCGCGCAATATGCCGGTGACGTGAAGCGCGTGTATTACCTGTCGATGGAGTTCCTGGTGGGCCGGGCGCTCTCAAACGGTCTGCATGCGCTGGGCCTGTACGACCACATGGCCGACGCCATGCGCGAGATGGGGCTCGATCTGGAAGAGGCGCGTGCCGAAGAGCCGGATGCCGCGCTCGGCAATGGCGGCCTCGGCCGGCTGGCGGCCTGCTTTCTGGATTCGATGGCCACGCTCGGCCTGCCCAGCTACGGCTACGGGATTCGCTACGACTACGGCATGTTCGCGCAGCACATCCACGACGGCCATCAGGTGGAGCAGCCCGATGACTGGCTCGCCAATGGCAACCCGTGGGAGTTCCCGCGGCCCGAGCGGGTGTTCCCGATCCACTTCGGCGGCTGGGTGCGCCATGAGGGCGGTGTCGCCCATTGGGTGGATACCGACGAAGTGCTGGCCATGGCCTATGACACGATCGTGCCGGGCAGTGACACCCGTGCGATCAACACCCTGCGGCTCTGGCATGCCAAGGCATCGGAGGCGCTCGATCTGCAGCTGTTCAATGCCGGCGACTACATGCGCTCGGTGGCTCAGAAGAATTCATCGGAGAACGTCACCCGGGTGCTGTATCCGGACGACTCCAGCTACCACGGCCGGGAGCTGCGCCTGCGCCAGGAGTACTTCTTCGTCAGCGCCTCGATCCAGGACATCCTGAACCGCTACATGTTCGATCATGCGCGCTTCGATGCCCTGGCCGACAAGGTCGCGATCCATCTGAACGACACCCATCCGGCGATTGCCGTGCCCGAACTCATGCGGCTGCTGGTGGATGTGCATCGCCAGGACTGGGAGGTTGCCTGGGATCTCTGCACGCGCATCTTCTCCTACACCAATCACACGATCATGCCCGAGGCACTGGAGACCTGGCCGGTGCCGATGATGCGCAGCGTGCTGCCGCGCCATCTGGAGATCATCTTCGAGATCAACAAACGCTTCCTCGAAGATGTGCGCGCACGCTTTCCCGGTGACGACGAGCTGTTGTCGCGCGTGTCGCTGATCGATGAACACGGTGACCGGCGGGTGCGCATGGCCGGGCTGTCGGTGGTGGCCAGTCACAAGGTCAACGGCGTATCCAAGCTGCACAGCGACCTCATTCAGGAAACGCTGTTTGCCGACTATGTGAAGATCTTTCCGGGCCGCTTCTGCAACAAGACCAACGGCATCACGCCGCGGCGCTGGCTCGCCCATGCAAACCGCGGCCTGACTGCCCTGATCGATCAGCGCATCGGCAACGGCTGGCGCGGCGACCTCGATCGCTTGCAGAGCCTGCGCGAGCATGTCGATGACCCGGCGTTCATCGAGGCCTTCGCCGCGGTCAAGCATGCGAACAAGGTTCGGCTCGCCGAGCGTGTGCGCGAGACCGTCGGCGTCGAGATCGACCCGGCGTCGATGTTCGATGTGCAGATCAAGCGCATGCACGAGTACAAGCGTCAATTGCTCAATGTGCTGCATGTGGTGGCCCGCTACCAGGCGATCCTCGCCGATCCGTCGGCCAACTGGGTACCCCGCACCTTCCTTTTCGCCGGCAAGGCCGCCTCGGCCTACCGGATGGCCAAGCTGATCATCAAGCTGATCAACGACGTGGCCGCCGTGGTCAATCACGATCCGCGCGTCAACCGGCTGATGAAGGTGGTGTTCATCCCCAACTACAGTGTTTCGCTGGCCGAGATCATCATTCCGGCCGCGGACCTTTCCGAGCAGATCTCCACCGCCGGCACCGAGGCCTCGGGCACCGGCAACATGAAGTTCGCGCTCAACGGGGCGCTCACGATCGGCACGCTCGATGGCGCCAACGTCGAGATCCGCGAGCAGGTGGGTGACGAGAACATCTTCATCTTCGGCCTGAAGACACCCGAGGTAGCCGCCCTGCGTGCATCGGGCTATCGCTCGACCGATTATTACGAGCGTAATCCGCAGCTGCGCGCGGTGATCGATGCCATCGGCGGCGAGGTTTTCTCGCCCGGTGATCCGGATCGCTTCGCACCGATTGTCGATGCCCTGCTCTACCACGGCGACCACTATCTGCTGCTGGCCGACTTCGACGCCTATGTCGAATGCCAGCGCCGTGTGGACGCCTTGTATGCCCAACCCGGGCAGTGGTACCGCAAGGCCGCGCTGAACGTGGCCGGCATGGGCGTGTTCTCCAGCGACCGGACTGTTGCCGAGTACGCGCGTGAGATCTGGGATGTGCAACCGATCAAGCCATGAGGGATGATCCGGAGAGCACTCCCGATCAGGCCATCAACGAGCAAGCGCTGGCGGCGATCATCGGCGGCCGGCACGGCGATCCGTTCGCGGTGCTGGGGCCGCATCCCGATGCCGATGGCCGCACGCGCATTCGGGCCTGGCTGCCCGGCGCGCGCGCCGCCGAGGTCTTGACCGGCACGAATCCGCCGCTGGCGATGGCCCGCATCGACGACCAGGGCCTGTTCACGCTGCGCTTGCCTCCCGGCATCGACTCCGCTGGCTATCGCCTGCGCGTGCAATGGGGCGATGATGCGGTGCTGATCGATGATCCTTACCGCTTCGGCCCGACGATCGAGCCGACCGACATCTGGCTGCATGCCGAGGGCCGGCACGAGCGGCCCTATGGCTTTCTGGGTGCCCATCCGTGCACCCTCGGGGGAACACCGGGCGTGCGCTTCGCGTTGTGGGCGCCCAATGCCACGAGGGTATCGGTGGTGGGCGATTTCAACGCCTGGAACGACACCCGCCATCCGATGCGACGCCGCCCCGAGGCCGGCGTCTGGGAGATCTTCATTCCCGCGGCATGTGCGGGAGACCGCTACAAGTTCTCGCTGCTGGGCCCGCAGGGCGAGGCCCTGCCCTGGCATGCCGATCCGTATGCGCGCCAGGCCGAGTTCCGGCCGGCGACCGCGTCGGTTGTCAGTGCGCTGCCCCTGCAAGACCCGCAGGGGCGGGCCGCAAGGAGCGCAGCCCGGACGGCGTCTCGCGCCGCGGTGGCCAGCCACCGGGAAGCGCCCATCAGCATCTACGAGGTGCACCCGGGTTCGTGGCGGCGCGTTCCCGGGCAGGGCAACCGCTTCCTGAGCTGGGACGAGCTGATCGACGAGTTGATCCCCTATGTCGCCGACATGGGCTTCACGCACATCGAACTGCTGCCGGTGGCCGAGCATCCGTTCGACGGCTCATGGGGCTACCAGCCCACCGCCCTGTATGCGCCGACAGCCCGTCTGGGCGAGCCCGCGGGCCTGCAACGTTTCGTCGACGCCTGTCACGACGCCGGCATCGGTGTGGTGCTGGACTGGGTGCCCGGCCATTTCCCGGCCGATGCGCACGCACTGGCCCGCTTCGACGGCACCCCGCTCTATGAACATGCGGATCCGCGCGAGGGCTGGCACCCCGACTGGCAGACGATGATCTACAACTTCGGTCGCCACGAGGTGCGCTGCTTCCTGGCCGGCAACGCCCGTTACTGGGTAGAGGAGTTCGGCATCGACGGTCTGCGGGTGGATGCGGTGGCCTCGATGCTCTATCGCGACTACAGCCGCGAGCAGGGCCAGTGGGTGCCCAACCGCGACGGCGGTCGCGAGAACTACGAAGCAATTTCGCTCATGCAGGAGGTCAATGCCTCGCTCGGGCGCACCGACCCCGCCGTGGTGACGATCGCCGAAGAGTCCACCGCCTGGCCCGGGGTGACACAGGCCACCAGTGCGGGTGGCCTGGGCTTTCACTACAAGTGGAACATGGGCTGGATGAATGACACGCTGCGTTTCATCGCGCGCGATCCGGCCCACAGACGCTACCACCTGGACGAACTGAGCTTCGGCCTCGTGTACGCATTCAGCGAGAACTTCGTGCTGCCGATCTCGCATGACGAGGTGGTACACGGCAAGGGCTCGCTGCTGGGCAAGATGCCCGGCGATGACTGGCAGCGCTTCGCGAACCTGCGCGCCTATCTGGGCTTCATGTTCGGGCATCCCGGCAAGAAGCTGTTGTTCATGGGCAGCGAGTTCGCGCAGGTGCGCGAGTGGAACCACGATGTCAGCCTGGACTGGCATCTGCTTGCGGAAGGCGCGCATGCCGGTGTGCAGCATGCGGTGCGCGATCTGAACCGGCTGCTGCGCACGAGCCCGGCCCTGCACGAACGCGACTGCGAGCCCGATGGCTTCGAGTGGATCATCGCCGATGACCGTGAGAACACCGTGCTCGCCTTCGCGCGCCATGCGCGCGCTCGCGCCACCAGCATGCTCGTGGTGTGCAACTTCACGCCGATCGTGCGCCATGGCTATCGGGTCGGTGTGCCGCACGCCGGGCGCTGGCAGGAACGCTTCAATTCCGATGCCGCGCACTATGGCGGCAGCGGAGTCGGCAACTTCGGTTCGGTGGCGAGCGATGCGGTGCCGATGCACGGCCATGCGCAGTCTTTGAGCCTCACCCTCCCCCCCTTGTCCACCTTGATTCTCGGAGCCCCCGAATGACGAAGGACTTGTTCGCCGGCGGCCTGCAGGCCGGGCGCTGCGCACCGCTGGGTGCGACGCCCACGGCCGACGGCGTGAACTTCGCGGTGTTCTCCGCCCATGCGCGCAAGATCGAGATCTGCGTCTATGACGAAAGCGGCAGGCAGGAGATCGCACGTCTGCCATTGCCGGCGCGCACCGGTGATGTCTGGCATGGGCATCTGCGCGGCGCCGGGCCCGGTCTGGTCTATGGTCTGCGCGCGCACGGCCCCTATGCGCCCGAAGCCGGTCATCGCTTCGCACCGACCAAGTTGCTGCTGGATCCCTATGCGCGTGCACTGACGGGCGAGTTCCGCTGGACGGATGCCCATCTGGCCGACCAGCACCTGGAGCGCGACAACGCCACCGATACCTACAAGGCAGTGGTGGTCGATGCCCACGACTTCGATTGGCGTGATGACCGGCCGCCGGCCACGCCCTGGTCCGATACCGTGCTCTACGAGGTGCATGTCAAGGGCTTCAGCCAGACCCATCCCGAGATCGCGCCCCAGGCACGCGGTCGCTATGCGGGGCTGGCGTCGGAGGCCGCGATCGCCCACTTTCGCAAGCTGGGCGTCACCGCACTGAATCTGCTGCCTGTGCACCAGGCGATCGACGAGCTCGGTCTGGCACGTCGCGGGCGGGTGAATTACTGGGGCTACAACACGCTGGGTTTCTTCGCGCCGAGCATGCGCTATGCGGCGGCCGATCCGCGACACGAGTTCCGCGAGATGGTGGCCACGCTGCACCGCGCGGGCATCGAAGTCATTCTCGACGTGGTCTACAACCACACCGCCGAGGGCGATCAACGCGGGCCGATCATCGGCTGGCGCGGCCTGGACAATGCCAGCTACTACCGCCTGCGCCACGATGACCGCCGCTTCTATGAGAATCACAGCGGCTGCGGCAACACCATCGACGCCACCCACCCCCGGTCAATGCAGATGATCATGGACAGCCTGCGATACTGGGTCACCGAGATGCATGTCGATGGCTTTCGCTTCGACCTCGCCAGTATCCTGGCGCGCACCGCCACCGGCTTCGATGCCCATGCGCCGCTGATGATGGCCATCGCACAGGACCCGGTGCTGGCCGGCGTCAAACTGATCGCCGAGCCGTGGGACGCCGGTCCGGGTGGCTATCAGCTGGGTGGCTTCCCGCTTGCCTGGTCGGAGTGGAATGATCGGTTCCGGCGCGCCTCGCGCGCATTCTGGATCCGCAAGACCGCGGATCGCGGTGAACTGGTGGCACGGCTTGCCGGCTCGCAGGACATCTTCGGCAAAGGCCTGCGCTCGCCGCGAGCCAGCATCAACTATGTGTGCTCGCACGACGGCTTCACGCTGCACGACCTGCTCAGCTACGACCACAAACATAACGACGCGAACGGAGAGGAGAACCGCGACGGCGAGTCCGACAATCTGAGCTGGAACTGCGGCCATGAAGGGCCCTCGGATCTGCTCGCGGTCAATGCAATGCGTGCGCGCCTCAAGCGCGCGATGCTGGCCACCCTCTTTCTCGCCCGCGGGGTACCCATGCTGCTGGGCGGAGACGAGATTTCGCGCACCCAGCAGGGCAACAACAATGCCTATTCGCTGGACTGCCCGCAGAGCTGGTACGACTGGGCT
Organism: Burkholderiaceae bacterium; assembly: GCA_041396585.1. Lineage (GTDB taxonomy): Bacteria > Pseudomonadota > Gammaproteobacteria > Burkholderiales > Burkholderiaceae_E > JAUIAI01. Next base: position 328,179 of record JAWKYG010000003.1, on the reverse strand, counting down.
TCGGCCGATGCCGAGATGACCGATTTCGTTGCCAACCTGGCGGCGCTGCGCAGACGCTACCCCCACCTCAGCGCCGATCGGTGGCTGAGCGGCGAGGCCGATCCCGACGGTGAGGCCGACGTTCTCTGGCTGAACCGGCGCGGCGAACCCATGCAGGGGCGCCAATGGGATGAAGCGAACCGCTTCGTGCTCGGCATGGTGCTCTCGGGCCCGCCGGCGCTGGCCATCCTGATCAACGGCGAGGCGCGTGACTGGGCCTTCCCATTGCCGGCCGGGCGGTGGCGCCGCGTCATGGATACCGGCCAGGCAGCGTCATTCGATGTGCCGGCCGGCGAGCTTGCGACGGGTGAGACGCTGGATCTGAAAGAGCGCAGCGTGACGGTGCTCGAGCGTGTGGCGGACTGAGCCATGACGGGGACGCGCACCAGCGGGATCCTGCTGCATCCGAGTTCGTTGCCCGGAGCGCTGCCGCATGGCGATTTCGGCCCCACCGCCTACCGATTCGTGGACTGGCTGGTCGAGGCCGGCCAGCATCTCTGGCAGGTGCTGCCGCTGACACCGCCGGGCAGCGGCAATTCACCGTACATGAGTGCATCGGCCTTTGCCGGCAATCCGGCCTTTGTCTCGCCCGAGCGCCTGGTCGAGCAGGGCCTGTTGAACCCGCAGGTGGCGGCCGCTGCGCTGGCCGCCGTCATGCCGGTGACGCGAGTGGATTTCGACGCCGATGCGCGGATCAGGGGCCGGCTGCTGCGCCAGGCCGCGTCCTGCCTGTTCGAGGGCGGCGGCACGGACCGCGCACTGACCGATGACTTCTCGCACTGGTGTGAGCAGAACCGATCCTGGGCGGACGACTACGCACTGTTCGCCGCGATCGCCGCCAGCGGGCTCGGCCCGGCCTGGCGCAACTGGCCGGCCGCGCTGCGCCATCGCGACCCCCGTGCCCTGAGCGAGGCCCGTGTCCGGCATGCGGACGAGATCCGGTTCCAGCTCTTCGTGCAGTGGCAGTTCGATCTGCAGTGGCGCGCGATCAAGCGCTATGCCAATGATCGATCGGTGTCCATCGTCGGCGACATCCCGATCTACTGTGCATTCGACAGTGCCGATGTCTGGCAATGCCCGGAACTGTTTCAACTGGATGATGAGTTCGCGCCGCGCGCAGTGGCCGGCGTCCCGCCCGACTACTTCAGTGCCACGGGCCAGTTGTGGGGCAACCCGCTCTATGACTGGGACCGCCACCGAAGCGACGACTTCGCCTGGTGGCGTGCCCGGCTGCGGCGCACGCTCGAACATGCGGACATCGTGCGCATCGATCACTTCAGAGGCCTGGCGGGCTACTGGGCGGTGCCCGCCGAGGCGGCCACCGCGATCGACGGCCGCTGGCAGGCTGGTCCGGGTATCGCGCTATTCGATGCGCTGCGACAAGACCTCGGCACGGTGCCCGTGATCGCCGAAGACCTGGGTACGATCACCCCCGATGTCATCGCGCTGCGCGATGCGGTGGGCCTGCCCGGCATGGCCGTGCTGCAGTTCGCGTTCGGTGATGATGCCGACAATCTGTATCTGCCTCACAACCTGCGGCCCAATACGGTGCTCTACAGCGGCACACATGACAACGACACCAGCCGGGGCTGGTTCGCGAGCGCACCGGCCGAGGAGCGCTCGCGTGTGCAGATCTATCTCAAGACGGATGGACGCGAGATCGAATGGGATCTCATCCATGCCGCAAGCAGCTCGGTCGCCCGTCTGGCCATCTACCCGATGCAGGATGTGCTCGGCCTGGGCAACGAATCCCGCATGAACCTGCCGGGCGTGGCGCAGGCGCAGTGGTCCTGGCGGATGCACTGGGATCAACTGCAAGCCTGGCACACCCGGCGCCTGGCCGAGATCTCGGCCGCACACGGTCGTCACCCGCCGCGCACGATCGGCGACCGATAGACGGGGCAGACGGCACAGGCGCGCCAATGCTCGGTCATGTCCAGCCGCGAGATTCTTCAGGGATTTGGCGCGCCCGGCAGGATTCGAACCTGCGACCCCTGGCTTCGGAGGCCAGTACTCTATCCCCTGAGCTACGGGCGCGCTGAGAGGAATCGGCTATTGTAGGGTACTCGGCAACCCTACGCACGATGACTCTTATGCCCTTTGCCACCGAATACCAACATCCCGAAGCCCTGATCGACACCGCCACGCTGCAGGCGCGGCTGGACGAGCCCGATCTGCGCATCTTCGACTGCACCATGTACCTGCTGGCCGACTCGCTCGATGCGCCCTACACGGCGCAGAACGGCCGCGAGGATTACCTGGGCGCGCATATCCCGACGGCCGCCTATATCGACCTCGAACAGATCTCCGATGCCGAATCCGGCTACCGGTTCACGATGCCCGATCCCGCGAGGTGCTGGCGGCCTGCTGGGCGAGCACGGCATCGGCGACGACACGCAGGTGGTGTTGTACAGCCGGGGCACGCCGCAGTGGGCCACCCGGTGTCTGGTGATGCTATGCGTGATCGGCTTCGACAATGCGGCGGTCCTGGACGGCGGCTGGGAGCTTCCGGCACCGCGAGGCGCCGCGGCCAGCGGCGAGGAGCTGTATCCGATGGCGACACTGACCGCCAAACCCCGGGCCGGCCTGTTCGTCGGCGCCGACGAGGTGCTGGATGCGATCAACCGCACTGGCATGTGCACGATCAATGCGCTCAGCCCCGATTCGCACGCGGGCAGATTCAAGCGCTACGGCCGCCCGGGCCGGGTGCCGAGCAGCGTCAATGTGCCGGTTGCCGATCTGCGCGACCCTGCTCGGACTGCTCGTCGATGCCGCCACCGCGGCGGCGCGCTTCGAGGCGGCGGGTGTCTCCGCCGACGACCGGATCATCGTCTATTGCGGCGGCGGCATCGCGGCCACCTTCGATGCCTTCGTGCTGCATCAGCTCGGCCACGACCGGGTGGCCGTCTATGACAACTCGATGTCCGAGTGGGCCACCACGCCGGATCTGCCGATCGAGACCGATTGAACACCGGGGTGCCGCGCAACCACGGCCTATGCCTGAGAACCGAGCCATGAGCCAACAAGACTTCCACGGCGTCTTTTCCGTATCTGGTGTCGCCGATTCGTGCCGACGGCAGCGTGGATGCTCCGGTGTTGATCGCCTCTGCCACGATCTGATCGCGGCCGGCGTGCACGGCCTGACCCTGTTGGGCTCGACCGGCGAAGTTCGCCGCATTCGAACGGCGAGCAGCGCGCCGAAATCGTGGCCACCGTGGTCGAGGCCGCGGCGGGCGGGTACCAGTCGTGGTAGGGGTGGCCGCCACCACGATCGTGGATGCGGTAGCCTGTGACCCGCGCTGCGCGCAGATGGGCGTGGATGGCATCCTGGCCATTCTCGAGCCTATTTCCCGCTCGATGATGCGGCGGTCTGTGCTTACTTCGAGGCGATTGCCGACGCCACCGAACTGCCGGTGGTGCTCTATACCAATCCGAACTTCCAGCGCGCCGATCTGAGCCTGCCGGCGATCTCCCGTCTGGCCGAGCGGCCGAATATCCGCTACATCAAGGACGCCTCGTCGAACACCGGCCGGCTGCTGTCGATCATGGCGCGCTGCGGCGACCGGCTGCAGGTGTTCTCGGCGTCGGCGCACATCCCCGCCTGCGTGATGCTGATCGGCGGGGTCGGCTGGATGGCCGGGCCGGCCTGCGTGGCGGCCCGCCAGAGTGTGGCGCTCTACGAGCGCTGCCGCGCGGGCGACTGGGCCGGCGCCATGCAGTTGCAGCGGCCCCTGTGGGGGCTGAATCAGGCGTTTGCCCGCCACAATCTGGCGGCCTGCATCAAGGGGGCGCTGGTCATGCAGGGCTATGCGGTGGGCGATCCGATCGCGCCCCAGGCCGCGCTGTCCGAGGCCGGGCGGGCCGAGGTGCGTGCCGCCCTGACGGCGATCGGCGCGCTGTAGCCATTCGTGGCCTCTCCGGTGAAGAGCCGACTCAGCGGTGAAGAGCGGCCCCTCTGATGAGACACCACCTGCCCGGCGATGTGCGGCCACCCCGATGAGGCACCGCCAGCCCGGCGATGCGCGGCCGCTCCGATCAGCGCAGCGCGGCCACCAGCCGGGCGGGGAGCACCTTGCCGGCCATATCGAGCGCGATATTCCAGGCGTGGTGACGCAGCAGGCGAAGCCCGACGAACCAGGTGATCGTCATGCTGACAGCGACCAGCAGCACGGCCGGCCAGGGGTTGCTGCCCTGCAGATCGTAGAACACCGCGTCGATGCCCCAGAGCACCGACCAGCACAGCGCGGCCAACAGCAGATTGGGCATCAGCACGCCGGCCAGGGCGCGCAGCGACATATCGATCAGGCCGCGCAGCACCAGCGATTTCAGCGCGAACTCGAAGATGCCCGAGATCACCATGCCCCAGGCCACTGCGACCAGGCCCATCGGCGCGGCGATGATCACGCAGGCCACCCGCACCAGAAACACCGCCAGCTCGATCCAGATGAGCACGCGCTCCTGGCCGATGGCCATCAGCAGCGAGGGCGTGTGGAAGTGCACGGACATGAACATGCCCCAGATGGCCATCACGGAGGCGATCGGCACCGAGGCATCCCACTGATCACCAAACAGCGCGCGGATCAACGGAAACGCTGCGGCGCTGGCTACCGCGAACACCGGCAGGCTGAAGGCCAGCTGCAGATTGACCGCGTCGATGTAGGCGCGGCCGACCGACGAGCCCTGGCGCTGCACATTCGACAGATGCGGCAGCACCACCGGATGGGCGGCCATGACGATCACCTTGTGCAGAAACAGGGCGAGCCCGAAGCCACGCGAGAACAGGCCGACGCTGGCCATGTTCGCGACCCGGCCGAGCACAAGGTCGGGCATGTTCTCGGCGAACTGATTGAGCATGTTCGAGAAACTGACGAACACGCCAAAGCGCATCAGCTTGCCCAGCCCCTTGAACGAGGGCACGAACGGCGTGCCCGCCGGCCGATACCAGAGCAGGGCCATGGTCTCCGCCAGCGATCCGACCCAGAATCCCCAGGCGAGGCCGAAGTAGCTCCAGCCCGCCCAGATCAGATAGACGGTGCTGCCCAGTTGCAGCACGCTGTGAAACGCCTTGACGCGAAACAGGGTGTCGAACTGCATCTCGCGGCTCAGCAACGCGAACGGCACCGCACCGAACGGTGCGAACAGAAATGTCGAGGAAATGATCAGCAGAATCGGCAGGAGGTCAGGCTCGCCGTAGAAATCGGCGACCGGCCAGCCGATCAGCGCGATCACCGCGCCCATGCCCCAGCTCATCACGACGAGCAGCCCGAGCGCGGAGCGAATCTTTTGCGGCCCGATCTCGGTTTCGCGGATCAGGTACTGACCGACGCCGAGCGAGCGCAACTCGATCGCCAGATAGGTGGCCGCACTGGCCACCGCGAACACACCGACCTCCGCCGGCGTCAGCAGGCGCGCGATGACCGCGGTCGAGAAGATCGTGAGGATCATCATCGAGTGCTGGGTCAGCACCGAGAAGATCAGGGCGCGCTTCAGTCCTGACATGGCCCGCACACGTGGGGACAAACGTTCATCGGAGGTTTCCTGGGTCAGACCCGACCCACCGGCCGGCAACGAACCTGACGATTCTATCGAGAGCTCGCCCCCGCAAGCCGGCTTTGTGCGTTGCATGCCGCATGCTAGTTCCGGCCGCCAGGCCGGATTGCCGGGACGCAACGGCCGCAATCGCATTGGCCCTCGAGTCAGCCGGACTCTGGTTGCTCATGGTACGCTCCCGGCGCCTCGCCCACGCAGGCAGCAACGCCAAACCCGCGATGAGCACCCAGAACGCAACACCCAGCATGCCAGGCGGCCTCGCCGGCTGGCTGGCCAGACCCGTTGTCGAGCGCACGCTGATCATCCTCATCGTGATCAATGCGATCGTGCTCGGCCTGGAAACCTACCCGGCCGTGATGCAGCGCTGGGGCCCCTGGCTGCATGCGATCGATCTGGCCATTCTCACGGTTTTCGTGATCGAGATCGCCCTGCGCCTGATCGCCCATCGCTGGCGCTTCTTTCGTGATCCGTGGGGCGTGTTCGATTTCATCGTGGTCGGCATCGCCCTGGTTCCGGCAAGCGGGCCGTTCGCGGTGTTACGAGCGCTACGGGTATTGCGGGCGCTACGCATCGTCTCGCTGGTGCCGTCGATGCGTCGGGTGGTCGCCGGCCTCCTTGCCGCGATCCCCGGTCTGGGTTCGGTCATCGCGGTCATGGTGCTGATCTTCTATGTCGGCGCGGTCATGGCCACGAAGCTGTTCGGCGAACATTTCCCGGACTGGTTCGGCACGCTGGGCGAGAGCGGATACACCCTGTTCCAGGTGATGACGCTGGAGAGCTGGTCGATGGGCATCGCCCGGCCGGTGATCGAGGTCTACCCCTATGCATGGGTCTTCTTCGTCATCTTCATCCTGGTGGCCACGTTCACGATGCTGAACCTGTTCATCGCGGTGATCGTCAATGCGATGCAGTCCGAGCACGACCAAGAGATGCTCGCAGCGGGCCTGGAAACCACCGAGCATGTCGACGCCCAGCATCAGATCACACGCGACCAGCTCGCAGAACTGCGGGCCGAACTGGCCGGCATGCGCGAACTGCTCGAAAGGCATCTGAACAGCGGGGCCCGGGGTGGCTGAGCCCGACACGCGCGCAACCCCGGCCAGGCCCGCAGTCCCGATATCGGCACCCATCATTCTGATCAGCGTGTCGCTGATGCTCACGCTGGCCATGGGCATGCGCCAGAGCATGGGCCTGCTGCAGCCGGCCGTCATCGAGGCCTTGCCGATCACCGCGGCCGACTATGCGCTGGCGATCGCCCTGCAAAACCTGGTCTGGGGCCTGACCCAGCCACTGGTCGGCATGAGCGTCGACCGGCTCGGCTCACGGCCGGTGATGGTCGCCGGGGCGCTGCTCTATCTGTGCGGACTGCTGGCCGCGCGGCTGGCCAGCGACGCGCCCTTGTTGATGCTCGGCCTCGGCCTGTCGGTCGGTCTGGCGATGTCCTGCGTCGGTTCGACCGTGGCCATGAATGTCACCTCGCGAACCGTTTCGCCGATGCGTCGCAGTCTGGCGATGGGCGCCGTTTCGGCCGCCGGCTCGATCGGCCTTCTTGGCGTATCGCCGTTCGCCCAGCATGCGCTGAGCGCGGGCGGCCATGCGGGCGCACTGAGCGGCTTCGCCTGGCTGGCGCTGGCGATGCTGCCGGCGGCCTGGCTGGCCGGGCGGGTGGATCGCATCCCGCGCGAGGAGCATGCCGGCCAGCATCAGTCCATCGGCCAGGCGCTGCGCGAGGCCGCCGGCCATCCGGGTTTCGTGGTCATGACGCTGGCCTATTTCGTCTGCGGCCTGCAGCTGGTCTTCCTGACCACCCATCTGCCCACCTATATCTCCATGTGCGGCATGCCGTCGTCGGTCGCCGCGGCCACCCTGGGCCTGATCGGTCTGTTCAATGCGCTGGGCTCGCTGGCCTTTGGCTGGCTTGGCGGTCGCTACTCGCGCCGCCTGCTGCTGGGCGGCATCTATCTTCTGCGCTCGGCGATCATCACCGCCTACTTCACGAGCGTGCCCACGCCACTGACCACGATGCTGTTCGGCGCGGTCATGGGCGGGCTCTGGCTCGGGGTGGTCCCCCTGGTCAACGGGTTGGTCATCCAGCTGTTCGGCCTGCGTTACATGGCCACGCTGGTGGGCATCGCCTTCTTCAGCCACCAGCTCGGCTCGTTCGTCGGCGCCTGGGGCGGTGGCGTGATCCTTTCTTCGCTCGGTTCCTACGAGTGGGCCTGGCGCGGCGCCGTGATCATCGGGGTGGTCGCCGGGCTGGCCCAGATGAGCATGAATGTGCGGCCGGTGGCCCGAATGGCGAGCGCGAGCGCCTGAGCTTCGGGCTCCGGGCCACGGGCCACGGGCCACGGACTCCGGACCCCGAGTCGCGGGTCGCCGCCGCGCCCCGCAGCATGCACTATTGTGCTTTTGCGTACCGTCTGGCAGGATACTGCACATCATGAATGATCTCGTGCACACTTCCGGTCCCGGCGGCCTGGGCGAAACCGGTCCCGCCAAGCATCCCTTCCTGGTGGCCCTCGGCCATCGCGTCCGCGCCGTCCGTGAGCAGCGCGGCATGTCCCGCAAGACGCTCGCCCACGCGGCCGATGTCTCGGAGCGACACCTGGCCAACCTGGAATACGGCGTCGGCAATGCGTCGATCCTGGTGCTGCTGCATGTCGCCCAGGCGCTTGAATGTTCGCTGCAGGAACTGCTGGTCGAGTCACCGACGCGCAGCGCGCGACCGATCGCGCTGGTAGGCCTGCGCGGTGCCGGTAAGAGCACCCTGGGCGCCATGCTGGCCAATGATCTGGGCGCCCCCTTTATCGAGATCAGTCGCCGGATCGAAGAGCGTGCCGGCGGTGGAACCGGCGAAATCATCGGGCTCGTGGCCCGGAAGGCTATCGGCGCCATACCCGCCGCGCGCTCGAACAGGTGGTCGACGAGCATCCCGATGCGGTCCTCGCCACGCCGGGCGGCATTGCGGGCGACGATGAGCTCTATGAGTGGCTGCTCAGCCACTGCCTGACCGTCTGGCTCAAGGCCTCGCCCGAGGACCACATGCGACGGGTGATCGACCAGGGCGATCTGCGCCCGATGGCCGCCAGCGGCGAGGCCATGGCCGATCTGAAGGCCATCCTGGCCGGGCGCGCGGCCGCCTATGCGCGCGCGCAGATTCATATCGACACCAGCGCGCAGCCCCTGGCTCAGACCTTCGCGCTGCTGCGCCAGCGCATCGACGCGGCACGCGGGGTGGGCCTGGCCGCCGATATGAAGCCAATTGCTTGACCAATATCAAAACGCGCACTATGATGCGCGTTCCCTGCACGAATAGATGCAGTTTGCTTCCACTCACGGAGACCCGCCTTGGAACCCAATGCGCCCGTCGATTATCAGACCGACCCCTCGCACTACCACCACTGGACGCTGAGCTTCGACGGTGAGATCGCCACCCTGGCGGCCGACTTCGACGAAGACGCCGGTCTGCGGCCCGGCTACAAGCTCAAGCTCAACAGCTATGACCTGGGCGTGGACATCGAGTTGCACGATGCGCTGAACCGCATCCGCTTCGAGCATCCCGAAGTGCGCACCGTGGTGGTCACCAGCCTCAAGGACAAGGTCTTCTGCTCGGGCGCCAACATCTTCATGCTCGGCACCAGCAGCCACGGCTGGAAGGTCAACTTCTGCAAGTTCACCAACGAGACCCGCAACGGCATCGAAGATTCGTCCAAGTACAGCGGGCTGAAATTCGTTGCCGGTGTGAACGGCGCCTGCGCTGGCGGCGGCTACGAGCTGGCCCTGGCCTGCGACGAGATCATCCTGGTCGACGACCGTTCCAGCTCGGTGAGCCTGCCCGAGGTGCCGTTGCTGGGCGTGCTGCCGGGCACCGGCGGCCTGACCCGGGTGACCGACAAGCGCAAAGTGCGTCACGATCTCGCCGACATCTTCTGCACCACCTCCGAAGGGGTGCGCGGCCAGCGTGCCAAAGACTGGCGGCTGGTAGACGAGATCGCCAAGCCCGGTCAGTTCGCTGACACGGTGCGCGCCCATGCACAGGCGCTGGCCGCCGGCAGCGATCGCCCGGCCGATGGCAAGGGCGTGCCGCTGACGCCCTTGACCCGCACGGTCGAGGCCGACTCCCTCAAGTACTCGAATGTCCAGGTCGACATCGACCGCCAGGCGCGCACCGCCACCTTCACGGTGCGTGCGCCGCAGGGCGCGCAGCCCACCACCGTGGCCGAGATCGAGGCTGCCAGCTCGAACTGGTATCCGCTGGTGCTGGGCCGCGAACTCGATGACGCCATTCTCTGGATGCGCACCAACGAGCTGGAGATCGGCGTCTGGCTGCTCAAGACCGAGGGCGAGATCGACGCCGTTCTGGCCATGGACGCCACCCTGGTCGAGCATCAGAAGCACTGGTTCGTACGCGAGACCATCGGTCTGCTGCGCCGCGCGCTGGCCCGCTTCGATGTGTCCTCGCGCAGCCTGTTCGCACTGATCGAGCAGGGCTCGTGCTTTGCCGGCACCTTCCTCGAGCTGGCACTGGCCTGCGACCGCAGCTACCAGCTGGCGCTGCCCGATGACACCGCCGCCGAGCCCCGGATCGCGCTCAGCGAGGCCAACTTCGGCCTGTACCCGATGGTCACCGGCCAGTCCCGCCTCGAGCGTCGCTTCTACGGTGAAGAGCAGCCGCTGGCGGCCGCGCGCGCCGCGATCGGCAGGCCGCTTGGCGCGGACGACGCAATGGCGCTGGGCCTGGTCACCAGCATCCCGGACGATCTGGACTGGGACGACGAGGTGCGCCTGGCCATCGAGGAACGTGTATCGATGTCGCCGGACGCGCTCACCGGCCTGGAAGCCAATCTGCGCTTCAACGGCCCGGAAAACATGTTCACACGCGTGTTCGGTCGCCTGACCGCCTGGCAGAACTGGATCTTCCAACGCCCGAATGCGGTCGGCGAGCAGGGCGCGCTGAAGGTCTATGGCAAGGGCCAGCGCGCGGCCTTCGACTGGAACCGCGTCTGAGCGCCCGGGGGGTGCGGGGCAGCAATCCCGCTGCCGCGCACCACCGACGGGGTGGCGGCGCACCGATGCCCGTGGCCCGGGCGGCGCCAAGAAACACTCGCGTGACCGGATTCGATGGCCGGACACGACCAAACACAGCACCATCGACACCATTCACGACCAAGGAACGAATGGCTCGATCGATTACAGCGAAAAGATTCCGAACAATGTCAACCTGGCCGAAGACCGCCGCCTGCAGCGCGCGCTCGAGCAGTGGCAGCCGAACTATCTGGACTGGTGGGGCGACATGGGCCCCAATGGCTCGCACAACTTCGATGTCTATCTGCGCACCGCGATCAGCGTCGACCCCCAAGGGCTACGAAAATGCCCGACTACCGCTGGGGCATCTTCCTGAACCTGGCCGAGGCCGAGCGCAAGATCCACTTCGGCGATCACATGGGTGAGGCCGCCTGGCAGGACGTGCCCGGTGAGTACCGCGCCAACCTGCGCCGGATCATCGTCACCCAGGGCGATACCGAGCCCGCATCGGTCGAGCAGCAACGCCATCTGGGCCTCACCTGCCCGAGCCAGTACGACCTGCGCAACCTGTTCCAGGTGAATGTCGAGGAAGGCCGCCACCTGTGGGCCATGGTCTATCTGCTGCACAAGTTCTTCGGCCGCGATGGCCGCGAGGAGGGCGAGCCCTGCTCGAGCGGCGCAGCGGCCACGGCGACAATCCGCGCATCCTCGAGGCCTTCAATGAAGAGACGCCCGACTGGTTGAGTTTCTTCATGTTCACCCTTACTTCACCGACCGCGACGGCAAGTTCCAGCCGTGCGCGCTGGCCGAGAGCGCGTTCGATCCGCTGGCCCGCACCACCAAGTTCATGCTGACCGAGGAAGCGCACCATATGTTCGTGGGCGAGATGTGTGTCGCGCGTGATCCAGCGCACCTGCCAGATGATGAACGAGCTCAAGACCGATGACCCGGCCAGGCTGCGCGCCGCCGGCGTGATCGATCTGCCCACGTTGCAGTAGACCCGAACTTCACTTCAGCGTCACGATCGATTTGTTCGGCGCCGATCAGTCGAGCAATGCGGCCACTACAGCACCGGCCTGAAGGGCCGCTTCGAAGAGGGCAAGCGCACCGACGATCACCGCCTGCACAACGACAGCTACCGATCCTGAAGGTGGACGGCAACACGCTCAGCGAGCAGGAAGTGCCGATGCTCAATGCGCTCAATGAAGTGCTGCGCGACGACTACATCACCGACTCCCTGGGCGGCGTGAACCGCTGGAACAAGGTGATCGAAAAGGCCGGCATTCCGTTCCGGCTCACCGTGCCGCACAAGGCCTTCCATCGCAACATCGGTTCGCTGGCCGGGCTGAAGGTGTCACCGGACGGCCAGGTGATCAGCGAGCAGCAGTGGGCGGCCAATGTCGACAAGTGGCTGCCGAGCGTGGAAGATCGCGCATTCGTGGCCTCGTTGATGGGTCGCGTGGTGGAGCCCGGCAAGTATGCGAACTGGATCGCACCGCCTGCCGTGGGCATCAACCGCCAACCGGTGGACTTCGAATACGTGCGCTTTAACTGAGCCACGTCAGACGGGTCGGCCGATGCGCGGCCAACAGGCGCAGTGCCGACCCGCCCCGGACTTCATCGCATCAGAGACAGCCTCATGAACGCTCCCGACGCCGCGGTGCTCAATCAGCACCTGATCGACCCCGAAATCTGCATTCGCTGCAACACCTGTGAGGCAACCTGCCCGGTGGAAGCGATCACGCATGATGCGAACAACTACGTGGTCGATCCGGAGAAGTGCAACTTCTGTATGGATTGCATTGCACCGTGTCCGACCGGCAGCATCGACAACTGGCGCAAGGTGCCGCGCATCCAGGCCTATTCGGTCGATGATCAGTTCGGCTGGGACGAGCTTCCCGATGAACTGCCGGAATCCGCGTTCGAAGGTCTGACCGAGGCCTCGGCCGCCGATGCTGCGGTCGTGGAGCAACCGGACAGATCCACCTCCGCGTCCTCGAGCTCGGCCCTGGGCGAAGGCGCGGCGTTTCGCAGCGCGCAGTTCAATGCGTCGATCCCACCCTGGTCGGCCGCGCATCCGTATACCAATCTCTATGGGCCGAAGGCATCGGCCAAGACCATCGAGGCCACGGTCGCGGGCAATGTGCGCGTCACCGAGGTGGGCACCGAATACGACACGCACCACATCGTGCTCGATTTCGGGACCATGCCCTTCCCGGTGCTGGAGGGCCAGTCGATCGGCATCATCGCGCCGGGCACCGATGCACGCGGCCAGCCGCATGTGGCCCGCCAGTATTCGGTGGCCAGCCCGCGCAATGGCGAGCGCCCGGGCTACAACAATCTCTCGCTCACCGTGAAGCGCGTGCTCGAAGACTACGACGGCAATCCGGTGCGCGGTGTTTGCTCGAACTATGTCTGCGATCTGAAGGTCGGTGACAAGGTGCAGGTGATGGGCCCGTTCGGCGCCACCTTCCTGATGCCCAATCATCCGCGCAGCCACGTCGTGATGATTTGCACCGGCACCGGCAGCGCCCCGATGCGCGCCATGACCGAGTGGCGCCGCCGGCTGCGCGCCTCGGGCAAGTTCGAAAGCGGCCGCATGATGTTGTTCTTCGGGGCGCGCACGCGCGAGGAACTCCCCTACTTCGGGCCGCTGCAGAGCCTGCCCCATGATTTCATCGATATCAACCTGGCCTTCAGCCGCACGCCCGGCCAACCGAAGCGCTATGTGCAGGATCTGCTGCGCGAACGTGCTGCCGATCTGGCGCCCCTGCTCGCCGACCCCAATGCGTACTTCTATGTCTGCGGTCTGAAGGCCATGGAGGAAGGCGTGGTCCTGGCGCTGCGCGAAATCGCCACAGCGGCCGGTCAGGACTGGGAGGCCGTCGGGGCGGCGCTCAAAGAGCAGGGCCGCCTGCATCTGGAAACCTATTGAGCCGGATTGGCGGCGGGCACTGTGATTGACGTTCTCACACCCGGCGCCTGCGCCCCGCAGAAATCCCCTGCGCGCAGCGGCCTCGCTCAGGGCGTCAGATCGAGCGCGGGCACCACGCGGTCATAGGGAATGCCCGCCTGATCATTGAGCGCCTGCACCTGTTCGGCCGACTCACCGTCGAACAGGCACATGCAGCGGCCATCCTCGGGCGCGAACGTGGTGCGGATATAGTGAATGTTCGATCCGCCCGAGCGCATCTCCTCCGCCTTGGCGATGGCCGCCTTCTGGGCGCCGGCCAGCGCCTCCATGCTGATACCGGCGAGACTGCGTTCAACCATGAATACCGACATCTCGATCTCCTTGATGTGCCCGCCGCCAAGCGCGGCTAAGAATCATTGAAGCAAGCTTGTCGGCCTGCGTGAAATGGTCATTTCTCATCGATCCATAACCCCTGGCATGGAAGTCATCCTCCAGCTTCGGTAGTGACGCGTGGTCGAATTCACGCGATCATGGGACCCCGTCGGAATCACCGGGATGATCCATGGAGATGTCGCAGATCCGCTATGTCCTGGCGGCCGCCCACGAGGCCAACTTCACCCGCGCGGCCTCGCAATGCCATGTCACGCAACCCGCGCTGACCAAGGGAATCAAGGCGCTCGAGGAGGAACTGGGTGCACCGCTGTTTCACCGCGAGGGGCGCAAGGTGCAGCTGAGCAGCTTCGGCCAGTCGATGCTTCCGCATCTGCGCCAGATCGTCGAGGAGGCCGAGGCCGCGGCAACGCTGGCTCGCAACTACCGGCTGCTCGACAAGGCACCCCTGCGGCTTGGGGTCATGACGTCCATCGGCCATCTTCGTCTGGCCCGCTTCCTGGCCGAGTTCGAGAAGCAGCACCACGGGGTGGAGCTGGCGGTATCGGAGGATGCCCCGGACAAACTCCTCGACGCACTGAACCAGGACGATCTCGATGTCGTGCTGATGACCGTCATCGGCGAGCTCCCTGCGCAGTTTGCGCATCAACCGCTCTACGAAGAGCGCTATGTCGTGGTCTTCCCGCCCGAGCATCGGCTGGGCAGACTCGACACCCTCACGCTCGCCGACCTCGATGGCGAGAACTACGTCGACCGGCTTTCCTGCGAGATGCGCGAGATGGTGATGTCGGTGTGTACGGATCAGGGCGTCACGCTTTACGCGCGCTTTCGCTCCGAGCGCGAAGACTGGGTGCAGGCGATGGTGTTGGCCGGGATCGGCTTTGCCTTCATGCCGGAGTACTCCGTGACCTTGCCTGGCCTCATGCAGCGGCCACTGGCCCCGCCGGTGACGCGCACGGTCTCCACCGTGATGATGCGCGAACGTGAGCCACTGCCGGCGGCGCAGGCACTGCTGCGCGCCACGCAGGGCTTCTCATGGCCCGGCTGAGCCCCGTGTGTCACGCATCGAGGCGCGCACGAAAGGCGTGAGCAGCAAGGGGGCGAAGTACATCGGAATCTGCGCCACGCCGACATAGAGTGAGAACAGCTCGCCCGCGGTTCCCGCGGTGATGATCAGCATCAGACCCATGTTGCGATTGCCACTGACCAGCGCGGCCGTGTAGGCCGGCCCGACGCCATGGCGGCGGAACAAGACCCAGCCGGCCAGATGAAGCACGAGCGCCGCGCAGATCGAGAGCACGAGCAAGCGCATGATCAGCGCCGGGTCGCTGAACAGACGCGCGGTGACGCCGTCCATCACCGAGATCGCGAAGATCACCAGCACGACGACGTTCAGCCCACCCAGCGCTTCGTCATTGCGCGCCAGGCGGGCAACACCGATCAGGCGGCGCAGCACCGCGGCGAGCACGAACGGCAGGGCCACGAACAGGCTCACCCGGCCAAAGAATGCGAGCAGATCGATCTGGATGCCCGCATCGGGCAACAGCGCCCCCACCAGGGGGTAACGCTGACCGGCAGCAGCAGGGTGGTGGCTACGGTGCCCACCATGGCCAGCCCGCCCTCGAGCCCCAGGATCAACGCGAATACGGCAACGGAACCGATCGGTGGCGCGGCCGACTGCAACAGCAGCGCCACCCGCTCGGGCGCGGCCAGCCCCAGCGCCCCTCCGGCCACCCAGATCAGCAGCGGCGCGAGCACGAGTTGCCAGACGATGAGCTGGCCCAACAACCAGGGCCGGCCGGCAAGCGCCGCCAGGCGGCGCCAGTCCAGACGCAGCAATACCACCGTGATGGTGCCAACCACCGCGGCGGGCAGCAGCGGCCGCAACAGGGTGGCGGCGGTGGGGAACAGGATGCCGGCGAAAACGCCGGCCGGCAGGGCCCAGCGCGCGTGGCGCCCCAACCAGGAGAGCAATCTGTGCATCGCGGGATTCTGCGGGCCATGCGCGGGTACGGCAAGCGTCCGTGCGCTGGCCCATCGGCGTATGGGCCTGCCGGCCTGGGGGCAAACCGGCGCTCCGACCTGCCGACCTGCCGACCTGCCGACAGGATCAGACCGAAGCGGGGGCGTCGCGCTTCACATGATGATCGAGCCGGAACTCGAGCAGCGACAGGCTCGCGCCATCCGGACGGCGCTCGCAGGCCAGCACCTGCCCGCTGTCCAGACCGCACCAGCCGTCGGGGCTGTCATCGATGGGCTCGCTGACGATGGTCAGGCCGTTCGCCGTGGCACGGTAGTAAACGGACGGCGCAAATGCATCGCTCGACCAGCGAAACGCGTAGAGATGCTGACCATCGGCCAGCGCCGCCGAGAACCGCAACGGCTCCGTGATCCCGAGCTGCTGCATTTCATCGCAGATGGCCAGCAAGGCGCTGCGCATCGCCTGCACCGGCCCTTCTCGCTCGATCCGGCCCAGCGTGATCAGGAAGATCGCTTCCGAATCGGTGGTGCCGCGGCGGGCGCAGTAAAGGTTGTCCGGAATCATTGCCTCGATGCGCCGGCGCAGACTCGCGAAGCCGCCGATCTGGCCGTTGTGCATGAACAGCCACGGCCCCTGGGCGAACGGGTGGCAGTTGGCCCGGGAGGTGCCTCCGACGGTGGCCGCGCGCACATGGGCGAAGAAGCAGCCGGCGCTGAGCTGACCGCAGAGCGACTGCAGATTGTCGTCGGACCAGGCCGGTGCGATCTCACGATAGACACCGGGTACCGGCCGGTCGCCGTACCAGCCGATGCCAAAACCATCGCCATTGGTGACCGACTTCGACTGACGCGCCTGCAGTGATTGCTGGACCAGCGATCGCGACGGACGGGTGATCAGGTCTTCGAGACGAATCGCACGACCTGCGTAGGCAACCCAGCGGCACATGAGGGAGATCCGATCGGTGGCTGGCCGGCAGCGGACCGGCGCGGAGGAGATGAGCCGAATTTTAAATCCGCCCGCCCACGGCGGGCTAGCCGCGCGTCGCAGTTGCCGCACCGCCCGACGGCACAACCGCGCCTGGCCCGCATGGGCCCGGGTTCGCTACCATCGGCATCCATCAGACCATGGCACGACCGGGTATCCGAACATGACCGCAACCCTGCTCGACGACACAGATCTGGCGCGCTACGAGCGCGACGGCGTCATCATCCCGCGACACGGTCTGGGCGACGCCCGGGCGGCCGAGATGCGGGCGGCTTTGGATCGCTGGCTGGCCGGGTATGACGGCGCCGATGCCGATTTCGTGCCCGATATTCTCGAGCAGGCGCCCGACTGGCTGCGCTTTGCCACGGTGTCCGAGATCATCGAGCCGGTGCGCCAGATCCTCGGCGATGACGTCATCCTCTGGGGTTCGGCACTGTTCTGCAAATCATCCGAACACGGCCGCGCGACACCCTGGCATCAGGATGGCCGTTACTGGCCGATCAGGCCCCTGGCCACGGTCACCGCCTGGATCGCGATCGATCCCGTCGATACCGGCAATGGCTGCCTGCGGGTGATTCCCGGCTCGCACCGGCCGGCCGAGCTGCGCGAGCATGCCCGCAACGACGACGCGGGCTACATCCTCAACCAGGAGCTGGCCGGTGAAGACTGGGAGGCCCGCTCACCCATGGATATCGTGCTCGCGCCCGGGCAGTTCTCGCTACACGATGTCTACCTGGTGCACGGCGCCTGCGCCAATACCTCCGGGCGCCGGCGTGCCGGCCTGGTGTTCCGGTACATGCCCGCGACCGCCTTCTACGATCGCGGGCTGGCGCGCGAGCAGGGCGAGCGCCTGGGCATTCCGGGAGCCGCCTCGCTGGTCACGCGCCGCCTGTACCAGGTCAGCGGCATCGATCGCAGCGGGCGCAATGATGCGGTGCCCGTTCCCGCGGGGTAGCGGCTCGCCGCCATCGACGGCTCAGCGCAGATCGAATCGATCGAGGTTCATGACCTTGACCCAGGCGGCGACGAAATCCGCCATGAATCGACTTTGCCCATCATCGCTGCCATAGACCTCGGCCACGGCGCGCAACTCCGAGTTCGAACCGAAGATCAGATCGGCCCGGGTCGCGCGCCAGCGCACCGCGCCGCTCGTGCGATCGTGACCCTCGAACAGATCGTCGGCCTCGGACACGCTGTTCCAGGTGGTGCCCATCTCGAGCAGGTTGACGAAGAAGTCGTTGCTCAGCACGCCCGGCCTGGTGGTGAGAACCCCGTGGTCCGTTCCACCGACATTGGTTTGCAGCACCCGCATGCCGCCGACCAGCACCGCCATCTCGGGCGCGGTCAGGGTCAGCAACTGGGCGCGGTCGAGCATCATGCGCTCTGCCGGAACTGGATTGCCAGCCTTCTGAAAGTTGCGGAATGCGTCGGCCCTCGGTTCCAGCGGCGCGAAGCTGTCGACATCGGTCTGTGCCTGCGAGGCATCCGTACGCCCGGGCTCGAAGGGCACACTCAGCCCGACCCCGGCATCGGCGGCGGCTTTTTCGATCGCCGCGCAACCGCCAAGCACGATCAGATCGGCGATCGATACCCGTTTGCCGTCGCGCTGAGCGGCTGCGAAGTCCTGGCGGACTCCCTCCAGGGTCTCGAGCACGCGCGCGAGTTTGTGCGGCTCATTGACCTCCCAGTCTTTCTGGGGCGCCAGCCGGATTCGCGCACCATTGGCGCCGCCACGCATGTCCGAGCCGCGAAATGTGCTGGCCGATGCCCAGGCCGTTGACACCAGCTCGCCGACCGACAGCCCGGTGGCAAGGATGCTTTGCTTCAGGACTGCGATGTCGCCGGCATCGATCAGCGGATGATCCACCTCGGGCAACGGATCCTGCCAGATCAGCTCCTCGGCCGGCACTTCGGCGCCCAGGTAGCGCGCGCGCGGCCCCATGTCACGATGGGTCAGCTTGAACCAGGCACGTGCGAACGCATCGGCGAACTCGGCCGGGTTCTGGTGAAAGCGGCGCGAGATCGGTTCGTAGACCGGATCCATCCGCAGGGCCAGATCGGCGGTGGTCATCATCGGTGCGTGGCGCATCGCAGGATCGTGTGCATCGGGCACCGCATCGGCCGCGGCGCCCCCCTTGGGCCGCCATTGATGTGCGCCTGCCGGGCTCTTCACCAGCTCCCATTCGAAACCGAACAGGTTGTCGAAATAGCCGTTGTCCCACTGCACCGGGTTGGTGGGCCAGGCGCCCTCGATGCCGCTGGACGTGGTGTGCACGCCCTTGCCCGTGCCGAAGGCGTTCTTCCAGCCCATGCCCATTTGCTCGATCGACGCACCCTCGGGCTCGCGCCCCAGCAGCGCCGCGTCGCCGGCGCCATGGCATTTGCCGAAGGTGTGCCCGCCGGCCACCAGCGCGACGGTTTCCTCGTCGTTCATGGCCATGCGCGCAAAGGTCTCGCGGATATCGCGCGCCGAGGCGAGCGGATCCGGATTGCCGTTCGGGCCTTCCGGATTCACATAGATCAGGCCCATCTGCACCGCGGCCAGCGGCTCATCGAGCTCGCGATCGCCCTGATAGCGCTCGTCACCGAGCCAGGTCGCTTCGCTGCCCCAGTCGATGTCCTGCTCCGGCTCCCAGACATCGGCGCGCCCGCCCGCAAAACCGAAGGTCTTCAGCCCCATGGATTCCAGTGCGCAATTGCCGGCCAGGATCATCAGATCGGCCCACGAGATGCTGGCCCCGTACTTCTTCTTGATCGGCCATAGCAGCATGCGTGCCTTGTCGAGGTTGACATTGTCCGGCCAGCTGTTGAGCGGCGCGAATCGCTGCGTGCCCGTGCCCGCGCCACCGCGGCCATCGCCGATTCGATAGGTGCCCGCGCTGTGCCAGGCCATGCGGATGAACAGCGGGCCGTAGTGGCCGTAGTCGGCCGGCCACCACGCCTGCGAATCGGTCATCAATGCGAAGAGATCGCGCTTGATCGCCGGCAGATCGAGGCGCTCGAAGGCCGTCTTGTAGTCGAATGACGCGCCCATCGGATTGCTCAGCGACGAGTGCTGACGCAGGATGGCGAGATTCAGCTGGTTCGGCCACCAGTTGCGGTTGGACTGCGCACCCGCCTGCGTGACTGCCGAATGCCTGCCGGCAAACGGACATTTGCTCTGATTGCTCATGATGCGTCCTTGGATGGTGTGAAAGAGACGCTTTCAGGCTACGCAAGATGCCAGGCGCCGTGAATTCGTTTGTTCTAATGTCTGACATTGACGCAGACAATGGGGCGCGGACCCGGACAGGAACATGGTTTCCAACGAGGCCGCAGTCGCATGCCCGCGACCAACCGCCCGCAGCCAGATCTCAACGTCTGTTCCGCCTCGAAGATGGCATTACCGTGAGTCTTGCGCTAGAGCACTATCTGAATCTCAGCAGCCATGCGTCGCCAAAGGAAGTATTTCTGGCGTACACGGACATCATCGGCGAGCACTTTGCTCTGGCTGGCGCGAAGTACGTGCGCTCGCGGCCGAGAATCACAATCGCCGACGGCGATGTCGAACTCGAGCTTGGGTTCTGGTCGGGCCGTTTCAACCTGGCAGAGCGCCACGTGCAACTGGAAATGGTTGCGTCGTATGTGTTTGAGCCCATGCGAAAGGAGAAGCTGGGCAAGAACGGCAAACACGGCCTGATCTGGGTATCGAGCGGATGGCTGCAAACCGGCCTGGATCTACGCGCCAACATCTATCGGCAAGATGCGGCGCAAGTGGCGGATCTCATTTCCCGCATCGACAAAGAAATCGTTCTCTTTTGTCGAACGCTGCAGCGCGAACAGCAGCTGCGCGCTCATATTGACGCGTTCGGCACCGACGAGATCGTTCGTCAGGAGAGCACGAACTGCTCGATAAGGGCATACCTGGTGCGGACGTTCCCGCAGCTTGCGGCCGAGATTGCCTGGAACGCGACACCGCGGGGCCCCGCGAGGGATCGTAGAACGAGGTAATTCCGTAGTTCAGATGCATGTTCGCCGGGCACGCGGATCCACGCCGACGCCTTGGCGCCGCATCGGGAAAAGGCCTTTCTCACAGGGGCACCGCGCCGCGTCCGGCGCGCGTACGCGCGATGATGGTCTTCATGATCTGCGCGGTGCCGTCACCGATCTGAAACCCGAGCACATCACGCAGACGTTGTTCCATCACGCCACGATCATAGCCGGCATGACCGTGCGAGAGCAGGCACTGATGCACGGTGTCATAGGCGAGAACCGGCGCCCACCACTTCACCATGGCGGCCTCGGCACTGTGAGGCAGATCACGGTCCTTCAACCAGAGCGCCTGCAGACACAGCAGCCGGGCGGCCTGCACCTGGGTATCGAACGCGGCCAGCGGATGGGACACTCCCTGGAACGCCGATAACGGCCGCTCGAAGGCCTTGCGCTCCGACACATGCGTCCAGGTTTCGTCGAGCGCGGCCTGCGCCACCCCCAGGACCTGCAGACCGATCAGTGCTCGTGAAAAGTCGAATCCCTGCATCACCTGCACGAAGCCCTTGTCCTCGTCACCCAGACGGTTTTCGAGGGCACGCGAACATCATCGAAGAAGATCGAGCCGCGCCCGATGGCGCGCTGGCCGTGGCAGTCGAAGCGGCCGGTGGTGATGCCGGGCAGGTTCATGGGCACGAACAGCGCCGTGACACCGCGCGCGCCGGATTCGACCGTGCCTGTTCGACCGAAAACGACTGCGGCATCGGCCTGGTCGGCCGCGGAGATCGATGTCTTTTCGCCATTGACCCGATAGTGATCGGCCCGGCGTTCTATGCGCAAACCGATATTGGCCGCATCGGAGCCGCCACGAGGCTCGGTCAGTGCGAGCGCCACCAGGGCCTCACCGGCGATCAGCCGCACGAGCCAGTCACCAACCACCTTCGGATCGCCGTGATCGGCCAGAATCTGGCCGTTGAGCGAACCCAGGAGATTGATGTAGGACAGGCTCAGATCCGCCGCGGCGATGATCTCGTGAATGACGCCCGCGGCCACGCAACCCAGGCCCTGCCCGCCCACCCGCTCGGGCAACTCGGGCGCAATCAACCCGAGCGCGCCCATCTCGCGCATCAGTGCGCGATCGAGCACGCGTGTGCGGTCACGCTCGAGAAAGCCGGGCGCAACCCGCTCGCGCGCGAAACGGCGCACGTGCTCGGCCAGTGCGAGCATGCTGTCATCGAGATAGGGGCTGGAGGTCATGAGAGCAATCGGCTGGGATGATCGGATCGACCCGCGTGCCGGGGACTTCACCGGCTGGCGGCATGATTACTTCGCGTGCTTGCGAAACTCCGGCTGGCGCTTCTCCTTCAGCGCATTGACACCTTCGCGCGATTCATCGGTGTCGTAGTAGAGCTTGAGCGCCATCATGCCCATGCCGGCGATGCCGGCCTGGTGGGCGGTATCCATGTTGAAGCTGCGCTTGGCGATCGCGAGCGCGGTGGGACTGCGCTGACAGAGCTCCTCGGCCCAGGCCTGCACTTCGGCATCGAGCTGGTCGGCAGGCACGCATTTGTTGGCAAGGCCCATGGCCACGGCTTCCTCGCCCGAATAGCGCCGGCACATGTACCAGATCTCGCGCGCCTTCTTCTCGCCCACCACACGGGCCAGAAACGCCGTGCCATAGCCCGGATCGAC
Source organism: Burkholderiaceae bacterium (assembly GCA_041396585.1). Classification (GTDB taxonomy): domain Bacteria; phylum Pseudomonadota; class Gammaproteobacteria; order Burkholderiales; family Burkholderiaceae_E; genus JAUIAI01. The sequence continues at coordinate 305,635 of JAWKYG010000003.1, read as the reverse complement.
CGAACCCATGCGCGGGCCGACCTGGCCGAAGACGGCCTTGTCCGAACAGATCGTCATGTCGCAGATGGTGGCCAGCACATTGCCGCCACCGATCGCATAGCCCTGCACGCGCGCGATGACCGGCTTGGGCACATTGCGAATCGCATCATGCAGCTCTTCCATGGGCAGGCCGATCGTGCCACGGCCGTCGTAGTTACCGTCGTGTGCGGATTGATCGCCGCCCGTGCAGAAGGCGCGATCGCCCGCGCCAGCGAACACGATGGCGCCGATCTCGCGGTCGTAGCCCGCCTTGTTGAACGCGCGTATGAGTTCATCGCAGGTGGTGCCACGAAACGCATTCATCTTGTCGGGGCGGTTGATGATGATCCAGGCAACACCGTTGCGGACTTCATAGATCAGGTCTTCGAACTGCATGAGGGCTTCCTTTGAATGACCGCCGTGACGGCCCTTGGCTTGACTGAGCCGCGCGCTGGCGCGAATCAGCCGTTCATGGTGAGACCACCGGAGACGCTGATCACCTGGCCCGTGACATAGGCGGCATCGTCGCTGGCGAAAAAGAGAATCGCGCCCGGAAGATCGTCGGGCTGGCCGATGCGCCCGAGCGGAATCGCGCGGGTGAAGGCCTCGACCAGCTTCTCCGGATTGCCTGCGCCTTCTTTGTAGTCGGCGAACAAGGCGGTGTCCGTCGGGCCCGGGCAGACCACGTTCACATTGATACCGTGGCGCGCGTGCTCACGCGCAATGGTCTTCGAGAAGGCCACGATGCCGCCCTTACAGGCGGCATAGACCGCTTCGCCCGAGGAGCCGACGCGGGCGGCATCGGAGGCGATGTTCACGATGCGGCCCGCGCGGCGCGCGACCATGCCGGGCAGAACCGCATGGTGCATGTGCAATGCGCCAACCAGGTTGATCGCGATCAGCCGCTGCCACTCGGCGGGGTCGGTCTTGGTGAACGGCTTGAAAACATCCCAGCCGGCATTGTTGACCAGCACATCCACCTGCCCGAATGCTTCCTGCACCCGGCCGACTGCTTCGTCAACAGCGGCCCGGTCAGTGATGTCGCAAGACAGGGCCAGCGCCCGCCCGCCGCTCGCACAGATGTCGTCGGCCACCCGCGTCGCGGCCGACAGATCACGATCCAGCACAGCCACCTGCGCGCCCTCTTGCGCAAAGCGCCGGCAGGTCGCGCCCCCGATGCCGCCACCACCACCTGTCACGATGACCGAACGCCCTTCGAATCGAGCCATGAATTCTCTCCGCGTGCGAGCAGCCTGGAAAGGTCTGCTATGTGCCAATATATTGGCGTATCATAACCAGATGTTCAGCCGCCGGCAAGCCATGAAGATGACAAGCGCTTCGGATGATGAGCCTGAATTTATGGTGACCAAGCACGTATCGAGCGACGGGTTTCGCCACGAGATGGCCAATCGCTTGTTCTTCCGTCTGTATCAGTGCGCAAACATGTTGCATAAAACGGGTACACGCGCGGTCGAGGCCGAGGGGCTCACCACCCAGCAGTGGGCGATCCTTGGCGCGCTTTCGCGCGAACGTGCGCGCGACGGCATGGCCATGGGAGAGCTGGCCCGCTACCTGATGGTCAGCCGCCAGAATCTGGCCGGGGTGGTGCAACGACTGGCACGCGACGGTCATGTACAGGTGAGGGCCAATGGGCGCGACAAACGCAGTCGTCTCGTTTCATTGACCGCCGCCGGAAGACGCGTCTGGCAACAGCAGGCACAACCGAAGATTCGCGCTTACTATGAAGCGGTGCTGGCCGACTTCTCCGGCCAGGACATCACCCACATGCTGCATTACCTGCTCACGATGCTGGAGAGCATGCAGCGCTTGGATGCCCCCGGGGAGGACTGACATGATCGATGTGATCATCATCGGCTCCGGGATCAGCGTTGTTCTAACTCCAACGCATCAAGGTAATACCACTGACCGTTCTCGTGCACGAACCGGCTCGTCTCGTGCAGGCGCTGGCCGCGCCCGCCGAGCCGGCTGCGCGCCACGAACTCGACCAGCGAGTGCGAGGCATCGATCCGCTCGTGCCGACGAACCCGCAGACCCAGCCACTTCAGCCCGGGCGGATCTGCCGCCAGCGCGGCCGGCCGGGTCGATGGATGCCAGGTAGCCACCAGATACTCGTGCAGGCCGTGCACATAGGCCGAGTAGCGTGACCGCATCAAGGCTTCGGCGTCGGGCGCCTGCAGCCGCAGGGGCCCGGCGTGAAAGCGGCCGCAGCACTCGGCGTAGGCACCCCCGCTGTCACACGGGCACTGTGTGCTCGAGCGCTGCTCAGACATCGATCACCCGCGATCGTTCGTCAATATGTGGTCCAGACACCGCCAAGGCCAGCGCGACTATCGCCGCTCAGGCCTGCTGTTCGGCCTGCCACTGGGCGTGGTTGCGCAAGGGCATCTCGAACGCGTCGGAGAGGCGCACATAGCCGCCGGGGCTACGCGTTCGGCCGATCAGATCCAGCCTGGCGGTGTCTATATGGCAGCGCTCGGGATCGAGTACCGCCGCATCATCGATGTGGATCGCCACGACACGGCCGAGCACCAGGCGGTTCGGCGCATTGATGTCGACGATCTGCTGCAGACGACACTCATAGGCAACCGGACTCGCCGCGATCCGCGGCACCGCGATCTTCTCGCTCGGCAGGGTGGCCAGCCCCGCGACCTCCAGCTCGTCGTGGCCTTGCGGGAAGTCGACGGCCGTGGTGTTCATCGCCCCGGCCAACGCATAGGGAACCATGTTCACCACGAACTCGCCCTGCGTCTCGATGTTCGAAAACGAATCCTTTTCGCGCGTGGGATGCGGCGCGATACCCAGAGCGATGACAGGAGGCGCCCCGGAAAAGGCATTGAAAAACGAGAACGGCGCAGCATTCAGGGTGCCCGCCGGACTGCGCGTGACCAGCCAGGCGATCGGGCGAGGCACGACCGTCGACGCGATCAGTTTGTAGGTGTTGGCGCTGCTCATCGATTCGGGGTCGAAGTACATAGGGGGTCTCGGCATGGCGGGATTGCGCTGGACGGCCCATCGGGCAGCCACACGTGCTAGGCGGGCGATGGAAGCTCGCGCAGATGCGATCGTAACCGCTGCCATCGTCGGGGGCCGTGCATACTTGCGGCCCCGAGTCGTCACCCGAACTGCCATGCAACATCCTCAGCGCGCCGCCGAACTGATCTGGCAACACCTTGTCAGCGGTGAACCCATGGGCGGTCTGCCCGATGATCTTCGTCCCGCCAGCCGGGCCGAGGGCTATGCGATTCAGGCCTGTCTGGTGCAGACCGGTGGCCAGGTCGCGGTCAGGGGTTGGAAGATCGCCGCCACCAGCGAGGCCGGCCGGGAGCACATCGGGGTGTCAGCGCCGCTGGCGGGGCGGATCATGGCCCCGTTCGTGCACGCCCCAGGCGCAACACTGCCCACGCTGGGCAATCGCATGGGGGTTGCCGAGCTCGAGTTCGCCTTCGTGATGGGCGTGACGCTGCCGCCCAGGCCCGAGGAGTACGCCGTGCAGGAAGTACTCGACGCTGTGGCCGGGATCTGCCCGGCAATCGAGGTGCCATCCTCGAGATTCGATGATTTCGTGCACGCAGGCGAGGCGCAGCTGATCGCCGACCTCGCCTGCGCCGGACACTTCGTGTTCGGCGAGCCGGGCCCGGCAGACTGGCGCACACTGGATCTGCGCGCCCACCCGGTGCACGGCACCATCCTGCGCGCCGGCCAGCCTGTCCTCGAGCGCACCGGCAGCGGTGTCAATGTGCTGGGTGATCCGCGACTGGCGCTTACCTGGCTGACGAACGAGTTATCGCACCAGGGCATCGCCCTCGAGGCGGGGCAGGTGGTTTCCACCGGCACCTGCATGGTGCCAATGACGATCGAAGCCGGTGACGAGATCCACGGTGACTTCGGCGTGCTTGGTCGCATCCAGGCCGGCTTCGGCCGGCCGGGCGACGCCTGAGCCACGGCCATTGACCACCGCGCATGCGCGCTTGCAGAACAGGTTCGCTATACCCGGCGCCCGCCATCTGTTGGCGCACAGCCTTCCCGGATATCCTTCTGATTGTCCGCGCGGGCCAGTGCCGCGCCACAGCCGGCACCGATCCGGTGAGATGACGGCGCCGATCCGCCATCGCCAAGCAGGAGACCCCCGCAAATGCCTGATTCCATCACTGTGCTCTCGTCCATGGCGACCCGTCAGATCCTGTCCGAGCTGGCAGATCGCTTCTTGGCTGCTACCGGCCGAACCGTGATGATCGAATCCGTGGGCGGGGTCGATGCCGCACGGCGGGTGCGCGAGGGCGAGGTCTTCGATGTCGTGATCCTGGCCGCCAATGCAATCGACAAGCTGATCGCCGAGAACTGGCTGATCGCCGACACCCGCTCTGCGATCGCTCGTTCCGGTGTCGCGATCGCGGTGCGTGCCGGCACGCCCCACCCCGATGTCTCGACCGAAGCCGCCTTGCGCGACGCGGTCGCGGCGGCTCCCACGATCGGCTACTCCACCGGCCCCAGCGGTGTTCATCTGCAGGGCTTGTTCGAACGCTGGGGCCTGGCCGAGCAGGTTGCCGCGCGCACCGTTCAGGCCAAGCCCGGCGTGCCGGTTGGCTCACTGGTCGCCAAAGGCGAGGTGGCGCTCGGATTTCAGCAGTTCAGTGAATTGATCCACCTCGAGGGTATCGATGTTCTCGGGCCGCTGCCGCCCGAGGTGCAAACCATCACGGTGTTCAGCGGCGCGGTCTCGACGAACAGCAATCAGGCCGATCGCGCGCGGGCATTGCTGGCCTTCATGGGCGCGCCGCAGGTGGCCGACATCAAGCGTGCGCACGGGATGGAGCCCGCCTGAGCGGCCGTTGATTCGGCCGGCCCCGACCTCGGCGCCGTTGGGAACGCCTGAAAAGGCCTTCGTGGGATCGATTCACGAGGCGACACACTTGCCTGCAATCGCCGATCTCGCGAGCCGGATTCATGGAACGACGCGGCTTGCAGGCCCCAGGGAATTCGGCTGGAATCGCGGGCGATCAACAACGTGCCGACAATCCGGCCAAAGGGGAGCCCCACATGATTCGCCCGCTGATTCACGCCTTCGTGTTGCTTTGTGCGCTGGCCACCACTGCGCCTGCGGTAATGGCGAAATCGCCGTCGTCGCCGCAGTCACTATCCCGCCCGATCGAGATTCTCGTACCGGCATATTTCTACCCGCTACCCGACAGCACGGAGTGGCCGCGCCTTGCCGAGGCCGCACGGCTGGTTCCGCTGGTGGCGATTCTGAACCCCGGCAGCGGCCCGGGTGTGGGCCCCGACGCCAACTACCAGCGCGTAGTCGATCAGGTGCGTGCAGCCGGCGGCAAGGTCATCGGCTATGTACACACCAGCTGGGGGCAGCGCCGGATGGAAGAAGTCGTTGGCGACATCGACCGCTACCTGCAGTGGTATCCGGTGGACGGATTCTTCATCGACGAAATGGCCAACCAGAACGATAGCGCCCTGTATCTCTACTATCAGGCCGTCTACAACTATGCGAAAGCGATGTTGCCCGGCGCGCGGGTGATCGGCAGCCCGGGCACGTCCACGGTGCAAACCTACCTGACCCTGCCGACCGCCGACGAACTGGTCATTTTCGAGGGCGATCAGCACAGCCACGAGAATCATTACTCGCAGCCCGACTGGGTGGCCGGGGTGCCATCCAGGCCATTCGCGCATCTGGTCGTCCAGGCTCACAGCGCCGCGGACATGCATCGCAGCATCGCCCGTGCGGTTCAGCGTAATGCCGGGCTGGTCTATGTCACCAACGATGGCGGCGCGAACCCCTGGGTGAATCCATGGGACAGCCTGCCAAAATACTGGACCGCGGAAGTCCAGTGCGTGCGCAGAGTCAATCAAGGAAAACCATGTCAGTAGAGCACTCTGGGAGCAACCCGGCCACGGCTGCAACGGGGGCTGGCCTGGCGCAGCCGGTGATCGGTCGCACGATTGCCGAGTCCACGCCCGCATGGCCCACCCCGGTCAGCGCGCCCGCCGGCGCTCCCAATGTGCTCATCGTATTGTTCGATGATGTCGGCTTCTCGGATTTCGGCTGTTATGGCTCACCGATCCGCACACCCACGATCGACAGCATCGCGGCCGAAGGCCTGCGCCTGAGCGGATTTCACACCACGGCGATGTGCTCGACCACGCGCGCGGCGATGCTCACGGGGCGCAATCATCATGCGGTCGGCGTGGGGTGCCTGGCCAACTTCGACAGCGGCTACCCGGGATACCGCGGCAAGATCTCCCGCAACAGCGCCACCCTGGCCGAGATGCTGCGCCCGCACGGCTATCGCAACTACATGCTCGGCAAGTGGCATGTGACGCCATTGACCGAAAGCGGGCCGACAGGCCCGTTCGATGGTTGGCCGCTGGGGCGCGGCTTCGATCGCTTTTATGGCTTTCTGGATGCCGAAACCGATCAGTACGCGCCCGAGCTGGTGCGGGATAACACCCATGTCGACCCGCCCGGCACCTTCGCCGACGGTTATCACCTGAGCGCGGATCTGGTCGATGAAGCCATTCGCCTGCTGGCCGACCATCATGCGGACCGGCCCGAGTTGCCGTGGCTGACCTGGCTGGCGTTGGGCGCCTGCCATGCACCGCACCAGGCGCCGGCCGAGATGATTCGCGCCTATGACCCCGTGTTCGACAAGGGCTGGGATCACGAGCGGGAGAGCCGCCTCGCACGCATGAAGTCGCTGGGCATTGTCCCCGCCGATGCCGGCCTGGCGCCACGCAACGACGGCGTGCGCCCCTGGAACGAGATCGACACCGATGCGCGCCGTGTCTACACGCGGCTGCAGGCCGCCTATGCAGCCATGCTCGAACATGCGGATCAGCAGCTTGCCCGCCTGATGGCGTTTCTCGAGGCCTCCGGCCAGCGCGAGAACACGCTGGTCATCGTGCTCTCGGATAACGGCGCCAGCCAGGAAGGTGGCCTGCATGGCTTTGTCAATGCGCTCGGCCCTTTCAACCAGCGGCCCGAACCCATGGCCGAGAAACTGGCCCGCATCGATGACATCGGCGGGCCGGACACGCACACCAACTTTCCGCTCGGCTGGGCCATGGCGGCCAATACGCCGCTCAAGCGCTACAAGCAGAACACGCACGGTGGCGGTATTCGCGATCCGCTGGTGCTGTCCTGGCCGGCACGCATCCCCGACGCTGGCGCGATCCGTTCGCCTTTCTGTCATGTCAGCGATCTGGTACCGACGGTGCTCGAGCTGATTGGCATCGATGCTCCCGCACAGATCGATGGCCGGCCTTGCGACGCACTGACCGGTGAGAGCTTCGCACCGATGTTGCTCGGGCAGCCATGGCAGCGCGAGCGTGCGCAGTATTTCGAGATGTTCGGGCACCGGGGTTTGTGGCACGAGGGCTGGAAGGCGGTTGCCTATCACCCGCCGGGCACCGCGTTCGACGGCGACCGATGGGAGCTCTATCACCTGGACGAAGACTTCTCCGAGTGCCACGATCTGGCCGAGCGGGAACCACAGCGTCTGCGCGCGATGATCGATCAATGGTGGCGCGAGGCCGAGGCCAACCAGGTGCTGCCACTGGACGATCGCTTCGGCCCGAGGTTTGCCGAGAATGCCGCCCGCTTCCACGGTGCCCGCACGCGCGTCGTCTTCCATGCCGGCGTCGGCCATGTGCCGACCGATGTCGCACCGGATGTCAGGCATCGCAGCTATCGCCTCGAAGCCGATGTCACCATGGCCACGGGCCGGGAGTCCGGCGTGCTGATTGCGCATGGCGATGCCACCAGCGGTTATGCGCTCTATGTGCGTGACGGCCATCTGCATCATGTGCTGAACATCGGCGGCGAACGGGTGCGCGTGAGTTCGAGCCATCCGATCGGCCCCGGTGATCATCTGCTGGCGGTGCAGGTGCGCCGTGCGCCACCCGGCGAGCCGCCACGCCCGGGTCTGGCACGCCCGGTCGGCCGGGCGCGCTTCACGCTCACGATCGACGGCCAGGCCTGCGGCGAGGTCGAGACCACGCTGGGCTTTGCCACCTTGATCTCCCCTGGTCCGGCCTGGACATCGGTCGCGACCGGGGCAGTCCGGTCGATGACTACCCGGCTCCCTTCGTCTTCCAGGGTGGCTTGCGCAAGGTGGTGTTCGACGCCGGTGAGCAAGAACCGCTCGATGGCGATCTGCTCGGTCGCGCGGAGATGGCCCGGCAGTAGACGGGCGCGCGAAGTTGGTCATAATGCCGGCGCTGCCCACCAACCGATCGCCCCATGACCAAGCCTGATCTTTTCGCCCCGCTGTCGCTGGGCAGGTACTCCCTTGCCCATCGCGTCGTGATGGCGCCGCTCACCCGGATGCGCGCCACCGAGCCCGGCGAATATGCCAATGAGATGATGGCGCGCTATTACGCGCAGCGCGCGAGCGCCGGCGGCCTGATCATCGCGGAGGCCTCACAGGTCGCGCCCACGGGCCGCGCCGGCCCGCGCACGCCGGGCATCCACTCCGAGCAACAGGTCGCCGGTTGGAAGGGCGTGACCGAGGCGATTCACGCCAAGGGCGGCATCGTCTTTCTCCAGCTCTGGCATGTCGGGCGCATCTCGCATCCCTCGCTGCAGCCAGATGGCGGCCTGCCCATCGCGCCCTCCGCGATCCCGGCACAGGGCAAGGGCCTGACCGCCAGCTTCACCCCCGAGCCCTTCGTGACGCCGCGCGCACTGGACATCGCCGAGATTCCCGCGCTCATCGCCTGCTATGCACAGGCCGCGAGAAATGCCCTGGCGGCCGGCTTCGACGGCGTGGAGATCCATGGCGCCAACGGCTACTTGCTCGAGCAGTTCCTGCAAAGCCGCAGCAATCAGCGCACCGATGCCTATGGCGGATCGATCGAGAACCGCTGCCGGCTGATGCTGGAAGTGACCCGCGCCGTGCTCGATGTCTGCGGGCCGCAGCGCACGGGGATCCGGCTCGCCCTACGGGATCGCCAATGACAGCGGCGAGGCCGATCCGATGCCCTTGTACACCCACCTGGTGGGCGAGCTGGACAAGCTGGATCTCGCCTATCTGCATCTGATCGAGCCCCGGGCAAGCGGTGCCGGCCAGCGCGAGGTCGACAACCAGGGCGTGCCATCGGCAGCCGTGCTGTTTCGCCCGCTATGGCGGCGCGCGCTGATCGCTGCCGGCAACTTCAAGCGCGATGGCGCCAACGAAATGATCGCCAGCGGCGACACCGATGCGGTGGCGTTCGGGCGCTTGTTCATCTCCAACCCCGATCTGCCCGAACGGCTGCGCCGCGATGCCCCGCTCAATCCGTACAACCGCGCCACGTTCTACGGCGGTGGCGAGGAAGGCTATCTGGACTATCCGTCGCTGGATGCTGCAGGCTGTGGCCGGCAGCATCCAGCGACCCGGTCGGGCTCAGAGCGGCGCCGACTGCCACTCCGGTGACGGCTCGGCCGGATCGGGCATCAGCCCGGCGGCACGCACGCCGCTGATCGCTGCGTACTCGTCGCAGTCGGAGGCGTCGCCCGATACACCGACCGCGCCGATCGCCGTGCCGGCGGCATCGAGAATCAGCACACCGCCGGGCACCGCGATGAAGCGGCCGTCGGTGGCCGCCGCGATCGCCGCCTGAAAGCCGATGCGCTGGCCCAGACGATCACGCAGTGTGCGCCCGGACACACCCATGCCCAGTGTTGCCGAGGCCTTGCCGAGCGCGATCTCGAAGCGCGCCGTGCCGCAACCGTCTTCACGCTGATAGCAGACCATCTGCCCGCCGGCATCCAGCACCACCACGGCCAGGGGCAGCAGCGATTGCTCGCGCGCGGCCGCGATCGTCGCATTGGTGATCGCGTTGGCCTGGGCCAGGGTCAGGCTCGACGCCACCGGCGTCAGTTTTCGTTCGGTCATGGGTTGCTCCGGTTTGCGATGAACGGTTCACCGCAGTATGCCAGCGCCCGCATCGCTTCCATGGCGACCTGCGGTCCGACTGTCGGGCTGTCGGGCTGTCGGGCAGAATGAGGACCAGAGGGCCGTGCGGTCAACCCGCTCGATCCACCCAGACACATCAAGGAGCCCGAGCCCGATGTCCTCGTCCACCGCGACGCCAAGCCTCACCATCGGCCACACGACCGTATTCTTCGGCGACAAGACCGGCAAGTACCCGGACGGCAACCAGGTGATCGTGCGCGGTGCCGATGTCAGCATCGCCTTCGACAGCCCCTTGGTGGCGAACCGCATCGGTGATGCGTTCGACAGCGTCGACACCATCGTCCAGGGGCACATCCACGAGGATCACATCACCGGCTGGCACCGGGTGCCCGGCGTTCCGGTGCATGTGCACAGCGGCGATCTCGAGGCGGCACGAAGCTGGCAGGGCCTGGGCCGTGCCTATGGACTGGCGCCCGGGCGCCTGCCCGCCATGCGCGCCAAGATCGAGCAGCAGTTCTTCTATCAACCGCGACCCGATGCGATCGAATACACCGACGGCGCGCAATGGGATCTGGGCGGCGGCGTGCGCATCCATGCGGTTCACATGCCCGGGCACACGGCCGGCCATTGCGTGCTGATCATCGAGCCCGATGGTGTGGCATTCGTCGGCGACATCGACCTCACCGGGTTCGGCCCCTATTACGGTGACGCCTCGTCGAACCTGGGCGATTTCCGCCGCTCGATCGCCCGCCTGCCGGATCTGCCCGCGCGCGTGTGGGTCACCTCGCATCATCGCGGCGTCTATACCGAACGCCCGAAGATGTTGGAAGCGCTCGCCGCTTTTGGCGCCAAGATCGATGAACGACGCGAGCGCCTGATCGCGATGCTCGCCGATGGTCCGCGCTCGCTGAATGAGCTGGTGAACATCCGGCTGATCTATCCGCCCGACTACGAAGACGTGTACATCGAAGATGCCGAACGCTATACGATCAGCGCCCATCTGGCCGAACTGCTCGCCGATGGTGCCGTGCAGCATCGGCCCGACGATCGCTACCAGCTGGTCTGAATGCCGCCTCGCCGATGGACTCACACGGATGCTGCAACCGGCAGCGGGGTAATATTCGCGGCGGTCTATCCGGAGTTCAGGCGCGGCTGAATCGCATTGTGCGGTGTCTTGCCGCCGGAGAGCCTGACCCGATGCCTGGCAGCACAGTTCGGAGTTCCCGTGTCCTGCCGGCATACCTATAACGCCCAGGAGGCAACACTTCCATGAAAACCACGTTCAAACGCCTGGCCGGTATCGCGCTGGCCACCCTTTGCCTGTCACAAGCCGCTTTCGCTGCCTCACCCGAGAAGCCCGAGTGCATCGCCCCGGCCAAGCCCGGCGGCGGCTTCGATCTCACCTGCAAGCTGGCTCAATCCGGGCTGCAGCAAGGCAACTACCTGTCCGATCCGATCCGCGTCTCGTACATGCCCGGCGGCATCGGCGCGGTGGCCTATAACGCGATCGTCGCGCAGCGCCCCGATGAAGCAGGCACGATCATCGCGTTCTCCGGTGGCTCCCTGTTGAACCTGGCGCAGAAGAAGTTCGGCAAGTACGGCGTGAACGATGTGCGCTGGCTGGCCGCGGTGGGCGCCGATTTCGGCATGATCGCCGTGCGGTCGGATTCACCGTACAAGACCCTGGGCGAACTGATGGCCGCGCTCAAGAAGGATCCGACGGCGGTGGTGTTCGGCGCCGGCGGCACGATCGGCAGCCAGGACTGGATGAAGGCCGCCCTGATCGCGCGCCAGGCCGATGTCGATTACAAGCGCATGCGCTACGTGGCCTTCGAGGGCGGTGGCGAAACCCTGACCGCGCTGCTCGGCGGGCATATCCAGGCCTACACCGGCGATGTGGCCGAGATCGTTCCGCATCTGGAGGCCGGCAAGATCCGCGTGCTCGCGGTGCTTGCGGACGAACGCCTCGACGGCCCGGCCGCCAATCTGCCAACCGCCAAGGAGCAGGGTTTCGATATCTCCTGGCCGATCATTCGCGGCTTTTACATGGGCCCGAAAGTCTCCGACGCCGATTTCGACTGGTGGGTGAAGACGTTCAACACCATGATGGCAACGCCCGAGTTTGCCAAGCTGCGTGCCGAACGCGGTCTGTTCCCGTTCAACAAGACCGGCGCCGCGCTCGATGCATTCGTGAAGGAGCGGGTGTCCTCGTTCCAGACCCTGGCCAAGGAATTTGGCCTGGTCAAATAGGCCTCGGCCGGCAGAGTCCGGGCAATGCGCGCCGAACGCGTCTTCGGGCTGATCTGGCTGCTGTTCTCGCTGGCCATGGCCTGGATGGCCACCGGCTTCGAGGTGGAGTTTGCCTATGAGCCGGTCGGCCCCAAGGCCTGGCCGCTGACTCTGGCCGGCCTGATGGCGATCGCCAGTCTGATCATGCTGGTGCGCCCGCATGCCGCCGCCGCCTGGCCGGCGGCACCGGTGATGATCCGGATCGGCCTGCTGATCATCGCCCTGCTCGGCTACGCCTGGGTGTTCCAGTGGCTGGGCTTTCCGCTGGCCACCGCGCTGATGACCGTGGTGGTCGGGCGCCTGTTCGGCGGCAGGTGGCCCGCCTGCCTGCTCGCCGGTGTGGCGATGGGCGGCGGGCTCTACTTTTTCTTTGATCGCCTGCTCGATGTGGTGTTGCCACTCGGGCGGGTGTTTCGCTGACCCGGGGCCTGAGCAATCGATACGCTGACTCACCTGTTGCAGGGATTTGGTGTGGCCGCCGCGCCCACCAACCTGCTGGTGGCCTTCGTGGGTGCGTTCATCGGCACGGCGGTCGGCATGTTGCCGGGGCTTGGGCCCATCAACGGCGTGGCGATCCTGCTGCCGCTGGCGTTCGCCTTGAAATTCCCGCCCGAGACCGCGCTGATCCTGCTCGCCGCCGTGTACATGGGCTGCGAATACGGCGGGCGCATCTCCTCCATCCTGCTCAATGTGCCCGGCGATGCGGGCGCCATCATGACCGCGCTCGACGGCAATCCGATGGCCCGCCAGGGTCTGGCCGGGGTGGCTTTGTCGATCTCCGCGTGGAGTTCGTTCGTAGGCTCGTTGGTGGCCACGATCGGCATCGTGTTCTTCGCGCCCCTGCTCGCGCAGTGGGCGCTTTCATTCGGCCCGGCCGAGTATTTCGCGCTGATGGTCTTTGCCATCGCCTGCCTGGGCGGCATGGTCGGCGACCGGCCGCTCAAGACGCTGCTCGCCTGCATGATCGGCTTGTCACTGGCCACGGTGGGCGTGGATGCGAACTCCGGCGTCTATCGCTTCACGTTCGACGATGTGCACCTGGCCGACGGCATTCAGTTCATCGTGGTCGTCATCGGTTTTTTCTCGGTCAGCGAGATCCTGCTGATGCTCGAGCAGACGCAGCAGGGCCAGACCCTGGTCAGACAGACCGGACGGATGTTGTTCAACGCACGCGAACTGCTCGCCACACTGGGCACCACCCTGCGATCGGCGGTGATCGGTTTCGTGGTCGGCGTGCTGCCCGGCGCCGGCGCCACGATCGCGAGCGCGATCGCCTACATGAGCACCCGGCGCCTGCATCCGCAGCTCGCCTTCGGGGAGGGCGAGATCCGCGGTGTCGCCGCGCCGGAGGCGGCCAACAATGCCTCGGCCTGCGGATCATTCATTCCGATGCTCACGCTCGGCGTGCCGGGCTCGGGCACCACCGCGGTCATGATCGGCGCGCTCTCGTTGTACAACATTACGCCGGGCCCGATGCTGTTCGAGCAACAGCCGGAGATCGTCTGGGGCCTGGTGGCATCGCTGTTCATCGCCAACGTGGTGCTGCTGGTGTTGAACATTCCGCTGGTGGGCGTGTTCGCGCGCATGCTGTCCACGCCGATCTGGCTGCTCGTGCCGGGCATCGCCGCCGTCAGTGCGGTCGGTGTCTATGCGGTGCACGCGACCACCTTCGACCTCGTTCTTGCGGTCGGCCTTGGCGCGTTTGGCTATCTGCTGCGCAAGCTCGAGTTTCCGATGTCGGCACTGATCCTGGGTTTCGTGCTCGGTGAGATGCTCGAGCAGAACATGCGCCGGGCCTTGTCGATCTCCAATGGCGAGTTCGGCATCCTGTGGGCGAGCCCGATCTCGATCGGCCTCTGGGTGCTGGCGGCGGCGATGCTGCTCCTGCCACCGCTTTGGCGCCGGCTCAGGCGCTGAGCACGGCGCGGCGCCTGCCCGTGCACGCCCGCGTAAGCCGGTGCAAGCAGACTGATCAGCCGCCGGGTGTCGGAGCGGTTCCCGGAGAGGGCGCCACCTGAGCGGGCGCGAGCGGCGACAGCCGGATCGGGCCACGAGCGTCGGGCACGATCATCAGATCGATCTGCATGTCGGCGCCGCGCGCATCGAGCACCGCGCGCAGCCGGCGATGCCATTCTCGCGCCGCAATAACATCATCTGCTCCCACCTCGAGTGTCCAGTGTCGACGCGTCCTCGAGACCAGGCGGTCGGCGATCCCGGCCGGATCGTCGTCGAGAGACGCGAAGATTTCACCACGGTCGGCCCGCGTCACGCTCGCACCCACCGCGCCTGCAGCGCGTGGAGCCGCCGGTGAACCGTTGCCTCCGACAGCACTCGCGGCATCGGACGCACCAGGGGCCGCGGCGGAACCGGCCGCCTGCGCGGCCATCGCCGGTGCCGCTGCCTGCCTGGCTCGTGCGTCGGCGAGCTCGCTGATGCGCCCGGCGGATCGGGTGTCGAACGCTTGGGCCTGCGGTCTTGCCGAGGCCGCCTGATTCATCGCCAATGCAGGAGCCCGTTGCAGGCTGACCCGCGGCGCTTCTGCCGGCACACGCGCCTTGGCAACCGCCACACCTGGATCGGATGCCGCGGTTTCCTGCTCGGCCGACGGTGGCGATGCAGACCCGCCAACGGCCGCCGCCGTCGTGAGCGGCGCTGAGCGCTGCGCCGCCGGCGCCGATGCGCGGTCGGCAAACGAGTCGGCCTCGGGCGCGGGGGCGGCCTCAGGGGCGGCCTCAGGGGCGGCCTCAGGGGCGGGCGCGGGCATGGGGGCAGGGGCGGCCTCGAGGGCGGGGGCGGACGCGGAATCCTGCATCTTCGCCGCCTCATTCGACGCCGGCATGGGCTCGCGCGCCGGCGCCTGCATCGGCGCCCGCACGAGCAGGTCGTGTTCGGGAGCCTGCCCCGGTGCGCGCCAGAGATTGACCGCGATTCCGATCGCGAATGCGGCCGCGAATGCGCCACCAAATACCGCCGGCCACCAAGATCGCTGCGCCGCCCTGCGAGCCGATCGCGCATGGGGCAGCGTTGGTGTGTCCGCCCGCGCGGGCATCGCCGGCCGCGCCTGTGCGTGCAGCCAACGCCGTGCGGGATCGCTCAGTTGATCGGCCAGCCGATCATCGGCCGGGGCGTTCGCGCAATCGCGCATCGCGGAGAGCACCACCTCACGGCGCGGCGCCTGCGCGGTTTCGATGCGCATGGCCTCGGCGAGCACCGCATCCGCGAGACTTGCCGGTGGCTCGAACACTCCTGCCGGACTGCGCGCCGACGGATCGGTGGCAGCGGCCGCGGGCGCGAATAGGTCATCTGCGCGTCGGTCAAGCTGCATCTGTGCCAGCGATTCGAGTTGCGCGGCAAAGCGCGCCGCCATCGCCTGCGGCGGCTCGTAGGCCGGCAGCGAACGCAGGAGTCGCGCCAGGGCGTCCTCTCCCGCAATGAACGCCTCGGCGTGGTCTCGTCGCGGCGCCGGATGACTCGGTGTCTGATTCATCGGTCGGTGGCCAGCGTGATGCGCAGGGCCCGATAGGCGTAGCGCAAGCGGCTCTTGACGGTTTCGAAGCCGACGCCCACCACATGGGCGATTTCTTCGAGTGCCATCTCGGCGTAGAAGCGCAGCACCACGACCTCACGCTGGGCATGAGGCAATTCAAGCATCGCGATTCGCACGCGCTCCAGATCCTGGCGCAATGCGAGTTCTGTTTCGGGCGAGATCTCCGGCATGTCAGAGTGCCCCGCGCCGGCCTCGTCCCGCCCGCCGGACTCGGCCGTGGGTTCATCCACCCGTCGCGTCGACCATGCACTGCCACGAGCATCGAGCCAGGCATTGCGGGCAATCTGAAACAGGAAGGTGCGAAACGCGGCGCTGGGCTGGTAATCAGCGCAGCGGGTCATCACCCGTATCCACGCGGTCTGCGCGACATCTTCGGCCTCGCGCAGATCACCGCCGGACAGCCAGGCCACGAAATTGAACAACGCCCGGTTGTGACGCCGAAACAGTTCGCTGGCCGGTTCGCGCACGAAACCGCGCGCGACGAGGAGCATCAGATCCTCGTCGCTGGCAGCGCTCAGCGCATGGGCCGAGGCTCGTGCGCCGTCGCCCGCCACCTCGGGCGATGCATCGCTCATGGACGCCGCGTAGCCGGTGCGCGCGGTGCCGGATCCTGCACCGCCAGCGGCCCCTGCCCCGACTTGAGCGCCTGCGCGAGATCCATCAGCCGCAGTGCCTCGCTTCGGTAGCCGAAGCGGTCATTGCCGATAGCGGTGGCCGCCAGCGCCCGCGCGTCGGCGATCTGCCAGGACCCGGTGTAGCGGCCTCCGCGCAGGATCTGCCCGAAAGCGGCGATTGCGGAGCCGAAGCGAAAGTCGGCACTGCGCTGCTCCAGCGCAGCGGCATCGGCCCGCAGCACCGGCCGGGAGATCAGCTCGCTCACCGGATTGCCGGGCCGCTTGTAGCGCAGCTTGATGAACGCGAGCTCGTCGGCGCTTTCCTGCCCGTAAGCGCTGCGGCGCTCGGCGCCGTGGGCGGCGACACCTTCGCCACCGTCGGATTGCGCCGCCGAGACGCCGCCGTAGCGCAGCGGATCGATGCCTGGCCGTGCGCCCACAGGCGTGAGTTCGTAGAGCGCCGTCACGGTGTGGCCGGCACCGATGTCGCCCGCATCGACGCGATCATTGTTGAAATCCTCACGGGCAAGCAGGCGGTTCTCGTAGCCGATCAGGCGGTACTCGGTCACGGTCGCCGGATTGAACTCCACCTGGATCTTCACATCTTGCGCGATGGTGGCCAGCGTAGAGCTCATCTCGGTGACCAAGACCTTCTGCGCCTCCATCAGGTTATCCACATAGGAGTATGCGCCGTCACCGGCATCGGCCAGTTGCTCCATCAGGTGCTCGTTGTAGTTGCCGGTGCCAAAGCCGAGCGTCGAAAGCGATACGCCGGATGCCCGCTGGGTCTCGACCATCGCCTTGAGCTGGCCGAAGTCGGTGACTCCGACATTGAAATCGCCATCGGTGGCGAGCAGGATCCGGTTGATGCCCTGTGCGAGAAAGGCACGCCGCGCGGTACGGTAGGCGAGCTCGATGCCGCTCGCTCCCGCGGTGCCGCCGCCAGCACGCAAGGCGTCAATGGCATCGATGATCACGGCCTTGCGATCACCGGGCTGCGCATCGAGAACCACCTGCGTGGCACCGGCATAGGTGACGATCGAGATCCGGTCCTGGGCGCGCAGGCGCGACACCAGCAGCTTCAACGCCGATTTCAGCAACGGCAGCTTGGCCGCCGAGTTCATCGAGCCCGAGACATCGACCAGGAAGACGAGGTTCGCCGGTGGCAGGGTCTGCGCGGCGATATCCTTGCCCTTGATGCCGATGCGCAACAAGAGCCGGTCGGCATTCCACGGTGCGCGCGCCAGTTCGGTATGCACGGCAAACGGCACCTCGCCATCGGGCTGCGCATCATCGTAGGGGAAGTAGTTGATCAACTCCTCGACCCGCACCGCATCGACCGGCGGCAGCCGGCCACCGGCGATGAAGCGACGCACATTGGCATAGCTGCCCGTATCGACATCGATACTGAATGTCGAGACCGGTTCGCCGGCCACCAGATGCACGGGATTCTCGGCAAACGACATATAGCGTTCGCGATCGGCCGGCGTCGGCGCGATCACCGGTGAAGGCATCGGCATCACCATGCGCCCGGCTTCCTTGTGCGCCTGCGCGGCCAGGCGGCTCGCCGGCGCAACGAGGCTGTCGGCGTCGGCCAGTCCGGCCCGGTCGCGGCGCTGCGGTACCGCCAGGCTGGCGGCCAGATCACGGCCCTTGGATGCCGCCTGGCCAGGCACCGGGTTGCGGGCCGGGGACACCGATGCTGCCGGGGAAGCATCCTGCCGTATGGACGCCGACGTCTCCGGTGCCGGTGGCATGGACTGTTCCTGCGTGGACGCCGAGACGCCGGCCGCCGCCGCGGCGCGACCATCGACCGGCGCATGGACGACATTGTCTTCGGCGCCCTTGACGGGGACCGAATCCGAAGGCGCGCCGACGCAGGCGGCGAGCAGGAGCGCGGACACGGCAACGGCGATCTGGGTGCGATGGATGATCATCGGAAATCCTCGGTCAACAGTGGGGGATGTCTGTTGAACGATCGGGCGACCGAAACCGGGTTAAGGCGCCGCGTGACATTTGTCACGAAGCCGCCATTGCCCGCCCGCACGCGCGGTGATTGCTAGCCGCACGACGAAAGAGTAATCTTTACCGCCTCATTGATTCGCGCCATTGCGCGCGTCAGTGAAGCCCGCCGCAGGCCATTCACGCCCGCCCCACGCGCCCGCGTCTTGCACCCTTCGACGGACGTTCGTCGCCCCCTCTTTCGAGGAGCGGTTGAGGGTCTATCTTGAAGATTGCGCTCAGGCGTTCTGCGTTCGATTTCTTCGTTTTCTTGCTCGGGATCCCGGCCAGCCTGGCGGCTCGCCTGGCGCGTTGTTTCGTGCGCGCCGCGGCGCTGCGCCTGCGCGAGGCGGCCGCGATGGCTCAGGCGGGACTCTGCCGCACCAGGCATGCCATTGCGCCAACGGGCCGGCCCGTGCGCAACCTCTTGCTGACGATCGGTGCGCCGGTCGGTCTGTTCCCGATGTTCGTGCAACGACCGAACGCGCCGCCGGCGCTCAGCAAGGCCGAATCAATGGTTTCCATCTGACTTCCCTGCCCGCCACGGGCCCAGCAATCAAGGATCGTTCCATGTTGCACACCACCTCTCTCATCACGGCCATCGTGTCGCTGGCGCTGATCGCCGCCACCTACTTCATCAGCCTTCGGTCGCGGCCGGACGCCTGGCTGCGCGACGAATCCGTCACCATGATTCTGCTCGCCTTCTTCACCGGTTTCTTCAGTGTCGCCGTGGTCGGCAGCCTCATGGGGCTGTGGAAGCTGCTAAGCGCGGGGCTGTCGATGGATAGCGCGATCGCCGCTGGCGAAGACCTGGCCGGCCTGGCACTGGTGATCGTGACGATGATCATCTTTCGCGCGCTGGTCTCGGGCCTGCGGCGCCAGCGAAGCGATCCGAACAATGTCACGCCGTTGTCGCCAAAACCGGTCGCGCCGTCGTCTTCGGCCCGGTCGTTGAAGAAGGCGGCGTGACTCGCGGCGGCATGGATCGCCGCCGGCTCGGGCTCAGAACTCCACCACCGAACGGATCGACTCGCCCGCGTGCATCAGATCGAAGGCTTCGTTGATGCGCTCGAGCGGCAGCTTGTGGGTGATCAGATCGTCGATATTGATCTTGCCTTCCATGTACCAGTCGACGATCTTCGGCACATCGGTGCGCCCGCGCGCGCCGCCGAAGGCCGTGCCCTTCCAGGTGCGGCCGGTCACCAGCTGGAACGGCCGGGTGGCGATCTCCTGACCGGCACCGGCCACGCCGATGATGACCGAGGTGCCCCAGCCGCGGTGGCAGCACTCGAGCGCCTGGCGCATGACGTTCACATTGCCGATGCACTCGAAGCTGAAGTCGGCGCCGCCGTCGGTCAGGCTGACCAGATAGGGCACGAGATCACCCTCGACCTCATTCGGATTCACGAAGTGGGTCATGCCGAACTTCTCGGCCAGCTCGCGCCGCCCCGGGTTCAGATCGACGCCGATGATCTTGTCGGCACCGGCCAGGCGGGCGCCCTGCACAACGTTCAGACCGATGCCGCCCAGGCCGAACACCACCACGTTGTCGCCGGGCTTGACCTTGGCCGTGTTGATGACCGCGCCCACGCCGGTGGTGACGCCGCAGCCGATGTAGCAGACCTTGTCGAACGGGGCATCCTCACGGATCTTGGCCACCGCGATTTCCGGCAGCACGGTGTAGTTGGCAAACGTGGAGCAGCCCATGTAGTGATGGATCTTCTCGCCATTGATCGAGAAACGACTGGTGCCGTCCGGCATCACACCCTGCCCCTGGGTGCCGCGAATCGCCGTGCACAGATTCGACTTCTGCGACAGGCAGGTTTTGCAACCCCGGCACTCGGGCGTATAGAGCGGAATCACGTGGTCGCCCGGCTTGACCGAGGTGACCCCCATGCCCACCTCGACCACGACGCCGGCGCCCTCGTGGCCGAAGATCGCCGGAAACAGACCCTCCGGATCGGCGCCCGAGCGCGTGAACTCGTCGGTGTGGCAGACACCGGTGGCCTTGATCTCGACCAGCACCTCGAACGGCTTGGGCCCCTCCAGTTGGACGGTCTCGATGACCAGGGGTTGGCCGGCCTTATAGGCCACGGCAGCACGTACATCCATGGTTCGCTCCTTGAGGAGATACTGATTTATTCCGTTGACTGACGGGCGCCGCGGACGGCCGCCATACCGCCGGCGATGATAGCCCCGCTCGCAGACCCCGCCCGCCGGGGACACTGTGACCGACCGGCAGGATCGCCGGCCGCGGGTCCGACACCTGGCGGCGACGATGATCGATCCATGGCATCCTGATTGCGCACAGCCGGGTTGTGACATCGTCCGGCACGCCATATTCAGCGGGCGACGCGCGTCGCCCATGCTTTTCGCACCATGAAACCCGTCGATT
Organism: Burkholderiaceae bacterium; assembly: GCA_041396585.1. Classification (GTDB taxonomy): domain Bacteria; phylum Pseudomonadota; class Gammaproteobacteria; order Burkholderiales; family Burkholderiaceae_E; genus JAUIAI01. The sequence continues at coordinate 284,845 of JAWKYG010000003.1, read as the reverse complement.
CCCACCGGGCCGACGCGGCTCCGCCGCCTACCGACGGCCGCGCGTTGCCTGCCGGCGGACCGTCCGCCGCCGACCTCGCTTGCGATCCGGGCAGGCGTCACGCGCTGGCCATGCTGCTGCCGGCGGCGCCCATTCTGCCGGTCTTCGCGGCGGGCAGCGCACCGGCCTCACGGGCGAGCCCGCACGCCGTGGCGGCCAGCCCCGCCGCGCGCCACACCTTCATCGACTTCGCACCCGTTGGCCCGCATACCGACGCCACCGTGCATGTGCCCGACGGCTATCGCTGGCAGGTCGTGGTCGGCTCGGGCGATCGGATACACGGTGCGACTGCAGGCGGCGCGAACCCCGCGGGCGCGGGTGATGCCCTGCGCTTCGGGCAGAACTGCGACGGCATGGCCTTGTTCGAGCATCGCGGTCACCAGCTCCTGGCGGTCAACAACGAGTTCGCATCGGGTGCGGGCGTGCCGCCCGGCACCCGCAGTGCCATACGCGATGCGCAGCAGGCCCAGGGGATCTCGATCATCGAGATCATCGAGCGTGCGCAAGGCTGGCAGCCCGTCATGAACAGCCCGTTCAACCGGCGCGTGACCCACACCTCGCCGATCCGACTGCTCGGCCCGGCCGCAGGCCATGCGCTGTTGCGAACCGATGCAGACCCAGAGGGCAGGACGAGCCTGGGCGCGCTGGCCACTTGTGGCTGCGGCAGGACCCCCTGGGGCACCTATCTGAGCTGCGAGGAGAACTTCCAGGCGTACTTCGGCGCCAGTGGCGGCCTGCCCGCGGCCGCGTCCTCGCTCATCGCACGGGGCAGGTCGCGATACGGCCTGGTGGCCCATGGCGGGCAGGGCAGCTATCACCAGGGCGACCCGCGCTTTGATCTGAGCAGGCATCCCAACGAAGCCCATCGCGCCGGCTGGGTGATCGAGATCGACCCTGCCCGGCCCGACGCGATTCCACTCAAGCACACCGGCCTGGGCCGCTTCAAGCATGAGAATGCCGAAGTCGTGCTGGCGCGCGACGGCCGCGTGGTGGTCTACATGGGCGACGATGAGCGCGGCGAGTTCATCTATCGGTTCGTCTCCCACGGTGTATATGTGCACGCAGGGGACACCGCCGGCCTGCTCGACGAGGGCACACTGTTCGTAGCCCGATTCAACGATGATCACAGCGGCCGATGGCTGGCACTGACACCGCAAAGCACCGGCATGGCCGATATCGCCGAGATCGCGATCTTCACGCGACTGGCCGGCTCAGCGGTCGGCGCAACGACGATGGACAGACCCGAGTGGATCGCCGTCCATCCCGATACCGCCGAGGTCTACTGCAGCCTGACCCACAATCCAGCGCGCGGACACGGACACAATGCCGGTGGCGATCCGATGCCTGTCAACGGCCCGAACCCGCGCCCGCTCAACCGCTACGGTCAGATTCTTCGCTGGCGACCCGCCGATGGTGATCATGCGGCCATCGACTTCGACTGGGATCTGTTCGCCGTGGCGGGCAACCCCGCCGTGCATCACGATCACCGGGCCGGGTCCGCGAACATCCATGCCGGCAACCTGTTCAATTCGCCGGATGGCCTGAGCTTCGATCGTCGCGGACGCCTCTGGATACGCACCGATGGCAACGACAGCAATCAGGGCGACTTCGCCGGCATGGGCAACAACCAGATGCTGGTGGGCGACCCACTCAGCGGCGCGATCGCCCGCTTCATGACCGGCCCCAAGGGCTGCGAGATCACGGGCCATTGCTGGTCGGCCGACCGGCGCACGATGTTCGCCGGCATTCAACATCCCGCGGCACGATGGCCGGATGGCCAGGCGCCGGGACGTTCGGCGGTGATCGCCATCAAGCGCGAAGACAACGGGCTCATGGGCTGAGCGAGCCGATACGTCGGGCCGGGCAAACCGCGCCCATCGTTGGCAGCCGCAAGGCGCGGCGGCTACACTGCCGTGTTCCCCTGAAGCAATAACCCGCCTGGGCCGCGCCACGCGCCGACACCCTGCCCAGCGCATCCCACGGAGGCCGAGATGCCCTACGAGCTCGTTGAATTCGACGTTCGCAACAATGTCGCCTGGATCACGATCGACCGCGCCAAGTCCTTCAATGCGCTGAACCTCAAGGCCATGCAGGAGTTGTTCGATATCGCCAATCGCTGCGGTAATGATCCCGCGGTGCGCGCGGCGGTGCTCACCGGGCGCGGCGACAAGGCGTTCTGCGCCGGCGGTGACGTCGCCTCGTTCGCGGCCGATCCCGAAGGGGTGCAGGTGTTGATCAATGAAATGACCGCCTACCTGCACACGGCCATCGCCCGCTTCGCGCGCATGCCGGCGCCGCTGATCGCTGCGATCAACGGCGTGGCCGCCGGTGCCGGCCTGAGCATGGCCGCATGCTGCGATCTGGCGATCGCCGCCGATCATGCGAAGTTCACCAGCGCCTACACCCAGATCGGTCTCAGCCCCGACGGCGGTGGCACCTGGTTCCTGAGCCGGATCATCGGCTCGCGGCGGGCATTGGAGTTGTTCCTGACCAATCGCACGATCAATGCGGCCGAGGCGCTCGACTGGGGGCTGGTGAACCAGGTGGTGCCGGGTGATCAGCTGATGGCCAATGTCACCGAGCTGGCCGAGCGACTGGCCAAGGGGCCCACGCTCGCGCATCGCAATTGAAGAAGCTGGTGCAGATGTCATTCAACGACTCGCTCGATCCCAGATGGAACGCGAAACCGCAGCATCGTCGAGCTCTCACGCTCGGCCGACGGCCTGGAGGGTGTGAAGGCATTCATCGAGAAGCGAAAGCCGGATTTCCAGGGCCGCTGAGCACGTCAAAGAGGTCGCTTCGGGTGGGCATCCCCACCCGGGCAAGCCACCTGTCATGAGCAAGCCACGCCATGGCAGGCTCGTCAAACCCGCACAACCGAGGCCGATTCTCATGAGCGAAGCAAGCGACACCCCGAGTGCACAGCCGTTCGCGGCCAAGAAGTTTCATCAGGTGCTCGGCAGCCGCATGGCCTGCATCGACGAGGGCGAAGGCCGCGCGATCGTGTTCCAGCACGGCAACCCGACCTCCTCCTATCTGTGGCGCCATGTGATGCGCGGCTGCGAGGGGCTGGGGCGCCTGGTGGCCTGCGACCTGATCGGCATGGGCGATTCGGACAAGCTGCCCGATTCGGGGCCGCAGCGCTACACCTTCGCCGAGCAGGCCCGCTATCTCGATGCGTTCTGGGATCAGCTCGACCTCGGTGAGCAGATCGTGCTCGTGCTGCACGACTGGGGCTCGGCGCTGGGGTTTCACTGGGCCAACCGGCATCGAGCCCGGGTCGCCGGCATTGTTTACATGGAAGCCCTGGTGCGGCCGGTGACCTGGGCCGAATGGCCGGAGAATGCGCGTCGTGTTTTCCAGAACTTTCGTTCGGAGGGCGGCGAGGCGATGGTGCTCGAGAAAAATGTGTTCGTCGAGCGGGTGTTACCGGGATCCATCCGGCGCACCCTGTCCGACGCCGAAATGGCCGAGTATCTGCGGCCGTTCTCACAGCCGGGGGAAGGTCGACGCCCCACCCTCACCTGGCCGAGACAGATCCCGATGGAGGGCGAGCCGGCCGATGTGGTGGCGATCGCAGAGGCCTATGCCGGCTGGCTGGCGCAATCGCAGATTCCGAAGCTGTTCATCAATGCCGATCCGGGCTCGATCCTGGTCGGCGCGCAGCGCGAATTCTGCCGCGGCTGGCCCAATCAGCGTGAGATCACGGTGCCGGGCATTCATTTCATTCAGGAAGACAGCGGCGCCGAGATCGGCCGGGCCGTCGCCGAGTTCGTTCGGGGACTGTGAAGGCTGCCGAAGCGGATCGCGCCCCGGCGTGATTCGCCCTACCATTGCGCATGGCGCAGCGCCTGGCGGGCTGCAGGAGCACCGCACGCGCCCATGATCCACTCGCCGAACCACCCTGCCCGAGACAGAAACATGGAACGATTCACCTACGAGGCGGCTGCGGCGCGCGTCGTGTTCGGGGCCGGCATGCTGGCCAACCTGGCCGAGGAACTCGATCGGCTGGGCATGAAGCGGGCGCTGGTGCTGAGCACCCCCGAGCAGCGCGAGCTGGCCGAGCGGGTCAGCAGCAGCCTCGGCGAGCGCGCCGCCGGCCTGTTCGATGGCGCGGTCATGCATGTGCCGGTGGAAGTGGCCGACAAGGCCGGCGAGATCGCCGATGCCCTGCAGGCCGATTGCACGGTGGCGATCGGTGGCGGATCCACCATCGGCCTGGGCAAGGCGATCGCCCTGCGCTCCAAACGCCCGGTGGTGGCGGTGCCCACCACCTTCGCCGGCTCGGAGATGACCTCCGTCTGGGGGCTGACCGAAAACGGCGTCAAGACCACCGGCCGTGACCCGGCCGTGCTGCCGCGCGTGGTCATCTACGACAGCATCCTGCTGGCCTCGCTGCCCGTGGCCATGGCCGGCGTCTCGGGCATGAATGCGATCGCCCATTGCGTCGAGGCACTCTATGCGGTGGATGCCAACCCGGTGATCTCGCTGTTCGCCGAACAGGGCATCATGGCGCTGGCCGAGGCCCTGCCGCAGCTGGTCGAGGGCAAGCCGATGCTGCGGCCTGGCGCGCTCTCACGCGCGCAGTATGGATGCTGGATGGCCGGCATGTCGCTGAACGGCGCGGCCATGGCGCTGCACCACAAGCTCTGCCACACGCTGGGCGGCAGTCTGAACCTGCCTCATGCGCAAACGCACACGGTGATCCTGCCCTACGCCACCGCCTACAACGCGAATGCCGCCTCGGATGCCATGCACCGCATCGCCACGGCGCTCGGCCCGTTCGGGCGCCCGGGCGCGGCCCGGGGACTGCATGATCTGGCCCGCGCGATCGGCGCCCCCACCTCGCTGGCCGAACTGGGCGTGAGCCGCGAGGCCTTGCCGCACATTGCCGATCTCGCGGTGCGCGCGCCCTATCCCAATCCGCGTCCGATCGAACGAGACGCGATTCTCGAATTACTCGAACAAGCGCTGGCGGGCATCCCTCCCGAAGCCGACCCACTCGACCATTGAACCTGCCGGAGATAGATCCATGATCAAGACCTTCACCGAAGAGAACCTGACCGATGCCGTCATCGAGCGCATGGCCGAGTGCCCGAACGAGCGCCTGAAGACGGTGATGACCAGCCTGATCCGCCATGTGCATGCTTTCGTGCGCGAGGTGGAACTCACCGAGGAAGAATGGTTCACCGGCATCAGGTTCCTTACCGATACCGGCCACAAATGCGATGACGTGCGCCAGGAGTTCATTCTGCTGTCGGACGTCCTCGGCGTTTCGATGCTGGTGGACGCGGTCAATCACCGCCACCAGGCGGGCGCCACCGAAACCACCGTGTTCGGCCCGTTCTTTCGCGAAGACGCGCCGGAAACCCCGATGTGGGGCGACATCAGCCCGGATCTGCCCGGCACGCCCGCTTATGTCAGCGGCACCGTCAAGGATGCCCAGGGCAGTCCGATCGCCAACGCACTGATCGATGTCTGGCAATCCGATGGCGAAAAGGGCTTGTACGACGTGCAGGTCGAGGGCCAGCCCTGGTACGGCCGCGGGCGCATCCGCACCGATGCTCAGGGCCGCTATGCGTTTCGCACCGTTCAGCCGGTGTACTACTCCATTCCGGATGACGGCCCGGTCGGCGACATGCTTCACAAACTGAAGCGCCACACCTGGCGCCCGGCACACATCCACACGATGCTCCAGTGCGACGGCTATCACCCGGTGACCACCCACCTGTTCGTGGCCGGTGATCAGTACATCGATTCGGATGCGGTGTTCGGCGTCAAGGAATCACTGATCGTGAACTTCGAACCGCATCAGGCCGGGGAGGCACCGGACGGCAAGATCTGCGACAAGCCATTCACCACGGTCAACTATGACTTCGTCATGACCAGGAAGGCCTGAGCCAACGCGCATGCCGGGTTCACCGTCCGTTCCCGTGAGCACCGACGCACCCCGTCCCACGCATCCGCCGGTTGCGTCCTGGGCCACGCGTCGGAACGTGCCGCAGGCGGGCATCCGGCTTTGCGCGCTGATCGATCTCCCCGATGACAACGGGCTCGAGCTGGTGTTTGGCGAGCACGAGCCGAAGTTCCGGCTGATGCTGTTCCGCCAGGCCGATACGGTCAGCGCATGGATCAATGAATGCCCGCATCAGAAGGTGCCCACGAACATCTGGCCCGATGTGTTCTGCCTGTCCGACACAGATGGCACACGACACCTGGTGTGTGAACACCACTGGGCGATGTTCCGGCTCAGCGATGGTCTGTGCGTGCAGGGGCCTTGCGAGGGGGCGTGGCTGACGGCGGTGCCGGTGAGCCTTCGCGACGGCGGGGTCTTCCTGGGCGAGATGGGCTGAGTCTCTCGCAGCGTGCGCGGCCATCGGCCAGATGCCGCGTCACCCGCAGTCATGCAGTCATGCAGTCACGAAGTGATGCAGCCATGCAGTCAGGATGTGCGGAATCGGCGCATCGGCGCATCGGCGCATCGGCGCATCGGCGCATCGGCGCATCGGCGCATCGGCGCATCGGCGCACCGGCGCATCGGCGCACCGGCGGACCGGCGGACCGGCGGATTGGCGGATTGGCGGACCGATTCGATCGGCCGCCCGCGCGATGCTTGGACCGGCTCGCTCAGACCAGACCACTCAGAGCAGTACGCTCAGACCGGCAGATTGCCGCCCGCCCACAAGCGCGTCAGATCGGCCATGCCTTCGAGCGCGACATGCTCGGGCGCCTGCTCGCGCAGCGTCTTGCTGAAGCACTCCAGCGAGACCACGCCGTCATAGCCGGTGGCGCGCACCGCGGCCACGAAGCCTTCCATATCGAAATCGCCATCGCCGGGCAGCAGACGGTGCCCGCGGCTCCAGCGCATGTAGTCGAGATCCAGAATCGGCGCATCCGAGAGCTGCACGAGAAAGATCCGGTCACCCGGAATCTCACGAATCGGCGCGAACGGCAACTCGCGCGCGCAGACATGGAAGCTGTCCAGCACCAGGCCCACGGCGGGATGATCGGCCTCGCGCACGAGTTGCCAGGCCAGCCGGTAATCATGCACATGGCGGCCCCAGGCCAGGGCCTCGTAAGCGATGCGCAAACCGCGTGCGGCAGCCAGCTCACCCACGGCGCGTAGATCCTTCACGATGCGCGCCGGGTCACCCTCGCTGTCGGCGTGGGTGTTCGAGCACATCATCACCATCGGCGCGCCGACGCCCGCCGCGAAATCCAGGAACGATGCCGCGCGCGCCAGGGTCTCGCCGCGAAGGTCGTCGGGCATACCTTCGAAATCGCGCAGCGGGAACCAGTCGACCAGGCGCACCGAATGCGCGCCCATCAGCTCGCGGATCGCGCCGGCGGAGATCTCGCCTTCGTGGGTTTCGGTTTCGAACAGCTCAAGGCCTTCGAAGCCGGCGGCCGATGCGGCCGCGAGTTTCTCGGCCAGGGTGCCGCCCATCGTCGTGGTGGCGATGCTTGGAATCATGCGCGCGAGGCCTCCTCGTGACTGTGACAGGCGCGGGGGATGATCATCCGGCGACGGCGCCGGCACGCTGGCGATCATGGGCGTGTCTGGCAGCAATATAGGCGAAAGTCATCCCGGGGCCCAGCGTGATGCCGGGGCCGGGGTAGTGCCCGGCCATCACCGATGCCATGTCGTTCCCGCAGGCATACAGGCCCGCCACCGGATCGCCCTGCCCGTCGAGCACGCGCGCCACTGTGTCACAGGCCAGACCGGCGCTTGCACCGATATCGCCCGGATGAATGACCAGCGCATGAAGCGGGGGCGACGCCAGCGGCCCCAGACAAGGGTTGGGCGCATGACCGGCATCGCCGAGATTGCGCTGGTAGGCATTGCCGCCCTTGCCGAAATCCACATCCTCACCGCTCTCGGCAAGGCGGTTGAAGCGCGCCACGGTTGCCTGCAAAGCATCGGCCGGCACCGCGATGCGCGCGGCCAGAGCCTCGAGCGAATCCGCGCTGATCACATAGCCATCGGCCTGCGCGGCGCGCAGACCCAGCCGGCCGGGCCGCACTGTGCCCAGGCCATAACGCTCGATGAACGGATCGTCGCAGATCAGGTGACAGCGCCCGCCACCGTGCCTGGCCAGCGCCGCGCAGATCGCCTGCCCGAACAAATGGTATGGCCAGGCCTCGTTGACGAAGCGCTTGCCGGCGGGATCGATCGCCAACACCCCGGGCTTGCCGCGATCGAGCACGAAATGCGGAAACACCGCCATCGAGCCATCGCGGCGGCGCCGCTGCGAAACCGGCGCCCAGAAAGTGTTCGTGCGATGGGTTCGCAAGTGCCCGCCGATCGCCTCGGCCAGATGCAGGCCGTCACCGGTGGCGGTTTCCACCAACGCGGAATCCTTTCCCAACTGCGCAGGCAACAAACTCGCGCGCAAGGCCGGATCGCGCGAGAAACCGCCGGTGGCCAGAATCACGCCGGCCCGCGCACCGATCGCGCGGCGCGCGCCACCGCCGGTGCGAACGCCGCACACCCTGCCCGCATCGAGAAGCAGCGACTCGATCCGGGTGGACAACGCGAAGCGCACGCCGGATCGAAGCGCGGCATCGAACAGGCGCCCGACCAGCGCATTGCCCATCACCAGACGCGTGCCACGCGCATGGCGGATCCGATCACGCGCGTGACGGCCGAGCAGCCTGGCCGCGTGCATGAACGATGCCAGGCGCCGGGTGGCCGACAGCAGATGGCCGATATCGGTGCGATCCACCATCATGCCGCCGAAGATCGTGAACTCCGGCAGAGGCCAGGCCAGATCCACGAAACGGGCACCGAGCGCGCGGCCATCGAACGGCGGCACCTCCAGCACCCGGCCGGACAGGCTCGCGCCATCGGCATCGGCCATGTAATCCGGATGATGAGCATAGGCACGAAACGGCACACCGGCACGGTCTTCGAGAAACGCGATCATCTCGGGGCCGCCCTGCAGGAATGCCGTCATCAATGCCGGATCGTAATCATCGCCAAGCACCGCCTGCAGGTAGCGGCGCGCCTTATCGGGATCATCGCTGCCGGCGGGCGCATGACGCGTGTTGGGCACCCAGACCGAACCGGCCGACCGCGCCGACGTGCCGCCAACCCGCGGCGCCTTCTCCACGACGAGCACTTCCAGGCCCAGCAACGCACCGGTGACGGCCGCTGTCAGCCCCGTTGCGCCACCGCCAAGAACGATCAGATCGACCGCGTCGGGCAATGCAGGTGCGACGCTCATCCGGGCACGCGCTGCCCGGCCCGGACAGGCGCCGGGCCGATCGGCCGGATCAGCATCGCGACCATGGCCGACTCAACGCGGGCCGACTCAACGCGGGCCGACGCGAATCGGCTCTGGCAGCGATTCCGGCATCGCCCCGATCATGCGAACCGCTGCCTGCAGCGCCACCATATAGCCATAGACACCCAGGCCGCAGATCACGCCGGTGGCCACCGTGGAAATGATCGAGTGGCGGTGGTATTCATCGCGGGCATGAATGTTGGAGATATGCAGTTCCACGATCGGCGCATCGAAGGTCTTCAACGCATCCAGCACCGAAATCGAATGAAATGAACAGCCGGCCGGGTTGATCACGATCGCATCCGCTGCCTTGCGCGCCTCGTGAATCGAATCGACCAACACACCTTCGTGATTCGTCTGCCGAAAGTCGATCTCCACCCCCAGCAACGCGGCGTAATCGAGGCACGCGGTCTCGACATCGGCCAATGTCGTGCGGCCATAGATCTCTGGCTCGCGCTCGCCCAGAAGGTTCAGATTCGGGCCATTCAGAATAAAGATTTTCGCCATTGCAGGTCTCCGCGGTTCGAGTTGCGGCGAGACTAGCAGAAATGACCGGCCGCGTTGTGCCGGTGACGGTCCGCAGCCCTGAGCCCGGACCCTTCGCCGGGCGCGGGATGCGCCTACTTCAGACCGAGGTCGCTGGCGGCGCGCACTGTCTCAGGCAACTGCGGCGCATGAGACAGGTCATCGGCAATCAGGGCGCCCATCTGCCAGCTGCTGCCCTCACCGTAAGCCTGCACGACCGGCCCCGCACCATAGACCCGGTTGCCCTCGAGCACCACGTCGCGCGATTCGATCAGCGACACCGCCTGCCGGACATCCTCGTCAACGCCCTCGATGATGATCACATTGTTGCGAATGATCGTGCGGTCACCATGGTGCAACTTGATCGGCGCGGCGCTCGGCGTAGCCCCCCTGCCCTTGAACACGATGATGTTGTTCTCGATCACGTTGTCCGGGCCGAACAGATAGATCGCGGACTTGGAGTCGGTGACTTCGATGCGACTATTGGAGATGCGGTTGTGGCGGCCCATCATGCGGATGCCGACTTCGCCGGCAACTACGTGAAGACTGTGAGCCAGATAATCAGTTTCAATGTACCAGTCTCGATTGCGGAGGAACACCGCTACAGTCACATCGACGGCCAGCAGGTCTGGCAGCCCTGAGCTCTTCGGTTCGTTTGTTGCATCGCTCACGAGACTTCCATTCGGAGCCCAATACGGTAGCTCGATACCTATCCCCCCATCAAGCATTAGCAACGAGCCGTTCCTTAGCTGAATGCCGACTACTGGTTCTCTAATGCTCGGGGAAGTCGAGACACCCGACCGCTGGTAGTACTTTGATGTAACCGAGTGACCCTGAAGATCTATGGCTACATGGTTCGTTCGGATACTGATGAACTTTGAGCCAACAATCGAGAGATGACCTCCATCAAGTCTTCTCGCATCCAATTGAGTTGCCGATCTTTCCAGGCAATATTTGCCCGGATGCCGGGGAACTGGAATTTGCGGGATCGAGTCTGCATTTCTGACGATAAGCTGAGTGCATGCGTCAGCGCCCGAGGGAATCGAGCTCGCGAGAATTCCGACGAGGAAGCCAATTGTTCTAAGGAGAATCTCACAAGGCCGGCGCATTCGTTTCACTTCGAACACTTGTCCGGAATCGTTCCGACCGTCGATGTCATGCTGCAAACAGCCTGTGTCCGATTCGCTTCTGCATCTTCTCGCACATAGGGAACGGTTGCGTCAGAGTTTCCTCGGCTTAGAAAGCGCACACTGTCAGATTCGACTTGATAGCCAAGCAGCCGAAGTTCCTCCTCGACCAACGCCAACTTCCTCGGAAACGAAATCGCATCAGCCTGCCCATGTCGCTGCCACTCCTGAGTTTCGTTGAATTCGCGCAGCGTATCTTCGATCATTTCGAATGGCACCGCATCCCTCGGATTCCCGAATTTGGACAGTAGTGCGTGCAGGTCTCGTTCCATCTGTAGCGTTCGATCTTCGTTCACATTCCAATCGACATAGCTGAAGCGGGGGCTGCCGTCCGGGGTGTCGTAGCGCGGAATGACGCCGATTCCGGTGGGAAGCATCACCGGCTGCGGGCGAATCGAGTTGATGTGGTTGAAGGTCCAGTCGGGATCATGCATGTGCCGCAGATGGCCGAGCCCCAGGCTGAGGAAGTCGACGACGGGATCGTAGGGCCGGTTCTCGTGATCCCGGTGGGAGTATGTGTCCTGGAAGGCGTGAACGAACTCGCCCAGGAGATGCGCCTGGGCGCAAGGATTGGTGCCGCTCAACGCCGCATTCATCAGGCGGTCTAGCTGGGGGCTGCTCGGATTCGCCAGCGCGATGTCGCTGGGAGGGTTGCGCACGGTCTGAATGCCGATGCTGCCGTTAGGGCCTGGAACCATGCCGACCCGCGGCCCTTGTGGAAGGCCAAGACCCATCGCGTATTGCAGGGGTGGGACATAGGTGGTCTCACGTTCGCTGAGCACGAAGTGATAGGCGAGCAGGCGCTCCTGATTGCCCGTGGCGGTCGCGATCAGTTCTGTCTCGCCCTGCGCGTTGACGTTGATCGGCTGTGTCAACGGATTGTCATCGATGCCCTGCGCCGCCAGCGCGATCCGGTAGGCCGCATTGTGTTCGATGCCGGCCGTGCGCGCGATGAAGTAGGTCATGTAGTAGTGGATGTCGATCTCGTACAGGCCCAGCGGATCGGCGCGGTCATAGGGCTGGTTCTCCGCATAGGCGTAGCGCAGGCCGGTTGTTCGCAGACCCAGCGGGTCCGGACTCAGGTAGCGGGCGGCCTGTGGATCGAAGGTGCGCAGATCATTGTGATGCAGGCCGGTTTCGGCATCGTGATACTGGCCGGGCAGCCTCATGGGAACCGGCGAGGGCAGACCGTGATCGGTTTCGATGCCGAAGCCCTGCATGGGAGGGCCGTGCCAGCGCGCGCCGATCAGATCGCCGAAGGCGCCGTACTCGCCAGACCAGCGCAGCCGCCCCTGATCGTCGGTGAGCGCGCGCGGCAGACCTCGATAGTCGGCGTGAATCCATGACACGTTGGCGCCCCCGGCATGGATATCGATGACGGCAACCGGCAGGTGATCGACGTAGACGAACAGGCGGCGCAGCCTGCCTTGTGCATCCAGCATCATCTGCGGCCTGCGTGCTTCGTTGACAAACCACTGGGTGGCTTGCGGCGCGGCCGGCCAGAGCTTGGCGATCCGCTCCGATGAGGCATTGCGCAGATAGCGCACGGGGCCGAGGGTGTTGTTGCCGCCAGCGCCGGAATTCAGCGCGATGCGCAGCATGCCCGAGGCATCGGTCCAGAGTGCGCGCGGCGTTGCCGGTGGCTTGTGGGTGTGCGGTGGCTTGGCATCCGGATTCGCGATGGGCGACCCGTTCCGGTCATAGGCCCAATGCTCGTTGCCATCTTCGATGATGCGGCCCTGCATGTCGTAACTCACCGTGTGCAGGTTGCCGCCCTGGCGCCAGGCAATGGTTCTGCCCGATGCATCGAGCCGGCGCTCGATCGTGGGTATCGGCTCGTTCCGGCCGGGTGCCGGCGAATGTCGCACGGCGAGCGTGCGCAGGCCGGCATCGATGCGCCTGAGCATTTGTGTTCCGTTGCCAAAGCGCGCGGCGAGCAGGCCGCTCTGGCCGCCGGCGAAGGGCAGCCAGCGGCAATCGGTGAGCAACATCTGTGAGCGGCCACTGGGTTCGAGCAGATCGATGCCCGCAAGCGTGTTGTCGGCCCGCCATCGGTAGCGCAGGACGAAGCCATCAGGCAGGCTGCGGCGCTCGAGGCGGCCTTGAGCGTCAAAGTGTTGGTCGATGCGAATCGGGCCGACGTGCTGCCCGGAGGCCGGGTCACGCAGATGGATTTCGCGGGTATTTGGGCGGCCTTGTTCGTCGTAGCCCAGGCGTTCGGCCTGAGTCGGATTGGTGCGCGAGACGAGCCTGCCCTTGTCGTAACCGAGGCTCAGCAACGGCCGGCGCTGCGCGCTCTCGACCCGTAGCGGCCGCCCGTCGGGATCACGCAGGATGTGTTGCGCGATGCCATGGCTGTCAGCGTAGGCCACGACCTGGTCCTGATCGTCGTAAGCCCAGCGGCGCACACCGAGCACCGGATCGAGTTGCGCGAGTGATCGGCCGAAGTCATCGACGACCCAGTAGGCCCGTTCGCCAAGATCGGGCCGGGCGATGGTGATGATCGCCGACGCCTGCAACGCGGCGTCACCGGCCGGCTTGAGGTTGACGGTGCGGGCCCCTGGCCGAGAGCCGGTTTCAGCGTCGATGTGCGGCCCGACACCGGTACCGTCGGGCGATGCGACGGTGGTCTCCACGGGCGCACGGACCAGGATTGCATTCCTGGCCCGAAGATCCAGCGTGTGCCCACCGTGCACGCGAACCGAAGTGATTTCGCCGCGCGGATTGCGCTCGAACCACATGGCCGGTGCGTTGCTCGGCAGCACCGCATCGGGCAGGCCATCGGCAGCGAGCCCTATCTCCGTGACAACGCCGTGATCGGTGACGGTGAGACCGTTGGCGCTCCAGCCAGCCTTCCATTCGCTGCCGTCGGGGCGCTGGATTCGCGTCAGCCTGGCCTGGGCGTCGTAGCGATAGCGCCATTGCAGACCGCTTGCGTCGGTACGCGCAACGAGATGCCCGTGCGCGCCGTATTCGTAGCCGTGCATGCGCCTGCCGTTGAGCCGGACTTCCGTGATCCGACCGGCAGACGGCCCGCGCGCGCCATAGACGACGCTTCGCGTTCGCTCGATCGGCGAGAACCGTTCGAAGCGCCAGTTCGGCGCTTCACCCTTCAGACTGAGCATGTCGGGTTGCCAGCCGGATTCGACGACCTCGCTCAGCCGCCCAAGAGAATCATAGTGAAGCCGCAGACGATGGCGCTTGCCCGGCGCCACGGAGTCGGTTTCGATGGCGGTGAGCCTGGCGCTCGACTCGTCTGTCCGATCGACATGAGGTCCGGCACGGGGGCCAGAGCCAGAGCCGCTATAGGTGTACCACCAGTGCCGACTCATCTCTCGTTGCGAGACGCGCTTTTCGATCACCCGGCCGAGATGGTCGCGGCGCAGGGGCACGACTGTGCCGCTGGCCTTGTGCGCGCTTTCTATCAGGCGCCCCGCGCGATCGTAGGCCCAGCGCCAGCCAGTGGCCGGGCAGGCCACGCAACGCTCGCCGTCGATCGACAGCAGTTGGCGAACCTGGGTGCGCACATCGAGACGCCAGCGCACGATGGTTTCGTGCCCGCCGAGATCGCGGATGCGGGTTTCGCCGATGCCGCCCGCATCTTGCGCCAGGCGGTAGGTGAGCGTGACCGCCTCGCGGCCATTCTCCAGCGCCGAGGCGATCGCCCTGCCCTGCGGGCCGTAGGCGAACTCGCCACGGGTGCGGCCCTGGCCATCGCGCATGCGGACCAGGGCGGCCCGGTGCCTGTCGTCGTAGTCGAATTCCCAAGCCGGCTCACCGGCTCGCTCAACCGAGCGCAACAGGCCGAGCGTGTCGTAGCGGTAGCTGATGCGGGTGCCATCGGGCAGGGTCACGCCAGTGACCCGGCAGCCATCATCGACATAGCTGAAGCGCAGCGTGACGGCGGCCGGCGTGCTGACACTGGCCAGTTGACATGCATGGGCACCATAGTTCAAACGGAACTGCCGGCCATCGGCATGGTCGACCCAGCTCAGGCGGCCCAGGTGATCGAAGCTGAGCCGCGAACCATTGCGCCAGCGCCAGAGGTATTGGCGATCGGGAGGGCCATCGGGGTGATGCACGAGATCGCCGTAGCCCGGCTCGAGGGCCAGGAAGTGCCGTGGTGACCGACCGGCTTCGAAGACGATGCGGCGACCGTCGCCCTGAATGATCTGCGCGCGGCGCTTGCCGTGCTGCCGCCCAACGGCGAGAACCACCTCGAAGCCGTGGCGCCAGCCCGGGCCGAGGCTGGACGGGAAATCATTGCGGCTGTTGTAGTGGCGGGCGAGCATCAGCCCGCCGGCGAACACCGCATCGCGCTGGTGCAGATACTTGTTGCCGGTGACCGGGTCGATCGGGTTGCGCGTGGCCGCGGGTGGATCAACGCCCGGGTGGCTGGCCACCGGCGCGCCGGGATCGCAGACGAGTTCCTTGGCCTGCCCGCCCTCGTCGCCACCCTGGGCACCACAGGCGCCGGCCGCGGCGGGCAGCATGCTCGCCAGGGCGACCAGGCTGCCTGCAAAGACCGCGCGGGCCGCTTGCCGCAGCCGGCGGCGGAATCGTTCTGGCGTGGCCGACGGCACGCCGTGGATGCTGAAACGCCAGGCGTGGTGACGGATGCAGAGCTTGCGTCTGCGGTGGTTCGTGCCCATGCGGCGAGCATGTCGCGTCGCTCGCGCTGCGGCACATTCCGGAAACCGTCTGGCGGCCTAGGCTCGGTGGCAGATGCCTGTGGCGCTCATCGCGCGCCGCCGCCCGTGTCCTGAGGCACCGGGGTCGCGCCAAAGCGCGTCATTGTCAGCGCCTTCTCCCGCCCCCCGAAGCGCTCGATGAATGCATTCTGATCATCCTTGGCCAGGCGGTCGGTCGCTTCGGGATCGACGATGGCGCGCAGGCTCGCCTGCAGCGAATCGAGGCGCTCGCGATGTCTGGGCTGATCATGAATGCTGCGCGTTTCTTCGGGGTCTTCGAGTAGATCGAACAGTTCGGGTTCGTAGCCCACATAGTGATGCAGCTTGAAGCGCTCGTCGGCCACCATGAACGCGCCGGTGGGCGAGCCGATCGCGTGATACTCGCTGAGCACGATGCGCGCCTGATCCGGCTGGCCGGCCAGTTCCATCAATGAGCGCCCGGGCCGGGTGGAGTCATCATGAGGCACGCCAAGCGCATGCAACACCGTGGGGTAGATGTCCACCAGGCTCGTGTTCGTGGCGCAGCTGCGCTGCGGCACGCCCGGGCCGGCGATCATCATGGGCACCTGGGTGCTCTCGCGATAGAGCAGCGATTTGTTCCACATCCCGCGTGCGCCCAGGTTGTCGCCGTGGTCGCTGATATGGATCACCAGGGTTTCGTCGGCGATGCCCAACGCATCGATCGCGTCGAGCACCTGGCCGATGCGCTCGTCCAGAAAGCTCACCAGGCCCAGATAGCTACGAATCGCAAGGCGGCGACGCTCGTCGGTGCCCAGTTGCAGATCGAGTTCATTGAACTCGGCCTGGCGTTGCACCCAGGGGTGGCGGACATAGCCTGTCTCGGGGCGCAGTTTGGGCCAGGGCAGGCTGTCGTCGGGATAGAGATCCAGATAGGGCTGGGGCACGACCAGCGGGAAGTGCGGCGCCACGAGGCCGACGAACAAGGCGGCAGGCGCGCCACCGGGATCTTCGGCGCGTGTCTGCAGCCAGCGAACGGCGCCCTCCGCCACCCGTTTGTCGAAGCGGTTGTAGTCGCTTTCGCCGGCGCCCATGCGGCGAAACAGCCCTGCCCCCTCGCCCTTGTCCGGCAACGGGTCTCGCACGCAGCCCCACACCTGGCCGATGCCATCGACGATATGGGCCGCCTCGGCCTGGCGATCGAAGCCGGTATCGGCCTCGGCATCGCGGTAGTGCAGCTTGCCGATGGATTCGACGCCGATGCCGGCCCGCTGCAGCGCATGGCCCCACGAGGGCGTGGCTCCCGAGTAGGCGATCGCATTGTCCCAGCAGCGATGCCTGTGAACCCAATGACCGGTGGCCAGGCTGGCTCGCGCCGGCACGCAGATAGGGCTCGGTGTGTAGGCGCGCGTGAACACGGTGGCACGCGCCGCCAGCCGGTCCAGATTCGGGGTGCGGGCGACGGGGCTGCCGCCGAACCCGCTGTGGCGCGGATCATGCTCGTCGCTGCAAAGAATCAGGACATGGCGGTAGCGGGTCTTCGTGGCGATGCTGGTCATGCGGGCCTCGCGTCCGGGGCATGGGGTTCATGGCGGTCAATGACCAGGGTTTCGAAGCCCAGGTGATGCATGCACTCGCGCACGATCAAGAGCGCGGCAGCGGCCTCGCGCCCACTCAGCAGACCATCGATGGCCGAGGGGCGGCCCAGGGCCGCGCTGGCCAACTGCGAGAACATGGTCTCGATCTCATCGCGCGCCAAAGCATGGCCCTGACGCGTCGGTCCCGGAGTTGATCCAGCAGGGTTCCGCTCAGGTGCAGCGTGTCGGTCTGCCCGCTCCGCCCGGCCAGGGCCGACAAGGCGTCCTCGACCATATCGATCGCCTGCTCGAGCTCGACCGCGCGGGGCGGGTCATGCGTGAACAGCGCCTCGGCCAGGGCCGCCGCTTGCACACCCGGATCGAGCTCCGTTCCGCGACCATCCGTCAGACGGAATCTGGGCAGGCCCGCGCCCGGTGCCACCCGGGCCTCCCGTTCCGACCCCCGGGGCGGCCCGTACCTCACCTGGCCTCGCCGCTGCGCCCGTCGCGGGCGCCGTTGTCATTGCCGCCGTTCTCGCTGGCGGCCAGGCGCTGCGTGATGCGGGTGGCCGCATCCAGGATCAGGTCGCGAAGGTAGTCCTCGCGAAACATCCGGAAGCGGGCTTCATTGCTGATCAGCGTGATCGAGGCAAGCACATGGCTGCCGTCGCCGAAGATGGGCGCCGAGATCCCGACGTTCTGACGATGCAACTCGCCGACGGTCATCGACGTGCCCTGCTTGCGTACCTCGGCCAGTGCCCGGCTGAAGGCGCGCCAGTCCTCCCCGATGCGGCGCACATCGGGGTGTTGCGCATGAGCGTCGTAGAGGCGGCGCAGTTGCTTGGGACGCATGGACGCCAGGATCACCCGCGAGGTGGAGCTGCGAAACAGCGGAATGACCCGGCCGCGCCCCAGCTCCAGGGGCGTATTGCCAGCGTTGTGTTCGTAGTGGACATTGACGATCTTGTCGCCGTAGAGCTGGCTGAGCAGCAGCTCCAACCCGGTGTCGGCCACCAGTTCCTGAATGATGTCGCGGCTCTCCGCAAGCAGGGGATCATGGCTGCGAACCATCCGGTCCCATTCGATGATCCTTGGCCCCGGGGCATAACCACGCGGCAGGCGCACCAACAGACCAGCATCCGTCAGCTCGCGGATATAACGGTAGGTGGTGGCGATCGGGTGGCCGGAACGGGCGCTGAGCTGTTCGGCGGTGGCCACCGGCGGGCCGTCACTGAAGCTATCGAGCAGGCTGAGTATGCGTTCGAGTCTGGCCATGGGAATCCGGATGTCGAAAACGAGGCCAAGGCCGGCGGGCGGGCCGGGGCTTGGCGCGGGTCAAACCAGGCAATTTTCCAGTAATTGATAACTGCCACATTCAGATGCGGGTTTCTGCGGTTGACGGGCGGATCCGATTCGCCTAATTTGCGAACAAATCCCATTGGAGACCGGCGTGCCAGAACATCACGGCCAGCCCTCGGCCCCGCAAGAGCCAGGCCCCGAGATTAAATCGACCGGGGGGCGTGTGCCTAGCGGTGCGGCATCATTCCTGAATGGTTGCCGCGCGGCCGGCATGGATCTCTGTTTTGCGAACCCGGGCACCACCGAACTGGCGATCGTGCGCGCCTTCGATGACTCCCCGGGCTGGCGCCTGGTTCCGGCGCTTTTCGAGGGCGTATGTACCGGCGCAGCGGATGGCTACGGCAGGATCACCGGGCGGCCGGCACTCACGCTGACCCACCTGGGGCCCGGCTTCGCCAATGGCATCGCCAATCTTCACAATGCACGCCGCGCGCGATCTCCGATCGTGAACCTGATCGGTGACCACGCGGCCCGACACCTCCCTTTCGATGCCCCGTTGACCAGTGACATCGCGTCGCTGGCCAAGCCCGTCTCCGCCTGGCTGCACTTCGTGTCGCCGGCCGACGCACCAGCCGACATCGCCCGCCAGGCGATCGCGGCCGCGTCATCTGAAGGCGGGCGCATCGCCACGGTCGTCTATCCGGCCGACTTGCAGGCCGAGCCGGCGCCGAAGTTCGCAGCGGGTGGCCGGGCGGCTTCGGCGGCGGCCGATTCAACGCCGTCGGTAAGCGCTCACTCCGGCCAGGCAGCCCGTATCGCCGTGGCAGCGAATCGTATCGAGCAGGCGGCCCGGCGCATGCAGGGCAAACGGGTGATGCTGCTCGTGGGGGGCGACGCCCTGGGTGAGGCAGGCCTGCGTGCCGCCCAAGGCATCGCTGACGGCATCGGCGCGGTGTTCTATTGCGAGACCTTCCCGGCGGCCATCGACCGGGGGCTGGCCATGCCGGCACCCGAGCGTTTTCCCTACTTCCCGGAGCCCGCCTTCGCCTCGGTGGCCGCGGTCGATCTGGTCGTCGTGGCTGGCGCGGTGGCGCCGGTCACCTACTTCGCCTATCCGAATACACCGAGCCTGATCGTCCCGGATGAGAAGCTGCTGATGCTGGCCGACCCCACCGAGTGCGCCACCGAGGCGCTTCGGGCGCTCGCGTCCGCGCTCGGCTGCCGGCCCTTCGAGGGCACACGCGCCGCCCTGCAGGCGGGCACCGGCAATGACCGGCTGACGCCGGCCAATGCGGCGCATGCGATCGCCGCGTGGCTGCCGCAGCGGGCGATCGTCTCGGTCGAGGGCGGCACCTGCGGGTATCCGTTTTTCACTGCCTCGGCCGCCTCGCGTGCCCACACGGTGTTGACCAACACGGGCGGGGCGATCGGCCAGGGGCTGCCGGTGGCGGTGGGCGCGAGCCTGGCAGCACCCGACCGACGGGTGGTCTGCGTGCAATCAGACGGCAGTGCGCAATACACAGTGCAGTCGCTCTGGAGCATGGCGCGCGAAAGGTTGCCGATCACGGTGCTGATCACGGCCAACAACCGCTACGGCGTGCTGCAAAACGAGATGCGCCGCGACGGCATGACCGAGATCGTCGGCTCCGCGGCGCAGCTTACCCAGCTTGGCGATCCGGCCACCGACTGGGTGGCTCGGGCCAGGGGATATGGGGTCGACGGCCGGGCGGTCGAAGATGAAGCGGGCCTGCGCGATGCGCTGGCCTGGGCCGGCGGGCTGGCTGGCCCGGCGCTCATCGAAATGCGAATCCCATAGCCCGGCCATCCCGCCCGGCGACCGGCCCGGCACCAAGTCAGCAACCACTTACTCTCGTTAGAATACCTAGTAGGGAGCCCTCGATGGATCTGCAACTGAAAGACCGAGTCGCCCTGATCACCGGTGGCAGCCTCGGCATCGGCCGCGCAACGGCCCAGGCATTGGCGGCCGAGGGCATGAGGGTGGCGCTGGTGGCGCGAACCCAGGCGGCCTTGGATACGGCCGCCGCCGAGATCACCGCGGCCACCGGCCAACCCGCGCTGGCGATCGCCGCCGACGTCACCAACGATGCCCAGGTACGCGCCGCAGTCGAGCGCACGGTGGCCGAGTTCGGCCGGCTCGATGTGCTGGTCAACGGTGCGGCCCATCCGGGGGGCCTGGTTCGCGGCGAGCTCGAGCTGGTCGATTCGGCCAATCTGCTGCGCGACATCGACATCAAGGTGGTGGGCTACATGCGCATGGCCCAGGCCTGCGCCCCGAAGATGCGGGCCAATGGCTATGGCCGGATCATCAACATCGGCGGCCTGACGGGGCGTGGCAGCAAACAGATCTCCGGCATGCGCAACGTGGCCATCTGCCACATGACCAAAACTTTGTCCGACCAGCTCGGCCCGGATGGCATCACGGTCAATGTCATTCACCCTGGCGTGGTGGACACCCCGCACATCCACGAGCTGTATGCCAAGGAGGCCGAACGCCAGGGGCTGAGCCCGGCCCAGGTCGAGGCCAACTACAAGGCGGTCACCCCGATCCGGCGTACGCTGCTGCCCGAGGAGATCGCCGACACCATCTGCTTCCTGGCCTCCCCGAGGGCAGGCGCGATCACCGGTGAGTCGATCGGTGTGGACGGCGGTATCACGCGCGGCATCTTCCTCTGATCACGACACCAGCAAGATTCCTCAGGAGCGACACATGCAAGGCACCATTCTCGTGGGCACCGCGGGTCAGGGCATTCTTCGCAGCGCTGATGACGGTGCCACCTGGCATCGGCTCGGCCTGAAGGAGGCCATCGAGTTCGATGGCACCGTGCGCGCACTGGCCGTCGACCCGCGCGATCCGAAACGGGTGCTGGCCGGCGCCGATGTCGGCATCTGCATCAGCGAGGATGGCGGCGCGCACTTCCAGCGCATCGACAGCGTGATGAACGGGATGACGGTCTGGTCGCTGGCCTTCGACCCGAACGATCCGAACACCTTGTTCGCCGGCACGGGTGCACCGTCGCGCTGCTGTGTCTACCGCAGCAAGGACGCAGGGGCCAGCTGGCAGCCGGTGGTGCCGGAGTTCCCGGAGTTCTGCGCGGGGGTGAATCGTCCGCGGCTGCTGACGATCGCGATCGACCCGGCCGACTCGAACGATGTCTGGTTCGGTGTCGAAGAAGGCGGCGCCTATCGCAGCCGCGACGGCGGCGAGAGCTGGCAGCGGCTGGACGGCCCGGATGCCGCGATTCGCAACTCGGACATCCACTACATCTCGGTCAGCCGCGATGCCCGGGGCGGCAAGACGATTCTGGTGCTCACGGTCAATGCGGTCTATCGCAGCACCGACAACGGCGAGACCTGGACGGGCAGGCTATCGCGCGAGCGCTTCGACGACATGTACTACACCCGCTGCGTGATGCCGCTGGTGAACGAGCCGGACACGATGATCATCGCGATCGGCGACGGCACGCCCGGCACCCGCAGCATGCTCTACCGCTCCACCGACGGCGGCCAGAAGTTCGCCCCGACCGTGCTTCACCAGGCACCGAACTCCACGTTCTGGTGTATCGCCGGCCACCCGGGCGAGCCCGAGCTGCTGTTTGCAGGAACCAAGTACGGCCATCTGTTTCGCAGCAATGACGGCGGCCGGCAGTGGCACCGCGAGTGGCGTGAGTTCAGCGAGATCACCTCGGTGGCATTCACCCCTTACGTGGCCCCGGTGACCGCCCATGCGCGCACGCTCGGGCAGGCATCGGACGTGCAAGCCTGATGAGCCTGCTCGCCGCAACCGCCGCCGCCCCCGGCGATCGCCCCTGCGCGGATCGCCCTCAGGCCATGGAGATCTGCCGATGAATGATGCCCTGCCCGTCAATCCGCCAAGGCCGTCGCCCCAGGTGAACCGGCGCCCGCGCATCCGCCGCACCCATATCGCGCTGTTCGTGAGCGATCCGTTCACCGCCTGCCACTGGTATGAAGAGGTGCTCGGCATGATCGAGACCGCCCGTGGCGAGGAGTGGGTGTTCATGTCGTTCGGCACCAAGCATCACGACATCGCGCTGATCCGTGCACCCGAGCCCCATGATCGCAGCAACATCAATCTGCAGCACTACGGGCTGGAGATCGAGGGCGACATGGACGAATTACGCCGGCTCTATGCGATGTTGCTGGCCAAGGGCGTGCCGGTGGTCAAGACCACAGATCACAAGGTGGGCGTGGGGGTGTACTTCACCGATCCCGACGGCCATCGCTTCGAATTCTTCTGCGAAACCGTGCATGACGACGAGGAAGGCAAGCGCATCTTCCACGAGCACCATGCGCCGAGCATTCCCATCGATCTGGAGCCCCTCGATGACTGACGCATTCACGCCTAACCTGGGCATCTTCCATGTGCGCAAGTGGTACATGCAGCGCGATGAAACCCAGGCCACCGAGTTCGGTCTGCCACCCGATGGCGAGCCACTGGTGCGCGTGGTGGTGGCCGCCGCGCTGCGCAATCCGTGCGCGGGGCGCCATGTCGAGGATCTCAGCCCATGGGCCGAGGCCGCGCGCGAACTGGGCCTGGAGTTCGGCCGGCGGGTGGTCAGGGCGATGGACGGCGTGCCGGTACGCGGCTACGGCAAGGCCTGTCTGGTCGGCATGCACGGCGAATACGAGCACGGCAACATGTTGCTGACCACGCACTTCGCCGATCCGGTTCGCGAAGCGGTGGGCGGCGCCAAGGCCTGGATTCCCTCCAGCGGGAAACGGGGCGGGCCGGGCGACAGCCTGGACATTCCGCTCGCGCATAAGGATGCGCTTTATGTGCGCGCGCACTACGACACCATCACGGTCAGCTTCGCCGACGCGCCCGGCCCCGATGAAGTCGTCATCGCCTTTGCCGCCGCCTCGCGCGGGCGCCTGCATGCCCGGCTTGGCGGCCTGCAGGCGGCAGATGTCCGCGGCGAGGACGGGCTGCGCTGATCGGGCCTGATGCACACCGGCCAGGATCCCAACCCCCGGATATCGCGGAGAACGCCATGAGCATTCACGAGCCCCCGATCGCGCGCGAGGCGATCACCGAAGCCAACGGGATGCGGCTGCACCATATCGAATGGGGCCCGCTCGATGCACCGGTCCTGGTCACCCTGCACGGGCTGCGCAGCTATTCGCAGACATTCGCCGGCGTGGCCGGTGCGCTCGGGGATCGCTGGCGGGTGATCTCACTGGATCAGCGCGGCCGCGGCGAATCCTCGTGGGATCCGCAGCATCGCTATGAAACCCACACCTATGCCGATGACATCGCCGCCTGGGTCGATGCATTGGGCCTGCAGCGTTTTCATCTGCTGGGCCATTCGATGGGCGGCGCCAATGCGATCGTCTACGCCGCGCGCGCGCCCGAGCGGGTGATCAGCCTGACATTGGAAGACATGGGGCCGGGCGCCTCGGGCGGCAGCGCCGGCGGTGCGCGGATCAAGGCCGAGCTCGCCCGCACCCCGAAGCGCTTTGGCGACTGGGACGAGGCGGCCCGCTTCTGGCGCAGCATCCGCCCCGGCGTGACCGAAGAGGCGATTGCCTCGCGGGTGCGTCATTCATTGCGCGAACAAGCGCCGGGCGAGATCGTCTGGCGCCACGACCAGGACGGTATCGCGGCCGCGCGGCTGGCCAATCCGCCGGTAGATCTATGGCCGCACATCACCCGGATCACCTGCCCGATGCTGCTGCTGCGCGGGGCCGACTCGGATTTCGTGACCGCCGACATCGCCGATCAGATGCAGGCACGCTGCCCCGCGCTGGAGCGGGTGGACGTGCCCGGTGCCGGTCACTATGTGCATGACGACGCGCCGCAGGCATTTCATGCGGCACTGATCGAGTTCCTCGAGCGGCAACGCTCGAAGACCTGAGCGTTATCGAATTGAGCGGGCGCCACAGCGGCGCGAAACGGAGCGGGGCAAGCATGGACAGGCAGCTCGACCGGACCTCGGTAGTGATCGTCGGCGGCGGGCCGGCCGGTGTCACCACCGCCAATCTGCTTGGCGTGTATGGCGTGGCTGCCGTGGTGTTCGAACGGGCCGAGGAGATCCTCGACTATCCACGCGCGGTCGGGCTGGACGACGAGGCACTGCGCCTGCTGCAAAGCGCGGGGCTGGCCGAGGTGATGCTGCGCGACATGATCTCGAACCAGCCGATGCGGATGTTCACCGCCGACGGTCGCAGCTTCGCCGACATCCTGCCCACCACCCGCGAGTTCGGCTGGCCGCGGCGCAACATCTTCTCGCAGCCCCTGTCCGAGGCGGCCATGCGCGAAGGCCTGAAGCGCTTCGATCATGTACAGCTGCGCGTGGGCACCGAGATCACGGGCCTCGTGCAGGACGATGACGGCGTCACCCTCGATTGGCAGGCGGTTGATGGCTCGAGCGGGCAGATCCGGGCCGACTACGTGATCGGCGCCGATGGCGGGCGCAGCACGGTGCGCGATCAGTTGCTGAAGATCCCGCTGATCGGCACCACCCATTCCGCCAAATGGGTGGTCATCGAGTGCGACGACGATCCGCTCGATGCGGCCTCCACCGCACTGCACTGCGATCCGGCACGGCCCTATGTGTGCGCGCGCCTGCCCTATGGCCTGCGCCGCTGGGAGTTCATGCTGTTCCCGGGCGAGGACGATGAACAGATGCTGCGCCCGGAGAAGGTGCAGGAACTGCTGCGCCCGCATGTCGATGATCCGGCCCGGCTGAACATCATCCGCGCCCGGGTCTACACCCACCACTCCCGGGTGGCGAAAGAGTTTCGCAAGGGGCGCGTGTTCCTCGTGGGCGATGCCGCGCATCTGACCCCGCCGTGGATCGGCCAGGGTCTGAACGCAGGCTACCGCGATGTCGGCAATCTCACCTGGAAGGTGGCCGGCGTGGTCCGGGGCGAGCTTCATCCGAAGGTGCTGGATACCTACTTCGCCGAACGCCATGCTCATGCCAAGTCGATGATCGATCTGGCCGATCAGGTGGGCGCGATCTTTTCGGTACGCAATCGCGCATTGGCCTGGATTCGCGACCGCCTGCTGCTGGGCATGCACATGATTCCGGCCGTGCGCGATTACGTGCTGCAGTTCAAGTTCAAACCGATGCCGCGCTATGACAATGGCGGCCTGGTCGTGTCCGGCCGGGGCGCGGCCGGCGCCGCGGTCGGGCGCATGATGCTGCAGCCGACGGTGGAACTCGCCGATGGCAGCGCGCAAAGGCTCGATGACGCCTGCGGCCCCTGGTTCGCACTGATCGGCTGGAAGACCGACCCACTCGCGCAACTGCCGGAGGATCTTCGCGAGCGCTGGCGGCGCATGGGCGCGCGCAGCCTGATGGTGGTGCGTGCGCGCAGCGGCCCGGCGCCCGGGGTGGTGCAACGCTGCGACACGGGCACGCAGGTCGTGCAGGATATCGAAAACGCCCTGAGTTTCTGGTTCGAGGGCAAGGATGCGCGGATCGCGATCGTGCGCCCTGACCGCTACGTGGGTGCACTGGTGACGGCGGCAGATTTCGCGCACGCCAGCCGCAGCTTCCTCGAGATGGCGCAGGCCGGGCCACAGGCCACACAGCCAGTCGATACCCAACGGGAGGCCGCATGAGCGCAACACCCTACCCCGACTATCCCGAGATCGGCCGTGCGACGGTCGGCGATCTGCTGGCCGCCTTTCTCGAAGCCAACCGGATCGACACCGCCTATGGCGTGATCTCGGTGCACAACCTGCCGCTGCTCGATGCGCTGGCCCGTGCCGGCAAGGCGCGCTATGTCTGTGCACGCGGTGAGGCCGGCGTGGTCAATATGGCCGATGCCCATGCGCGGATCACCGGCTGGCCGGCCGTGGCCTTCACGAGCACCGGCGCCGGCGCCGGCAATGCCTGCGGTGCATTGATCGAGGCGCTGACCGCCGGCACCCCGCTGCTGCATGTCACCGGCCAGGTGAATGCCGACTATCTCGACCGCGGTCTGGGCGATGTGCATGAAGCCAAGGATCAGCTCGGCATGCTCGAGGCCGCGGGCAAGCGCGCATTCCGGGTCTGGACGGCCGACACCGCCGCCGGGGTGCTGCGCGAGGCCCTGCGCTGCGCGCTGACCCCGCCCTGCGGCCCGGTCAGCGTCGAGATCCCGATCGATGTGCAAAACAGCCTGATCTCGCACTGGCCTGCAAGCTTGCGCATTGACGCGCCGGCGCCGGCCATCCCCGACGAGGCCGCGCTGGACGTCATCGCCAACCAGCTGCTGGCCGCCCGGCGCCCGCTGCTCTGGTGCGGTGGCGGCGCCCGCCATGCCGGCAATGCGGTACGGCGGCTGCTCGACATGGGCTTCGGGCTGGTGACCACGATCCAGGGCCGCGCGGTGGTCGACGAGCACGATCCGCGCAGCCTGGGCGCGTTCAATGCACAGCCGGCGATCGCCGAGTTCTATCGCCAGTGCGATGCGGTGCTGGTGGTCGGATCGCGCCTGCGGGTGCCCGAAACCGCCCGCCACAGCCTGCCGCTGCCGCAGCCGCTGCTGCGCATCGATGTCGATCCACGGGCCGAGGGCCGGGGGTATCCGAATGCCGCGTTCGCACTCGGCGATGCACGGCTGACGCTCGAGGCGCTCGCCGACCGGCTCGAGGGCCGGATGCGCATCGATGCCGATCATCAGAGTGCACTGGCGGGCGCGCGCGCCCGCGCCGAGGCGATGATGCGCGACAACCTCGGCAGCCACGCGCAGATCTGCGATGCACTGCAGGCGGCCGCCGGGCACGATATCAACTGGGTTCGCGATGTCACGATCGCCAATGGCACCTGGGGCGCGCGGCTGTTTCGCCTGCACGAACCCGGTCGCTCGGCGCATGCCTCGGGTGGCGGCATCGGACAGGCTCTGTCGATGGCGATCGGCGCGGCGGTGGCCTCGCCCTCGCGGCGCACGCTGGCCCTGGTGGGCGACGGCGGTCTGGCCTTGAATGCGGCCGAGTTGCCCACCGCGGTGCAGGAGAACACCGGCCTGGTTCTGCTGGTCATGAATGATCGCGGCTACGGCATCCTGCGCAATCTGGCCGACGCGCAGTTCAATGGCCGGCGCATCTATGCCGATCTGCACACGCCGGACTTCGAAGGGCTGGCCGCGGCCCATGGCTATGTCTATCACCGGATCGGCGGGCTCGACGATCTCGAGAACCGCCTGCGCGCGATCCTGGCCGAGCGCCCGCCTGCCACGCTGATCGAGTTCGACCTCGATGCGATCGGCCCCATGGCGCGCCCGTTCGCCGGGCCACGCATCTGAGGCCCCGGCACCCGTTTTCCGAACTCCCTGGCTGAGCACCACTTGCACCCGACCGACTCCCCGCCCAAGCGATGACCCTGACCCACGATTCGAACGATCAGCGCCCCGGGCCTGACGCCGACACTTCAGGCAATACGCCCGCCACAGGGGCTCCCGCGCCGATTCGCAACTGCCTGTTCATCATGTGCGACCAGTTGCGCGCCGACTATCTGTCCTGCTACGGCGGACCGGTGCCGACGCCGAACATCGATCGGCTGGCCGCGGCCGGGGTGCGCTTTACGCGCGCCTATGTGAATGCCGGGGTCTGCGGGCCGGCGCGGATGTCGTTCTACTCGGGCCGCTATCCGATCAGTCACCGGGTCACCTGGAACCGGGTGCCGATGCCGGTGGACGAACGCACGCTGGGCGATCTGATGCGTGAATCGGGGCGCGAACTGGCCTTGCTCGGCAAGACTCATTTCGTCCCGGACCGGCACGCGCTGCATGCCCACGGCTATCGGATGGACGAGCCCGAGCGCCGCCTGTTCGACGAGGGCGGCTTCATGCCGGTGGAGCGCTATGACGGCCACTTCGAGCCGGGCGAGGACAGCCCCTACCGGCGCTATCTGCTCGAGCGCGGCTATGACAGCGCCCGGCCCTGGACGGACTTCGTCATCGGTTCACGCGACGCGCACGGTGAACCGGCCACAGGCTGGCTGCTGCGCAATGCACCGTTGCCGGCCCTGGTGGCGGCCGAAGACTCCGAAACCGCCTACCTGACCACCCGCGCGATCGACTGGATCAGCGCGCAGGGCGACACGCCGTGGGCGCTGCACCTGAGCTACATCAAACCGCACTGGCCGTTCAAGGCACCGCAGCCATATCACGCCATGTTCGGCGTCGACGATTGTCCGGCACCGACACGCGCCGCCCACGAGCGGGTGAATCCGCATCCCGTGTTCGGTGCCTATCAACGGCTCGAAGAATCCGAGAGCTTCGCCCGCGACGAGGTCTGGCAGGCAGTCCGCCCGGTCTACATGGGCCTGGTGCGGCAGATCGATGACGAGCTCGGCCGGCTGCTCGATGCGTTGCAGGCACAGGGGCGCTTGCAGGACACCTTGATCGTGTTCACCGCGGATCATGGTGATCTGGCCGGCGATCACTGGCTGGGCGAGAAGGAGTATTTCTACGAACCCGTGATGCGCGTGCCGATGATCGTCTGCGATCCCGGCGCGCCCGCGACGATGCGCGGTCTGGTCAGCGATGCCTTCGTGGAGTGCGTGGATGTCGCGCCGACCCTGCTCGATGCGCTGGGCCTGCCGGCTCATGAGCATCGCATCGAAGGTCGCTCGCTGTTGCCGATCACGCGCACGGGCAGCCCGGCATCGAACTGGCGTGACTGCGTGTTCGGGCAACTCGATTACGCCTATCGGGAGGCTCGTCAGTTCCTGGGCCGCGATATCGATGCCTGTAACGGCATCATGGTGCGCGAGGATCGCTACAAGTACATCTGGTGGCAGGGCTACGCGGAGCAGTTATTCGATCTGCACGACGACCCGGACGAACTGCATGATCGCGGCAAAGACGCCGCCCTGGCGCCGGTGCGCGAACGTTGCCGCGCGCGCATGGCCGATTGGCTGGCCACACGCAAGCACCGCACCACCGAAGACCGTGCCCAGGTGCAGGCGCGCACACATGCGCATGAGCGCATGATGAGCATCCTGATCGGACGATGGTGATGACGCGTCCCGGTGCCCACATCCGCTACGCATGCGCACGCCCGCCAAGCCGTGCCTCAGGTGCCGCTCAGCCGGTTCGCCGCGAGAAAAGTGTGGATCCGGTCATTGATGAAGGCCGGTTGCTCCAGCATCGGGAAATGACCCGCGTCATGCATGCGCACGATCTCGGCATGCGGCGCATGCATCGCCAGTGCGTCGAGCCAGGCCGTGGTCTCGCCGACGCGCAGCGGTCTGCGTTCATGCTGGCCGTCCATTCTGGTGCAGGCGAACACCAGCACCGGCACGCGCACCGCGGCCAGGGTGCGCTCGAGATTCATCACGTCCCAGGCGGCAAAGCCGGGCATCAGCTCACGTGGGACCTCGGCAGGCAGCGAGACCGCGTGGGCCAGCACCCGATCGCGCTCGGCAGCGAAGCGCTCATCGAAGAACATGCCGGCAAAACCCACACGCAGCCGATCTGCCGGGTCCTGGCCCACGAACAGCGCATTGGCCCGCTCACGAGCGAGATCGGCGCGCTCGATTCGGGCGCGGTCTTCGATCTCGCCAAGCGGGCTCGACACGAGATAGGCGCCGTCGACGAACACCAGTGCCGCAATGCGCTCCGGCGCATGCCAGCAGAGTTGCAGCAGCACGCGGCAGGCCATGCTGTGGCCGACCAGCACCACCGGTTCGTCGATGCACTGCTCGTTCAGCATGGCCAGGACATCGCTGGCGAAGCGCTCGACGCCGATCGGGCCCGGCTGATCGCGCGACTGACCGTGGCCGCGCAGATCGGGTGCCAGCACGCGATGCCGGACGGCGAAGTGATCAAGCTGGTGGCGCCAGTCGTCATGCTGGCAAAGTGCCCCGTGAATGAACACCACGGGTGGCGATCCGACGCCACTGCTGAAGAAGTGCAGTCGGGCATCATCGACATCATGGAACGGCATCGCATACTCTCGCAACGAATTGATCGATCCGGCCGCCGAAGCATGCCGGCGCGCTGACGTTAGCCGGAACCTTACTCGAATCACGGACAAAGACCCAAACTGTCACCCCAAGGAGGAGTCATGATCAAACAGTTCAACCTTGCCGCCATCGCCCTTGCGATCGGTGTCGCGGCGCTCCCGGTACAAGCCGCCAATCTCACCGCCGAAACCACCAGCCCCGGAAGCGCACCCAATCTCTCCATCGGACATCTGGCCGAGATCAGCGCCGCGACGGGCATCGCCGACCTGCAGGTTCTCTCCGGTCAGACGCTGACCAACTCGGTGCTCAATGTCGCCGAGGGCCGCTCGGACATTGCCTCTGCCCCGCTGATCCTCGGTTTTCTGCTCAAGCTGGGCGCCGGCCCGTATGCGGCCAAGAAGAAAGAGGGAGCCGCGCTGGCCGCCAACCTGCGTGCACTCTGGCCGTACAACTTCGGCGGCTATGCGCTGATGGCCTTCGACAGCAAGGGCATCAACAGCTGGGATCAGCTCAAGGGCAAGACCATCTATAACGGCCCCCCGCGCGGCGCGGCGCTGACCATGGCGCGCACCATGCTGCAGCTGGTCGGCGATGTCAAAGAAGACAAGGACTACAAGGGGTTGCAGGTCAACTGGGGGCAACGCTCCAAGACCATTCTCGAGGGCGCTGCCGACGCCGTGCTGATTCCCGCGACTGTGCCGGCCGACTGGATCGTGTCCGCGCAGGCGGCGGGTAAGGTGACAATCATCTCGATCCCGAAAGACAAGTTCGAATCCGAGGCCTTTCAGAAGTGGGCCACCTCGCCCGGCGTGGCGCCATTCTCGATCCCGATTGCCGAGATGGGTTATGCCGACGGCGTCACCGTGGTCAGCGAAGACGGTGTCTATCGCACCGTGGTGACTACAGGCGCCGAGATGGTGAACAAGTCGATGTCCAATGACATGGCCAAGGCCCTGACCGCGGCCTATATCAAGAACATCGACTCCCTCAAGAGCAAGACGCCTTGGGCCAAGCATCTGAATATCGGTGTGCTTGATCCCAAGTTGTCCGGCTTCTGCGGACCGAACCCCGTCAAGTATCACCCGGGTGCGGTCGCTGCCTGGGAAGAGGCCGGCTACAAGGTTCCGGACTGCGCCAAGCCCTGAATCCGGTTTTGTGTCGGCAGTCGTGATCGGCATGGGGCGGGCGTTGCCGGCCGGCCCCATGCCCTGCGGATTCGGATCGGCGCATTGTGACCACCGCGCCGGCATGCACGAAGAACTCGCCCAGGCCGCAAAACGGGGCGACCCCAGGCCTGATCGAGGCCACGGAGACTGAGCCATGAGCCGGGACGAGACACGCTTTCTGAACGGTGAGCGCGGCGGGCGCGCAATCGCACTCGCGATCGGACTGATCTTCGTGCTGATCGGCCTCGTGCACAACACGCCGAGCATTCCCGGCCTGGACGAGATGGTCACGCGCTGGGCCCAGAACCCGACGTTCTCGATCCGCAAGTTCCCCTACGAGTGGCTGTACCCGCTGGCGTTCGCGATGATGATGGTGATCGTCGTCTGCCAGCACTCGATCGCGCGGCACATGCGTGATCGCCACACGGCCTGGCGCGCGTTCGGCTGGTTCATGGATGCGGCGATGCTGATCATGTCGCTGATGGTCGCGGCCACCTATCTGATCGAGATCGAGTCGATCTGCCTGATCGACCAGTTCACCGGCGAGCGCGCCAAGCTGATCGCCGAAGCCCTGCAGGCGGAGCAGGAGATGGCGCGCAACTACGGTCTGCCGATTCCCGAGACGGTCGAGGATCCGCAGTGCCTGAACACCACCGGCGTCTGGCTGTTCGCGGTCATGGGTCTGGCGACCGCGGTCTTTCTGGCCTACAACGTCAAGGTCTGGGGGCTGCCGTTGGTCGGTGTGGCGATCGTGCTTGCCTCCTACGCGCTGATCACGGTCGCCATCTGGTACATCTACGGCGCCGACGATATGAACCGCTATCTGGTCACTAAGCTCGGCGGTGAGCCCAGACAATTGCTGGATGGTCGGCCCAATGTGCATGACATCCTGGTCAGCAACAATCGCGGCTATCTCGGCCAGTTCCTGGCCGTGCTGATGGACATCGTGTTCCCGTACATCATCCTGGGGGCGTTGTTCGGGGCATCGGCCGGTGGCCAGGCGCTGATCAAGATCGCATTCCGGCTCACACGCAGGCTGCGCGGTGGCCCGGGGCATGCCGCGATCGTCAGCTCGGCGCTGTTCGGCACGATCTCCGGCGGGCCGGTGGTGAATGTGCTGTCCACCGGCCAGCTGACGATCCCGATGATGCGCAAGCGAGGCTTCTCGGCCGTGTTCGCGGGCGGCATCGAAGCGGCCGCATCCAGCGGCGGGCAGATCATGCCGCCCGTGATGGGCGTGGCCGCGTTCGTGCTCGCGGCGCTCACACTGGTGCCCTACAGCGAGGTCATCGTCGCTGCCGCCCTGCCGGCATTCTTCTACTTCTTCTGCCTGTTCCTGAGCGTGATGTTCGAGGCCCGCAAGCAGAACATCCAGGCCATGGGAGAGATCACGGCCGAAATGCGGCTCAACCGCCAGGAAAAGGCCAATCTGCTGATGATCGCGCTGCCGATCCTGCTGATCCTGGTGTTGCTGCTTACACCCAAGGAAGCAGTCGGCTGCGGCCCCTTCGGTTGGCTGCTCGGCGCGAGCACCACCATCGATGCGGGCGGCGACTGTATCGCCACCGAGCTGCCCTGGCTGTTGCAACTGGCGCAGAACTCGGCCGGCGATGCCGGCTCGGCAGGATGGTGGTCGGTGGTTTTGCTGCTGGTGCTGCTGTTCATAGATCCACAGGTGCGTGCGGCACCGATCCGGATCATCAACGCACTGGCCGATTCCGGCGTGCTGATCAGCACGCTCTATCTGATGTTTCTGGCGGTCACAGTGATCGATGTGAGCCTGAGTTTCACGGGCCTGTCGGATTATCTCTCGCGCGACATTCTCGGCTGGCTGCGCGGCCTGAACATCAGCGCCGACGAAACGCCGATGCTACTGATGCTCGCGCTGCTCGTGACCATGGCACTGGCCGTGTTGCTGGGCATGGGCATGCCCACGGTGCCGGCCTATATCAATGTGGCCCTGCTGATGGGCCCGATGCTGATCGGCCTGGGAATCGCAACCTTCACCGCGCACATGTTCGTGTTCTATTTCGCGGTTGCCTCGGCGATCACACCACCGGTGGCCATCGCCGCCTTCGCCGCCGCCAGTCTTACCCAGAGCGATCCGATGGCGACCGGCTTCTCGGCCGTGCGTTCGGGCATCGTCATGTTCGTGATTCCGTTCGTATTCGCGTTTTATCCTGAACTCTTGCTCATCGACGCGGCCATGATCGATGCGGGCAGCGGTGCGCCACTGCCCGGCTATGAGAACGGGATCGAGATCGGCGCGCTTCTCTGGCTGCTGGCGCGACTGATCGTGGCACTGTATCTTCTGTCCAGTGCACTGGTGCGTTTCGATCGCGGCCCGGTCAGCGGCCTGGAGATGATCCTGCGACTGGCGCTGGCTGTGGGTATTGTCATGGCCCAGCCGCCGGTTTACGGGCTGGCGCTGGTGGCCACGGCGGGGCTGCTGTTCTGGCATGCCCGCCGGGCGCGGGCGCAGCTGCCCGGCGTTGCGGCCCGAGCGGGAAGCGCATGAGGCGATGACCAGCGGCCGCCCGGCCGCGCCCGAATGGGGAGATGGCGATGCATGCAGGCAGCAATCTTCGTGCGGTAGCCGTGGCCGGCCACTCCGGGGCCGGCAAGACCACGCTGGTCGAGGCGCTGCTGGCGGCCACGGGCGTGGTCGCTTCGGCGGGCAGCGTGGAGCGTGGCACCACGGTCAGCGACTATGATCCCCTCGAGCGCTCGCATCATCACTCGCTGCGGCTGTCGTGCATGAATTTCGAATCGGGCGATGTGCGGGTGCATCTGCTCGACACACCGGGCATGCCGGATTTCGCCGGCCGGGCGATTGCCGCGCTCGATGCGGTCGAATCGGTGGCGCTGGTGATCAATGCCCAGAACGGCATCGAGCTATCTGCACGGCGCATGTCGCTGTGGGCTGCGGCAAGAGGCCTGAGCCGTTTCATTGTGATCAACAAGATCGATGCCGATGCCACCGATCTTCCCGCCCTGCTCGAGGATCTGCAAACCGTGTTCGGGCGCGAGTGCCTGCCGGTGAACCTGCCGGCCGCGGGCGGATCGCGGGTGGTCGACTGCTTCTTCAATCTCGATGGCGAGGCCACGGACTTCGGCAGCATCGAGGCCGCCCACCAACAAATCGTCGAGCAGATCGTCGAGGTCGATGACGCATTGACCGAGGCCTATCTCGGCGGCGAGGAGATCGCGCCCGAGGCACTGCATGATGCCTTCGAGCGCGCATTGCGCGATGGCCATCTGATTCCGGTGTTGTTCACATCGGCCCGCACCGGCGCCGGAGTCGAACAACTACGCGACTTTCTCGTGCGCCTGGCACCCAACCCGCTGGAGGGCAACCCACCGTTGTTCGAACGCTGGCCGGAGGGCGATGCGTCACGCGCCGAGGCCTTCGAGCCCTCGCGCAACCCGGCTGATCATGTGATCGCGCACATCTTCAAGGTGGAGATCGACCCTTATGCGGGCACGATCGGCTACCTGCGTGTGCACCAGGGCACCCTGCGCCCGGATACACCGCTCTATGTGGGCGAATCGCGCAAGCCGGTTCGTGCCGGCAACCTCATGCTGCTGGAGGGCAAGGAACATCAATCGCTCGATGCCGCCGGGCCCGGCGAGATCTGCGCGATCGCCAAGGTGGAGGGCATCGAATTCGATGCTGTGCTGCACGATGCCCCCGAAGACTCGATCATTCACTTCAAACCGCTGCCGTTTCCGCATGCGGTCTACGGGCTTGCGGTGCGCGCGCGGCGTCGCTCGGATGAACAGAAGCTCGCCGAGGTGCTGCACCGCCTGGCCGCCGAAGACCCGAGCCTGAGTCTCGATCATGATCAGACCAGCAATGAGCTGGTGCTGCGCGGTCTGGGCGAGATTCACGTGCAGCGCGTGATCGAGCGCATGACCTCGCTGTACAAGGTGGAGATCGAGGCTCACCCGCCATCGATTCCCTATCGGGAGACCCTTCGCGGCGAGGCCGAAGGCCATCATCGCCACAAGAAGCAAAGCGGCGGCGCAGGTCAGTTCGGCGAGGTGTTTCTGCGAGTGGCGCCCCTGGAGCGCGGCGCGGGTTTCCGGTTCAGGGACGAGATCAAGGGCGGCGTGATTCCCGGTGTGTTCATTCCGGCGGTGGAGCGCGGGGTGCGCCAGGCGATGGCCGCCGGCGCGATCGCGGGCTACCCTGTGCAAGACGTCGAGGTCACCGTCTACGATGGCAAGACGCATGCGGTCGATGGCAAGGAGATCGCGTTCATCTCCGCCGGTCGCAAGGCATTTCTCGATGCCGCCGCCAAGGCCAGCCCCGTGGTGCTCGAACCGATCGTGGCCCTGGAGCTGACCGTGCCCGAAACCGCGTTTGGCGACATCACCGGCGAGCTCAGCGCGCGGCGCGGACACATCGTGGGCTCGGGCTCGCCACGCAGCGGCATGGTCACGATCAGCGCGCATGCGCCCCTGGCCGAACTCACCGACTTTCAGGGCAGACTGAAGAGTCTCACCGGCGGCCAGGGCAGTTACACGATCGATCTCCACGGCTACGAGGAGGCCCCACCGGCCATTCAACATGCCTTGAAGGCGGCATTCAAGCCGCGCGACGAAGACTGACCGGGCGGGTCGCTCCCGCCAGCACGTGTGGGGGATAGCTCCGGCTGGGCCTGGCCGTCTGGCCCGGTTTTCGCCGGCCCGCCCAGGTGCGATGACGATCAGCCGATGCGCAGGCCGGTCTGCCGATCGAACAGATGCAGATTGCCGGGGGCGGCAGCGAGGCGAATCTCGGTCTCGCCCTGCGCCTTGGCGTGCAACACGCCCGGCACGCTGACCGTGATGCCCGTCTCCACCCCGGCGATCCGGCCGTGCACGAGCGTATTCGCGCCCAGGGGCTCCATGTGATCGGCGAGCAGGGTCAACGGGCCCTGGGCATCCACGGCCAGATGCTCGGGGCGCACGCCCAGCCATGCCTTGCCTGCATAGCCGGTGTCGATCGCGAGCGAGGCCTGACCACCCAGGTGAGCCCGGCCCCCGGAGATATCGGCGTCGAACAGATTCATCGCCGGGCTGCCGATGAACTGGGCGGCAAACACTGTGCGGGGCCGCTCGTAGACCTCGAGTGGTGAACCGATCTGATCGACCCGGCCCTCGTTCATGACGATCATGCGATCGGCCATCGTCATCGCCTCGACCTGGTCATGGGTGACATACAAGGAGGTGATGCCCATCTTGCGCTGCAGGCCTCGGATCTCGAGCCGCATCTGCACGCGCAGCTTGGCATCGAGATTCGACAGGGGCTCATCGAACAGGAATACGGCGGGCTGGCGCACGATCGCCCGGCCCATCGCCACCCGCTGGCGCTGACCGCCCGAGAGCTCGCGCGGCTTGCGATCGAGATACGGCGTGAGTTGCAGAAGGCGGGCCACCTCCTGCACCTTGGCATCGATGTCCGCCGCGGCCCAGCCTGCGATCTTGAGGCCGTAACCCATGTTGCGGCGCACGCTCATGTGCGGATAGAGCGCATAGTTCTGGAACACCATCGCGATGTCGCGGTCCATCGGCTCCCGCTCATTGACCCGCTCACCACCGATGCGCACCTCGCCCTCGCTGACCGACTCCAGCCCGGCCACCATGCGCAGTAACGTGGACTTGCCGCAGCCCGAGGGCCCGACGATCACGATGAACTCGCCATCGTCGATCGAGACATCCACACCGTGTATCACCTGCACGCGGCCGAAGCGCTTGCGCACGCCAATGAGTTCGACTGTCGCCATGCCCTACTTCTCGCTATCCAGAAGGCCGCGGATGAACAGCTTCTGCATCGAAATGACCACCAGCACCGGCGGCACCATGGCCAGGATCGAGGTGGCCATGATCACCGGCCAGTCGGCCAGATCATCGCCACTGGGGAACATCTGCTTCAGGCCCATGACGATCGTGTTCATCTCGGGCTTGGTGGTCACCAGCAGGGGCCACAGATATTGATTCCAGCCGTAGATGAACAGAATCACGAACAGCGCCGCGATATTGGTGCGGCTCATCGGCAGCAGGATGTCCATGAAAAAGCGCATCGGCCGCGCGCCATCGATGCGCGCCGCCTCGGCCAGTTCATCGGGCACCGTGAGGAAGAACTGGCGAAACAGAAACGTGGCGGTGGCCGAGGCGATCAACGGAAAGATCAGCCCACTGTAGCTGTTGAGCATGCCAAAGCCGGCGACCACCTCATAGGTGGGCACCACCCGCACCTCCACCGGCAGCATCAGGGTGAGAAAGATCAGCCAGAAGAACATCTTGCGGCCGGGAAACCGGAAATAGACGATCGCGAATGCCGACAGCAGCGAGATGATGATCTTGCCCAGCGCGATGCCAAGCGCCATCACCAGCGAATTGCCGAGCATGGTCAGCACCGGCACATTGACACCCGAAAACAAGGCCCGGGTGTAGTTCTCGATCAGGTGTCCGCCCGGCATCGTGGGCATCGGCGGGCTGACGATATCGGCCTGCGTGACCGTGGAGGCCACGAACGCGAGCCAGATCGGGAAGAACACCACCAGCACACCGAGGATCATGATCAGGTGGCTGAGCCACAGTGCCCTGCCGCGGCGCTCCACCATGCCCGGCGGGGGTTCGCCATGCCCATGCTTAGGGGTGCCGGCCATCAGTAGTGCACCCGCTTTTCAACGAAGCGGAACTGCAAGACCGTGAGCAGGCCCACCACGATCAACAGGATCACCGACTGGGCGGCCGAGGATCCCAGATCCTGGCCTACGAAACCATCGGCGAACACCTTGTAGACCAGAATCGTGGTCGCCTGCTGCGGCCCGCCCGAGGTGATCGTGTGAATGACACCGAAGGTCTCGAAGAACGCATAGACCACGTTCACCACCAGCAGGAAGAACGTGGTCGGCGAGAGCATCGGCAGCACGATCGTGAAAAACCGCCGCCAGAAGCGCGCGCCGTCAATGGCCGCCGCCTCGATCAGCGAACGCGGCACCGACTGCAATGCCGCGAAGAAGAACAGGAAGTTATAGCTGATGCGGCCCCAGGCCGAGGCCACGACCACCAGCCCCATGGCCTCGCTGCCATTGAGCACATGGTTCCAGTCGTAGCCGAGCTGGCCCAGATACCAGCTGACCACACCGACCCGGGTGTTGAACATGAACAGCCAGAGCACACCGGCCACGGCTGGCGCCACCGCATAGGGCCAGATCAGCAGGGTGCGATAAGCGCCGGCACCGCGCGTGAGCCGGTCGGCCAGCACAGCCAGCAACAGGGCGGGCAGCATCGAGGCCACCGTGACCAGCGTCGAGAACACGGCCGTGGTCACGAACGAGGCCCGATAGAACGGGTCACCCAGCAGGAAGCCGAAGTTCTCCAGGCCAACAAACTGCGCCGACAGGCCGAAGGGATCAGGAATGAACAGTGACTGCCAGACCGCCTGCCCGGCCGGGTAAAGAAGAACACCGCGCTGACCACGACCTGCGGCGCGATCAGCAGCAGCGGCAGCCACCAGCCGCGAAACGTGACCCGTTTTTCCATCAGCCTTGCCGCGGGTGCGCGGGCGCAGCAGCTCTGGCAAGCCGTGCGCCCGGGCGCCGATCAGCAGGCCGCGCGCTCGAAGCGGCGCAGCAGCTGATTGCCGCGCGCGACCGCCGAATCCAGTGCCGCCTGCGCAGTCTTCGACCCGGACCAAACGCCCTCGAGTTCTTCATCGATGATCACGCGGATCTGATCGAAAGACCCCAGACGCAGCCCCTTGGAGTTCGCCGTGGGCTGATTCGCGGTCATCTGTTTGACTGCGATGTCGGTGCCCGGGTTCTCCTTGTAGAAGCCCGCCGCGCGCGTGGCCTCGCCGGCAGCGATCGTGATCGGCAGATAGCCGGTGTCCTGGTGCCATTTGGCCTGGATGGGCGTGGACGAGAGGAAGTTCAGGAACGAGGCCACGGCCTTGTACTCGTCCGGCTTGTGACCAGACATCACCCAGAGCGAGGCACCACCGATGATCGTGTTGCGCGGCGCATTGGCCGCGCCTTCCCAATAGGGCAGCGGGCGGATCTCGAACGCGAACTTGGCTTCCTTCTTCACGCCAGCATAGCCGGCCGAGCTCTCGGTGAACAATGCGCACTCGCCGCCGCGGAAGTTCGCGCCGCCCTCGTTGCGCCGCCCGGCGTACATGAACTTGCCGTCGCGCGCCCACTCACCCATGGTGGCGATGTGTTTGACCTGCACCGGGCCGTTGAACGTGAGTTCGGTGGCGGTCCCTCCGAAGCCGTTCTCCAGCGACGCGAACGGCACATCGTGATAGGCCGACAGATTCTCCAGATGCACCCAGCTCTGCCAGGCTGTGGTCAGCGGGCACTTGTGGCCGGCCTTGGCCAGGGTATCGAGCACCGCGCCCACCTTCTGCCAGGTGGACAGATCGGTATCCGGATCGACGCCCGCGCCCTTCAGGGCATCGCGATTCACATAAAGCACGGGCGTGGAGGAATTGAACGGCAGCGACAGCATCTTGCCATCGGAGGTGGTGTAGTAGCCCTTGACCGCGCCGATGTAGGCATCGGCGTCGAAGGTGGCGCCGGCGTCGGCCATCACCTGATAAACCGGTTTGATCGCACCCTTGGCGGCCATCATGGTGGCGGTGCCGACCTCATAGACCATCAGCACATGGGGCTGTTCCTTGGCACGGAACGCGGCGATACCGGCATTCAGGGTCTCCGAATAGTTGCCCTTGTGGGTGGCAACCACCTTCACATCGGACTGGCTGGTGTTAAAGGTCTCCACCTGTGCGGCCACCAGCTCGCCGAGCCGGCCGGTGAATGCATGCCAGAACTGCACTTCGGTTTGAGCGGCGGCCCCGAGCGGGACCATCGAGACGGTCATGGCGCAAGCCAGACCCACAGACCACTTCTTCATGGTGGAATCCTCCAGTTATCGTCAGCCTGATTCGATTCGCGCACGGGCGCGATCCAGGCTTGGAAGCTACGAAGCGCATGTGACAGTACCATGACCGCTTCGTGCCGACGAGGGGCATGGGGCAACCGCCAAGGCCCGGCGGGTGCCTCACATTCGGGTGCCGGCCGTACGCGCCAGTCGGGCACAGGCACCTGACGGCTGTGAGGATCTGCTGTGGGCTGACCCTGGAGGCCGGGCTCGCGCCCGGGCGCCTCTTTGCTCAGTCGAATACCAGCGAACCATCGCCGAGATCGGCGGCCGGGATGTCTTCCTTGTCGAGCCAGTAGTCCTGGGTGTGCATCCAGGGCATGTGATCTCCCTGGCGC
This sequence comes from Burkholderiaceae bacterium, assembly GCA_041396585.1. GTDB lineage: Bacteria > Pseudomonadota > Gammaproteobacteria > Burkholderiales > Burkholderiaceae_E > JAUIAI01. Next base: position 243,899 of record JAWKYG010000003.1, on the reverse strand, counting down.
GGCAGCAGATTGACACCGCGTTGCACATAGCCCGGATTGAAGTTGTCTTCGGTGATCCAGGGCAGGCTCGGCATACCGGCGTCTTCCGGCCGAAGAGTGGGCACCACGCGGGTGGCCCCGCGCGCATCCATTTCATCGAGCAGGCGGCAGACGAACTCGGCGAGCATATCGGCGCGCAGCGTCCAGCTGGCGCGCAGATAGCCGAACACCCAGAGCATGTTCGGCACCCCGGTGAACATCATGCCGCGCCAGGTGGTGGTATCGGCGAAGTTCAGCGGCTTGCCGTCGATGGTGAAATCGATGTCGCCGAGCACGCTCAGGTGAAAGCCGGTGGCGGTGATGATCAGATCGGCCTCGAGCACCTCGCCCGACTTCAACAGAATGCCGTTCTCCACGAAGCGATCGATGTGGTCGGTGACCACCGAGGCATGGCCGTCGCGCACCGCCTTGAACAGATCGGCATCGGGCACGAAGGCGATGCGCTGATGCCAGGGGCGATAGGTGGGGCTGAAGTGCTTCTCGACCAGATCGCCGAATTCGCCCAGCGCCGCGCGCACGCCGGCGAGCAGCTCGGCACGCAGCGCCTCCGGCTCTTCGAAGGAGCGCCTGACAATGGTTTTCTGATCGAACAGGATCTTGCGACGCACGATTTCGTGGATCCAGGTTTCGTCGATGTCCAGTTCGCGCAACATGTCGGCCAGCACGTTGGCATTGCGCCCGGTGACGAAATAGGTGGGCGTGCGTTGCAGCATCGTGATGTGTTTGCACTTGCCCGCCATCGCCGGAATGATCGTGGCCGCCGTGGCGCCCGAGCCGATCAGCACCACGCGCTTGTCGGCGTAGTCGAGATTCTCGGGCCAGGTCTGCGGATGCACGATCTGGCCCTTGAAGTCTTCCATGCCCGGCCACTCGGGGGTGTAGCCCTCGCTGTGCCGGTAGTAGCCCTGGCACATCCAGAGAAAGTTGCCCGTGAAGCGCAGCCGCTCGCCGGTATCCAGACGCACCACATCGAGCGTCCAGAGCCGGTCGGTGCTGTCCCAGCGCGCGGCCTCGATCCGGTGACGGTAGCGGATATGGCGATCGATCTCGTTCTCTTCGATCACCTCGCCCATGTACTTGAGGATCTCTTCGGCGGTCGCGATCGGTGCGCTGGTCCAGGGTTTGAAGCCGTAGCCGAAGGTGTAGAGATCGCTGTCCGAACGGATGCCGGGGTACTTGTGGGTACGCCAGGTGCCGCCGAAGGTCTCCTGCGATTCGAGGAGCACGAACGAGGTGCCCGGCCGGCGCTGCTGCAGATGCCAGGCGCCGCCCACGCCCGAGATCCCGGCACCGACGATCAGCACATTGAAATGCTCGGATCGGATGGATTCGCTCTTGCTCGGAGCTTCGGCAACTTCGGCCATTCTGGTGTCTCCCTGGTCATGCCAACGGCCGCCCGATCGCGGCCAGCCCTCGATGCTACACGCGGGCGCCGCGGGCGCGCACACGCTCACGCACCAAACTTGAGCCATCTCAAGCGGGCCCGGCCGCCGCGCCGCCCGGCCGGCCCGTGAACGCGCCAACGCACACAAGGGGGTGATCGATCGGGTGTGGCCGGACGGCATCGAATCGGTGCCCCCGTTCGATCGGGGCGATCGCCGGCTTCGCGCATAATCGCGGTCCCCATCGATTTGTCGGAGGAATGAACACCATGTGGTTTCGCAATCTCGTCGTCTACCGGGTACCCGCACGCTGGGACCTGTCCACGGCCGCGCTGGCCGAGATGCTGGCCGAACAGGCGTTCGCGCCCGGCACCGCGATCGACGAGATCGTCACCGGCTGGGCCCCGCCGCTGGCCGACGATGAATCCCTGGTGGCTACCGTGCATGGCCAGCATCTGCTGAATCTGCGCCAGGAAAAGAAACTGCTGCCGGCCAAGGTGGTGACCCAGTTCGTGCGCCAGCGCATCGAGCGGATCGAGCAGACCGAGGGCTACAAGCCGGGCCGCAAGCAGACCAAGGAGATCAAGGAAGAGGTCCGCGACGAGCTGCTGCCGCGTGCCTTCAGCCCGTCCAGCGACACCGCGGTCTGGATCGATCCGAAGAACGGCTGGCCGCGATCGACACCGGTAGCGCCAACCGCGCCGAGGAGGTGTTCTCGCTGCTCGCACGCGCGATCGAACGCTTCCCGGCCCGCCCGCTCAAACTGCCGCGGCCGGTGTCGGAGGTGCTCACCGAATGGCTGCTGGCCGGCGACGCCCCTGCCGGGTTCACGATCGACCAGGACATCGCCCTGAGCGCGCGCCAGGGCAAGGCCTCGATCCGTTATGCCAACGATGAGGTTCCGATCGACGAGATGGCCCGTCATATCGAAGCCGGCAAGCAGTGCACGCGGCTGGCCATGACCTGGGCCGACCGCGTCAGTTTCGTGCTGACCGATAAATTCGAGATCAAGCGCATCAAGCCCCTGGAGATCCTCAGCGACGAGGCCGGCGAATCCGGGGCGATGCGCGTGCCCGCTTCGAGGCCGATGCCATGCTGATGACCCGCGAGCTGGCGGCCATGCTGGACGCGCTGGTGCAGGCCTGCGGCGGCGAGCAGATCGCGCAGGCGGCCTGAGGCCCGCCCGGGCGGCAGAGCGCGTGCTCGCGGCCACCATGGCAACCCCTTGGCTGGCCCGGCGCAAGAGCGCCCGCCAGCCGCCATGGCACAGCGTGGCGGCTGGTGCCACCGGAGCTGCGTTGAAGTTGTCTTTGGAATCTCCGGTGGAAGCCGCGTTGGAACCTCTCCCATGCGGGTTCGGGCGGTTGTGGACGATGTCAGGACAATCGATGTAAATGCGACCTGTTCACACCCTCGATTGACGCCTTTGCGGTAGGCTGTTGCTCTCACCGCGACAACAAGATCCACCGGAGACCGCGATGCCAGCCCCCCAGAAGCTGATTCTCGACTATGCGTTCGAGCATGCCGACAAAAACCCGAACCGGATACTCCTGACCCAGCCGATCGGTGGCGGCAAGGTCATCGACTACACGATGGGCCAGGCGATGGATCAGGCATCGCGCATGGCCGCGCACCTGCGCAGCCACGGCTTCGAGCCCGGTGCGCGTATCGCCGTGCTGTCCAAGAACAGCGCGCACTTCATCATGGCCGAGCTGGCGATCTGGATGGCCGGCTACACCACGGTGGCGATCTTCCCCACGGAAACCGCCGACACAATCCGCTTCGTGCTCGAACACAGCGGTGCGAGCCTGTTGTTCGTGGGCAAGCTGGATACCTGGCAGCATCAGCAACCCGGTGTGCCGGCCGATCTGCCCTGCATTGCGCTGCCCCTGTCGCCACAGACCGACTTCGAAACCTGGGAGGCGATTGTCGCGCGCACCGGCCCGCTGCCCGAGCGCCCGCAGCGCGCCGCCGATGACATCGCAATCCTGCTCTATACCTCAGGTTCCACCGGCACCCCCAAGGGCGTGATGACCTCGTTTGCGGCGATCACGATCGCCGGCAAGACCGCGGCCGAGCACACACGGCGGCTGGTGGGCGAGCAGGCCGAGAGCCGGGTGCTTTCCTATCTGCCGCTGGCGCACACCTTCGAGCGCACCTGGGTCGAGGCCGCCTCGCTGGTCGAGGGCCGCACGCAGATCTTCTTTGCCGAGGCGCTGGACACCTTCATTGCCGATCTGCAACGCGCGCGGCCCACCCTGTTCATCTCGGTACCCCGCTTGTGGCTGAAGTTCCAGCAGGGCGTGTTCACGAAGATGCCGGCCGAGAAGCTCGACCGCCTGCTCAAGATCCCGCTGATCGGCAGGCTGGTGGCGCGCAAGGTGCTCAAGGGCCTGGGCCTGGACCAGGTTCTGACCGCGGGCAGCGGCTCGGCGCCGATGCCGGCTTCGCTGATCGACTGGTATCGCCGCCTGGGCCTGCCGTTGTACGAAGGCTACGGCATGAGCGAAGACAACTCGATCTCGCACACCTCCGATCCCGAGCACAATGCCCCGGGATACGTGGGCGTGCCCATGCCCGGCGTGCAGGTTCGCCTGTCCGACGAGGGCGAGATCCTGATCAAGTCACCGGCGCAGTTCACCGGCTAGTACAAACGCCCGGATCTCGATGCCGAGGCCTTCACCGAGGACGGCTTCTTCCGCACCGGAGATCTCGGCGAGATCGGCAAGAACGGCCTGCTGAAGATCACCGGCCGCGCCAAGGAGCAGTTCAAGACCGCCAAGGGCAAATACGTGGCGCCGGCGCCGATCGAGAACCGCATCAACGCCCACCCGATGATCGAGCTCTCGATGGTGTCCGGCGTCGGTCAGGCCGCCCCGTATGCGATCGTCGTGCTCGCCGAGGACCTTCGGCCGCGTCTGGCGGACAACGAGGTGCGCGCCCAGGTGCATCGTGAACTCGAACAGCTTCTGGTCGGGGTAAACGGCGCGACCGCCAGCTATGAACATCTGCAGATGATGGTCGTGGCCGCCGAGCCCTGGACGATCGAGAACGGCTGCCTCACACCCACCATGAAGATCAAGCGGCGCGGCATCGAGGCCGTGGTCGAACCGCATGTGGAGGCCTGGTACGCGGCCAGCGGCAAGGTGATCTGGGCGTAGTCGGCGCGGCCGGCGCACAAGCCGGACAATCGATCCCACGTGGTGTTGAACGGGCCATCGATCAGGTATCAAACCCCGATCGACCATTAGCGGCGATTCATCCGTTCTGGCTGCGGCCCCATCGACCTAAGATCGGCCGGCCGGGTTGACACATCGAATAGATTTTCCGCCCCGTTTTCGTCAGGCCGGTGTTTCTACGGGCGGGTGACCCGGGGAATTGTCATGAGTATCCGTCTCGCACAAGCAAACACTCGCGTAGCCGGCTTCACGCTGATCGAGCTGATGATCGTGGTTGCCATCATCGGCATACTGGCCGCGGTCGCCATTCCCGCTTATCAGGATTACACGGTCCGCGCCAAGGTGGTGGAAGGACTGACCCTGGCTTCGGGGGTGAAGGCCACCGTGGTCGAGAACGCCTCTAACGGCATCTGGTTGGCACGCGGCACCCCGGGTTCCTTCGGCGTACCGGATATCACCACCGATGCCGTGGCACAGATAAGGGTCAACGGCACCGTAGGCGAAATCACGATCACATACACAGCAACCGCGGGCGATGGCACCTTGATTCTCGGACCGCGAATCGGCAGCCCGATGGGCGGGCCGTTGCTCGTCGGCACGGTTCCGGACAACATCATCGTCTGGAACTGCAATGGCCGCGGCTCCCTCAACAGGGGAAACAAAGGCACCATCGAGCGTAAGTATCTGCCCGCGAACTGCCGCAACTGACACTGGCCAAGAGGCGCTCAGTGCATGTTCGGCACTGGCCCGTGATCGAGAAGCTTCCAGAACAACAATAGCAATACGATCGTGGCCACGAACATGCACCACGGGCCGATCAGCCAGAGCCCCAGCGGCAGACTGCCAAAGAAGAAGCGCACGCCGGCCGTATAGAAAACGCCGGCACGATTCAACCATTCCGTCACGCGCCGCGGCCCTTCGTCACCGGGCAGACTTCGGTCATTGATCAGATAACCCACGTGGTTGAAGAAGCGAACGCTCATCGCAAACATCAGGAAGGCGATGAAGAAGTCGATCGCAAGCGCCAGGATCTTCACCGAGTCCAACAGGCTCGATCCGCTGGATTCGGCGATCCAGCCATCGACGCCGGCTTCGATACGCGGGCCAACGGTCAGCATGCCCATCATCAGCAGCGCCGAGGTGGATGCCATGAAGCTGGCGGCCATCACAGAGTTGCGCATGGTCTGCACCGCGAGAACCTCGGTGCCTCGCTCACTCATGATGGCGGTGACCCAGCGACGTCGGGCCTGCTTCATCACCTCGTGCACGAGGCTGGAATCATGACGCCGCGCGGCGACCCGGCTGCGCCAGTGATAAAGCAAGACCATCAGTGCGCAGGCAGTGAGCACGAGGATGTCGACGCGGTATTTCGTGAGATCGGCAAGACCCATCAGCGCTGCTCCGAAGGAATGAGGCCGGCCTCACGTTGAAAACATGCGCTCATGCGCTTGAAAGCAGTGCCGCCGTGCGCCGCAGCTCTGCCACCGTTGCCACCGGGTAACCAAAGAAATCCAGATAGGCCGGGATCTGCTCGAACAGCATGTCGTTGCCGTTCACCACATGATGGCCGCGGGCCTCGGCCTGGGCGAGAAAGCTCGTGCGTTTGCGACCGAGCACCGTGTCGCCGACGAAGGCCCCAGCGTCCAACCTGGTGACATCGATCGGTGACGGGTCGTCGTCCTTCATGCCCACCGGCGAGGCGTTGATGACCACCGAATGGCCGGACGGATCGCGCTCGCCGGTGACGATCTCCAGTGCCGGATAGTGCGTGGCCAGGCGGGCCTTCAAGGCCGCGGCGGTATCGGCACGCGGATCGTACAGGCTCAGACGGGCACAGCCGGCCGCGGCCATGGCCGCAGCAATAGCCGCGCCTACGCCACCGGCGCCGAGCAGCAGCACCGACGCGCCCTCTGTAACACCCGAGGCAGCCTTCAGCGCACGCACGAAGCCGACGCCGTCGAACATATCGCCCACCAGGCGGCCTTGGTCATCGCGGCGCACTGCATTGCATGAGCCGCAGATGTCGATCGCCGCGCTGCGCTGATCGAGCAGACGGGTTACCGCGACCTTGTGCGGCATGGTGATCAGCGCGCCGCGCACATTGCGCAGCCGCATCACCAGGGGCAGGAAGGCATCGAAGTCTTCGATCTCGCAGCCCATCGGCACAACGACCGAGTCGATTCCGCGCGCGGCGAACCATGGGTTGTAGATGAGCGGTGACGTGAAGGTATGTGTGGGCACCCCGATGTGGGCGAGCACCTCGGTACGACCGTTGATGACAGGCATGTCACGAAGCCTCAGAGAAGCCTGGCGGCCCTGGACTGATGCCGCCACGAGAACCCGATGATAGAACCTGCCGAAGCCTCAGGCGACGCCGGTGGCCGCATCCGCCTCGAGCACGGCGGGCGTCAGAATGCGCACGGCATCGTAGTGCGCGAGGAACACCTGGCCGTTGAGCTGCTGCAGGAAGTGGCTCTTGCGCAGCCGATCCATGACCGGCCCCTTCACCTCCGACAGATGAAAGCCGATGCCCATCTCCTTCAGGCGATTGTTGATGGCCTCGAGGCTCTCGAGCGCACTGAAGTCGATCTCGTTCACCGCGGAACACATCAACACCACGTGGCGGATCGGACAACCATCGGCCACCCGGCCCTGGATCAGATCTTCGAGAAAGCGTGCATTGGCAAAGAACAGACTCTCATCGATGCGCAGGCTCAGCAGGGAGGGATCGGTGAGCACCTGGTGCCGATGAATATTGCGAAAGTGCTGGGTGTGCGGCACCAGACCCACTTCGGCCACATGCGGGCGCGAGGTCTTGTACAGATGTAGCGCGATCGAGAGCGCCACGCCCGCAGAAACGCCCATCTCCACCCCGAAGCCCAGGGTGAGGACGATGGTGATGAATACCGCCGAGAAATCCGACCACGAATACTGCGCACTGCGCCTGAGAATGCTCAGATCGACCAGGCTCAGCACGGCGACCACGATCGTTGCGGCCAGGGTGGCCTTGGGCAGGAAGTAGACCAACGGGGTCAGCGCCACCGCAGCGATGGCCAGGCCCACGGCGGTGAAGGCGCCGGCCGCCGGCGTTTCCGCGCCGGCATCGAAGTTCACCACCGAGCGCGAGAAGCCGCCGGTGACCGGATAGCCGCCGGTGAACGCGGCACCAAGATTGGCCGCCCCCAGACCAATCAGCTCCTGATTCGGGTCGATGCGCTGACGCTTCTTGGCCGCCAGGGTCTGCGCCACCGAGATCGATTCCACGAAGCCGATGATCGAGATCAGCAGCGCCGGCACGGCCAGTTCGCGAATCAGGTTCAGCGACATGTCGGGCCAGGTGAACGGTGGCAGGCTGCGCGGCACCTCGCCCACGATCTTCACGCCGCTCTCATGCAGGCCGAATAACCAGACCACGACGGTGGTCACCACCACGGCCGCAACCGGACCCGCCTTGGTGGCGACATCTGCAGCGGTTGGTCCCACACCGCGCGCTCGCAACAAGGGCTTCAGGCCCTTGCGCACCCAGAACAGGAATGCGGTGGCCAGGATGCCGATCAGCAGCGTGAAGCCGTTGATGCTTCCCAGATGCGCGCCAAGCGAGCGCAGGATCTCGATCAGATCGTGGCCACCGGCCTGTACCCCGAGCAGATGCTTGAGCTGGCTGGCCGCAATCAGGATGCCGGAGGCGGAGATGAAGCCGGCGATCACCGGATGGGACAGGAAATTGGCCAGAAAGCCCAGCCGGAACAGACCCATGAACAAAAGCATCGCGCCAGAGAGCATGGCCAGGGTAAGCGCCGCGGTGGCGTAACCGGCCGTACCCTGCTGCGCCACCTCGCCGATCGCCACCGCGGTCATCAGAGAGATCACCGCCACCGGGCCCACTGCCAGCGCACGGCTGGTACCGAAGATCGAATACAGGATGATCGGCACGATCGATGCATAGATTCCTGCCTCGGGTGGCAGGCCGGCCAGCAGCGCATAGGCCAGCGACTGGGGAATCAGCATGATCGTGACAATGACCGCCGCGATCAGGTCATTGGTCAGTGCCTGGCGGCTGTAGCTTCGACCCCAGTCGAGAATCGGCAGATAACGGGCGAAGATCTTGGGCATGGCGATAACGGTTCCGTCGTGGCCTCAGGAGGCCTTCGCGACCAGCTTCTCGGGTTTGGCCAGCCATTCGCGGCCACGCGACATGGCCTTCGAAAAAATCGGTGGCAGCAACAATTCTTTTAGTAGCCAGGCTGCGCGCGACGGTTTATCGCCCGCCCGTGTCCGCCCTATCAGAACGCGTTGATCGGCACCTTGAGCATCGGGCGGCCCGACTCATCGGTGGGGATGTGTCCGGCCCGCATGTTGACCTGCAACGATGGCAGGATCAGGCGGGGCACATCGAGATCGGCATCGCGCTTGGTGCGAAAACGCACGAACTCCTCGCGGGTCTTGCCGCCGCCGACATGAATGTTGTCGCGCTTTTGCGCGGCCACCGTGGTTTCCCAGGCGATGGGACGGCCATTGGGGCCGTAGTCATGACACATGAACAGACGCATGTCTTCGGGCAGCGAAAGCACCTTCTGGATGCTGTCGTAGAGCGTCCCGGCGTCTCCGCCCGGGAAGTCGGCACGTGCCGAGCCGGCATCGGGCATGAACAAGGTATCCCCGACGAAGGCCGCATCGCCCATCACATGCACCATGCAGGCCGGAGTATGTCCGGGCGTATACATGGCAAACGCCTGCATCTGGCCGATCATGTACGTATCGCCGTCATCGAACAGGGCATCGAACTGACTGCCGTCGCGCTTGAACTCGGTGCCTTCGTTGAAAATTCGCCCGAACGTTTCCTGCACGGTGAGGATGTGGCTGCCAATGCCGATTCTGCCCCCCAGCCTCTGCTGAATGTAGGGAGCGGCCGAGAGATGATCGGCATGGACGTGAGTCTCGATCAGCCACTCGAGCCGCAGCCCGTGCTCCTCGATGTACGCGATGATGCGATCAGCATGCGCAAAGCCGATGCGGCCCGACGGATAGTCCATGTCCAGGGTGCTGTCGATGACAGCGCAGGCCTGGGACGCAGGGTCTTTGACCACATAGCTGAAGGTGTTGGTCGGCTCGTCGAAGAAGACCTCGACGACGGGTCGAACCGACATCTGAACAGGATAGGGAGCCATGGAGGAAGAGCCTGATCTGAAGTTTCGTCTTGAGCGCCAATTTTATTGGATGTTATGGCAGCGTCCAAATACCCCATACGGGTAGGGAGTATACAAGCCCTCGCTGACCCGCTTCTTGCCGTGCTCTCAGGCGGGCACGAGACGCATCACGCCTTGGATGCCGCGTGTTTCCGGCTTTTCGGGCGGCCGAACCACCTCGCCCACACCGATGCGCTCCGCCGGGCGACCGAGCCTGAAGCCACCGCCGCGACCGCGCACGGTCGCCAGAAACCGGCCTTGCCCAGCTCATGCAGCACCTTCACGATGTGCGGTCGCGCCAGGTCATTCACATACACGACGCCATCCATCCGCACCAGCGCGGGATGATGCAGCGCGGGCAGCTGAAGTGAGCGTAGCGCGTGGTGGGTGTGGCTGGTGAGGCGCATGGCTTGGCCTAAGTCGGCCAATAGGCATCTATCCAGTTTCTCTGTTCGCGCCTTCGCGAGGGACCGTCCGCTTATTGGCGCTACGAGCGCCGGAACCCGGGTAGCCGCCCGCCTCCGCTAACATGCTCAAAGCATGCAACCAGGTGCAATCGAGATGAGCAACGCAGACAACGACGAACAGGGCGCGAGGCACAACATTCTTCCCGCCGACCTGCTCGAGAAACTGCGCGAGATCGGAACCGCGCGAACTTTTCCGAAGAACGCCATCGTCGTGGTCGAGGGCGAACCCGCCGAAACCCTGTACATCGTTCTCAGCGGCAGGCTTCGTGTCTATGTCGCCGACGATGAGGGCCGCGAGGCCGAGCTCAATCAGATGGGGCCTGGCGAGTACTTCGGTGAGCTGATGCTTGGCAGCGCGGTGCGCACGGCATCGGTACGCGCACTGGAAGCCTCGCGTCTTTGCATGATTGGTCGGGCTGATTTCGAGCGCTTCATCAGATCGAGCCCCGAGACCACTTTCCACCTGATTCAGACGCTCATCCACCGCATCAAGGTGCTGACCGAGAATGTTCAGAGTCTTGCACTCATGGATGTCTACGGGCGGGTTGCCAAGCTGTTCGCCGACGAGGCTATCGAAGAAGCGGGTCAGCGCTTCGTGCCCGGCATGAGCCAGCAGAGAATCGGAGAGCGGGTGGGCGCATCGCGCAGCATGATCAACCGAATTCTGAAAGACCTGACCACGGGCGGCTACATCGAACTCAGCCGCGAGCGCATCGACCTGCTGCGCGATCTTCCGAAGCGTTGGTGATTAGCGGGCCCTGTAACCCGGGCGCGACTGTTTCTCTCTCTACCGGCCTGGCCAGAGCTTGATCCACCGGCCACCAAACCGCCGGAAATCGATCGTATCGGACCATGAGCTCCGCAACCGAGGTTGCAGCGACCTTGGTCAGGATTGCTCGGATCTGCGTGCGAACCGTCGCGATCGCGACGTGATTTCGGGCCGCGATCTCCTTGGGGCGACGGCCGTTGAGCAGTCCCTCCAGCACCCGCGCCTCGGCCTTCGAAACGCTGTATTCCGCCACGAATTGCTCGAATCGTGCCGACGACTCACCGCGAAGTGGCGGAAAGATCACCAGATAGGCACATCCAATCGCGAGCCGGCTTGGCATACCAATCTGACACAGCGCCACCTTTGCCCGGCAAGCATCCCCGCCTGTAATCTCTACAAACTGCATCGAGCCAGGCTGCAGACTGCCGATAACCTCGCGGAAAGAGGCTTTCGCACATCGACCCGGTTGCAGTAGCGGCTGTATCCAACCACGCAAAGCCAGCGTCGGGGCGCCACGAGCCGCCGGGTTGGCGTGAAGAATCGTGCCACTGGCATCGATTGCCAGCATCGGGATATCAAGCCAATCGGCCATCGTTCGCCAGCATTCGCGCACGCGTTCGATATCTTCGCCCGTGCTGTCGTAGGTTCGTGCCGGACGCAATGCGTTCGAATGGTTCAGGGTATTCATTTTCTCGACTCTTGATGGCGCACATTGACGACATACTTACCCAGCAAGATAAAGCGCGCAGTCGCCCTCTGAACACGCGGCCGTTCAATATTGAACAGAGAAACCCTCGATCAGGTACCCGATTCCCGCCGCAAATGCGATAGATTGGCAGGCGATTGCCTCATGGGGAGCCTTTTCGGATGCGCGCGCGTCGACTCCATCTCTTGCATGTGACCCAGGCAACCGCTTGTGAGCGAACTCAGGTCGCATCGCTCGTGCGAGCACTGGTTGAACCGGTGGCACTCGTACCCCACGATGATCGCTGGGCACGGTGTTTCGAGCTGGAACAGCGCAGGCTCCGGCGATCCTTCGCAATCACCCGGCATCGATCGAGCATATTGGGAGTACGGCTGTACCCGGCCTGGTAGCGAAGCCGTCGATCGACATACTCGTTGGCCTGCGGCACTACGCCGAAGTCGAGTGGGCCATTCGCGATCTGATGGCAGCCGGTTATCACTATGACGCGCACAAGAACGCGCCACTGGTGGGCCGTCAATGGTTGTTCCGCCACCGAAGTGGCCATCGAACCCACCACATTCATCTGGTGAGCCATGGCTCACCCGAGTGGGAAGACAGAGTCCGCTTTCGCAATCTCCTACGTGACGACCCGCAGCTGCGGCTTCGTTATGCAACACTGAAACGCGCTCTCGCCCATCGGTATATCCACGCACGCGCCAGATACAGCGCGGCCAAAGGAACCTTCATTAGAAGCGCGCTGGACCACGGCGGATCACGGGCGCAGCCACTCCCTTCGCAGGACGCCTAGAGTCATCTCGGAATGACGGCTCATGGCGAGATCAAAGGGCCCGATGCCAGGCGCATCCGGGCAAATCAGACAGTAGTTCGCTGCGACAAGACTTCATAGCAAGTTCCTGCATGCTGCAAAGTTCGCCAAGCGCTTCGCGCGCTGAGTCAGTACCCTTCGAAATCTGCGCAAAGGTTGCCAGACAGCGTGCTTCGAGCATTCTGGCTCCCTGTTTATGCGATGCCCGCGTGGCGGCCAATGCCGATGCAATCGCGTCGTCCATTCGGTTGGACCGGTGATGAATCAAAGCCTGAACACGGTGGAGCTCGGGAAACATCAATCGCTCTTGGAGCAGGTCTGAAACAGCAAGGCCAGACGCGATGAACTCGCTGGCGAGGTCGTCTGCGCCGACTTCCAAGACCGCCTCCGCCGCCACGGCGAGAAAGGTGACTCCGTTGTGAAGCGTGCCAGTTTGTCGCTTGATTTCCAGCCCTTCAAGGATGAGTGGAATGCCGGAAGCATCGCCACGCCGTGCGCGTACGATGCCCAGCATCGCTTGCGCGACCGGGAGCCATGCGTCGAAGGTCTCTCGTTCGGCCAAGCCGAGAAGCTCCGTGGCAAGCGACTCCACCTCGTCGCAACGGCCGAGGTGGCAATCGATATCCAGCTTTCCGATCAGCACGAACCCAATCGCACTCGCCATCGAAGCCGGGAGCTCGAGCGCGCGGGCATGCTCAATCGATCGGTGCCATAGCGCTTCAGCCCGGTCGATGTCCCCCGTCATTAGCGCTTGGGTACCAGAGACAGCGAAAAGGGTCGATGGCGTCGAAATCTGATTCAGCCGCGCACTTTGCTTGTCGGTGTCGAAATCCACGATGACGTTTGGCTGGGCCGCAATCGCTGCGCATGTCTCGAACTCCGCCTGATACAACGCCAGGTAAGCGCGCGAAATATCGACGATTGCCTGCGCGCCGGGAATTCCGCCGGCTTCAGCATTTAGCTGCGCCACCTCATCGAGGAATGCGCCAGCTTCGGGGAGAGGCTTCGCACAGAGGTAGTGCGTCCACAATGCGCGCATCGCCGCCCAATGAGCGATCGGGTTCGTGGAGAACTCACGCATTCGCCGTGCTCGCTCACCGATCCTGGCAACCGAGGCCGATCCCCATCCGTTAATCGTCATGAAAAGCGGAGTGAGCGCATCGCAGATATCGGCGATTCGCCGCGATCTCTCAATGCTTTCCGGAGCGCATTCAACTGCCTCCAACGCTGCTTCCAGACAGCTTGCCGCCTCGTCCAGCGATGATGCCGCCACCGCTCGCGAGCAGGCCAGTTGCCAGTAGTCCGCGGCCTCGAAGAATCGATTGGCGCCGCCAAGATGCTCGGCGACCAGTTCCGGCCTTACAGGGCCTTTGCTTTTGCTTGAAGACAGTAAAACGTCAACAACGCGCTCATGGATCTGGATTCGCGTTTGTCGGGTGAGCGATGCGTAAGCGGCGTCTCGAATCAGCGCGTGCTTGAAGGCATAACCGACTTGTTGGTTCGCCAGCCGCACGCGCCGCACCAAATCGGCACCCTCCAGGACCGCCAGGTCCTGAGCGACGGATGACTGCTCGGATCCGGCAACTTCGTCGATGAGCTGGAAAGAGAACTCACGTCCCACAACCGATGCAACCTGCGCCGTGCCTAGTGCGGATCCGAGCTTGTCCAGCCTCATCATCAGTGAGGCCTCAATGCTTCGTGGCACCGTGAGGTCAGCCGTATCGTCGATAAGTTCCCAGGCTGATTCGTGTTGCACGAGACCACCACTGTCAATAATGGCCTGGCCATACTCTTCTATGAAGAGCGGCACTCCATCGGCTTGCTTCAGAATGGCCCTCGACAGCCGGGTCGGGACTGCTTTTCCGCCGAATACGTTTCGCAGCAACGTCTCCTGCTGAGCAACGGTGAACGCCTGCAGATCGATCCTGCGCACACTAGCCGGTAGGCTGGCAAGCGCCTGCAGTTCAGGCCTTGCTGAAAGGATTATCTTCAGCTCTCGACACCGCTTCGATACTACAAGCCACTGAATCAGCTCCAGGGTTGAGGCATCAGCCCAGTGAAGATCCTCGAAAACGATCGGGCAGTCAAAGCCCTCTGCGATGGCTGCGATACATTCGACGAGCGCGTGCAACGTCTGGACGCGCCGGAATGCTGCCGAGCCAAGCTCGTCGAGCGCTTGTGGATCTTCGAGTGAGTTTGGCTCCTCTTCTGAAAGGGCCTGCTGAAGCAAAGTGCGTTGACGATCGTCCCCGATGCCAAGCCTTCGGATCAGTGCCGCAATCTTTTCGCTGGATATGCTGGCCGCATCGGTTTCCACAACGCCCGCAATCCGGCCGATCGCACGCGACACCGGAAACCAAGGTACTGACTTGAACAAGGGAAACGCTTGTCCCAGAAAGACATTGGCAACGCTGGGCGCGAGCTGCGAAACCGCTTGAGCCACGAGCCGCGACTTGCCAATGCCGGGTTCGCCGACAATGACCGCAACAAGTGGACAATCGGATTCGTCGCGGCCCCTTTCCGCAAGGATTCTTGCAAGCTCAGCACTTCGTCCCACGAACGGACGCGAACTCGCGGCACCGCTCAGACGATTCGAAGACCGCGCTAGCGCTGATACCTGCCACAACTTGTGGGCGCCAGCGACGCCTTTGAGAGTGGCCTTTGGGACTGCGGTTCCGATGATCCGATCCCTGGCCAATGTCCAGGTGGCATCGCTAACAAGCACTTGTCCGGGTTGCGCCGCCGCCTGAATGCGCGCCGCGACGTTTGGGACATCGCCCATCGCCAGCGGACCGTGGGTGCCGATGTCGCCAACTCGTGACATGACGACGCTGCCTGTGTGAATGCCGGCTCGCGCCGCCAGGCTCTCCTTGTGCCCAGGTACTTCTATGGCCGCCGCGTCCTGCACGATTTGGAGCGCTGCCGTGGCCGCTCGCAACGGTGCGTCCTCAAGTGCGATCGGATAGCCAAAGTAGGCAAGGACACCGTCCCCGAGAAATTGTGCAACATGGCCGCCGAACTGGCGTACTGCCTTCTCAGATAGCGCGTGATAATGACCAAGTAGAACGGCGAGCTCCTCAGGATCGAGCCTTTGGGAGATCGATACCGACCCAACCAGATCGATGAAGACGACGGTGAGCTGCCGGCGCTCTCCAGTCTCTGCACGCACAAGGCCGCTCGCTGCGCCAAGCTTATTGCCACACAGGCCGCAAAAGCGATGCACCGCGGGATTGGGATGGCCGCATTGGCGGCAAAGAGTTTCTGCCACTTTTTCCATTTCTTGATGAGTGCGAGCACCTTTCTTGGTCAATCGGATCGCGCGAGCTCTCCACGAGACGAGCGGCAACCGTGCGGCGGAATAAGGATGTGCGTTGATTCTAGTTTTGATATTGGTCGGCGCCTCGCGTCATCTTAGTCGGCCTCGATTGGTACGCATTTATCGACGCGAGAACGCACACAAAATGGTGAGAACATTTGATTCAGAACACTGGATCCACGCATATCGGAGGGGCGCCTGCCAGCCACATGGTCTTCCCCATCCAGCACCGGGGATACCGGCCGAGACGCGTCGCCGCACTTATTCGAACTGCAGCATAGTGAGCAAAGTGAGACCTTTGCATAACTGGCCGGGATCCCCGACGATGCGCAGATCTATCAGGCGTTCAAGGTGCCGCAGGGTTTCTCGGTGTTCTGCAGACTCGGCCTTGGCGCGGCCCTACCCAATCAGACAACGATCTGCCGGTTGCGCAATCGCCGGAGTCAGACCGCTGCTCGACGAAATAGTCTCCTAAGCGACTGCCATTGGCAGTTCAAGAATGAACTTTGCTGTGCTGATTATTGAACATGCGACAGCTTGTTCAAGTGGCCTTCAGAGCCGGCTCAGTAGATCTGGCCACGGCGATGAGCCGGGAGTCCGAGGCTTTTCAGGGCGAGATTGCCCTGGTCGATGGAGCAGAAGGTGGCAAGACGAGGCCCCCACAACTTTGGCTCGGCATTCGAAGCCAAGTGGGCGGCTCGAACCTCACAAACCTACTGGCTACCAAGTCATCAGGCCGGCCGAGTGCGTCGCCGCAAAGGCGTTGGCGTCACGTACACAGGCTAGCCACCGAAACGCCTTGGTCGCGGGGGATTGTCCCCTGCGATTGCGACCGCGATTCGGGCGGGTTTGCATGGTCGCTGAATCGGTGCTTACGACATGCCCGGATTGAACGGCGCGGTCCCGGGTTCACGCAGATCGCGCGAACGAGTATTGATCTGTACGCGGCGTCGATGCACCTGCGGTCCAACGAGCAGGCCTTGAGTTCTCAGCCCCCGAGGCTTTGCACCGCCCGTGAGATCGCCTCAAGGTCCAATGACAGTGGGTGTCATTGGACCTTGTCGTGAGCGGCGATCAAATTGCTTCGATCGGTTCAACCGGGTTGTTCACTCGCCCAGATCGGTCGCCCCGAACGGTTGCGCCTCGAAGCCATACAGCGCGCCGCCAGCCACGGCCGGGTTCGAGACCGTCGCCGTATTGGCCAGGTTCACCCCGCCCAGGGTGGAGCTGCCGGCCTCGAAGCCGTAGAGTTCGCCGCGCGCCAGAATGCCGCTGGGTTGCGCATTGGTCGAGCTCATGCTCGTGCCGCCGATGGCGACATCACCGGTTTCGAAGCCATACAGGGCGCCAGACACCGACTCCACCCGGGTGGTCACACTGGCCATCGTATTCATGGTCGCGCCCGGGGCGGCCCGATACTCGAAGCCGTAGAGCTCACCGCCGATCCGGCCACGGTTGTCGAACGCGGCGATCGTGCCGGCATGGGTTCCCGAAGTGGCGCGCGCCGGGAAGCCATAGAGTTCGCCGGAAGCCGGCAGCGTGTTGTCGAAGGCGAGTGGCGCGGACATCGCGCTGGCAGCCGGGCTGCGCTCGATGGCGCCGTAGATCTCGCCGGCAAATGCGGCGGGGGCGGCCAGGGTGGTGGCGGCGGCGATCGAGGCGAGGAGGAGTTTGGTGTTCATGATGGATTCCTTTGTTGGTCTGATTCGAGAAAGAGGTGACTGAGGGGCTTGTTTGGGTTTGCGCCGATTCAGCTCATGTGCTGTGTTGTTCGACGGTTCCCATTGTGAAAGCCGACGGTCTCCTCTTCAGAACGGGCAAGGATCAAATCCATGTCGGAAAGATCACGATCCGGTCACGACAGCTGGTGGCTCTCGACCAGGCGACAGGCGCTGGCCCCCGCCGCGGGCGGCATCGAAGGGGCGCGGTATGCTTGCGCCTCGACCCGGGCGCCCCTGCGCCCTGACCTTGGAGACAACGCAGCTGCCCGCGATGGCGGGTCGCCCAGACAGGCCGGCGAGAGCTCGACAGGCGCTGCCCGCGGCCCTATTCAAAGCGACTCGATCGCGACGCACCAGCGGTCAGGAAACTTCCCCATGCTCACCCGCTTCGACGAGTACCTGATTCACCAGACCCCGGAGCCGATCGCGCACCCGGAGTCCATGGATCGCAATCACTATGACCGCTACTGGCTGGGCGGTTTTGACCCCGGATCAGGGCTTTACTTTGCGCTCAGCTTCGGGCTGTATCCGAACCGGCAGGTGATGGATGCCGCGTTCAGCGTGGTGCGCGCTGGCGAGCAGATCGCATTCTTCGCGTCGCGGCGCGCGCCTCTCGAGCGCGACGAGACCCGGGTTGGTCCGCTGACCCTGCGGGTACTCGAACCGATGCGAAGGCTGGCGATCGAGCTTGGCCCCAACGAGAGTGGCCTGCAGGCGAAGCTTTGCTTTGATTCGCTGACCGGCTGCATCGAGGAAGATCGCCAGATCCTGCGCCACGGACGCGCGACCTTCATGGATGTGACGCGGTTCACCCAGTTCGGGCGGTGGTCTGGCGAGTTGCATGTCGACGGCGATGCGATCGCGCTCGATGCGCGCTCTGTGTACGGCATTCGGGATCGCTCCTGGGGGCGCCGTGGTGTGGGCGAGCCCGATGGCGGCGCTCCCACCGGAGCGCGTCAGATCTATTTCGTCTGGGCGCCGCTGTTCTGGGCAGATTCTGTCAGCCTGGCGGTGTTCTTTCAGGATGCCCAGGGCCGGCCGCTGCATGCCGAAGCCAAGACCGCGCCGCTGTACGCTGAAGCATCTTCCGTGCCGGGCATCGAAGACCCGGGTGTGGTCTGGATGCACGGTGTAAGCCACGACATCCGCTATCGAAGCGGGTCGCGCTGGGCGCAGTCTGCCAGCCTGAAGATGATGCAGGCCGACGGCAGCGTGCGCGCCGTTTCTCTCACGCCGCTGATGCGTCATCAGATGAAGGCTACCGGATACGGTCATCCGCAATGGCGCCACGGCACCTGGCGCGGCGAGCTGGCGACCGGCACCGAGCGCTGGCGCTCCGATGACATCGACCCTGCCCGGCCCGAAAACTTTCACATCCAGCAGCTGGTGCGCTGCGAAAGCGAGGGACAGATCGGCTATGGCGTGCTTGAACAGCTTTGTATCGGCCCGCATCGTCCATCGGGTTTCACGGCGGCGACGGATCTCGCGCCATGAGCGGGTCTGAACAGTCACGCCCAGACCGTGGCATGGCATCGACACCGCCATCCACCCGGGCGGACCCGACTCTCGATGCCGATGCGGGTGAGTCTGGCGCCGCACTTGCAGCGGCGCTTGCCGAGTATTGTCGCGCGCACCGCCCGGCGGCGGATGCCTCGTACGTCGCCGACCTCGAACGGATCTTCGGCGGTGCCTCGCGCGAAACCTGGCGCTTCACCTGGGTGGAGGCACGTGACGGCGGCGAGCATCGTCATGCGCTGATCCTGCGCCGCGATCCGGCGGCGAGCCTGATCGATACCGAGCGGCGCATCGAGGTCGCGGCCTATCGTGCATTTGCGGACACCGCAGTGCCGGTGCCGCGAATCTGGTGGCTGGAGGAAGACCCTGCGCCACTGGGCAGCCCGTTCTTCGTGATGGAGGCGATTACCGGCTGCGAGGCGGCCGGCCCGGCCTTGATGCAGGCGCCGTATTCGCAGCATCACGAGCATATTGCCGAACAGAAGTGGACGCTGCTCGCGCGGATTGCAACGACCGATCCGGCACGCGTCGCCGATGTCGCCACACCGCCCGACAGCGACCAGTGCTGGCGGCGTGAGCTCGATCACTGGGCCGGAGTTCTGGACCGTGAAGCGGTCGAACCGCAACCGATCGCGCAGGCAGCGATTCGTTGGCTGCGTGCGAACCCGCCTCCGCCGGCACGGCGAATCAGCATCGTTCACGGCGACTATCGCACCGGCAACTTCCTCGTTGCGCCCGATGGCGGGATTCGCGCTGTGCTCGACTGGGAGATGATGCACCTGGGCGATCCGCTCGAGGATCTGGCCTGGGGTCTGAACCGGGTCTGGGCGTTTCAGAATGATGAGCGCGTCGGTGGTCTTGTCGCGCGTGAGCGGGCGGTCTCGATCTGGGAGCGGGCCAGCGGTCTGCGCGCCGATCCCGCGGCGCTGGGATGGTGGGAGCTGTTCAGCAGCATCAAGGGGCAGGCCATCTGGCAGGGGGCGGCTCGTGCGTTCGAAAGCGGCGCCAATCGCGATCTGATGATGGCCTTTGCGGCGGGCGTGATGATCAACTCGCAAGACCGCGTGATCCTCGATCAATTGGGACATCTGTCATGAGACCCAGGCCGCCGTTGATTCTCGAGCGGGTTGCCGAGTTGCTGTCCGAGCCCGCCAACCTCGTCGAGCCCTATGCACGTGCACAGCTTCTGCGTGCTCCGATGCTGGTTCGTGCCTGTGTTGTGGCTCAGGCCAAGGCGATCCCTCGCCTGCATGAGGAAATCGACGCGTTGCGCTCACTGTTCTCACGGGCCCTGCCATTGATCGATGAGCCGGCGCTCTGCGAACGGCTTGCTGATGAACTCGGCGCGGCACCCGCCTCGCTCGACATCGCAGACCTGGAAACGCGATGCGATGCGATGCGAACGCTGTTGATCCGTCTGCATGCCTGGGTCGATCAGCGCGATAGCACCGGCCTTGCTTCGATCCGCAGCGACATCTGGGCGGAATTGCGCATGTCCACCGAGCGGCGCCGAACCGGGCTGGATCGTTTCTGATCCGCGGGGTGGCGCCCCGCCTCATGGCGCGTGTCAACAAGCTTGACGACAGACCGCGCATGCACTTTCGTTAGTCCTGGGGTTGTGACTGTGGCCTCCAACGGCGCACGCTAGGCAGCGTATTCACGAAGCTGCCACGCATGGCGGATATCCCCCATGCGCGTCCAAGGAGAGATTCCATGAGTGATCCCATTCGCCTGCCCTGGTTGAGCGCAGCTGGCGCCGCCAGCCTGATCTGCGCGAGCCTGCTCGCCCAGGCCGCTCCGCGAGATGTGCCCACGCTGCGCTTTGGCCAGGCGGTGCAAACCCGCGCGATCTCCGAGGCCAATGTCGTCGTGCCGCTTGCCCGGCAGGTGGCCTGGCGCAGCGGCGGCGCGCTGCGAATGCATTCGGTCCCGGCCTACCAGGATGGCTATGAGGCCGTTGCAGCGCTCGAGCGCGGCGAACTCGATCTGGCGTTCATCCGACTCGACGATGTGCCTGCGCACTTTCCGCATCACTGGGTGGTGTCAGAGCTTGGCCGCCTCGGTGATTCATCGGTCAGCGGCCGGCTCCACCAGGCGCTGGTCGATCGTGGGATGCTGTGTGGGTATGGCAGGTATCAGGTGCTCGCCGCGGCAACGCTGCCCGCGCCCCCCGGCGAGGATGCACCGGGGGTGGTCCTGATCATGAACGCGGATCGCTACGACGCGCTCGCCGAACCGCTGAAGGATGTTCTCGATAGCTTCGATCGCGGCTGGCTGCCCGATCGCCTGTCGGCGATCGGCCCGTCGTTTGCAGGCAGTCGGCCCTCGGATGGCGGCATCGAGAGCGCGCACCCCAGATGGCAGCCGATGCAGGCTCGCCACCCCGGTGGTCAGATGATCGATCGGGTCATCGCCGAAACCCTGCCCCGTCTGCAAGACACGCACTGAAGCGCGCCTTGCGCGAAGCCGATGCCCGGCGACACCGGCTTTTTCGCCGCGTCTCGGGCACTGGCCGGGATTCAGTCGACGGTTGCGTATTCCAAGGTCTTCGGCGTCTGGGTCAACACGCGTGGCGAAGGCCCCACCACCACGGTGTCATCGAGCCGAAAGCCGCCCACGCCCCACACATAGACACCGGGCTCGGCCGAGTAGACCTCGTTATCGAGCAGCGCTCTGGCATTGAAGGCCATGTCTTCCGGGTATTCATGGTGGATGACACCGATGGCATGACCGGCGCGATGCCGGATATGCGCGCCGAGCCCGGCACGCTCGATGACCTCGGCCGAAGCGGCGTCGATGGCACTGACCGGATTGCCGGACACGGCCGCCTCGATTGCGGCCTGATTGGCATCGCGGGCCACGCTCCAGTATCTCGCCTGGTCGGCCGAGGGTTTGCCACAGAAGAAGGTGCGCTCGTTCTCGATCGCCACGCCGTTCAGGCGCGGGATCACGATGTTGACCAGTCCATGGCCGCGCTCGATGCGGGCGCCGCAGGAACGCCCGTCGCCATGGGGTGACGCCGAGGCCGGGCCGCTGAGTGTCCAGGTACGGATCACCTCGAAGTGCTCACCCGGAAACCGGCGCGCCGCCTCCTCGACCCACAATGCGGCCATCGCGAAATCGAGCTCCTGCACGAGGCGGCCGGGCCGGATGTTCTCGCGATAGCGATCCTGCAGCCAGTCCGCGATCTGTGCGAGCGAGAGCATGGCGTCGAGCTCCTCGGCGTGCTTTTGCCAGCGCAGGCTACGGGCCTCGGCGGTCGCCGGAACCGCCCGGGCCTCTGGCAGCAGGGCCATTGCACGGGTCAGCGCCGAATTGCCGCCCTCGATGGCGATTCGTGAGCGGGTCAGACCGGCCCGGCGCAGCCGGTCGGCCAGCATCTCCGGCAACTGGGAAGGCAGAGGCAGGCGGTCCGTCAGGCGCGGATGCTCCGACCAGAACTCGATGTCTTCGCTCCAGAGCTTGCCGCCCTCGAGCGAGTAGCGCACATGGTGCATCGACAACTCGTTCATGATCAGCAAGGGCGTGCCGTCGCGCGGCAGAATCGCGAAGATCGGCCGCTCCCACGTCTGCACATCGGTGTGGAAGTTGGTGATGAACTGAAAGAAGTCAGCGCCGGTGAAGATGAACGCATCGACCTGCATTGCATCCATCAGGGCGCGTGTCTTCGCCCAGCGATAGTCGCGAACCGCGTGGCTGAGGATTGCCATGGTGGTGTCTCTGTCTGCGGGCGGGCGATGGCCGGGAAGCGGCCATCGAGCCCTGGATGAGCGGGCCCGGACGGGCCCGCCGGTGCTCAGGACATGCCGAGATCGTTGAGCGAATCGATCATGCCCCAGATGCCCTTCGGCGGCTGGGTCACCTTGCTCGAATAGGCCTCGGCCCACGCCGACTCGTACAGGAATGCCACCGGGCAGTCGTCGACGACAATCTTCTGCATCTCGGCGTACAGTGCCTTGCGCTTGCCGGTGTCCATCTCGACCGCGGCCGCGTTCAGCAGTTCATCCACGCGCGGATTCACGTAGCTTTGCGTGTTCGACCAGATCACGCCCGGACGGATGTTGGTACTGAGCCAGGTGCGGTGCACACCGATGACCGGATCACCCCAGTTCCAGACGCCGTCGATGGACACCTCGAACTTCAGGCTGGATACGCGCTTGGCCCAGGTGGGGAAATCGGGCGAGAGACGGACATTGGCCTCGATGCCGACTTCGGCCAGCGAGGGTTTCATGTACTCCTGCATGGCCGTGAGCTCCGCGAAACCCGGCGGGCAGTCGACATCCAACGTGAAGCGGATGCCGTTGGCGCCACGCTTCGCACCCGCGGCGTCGAGCAACTGATTGGCCTTGGCGAGATCGTGGTCGTAGCGCTGCACATCCGGGTTGTAGAACGGGCTTCCCGATGTGATCGGGCCGGTGGCGCGACGTTTCTCACCATTGAGCAGGCTGTCGACGATGACCTTGCGATCGATCGCATATGAGATGGCCTGACGCACCCGCTTGTCAGCGAGCTTCGTGTTTTCGATGTTCATCGCCAGCCAGACCAAGGGGCCTATCGCCGGCGCGGCCGGATAGACCACTGTAGCACCGGGCACCTTGCGCGCGCGCTCGATGTCACGCGATGCGCTCACCGTCTGCAGCGCGTCCACTTCGCCCCGCTCGAAAGCCAGCAGCAGACTGGTGATGTCCTTGTATTCGCGGATGATCAGGCGCTCCAGCCTCGGCGCGCCTTCGATGAAGAAGCGGTCGTGACGCTCCATGATCAGGTGCTGACCGGGCTTGAACTCCACGAGCTTGAACGGGCCGGAACCCACCGGGCTGGCATTGCGCGAGTGGCGCTTGAGATCCTCCCCGTTGTCGAACACATGCTTCGGAATGACCGGCGTCAGCGAGGTCGACATTGCCAGCAACAGTGCGGGATGCGGCTGCGACAGAGTAATGACCGCGCGGTGTCTGCCATCGGCGACCACGCTCTCGAGCGGCGCATACATCGACTTGAACGGGTGATTCGCCTTGATCGCCTGCAGGCTGAACGCGAGATCCTCGGCGGTGATCGGATGCCCGTCGTGAAACACCGCATCCTCGCGCATCTCCAGCACCAGGGTTTTGCTGTCTGCCGAGAAGTCCCATGTCTTGGCCAGATAGGGCTGGGGTTCCCACTGGGCGTTCATGCGCAGCGGCGAGGCAAACAGCTGCGCGGCCGGGAACATGGTTGCACTGCCGCTTTGTACGGCCGAGTTCAGGTGGCGGGGCTTCTGGGTGGTGCCCACGACGAGTACGCCGCCGCGCGCGCCCTGTGCTCCGGCAAGCAAGGGCATGCCAAGCATGCTCGCGGCCGATGCCGCCGCCGTCGCGCCGAGCATGCGGCGCCGATTCCATGAGTTCATCTGTCGTCTCCAGTCAGTTGGGCTTGCCCCGCCGTTGGGCGGGGTCTTGGTGGGATTCAGCGTAGTCGGTGGCGATCTCGATCCAGAGCCGCAGACCACGATCGATCATCTGTTCGTCGCCGTCGAGGCCGCGCACGATGGCCAGGCCGCGTAGCACCGCCAGATTCAGTTGCAGGAAGGTGGCGAAGCGATCGAAGCTTTCGCCGATCGGAACCAGTTCGTGAAAGGTGTCATCGCGCACTTCGGTCCAGCTTCGCAGCAGCTCACGCAGACGGTCGCGCAGCACCGGATCGTGGCGGGCGGCAAGCATCATTTCCACCGATGCGACATAGTCGACTCGCCCGAACACATCACGCCACAGGTAGCGCAGCACCTGCTCCATGCTGGCACGAGGCCCTACCTCACGAATGAAGGCCTCGCGGCGGGCACGCCAACCGCTCAGCAGATGCGCGAACGCCGCCACCAGAAGGTCGTGCTTGGTGGGAAAGTGATGCGCCTGTGCCCCCTTCGATACCTGCGCGCGCTGGGCGATCTGGCTGGTGGTGAGGCGCTCGAAGCCGACCTCGGCGAGCAGGGCAACGGCGGCCTCGCACAGCCGCTTGCGAGTGGCGGCGCTGCGCTCGCCCTGACTGCGGCGCGAGGCCCCTGGCGGGGTGCGCCGCCCAGTCTTGGACACGGAGCCGGATTTGGGCGCCGGTGCCGCCGCCGACGCTGACCCCGCCGCCGACGCCGATGGCGCGGCCGAGACCGGTGCGGACGGGCGTGTCGCCGACTTCCCTTGCCTGGGCTGTGCCATCGACGAGATTCCTCCTGCGATCAGCGCCGAGGTCCGGCGCGATCGATAAACTTAAAAACCGACCAGCCGGATTGTAAGTTAGTGATCCCGGGATGCCAAGGGAATTGCAATCTGCTGGCGCGAGGCGTATCGCGGGCCAGGAGAGCGGCCGTTGGGGAGCGGCCGTTGGGAAGCGGCCGACGAGGTGGCGCGCTTGCGCGAATCAGGATGCGTTGAACAACCTTAGGCGGCCATCCGGGGGAATCACAGCAGGCGCGATCAGCTCGGTTTCGTTCGAGTAGTTGATCGTGAGGATCGGGCCACTTTCGAGAGGGAGTTCGTCACGGAACTCGCAGTGATCCACCAGCGCACGATAGACGATGAGGATCCAGTCGGTGCCGCCGGCGTATTCCTGCACGAGCGCGGCGACGAACACGCAGCGGCGCAGGCGGGCATTGCTCATGTGTCCCAGGCGCTGGGCATAGGTGACGATGGTGCAGGCTTCGAAAAGATTCGGTTCACCGAACGAGCAGTCGATCAGCACCCCGTAGCGATGCGCGGCCGGGTCACGATCATGAATCAGGCTGTTCCTGATGCGGATGCTTTCGGCGGCAAGCTGCCGGCCCGGATTGAAGGCCAGACAGCCGTTGATACGACACTGATCGAACTCGAACTCCTCGTTGCGCACCAGGATCGCGTACTGGTCACCGCCGTTGATCGTGCAGTGCGTGAAGCGCACGCCGGACACCGATGACCCCGCGGCCGGGTTGTCACTGATCACGCTGACACCGACGCTGTTGCCGAACTCGCAGTGCTCGAACGAGGCCGTGTGCATCTGTGTGTCTTCGGGCTCGATATCGAGCGCAGCGGCCGGCGCGCTGGTGATCCGACCCCGACCGGTATCGAGAAAGCGGCAGTGCCGCGCGCTCAGACCCGAGCACCCTACCCAGCTCAGGCCCTGGCGGCCATTGCCGGTGCAGCTGACGCGTTCGAGATCATGCGGGCGCAGAACATCGTCGCCCCCCCAGTTGGCGATCATGATGCCGTCCAGGCCGTGATCACGAATGTCGAGATCCTGCAGCGATACACGCTCGTTGGACACACAGGTCACACCGGTCGCGCCGCACTGATAGCCGACATCACCCCACGGCCCGCCCAGCGCCAGGCCGTTCATATTGCCATCGAGCACCAGGTTCTCGATACGGACATCGGCATTGCGCCAGAGCTCGAACATGCCCGTATAGGCGTCGGCGCGGAAGTCGTAGTTCGTGAACGGCAACCCGTTGACCGCCGGCTGCCCGGTGATCGGATCGAAGCTGCCGAAGCGCAGGCCGTCGGCGGCGCGCAGTGTCGGCCGGTTCGTCGCCGGGCCCAGGCCGATGATTCGCACCGGGCCGACGCAATCCTGGAGACGGAAGATCGGTTCGGGTTTCCAGGAACCCCCCTGGCCGATTGCGCCACTCAGGGTTTGACGGCCGACCCGGTACACCCCGGGCGGGATCAACAATGTGCCGCCACCGGCGGCCGCGATCGCCGCAGCGGCTTGCTGAAATGCAGAGGTGTCGTCGCTGACGCCGTCCCCGCGGGCGCCCAGTCTGCGAATGTTCAGAACGGGGGTCGGCATCGGCCCGGCGGCCGTACCGGCGCCCTGGTGATGCCCTGCGGATCCCGCGCTCACGGGCGGGTTCGGAAGCCCGGTGGCCGCGCCGCAGGCGAGCGCGGCGCGCAGTAGTGATCTGCGTGCGGGAATTGTCTGGCCGCCTGGCCCAGACGGCTTACCTCGGCTTTCAAGCATGGTGCCCCCCCCCCGATCGGTGTTGGTCGGATCAGGCGCGCATCATGCCTGAGGCGGGCGTGGCTGCCATCCGCCAGATTCGTGATGGCGGCCATGGAGGCCCCGTGGATTCGCGCCGTGTACGCGGCGCCGGCTCCGGCAGCTGGCGACCGGGGACTGGCGACCCGACCTGGCGACTGGCACCGGCTGAGTCAGCCCTGCGCCATCACCATCCAGGTCGTGCCGAAGCGATCGCGGGCCATACCGAAGCCGGCCGCGAAGAAGGTGCGCTCGAACGGCATCATGACCGTGCCGCCCTCGGCGAGCGCCTCGAATGCAGCGCGCGCCTTGTCGGTATCCGGAGTGCCGATCGAGATCGACACAGACGCCTGCGGCTCACCATCGTGGCCGGGCGGATAGTCGGATGCGAAAAGCGTGCCGAACTCCGGGCTGTTGAGCGCGCAGTGCATGACCAGATCGCTGCTGCGCATTGCCTCGGGCGCGTCTGCCGGGGCTTGCGAGTAGGGCATGATCTCCAGCCCGCCGCCGAGAATTTCGGCATAGCGACTCATGGCTTCGTGACAGTTGCCTTGAAAGTGGATGTATGGGATGGCCATGCCTGGCTCCTGCTGTTGGTGAGGGAAAACTGACGCGGCACGAGTGCGGCGGTGAGTGGCGGTGAGTGGCGGTGAGCGGCGGTGAGCGGCGGTGAGTGGCGGTGAGTGGCGGTGAGTGGCGGTGAGTGGCGGTGAGTGGCGGTGAGTGGCGTGTGGCACCGTGAGCGAGCGCAGGCGAGCGAGCGCGGCGTGTGAGGCTGCGGGCTGCCGCGCGCGTCAGGTCGCCACAGAGCGCGCGGCAGCCTAGCGGGCGAAGGCAACCTCGAAGCCGCCGAAGATCATGCGCTGGCCGTCCATCAGCATGGGCCCGGCCATCATGGCTGCCCAGCGCGGATCCTGTTCCAGCGCGGCCATGCCCTGTACCTGGGTCTGCTTGTCCGGCCATAGGATCCAGGAGAACACGACCGCCTCGTCATCGCGCTTCTTCACCGCCATGGGAAACGACGTGACCTTGCCATCGGGAACATCGTCACCCCAGCATTCGGCGATGCTCAGCGCGCCGAACTCCTTGAACAACGGCCAGAGTTGTTCTGCCATGGCCAGATATGCTGCCTTGTTGGCGACCGGAACCGCCAGCACGAAACCCTGTATGTACTGCACGAATGCCTCCTTTTCAGACCTCCGCCCGGATCCCACGTGATCCCGGAGCCGGCATGGTTTCGATCTTGACATGCATTTACGTTGATATCAACCTATAGCGATGAACGATGATCTCTCGCTCGCAGTCACGCACGAGGTGCGCGATCGATGTCTGTGCCTGCAGGCCCAGCGTGCGGCGCGCGCGCTGGCCCGGCGCTTCGATGATGCGCTGCGGCCGCTCGAGCTCACCAACGGGCAGTTCTCGTTGCTGATGGCACTGAACCGGCCGCATCCGCCGCGCGTCGGTGATCTGGTATCTCTGCTGGCCATTGATCGCACCACGCTGACCGCCGCGCTCAAGCCATTGCAGCGACGCGGCCTCGTGATCAGCGAGGCGGATCCTGCCGATGCGCGCAGCAGACGGCTGCGCCTCACGGCGTCGGGCAGGAACACGCTCAAGCGGGCCCTGCCCGTCTGGCGGGCCACCCATGCCGTGCTCGACGGCGAACTCGGTCAGACCAGGGCGCAACGCCTGCATCGCGATCTGGGGCGGGTCGCGGCAGCCGGCGCCGACGGCGAGGTCATGTAAACGAGGCTCGCGCCAGGACCGTGGCGGTGGCGGGCATCCTGTTGCGTGATGCGCGTGCGCTTCGCGCGCCCGTTGTCAGGCCGCACGAGACCGGTGCTTGGTCGGCTTCGCTATGCTGTCGGCATTCATCGCGTCGATCAACGCTGGAGACCATCATGATCATCACCCGGGTTCAGGCCTTTCCGATCTCATTTCGTGTGCCCGATGCCGGCCAGGTGCGGCTCGGGATCGGGCGCGCGGTCAAGCGCGACGCGGTGCTCGTTCGAGTGGACACCGATGCCGGCCTGCATGGCTGGGGCGAGGCCCATCACGGGCGCGCGCCGGGCGCGATCGCACGGCTGATCGACACCACGATGGCCGAATTCGTCACCGGCCAGGATGCGCTCGATATCAGCGGCATCTGGGGTCGCGTCTACCGGATGCAGTTGGCCAGTCATGGCATGGGCGCGGCGGCCGCGATGGCGCTCAGCGGCATCGACATGGCCTTGTGGGATCTGCGCGGCAAGGCCTGGGGGCAATCGCTCGTGCGCATGCTCGGTGGCGCGCCCCGACCGGTACGCGCCTATGCGGGCGGCATCTCGCTGGGCTGGCAGGAGCCCAGCGCGCTGGCCGAGGAGGCCATGCGCCATGTTGCCAGCGGCTATCGCGCGTTGAAGCTGCGCGTCGGCGACAGCCCTGCCCGCGATACGGCCCGGGTGCGTGCGGTGCGCCAGGCGGTCGGCGACAACATCGAACTGCTGGTCGACGCCAACACCGGCTACACGCTCGATGATGTGCGCCGGGTGATGCCGCCGTTCGAAGAGCTTGCTGTCGGCTGGCTCGAGGAGCCCTTCCCCGCTCATGATCACCGGGCCTATCTTCAGGCCAGCCGGCTCGGTCGCGTGCCGTTGGCCGCCGGCGAGAATCACTACACGCGCTTCGAGTTCACCCGTCTCATCGAGGATGGTGCGATCGGCTTCGGCCAGCCCGATCTGTCCAAGACCGGCGGGGTCACCGAGACGATGCGCATCGCGGCGATGCTCTCCGCCTGGACGATCAGCGTCAATCCGCACACCTCGCTGACCGGCCTGAACATGGCGGCCTCCATCGCCCTGCTCGGCGCGGTCGACAATGCCGGCTATTTCGAAGGCGATGTCGCCGCGCACAATCCGTTTCGCGACTCACTGGGCGGTGCGCCTTACGCGCTCGATGCCGACGGCCGCGTCATGCCGCTGGACAAACCCGGCCTCGGGATCGAGGTGGACGCCGGCTTCGTGGCGGCGCATCCGCTGATCGACGGGCCCTGTTATGTTTGAGCCGCTCGGGCCGGTGCTGCGCGCCTGATCCGCGCATCGGCGGCACGGCGCCTCGGGGCGTGGGTGGGCACCATACCAGGTCGCGTCGAAGCGCAACACGGGCTGGTGACGACCTTCGCCAGCCCGTCAGCGCTCCCAGGGTGGCGTCGGATCAGGCTCCAGGCCGAAGCGTTCGATGGCCTGCGCCATGACCGGCTCGTCGAGTTCGCCCGCATCCACGAGAGCGCGCAGTGCGGCCAGTGCGATCTCGAAGCGATCGACCTCGAAGAAGCGGCGCAATGCCAGACGCCGGTCGCTGCGGCCGAAACCATCGGTGCCCAGCGCGGTGAAACGCGCACCCACATAGCTGGCGATCTGCAGGGGCACCGCGCGGACATAGTCGCTGGCCGCGATGACCGGCGCATCGCCGGGCAGGAGCCTGGCCAGGTGTGAGCCAGCGTAGGCGCCGGCCGCCGCATGCCGGCGCGTGCGCTCGGCCTGCGCAGCATCGCGCGCCAGCTCGGAGAAGCTGGTGACGCTGATCACCTCCACGCGGACATGCCAGTGCTCGGCCAGCAGATCGGCCGCCGCGCGTGCCTCACCGAGCATCGCGCCGGCACCGAGCAGGCGGACCTGCGCCATCGGTTGAGCGTCGTGCGGACCGGTGCCTGCTCGCGATCCGTCGCTGGTCAGGCCCGCCAAGCCGCCGTCGCCCGAACCCTTGCCGGAATCGCCACGGACAGACGACCCGGCCGAGCCCGCCGCCGCGGCGGAAGCCGGATCGACGAACGCGAACCGATAGCCGCCTCGCACGACATCATCATGCACGTGCGCGGGCAAGCTGGGCTGCGGCAGGTTCTCGTTGCCAACGGTGATGTAGTAGAACTCGTCTCGCTGCTCGGCCAGCATGCGTTGCATGCCGTGAGCGACGATCACCGCCAGCTCGCCGGCCGTGGCCGGATCATAGGCGCGGCAGTTGGGCACGGTGGAGGCCATCAACTGACTCGCACCGTCCTGATGCTGCAGGCCTTCACCGCTGAGCGTGGTGCGCCCGGCGGTGGCGCCGATCAGGAAGCCGCGCGCGCGCTGGTCGGCGGCCGCCCAGATCAGATCGCCCACGCGCTGGAAGCCGAACATCGAGTAATAGATGTAGAACGGCAGCATCGGCTTGCCGTGCACGCTATAGGCCGTGGCAGCGGCGGTCCATGAGGCGAGCGCGCCGGCCTCGGTGATGCCCTCCTCCAGCAACTGCCCATCGGCGGCCTCGCGGTAGCTGAGCATAGACCCCGCGTCTTCGGGTTCGTAGAGCTGACCCAAGGGCGAATAGATGCCCACCTGACGAAACAGGCTGGTCATGCCGAAGGTGCGTGCCTCGTCCGCCACGATCGGCACGATACGCGAACCGAGCTCGCGATCACGCAGCAAGGCACCGAGCATGCGCACGAAGCCCATCGTGGTGGACATCTCCTTGCCGTCGGCCGCGAGCGCGAAGCCGCCCCAGCTCTCGAGCGGCGGCGCCTTCAGCGACTCGGCCTGCGGCCGACGCATCGGCAGCGACCCACCGAGCGATCGGCGCCGCTCGCGCAGATAGCGCAGCTCTGCGCTGTCTTCTGGCGGCCGATAGAACTCGAGCCGCTCGAGCGCGTCATCGGACAACGGCAGATGAAAGCGGTCACGGAACGCGCGCAGCGCATCGATATCGAGCTTCTTGGCCTGATGCGCGGTCATCCGTGATTCGCCGGCGCCGCCCATGCCGAAGCCCTTCTTGGTCTTGGCCAGGATGACGGTCGGTTGCCCCTTGTGCGCGCGCGCGGCCGCAAACGCCGCATAGAGCTTGCGAAGATCATGGCCACCGCGCTTGAGCGAATCGACCTCGCCGTCACTCATGTGCGCGACCAGCGCCGCCACCTCGGGATCCTCGCCGAAGAAGTTCTTCAGGTTGTAGGCGCCGTCCTTGGCGCCCAGGGTCTGGTACTTGCCATCGACCGTGGCCGCGAAGCGGCGCAGCAGCGCATGCTCGCCATCGCGCGCGAACAAGGTGTCCCAGTCGGATCCCCAGAGCACCTTGATCACGTGCCAGCCCGCGCCACGAAAGAGCTTCTCCAGTTCCTGGATGATCTGGCCGTTGCCGCGCACCGGGCCGTCCAGGCGCTGCAGATTGCAGTTGATGATGAAGGTGAGGTTGTCGAGGTTCTCGCGTGCGGCCAGCGTGAGCCCGGCGATGGACTCGGGCTCGTCCATCTCGCCATCGCCGAACACGCCCCAGACATGGCGTTGATCGGTGTCTGCCAGATCACGATCGCGCAGATAGCGCATGAAACGGGCCTGGTAGACCGCGCTGATCGGCCCCAGGCCCATCGAGCCGGTGGGCACCTGCCAGAAATCCGGCATGAGCCACGGATGCGGATAACTGGACAGGCCGCGTGCGCCGTTCTTCGGCCCCGCCAGCTCGCGCCGGTAGTAGCCGAGATCCTCGGCGCTCAGGCGTCCCTCGAGATAGGCGCGTGCATAAACACCGGGCGCCGAGTGCGGCTGGTAATAGACCAGATCACCGCCGCCCGGTGCATCGGGGCCGCGAAAGAAATGATTCGCGCCGGTTTCGAAGATCTCGGCCACCGACGCATAGCTGGCGATGTGCCCGCCCAGTTCGCCATAGGCCTTGTTGGCGCGCACCACCATGGCCAGCGCATTCCAGCGCAGGATCGCCAGCAGCCGCTCCTCCAGCGCCAGGTCACCGGGGAACGGCGGCTGCTGCTCGAGCGGGATCGTGTTGCGATAGGCCGAGAACGGCAGGGTCTCGGAAACCAGATCCAGATTGCGCGCCTCATCGGCCAGTTGCTCGAGCAGGAACAGCCCCCGCTCGGGCCCGGCCGCGCGCACCGCGGCCTCGAAAGCCTCACGCCATTCGCGGGTCTCGGCCGGGTCGGCATCGGAGAGATCGAGTGGGCGGATCGGGTCGATGTGCATGGCAGGAAGATCTCAGGGAGGACAGACGCTTGCGACGGTCCGGGAGGAGCGGCACAACGCGCATTGGCACGCTCCGCGATGCCACCCTCGCCAACTACGCGGTCGTGGCCGTCACAGGTCTGGCGCGGGGCGAAGGTTGACCGCCCTGCGCAAGAGGCCAGGCAGGCACGATACGCCGTTTCGCACCGCATAGGGTTGCGAATTCAGCCGCTCACCACGGCTTTGACGGCATACTGTGCCTTTATATCTGACTTCGTTGGCATGAAATGCCTGATAAGCCCCTTGACGCCATCGATCTGCGCATCCTGTCGGAGCTCCAGAACAATGCCCGCCTGTCCAATGTGGATCTCGCGGCCCGGGTCAATCTCTCGCCGTCGCCCTGCCTGGCGCGGGTGCGCGCGCTCGAGCGGCGCGGGGTCATCGACCGCTATGTGACACTGCTCGACCCCGGTCGCGTCGGGCTTGGCCTGAGCGTGTTCATCCACATCACGCTCGAGCGCCAGACCGAGCAGGCGCTGGCGCACTTCGAGGCGGCCATGCGCGAGCATGCCGAGGTGATGGAGTGCTACCTGATGACGGGCGACTCGGACTACCTGCTGCGGGTGGTGGTGGCGGACCTGCCAGCCCTGGAACAGTTCATCGTGGAGCGGCTTACGCGCACCAAGGGCGTGGCCAACATCCGCTCGAGCTTCGCGCTCAAGCAGGTCAAGTATCAGACGGCGTTGCCGCTGCCCGAGCGTTGACGCGCTTGGAGACAACAAGGGTGATCCGGGCGCGGGACCAGGGATAGGAGCCGGCGTTGGGCACCCGCGGACGAATCGCAGGGCGCTGGCGCGATGTACAGGCTCGAATCGTTACCGGCGCGATTCGGAGACATGGTTGAGACACGTCGGGTGGATGGGTCGGAGAGCCTGGATCGTGTCCGACGTCAGCCCGATTCGCGCAATGCCTCTGCCAGCTCGAGAAAGCTGTCGACGTCGATGTCATAGGTGCCTCGATCGGGCAGACATGGCTGTCCCTGCGGATCGCCCCCCCCACTCCTCATGACGACGAACCAGCGCCGTACGGTACCCGACACGGCGAGCGGCATCGAGATCGAAGGGGTGGCAGGCCACCATCAGGCATTCGGCTGGTTCGAGCTGCAGCAGTCCAGCGGCACGCTCGTACGCCGCAGGCTGGAGCTTGTAGACACCAAGCCCTTCGCAAGACAGCACGGCATCCCAGATCAGGCCGTTGTATCGCGAGGTGTCGATCACCAGCCGGTACGACAGCAGCGAGAACGATGCCACGATGTAGTTACGGCGCAGTATTGCCAGCCCCTCTCTCACGTCGGGCCAGGCCGCGAAGCCGTGTGGCGCATGCCAGGCGATGTCGCGTACATCCGTATCATCGAAGGCATCTAGTGCCTCCTCAGCGATCAGAGCATCGAGGCAGGCCTGGTGCGCCATATCGAAGTTGTGCTTCGGGGGGCCGTCCGCGCCGACGCTCAGCATCACCGACATGCTGCGGCGACGAAGATCATTCGCCAGCCGCCCCCAATCGCGGCTCAATCCATGGCGCCTGCCTGCTGCAGCAAGAGCGTCACGAAAGCCGCTGTGCCAATCCAGAACGGTGCCACCGGTATCGAAGGTCAGCGCCTTGACCGGCGAAAGGCTCATGGCAACAACACCGTGGCCCCGAGCGTGGTTCCCGACTCGATCGCCTGATGGGCCTTGGCCGCATCGGCCAGCGGGTATTCATAGTTGATATTGGCATCGAGGATGCCATCGCCGATTGCCTTGAAAAGATCACGTGCGGTCCATTCAAGGTCCGAGCGCTTGGCAACGTAGTGCATGATCGCGGGCCGGGTGATGAACAGGGAGCCACGCCGGCCTAGGTCTTGGATCACATCGATGGGATCGGGCGGACCCGAGACATGCCCATAGGCCGCGCAAACCCCCAACGGCCTCAGGCAGTCCAGTGAATCCTGCAGCGTGTCCTTGCCAATGGCCTCGTAAACAACGGCACAGCCCTCGCCGTCGGTAACTTCGCGAACCACATCGGTGAAACGCTGCTGCGATCGAACCACCGGATGGTGATAGCCTGCTGCACGCGCGGCCTCAGCCTTCTCGGGTGTGGAAACCGTGCCGACAATGGTGGCGCCGAGCGCTCTGGCCCACTGACAGAGGATGAGTCCCATGCCGCCAGCCGCCGCGTGCACAAGGATCGTGTCTCCAGGCAGCACCTTATAGGTTCGGTGCAAGAGATAGTGCGCGGTCATGCCCTTCATCAGGAGCGCGGCGACCTGCTTGTCATCGAGCCCATCCGGCAGGTGCAACAGCTTGTCGGCCGGATAGTTGCGGTGTTCGGCGTACGAACCCAACGGCGGAATTCCGTAGGCCACACGGTCGCCGATGGCAAAACCGGCCACGCCATCGCCAACCCCTCGACCACACCAACGGCTTCGAAGCCGATCACCACCGGAGGCTCGTCGACCTTCCACGGGTGCGAGATACCCCCGATGATAGGTATCGGCGAAGTTGACCCCAACGGCCGTATGACGCAGGCGGACCTCGCCGGGCGCAGGATCGGGCACTGGCCATTCCTGCCATTGCATGACATCCGGAGGCCCGAGCCTGTGGATCACCTGTGCCTTGTTCATGATTGCCTCCCGCAGACTTGGTTGCGCAGCGCGGCCCCGGCCGACCGAATGCGCGCTGCAACACGCTGCTGTGCCGCGTGCCGCCCCGAATGAAGCTCTAGATACTCATGGGACACAACGCTAGTCATTCCTGAATCGGGCGGCGTTGGCCTTGGCTGCTGCCTCGATGTCGCCCTCGCCGAATGCGGACGGGCGCGGATGCGGCAACTGCAGCGCGGCCTGCACCCGCGGCATGGCATCGATACGATCGAACCAGGCCTGCAAGCCGGATAAGCCCTCGACACTGACCGTGGCCCAGAAATGGCTGCGTGCCCATGGATAGGTGGCGATGTCGGCGATCGACATCTCGTTGCCGACCAGCCAGTCGCGATCTCCGAGCCGTGAATCCAGCACCTCCAGCAATCGGCGCGACTCGTTGACATAGCGCTGGATCGCTAGCGGATTCTCCTTGCCATTGGGCTTTGCAATGCGCTGGAAGTACATGGCCTGGCCCATCATCGGCCCGACCCCGCCATCTGAAACATCAGCCACTGTAGTGTCTCGGAGCGCAACTTCGGATCAGGGCTCAGGAAGCGGTCGTACTTCTCGGCGAGATACCAGAGAATCGCGCCGGACTCGAACACGACGAAATCATCGTTACCGCGATCGATGATCGTCGGAATGCGGCCATTCGGGTTGAGCTTCAAATACTCCGGTGCCTTCTGCTGCTTCTTGCCGAAGTCAACCGGCCGCAGCTCATAGTCGACCTCGGCCTCGTGCAGAAAGATGAGCGGCTTCCAGCCGTTCATCGTGTTGGCGGTGTACAGAACTATTTCAGGTTCGGACATTGGGAACGCGATCGAAGGCCGAGGTGATCGAGACCCCTCGCAAATATCACACGAGGGTTTGACTTGCATGCGCTTCGTTGGTTACGTTGCGCGATTAGAGAACGCATTGCAACCAGTATCTTTTTCGTAACCTGTGAGTTCGGCGACTCCGTAGTTCCGCCGGGCCCGAACCAGGAGGTCTTGTGCAAGCAAAGCTGGAAACGGATCTCAAAGGGAGACGGCAGGTCCACAATGCGTGCGTGCAGCCCTGTGCGATCGAACGGGGCATGCGGATCATTGGCGGCAAATGGACCGGCTCGATCCTCTGGCACCTGCAGGACGGGCCAGTACGATTCAACGATCTTGCGCGCATGATCGGAGGCGCGTCCAAGAAGATGATTACCGAGCGACTGCGTCAGTTGCAGGCCCGTGGGCTTGTTCGACGCGAGATCTTGGACACTGCTCCGGTCTCCGTGCACTATGAAATCACGGCGTTGGGGCGAACCGCCCTGGGTTTTCTCGACGAGCTTCGGCAGTGGAGCGAAAGCCTGCCTTCTGGGCACACCAGTGACTGAGATCGCCCGCCTCAAGCCCGACCCGATCCCGGTAGTCCATCCGGTGCCAGAGTACGCAGCGACGGGGAAATTGGCCGAGACCTACGCGCGAACCAAGGCGAGCCTCTGCGTGCCATGGATGGGTGTGGTCACCATGGCGTTCGCACACTATCCGCGCTTCTACGATTGTCTCTGGAACGGGATTGAAGACGTCGTAGTCAGCGAAAGCTTTGCGCGGGCGTGCGATGAATTGCGGGCGTGCGCCGAAGAACAGGCTGCGCGTTTGAAACCGCCGCCGATCCTTTTCCGCCTCGGGGCTTTGGGATACGACCGCAGTGAGGTCGACGAGATACGTGCCTGCAACGAGGTCTTTTCGGCCGGCAACATGCCCTACCTGCTCATTGCATCGCTTGCCAGATTGCTCCTGGAAGGCGAGCGGTGGCACGGTACAGGGCCAGCGCACACTCGCCGCACACCGCGTCTAACGCACCCACGACCGATTTTGATCGAGCCTCACCATGCCGAGGCTGCCGTGGTCGGGCTCTACGCAGACATTCGGGATACGCTCGGCCTGCCATTCGTCAATACCGATTACCGGGCCTTTGCTCGCTGGCCAAGTTACTTTTCGCCTGCATGGGCTGACCTGAAGGCGGCCATTGTTAGTCCGTCGTATGAAGCACGGGTCTTCTGCGTCCATGAAAGGGCGCTCTCTCTCGTCGCCGCCCTTCCCAATGTAATCGGCTTGGATTCAAAGACACTGCGAGCAGCCGCTGCAGAGGATGCGTCGCCGCAGCAGGTGTTGTCGGTCGTGCGGCTTTTTCAGTGGCTTTTGCCCGGACTCGCGACCAATGTCGCGTTTCTGCGAGAACAACTGGTGGAACAAGCTGACGCATGAAATGGTCGCGACATCGTCTGCGACCAAGGGCTCGAATCAACCGGCCACGCGTCGGTAGCGCTCGCCCGGCCAGGCACGGCTCGATCCGCCGGTCAGGCGCAGTGAGGGCGAACCCGTCGCGAGGCCGGGCAGACTGGCACGCGCTTCAGAATGCCCAGGCCAGCGACAGCGGCGGCCACACATACAGCAGCGCCACCAGCACCAGCATGATCAACAGGAACGGCAACGCACCGCGCGAGACATCGCCCAGGTTGGAGCGGGCCACCGATTGGATGACATAGAGGTTCAGGCCGACCGGCGGGGTGATCAGCGCGCACTCCACCATGATCACCATGTAGATGCCGAACCAGATCGGATCGAAGCCCATCTTCATGGCTGCAGGCAGCAACACGGGTGTCATGATCAGCACCATCGAGAGTGCCTCGAACACCAGGCCCATGACCAGCAACACCAGGCTGACCACGACGATGAAGGCGATCGGCGTCGCCAGCATCTGGCTGAGCACGACCGAGAGTTCCTGCGGAATGCGGTAGAGCGTGATCGCCTTGCCGAACACCTTCGCGCCGGCAACGATCAGCAGAATCGCCACGGTGGTCACCATGGAGTCGAACGCGGCGGCCTTGAAATCCGCCCAGCTCAGCGAGCGCAGGAAGAACACCACGATGATCAGCGACATCGCGAATCCGATCGCGGCCGCCTCGGTGGGTGTGAAGGCACCCGAGTAGATGCCGCCGAGAATCACCGCGGCCAGCAGCAACGAGGGCAACGCACGGAAACTGGCGCGCCGGCGTTCGCTCCAGGCCGCCCTGGCCACCGGCTGGTAGCCGCCGAACCACTTGGCATAGATGACCGAGTACAGAATGAACAGCACGATCAGCGCCAGGCCCGGGCCGATTCCGGCCATGAACAGGGCGATGATCGATTCTTCGGTAACGAAGCCGTAGACGATCAACGGGATCGATGGCGGGATCAGGATACCGAGCGTGCCCCCTGCGGCCAGCAGCCCGAACACGAATCGCCGGTCATAGCCGCGCGAAACCATTTCGGGAATGGCCACCGTGCCGATCGTGGCCGCCGTGGCCACAGAAGATCCCGAGATCGCCGCGAACACGCCGCAGGACAGGATCGTGGCCACGGCCAGCCCGCCCGGCCAGTGGCCGACCCAGGCCTGCACCGCGGCGAACAGATCGCGCCCCACCCCGCCCTTGAGCAGGATGTTGGACATCAGCAGGAACAGCGGCACCGCCAGCAGGATGAAACCATCGAGCGTGGACAGCACCGCCTGCGGCGCCATCAGCGGCGAGAAGCCGCCGATCAACAGCAGCGCCAGGCCGAGTCCGCCGAGCGAGAAGGCCACCGGCACCCCGACCAGCAGCAGCGCGAACAAGGCAACGAGAATCAGGACGATGGTCATTCGAGATGCTCGTCGATATCGGGCACCTGGCCCCGCATGGCGCGCGCGCATTCGCGAACGGCCACCACCAGCAGCATCAGGAAGCCCACCGGCACAGCAGCCTCCGCCCACCAGGCCGGAAGATCGAGCATCGTGCCCGAGGTGCGCCCGCGCTCGAAACTGTCCCAGGCGATGCCGGATCCGTACCAGAGCACGATGGCCGAGAACAGCGCGACCACGGCCATCGAGAAGCCCTCGGCCCGGGCACGGCCCGCGTTGCCGAGGCGGCTGGTCAGCGCATTGATACGAATGTGACGACGCGCACCGAGCACCCAGGCCATGGAGATCAGGCCGCCCCAGATCAGGCAGAGCTGACTCAGCTCGGCGGCCCAGGTGGTGGGCGCATTGAAGAAGTAGCGGGCCACCACCTCATAGGAGAGGACCAGGCCGGTGAGCACGAACAGCACCGCGGCCAGCCAGGCCGCGGCGCGTTCGATAGAGGCAAGTATCGCCATGTGCGAGGGGCTCGCGAGAGACCAGGACCAGGACCGGGGACCGTGCGGCGCGGGCGATGCGCCGC
Source organism: Burkholderiaceae bacterium (assembly GCA_041396585.1). Taxonomy (GTDB): domain Bacteria; phylum Pseudomonadota; class Gammaproteobacteria; order Burkholderiales; family Burkholderiaceae_E; genus JAUIAI01. Next base: position 203,984 of record JAWKYG010000003.1, on the reverse strand, counting down.
CCGCCCGATGCCGCCCCGATCGACCGCTCAGAAGCCCTTCGCAGCCTCGAGCATGGCCTTGCCGGTGGCACCGGTCTTGGCCAGGAACGCGTCATAGACCGGTTGCGAGACGGCCTTCCAGGCGGCCATTTCCTCGGCCGTGGGTTCATAGACCTTCATGCCGTTTGCCTTGGCGGCCTCGTAGGCCTGCGCTTCGATGGAACTCATGGCGTCGCGCACATGGTTCTCGGCATTGCGCGCGGCGGTCTCGATGATCGCCTTGTGCTCGGCCGGCAGTTTGGCCCAGAAATCATTGTTCACCACGACGATGAACTCGATGTCGGCATTGTTCGAGACCGTGATGGTGTCCATGACCTCCCAGAGCTTGCGTGACTTGACGCCCGATACGCCGGTCATGCCGACATCGACGGTGCCACGCTGATAGGCCAGGTACTGCTCGGAACCGGAGACGATCGTGGGCGCGCCGCCGGCGGCCTTGACGAAGTCACCGAGCGTCTTGCCGAACACGCGCACCTTCTTGCCCTTCAGATCGGCCGGGGTCTTGATCGGGCCGCCCTTGGACAGGAAGATCGCGCCGCCGTAGGCCTGCCACCAGAGCACAGTGGAGCCCGTGCCCTTGATGGCTTCGTCGATCGGGCCGCGTACCGGCGAGCCCGGTGCAACCGCCTTGCGCACCTTGGCCTCGGTATCGAACAGGAAGGGTTGGTAAAAGATGTCGACTGCGGGGATATCGCCGACATAGCGGGTCAGTGAGGCAACGCCCATCTCGATGGCGCCGGAGCCCACGGCCTGTGGCACTTCCTTGTCCTTGTAGAGCTGGGCCGAGTCATAGATCTCGACCTTGATCGCCCCCTTGGACTGGGCCTCGACCTCATCCTTGAACATGACGAGGTTCTGGCCGAGGTGGCTCTTGAGCGGCAGCTGCAGCGAGATGCGCAGCGTGGTGTCGGCCGCCATCGCCGAGCCGGCCGACAGCGACATCGTCAATGCGGCAAGCAGGCCGCCGATAGTCTTCTTCATGTTTTTGTTTCTCCTCTGGGGTCGCGGCGGCTCGCGCCGCCGCCACGTGGGTATGTGACCGGACGGTCACGGGCCAGTGCATGGTGCCGCGCCCGTGTTACTGGTCGGTATTCGAATTGTAGTCAGGCCCGCGCGGCCGCCAACCGATCAACCTTCGAGCCGGAAATCGACCCGACGATTGCGGGCTCTGCCAGCCTTGTTATTGTTGGTGGCCACGGGCTTGGTCTCGCCGTGCCCGATCGCGGTGAGATCAGCGGGGTTGGCCCCCTTTTCGATCAGGTAGTTCTTGACCGCATCGGCCCGCATCTGTGAAAGCGTGCGGTTGCTGGCGCCATCACCGCGGTTGTCGGTATGGCCACCGATGACGTAATTGCGCCGGGGCAGACAGTCGAGGATGTCGTCGAGGATCTCGCGCGCGGTGGGATCCAGCCGGGCACTGGCGCTGTCGAAGGTGACATAGACGCCGGTGACCACGCGCGCGCACTCGGACGGCTTGAAGTTGTCCGGCGCGCCGCGCGAGCGCGCGCGGATCTCGCCGGCGGCCGCCTGGCGCCCGCCCTCGGCATCGGGAGGCACACCGGGCTCGGGCGTATCGTCGGTGCGGGTCGAGGGCGCCGGGGCCGGCTCGTCGGTGCCCGTTGCGACCGGCGGCGTCGCGGATTCGGCGGGCTTGGCCTGACCGGCACTGGCCGCTGGGGCCGCGGCCTCGGGCCGGCCCAGGTCGGCGCTTGCGGGAGCCTCGCCGAGCGCCAGCTTCGGGGCGGCTTCGGTGGCGGCGCCGGTTGCGGCTGAATCCGGCCTGCTGATCATGCGCGCGGAATCCTGGGACACCTGCAGCCGGTTGTCGATGATCGCGGTGGTACCGAACAACTGCTGGGCCTGCAGGCCCTTGGCGGTTTTGTCGTCGGCGCTTGCCACCGTGCCCACCAGCATCACCATCTGGCCATTGACCCGCACGCGAATCTCCGCCTCCGGGCCATCGAGCAAGACCATGAGGTCTTCGATCTGATCGGACCAGTCGAAGGAGGCAACCCCCGGACTGACCGCCAGCCGGTCCGTGAGATTGCGCATCCCGTAGATCTTCAGCGCGGATCGCACCAGCGCGCGGCGGGTGTCCTCGTCACCGAGAATGCCGTCTATCTGCAGCCGGCCCTCGCTGGCGCGCAGATCGAGAATGGGCTCGAGCAAGGACTGCGCGGGCGCCGCCTCGGCGTCGCGTGTGATCGCCGGCGAGATGGGCACGCCGCTGCGCGTGTCGATGCGATCGACGCGCGCCGCATCGGAACGCTGGGCCTGGCCCGCATCGGCGCTCGCCCCGGACGATGAATCTGCAGCAGCGCCCGGAGTGCCCTTGGCGCCGGGAACCGGCAGCGGCCGCGGCGTGGCCCCGGGCCCGGCATCGGGCATGCGCTCCGCGAACGGGGGCAATGCGCCGTTGCGCGCCGCGCTGGTGGACGCGCCTGGTGTTGCTCGCGCGGCGTCGGCCCCGGGCCGGGATTCGGTGTTCGCCTTGCCCTCGGCTCTGGGCTTGCCGTCGGTGGCGGCTCTGGGCTTGCCGTCGGTGGCGGCTCTGGGCTTGCCGTCGGTGGCGGCTCTGGGGCCGGCCTCCGGTTTGGCCGACCCACGGCCGGAGGGCCGGGAGACGACATCGCCCGCATCAGACGCAACACCGGAAGCACGCGCCTCGGGGGCCGCTGCAGGTTTGGCCGGCACGGCTGGGTCGGACCTGCCGGCACCGGCCGCGGCGATCGCCGGTGCCTGCGGTTCCTGGCGAGGGTCGTCGCGCAGAGTTGCGCCCAGGATCCAGGTCAATAGCCAGAGGGCGAGCAGGGCCAGCGCCCCGGTGCCCGCGGCGCGGTCGAAGCGCTGCCAGCCCGCCTGCGTGCGGATCTCCGCGCGCTCGGGTGCGGGCGTGTCTGCGAGCAGGCTCATGCCTGGCCTTCCGGTGTCGCGCCCGCATCGCCCGCAGGGGCGATGGCCGCCATATCCGCCCGGCGACGCTCGGCCTTGCGATCGAGATCATCGAGTGCACTGCTCGCGCGCTCCAGGCGATTCAGACGGCCTCGCAGACGCTGGGTCAGTCGGGCTCGGACTCGCGGGTTGCCGGGAGCGCGTCGGCTCAGCTCACGGGCCTGACGGCGTGCCGCCTGGACATCCAGGCGCAGCCGCGGCAGCAGAGCGGCGAGCTGTTGCTGCTCGGACTCGAGCGAATCATAGGAAGCCTTGAGCGTGGCCAGCACGCGGTCCTGGTCGTCGCGGGCGATGCGCAGGCGGTCACGCTCGGTGCGATCAGTGTCGTGCTCGAGCTGCAGGGCATCGAGTTGTCGGCGCAACTCGCCGGCTTCGTTGTCTTTGGCCTGGCCCCAGCGATCGGCAGCGTCACGCTGATGATTGGCCTCGTGTAACTGATTCTTGAGCCGCTCGATCTCGCTGGCACGGTCGGCCACGGTGCGGCGGGTCTCGTCGAGCTCGGTACGCAGCGCGGACTCGCGCGCAAGCACGGCGGCATGCTCGCGCTGCAAGCCCTCGCGGGCGGCTTCGGCGGCCGAGAGCTGGGCGCGCAGCGTCTCACCGGCCTCGCTGGCCTCACGCAGGGATTCCCGGACGAGGGCGGCATCCTGGAGCTGGACTTCCATGGCGGTCAGCCGGTCATGGCACTGCTGCCGGGCCTCGGCAAGTTCACGGGCGGCGCGCAGGCCGGCCACCTCGCCATCGCGCAAGGTCAGGCGGTCGAACAGCCAGAGCCCTGCCCAGCCGGCGAGCAACCCGAGGATCAGCCACCAAAGGGCGTCGAGAACGATCATCGTCGAGCGTTCGGAGAGTTCATTCCAGGCATGGTCACCATCTCACTGCGGCGCGCGACCCGAACTTCGGCTCGCGCCGGTCGGGGTGTCGATGCGCATCCAGGCAAGTGCTCACTCCGCAGCCAGATTGTCCGGGTCGTGGATTCCAGGCAGACCGGCGCCCGTGCGCCCCGGCTGGCCCGAATCGCCCCGTTGCCGAAGTGTAGCGCGTTCGCCACCGGAGGTGCCGCGGCCTGGATATAATGACTGGTTTTCGTCCACGAACACCGAGCCGAAGCCATGAGCGCCGAGCACGAATCCCTCATCAAGACACCCAAGCAGCTGATCACGGTCGTGGTGCTGTCCTTCGTTCTGCCGGTTTTGCTGATCGCTTTGCTGGTGAAGTACGTTGGCACCCACAAGGTTCCGGGTGCGGGCGCCGATCCCATGTCCGAAGCGGCCATTCTGGAGCGCATCAAGCCGGCGGCCGGTTTCCAGCTCGGAGCGCCACCAGCCGGCCAGCAGGCGGCCAAACCGCGTGCCGTCGCCGCCGCCCCGGCCGCGCCCAAGACCGGCGAGCAGGTATACAACACGGCCTGCATGGCCTGCCATGCCACCGGTGCCGCCGGCGCGCCGAAGTTCGGTGATACCGCCGCCTGGGCAGCACGCAACGCGCAGGGCTACGAGGCGCTGCTGAACAGCGCTCTCAAGGGCAAGGGTGCCATGCCGCCGCAGGGTGGTGGCGCTCTGTCCGATGTCGAGGTCGGTCGTGCCGTGGTCTTCATGGCCAACAAGGCCGGCGCGAGCTTCGAAGCCCCGAACTGACCCTTCCCGGTCAGAGCCTTTCGGCTGCGGCGGTGCCTTCGGGTACCGCCGTTTTCATTGGTGTCGCCCTCAGGGGCTGGGCACGGCGACCGCGCTGTGGATCAGCTCTTCCAGGAGTTCGAGCACGACCTTGCCCGACATCGAGTAAGGATCGAGCCTGGCAGTGGCCGAGTACTTGAGCAGCAGCGACGGATTCTGTTTGTCGAGGTCGACACGGCCCATGGTCCAGTCGGCAAAGCGGCGCTCGGTGATTTCCTCGTAGTCGAGCAGGATCACATCATGATGGCGCGGATCGGCCAGGATTCGTGCATACAGCGAATTCACCTGGCGACGCCCGCCCTCGAGCAGCTGCATGAACATGCGATCGCTGTAGCACAGCATGCCCGTGATGCCATGGGCCGGGTTGTACTCGCGCGAGTCGCGAACGATGTCCCCGGCCTCTTCGGCCGTGATCGGTTCCTGGGTTCGCGAGGCATAGAGAAGTCGCACCAGCATCATCTTGTCTTCCATCGTTACGGGCAAGTTGCGCCCGAGAATTCATGGTGGTGGGCCGGCCGCGGCCGGCAGGCTTCGCTCAGCGACCCGGCACCAGCGACAGGAACTCGCGCCGCAGACTGGCGTCCTTCAGGAACGAGCCGCGCATCACGCTGTTGATCATCTTGGCGTCGGTGTCCTTCACGCCACGCCAATGCATGCAGAAGTGATCCGCCTCCATCACGACGGCCAGACCGTCGGGCTTGATATTGCGAAACAACAGATCGGCCAGTTGCGTGATCGCCTCTTCCTGAATCTGTGGCCGGCTCATGACCCAGTCGGCCAGGCGCGCGTACTTCGACAGACCGATAAGGTTCGAGTGACTGTTGGGCATCACGCCGACCCAGATCCGGCCCATGATCGGCACCAGATGATGCGAACATGCGCTGCGGATGCGCAGCGGCCCGATGATGATCAGCTCGTTCAGGTGCGCCACATTGGGAAACTCGGTGATCGAGGGCGCATCGACATAGCGGCCGCGAAACACCTCGTTCAGATACATCTTGGCCACGCGGCGCGCGGTGTCCTGGGTGTTGTGATCGTCCTGGACATTGATGACCAGGCTCTCGAGGACACCGGCCATCTTGCCAGTGACCTCTTCTAGCAAGGCATCGAGATCGCCCGGTTCCAGGCAGTCGGCGATGTTGTCATTGGCGAAGAAGCGCCGCCGCCTGGCCTTGAGCCGTTCGCGAATCTTCACCGATACCGGCACGCCGAGGTCGTCGTGGTCATTGCCGTCGGCGGTGTCGAGCGGTGCCCTGGCGGGCGAGTCGGATGCGTCCATCGACTGAGGTCCTGTGCGAGATCCAATTGTGTGCATCGGCCCAAGCCGGGCGAACCGGCCCGTGGGCGATACATGCCGCCTGCCTGAGGGCGCGACGATACCCGCCCCGGTGGCGAAACGGCTGGCTGCGCCGCCATGCTTGCCGCCCCGAGGCGAAAAGCCGGTCAGGATACCGCAGAGCCCGCCACGGCCTTGTGCACACCCGCACGCGCCCAGGGCATTGGGCACCCTGAAAGGGTCGACGCCTGCGGTCGGGCCCGGATGCCGGCCGTCCCTGGCATTGCGCGAGCGTACCCGTCCTGCGTTGGGCGCGCGCCCAATGATCTCGCGGCGCTAGGCCGGGCCGCTGACCAGGCCCTCGCGCTGCGCGGCCTCGTAGACCAGGCGCGCCGCCACCGCATCCTCGACCGCCTGGCCAAGCGCCTTGAAGACCACGGTTCGCCGCCCGGGCAATGGCCGGGTGCCCGCCAGCAGCTCGCCAAGCTCGGCGTCGACCTGCGCGCCCGACAACAACACATCGCCGGCCTCGGTCTGCGCGGCATGACGCGAGTCCGCCAGCAGATAGTTCGACATGGCCTGATCGTCGAGCTCACGCCAGGTGGGCCGCGGCGCGCCGACCGCATTGACCAGCGCGCCCGGTTTCAGCCATTCGCCGCGCAGCACCGGCAGCGCGGAGGTTGTGAGCGTGCAAACGATGTCGGCGCCACGCACGGCCTGCTCGGCGCTGTCGCAGGCCACGCCGCCGATCTCCTCGGCGCAGGCGCGCACATTGGCCGCCGTGCGGCCCCACACCCGGATCTCACGGATCGGGCGCACGGCCCGCAGGGCCAACGCATGGGTACGGGCCAGGGCACCACTGCCGAGCAGGGCCACCACGCCGGCATCGGGCGGTGTCAGAAGCCTGGCCGCTACCGCGGATACGCCTGCCGTGCGTAGATTGGTCAGCCAGGTGGCATCCATGACGGCGCGGGTCTGTCCGGTGCCTGCATCCATCAGCACGGCGGTCGCGAGCAGGGTCGGCAGGCCGCGTGCGGCATTGGCTGGCGCGAGCGTGATCAGTTTGGTGACCAGGACATCGCCCAGGCGCGCCGGCTTCAGGAACAAGAGATTGCGCTCGGCCTCGGGAACCGACGGCGGATCGATCTCGGTGACCGTGCGCAGCGGCTGCACCGCACTGCCCTCACTCAGGGCGATCAATGCCTGCTCCAGACCATCGAGCAGCTCTGGCAATGGCAACAGGCGACGCACCGTGTCGTCGTCGAAATACGGGGTTGGCTGAACCATGGCGGCGAGGGGCATCGGGCAATCGATGCGCCGATGCTAACCCGCCCAAGAATCGCTGCAGATGAAGGCGCTTGCGGACGATGGTCCGGCTGACGACGGGTCAGCCCGGTTTGGCCACCATCAAGGCACCGGCGATGACCAGGGCGATACCGGCGATCTGGCGGGCGACCAGGGTTTCGCCGAGCAGAACGACGCCCATCACGGCGACGACGATGATGGTCACGCCGGAAAAGGTATAGGCCACAGACAATGGCAGCGCGCGCAGGGCCACCAGCCAGAGCAGGGTGCTGGCGACGTAGGCGGCGAGCGCCGCCATCGTCAGCGGATGAAACAACTGCATCAGCAAACCATGCAGGAACGACTGATCGGGCGAGGGATCGGCAAAGCGTCCGCTGGCAACCTTGAGGGCAAGCTGCGCGAATGCGGTCAGCACCACGCTGCCGAGCACGATCAGGAACGGCGTCATATTCATGCGGCCGAGGGGCTGACCGCCCGACTCATGCGCAGTTGCGGGCCCTCGGCATCAGGGGTCGATCTCGCCGGGCTCGGCGATGACGCAACCGGTGACACAGGAACCGGCGAGCTCACGAACCGTCTCGAGCGTCACCTGGTTGAAGGCGTCGTGCGCATAGTGCTCATTCAGGAATGCGATCAGCTCGACCAGCTCGTTGGCCACCGACCGCTCCATGGCATCGAAGGCGGCTCGTGCGTACGACACCAGCTCGGGCCCGGCCTTGCGCCTGCCACGGCCGATGCCGGCATAGCGTCGCCCGAGCGCCTCGACACGCGCAGCCTCGAACAGATTGGCGCCGTCGAAGACCGGAGCGTCCGCGGGCGCCATCGCCAGCAGCTTTTCGAGCTCCCGTTCGTATACGCCGTGGCCGACGCAGAAGATCACGGCCTCGGCATCCGCGAGCACGCTGGCTGCGTCATTGCCAAAGGCATCATCCAGTTGCGTGCGGCGAAGATTCTGATCGTCGCCCTTCACATAGGGGTCATGCAGTCTTACCGCGCAACCCTTGTCGCGCAACAGCCTGGCCAGACTGAGGGTGGGCGAGTTGCGCGTGTCCTCGGAGTCGAACCGGTAGGCAACGCCCATCAGCGCCACCCGCTTGCCGTCCAGGGAGCCGAACTGACGCTCGGCGTGGGCGATGCTGGCGGCCGGGGAGCCGTCGTTGATCTCGCGCGCACGCAGTATCAGGCTGCCATCGGTGTTGGCCCCGGACTCATGCCGTCGCCACCAGAGCAGGATGCCGTCCTTGGGCAGGCAGTGCCCGCCGACGCCGATCGAAGGAATCAGGATCGCGCCACTGGGCACCGCCGTGGCCGATCCGGAAGCGGCGTCCGTCTGCTGCAGGGCTTTGTTGACTTCGTCGCGCAGCGAATAGAAGTCGATGTCGTTGGCATCGCAATGCCGCACGAGCTCGGCGGCGAAGGCGATACGCACGTCGCGATAGGCATTCTCGAGCGTCTTGACCACCTCGGCGGTCATGCTGTTGGTCTGATGCAGGGTGCCGCGGGTGACGATGCGGCTATATACCCGGCGAATCAATACCGGGGTCAGCGGGTGCAGACCCGCCACGAGTTTGTCCGACGCAGCCACGCGTTCGACCAGCCGCCCCGGCATGACCCGGTTCGGGCTGTTGCCAAGCAGCACATCACGCCCTTCAATGAGGCCCGCGGCGGCAAAGCGCTCGCGCACCACGGTGGCCATGCTCGAAGGCGCCAGCGTGGACTCGAAAACCACCACCGGAATGTTGCCAGCCGGTCGTTTGACCAGGGCCGCGGTCAGGTGATCGAGTGAATCGAACAACGGGCCGTAGTCGGGGCCCCAGCCATCTTTGTCGGTCTGAACGCTGATCAACACCAGGTCGGCATCGGCGACGTCGTCATAATTGCTTGTCGCGCTCAGGATACCTTCTGCGACCGCCTCGGCGACGACCGCGTCGAGCGCTGGCTCGACCCCGCCGATCACGCTCTTGCCGGCATTGATCGCATCCACCTTCCAGCCCGAGGTCGGCGAGTTGCGTTGAACCACCACCACCTTGGCGGGCTCGGACTGCCCCTCCCGGATTCGTGCCTGCGCGAGCATGGCGGCCATGGGCATGCCGACGATGCCGGGGCCGACGACCGCGATCTTGCGTACAGTCCAATCGAAGTCATGGGCGTTCTTGAAGTTCAATGGCATGGTCGGACCTCTCGATCATGGAGTCTGTTCATGGCACGCGCGCGCCGATGCAGAGATGGGCAGGATTCACGCAGGTACTCGCGTGGGCAGGCTGGCACGCGCCTCACAGGCGCGCGCATGCTCGCCCATCGGTACCAGCTGAAAGTGCCGGCCGATCACGGCCAGCACAGATAGAAGCAGCTCGGTCTTTTTCTCGCTGGGCAGATCCATGCCCGGGAAGAAGGCCAGCTGGGGCGCCTTGTCGCCGCCGATCACATCGAGCGGGTGCAGCAGGAAACTGGGCTCAACGCCGGTCAGGCGGCACATCGACAAAGCGATTTTCAGATAGGCGAACATCAATGGCCGCGAGAAGCGGGCCAGGTAGGCCAGATAACTGAAGTGAAATGGCGTGCGAAATACCGGAATCGTGGTGACCGGGATCTCGAGCAGGCGTTGCTGATCACCGATCGTCCACCAATAGGGCGCCACCGGACGGCGACCATCGGCCCACTGACCGAAAAGCCCCTTGCGGCGCTCTCGTTCTTCGGGCGTGAGCTTGGCGCTCCAGAAGTAATAGGTGCGCGCGATCGGCCCCAGCCAGGTTGGCAATGTCGAGGCATCGTATCGATAGCCAAGCTCGTGCAACGCCAACAGCACATCCGGCGACCAGCTGAAGCCCGGGCCGCGAAAGCCTTCGGGCGTCTGTCCGCTCGCCTGCTCGATCGCGCGATGTGCGCTGATCAGTTCCTCGCGCACCTGCTGCGGTGAGTATTCATGCAGCCAGGGCTCGTGCTCATGCGAATGATTGCCGACCTCATGCCCGGCCTGCACGATGCTGCGCAATGCACCATGATTCTCTTCGCGCGCGGCGTCGATTCCCACGATGAAGAAAGTGATCTTCACACCCGCCCGCTCGAGCACCTCGAGCATGTAGGGGATGAAGGTGTCCAGGTAGGAAGGCCGATCCTGCCAGCCCTCATCGCCGTGGATCTTCATGTAAGACCAGAGGTTGTCGACATCGAGCGAGAGGCTGGCCATCGGCCGGGACACGGGCTTGTTCATCAGGCCACCCCTACCGTGGTGGTCGTGGTCGACGAAGCCTTTTGCGGCGACGCCGCGGCCCTGGCCCCGCCGCGCGGGTTCAGACCGAGGTCTTTGAGCAGTGCGGGAAGCTCCGCTTCGACCAGACCCAGGGTCTCGTTGACATTGAGCGTGCCGTAGGCGATGCGCGCACCGCTGATGAACCAGCGCGCGGAATCATCGGCGCGCACGGCCGGCATCACCGAGTTGGAATAGTCGAGCGTGGAAACGGCCAGGACATTGCGCGCACGCGAGACCGAGAAATCCAGTACCTGCTCGCGATGGAAGTGTGGATACATCTTTTCGAGCGCCGCGAGAAAGCGCTCGCGCAAGACCTCGTCGGGTTCGTTCCAGGCGGGATCTTCGACAGGCAGATAGAGCGGCATATACACCAGGTTGTGGCCACCGAAGACCGATCGATCGACCAGTGTCGTCATCTCAATCACCCCGGTGAACGGCACCCAGCGATCTGTGATGTTGGTCACGTAGTACGGTGACAGCGGCTCACGCGTCAGGATCGATGCGCAGATCACCCCCTGCGTGGGCACATCGCGCAGCCTGGCGCCGGATTCGGCCGGCAGATCCGGGCAGAGCGCCGCCGAGATTCTCGGTGGCGTGGTCAGCACGGCGGCATCGAATTCCTGTTCCGATCCGTCTTCGAGGCGCACACGCGCACCCTGTTCGCTGCGCGGCACCGCATGGATGCGCGCGCCATATTCACAGGTCACACCGGCTGCCTGCAAGGCGGCGTTCAGATGATCGATCAGCAGTTCATAGCCGCCGTCGATCCAGCCGAACATCTCGCGCTTGATGCCCGAGCGGCGCGCCGCATACATGCGCGCGATGATGGCCCAGATGAATGCGGCACTGGCGATCCTGTAGTTCTCGCCGAGCTTGCTCTTGAGCAGCGGCAGCCAGATTCGCTCGAGTACCCGTCGCCCGGACCAGCGTCCCAGCCAGTCGGTGGCCAGCATCTGTTCGAGCGGACGCGGATCTTCGACCCGTGAGGCAAAGAAGATGGTGGCACCCAGCCGCAGCTTGTCGATCAGACCAAGAGGTGGAAAGCGCAGGAACTCGATCGCGTTAGACATCGAGTACAGGTTCCCGTCGGTGTAGAAGCCGGTGCGGGTGACCCCCCAGCGCAGCTGGCCGGACAGCCCCAGCTCGGCCAGCAGGCCACGGGTGCGCAGATCCGATAACAGGATCACGTGATAGAAGCGATCCCATCGATAAGGACCGAAGCTGGAGCCGGCGGCCAGGCCACCGGCCTGATGATGGCGTTCGTAGAGCGTCACCGCGGCGCCAGCCTGGGCCAGCCTCAGCGCCATGGTCATGCCCAGCAGACCGCCGCCGACGACGGCCACCCGGGGACGACAAACGTCGTTGCTTTCGCTCATGGGCCTTGCTCTTTGTCGGCAGCGGAGGCCATTTCGCGCAGCTGTCGACGCAGGCGCACGAACTGGAAATAGGTTTCTTCGTAGTACTTCTTCGCCTGCAGCGACATCGCCCCCAGGCTGATGAGCTGAATCGCCAGCAACAGGCTGAGAAGACCGATCAGCATGGTGGCCGGATGCTCGCGAAACAGCAGTGCGGCGGCCTCGGACATGTAGCCGTGGGTACGACCCATCGCGCTGACCAGTTCCACCAGGACCCAGAAATTCACATAAAGGGAGAACAGCAGGATCAGCAGACCGGGGACGACCAGCAACACGAAGGGTCGCAGAACGAATCCCGAGACCAGAGTCGACACGATGTGTGACAAAAGCCGCATGCTCGAACTGCGCACGGGGCCGTCGGCGATTTGTCGCGACCAGTCGAGATGGGCCGGAATCTCGACGATCCGGCCACCAAGGATCATCGTCTTGTAGACCACCTCGGGCATGATGCCCATGCCCTCTGACTTCGGCTCCAGCGCGCGGATGAACGGGCCGTCATAGGCACGCACCATGCAGGTGAAGGTGGAGTAGCGGTTGCCGATCAGCAAGGCGAACATGCGGTTGCCGATCCGGCTCAGCCAATGACGCAGCGCCGGCACATGGCTGACTTTGCCACCGTTCATGTAGGCCGAGGCGAGCACGAGCTTGGCGCCATTGCGCGTCACGGTGTCGAGCAGATCCCCGATGGTTTCGGGGGCGTAGCTCAGATCGGCGTCGATCGTGACCACGTAGTCGCCGCGCGAGGCGGCGAAGGCGGTCTTGAACGCCTGGCCGAGACCGAAGTTGGACGGATGGTGGATCACCGAAAGATTCGGAATCTCGGTACTCAGCTGGTCCGCGATCTGGCCGGTATCGTCGGAGCTGCCGTCATTGATCAGCAGCAGCTCGAAGCGAAAGCGCTCGGCCAGGGTATCCAGATAGGCCACGATCTCGGTGACATTGCGATGCAGAATCGCGGCCTCGTTGTAGCCGGGGATCACGACCGTCACCAGCGGCCGCCTGACGGGGCCGGTTCGTCGCTGTGCTCGTCGTGCCTGCTGGTGTGCATTGTCATAGGTCTTTACCTTGGCGAAGCGCGCAAATGGCTGCGCGAGCGACGATCCTAAGCCTCGCCCGCCCGAGAGCGCCCGACGCTCCCAATATATCGGCACGTGATCAATATCACCCACCGGCGTCCGCCCGACGCCGCGCCAGGCCGACAGGCGTGCATTTGTGCCGGACCGACGCACATCGGCCACGGCCATCTCGGCGAGTGTTAACAAGTTCCGGCAAGATCGCGGTGCCGCGGCAGAATTCGCCAACCATTCATGCCTCACTACCCGCCGCTCGTCATGCCCCAACTGCTCAATGCCCGTCAGCTGTTCATCTTGCTGCTCTGCCTGTTCGCACCGTGGGTGCGCCGAGACCTCGGTCGTGCGCAGTCACGGCATGCAGCTGGCCGCGCCTGCGCCGAACTCGCGCCTGTGCACCGAGGCCAATTTCGGTGCGGTGCAGATCAGGATCGGTCTGCATGCGTCTCTCGCCGCCTGTTACCGCGATGTGCCCATGAGTGCACATAGCGCCACCGCATTCGTGTCGATTCCGCGCGAGTTCGAGTCGCGCACCATCAGCAAAGCCGATTTCGAGCGCTTTCGTGGCGAGGTCATCGAGACGGAGAACGCCTCACGGCGCGCCGAAGACGAACGCCGCCAGCAACGCGCGCTCGGCCGCGCTGACGCTGCGCCCGCGCCGCGTGCGGTCCCGTTGGGAATTTTCGACGATGCTCCCGGCCGGGTGGGTTACGCCTATGCCTATGCGCTCGTCGAGCGTGACGAGGCCGGCAAGACCGAGATCCGCACCATGATGAGGACCGAATCTTTCGTGCTGGTCAATGGCCGCGTGGTCTTGCTGATGCTGGTCACACCCATCGATGATGGCGACATGGCCGCGAACACCTTCGATCTGTCTGAGGCCTGGGCACGCACGATCGTCACCGACAACTCGCCGCGCGCGGCCAAGCGAAGAGCGGCTACAAGGTGAACTGACCGGAAGACAAGCTCCAGATCTGGCGCAGCCAGTCTCGTCGACCGAATGATCGGCCCGCTTCACGAGCACCACGTTGGCCCGGCCGCGGGTGGGACGGATGTTGTCGCGCAGATTGCGCAGATTGATCTCGCGCCAGATGTTGCGCGCGGTGGCTGCGGCATCTTCCAGCGACAGATCCCGATAGTGATGGAAGTATGAATTGGGATTCTTGAAGACTGTGTGCAGCTTCAGGAACCGGTTCACATACCAGGTTTCGATGTGCTGCTCATCGGCATCGACGTAGATCGAGAAGTCGAAGTAGTCGGATACCACCGTGCTCGGGTTGTCGGCGGTGTCGGTCTCCGTGCGCGGCTTTTGCAGATCGGGCGTGGAGACCTGCAGGACATTCAAGCCCTCGAAGATGAGGATGTCAGGCAGCTGCACCTGTTGCATGCGCTCGGGCAGGATGTCGTAGGCCTCGTGTGAATAGACCGGTGCATAGACGCTTGGCTGGCCGGCCTTGAGCGCGGCCAGAAAGGCGATCATGCGGCGCCGGTCGTAGCTCTCCGGAAACCCCTTGCGCGACATCAGGTCGCGCCGCGCCAGCTCGGCGTTCGGATAGAGAAAACCATCGGTGGTGACCAGCGCCACCTGGGGATGATCCGGCCAGCGGGCCAGCAGGGCCTGCAGCACGCGCGCGAACGTGCTCTTGCCCACGGCCACACTGCCCGCCACGGCGATGACATAAGGCCGGCGGCCAACCAGCCTGCCCAGGAATTCGTCGCGCACACCATCGAGGCTTCGCGCGGAGCGAAAGTGCAGGTTGAGCAGACGCGACAACGGCAGATAGATCTGCTCGACGTCGGTCATCGAGACCTGCTCATTGACCCCGCGCAAGGTCTCGAGATCCTTTTCGGACAGAGTCATCGGCGTGCTCGAGCGCAGCCTCGCCCAGTCTGAGCGTTCGAAGGTCTCGTAGACCGAGTAGTCCTCGTCGAAGATCGGGCGACGGGTGGTCATTGCAGCATGGCCGTTGGCGGGTGATGGATCATCAGCCGGCAATGTACAACAGCGCCGGTCGGTCGAGGGTCAGTCGGCAGCGCCATTTTTGGCGGCGATCATGGCCTTGAGCGCGCCGAGTCGGTTGCGTGCCTTCTCGCCGGTGATCGTGACCGCCGCCTGCGGCCGGGCTTCGAGCGCCATTTCCTCGATGAAGCGCGAAGGCTGTACGGCGTAGTCGCGACGGGCCCGGCGGCGTTTGCGACACCAGCTCAGGTGCAGGCTGCGTTGCGCGCGCGTCACGGCGACGTACATCAGTCGGCGCTCCTCTTCGATGCGGGCGTCTCGAAGCGCCTCGGCGGCAGCGTCAGGCGGGCCGACATCATCGCCCTGGGTCTCGCCGTCATCTGCGGCGGGCAATCCGCCATGGTGGGGCAGCATGCCCTCCTCGCAGCCGATCAGGAACACATGCGGAAACTCCAGCCCCTTGGAGGCGTGAATGGTGGTCATGCGCACCGCATCGGTATCGTCTTCGCGGCGCTCGAGCTGGGTGATCAAAGCCACGCTCTGGGCCACCTCGAGAAGACTCGCGCCGTCGTCGTTCGCGCGCTTCTTGACCCACTCGAGGAACTCGCAGACATTCTGCCAGCGCACGGTCGCCTGCTTGTCATCGAAGCTCCCGTACAGATGGGCCTGGTAGTCGATCGCCGCGACCATCTCGTCGAGCAGTTGTGCGGCCGGCTCATTGCGCGAGCGATGCGACAGCCGGTTGAGGAATTCGCCGAAGCGTCGCATCTCGGCCAGCGGCCTGGCCGGCGTGCGCGCATCCATGCCCGTCTCGAACATGGCCGCATACATCGAGAGGTGTCGCTGACCGGCATAGGTTCCGAGCGCCGCCAGGGTGCTGCTGCCGACACCGCGCTTGGGAGTGGTGATCGCGCGGATGAAGGCCGGGTCGTCGTCTTCATTGGCGAGCAGACGCAGATAGGCGATGAGATCACGGATCTCTGCCTTCTCGAAGAAGCTCTGCCCGCCCGATATCCGATAGGGGATGCGCTGCTCACGCAAGGCCTTCTCGACGATGCGCGCCTGATAGTTTCCGCGGTAGAGAATCGCGAAGTCTGAGAACTTGGAACGCCGCTCGAACTTCAGGCCTTGCAGGCGCATGACGACGGACTCCGCCTCGGCCACATCGTCGTCACAAGGCGTGACAGTGACCGGGTCACCCACACCGAGTTCGCTGTACAAGGTTTTCGGGTGGAGCTTCGGATTGCGCGCGATCAGTGTGTTGGCGGCATGCAGGATGGTCTGTACCGAACGGTAGTTCTGTTCGAGCTTGATCACCTTCAACGCGGGATAGTCTTCGGCCACACGCTGCAAGTTCTCCAACGTGGCGCCACGCCAGCCGTAGATCGACTGGTCATCGTCGCCAACCAGCGTGAAAGCGGCGCGCGGCCCGACCAGCTCGCGCAGTAAGGCGTACTGACAGGCGTTGGTGTCCTGGTATTCGTCGACCAGCAGATAGCGCAGGGTTTCGCGCCAGCGGGTGAGCGCTTCGGGGTGCTCACGCAGCAGGTTCAAGGGCAGCCCGATCAGATCATCGAAATCGACCGCCTGGTACGCGCGTAGCGTGGCCGTGTATTCACGGTACACACTTGCCAGCAGGCGCGATTCATCGTCGTCGGCCGCATCGGCGATGCGATCGGGATCGAGCAACGCGTTTTTCCAGAGCGAGATCTGCGAGACCACGGCGCGGATGCGCTTGCGGTCCGTGGTGGCCAGCGCCTGCTGGATGATGCCTGCGGCATCATCGCTATCGAGAATGGAGAAGTTGCGCTTCAGGCCGAGCAACTGACCGTCCTGTCGCAACATGCGAACCCCGAGCGAGTGAAAGGTACAGACCAGCGGACTGCCGCCACCGCCAGCCTGCCCGGCCAGCATCGGCGTCAGCCGCTCGGCCATCTCCTGCGCGGCCTTGTTGGTGAAGGTGATCGCGGCGATATGACGCGCGGCAACACCGGCGCGCACCAGATGAACCACCTTGCCGGTGATAACGCGCGTCTTGCCACTGCCGGCACCGGCAATCACCAGGCACGGGCCATCGAGATAGGTGACCGCCTGCCGTTGGGCGGCGTTCATCGACAGGGAGGACATTAGATTTCTATCGGATCGACTTCCAACTGCCAGCGCACACGCCCGGCATCGGCCAGCAGGCTGGCGCGCCACGCATGCAGGAAGGCATGCAGTTCGGGCCGCGATGCCGACTCGATCAGCAGTTGTGCGCGGCTGATGTTGGCCACCCGGGCCAGAGGCATGGGGACGGGATCGTAAATGATTGCGGCCGAGTTCGTCGAATCGAGCCAACCCTGACCGGCGCGCTTGGCGGTGGCCAGAAAGCGCAAGGCCTCGTCCAGCTCGCCGGCCTGGGCGCGCAGCATGGCATGATGCGTGAGCGGCGGCAGGCCGGCCTCGCGCCGTTCCTGCAACAGGGTATTGGCGAACGACGGGTAGTCGTGCGCCAGAAGGGCGTTGAATACGGGGTGGCTGGCGAATCGGGTCTGGATGATCACCCGGCCGCGGCCGTCGTGACGGCCTGCGCGCCCCGCAACCTGGGTCAGCATCGCAAACAGGCGCTCGGGGCCGCGAAAGTCCGATGAAAAGAGCGCCCCATCGGCATCGAGCACGATGACCAGGGCGAGTCGGCGCACATCGTGGCCCTTGGCGAGCATCTGGGTGCCGATGATGATGTCGATCTCGCCACCGTGCAGACGGTCGAACACCGCCTGGGTGGCCCCGGCGCGCCGCGCGACATCACGATCCAGACGCGCGATGCGAGCCTGCGGCAGCGCCTGGGCCAGAAGCTCTTCGATGCGCTGCGTCCCCCGGCCGATCGCGATCAGCTCTGGGTCGCCGCAGCTTGGGCAGCGTGGCGGCACCGCCGCATTGGACGCACAGTGATGACAGATGAGCATGAATCGCTGCCGGCCCTCGCCGCGCGCGCGCCGATGCAACACCCGATAGGCGGAACAGGCATCGCATTGCGACAGCCAGCCGCAGTGAGCGCAGCCCAGCACCGGCGCGAAGCCGCGCCGATTCAGGAACACGAGGGTCTGTGCGCCCTCGGCCAGGGTCTGGCGAAGCGCCGCGAACGCCTCTTCGGTCAGGCCCTCCGGGGGCACGAGGGGCGGATTTGCGCCGTTCGGCACGGCGGGATCATTCGCCTTTGGTGACGCGGGATCATCCGCCTGCGGTGAGGCGGGCGTTGGTGCGGCCGAATCGCGCGCGGGGCCACGCCGGGCTTTGCCATGTGCATCACGCAGGGGCACGATCTCGATCGTCGGCAGATCGGCGCCGGTGGCGCGATGGGTCATCGACAACAGGCCATAGCGCCCGCGCGCGGCCGCATGCCATGACTCCAGGGACGGTGTGGCCGAGCCGAGAACGATCGGGATCGCGGCTGCGTGCGCCCGCGCGATCGCGAGATCGCGCGCCGAGTAGTGCGGATGCTCCTGCTGCTTGAACGAGGTGTCGTGCTCCTCGTCGACCACGATCGCGGCAAGCCCGGGCAACGGAGCCAGGGCCGCCAGCCGGGTGCCGATGATCACCCTTGCCCGCCCTTCGGCGGCGGCCAGCCAGTGCGCCGCCCGCTCGGTTTCCGGCATCGCACTGTGCAGGATCGCGCACGGCTGGGCCAGCCGGGCGCGCACCCGCGCGGCCAGCTGCGGCGTCAGCGCGATCTCCGGCACCAGTAGCAGGACCTGCGCCGACGGCTTGGTGGCCAGCACGGATCTCAACCAGCGGAGATAGACCTCGGTCTTGCCGCTGCCGGTGATCCCATGCAGCAGCCAGCAACGGTAGCCCTGGGCCGCAAGGATTGCTGCGAGGGCCGCCTGTTGATCCGGGGTCAGTGCGGGCGGGGTTTCATCGGCATCGGCGCCGGGCCAGACCTGCTTGTCGAAGCGTCGCCGGGCATCGGCGAAGTCGTCGCGGGTCGGTGTGCGCCGTTTGGCCTGGGCCAGGCCTGGCGCGCGGCGCAGGCGCTTCGGTACGGCCGGGATCAGCAACTCGCCTGGCTGGCAGTGGTAGTAGCCGGCGGCGAATTCACCCAAGGATAACCAGGCCTGATCCAGTCGCGGAGCGCCGGCCAGCATGGCAGAGAGCTCGCGCACCCGGGCCGCGTCGATCGCGGGCTGCTCGCGACGCTCGAGCACGATCCCCACCCGCCGCTGCCGGGCCCAGGGCACCACCACCCAGTCACCCGCCTGGAGCCCGGTGTCGAGCTCGGCGGGTATCCGGTAGTCGAAGGCGGCGGCAATCGGCACATCGAGCAGAACCGCCGCGTAGGGACGCGGGTTCATGCGCCCGATCCCGATCGACCGATCAGGGCTCGAAAGTCTCCGAAGCAACCTATGTCAGTGAGTACCAACACCAGAATCCACTTTAGGTTTTGGCCTTAACAGTTCGGTCACAAAGCCGTTTTGGGGATCATCAACAGTTTCTGTGGATAACTTTGTGGGAAAGTCGGTCGAAAGCCCCGTCATTGCGGGCCGGGAAGTGGTTTGCCGACTTTTTGAACAGCGCTCTGCAACGAAGAATCAATGACTTAGCGCAAGCTACCACGACGCGGAAAGGATCTGACGGGTTTTCCCCCGGCGGCCGTGCCTGTGAACAATTGCTGGAGAAAGCGCTTTCACGAGATCAATTTTCCGGCCGCTGTCAAGTCAGCATACCGTCGATATCCACAGGCCAAGGATGATGCGGTAAAGGGGCAAAGTACCCGCTCACTTCATGATTTCGCGCGAAGACGCCGACTGTGGGTATGCACTGCATCGACGAGCGCGGCCACGTTCTCCGGCGGGGTGAACTGGGAGATACCGTGCCCGAGGTTGAAGACGTGGCCGGCGCCATCGGCGGGAGCCCCGAAGCTGTCGAGCACGCGCCGGGCCTGCTCGCGCACCTGCGCCTCACCGGCCATCAGGATCATCGGATCCAGGTTGCCCTGCAGCGCCACCCGGTCACCGATCCGCGCCCTCGCCTGGCCCAGATTAACCGTCCAGTCCAGGCCGAGCGCATCGGCTCCGCAGGCGGCGAGTTCGTCCAGCCACTGGCCGCCACCCTTGGTGAACACGATCGACGGAACCGATTCCAAGCCGCCGGGGCCGGCGACCTCTCGCGTCAGGCCGGCGACGATCTCGCGCATGGGCGCCAGCGAGAAGCGTTGATAGTCGCCATCGGCAAGCACGCCGCCCCAGGTATCGAAGATCATCACGGCCTGGGCGCCGGCTGCGATCTGGGCATTCAGATAGGCGATCGTGGCCGCAGTGATCCGTTCGAGCAGCAAGGTCATCAGGTCGGGACGGCGGTACAGCAGGGTCTTGATCTCACGGAACTCCCGCGTGCCCTGCCCTTCGACCATGTAGCAGGCGATCGTGAACGGGCTGCCCGCGAAACCGATCAGGGGCACACGACCGTTCAAAGCGGAGCGAATCGTGCGCACCGCATCCATCACATAGCGCAGCGAATCCTCGGGATCGGGCACCGGCAATGCACGAATGGCCGCCTCATCGCGCACGGGCCGCTCGAAGCGCGGGCCTTCGCCCTGCACAAAGCCCAGCCCCAGGCCCATGGCATCGGGCACGGTAAGAATGTCCGAGAACAGGATCGCTGCATCGAGTGCAAAGCGCTCGAGCGGCTGCAGGGTGACCTCGCAGGCAAGCTCCGGATTCTTGGCCAGTGCCAGGAAACTCCCGGCACGCGCGCGGGTCGCCCGGTATTCAGGCAGATAGCGTCCCGCCTGACGCATCAGCCAGAGCGGCGTGTACTCGGTGGGCTGGCGGCGCACTGCGCGCAGGAAGGTATCGTTGATCAAGGCGGTCATCGGGGTCTCGGGATTCAGGTGCGCGCGGCCGGCGTCTGATGCCACCGACCGCCGCCAGGGTACCTATTATGGTTCGATCGCCCACCCGTGCCTCGTTGGCGCCCCGCTCATGCGCGGCCACGTCTGACGATCTCGGCCAACAGGGAGCGCCTGGGATCCCGGCGGCGCCCACGCGGCGCCCCCTGCAATCTGCCATGGGGGGCGGCCCGAAGCGTCGCGGTGGCTGGCACGGGTTTCGCAATCCGCGGCGGTGCGGCGCTGTGCGCCCCGGCACCGGAGACGGGGGCCTTGCCGCGCTGCGCGGCAACCGCCGGCTGCGCCAATGCCTGCGCGCGGCGTGCGCGGCGCGCTTCCAGTGTCCGCTGCAACCAGGGGCGCGAGCCCGATTGGGAGCGCAGCCACAGATTGTTGGCGACGAGCGCTGCGATCACCAGGCCGGCGCCCACCAGTTCGATCGGCGCGAAGCGATAACCCTGCCAGAAGCGAACCGTGAACGTGATCACCGGAATCAGGTTCAGGAACAGCATCGCATTCAGCGGCCCCATGCGTTTGGTGCCCGCGTTCCAGGTGAGCATGGACAACAACACACCGATCAGCGACAGGTAGAGCAGTTGATACCGGGCCGCGTACCAGGACTCCCAGGCCGGTGCGGTGAACAAGCCAGCCGCCACCAGCGTGGAGGTGACGATCAGATGCCCGACCAGACCCGGCAGCATGGTCAGCGCGGTCAGTCGCAGGATCGACCAATCCTTGAAGTGCTCGCCGGAGATCGTATAGATCACCCAGCAGCAGGCGCCCGCAAAGATCATCAGGTCGCCGATCAGTTCGGTGCCCGCCGGCATCAATGACACGCTCCAGCGCGTGACCACCGTGAGCACGCCGATGAATGCCACCCCGATGCAGACCAGCGATACCGTGGCCGGGCGCTGACCACGCCAGGCCCAGAGTACGACGGCGGTCAGGGCGGGCTGCACCGCCACGATGATCGCGGCGATCTCGGGCCGGGCGAACATGAGCCCACCGAACACCAGACTCGGTGAGCCGCACATGCCGATGAGGCCGTACAAGGTTGCCTGACGTGCGCGCGCATCGAAGCGCATCGCGCCCAGGCCCTCGCGCCAGATCAACACCCCCACCAGCATCACCGCCGGGATGCCATAGCGGAACAAGGCCGTATGGAACGGGTCGACATGGTCGAAGGTGCTCTTGGCGATCGGAAACTGGGCGCCCCAGACGATCACGGTGAACAGCAAGAGCATGACACCGGTCGCCATGCCAGGATCGGCAGGTGCGGGAGCCCGTTGGCTCATGCGTTGCCCCCGGCCAAGGCCGGCACCGCTGCATGGCTGCGCGCGCGCAAGCGACCGCGCTTTGGCATGATGAGGCTCCAGAGGAGGCACTGCATGAAGGCCTGCGCGGGATCGGCGCAGACTTCCCGAATGTCTTGATCGACCTGTGCCCGGCGCCAGGCCACGCGGGAATGTTGCAGTGCGAGAATGTAGTGTAACCGGCACCCGCGGCTTCGCCATCGCCATCGCATGGTCGGCGCCCGAGAGCCCGGTTCACGGATGGCTGCCCGCCCGGCGCTGCCGGGCATCGGATACCACCATGAAAGCAAACCAGACTGCCGATGGGCTGATCGAAGTCGATGGCCCGGCACTTGAACAACTGAATCGGGGCGCTGCCACCTCGGCGCGGCGGCGTGACCACCTGTTGCTGCACGACGCACACGCGGACGCTGTGCAACGCATCCTGATGTCGATGATGGCCGGCACCTATGTCGCGCCCCATTGTCATCACCGGCAGCGTGAAACCCTGATCGCGCTCTTTGGTCACTGCACGGTCTTGATCTTCGACGATCGGGGCCGGCTGCAACGCAGAGTGCCGATGCGCCCGGCCGCGGACATGACCCCGGGCTGCTGCATTCTCGAGCTGCCCGTGCACACCTGGCATTCGGTGATCGTGCCCGGCGGCGAACAGTGCACGCTGTTCGAGGTCAAACCCGGGCCATACCTGGCGGACGAAACCGAGTTTGCCCCGTGGGCGCCTCGTGAGGGAGACGCAAGCGTGCCGGCGATGCTCGAAGCATTGGCCGTGCTCGCGCCCGGTCAGCGCATACCCTGAGCGCTCGCCGGCGGCGGATCAGCCGCTGCGCATGCGTGCGGAACGGGCGATCAAGATCGCCACGAAGGGCACGATCAGCGCCAACACCGACACCAGGATCAACAAGGTGCCGAGTTCCGAATAATCGGCCGGCACAGTGATCGCCTGTGTCTTGGGATCGCGCACCTCGCGCGTGATCACGAAGACCTGGTTCAGATACTTCGTGCCCAGTTGCGAGGCCGATAGTGCCAGGTTCGTGAACGAGGCCATCACCGCGAAGAAGGTGGCCTTCAGATTGCTGGGCGCCGAGTTGGCGATCCATGCCAGCATCGGCACCATCGCGATCTGCCCCAGCGGAGACTCGAGCGCGGTATCCACCAGGGCGATGAAGCGCGCATCGACGATGCCGCCGGTGAGGCTGGCCGTCCATTCGTGCAGGCCGTAGAACATGCCGAGAATCGGTAGCGAAAGAAAGAATCCTGCGATCGTGAGCACAGCGACGATCTCGTAGATCGAGCGCTCGGCCATGAAACGGCGAAAGATGAACAAACCCGCCAGCGTGAGCGCACTGGCGATCAGGCTGAGAACCGACAGAAACTCCTGATCGAATCCGAGTACGTCGATCTGCCACCAGGTGGAGCCGGCGCCGGGGCCGGGCAAGGCGCGGAACACGAAGATCACGATCGCGGTACCGATCAAGGTGCTGCGCGCGCCCGGGGTGAGCTCACGCACCAGCCGCATCATCAGGAACAGGATCACGGCCATCGACACCGTGAAGATGATCTCCTGACCCCATTGGCGCAGGAACGGTGCATCGGACAGGCCTATCGATAACGACGCCGCCGTGAAGAACAGGCCGCCACCCAGGATCCACCAGTTCACATGGGTGGACTCACCCTGAACATCGGTCATGGCGCGCGCCTGCGCGGCCGTGAAGCCCTCGGAGATCAGCTGACGGCGCCGGCGGCGCGCCAGATGCCCGGCCAGGATCACACCGGCCACCGACACCACCGGGATGATCAGGGCCAGGGTGTAGATCAGCACATAGGCGGCGAGTCGCTCGGCCTCGGGCGCCTGGTGAACCCCACGCAGCACGAACACATTGACCAGACCGACGATCAGGCTGCCACCGATGATCGCCACCCGGCCCAGCGTCTGCATCGTGGTGTGCATGGACTTGCGCGCTTCCTCGGGCACCGGCTGCCCCTGGGCATCGACCAGCGGCACGGCTTCGACAGTGAGCGCGTCGGCGACGACATCCTGGGTCACGTAGCCGATCGGGGCGAGCAAGGCCGAAAGCACGAACCAGTGCTCGAGCGATGCCCAGGCGCGCATCGCCTCGGGATCGGCCAGCAAGCCGATCATGATCAGGATGCTGATCGCAATCAGGCTTGCCCCCAGGTACACGAGCAGCGACTTGAAGCGCCACATCAGATCGACCAGATGCCCGAGCGGCATCTTGAGGGCCCATGGCAGCCCGGCCCAGAATCCGAGCGCGGCGAGGAACTCCGCCGACAGACCGAGATAGTCTTTGATGAAGAAGGTGCCGACGATCGCCGTCAGGCCCTGGATCCCGGCCGCCACATAGACCATCAATGGCGGCAGATACGTGAGGCGGAACTCACGTGCGAGAGACATCAGATTGGTCTCGATCCAGTGCCGGATATTCATGCGGCGATGATAGTCGGGTTTGGTGCGGTGTAGATCCGGCGCTATGATGGTTGGCTGACAGTTTGTCGCGAACCCGGTTCGCGATCGCGTCTGAACAGTCACACGGGAGAAATGAGATGGGTGATCGAGTCGAACTACGCGCCGCCGACGGGCATCGGTTCATGGTGTATCGCGCCGTGCCCGAAGGCACGCCCAAGGGGCTCGTGGTGATTGCGCCCGAGATCTTCGGTGTCAACAACCATATCCGCTCGGTGGCCGACGGCTACGCTGCCGATGGCTACCTGACGCTGGCACCGCAGTTGTTCGACCGGCGCGAGCCGGATTTCGAAGCCGGCTACGATCAGGCCTCGATCGAGGCGGGTCGCGCGCTGATGTCCGAGATCAGCCTCGACGAAGCGCTGCGCGATGTCGAGGCCTGCCTGCAGTTCGGGGCCGATGTCGGCAAGTCGGCGGTGATCGGCTACTGCTGGGGCGGCACGATTGCCTGGCTGGCCGCCGCGCGCCTGGCCGGCCTGAGCTGCAGCGTGGCCTACTACGGCGGCGGCATCCCCGCCAACCGTGACGAAGCGCCGCGCACGCCCATCATGCTGCACTTCGGCGAGCAGGATCAGCACCCGAGCATCGAAGATGCGCGTGCGGTGGCCGCGATGTACCCGCAGGCGGAGTCGAACTTCTACCCGGCCGGCCATGGCTTCAATTGCAATGAGCGCGGCTCCTATGATGAAGCCTCATCGCGCCTGGCTCGCGAGCGTACTCTGGCGTTTCTTGCGCGCCATCTCTGAGCCTTGGGGTCTCACGCGGCGATCGGGCGCAAAAGCTTTCCCGTCGCGCGCGGGCGTGGATCAGCGGCGCTGCGCCTGACTCAGCTCGAGTGCCTGGTCCACCCAGTGATCCCGCCGGATGCGGCCGCGAAACTCCTCCAGCTGAGCATCGAAGAACTCGATGTCATCCGCGTTCCATGCGGCGATCTGGCGTAGCTGATAGACGCCCAGCCGGTTGAGCATGCGCTCGATCACCGGACCGATCCCCACGATTCGCTTCAGGTCATCGATGCGCTCGGGCGCCAGCGAGTACTGACGCGGAATGCCCGGCATGACCGGGGCGGCTGCGATGCCGGAATCCTTTCTGCCCGGGGCGGGCGTCTGGCGCGGCTTGTTCGACGATGAGTCGTCGGCGCGGCCCGGCACATTCGTATCGTCCGAGCCAGGGTTCGATTCGGAAAGATCGAGGTCGCTGTCTTCCGGTTCGCCGTTGCCGAAGTCCTCGCCGGCTCCGGCGGCGTCACCGGGTTCGCTGTGGGCAGAACCGCCTTCGTCGGCAAATGCGTGATCGCCGGGCGGCAGAGCCGGCGGTTCCGGCTCGCCCGGATTTTCGCTCGTCTGGGCCTCTTGCCACTGCCTGACTGCCACTGAATCGGGCCAGGCATCACCCGTCAGCGGATCTCGCTCCACGACATCATGGCTGCGATCGGTCTTCGGTTCTTGCACCGGCGGGCGGGCCAGATCGCTACCCTGGCGAGGCGGCGGGAGCGTCGGTGCGACATCGGAGGTGCCTGCGGTGTTCTCGCGTCCCGGGTCGCTGGCCCGGTCCAGCGATCGGATGTCATTCAGGAGATCCTCGAGGGGGACCTCGCTATGCAAGGTGGGGGGCTGTTCGGCCAGTCGCCCGGTGCGCTCACGGTTCGCCGAGAACGGCGCGAGTTCAGGCTCGATCGCAGCGCGCTCGACGATGGTGGAGCGGGCGCGCCCGGCGGAGGCGGGGGAATCGCCCGATCTTCGCGATGCCTGTTCCGCCGAAAGCCGCTGTTCTGCCGGTGTCTCGTGTTCTGCTGCTGGCGCTGCCGACGACTGCGACGGAGAAGACACGGGCACCGCTTCGCGCATCATGCGCGCCTGAAGCCGCGCGATTTCCGCTTCTCGCTCGGCGAGCCGGCGAGCGAGGCGGTCGCGTTCGGCCTCGCGCGTTGACACCGCCAACGGCAATCCCAGCAACGGTGCCAGTTGCTGGCGCAGACTCTTGATCTCCTCTTCGCGCGCATCGAGCACGCTGCGCAAGGCCTCGAGTTCTTGCGCCGCACTCATGATGGGATCAAAGGCCTCTTCATCATCTTCGCCGATATCCGCGGCCTGCGTGTCATCCGGAAACAGCGCCGCAGGCTCGGACGTGTCAAGACCGCCGAGTTGCGCGGGGGCCGTGGCCAATCGCGCCTCGAACTGCTCCAGGTCTTGCTCGGGCGACAAGGCTTGCCAGGACGCGGGTTGCGTCGGCATTGGGCTCGTCTGGCCTTTTGCCGCGTTAGATGCCGATTCCTGATCCGATCTGGCTTGCTCGCCGGAAGCAGGTTCTGCGTCCGGCGAAGGCGCGCACGGCGACCGAGACTCGTCCGCGGCAGGGAAGCCGGCTTTGCCAGATGAAGTGTCAGCGAGGGCAATGTCATCTTCGGCGCCAGCGGTATCGGGCATGGCCGTGGCGACGAGAATCTCGTCGGAGTCGATCGAGCCATCGGCGCCGGTGATATCGCCGATCACGCTCGGTCCGTACCAGCCTGACGTGTCCGGCGGCTCGCTCGAACCGTCGCCTTCAGGATGGTCGGCTGCGATATCCGCTGCCGTGCCGGATTCATTTTCCTGCACGGGGTGATCGTCGGCCAGCGATGCTTCCACGGCCATTTGCCCGCCGGTTTCATGCACAGGAGCGCTATCTTCCGGATCGCATCCCTGCGTGCCAGTCCAGGCCGGTGCGCCGGACGTTGTGCCGGGCTGCTCGGGCTCCGGAGTCACGGGTGTGTCGCCGTCCCCCCCCTTGGCCAGGCGCTTCCTGATCGTTCTCGTGAGATTGGCATGACGGCTGACCAGCTTGGCGTGATCAGCCTCCAGAGCGGCGTGGGCCTGGTTGAGCATGGCCAGCTCTTCTTCGGCAATTCGTTGATTTGCCTGGGCAGCGTCCAGACGCGCCTGATCGTGGCGGTGAATCTGGCTGAGCTGCTTGCGGTGCCGCCTCAGTCGCTGATTCTGCCGAAACAGGCCGCGAAACTGCCTCCCGCGCCAATTCCAGGCGACGAGAAAGCCGAGCGCTGCGGACAACAGAATGAGCAGCGCGGTGGGGACGAGGGCACCAAGATGCATGATGGATGCACGTTAGCCGATGGTCGACCGGGCGTCGACTCGCGCTCTGACCCAAAAGGGATGGGCGGTCGCGAGCCGGCAGTAGTCGGCGCTTCTTGTCGCATTCGCGCGAATCGTCCCCGGCAGCGTGTCTGTTGCAGCACGAGGACGGTTCTGAACAGCCGCCTGTGGATAACTCTGGGATAAGTTTGGGAGGCCGGCGCGCCGGGGCGTCTCTCGATGCCGGCCTGGGCCGGCGCGCAACCGAGGTGGTCGAATGCGCGTCGATCCTTGAACGGGCGCCGGGCCTGCGCGGCTGACCGCCACGCGAAGCAACACATGCGGCGCGACCGGCCAGGTCGCGGGACGTCTGCATCAACGAAAACGGGAGCGCAGGGCTCCCGTTTGGTCTTTTCCGCGCCGAAGCGCGGTTAGTGTGTGCTTACTTGCCGCGCAACTTCCGGATCGCGGCGATCTGAGCGGCCATGATCGCAAACTCCGACTGCGCCTTGGCGAAGTCGATGTCGGTTTTGGCGTTGGCCATGGCTTCCTGGGCCGCGCGCTGAGCCTCGGTTGCCTTGGCTTCATCGAGGTCGGCCCCGCGGATCGCGGTGTCGGCCAGCACGGTCACCCGATGCGGCTGTACCTCGAGAATGCCGCCGGCCACGAAGACAAACTCTTCGTCGGCACGGCCGGGCATCTGAATCCGAACAGCACCCGGACGGATGCGGGTAATCAACGGGATATGCTGGGGATAAATGCCCAGTTCGCCGCTCTCGCCGGGCAGGGCCACGAATTCGGCCTCCCCTTCGAAGATCGATCGTTCGGCGCTGACCACATCGACTTGGATCGTACTTGCCATGATTTCCTTCCGTTCGTTGGTCGGTTCACGAGGGCTCGGTGAGCCCCCGCGGTGGCGAACCGATTACTTGAGCGTCTTGGCCTTCTCGAAGGCTTCGTCGATCGTTCCAACCATATAAAACGCCTGCTCGGGCAGCTGATCGCACTCACCGTTGACGATCATCTGGAAGCCGCGAATGGTTTCCTTCAGCGGCACATACTTGCCCGGCGAGCCCGTGAACACCTCGGCCACGTGGAACGGCTGGGACAGGAAGCGCTGGATCTTACGGGCGCGGGACACGGCCAGTTTGTCTTCCGGCGACAGCTCATCCATACCGAGAATGGCGATGATGTCACGCAGTTCCTTATAGCGCTGCAGCGTGGACTGCACCGCGCGCGTGCACTGATAGTGCTCTTCGCCAATCGTGTTCGGGTCGATCTGGCGGCTGGTGGAATCCAGGGGATCCACCGCCGGGTAGATACCCAGAGAGGCGATGTCACGCGACAGCACCACCGTGGCGTCCAGGTGGCCGAACGTGGTGGCCGGTGACGGGTCGGTCAGGTCGTCCGCAGGCACGTACACAGCCTGGATGGAAGTGATCGAGCCGGTCTTGGTGGAGGTGATGCGCTCCTGCAGTCGGCCCATCTCCTCGGCGAGCGTCGGCTGGTAGCCCACGGCGGAAGGCATACGACCAAGCAGCGCGGACACTTCGGTACCGGCCAGCGTGTAGCGGTAGATGTTGTCCACGAAGAACAGGATGTCACGGCCTTCGTCACGGAAGCGCTCGGCCATGGTCAGGCCGGTGAGCGCCACACGCAGACGGTTGCCCGGCGGCTCGTTCATCTGGCCGAACACCATCGCCACCTTCGACTGGCTGAGATCATCCTGCACGATGACCTTGGCATCGGACATCTCGTGGTAGAAGTCGTTGCCCTCACGGGTGCGCTCACCCACGCCCGCGAACACGGACAAACCCGAGTGCTCCTTGGCGATGTTGTTGATGAGCTCCAGCATGTTCACGGTCTTGCCCACGCCGGCGCCACCGAACAGACCCACCTTACCGCCCTTGGCGAACGGGCAGATCAGGTCGATCACCTTGATGCCGGTTTCGAGCAGCTCGACCGAGGGCGAGAGTTCGTCGAACTTGGGCGCTGCCTGGTGGATCTCGCGACGCTCTTCGGAGGCGATCTCGCCTCGCTCGTCGATCGGGCGACCGAGCACATCCATGACCCGGCCGAGCACACCCGGGCCGACCGGCACCGCAATGCCCTTGCCGGTGTTGGTCACCGACATGCCGCGGCGGATGCCATCCGACGAGCCCATGGCAATCGTGCGGACCACGCCGTCGCCGAGCTGCTGCTGGACCTCGAAGGTCAGGCCGCTCTCGACCAGCGTGTTGCTTGCATCGACGTCCAGCGTGAGGGCGTCATAGACCTTGGGCATGGCATTGCGCGGGAACTGGATATCGACCACCGCGCCGATGCACTGAACGACTTGACCTTGAGACATTGCTTCTTTCCTGTTTCCGATGTTTTCCTGGCCTGAGCGCGTGCGCCGTCAGACCGCCGCCGCGCCGCCCACGATCTCCGAGAGTTCCTTCGTGATCGCGGCCTGGCGGGCCTTGTTGTAGGAGAGGTTCAGTTCCTTGATCAGCGTGTTCGCATTATCGGAGGCCGCCTTCATGGCCACCATGCGCGCCGATTGCTCGGATGCCATGTTCTCGGCAACCGCCTGATACACGAGCGCCTCGATGTAACGCAGCAGCAGCTCGTCAAGCACCGTCTGCGCATCGGGTTCGTACAGGTAGTCCCACGAGTACTCGCGCGAATCACCCGTCATGCGTTCGCGATCAAGCGGCAGCAGCCGTTCGATGACGGGCTCCTGCTTCATCGTGTTGATGAACCGCGTGTAGCACAGAAAGACCTGGTCGATCTCACCACGGGTATAGGCGTCGAGCTGAACCTTGATCGGGCCGATCAGTGTTTCCAGATGCGGCGTGTCACCAAGCTGCACCGCATGTGACACGACATTGGCGCCGATGCGATTCAGAAATGAAAAGCCCTTGTTACCAATTGCAGTGGCGATGACTTTCTCGCCAGCGTTGGTGAGCTCTTGCAGCTTCTGGGTCACGGCACGCAGCAGGTTGGTATTCAAGCCACCGCAAAGGCCCTTGTCCGTGGAAACGATGATCATGCCGGCACCCTTCACCGAATCATGATCGACCAGGAACGGATGGCGGTACTCGGGATTCGCGCTGGCCAGATGGGCGGCAATGTTGCGCACCTTGTCGGCATACGGCCGTGCCTTCTGCATGCGATCCTGAGCTTTGCGCATTTTCGATGCCGCCACCATTTCCATGGCTTTGGTGATCTTGCGCGTGTTCTGGACGCTGCGGATCTTGGTGCGGATTTCCTTGGAACTGGGCATTCCGAAATTTCCGTATTCGCGGGGCCGGACCTGTCAGGCCCGGCCCGATGGGCGGATCAGTACGAGCCCTTCTGCTTGAAGGCCTTGAGCAGGTCGTGAAGCTGGGCTTCGACATCCTTGCTGAACTTCTTGTCGCGCTCGATGGTCTCGACCAGGCCGGCAAACTCGGCCTTCGCGAAATCACGAAGTGCTTTTTCGGCATCCAGCGCCTTCTCAACCGGGATGTCGTCGAAGTAGCCGTTGTTGGCGCCGAACAGGGTCAGGGCCATTTCCCAGACCTGCAGCGGTTGATACTGCGGCTGCTTCATCAGCTCGGTGACCATGCGGCCACGATCCAGCTGACGACGGGTGGCTTCGTCGAGGTCGGAGGCGAACTGCGCGAACGCAGCCAGCTCGCGATACTGCGCCAGCGCCAGACGCACGCCGCCGCCGAGCTTCTTGATGATGTCGGTCTGGGCCGCACCACCGACCCGCGACACCGACACGCCGGCATTGATGGCAGGGCGGATACCGGCGTTGAACAGATCTGTCTCGAGGAAGATCTGGCCGTCGGTAATCGAGATCACGTTGGTCGGCACGAATGCGGAGACGTCGCCGGCCTGGGTTTCGATGATCGGCAGCGCGGTCAGCGAGCCGGTCTTGCCCTTGACCTCGCCTTTGGTGAACTGCTCGACATAGTCGGCATTCACACGGGCGGCGCGCTCGAGCAGGCGGGAGTGCAGGTAGAACACATCACCCGGGTAGGCTTCGCGGCCGGGCGGGCGACGCAGCAGCAGCGACACCTGACGATAGGCCCAGGCCTGCTTGGTGAGGTCATCATAGATGATCAGGGCATCCTGGCCGCGATCGCGGAAGTACTCACCCATCGTGCAGCCCGAATACGGTGCGATGTACTGCATCGCGGCGGATTCGGAAGCGGTTGCGGCGACCACGATCGTGTATTCCATGGCGCCGGTTTCTTCCAGCTTGCGCACGACGTTGGCGATCGTGGAAGCCTTCTGGCCGACGGCCACATAGATACAGATGAGGTCCTTGCCCTTCTGATTGATGATCGCGTCGACGGCGACCGCGGTCTTACCTGTCTGGCGGTCACCGATGATCAGTTCGCGCTGACCGCGACCGACCGGCACCATCGAGTCGATGGACTTCAGGCCGGTCTGCACCGGCTGGTCGACCGATTGCCGCGCGATCACGCCCGGAGCAACCTTTTCGATGACGTCGGTGAGCTTGGCGTTGATCGGGCCCTTGCCGTCGATAGGATGACCGAGCGAGTTCACGACGCGGCCGATCAGCTCGGGGCCGATGGGCACTTCGAGAATCCGGCCGGTGGCCTTGGCGGTATCGCCTTCGGAGATATGTTCGTACTCACCGAGAACCACCGCGCCGACAGAATCGCGCTCGAGGTTCAGCGCCAGCCCGAAGGTGTCGCCGGGGAATTCGATCATCTCGCCCTGCATGACATCAGACAGGCCGTGGATACGAACGATACCGTCGGTCACCGCGACCACCGTCCCTTGATTGCGGGTGTCTGCGGCGACGTCCAGGTTCTGGATCTTGCTCTTCAGCAGTTCGCTGATTTCTGCTGGATTGAGTTGCATGCGTAACTCCTGCCCTTTCGGACTCAAACTTTCAGGCTGGCTGCGAGCTGCGAGAGCTTGCCGCGCACCGAGGCATCCATCACTTCGTCCCCGATGCGAATCGAGACGCCACCGATGAGTTCGGGCGCCAGTTCGACACGGGCATTGACCTTACGGCCGGTTTTGCTTTCGAGCGTGGCGACGATGTCGGCCAACTGCGCATCGGTGAGTTCATAGGCCGATTGCACGATCGCCTCCACCGCTCCTTCGGCCTGATTGCGCAGACCGTTATAGAGCGTGGCGATCTCCGGCATCACCATCAGACGACGGTTCTCGGCCAGCACCTGTACGAAATTGCGTTGCTGGTCGTTCAGTTCGCCGAGCATGCCAGCGAGGGTCGAAGCGACCTGCTCGCTGCCGATGCTGGGGCTGCTGGACAACTGCTTGGCCGACGAATCGCTGCTGATCGTCGCCAGGTTGGCGAGCAACTCGCCCCAGGCTGCGAGATTGCCCTGTTCGCTGGCCAGCTTGAAGGCTGCCTCGGCATAAGGGCGGGCGATGGTGAGTGATTCGGCCATGACGATCAGCGCAGCTCGCTCTTGAGGTTGTTGAGCAGCTCGGCGTGGCGTGATGCATCGATCTCGCTGCGCAGAATCCGCTCGGCGCCGGCCACGGCCAGGTTCGCAACCTGATCCTGCAGCTCTTCGCGGGCGCGCTGCATGGCGAGCGAGGCTTCTTCCTCGGCTTGCTTGCGAGCGTCTGCGACGATGCGGGTCGCTTCGGCACGAGCGGCATCGATGATGCCGGCGGCCTGCTTCTCGGCACCCGAGCGAACTTCGGCGGCACCGGCACGGGCCTCCTTGAGCTCGGACTCCACACGGCGTTCAGCCGCTGCCAGCTCTACCTTGGCCCTGTCGGCCGCGGCCAGACCATCCGCGATTCTCTTGGCGCGCTCATCGAGCGCAGTGGTGATGGGCGGCCACACGAACTTGGCCACGAACCACCAGAGGATCACGAAGACGATGATCTGGATGAACAGTGTCGCGTTGAGATACACGACTCACCCCTCTGAAGACGTTGATCGGAACTCGGGAACTCAGTGACCCGACGATCAGCCCTGGAAGGGATTGGCGAACGAGAACAGCATGGCGATACCGACACCGATCAGGAAGGCGGCGTCGATCAGACCGGCGAGCAGAAACATCTTGGTCTGCAGCTTGTCCATCAGTTCCGGCTGGCGGGCAGCGCCTTCCATGTATTTGCCGCCCATGATGCCGATGCCGATACAGGCACCGAGCGCACCCAGACCGATGATGAGACCGGCAGCGACAGCGACAAGAGCAACGTTGGTCATGATGACTCCTCAGTAGAGCTCGAAAGCTAGTGGTGGTTCAAGTGATGGATAAAACGGCTGGTGCCAGCGCGCCCTGCCGGGCAGGCCGGCGGGAAATCAATGTGCTTCGTGTGCCTGACCGATGTAGACCAGGGTCAGCATCATGAAGATGAAGCCTTGCAGCAGCACGATCAGGATGTGGAAGATCGCCCAGGCGGTGCCGGCCAGGATATGGCCGAAGCCGAGCAGCAACCCGCTGGTGCTCCAGGCGAAGGCGCCGCCAAGCAATGCGATCAGCATGAACAACAGCTCGCCGGCATACATGTTGCCGAAGAGTCGCATGCCGAGCGAAACGGTCTTGGCGACATATTCGATGATCTGCATCACGAAGTTGATCACTGCCATGACGATGAAGATGATCGGATTCTTGGACGAGCCGAACGGCGCAACGAGCAGTTCGTGGATGAAGCCACCGGGCTTCTTGATCTTGATGCCGTAATAGAGCGAGGCCCCGAGGACGGTCAGCGACATGGCCATGGTGGCGTTCAGGTCGGCCGTGGGTACGACGCGCAGGTAATGGATGCCGACCAGCTCGCCCAGGCGCGGCAGAAGATCCACCGGGATCAGATCCATCGTGTTCATGAACACGATCCAGACGAAGGTGGCCAGCGCCAGTGGCGCGATATAGCGCACGTCGCCGTGCACGATGCTGCGTGCCTGCTCGTGCACGAACTCGACCAGCGACTCGATCGCGCTGACGAACCGATTGGGTACCTGATCGGCGCGGATCGCGAGGGCGGCCTTGCGCATCAGCCAGCACATGAGCACGGCGAGCAGAACCGAGAAGATGACTGTGTCGATATTGATGATCGAGAAGTCGACAATCGTCTTCTGCGCATGACCCGACGTGTTCAGGTGCGACAGATGGTGAACGATGTACTCGGAGGGTGTTGGTGCGTGAGCGGCTGCGGCGGCGGTCATTGTCTGAACTTCTCGTCGAGTCGTCAGGTTTCAGGGCAACCCGGTATTCTGGGATGAATCGCTTACTAAGTGCTGACGCGCGCCCCTTGCGGGGGCGGGTCGGTCAACGGTGGTCGGTCTGGGCCAACTGCCCTTCCGAGCCCGTCACGGGTGTTTTGTCGCCGGTCAGCCAGAGCGCGAACAGCGGTACCTTCAGTGCCACGATCAACCCGGTGATCAGCGCCGGCCATTGCCATTGATCCGCCCAACGCACGATCAGCGCCAGGAGCGCGACGGTCAGGCCGATCTTTATGATCTCGCCGAGAAAGAACACGACCGGGTACGAATCCGGTGAGCGCCCCTTGTTCAACGAAAGCCGAAATGCGAACAACGCGTTGGGCACCGCCGCGGCCAAACCACCGGCCAGCAACGAAACCGCATGCCCGGGCCCGAACACCCACCAGGCGGCCACCGAGAGCACCAGGATCGCAACGACTTGTAGGGCAATGGTGACCAGCATCTGCCTGGCCTGATCTTCAGGCTGAAGCGGACAAAGACTATCGAGTATAGCGGGCAATGCGGCGGTGCGTCAAAGCACGGGGTAGGCGGTTACTCTCGCCGAATGTTGCGAATGTCGCATTTTCTCAACGTGGGCCTGCCCTCGTTTGTTGCCGGTGGCGGCGCCGGTTAGTGATCGCTTTGCTTTTGCCTGGTGCGCCGGTTTCCGTGTGGTGGAGCGGCGGCGAACCGGGTCGGTCCGGAGCCGGTCCCGGCGGGCCGTCAGTCGTCGATCGAGATGTACGCCTGCAGACCCATGCGTTCGATCAGGCCTTCGAACTGTTCGGCGTTGCTGAAGCGGATCGACAGCCGCCCGCCCCCCTTGGCATTGGTGCGCAATGCCACCGGCGCGGCCAGGAGATCCGAGAGCTTGTTTTCCAGGCGCTGGACATCCGGGTCGCGAACCGGTTTCGCGCCGAGGCGTTTGTCACTGGCCGCGCCCTCGGGCTCGCGGGACTCGCGGTTCACCAGCCAGTTGGCGACGCGCGCCTCGGTCTCGCGCACGGACAACCTTTCTTCGACGATCTGACGGGCCAGC
This sequence comes from Burkholderiaceae bacterium, assembly GCA_041396585.1. Lineage (GTDB taxonomy): Bacteria > Pseudomonadota > Gammaproteobacteria > Burkholderiales > Burkholderiaceae_E > JAUIAI01. The sequence goes on along the minus strand of JAWKYG010000003.1, from coordinate 168,078 downwards.
AAGGCCTGGTCGGCGGGATCCAGGGCCAGCAGCGCGCGCCCGTGTCCCATGTCGATCTGCCCGCTGGCGAGCAGACGCTGCACGGGCTCCGGCAGATTGAGCAGGCGCAACAGATTGGTGGTGGCACTGCGCGAGCGACCGATGGCGGCCGCCACCGTTTCGTGGGTGTAGGCGAACTCTTCGATCAGGCGCCGGATGGCCAACGCTTCTTCGATCGGGTTCAGATTTTCCCGCTGGATGTTTTCGATCAGGGCGATCGACAAGGTCTGGCGATCATCCAGATCGACGATGATCGCCGGCACGGTGGCCAGCCCGGCGCGCTCGGCCGCCCGATAGCGACGCTCGCCGGCGACGATCTCGTAGCGCAGCGCCGGATCTGTCTCGGGCGCATCGAGCCGGCGAACCAGGATCGGCTGCATGATGCCGTGTTGGCGAACCGAGTCGGTCAGCGATTCGAGCGCGTCGTCATCGAAGACCACGCGCGGCTGGTACTTGCCCTGGCGAATCGCCGGCAGCGCCAGTTCGATGATCGCATCACCGGTGTGCTCGCTGCCGGGTTCGCCAGGGGCGGTATCTGTGGGCGGGCCATCGGCGTCACCGAGCAGGGCATCCAGGCCTTGGCCGAGGGCTTTGCGCTTTTTCATCGGATCAGAGTCTCCACACGGTCGATGAGCTCGGCGCCGAAGTCGAGATAGGCCTTCGCGCCTTTGGAGCTGGGGTCATAGATCACGCCGGGTTTGCCGTAGCTGGGGGCTTCTGCCAGACGCACATTGCGCGGGATGACGGTGCGGAACACTTTGTCGCCGAAGTGTTGCTCGAGCTGCGCCGACACCTGGTTTGCCAGGGTGACCCGCGGATCGAACATCACCCGCAACAGACCGATCACCCGCAGGTTGGTGTTGAAGTTCGCATGCACGCGCTTGATCGTGTTGACCAGATCGGCCAGGCCTTCCAGGGCGTAGTACTCACACTGCATCGGGATGATCACGCCGTGCGCCGCGCAAAAACCGTTCAAGGTGAGCATCGACAAGGACGGCGGGCAGTCGATCAGGATGAAGTCGTAGGTGTCGCCCGTGGCTTCCAGGGCCTGTTTCAGGCGTGTCTCTCGTTGTTCGAGATCGACCAGCTCGACTTCGGCGCCGGCGAGCTCGCGGTTGGCCGGCAGAACGTCATAACCGGCATCACTGCGTCGGCTGACCTGCGCCACCGTGGAGGCGCCGATCAAAACCTGGTAGACCGAGCTTTCGAGCGTGCGCTTGTTGATGCCGCTACCCATGGTGGCGTTGCCCTGCGGATCGAGATCGACAAGGAGCGTGCGCTTGCCATGCATGGCCAGGGCGGCGGCCAGGTTGACCGTCGTGGTGGTCTTGCCCACGCCGCCTTTCTGATTGGCGATGACAAAGATACGGGCCAAGCGAAGCCTCCGGGTGTGGTCGCGGCAATGGTGGCCGCGCGTGGGAAATCAGTCCGCCGTGTTACGCGAATCCGGCGAGGGCATCTTCAAGAGGATCAGTGCGCGCGTGGCGTCCAGCATCGGCACTTGCAGGGTGAGCGTGTCCTCGATCGCGATGCCGCGATTATCGTTGGCCGCGCCGGCCGTCGCGTAATCGTTTACCTCTTGCTGCCACCGCGCTGCCTTCATCGCAACCAGGCGGGTGTCTGGTCCGATCAGGTGGCGCGCGCCGCCGACGAAGTCGGCCAGGGATGCAAACGCGCGGCAGATGATCATGGCTGCCGCGGGTGCCTGAAGCGTCCGTGCGCTCGAGTCCTCGATGCGGCACTCATGAACTCTCACCGCGCGCAGACCGAGCTCGCCGCAACACTGGCGAAGGAAGGCCGCCTTCTTGCCCACGGGCTCGACCAGGTGGATCGGCTGGTGCGGCTCGGTGATCGCCAGAATGATCCCGGGCAGTCCCGCGCCACTGCCCACGTCCACCCAGGGTCCGGATGGCATGTGGCCCCAATGACGGCGCAGCGCCGGGATCACCGCCAGACAGTCGAGCAGGTGGGCCGATACCATGGTCATCGGGTCCCGTATCGCGGTCAGATTGAACACGCGTCCCCAGCGCTCGAGCAGTGCGCGATAGGCCAGCAGGCGCTCGATGACCTGCGAATCGGTGTCCAGGCCGAGTTGCTGCATGCCCGCGATGAGTGGCATTCGAATCGCATCGGCGCCGGTGGATCTTCTCTCTGCGGTGCGGCTGCTCGCCAGCGAGCCATCGTCCCGGGATCGCCGGGCGCCAGCGGGCGATCCGGGTTCTCGCGGGTTTGCCATGCTCAGGCGGCCTCGCGCGGCAGGTTACCCCGCTTTTTCAGCATGATCAGCAGCAGGGAGATCGCGGCCGGCGTGACACCCGGCATGCGTGAGGCGTGCCCCACCGTTTCCGGGCGTTGTTCGGACAGGCGCTGACGCACCTCGAAGGACAGTCCGGTGACCGATCGATAGTCAAAGTCGGCGGGAATCCGGAGATGCTCGAGCCGCGTCTGCCGGGCGACTTCTTGCGCCTGGCGATCGATATAGCCCTCGTACTTGGCGGCGATCTCCAGTTGCTCCACCACCTGTTCTCGCCAGACCGGATCGGCATGGCAGCCTGGTTGGTCGAACTCGGCCGCGGGCGAATCCGCAGCCTGAAGCAGGTTGTCATAGCCGATGCCGGGACGCGACAGCAGACTGCGGAGTGAGTACTCACGCTCCAATGTCTGTCCGAGGACGGATTCGACCTGCTCGCGCCGACCGTGGCCCGGATTGATCCAGGTGCTCTTGAGACGCTCCGTCTCGCGGGCAATGGCTTCCTGTTTGCGACAGTGAAACTGCCAGCGCCGGTCATCGACCAGGCCAAGGCGTCGACCGATTTCGGTCAGTCTTTGGTCCGCATTGTCTTCGCGCAGGCTCAGGCGATACTCGGCGCGACTCGTGAACATCCGGTACGGTTCGAGGACCCCGCGCGTAATCAGGTCATCGACCAGGACGCCGAGATAGGCCTGGTCACGGCCAAGGATCAATGGGTCTCGCTCACGCAGCAGCTGAACAGCATTCACCGCAGCCAGAAGGCCCTGTGCTGCAGCCTCCTCGTAGCCAGTGGTCCCATTGATCTGGCCGGCGAAGAACAGCCCACGGATGGACTGAGTCTCCAGGCTCGCGCGCAGACCGCGCGGATCGAAATAGTCGTATTCGATCGCATAGCCGGGTCGGAGAATGTGGGCGTTTTCGAGGCCGGGGATGGTTCGCACCAGCGCCAGTTGCACATCGAACGGCAGACTGGTCGAGATTCCGTTCGGATATATCTCGTGCGTATCCAGCCCTTCCGGCTCGAGGAAAATCTGGTGAGAGCTCTTGTCTGCGAATCGGTGGATCTTGTCTTCTATGGATGGGCAGTAGCGCGGCCCGATCCCCTCGATGACGCCGGTATAAAGCGGCGAACGTGAGAGGCCCTCGCGAATGATCTCGTGTGTCCTTGTCTGGGTGTGAGTGATCCAGCAGGGCAGTTGCGGCGGATGCTGGTCAGCGTTGCCCAGAAAGGAGAACACGGGAATGGGGTCGAGATCGCCCGGTTGCCGTTCACAGCGCGAAAAGTCGATCGATCGCCCGTCGATACGCGGCGGCGTTCCGGTCTTCAGGCGGCCTTGCGGCAAAGACAGTTCGCGTAGTCTGTGCGCCAATGAAACCGCCGGAGGGTCGCCTGCTCGTCCACCCGAGTAGCTGTTCAGGCCAACGTGAATCTTTCCATTCAGAAAGGTGCCCGCCGTCAACACGACGGTACGCGCGCGAAAGCGCAGACCCATCTGCGTCACAACGCCGGTGACGCGCTCTGTCGCGCCGTCCGAGTCAACGGTCAGGTCGTCGATGGCCTGTTGGAACAACCAGAGGTTGGCCTGGTTCTCCAGGCGGCGACGAATTGCCTGGCGATACAGCACTCGGTCGGCCTGGGCGCGCGTTGCGCGTACAGCGGGCCCCTTGCTGCGATTCAGGATCCGGAATTGAATGCCTGCCTCGTCGGTGGCTTCGGCCATCGCGCCGCCAAGTGCGTCGATTTCCTTTACAAGATGGCCCTTGCCAATTCCCCCAATTGAGGGATTGCAGGACATCTGACCCAGCGTTTCGATGCTGTGGGTCACAAGTAGCGTCTTCGCTCCCATCCTCGCAGCCGCAAGGGCGGCCTCGGAACCGGCGTGGCCGCCACCGACCACGATCACGTCAAACTGATCTGGGAACTGCATCATGGTGGGTATGTTCCACGTGAAACACTTAGCTTGTAGGGAACTTCAGGATCTCGTAGTCATCACCAAAGTCGGTGACATCAGTGCTGAAGGCGATCATGACGGAAGTGGGATCTGCTGGATCTTGGCGCAACTCGGGTCGGGCGATGAAAAGGCCTCGCTGAGCGCACAAACACTTTTCGCGCCAGCCGCCGCCGTGGGTAGTGGTCAACAAGGGGTGGGCATTATAGAGGTTCCCCATGCTGTCCGTATACCGCGCAACGTTCTTGGGGCCGCATTGTGTCGTGCATGTCTTTGCGGGTCTGCATGTTTCACGTGAAACATTCTGGCTTTCAGTACCTATGTTCCTTGGCTGTGTGGCGCCTGCATCGGCTGACTGTCTGAACGCACGGCCGAACGATGCTTTGAGCGCCAGAGATGCTCATTCGCGGGGTCGAGGGTGGTTCCTTCCTGCATGGGCGCGACCGTTTTTGAGCTCGATTTTGTTTCACGTGAAACATTCTTTTCGGCGCGGTAGGTCGCCAATTCAAGGTTGGCTTGCGACGGCCATTTCCGAGGACAATGTTCCACGTGAAACATCGCTGCTGATTGATTGCCTTTTGCCGCTTATTGACTTCGACTCCCATAGAGCGCGAAGTTCCAGGTGTCTCGCTGCTACGTACAAGCAGAGCCCGGCGGGATTGCTGTCCCCAGCACTCGGGTGATGAAAGCGGATGCTCTCAACGCTGTCGAGTTTCGCAAAGTACCTGCTTGATTGTTTCACGTTGAACACGTCAGATCGTTGAAGACCTGAGTTTGAGTCAAGCAAGTCAATCGCAATAGCGAGACGCGCGAGTCATCTACTGGATTCCCCGCGGTATCCATGCCGTCTCTGGGCAGTCTCGCGGCCACGCTCTGGCACCTTTTCCACAGGGAAAGCTCGCGGGACAACTGATTCGAATCGCGGTAAGCGAAAGTGTCTTGAGCTTCCGCTTCATTGCAACCTCGTGGCAGAAGGTTCTCGGCTGCGAGCCTGCAACTCGTGTCTCCTGGACCTGGCTCGGGAACTGTTTCACGTGAAACATAGCAGCACGAGACGCTTTACGTTGCTAGGCTCATGCTGTTCTGATTTCCTCGTGCCCCGCGCCTCACGGATAGAGCGCTCATACTCGTCGGGCGTGCTGACCTTGCGCGACACGGCTTGCTTGGACCTGCGAAAGTTCCGATGTCGAGGGCACAAAGCGCTATTGGTAAAAGCCCTTTTCTGGAAGTCGAGTGCCATCCTTGAGACCCGGAGATGCCTGCGGTCCGACGTGGCATCGTTGTTCCACGTGAAACAACCTCATCTTTGGGATCGATGCTGCGAGCAAAGCGGGTGCGATACCTCCGCCTCCTAGGGCGTGATCGCATGTTCCACGTGAAACACTGCACGCGATGGTCATTGCTCGACAAGAGCAACCACTCCCAACCCTTTGGGGAGCGAGATTGGTTTCATATCGATCGATCAAAGGTATGAAGCGCTGAACTTCGCTCTAAGCTTACGTTCACGCAGATACCTCGACAAACGCCTGTCTGACACAACAACGCCGGACGTCGTAGGCGAAGCCTCAACCGAGAGAGGTGAGTGATTGAGCAAGCATGTGCGACGCAAAGCCCATGCAAACAGGTCAAACTCACGATTCGCTGTCGCATCTACGAGGCCAGGTGAATGCAGCTGGCACCGCAAGCTCCTTCAGCTCACGAAGGGCGCTACACGCCGTTTGGAACGTTGCAGTGTTTCACGTGGAACATTCTTGAGCAGCCCACCAACGCAAGCGGCGGAGATTGCATCACCGCTCCGGCCGAAGGTGCGACAAGCATACTTGCTACTTGTAGCTTCAGCGACCGTCTGCTGCGTCTTGTTCCACGTGAAACATTGCTACTGCCATTCGTACAAGCGTCTCTCTTATCCGAATCGAGCTTCGATTCGTCATCAGGACCGAGACCGAGAGCGGGGTAGTCCACTAAAGCACCCGACACTGCCGCTCGCCCTGCGCACCTTAATACTCAGCCCTGGAGGCCGGGAGAGCAAAGAGCCCAGGCCCGCTCTAACTGTTGCAAGCTGGCAGATGTACCCCTGGTGGCGCGATTGATCTAAGAATGACCGAAAGAACGCTTTCAAGGTCGTATCCGTCGCGCGCTATTGGTCGTACTTTCGCCAGCAGAAGCCCATTTCGAGAGGGGCGGCGAATGGCACTTTCTCTGCACAGGCTCGGTCAGCAGTGTTCCACGTGAAACATATCGGACCTGAATGTCTCCCATTCTACGGACTTGCAACCGAACTCAATGCACTGCAATTTGGTTGTACCTCTGGCTTAGACGTCGCAGCGTATCAGCGCGTGAAAAAAGGTGATTCAAGATCTCACGCGAGAACTACGTCGATTCATGTTTCACGTGGAACATCGATCATGCGAGGCTACCCGCAATGAGCCGCGGGCACATTACCTTCCGTCAGGGCGCGCCGTGATAATTGCGGAGACGGGGTCACTACCACATGGGCCGTTCGACCTAGGCGCTCCACCCATGACTTTTCCAAGCCAAACCGGCAGCTGTTTCACGTGGAACATGCCCGCACAGCCTTATCGACAACGTGAAGTCGAAGAGCCAGTCTTGCCGGTGAGTCAGTGGAAGGTATGTTCCACGTGAAACATACCGGCAAAGTCACAGCGTCGACACAAGCGGCAGCCCCGATACTGAACGCAACGGCACGCAAGGCAATCTTTCTTGGCTCATGCCGGCATTTCAATAGCGACTGCTCGGAACGGAAGCAAAGATCCTGGCAGTGACGCCAACGAAAGCATGTTCCACGTCCAGATGCCGGCACCGCCCTCGCCACGACTCTGAGCTGGAGTACAGAGCACGCTCGTCACGGAACAGAATGATTGTTTCACGTGAAACATACTCGACCAGCATTAGTGCCAACTCTGGGCGTAAGCGAGGCCTCCGGCGATGACTCAATGTAGGCACGCTATTCCTGCAAAACCGGCATTGCCATAGCGTCGAGTCGGGGCGCAACAGCCGATGCCGCTCGCGACCGAAGGGAAGGCATGTTTCACGTGGAACACGCTGCCATGCATTTCGCGGCGACTCGGAGCCGTCGCATTGATCCTATCCGGATCTGCTGGGAAAACATGTTTCACGTGAAACAACCTCACGTCCCATGATCGACGATGTGAATCGCACGTGCGGCGACGTCTGCGCTCCGTACCACCCATCATCAGGAGGTCCGCTGACTCATTTCAACCAAAATGGCGCACCTACCCAATCGCACCGCCAAGGAGAAGCGAGCACGCAAACCCTTAGGGAATGAGGCTCCTTCATCGAAAGCGAGACATTACGCCAATTGCAACGTCGTCTTCGATAGATCTTATCAATGCTCTATGCTGCGAAAGAGAGGACCTGAAGCAAGTTCAACGAAGGAATCCAGAAACGAGAAGACATCGAAGTCTGCAGGACAAGCCGGTTCCGACGCGAGTCGATCCACATGCGTCAACGAAGCCACCGAGTAGACGCGTCTCTGCCGGGACGGATACATCATCCTCTCTTCGCGAAGTCTTGTCCGTTGCAAACGGAGCCATGACTCCGGTCCCTCGGCCAACGCGCGATTAGCGAACCCCTAGTTGCTCCGAACGGAGACGATGTTTCACGTGAAACATCCATCAGCAGCTAAGCAGGAGAGCTCACGCTTCGACTGCTGAGCCGGTTGAGAATGCTCCAGGACTCCCGCAACGCGCACGGTCTTTCCGAATCCACCCATTTACTAGTGGCCGAACACGAGCCCCGTCCTCGAGTGCCGTGTCACCACTACGTCAATCCTTGCCTTATGGACTCTAGCACCGGCCCGCTCGACGCACCCAGTCAACATCTCTCTCCACTCACGTAAATGCGAGCCCTTATGGGAACGAATGAGAAGGCTGCTTGATCGCCAGACAGCCGACGACACCGAGAACCGAGCCCATGCGGTCCGGAGCGAACGGAGTTCATTTCTGCTACACCCGAAACATTGCAGATTTCATATCCCGGCCACCAGGCCTAAAGGCAAATGGACCCAATGCGGCACGACATCCGTGCCAAACGCCAGCGTCACCAGCGCCGCATCCGATGCGAGCTCACCGAGCCCATGGAAAGCCATATCGACTGAGTCCGAAGATGACACGGGCGCAACGTCTGCCGTGAATCAAGTTGCTCGGCCTGTTTCACGTGAAGCACGTCCGGGCTCAACTCACGAGAGAGCAGGTGAGTACCCAGAGCAGAGTGTCATCGACACGCGAAACACCGGGGGCGGCCGTGCTGAGACCCCTGCACCGGCTCGATACGATGCCGAACAAAGGCCTTCACTTATCACTGGCCAACAAGCACCAAGCTGTTTCACGTGGAACATTCAATGCACACCGATGAACAGTAGAAGCAATCCCACCGCCATGGCCCCGGCAACTGTCCGAGTTCCCCGTCACCTGCACATCCATCGAACTCAGGCACTATCGCAGTCTCCGCCACCTCAAAATGCCGGAGGCATGTACCGTCTGACTCGCGCCGCGCGATCACCCAGCAAGCGCACAACCCAGTCTCATGCCACCAACCAGGCAGCGGGCGAGGCCAGACCCAGGGAGGCACTGCAACACCTCTCGTGCGGTTTTCCCCCGACTTCGGAAAAAGCTGCAAGCCAAAAAGCGAAGCGTTATCGCGCGATAGCGTGAGCACTTGCGGCGCCGCAGACCGCCAGAAGCGCGAATACAGGGCGTACAACCAGGTTCCGCAGAGCCTCCCTGGCAGGCAAGCGCCGCCAAGCCTCGCGAGCGGAGCGAAATCTGGCAGGCAGAATACGACTCGACCCCTGGCACCCAACCTGGCCCGCGCCAACTGACCTGGCCCGCTGCACCTAAGCTGGCGCGCGGCGCCTAACCTGGGTCGTGGCACCTAACCTGGGTCGTGGCGCCTAACCTGGACCGTGGCACCTAACCTGGGCTGTGGCACCTAACCTGGGCCGTGGCACCTAACCTGGGCCGTGGCACCTAACCTGGGCCGTGGCACCTAACCTGGGTCGTGGCGCCTAACCTGGGTCGTGGCGCCTAACCTGGGTAGTGGCGCCTAAGCTAGGTCGTGGCGCCTAACCTGGGCCCCAACCCTAAACCTGGCCGGCAGCACCGAACATGGCGTTAGCGACCGGGTTTCGATCTGCTCCTGCGACAACGCCAGCGCAAAAAAACGCCAGGCGCCTCGAAGACGAAAAACCCGCGCCCATGGCCTTGTGTGGAGAGCGCACGCCGCGCAGAAAATCTCGCCGAAACCACCTAGAAACCGAAGCGTCTGCATACGTTCCACGTGAAACATTCAGCGCCAAGCCCACGAGACCGCACTTCGAACCCCGCCCAACAGTCTCGCAGAGCTTCGATTGTCAACGCACTTCGGCGATACAGCGGCCGAGAACACCGAACCGCCTTCCGTCCCGTTTGGGATTTTTTATCGCTGACCACTGCTCCCGTAACCCTCGGCCGGGCGATAACCCGGCTCCGTACGCCAGCCAACTCCCGATGACACCTGCAACGGATACACCCTCCGCGCGGCAAACACATACCGTTGGAAGAGCCTGGCAGGCCTCAGGAATCAACCCGAACTGGCAGATCGAGCCCATTCCGCGGCGCGCTCCGCAATCATCAATGTTGGTGAATTCGTATTACCCGAGGTGATCGTCGGCATGACCGAAGCATCGGCAATCATCAAGCCGTCGATTCCGTGGACCCGCAAGCGGGAGTCCACAACCGCACCCGGGTCACCGTCCGGACCCATGCGGCAGGTCCCGGCGGGATGAAAGATCGTCGTGCCGATGTTTCCCACCGCCTTGTAAAGCTCCTCGTCCGTGGAAAACGCCGGACCGGGCAGGATCTCCTCCGGTTGGTATCGCGCCAATGCCTGAGCAGATGCGATCCTGCGCGTGAGCCGGATGGAATCAGCCGCAACACGCAGATCTTCGTCCGTGCTCAGATAGTTCGGGGCGATGACCGGCTTGGCAAACGGATCCGCGCCACCCACATGAACGGAGCCTCTCGAGCTCGGGCGCAGATTGCACACCGACGCAGTGAACGCGGGGAACCGATGCAGTGGATCCCCGAATTTGTCCAGCGACAGGGGCTGGACGTGGTACTCGACGTTGGCCGTTGCATAGTCGTCGGACGAGCGGGCAAAGGCTCCCAGCTGACTCGGTGCCATGGTCAGCGGCCCTGTGCGTCTGACCACATATTCGAGACCCATGGTCATCTTGCCGAACAGACTGTTCGCCTGCTTGTTCAGCGTCTTCACACCGTGAACCTTGAACACGGTGCGCAACTGAAGATGATCCTGCAGATTCGCGCCCACGCCACGCAGCACATGCCGCGGCGAAATACCCGCCGCAGTCAAGACGTCGGGGTCGCCTATGCCGGAGCGCTCGAGAATCTGCACCGAACCAATCGAGCCCGCCGCCAGCAGCACCCGGCCGCGCACCTCGATCGTCGCCTGAACTTGCTGCTTGCGGGCATCGCGCCCATCGACCTTGAGATAGCGCAACCCGCAAACCTGGAGCCGGTCCGCGCCCTCGAGCAAAAGACGCTCGACATGCGCCCCGGTGACGATGGTCAGGTTCGGGCGATGCCGAACGGGCGCGAGAAAGCCGCGCGCCGCATTCCAGCGCGTGCCCTTGCGTTGATTGACTTCGAAATAGCCGCAGCCGAAGTTGTCACCGCGATTGAAGTCTTCCACCGGCGGGATGCCTACTTGCGATGCTGCATCACGGAAGGCTTCGAGAATCTCCCAGCGCAGCCGCTGCTTCTCGACCCGCCACTCGCCGCCATGCCCGTGCAGGGGATCCTGACTCCCGTCATCCAGCCGGTGGTAATCCTCATGCCTGCGGTAGTAGGGCAGCACATCATCCCAGCCCCAACCAGGGTTGTCTGCCGCCCAGCGCGCATAGTCTTCGCGCTGGCCACGCATGTAGATCATTCCGTTGATCGATGAGCAGCCACCGAGCACACGACCGCGCGGATACTTGATGCTGCGCCCGTTCAGCCCTGGCTCGGCCCGGGTCTCGAACAGCCAGTCGGTACGAGGATTGCCAATGCAATACAGATACCCCACCGGGATCTTCACCCAGAGATAGTCATCGGCGCCGCCCGCTTCCAGAAGCAGCACCCTGTGCGTCGGGTCGGCGGACAATCGATTCGCCAGCAGGCAGCCCGCGGTGCCGGCCCCGACGACGATCGAATCAAATTGCTCGGCCATGAAGTGCTCCTTGCCACCCCGGCACGCAGGCCGGACCGTGGCGATGACTCGCGCGAGAATGAAAACGGCAGCCGGCCGGGCAGGGCATTCACCCGCATCGACGGACTGCCGCTATCCGGCCCCTGGCGGGCTTACATGCCGGCCAGGCAGACGTACTTCACTTCCAGATATTCGTCGAGACCCAGGTGCGAACCCTCGCGGCCCAGGCCCGACTGCTTGACCCCGCCAAACGGCGCCACCTCGGTCGACAGGATGCCGCTGTTCACGCACACCATGCCGCTTTCGATGCCTTCGGCGACGCGGAAGATCCGGCCCATGTCGCGCGCATAGAAATACGAGGCAAGACCGAACTCGGTGGCATTGGCCATGGCCACAGCCTCCTCCTCGGTCTTGAAGCGAAACAGCGGCGCCACCGGGCCGAAGGTCTCCTCGCGTGCCACCTTCATGTCCTGGGTGACATTGGCGAGGATGGTCGGCTGAAAGAACAGCCCGCCTCGCTCATGGCGCGCGCCCCCGGTCACGATTCGCGCACCCTTGCCGGTGGCATCAGAGATATGCGACTCCACCTTGGCCAACGCCGCCTCGTCGATCAACGGCCCGATCGTGACCCCTTCTTCGGTTCCGGCGCCCACCTTGAAGCCCGCGACGCGGGCCGCCAGTTTCTCGGCGAACTCGTCATAGACGGAATCCTGCACGTAGATGCGATTCGCGCAGACGCAGGTCTGACCGGCATTGCGATACTTGGAGGCCATCGTGCCCTCGACCGCCGCATCGAGATCGGCATCATCGAAGACGATGAACGGCGCATTGCCGCCCAGTTCCAGCGACAGCTTCTTCACGGTGTCTGCCGACTGGCGCAGCAGGATGCGGCCGACCTCGGTGGAGCCCGTGAAAGAGATCTTGCGCACGATCGGGCTCTCGCAAAGCGCCTTGCCGATCTCAGGCGCCTTGTCTTCGGCACCGGTGACAATATTGAACACCCCGGCCGGAAAACCGGCCTCCTCGGCCAGCTGGGCCAGCGCCAGCGCCGACAACGGCGTGGCCTCGGCAGGCTTGCACACCGCCGTGCAGCCGGCGGCAAATGCCGGTGCCAGCTTGCGGGTGATCATGGCGATCGGGAAGTTCCACGGGGTGATCGCGCCACAGACGCCGATCGGTTCGCGCATCACGAGAATGCGGCGATCGGCGGCGAAGCTCGGAATGATTTCGCCGTAGGCGCGCTTGCCTTCCTCTGCGAACCACTCGACGAACGAGGCGCCGTAGACGACCTCGCCCTTGGCCTCGGCCAGCGGCTTGCCCTGCTCGGTGGTCATCAGCAACGCGAGATCATCACCGTGCGCGATGATCAGATCGAACCAGCGCCGCAGAATCACCGCGCGTTCCTTGGCCGTCTTGCGCCGCCAGGCCGGCATGGCATCGCGTGCGGCCTCGATGGCCTGCCGGGTCTCGGCGGCGCCCATATCGGCAACTTCTGCGATCGTCTCGCCGTTGGCCGGATTGGTGACGGCAAAGCGCTTGCCGCTCGCCGCGGGAGTCCATTTGCCGCCCACATAACCATCCTGCCGCAGAAGCGGCGAATGGGTCAAAGATAGTCCCATGACTTTCTCCAGATATCGATCAGACAGACGCGCGGCGCGCGACGCTCACTTCATGGTCGGCATGACGAACTCGGCGCCGGCACGAATGCCCGTGGGCCAGCGCTGCGTCACCGCCTTGTAGCGGGTATAGAAGCGAACACCCTCGGGTCCATGGATGTGATGATCACCGAACAGCGACTGCTTCCAACCGCCGAATGAATGAAAGGCCATCGGCACCGGAATCGGCACATTGATGCCCACCATGCCGATCTTCACCCGGTTGGCAAACTCGCGCGCGGCATCGCCATCGCGGGTGAAGACCGCCGCACCGTTGCCGAACTCGTGCGCATTGATCAGTTCGAGCGCCTGTTCGAAGGTCTCGGCACGTACCACGCCGAGCACGGGCCCGAAGATCTCTTCCTTATAGATGCGCATCGAGTCGGTGACCTTGTCGAACAGGCAACCGCCCAGGAAGAAGCCCTTGCCGGCTTCGATGCCACGACCATCGACCACCAGCTCCGCGCCCTCGGCAACGCCCTGATCCACGTAGCCGCGCACCTTGGCCAGGTGCGCACCAGTGACCAGCGGGCCCATCTCGGCACCATCGGCCATGCCATCGGCCACCTTGATCGTGGGCACCCGTTGCTTGAGGCGCTCGACCAGCGGATCGGCGATCGCGCCCACCGCAACCGCGATAGACACGGCCATGCAGCGTTCCCCCGCCGAACCGTAGGCGGCACCGATCAAGGCATCGACCGCCTGATCGAGATCGGCATCGGGCATCACCACCATGTGGTTCTTGGCACCACCGAGGGCCTGAACCCGCTTACCGGCCGCACTCGCGGTATCGTGCACATAGCGCGCGATCGGGGTCGAGCCCACGAAACTCACGGCATCCACGCGCGGATCTGTCAGCAACCGATCGACCGCCTGTTTGTCGCCCTGAAGCACATTGAACACGCCGTCGGGCAGGCCGGCTTGCCGCAACAGTTCGGCAATGAACAGCGACGCCGACGGGTCTCGCTCCGAGGGCTTGAGCACGAAAGTGTTGCCACAGGCAATTGCCACCGGGTACATCCACATCGGGACCATCACCGGGAAATTGAACGGCGTGATGCCGGCGCACACACCGAGCGGCTGGCGAATCGAGTACATATCGATGCCGGTGCCCACCTGCTCGCTGTACTCACCCTTGAGCAACTGCGGAATGCCGCAGGCGAATTCCACCACCTCGAGGCCTCGAATGATCTCGCCGTGGGAATCGCTGAACACCTTGCCGTGCTCACGCGTGACGAGCTCGGCGAGCTCATCGGCATGTTCCTCAACCAGTGCCTTGAACTTGAACATCACGCGCGCGCGCCGCAATGCCGGCGTGGCCGCCCAACCAGGGAATGCGGCACGCGCCGCATCGAGTGCCTCGTCGATCTGGGCGTCGCTGGCGAACACCGCGTGACGGGCAATCTCGCCACGGGCCGGATCGTAGATCGGCATGGTGCGCGCATCCGCGCTCGGCCCCACCGGCTTGCCATTGATCCACTGCCCCACTTGCGTGGCCTTCAACATCGCGCCTTCGGTGCTTCCCATGGGCCTCTCCAATCAAGCATATTTGCGGACAATCATGCATTGTTGCAGACTGCGCAGCCTGTTGCCATCCAGCCCACCCTCCGGCACCGCGTGCCATGCGGGCTTTTCCGGGGGTCATGCCGCTCATCATGTCCGAGTCCAGAACCGTCGCCGTCACGCTCGGTGATCCCACCGGCATCGGCCCCGAGATCGTGCTCAAGGCCCTGCAGGATCCCGGGCGTGCCCGCCAGTGCGTCGTTCTCGGCGATGCGGCCACGCTGGAGTCCACGGCCGACGCGCTCGGCCTGGGCCTGCCGGCGCGCGTGATCCCGGTCGGTCTGCCGCCAGGGCCCGGGTTCCAACCCGGTGAGCCCTCGGCGCGCAGCGGCGAGGCCGCCTATCGTGCGGTCCTGGCCGCCACCGACATGGTCAACTCGGGCGACGCCCAGGCGATTGCCACCGCACCGCTGGCAAAGGCCCAGATGCAGGCCGCCGGCCATGCGTATCCGGGTCACACCGAGCTGCTGGCCCATCGCGCCGGAGACTGTCCGGTCAGGATGATGCTGGCCAGTCCGCGTCTGCGGGTCGTGCTGGTCACGATCCATCTGCCCTTGCGACAGGCCATCGACGCCCTGCAGCGAGAACAGATCGTGCAGACCCTGGTCATTGCGGATGCCGGTCTGCGCCGGATGGGCATCACCCAGCCCCGATTCGCGGTGGCCGGGCTCAATCCGCATGCCGGCGAAGCCGGGCTGTTCGGTCGCGAGGAGATCGAGATCATCGGGCCCGCGGTTCGCGATGCCCAGGCGCTTGGCATCGACACGATCGGGCCACTGGCGCCCGATACGGTATTCATGCGCGCCATGGGCAACCAGTGGGTGGACGCGGTGATCGCGCTCTATCATGACCAGGGCCTGATTCCCGTCAAACTGGACGGGCTGGACCAGGCGGTCAATGTCACGCTCGGTCTACCTTATCTGCGAACCAGCCCGGACCACGGCACGGCCTTCGATATCGCGGGGCAGGGCATCGCCGACCCGCGCAGCATGATCGCCGCAATCGATCTCGCCATCGGCCGACACGGCCTCGAGCACGGCTGACAGAACCCGCTTCTCGGGCGCAGGCCGCCGCAACCCGGCCCGACGTCAGCCGGTCGCAAGCCTTAGTTAGCCGCGATCGGCGCCGCCGGCCCTGTGCCGCAGCCGGCCATGGCCAAGATAGGCCATCCCGTACTGGGCTGACGACAGTTCCAGGTCAGGTACCCACTTCAGCACATGCCGCCAGGGGCGCCAGAGGCCGCCGGGCGCGCCGTTGTAGGCGGCATTCTTGAAGTAGACATAGAGATTCACCGGACCCGCCCACCAGGGCAGGTACTTGACGCCGGCAAGCGATATGCGCGCGTCTTCGCGGGCCAGCGCAAACAGACTCGCGAGCGAGTCCGGGCACTGACAGATATCGTGGGTATAGTTGAACAACAGCGCATCGACCTGCTCGGGCAGGCGCAATCGATCCGCCGAAGACTCGAACAACTGCACATTGCGCCAGCCCTCACGGCTTATCCGGGCGAGCGCCTGCGCAGCCATGTCCGGGCTTTGCTCGACGCCGTAGACCATACCCGTGTCGCCGACCGCATCGCGCAGCAGCGCGAAGCTCAGGCCCGTGCCACAGCCGACGTCCAGCACCCGGTCACCCGGTTGCAGACCGAGATTGGCCACGGCGGTTTCGCGAATAGACCAGGTGCGCCCGCAACTTTGATCGTATTGGTGCGCACGCAGCGCATAGCGGGCGATGGAGCGGCGGCGAATCTCTTCACGGCGCCTGGCCGCCTCATGATCCGTGCCGATCACACCGAGCGACGGCGAATCAGGCGACCCGCCGACGCCCTCGGCAGGGCCTGAGACGGGGCCGGTCTTCATAGCCGCCCCCGCGCGGGCGTGGCCGAGCAACGGCCCGCCACGGCCATCAGCTGATACTCGCCGGACGCGGGCAATGGCCCGCGCCGGCAGCGCGCCTCAGGCTGCCAGACGCTGGCGGAGATCATCGCGGATCCCGGCCAGTACGTCGGGCAGCCGCTCATGGAGTTGGTCGAACAGCTGGGCATGCAGCGCAAGCTCCTCGGTCCAGGCACCCACGTCGATCGAGGTGATCATCTCGTAACGATCGCGGGAGAAATCCAGGCCCGTCCAGTCGATGTCCTCATAGCGGGGCGTCGTGCCGAGCACATGTTCGGTGCCCTGGCCCTTGCCCTCGATACGCTCGAGCATCCATTTCAGAACGCGCATGTTCTCACCGAAGCCCGGCCAGACGAACTTGCCATTCTCATCAGTGCGGAACCAGTTGACACAGAAGATGCCCGGCAGCAGGGCGTTCTGCGCCGACAGCTTCTCGCCGAGGCTCAACCAATGACCGAAATAGTCGCCCATGTTGTAGCCGCAAAACGGCAACATGGCGAATGGGTCGCGGCGAACCACACCTTGCTTACCAGCCGCGGCAGCGGTGGTCTCCGAACCCATCGTCGCGGCCATGTACACGCCCTCGGCCCAGCTGCGCGATTCGGTCACCAGCGGCACCGTGTTCGAGCGCCGCCCGCCGAACACGAACGCATCGATCGGCACGCCCTCGGGGTTGTCCCAGTCGGCGTCGATCGCCGGATTCTGGTGGGCAGCCACAGTGAAACGCGCGTTCGGATGGGCGGCCTTGCGGTTCTGCTCGCGACCGATCTCCGGCGTCCAGTCGTTACCCTGCCAATCGAGGCAGTGCTGCGGCGCCGCGCCCATACCCTCCCACCAGACATCACCGTCATCGGTCAGCGCAACATTGGTGAAGATGGTGTTCTCGCGCAGCGAGGCCATGCAGTTGTAATTGGTGTGCTCGTTGGTGCCCGGAGCGACACCGAAATAGCCGGCCTCCGGGTTGATCGCATAGAGGCGGGTGCGGCCGGTGGCCGGATCGACCCGGGGTTTGATCCAGGCGATGTCATCACCGATCGTGTTCACCTTCCAGCCGGCATAGGCCTTGGGCGGAATCAGCATCGCGAAGTTGGTCTTGCCACAGGCCGACGGGAAGGCCGCGGCCACGTGATACTTGTTGCCCTCGGGGGAGGTCACTCCGAGAATCAGCATGTGCTCGGCCAGCCAGCCGACGCCGTCGGTCTTGGCCTGATCATGTCCCATCGTGGAGGCGATGCGCAGCGCAAAGCACTTCTTGCCCAACAAGGCATTGCCACCATAGCCGGAGCCGAACGACCAGATCTCGCGCGTGGCCGGGAAGTGAACGATGTACTTGGTGTCGTTGCAGGGCCAGGGGACGTCATCACGGCGGCCACCATCGGCACCCACCAGCGGCATGCCAACCGAATGCACACAGGGCACGAACCCGCCATTCTCACCGAGCACGTCGTAGACCGACTTGCCCATCCGGGTCATCAGCTTCATGTTGACGACCACATAGGGCGAATCCGACAGTTCCACGCCGATCTGCGCGATCGGCGAGCCCAGCGGGCCCATCGAATAGGGAATCACGTACATCGTGCGGCCACGCATGCAGCCATCGAACAGCCCGTTCAGCGTGGCACGCATTCTGGCCGGGTCTTCCCAGTTATTGGTCGGGCCCGCGTCACCTTCCTTGTCGGTGCAGATGAACGTGCGATCTTCCACACGTGCGACATCGCTCGGATCCGACCACGCCAGGTATGAATTCGGGCGCAGCTTCGGGTTCAGCCGGCGCAGGGTGCCGGCATCGACCATCTCCTGACAGAGCCTGTCGTATTCCTGCTCGCTGCCGTCCGCCCAGACCACGCGATCGGGCTTGGTCAGCGCCGCGATTTCGGCCACCCAAGCGATCAACCCGGCGTGCCGCACATAGGCCGGCGCTGACACATCGACGCGCTCCGCATCCGAAACATGGTTCATCTGAGGTTCTCCTGGATAAAAAACCGGTTGGCCGGGCGATCATCTGCTGGGTACACGAGCGCTCGCGCGTGACAGTCGCGGTCGCGTCTGCGATGAACCCGGCGCGCCTGGCGAACCGGAACACACCACCAGACAGGTTCTGTCGGCAGGCTGATTCGGTGGCAGCGGTGATCGCGCACAGCATCGGACGCCCGTTGCGCAGGCGTGCGCGGGCGTCCCGAAGGAATTCGTACGGAGCGCGGCAGGTAAAGCCGGGCTCGATGGTTTGCCGCATGGCGGAAAACCCGTCAGGGAAAACCTTTGATTGTCTCACACGACCATTCACGTAGCTCAGAAACCGGAGCTTGTCACGGACGATTGATTCCGGCGCCCAACAAAGTCACGCCACGCCGGCATCCATCATCGCGGGCCTTACACTGCGGTTCGACCATGCCCAAAGGCCCGCCGACATGCACGAGCTCGAATCCACCGTCACCCGCCTGCTGGACAGTTATGACCGTGCCGAACCGATCGGCACCGACGAGATGCCCCATATCGTCGACACCCGTCAGGCCGCCGGCATCGTCGATGCGATCGCGCGCGCCCGGGTCGAGCGCGGGGAGCGCCGCCTGGGCTACAAGATCGGCTTCACCAACCGAACGATCTGGCCACTCTATGGTGTGGATCACCCGATCTGGGCGCCCATCTACGACACGACCGTGCGCGATCTCGCCGCCGAGGGTCATCGCACCGGTCTGAGGGGCCTGCTCGAACCACGCCTGGAGCCGGAGATCGTGCTCGGCCTGGCGACGACGCCTGAAAGCGCGACCCCGCAGGCCGTTGCCGCCGCGCTCGCCTGGGTGGCCCACGGATTCGAAATCGTGCAAAGCGCGTATCCGGGCTGGCGCTTCAGCGGCGCGCAGTCGTTTGCCGCCCAGGGATTGCACGGCCGGCTCCTGATCGGCCCGAAGATTCCGGTTTCCTGCCTCGTCGCCGAACCCGCCAGCCTGCCGGGCGCACTGGCCGCCATCGAACTGCGCCTGCATGAAGGCGACGCCGCAAGCGCGCGCGACCGGGGTGTCGGCGCCAATGTGCTCGACGGTCCCTGTCATGCGGTGGTGCACCTGATGGGCGAACTCGCACAGATCGGGCAGACGCTGTGCGCCGGCGACATCATTACCACCGGCACGATCACAGATGCCCAACCGTTGGCCACTGGCCAGCGGTGGCGCACCGTCATCGACGGCCTGCCCGGCCTCGCCGGCCTGCATCTGAACATCGCCTGACCATGGCAGACCCGTCCATCTCATCGACCCTTGTCGATCGGCCCGCGATCGCCGCCGCGGCCCGACGCATCGCGCCCTATATCCGGCACACGCCGGTGCTCGAGATCGACACGCCGGGCGGACGCGTGCAATGCAAGCTCGAGATGCTGCAGGTCGGCGGCAGCTTCAAGGCGCAGGGCGCATTCAATTCCATGCTCAATCATCTTCAAGCCGGCGGCGATGCGCGTGCTGGCCGCCTCGGGCGGAAACCACGGCATCGCAGTCGCCACCGCTGCGCACCAGCTGGGCATGACCGCCGACATCTTCGTGCCGGAATCGGTGCCGGCCGCCAAGCGGGAGCGATTGACCGCGCTCGGCGCCAGGGTTCACGCCCAAGGAGCGGAGTACGCGCTCGCTTACGAAGCCTGTATCGCCCATCGCGAGCAGCATGGTGGGCTGCTCTGCCATGCCTTCGATTCGGCCGACACAGTGATCGGGCAGGGTACCGTGGCCCTGGAATGGGCCGCGCAGAGCCCCGGGCTCGACACCTGGTTGGTCGCGGTGGGCGGAGGAGGTCTGATCGGCGGCATCTGCGCCTGGGCCATGGGCTCGCCCCGGGTGGTCGCGGTGGAAACCGCCGGCTGTGCCACCTTGGAGCGGGCCCTCGCCGCCGGCGAACCGGTGGACGTGCCGGTCTCGGGCATCGCCGCCGACGCCCTTGGTGCCCGCCGCATCGGATCGATTGCCTTTCCGATCGTGCAACGTCATCTGGCCCGGGCCTGCCTGGTCGATGACTCGGCCGTCCTCGAAGCCCGCCGCTTCGCTGGGAGACGATGCGCATCCTGCTCGAGCCCGGCGGCGCCACGGCGCTGGCCGCCCTGTTGTCTGGTGCCTACCGGCCCGAACCGGACGAGCGCGTGGGCGTGCTGCTGTGCGGCGCCAACACAGCGGTCAGCCCGCCACGAGCCCGGCCGCCCGCCACCCGCCACCCGCCACCCGCTGTTCGCGGATCACACGCCCCATGGTAGGGCGCGCCTGAACAAATGCCACCGCTCGTCGCGCGTCGGCCACCTGCGAGATCGGTCCAGGCACATCAAAACGACCGTCAGGCAGTTGGCTTCCACCGCAAGCCCGGGTTTCTGGGGTATTGTTCTCCCATGCCTGACCTGACTCCCGCCCAACGCACAGCCTCGACAGCACGCTTCGTGCTGATGGCCGGCGCCTTGTTTGTCACCGAGGCGCTGTTGCGCGGCTCGGCCATGCGCGCGGCCATCGCCAGCGCCATACTCGCCGCCGGCACCGGGCTGTTGATCTTCGCCAAGCGCTCCGACTAAGCAGTCGGAACGCTCAGCCTGCACCGCATGCAAGCCTGTGAAGCGCTGCATGTCGATCGCCATGTCATCGACGATGAACTGCGTGATGTCGGAACCGTAGGCCCCGAGTTCGCCCATCTGGCCGACATCTACTGCCGCAGCCCACGCGCGGTCGTGTTTCACGCCCCGTCATCGGAATGGCGGCTGTTCGTCGTACTGCTGCCGCTGGTCTCGCGCCTGTCGCTGATGACCAATCCGATCTTCACCCAGCTGGTTCGTGCCTGGGGCCTGAACCTGCGCTTGATCGGCGTCGATCGCAACGGCATGTTGTACGACTTTCGCGCCTTGCTCAGCGACCGCATGCTCGATGCGCTGATCACCTGGCTGGGTGCCGAGGATCAGCGCGCCTTGCCGAATCCGCCGGCCTCGGCGCGGCGCACGCCATCGTCACCGGAGCAGGGCCTGGATCTGCTCTTTGCCACCCTGGCGGGCGACATGCTCACGGTGCTCGAGAAGCGCCGCGATGACTGGGGCCGCCACCTCGATGTTCGCCACCGTCTGGAGCCTGGCGCCCAGGCTAGCTTGTTCGATCGCGCCAGCCGGCTGCCGGATTTCATGAATGCGTCTCGCCAGGCATTGCGCGACGGCATCATCGATGTACCGTTCTATGGCCGGGTGCTGCGCTCGATCGATGAACGCGAGGAGCTGTTCGAGCAACGCGCGATGCGCATCATTGCGGATGCGCTGGATACACCGACCCTGGAGCGACTCGAACGCGCCGGGGTCGGGCACCATCTCGGCTGCTACAACTGGCTGCGCATCGCCCCCACGCATGCCGGGCACCGCACCCACATCCTCGAGCGCCTGCCTGCTTTCGCGGCCAGTCTGGCAGAGACGCTGCTCGGTATCGAAACCCTGCAGATCGATGCGGCCGACGTCGAAGATCTTTACTCCGCGGTCGGCACAGTCGATGAACACGCGGATCGCGATGAACGGATTCGTCCGCAGGCACCGGCGCTGGACATGGCCGCGATCGCCTCGGGCTCAGCCCGCCTGGACAACATCGCCCGTGCCTGGAAGCTCAAACAGGCGGTCGATGCCGGACAGGATCGCGCGGTGATCGAGGCGCTGGCCGCTCGCTTCCAAGTCACCGAGAACACGATCCGCCTGCTCTGGCACGACAAGCCCGAGGCCCTTGGCCAGCCACCCACCTGGCACCTGGCGGAGATCCTTCGCCGCCTGGACACCATGCCCCGGCGCGAATGGCCGAGCACCGACCATGCCTGGGAAGCCCTGATCAGCAGCTCGGTGCCGGCAACGATCCACGGCTGACTCAGCGTGCCGGCACCAGATCCGGTGCGCCGAGATAGATCCTGTTCCAGGTCGGGCTGATCACCAGCTCATTGATGCACACATGGGCGGGCGCCTTGGCGATATAGGCAATCGCATCGCCGACGTCCTCGGGCTTGAGCATGCGAGCGATATCTTCTTCGGGGGGCGGGCTGGGGCGCGCGCGCAGGATGGGTGTCGCCACTTCGCCGGGACAGACCATCGTGGCGCGAATCCCGTGGCTGCCCTCCTGATCATTGATGCTCTCCACGAGCGGGCCCAGACCCATCTTGGTGGCGCCATAGGCGGCGCCGGTGAACGTGAGGTAGCGCCAGCCGGCCCATGACGACACCACGATGATCGTGCCCGTGCCGGCTGCGCGCATGCCCGGCAGCACCGCACAGACGCCGTTGGCCACTCCCTCGAGATTGATCCGCGACACCCGCGCGAAATCCTCGGCCTTCAGATCACGCCAGTATCGCTTGGGCACATTGGTGCCGGCACTTGCCACCAGCACATCGATCGCACCATGCGCATCCTGCAGTTGCTGTGCCGCGCGTTCCACCGCCTGTGCATCGGCGACATCCAGAGCGATACCGCTCGCGCTAACGCCCTCGGCCTGCAACTGCGCCAGTGCCTCGTCGATCTTGTCCTGGCGGCGCCCGGAAATGGCCACCGCATAGCCGGCCCGGCCGAGCGCTCGCGCGGCCGCCAGGCCGATGCCGGTCGCACCTCCGGTCACCCAGGCCAGCCCGCTGCGTGATGTCGATTGGGTCATGTCGTCTCCTTGTTGGTCTGCCACCAGCGCAGAAAGCCTTCGGCATCCTCGCGCCCCTGTCGATAGGTTGCCTCATAAGCGGCCGGGGCCGTGTAATCCCAGCCGCTGACCGGTACCTTGCGCGAGGGCTGCACATAGACACGGCCATCGCGCACGAAGTGATCCGCGAAGCGATCGTAGCGTCTGGTCAGCAGGACCAGCGTATCCGCCGCGCCAGGTTGGCGTTGCTCGCCCGGATCATCCACGGCAAGCACGGGGACATTGTCGATCATGCCGCCATCGAGAACGCCGCGCCCGCCGATGCGCTGCAAGCGCGTGAACGGTGGCGTGGCGCTCGAGGAAAGTAGCAGATCCACCAGCCGCTGCTCGTCATCGCACTCGGAGAGCAGGCCGATCCTGGCCTCGAAGCCCAGACGACGCCCGAGTGCGGGATGCAGCGAGCGGCGCACATGCTTCTCAACGTTGTAGGCGACCATGCCCACCATGAAGCCGCCGATCGCACCCGTCAGACGCGGCGCGAGCGCATAGAGCACGCGCAACTCGGGAGCGTCGCGCTTCAGACGCTGAAAGCGCTCGCCGCCAAGCAAGGTATGCAGCGCCTCCCGATAGATGCCCTCGTGCGGAAAGACCCGCTCATTCGGTCGCCAGAGCCGGTTCCAATAGGCGTTGCGCGCATCCGCCGTGATCACGCGTCGATAATGCTGCAGCGCGACTTCCGGGTTGTTCGCATAGAGCAGGCAGGCCGTTGCCGCGCCCGCCGAGACCGCGGCAATCCGCGTCGGCGCCAGCGGCAGCTCTTCGCCCACCCGCAGCCACCAACCGGCCTGCCACCAGCAGCGATGACCGCCGCCGGCAAAGACCGCTTTCTGGAACAATGTGGAAGTCATCTTCGCGGGAGAAAATCGTGTCGGTAAGAATTCTTGCCACCGGCGGCACATTCGACAAACGCTATGACCCGATCGCCGGTTCGCTGACATTCACCGAAACCGCGATCGACCAACTGCTGGCGCCGCCGCAGGCTGCCTATCCGGTTGAGCAACTGATGCAGATCGACAGCCTCGAGATGACGGATGAACATCGCCGGCAACTCGGCAATGCCTGTCGTCACGCCGATGAACGCCGTCTGGTGGTCGTGCATGGCACAGACACCATGGTCGAATCGGCGGCCACGATCGCGGCGATGGTCACCGACAAGACCGTGGTCCTGACCGGCGCCATGGTGCCGCACTCGGTCATCGGTTCCGATGCCGCATTCAATCTCGGCTTCGCCCTGGCGGCCGCACGGTGTCTGCCGTCGGGAGTCTGGATCGCCATGCACGGCGAACTGCACGACTGGCGCCAGGTTCACAAGAACCGTGCGATCGGGCGCTTCCAGGCCTCCTGAGCCCGCATCAAAATAACAGCCAACCCGGCCCCGGTTGATTCCATGCGCCGCGATGTCACAGTCGATGAGCCGGTGAATCAAAGCATTGCGTAGGTGGTGCTCGCCTGCGCCGCGAGCTTGCCATCTGCGCCGGTCATCGCGATCTCGCCGAACATCAGCGTACGGCCCGGTTTGATGACCCGGGCCACGATCATGACGTCGCCTTCGGCCACCGGTCGCAGGAAAGAGGTGTTCAGGCTGACCGTGGTCGTTGGCCGAAACTCGCCGAACAACGAGCCGATCGCGAACACCATCGCGGTATCGGCGGCCGACATCAGTGCCTGCCCGCAGATCGTGCCACCACTGCGGCACAGCGAAGGGTCGAAGGGCAGACGCACGCTGGCCACACCTGGCTCGATCGACTCCACCTTCAGCCCGAGCGCCTGCACCCAGGGCGCGAACAAGCTCGCCAGCCAATGCTCGGCCAGCGCAACCGCGCCGTCCGGTGTCGCCTGATTCGTGGGTTCATTCATGATTGATCGACAAGAGATTGGAAAAAGACCCGCCGGGCAGGCCCCGGGTGATGCTCAGGTGCGGCCCATATCCGGCCCGCCGGAAGGAGTTCCCCAGCGCGCCGGCCAGCGTTGCACCAGCGTCCGATAGATCGGGCCCACGGTCAATACCATCGCAATCATGCGTGCCACCTGGAATGCGGTCACCACCGGCACGCCGAGTTGCAGGACCTTGGCCGTCAGACTCATCTCGGCAATGCCGCCTGGCGAGGTCGCCAGGATCATGGTGGCCGCAGGCAGCTCCACGACCCAGGCCAGGGCGGTGGCCGCGGCCGCGGCCAACAGAATCAGTCCAGCCGTGCTGATGATCACCAGCGGCACGATCCGTTTGATGTGGGCCATCGACTCCGGCCTGAAGCGCACGCCAAGCGACATCCCGATGAACAACTGGCCGGCGATCACGAACCAGCGGGGCAGGGCACTGGGCGGCGCATCGACCGCGCTGGCGAGCGCGGCCACTACCAGCGGCGCCATCATCCAGACATTCGGAAAACCCCAGCGCCCGAGCCAGGACGCCAGCGCCACCGAGGTCAGGATCAGGGCCAGCAAGCCGGGCCACCAGACATCGAGCGTGGATGCGCTGTAGGGATCGGTGCCGTGCAGCTGCAACCACTTGTACACATAGGGCACCCCGACCACCACGATCACGACGCGCACACTGTGGACCGCGGCGATCAGTTCGAAACGCCCGCCATGACGCTCGCCCTGGATCGACATCTCGGTGGCGCTGCCCACCGCCCCTGCGAAGAATGCCGTCGCGGGATCCAGCCCGCCCCAGCGGCGCAGAATCCAGCCGAATAGCAGGGTCAGACTCCAGGCCAGCACCATCGCGCACAGGATCGCCCACCAAAGGCCGGTCAGCTGGGTGATGACCTGCGGCGTGAAGTACAGCCCGAGCGCCGCGCCGATCACCCATTGGCCGGCGCCACGCAACAGATGCGGGCTGTCCAGCGCCACGCCGTTCAGACGCGCACCGGCCGTCACCAGCAACGGGCCGATCAGCCAGGGCAGCGGGCTGCCCAGCGCGGCGAACAGGGCCCCGGCGGCGAGCGCCACCACCAGCGTGCGCAAGACCACCAGGCGTTCGTGACGATCGCGACCAAACGCTGTCAGAACGACATCGACCCGCGATCGGCTCAATCGGCCATCCAGTGGCGAACCCGCGCAGCGATCTTGCCGGCATCGATCCGGACCTCGGCCTCCAGGCCCGGTGAATAGCCGACCGGCAGACGCGGCGGTGCAATCCTGCCGACACGCACGGCGCCCAGCGGCGAGCGCTCGACCACTGTGGCCAACACCTCCGCACCGAAGCCGGCGGTCTGCACCGCCTCATGCACGACCAGCATGCGCCCGGTACGCTGCGCAGACGCCAGCACCGCGTCGCGATCCCAGGGCCAGATCGTGCGCAGATCGATGACCTCGGCCGAAATGCCATCGGCCGCCAGAAGCTCGGCCGCCTGCTCGCACCAGCGCGCCGCCTTGCTCCAGCTGACCAAGGTCAGGTCCGAGCCCTGACGCGCAATGCGGGCCTTACCAAGCACGGCCTGCGAGGCATCATCGGTATCCACCTGCCCTTCATCGGCCCAGAGCTCTTTGTGCTCGAAGTAGACGATCGGATCATCGGAGGCGATCGATGCACGCAGCAGGTGATAGTTGTCCGAGGCGGTCGAGGGCGCGACCACGACCAGGCCCGGGATGTGCGCGAACCAGGCCTCCAACGATTGCGAATGCTGGGCGGCCGAAGCGCTCCATATGCCATTGGGCAGGCGCAGAACCACGGGTACCCGGCCCTGGCCGCCGAACATGAAACGGTTCTTGGCCGCCTGGTTGACGATTTCGTCGATCGCGCAGAGCGCAAAATCCACCACCCGCATCTCGACCACGGGGCGCAGACCGGTCAGCGCCATCCCGACCGCCGCACCGACGATCGTCGATTCCGAGATCGGCGTGTCGATGATGCGCGACGGCCCGTAGGCATCGGCCAGGCCTTTGTACTGACCGAATATGCCGCCGCGGCCGACGTCTTCGCCAAGCGCGACCACCGACTCCTGCTCGGCCAGCGTGCGATGCAGCGCGGCAGCCGCCGCCTGCGCATAGGTCATCGTCGAGATCGTCATCGGCTCATGTCCAATCATTGCTGGCCAGGTCTTGCACATCCTGGCGGGTGGCGGCCAGCTCGGGCCAGGCTGCCTGCTCGGCCGCACGCACGGCGGAATCGATCTCATCCTGTGCACTGGCGGCCAGCGCATCCAGGTGCGCCGCACTCATACCCTCGGCGATGAAACGCGCACGCGCCAGGACGATGGGATCGCGCTCACGCGCGGCCGCGACCTCGGCGGGGTCGCGATAGCCAGCCGGATCGACCGACACATGACCGGTGAATCGATAGGTCAGCGCATGCAGCAGACGCGGGCGGCCATCGGCGCGCATCGCCTCGACCAGCCGCCCCGACGTCTCGTATATGGCCAGCAGATCCATGCCGTCGACCGTTTCCGCCTCGATACCATAGGCCCGCGCCCGTGCCGCCGCGCCCTCGCCGGCGGACATATCCGCGGTGCGCGTCGTGGCCGACCATTGGTTGTCTTCGCAGACGAACAGCACCGGCAGCCCATAGGCCGAGGCCCAGTTCAGGCTCTCGCCGAACGGGCCGCGGTTGATCGCACCATCACCGAAAAATGATGCTGCGATCCCCTGACGCCCCTGAATCTTCAGCGCATGCGCGGCGCCCACCGCGATCGGCATACCGGCCGCCACCACCCCGTTGGCCCCCAGCATGCCCACCGAGAAATCGGCAATGTGCATCGACCCGCCACGGCCACCGCAGTAGCCACCCGCCTTGCCATAGAGCTCGAGCATCATGCGCGTGGCGTCGGCACCCTTGGCCAGCGTGTGCCCATGGCCACGATGGGTCGAGGTCAGATAGTCGTCGCGATTCAGGTGCGCACAGACACCCGCCGAAACCGCCTCCTGGCCGATGGACAGATGCAGCGGACCGCGCACACTGGCCTTGCCGCCGAGGCTCTGGCCGAAGGCCGCCACACCGCCCTGGCTGGCACGATCGGCCGCTTCCTCGAAGGCGCGGATCCGGCACATCATCAGAAACAGCGCTTCACGAACCGTTGCCGGTGTCGATGCTTGGGTCAAGATCGTCTCCTGATCGTGCGACTCGTTCATCGGCATTCTATTTGCCGATGCAAAAACGCCCGAAGATCTCGCCGAGCAGATCGTCGGCGCTGACCTCCCCGGTGATGCGCCCAAGCGCACGATGTGCCAGACGCAACTCCTCGGCCATCAGTTCGGCGCCGGCTACGGCGGCCTCGGGGACGCGGCTCAGATGTCCGGCCGCCTCTGCCAGTGCCTGAAGGTGACGCTCGCGCGCGATGAAGCGCGCCTCGCCTGCGCCCTGCCAGCCGGCCAGGGCCAGCAGACGGGCCCGCAAGACATCCAGACCCGCACCAGTCCGTGCAGAAATCAACAGGCGACCCCGGGCATCTTCACCGGCATCGCCTCCGCTCAGATCGATCTTGTTCAGAACCCGAAGCTCGGCTGCGCCGGCCGCCCGGGCCGCCGCGATCGCATCCGATGCGATGTCCTCGGCCAGGTCTCGGTGCGGCTCACGGGCATCGGCCAGCCACATGACCACGTCGGCACGAGCGATACCGTCGCGGGTGCGTTCGATGCCGATTCGCTCGATCGGATCATCGGTGGCGCGCAAACCGGCCGTGTCAATGATCTCGACCGGTATGCCCTCGATCAAGACGGTCTGGCTGAGCCGGTCACGCGTGGTGCCGGGAAGATCGGTGACGATCGCCACCTCGGCCCTGGCCAAGGCGTTGAGCAAGGATGACTTGCCGACGTTGGGCTCGCCGGCGATCACCACGATCATGCCCTCGCGCAACAGGGCGCCCTGGTGCGCTTGCGTCTGTAGTCGGGTGAGGTCGTTGGCGATCCCCGCCACCCGGCGCAGGATCTCGCCGTCGGCGAGAAAGTCGATCTCTTCCTCGGGAAAATCCAGACAGGCCTCCACGAACATGCGGGCCTCCAGCATCGCCCGCGCGATGGCGTTCACCTCGATCGAAAAATCACCCGCCAGTGATCGCGCCGCCAGTCGCGCGGCCTGGGCCGACCCGGCATCGATCAGGTCGGCCACGGCCTCGGCCTGCGCCAGATCGAGCTTGCCGTTCAGGAATGCGCGCTCGGTGAATTCGCCGGCACGTGCCAGTCGCAGACCGATCGGTCGGCCGATCTCGAGCATCGCCTGCAACAGCAGCTGCATGACCACCGGACCGCCATGGGCCTGCAACTCGAGCACCTCTTCACCGGTGTAGGAGTGTGGCGCGGGGAAGTGGATCGCGATGCCGTGATCGAGCACCTGCCCATCGGCATCGCGCAAGGGCCCGAAATGCGCGTGGCGCGCACGCAGGGGCCGCTCGAACATGTGACTCAGAACCGCAGAGAGATCCGGCCCGGACAGCCGGATCACACCGACCGCGCCACGCCCGGGCGCGCTCGCCAAGGCAACGATCGGTTCATCAGCGGGCATTGCGCCCGTCGAACCCGCCGAGCTCAGTGCGATTTGACGATCTTGCGTGTGATCACCCACTGCTGCGCGATCGAATACAGATTGTTGACCAGCCAGTACAGCACCAGGCCGGCCGGGAAGAAGAAGAACATCACCGAGAACACGATCGGCATGAACATCATCACCTTGGCCTGTACCGGATCGGGTGGCGTGGGATTGAGCTTGGTCTGCACGAACATGCTGATGGCCATCAGCAACGGCAGCACATAGTAGGGATCCGGGCTTGCCAGGTCGCGAATCCAGCCGATCCACGGCGCATCGCGCATCTCGACCGAGCCCTGCAAGACCCAGTACAGAGAGATGAACACCGGAATCTGAACCAGGATCGGCAGACAACCGCCAAGCGGATTGATCTTCTCGTTCTTATAGAGCTCCATCATCTTCTGATTGAGCTGCACACGATCATCGCCGTACTTCTCTCGAAGCGCGGTCAGCCGTGGCGCCACCGCCTTCATGCGCGCCATCGATTTGTAGCTGGCTGCCTGCAACGGGAAAAAGATCGTCTTCACGATCAGGGTCAGCAGCACGATCGCCCAGCCCCAGTTGCCCACCAACCCGTGCAGGGTTTCCAGCAACCACCACAGGGGCTTGGCGATGATGGTCAGAAACCCATAGTCGACCGTGAGATCGAGCCCGGGCGCGATCTTCGCAAGAAGCTTCTGATCCTGCGGGCCCAGGAACAGGCGCGCATTGGTGCTGCGCTGCTCACCCGGGGCAATCTCCCCGAGCGGCTGCTTGTAGCCCACCGAAATCAGGTTGGGCCCGGAGGGCTGCGTGTAAAAGGTGCGCTGCACGCCGTCCGGCGGTAGCCAGGCCGAGGCGAAGTGGTGCTGGATGATGCCGGCCCAGCCGTCGGCCGCCTCGGTCGCATGCTTGGCGCTGCCGTCGAGCACATCGTCGAACTGGATCTTCTGAAACTTCTGGGCTTCGGTGTAGATCACCGGCCCGGCGAAGGTCGAGAAGAACTGGGTGTCACCGCTCGGCTTGTGATTGTCCCGGGTCAGCTGACGATAGAGCACTGGCGAAGCCGGTGCGCTGCCTTCATTCGTGATGGTGTCGCTGACATCGACGATGTACGAGCCCGGCTTGAGTTCCATCCGGCGCTCGACGCGCAGACCACCTTCGCTTGCCACCAGCGTGATCGAATGATCGGTCGCACCGTCGACCACCTTGAACGGCGTGACATGGGTGGGATAACGCGCGCCTGCAGGCGCATTGATAAACCCGTTCTGCGCGACATAGAAGCGCCCGGGCTGCGACGACAGCAACTGCAGCGCGCTGTCGCTGTCAGCCTCACGGTGGGCCAACAGTTCACCGCGCACGATTGCCGCCCCGCGCAGATCGATGTCCAGGCGCACCAGGTCGTTGTGCAGGCTGACCAGATCTCGCTGCTTTTCACCAATTCCGGGCTGCTCTGCCGGCGTGGTCCCCACCTGCGCACCCGCGGCACCCGGCACCGAACCGCCGCTGGGCACAGAACCGCCATCGACCGCGGCCGACGGCGCACCAGCCGCCGGGGTCGGCCCGGCTGCTACCTGCTGCTCGACCTTCGGCGCAGAGGCAAACATCCCCGGCCCACCCTGATGCCGTTGCCAGGCATCCCAGAGCAGTACGAGGGACATCGTGAAGATCACCCAGAGGATGGTGCGCTGCATCTGCATATCGGCAAGAGGCTCAGGCTGAAGGTTGTCGTTTTTGGCACCGCGAACTGACCGGCGCTCATTCGGAGGTGGCTCGCCGCGACGGCGGCGGGGGCCATTCGGTAGGCACTTCGTCGATGCCGCTGGCACCAAACGGATGACAACGAGAGATCCGCCGCAGCGCCAGCCACCCGCCTCGCCACGCGCCATGACGCCGTAAGGCCTCTATCGAGTAGGCGGAACAGGTGGGCATGAATCGGCAGCGAGGTGCCAGCCACGGGCTGACCATCAACCGGTAGGCCTGCAATAGAGCGATCAACAGCCTCGCCATCGCGGGTCAGGCGCTCAGGCGCGCAAACAAGGCGGCCAGTTCGAGATGCCAGAACTTCTTGCGCGCCGGGCGGGAATATTCCGCATAGCCCGCGGGCCGCGCTTTGAGCCGCAACAGGTAGCGCTGCGAACGAACACCACCACCGCCATGCTGCCAAGACAGATGGCGCCAATGCTCGCGCGCAACCCGCTTGACCGCGTTGCGATCGACTGCCCGCTTCAGGAGCCGCTTGGGTACCGCCATCAGCAACTGCGGCCGCCCGGAACCCGGCGTATCGGCCCCTTTGGCGGCAATTGCCATCAGTTCGAAGTGCTCACTGCGAAGCGACGCTCTGGCAC
Organism: Burkholderiaceae bacterium; assembly: GCA_041396585.1. Classification (GTDB taxonomy): domain Bacteria; phylum Pseudomonadota; class Gammaproteobacteria; order Burkholderiales; family Burkholderiaceae_E; genus JAUIAI01. The sequence continues at coordinate 136,047 of JAWKYG010000003.1, read as the reverse complement.
GCCTGGGCTTCAGACGGCCAGACGGTGGCGGCCCTTGGCACGGCGGGCGTTCAGAACGGCCCGACCACCGCGGGTCTTCATGCGGCTGCGAAAGCCGTGGGTACGCTTGCGGCGAATCACCGAAGGTTGGTAAGTGCGTTTCATGACGGCTCGCTCAAAATTCCGTAAAAAGCCTTCAATTACACACCTTTAGGCATATGCCTGTCAATCTGAACAGGATGCCGGGACAAGCGAAGCAGGTACAATACTCGGCCCTGGCTGGAAACGGCCCTTGCGGCGGCCGATAGGCCTGTCTTCTGATCTCGCCCCGCCGGCCGCTCGCCAAGCGTGAGTAAACGTCAACCACCGCGACACCCGGGCCTTACACGGGGCCGGTGTCCTTGGTGACGCCGCCCACCGTTGAACCAGGCTGAGACAGACCCGAACACCCCACAGGGTGCCCGATCAGCGCAACACGGCCGTCCGATTCGCCTCCCGATGCTAGAGCGTTGGCAAAAATGTCTTGAGAAGCTCGAGAGCGAACTCTCGTCGCGCAAGTTCACGCCCTGGATAAAGCCCCTCACTTTCGTCGCCTACAACGAAAGTGAGGGCACGCACTAGGCCTGCCGAATGCGCTCAAGCTGAACATGGTGCGCGAGAACTTCCTGCCCATCATCGAGAGCGCGGTCCGCGAGCAGATCCATCCCGACACCCGGGTGTTGCTCGAACTGATTGCCGGGCGTGCGCCGGTGCAGTCGGTCACGCCGCGCACACCGCCCGTCGCGATCGCCGAATCACCGGACGAATCCGTCCCGGATGGCGGTGGGATCCCCGCGCCGCGAGCGGCCGAGAATCATCGTTCGGGCCTGTCCACGACCCTGAACCCGATGTTCACGTTCGATTCCCTGGTCCGTGGTAAATCGAACCAGATGGCGGTCTCGGCAGCGCTGATGTGCGTCGAGCAACCCGGCGTGGCCTACAACCCCTTGTTTCTGTACGGCGGTGTGGGCCTGGGCAAGACCCACCTGCTAAACGCAATCGGCAATGCGTTCGTCAAGAACTCCCCGCGTGCCCGCATCGGCTATCTGCATGCCCAGACCTATTTCGATGAAATGGTCCATGCGATCCAGCGGCGCACGCCACAGGCCTTCAAGGAAAAATACCAGTCGCTCGATCTGCTGCTGATCGACGACATCCAGTTCCTGGGCAACCGCGAACGCACCCAGGAGGAGTTCTTCTATACCTTCGAGGCCCTGTTCTCGGCGCGCAAACAGATGGTGATCACCTCCGACACCTATCCGCGTCACCTCAGCGCCTTCAAGGAACGCCTGATTTCCCGGTTCGGCAGTGGTCTGATCATGGAAGTGGAGCCGCCCGAGCTCGAGATGCGGGTGGCCATTTTGCAGCGCAAGGCCGAGCAACTGCGCAACACACGGCCGCAGCTGCCGCAGCTCACCGACGAGGTTGCCAACTTCCTGGCCGACAACGTGCGCAGCAATGTCCGCGAACTCGAGGGAGCACTGCAACGCACGTTGGCGTTTGCTCACTTTCGCCGCCTGCCCGTATCCGTCGACGTGGCCCGCGAGGCTAGCCGCGATCTTCTGAAGCAGAATCAGCTACCCGTCTCGATCGAGCAGATCCAGAAGACCGCGGCCGACTTCTACAAGGTGCGGATCGCCGACATGTATTCGAAGCGCCGGCCGGCGAACATCGCCCGCGCCCGCCAGGTGGCGATGTACCTCACCAAGGAACTGACCAGCAAGAGCTTTCCCGAGATCGGCGACGCCTTCGGCGGTCGCGACCACACCACCGTCATGTATGCGGTCAAGCGCATTGCCGAGCTGCGCCAGCAGGATGCGGAGCTCAATCAGCAGATCCATCTGCTCGAACAAACCCTGCGAAGCTGATGCTCACTTGCCTGGCCGACAAACCTGTGGAAAAAGCGTCGAAGAACCCGGAACAAGCTGTGCAAGGGTTGGCGCATACTGTTGCGATCCGGCGCGATGGCCGTGCTTGTTCAACGTTGTTCGCCTGTTCTCGGCCGGTTGTACAACTGGCTTCGCGCCGCGCCAGCGCACACCAGACGGGCATTTCGATCGGTTATCCCCAGAGTCTTTCGGCGCACAGCAAACAACAACAGCTTTCTATATAAATACCTATGATTCTGTTCAAGGCCACCCGCGACGCGATCCTCAAGCCTCTGCAAACCGTCACCGGCATTGTCGAACGTCGCCACACCTTGCCGATCCTGGCCAATGTGCTGATGCGCAAGCACGGTGACACGGTTCGCTTCCTGGCCACCGATGTCGATATCCAGATCGAGACCGAGGCGCAGGTCGGCGCCGGCGACGGTGACATCGCCACCACGGTGTCGGCCCGCAAGCTGGTCGACATCCTGCGCGCTCTGCCCGATCACGACGACTCACCCATCACCCTGAATCTGGCCAACGGGCGTGCCCAACTTACGGCAGGCAAGAGTCGCTTCACCCTGCAGACCCTCGATGCGGCCGACTATCCCACGGTCGCCGCGGCCAGCGAACCGGCAGCCGCCTTCTCTCTGCCCCAGAAGGTCCTGCGTCATCTGTTCCAGATGGTTCACTTCGCGATGGCGCAGCAGGACATCCGTTTCTACCTGAACGGCCTTTTGCTGGTCACCCAGGGAAACACCGTGCGTGTGGTTGCCACCGACGGCCACCGACTGGCCACCTGCGAAACCGAACTGGACGGCAGCGAGCTGCCGCCGCATGAGGTCATCATTCCGCGCAAGTCGGTGCTGGAACTGCAGCGGCTGCTGGCCGATGTCGACGAGCCGGTGGAGATTGCCCTGACCAGCAATCAGGCCCGCTTCCGATTCGGCTCGGTCGACATGATCACGAAGCTGGTCGAGGGCAAGTTTCCCGATTACCAGCGGGTCATGCCCAACGGCTACAAGAACCAGCTCGAGATCGAACGAGCCGTGCTGCTCGCCGCCCTGGCCCGTGCCTCGATTCTGACCTCGGAAAAATTCAAGGGCATCCGCCTGTCGCTTTCCGACGAAGGCCTGGGTATCCAGATCACCAACGCCGATCAGGAAGAGGCCAATGAAGAAATCAGTGCGAACTACTACGGCGAGCCGATCGAGGTCGGCTTCAATGTCGGCTACCTGCAGGATGTTCTGGCCAATCTGAAATCCGAGAAGGTCTTGATCGCCTTCGGTGATGCCAACAGCAGCGCCCTGCTGACCGCCGAGGATGTCCCGGGCTTTCGCTATGTGGTGATGCCGATGCGCATCTGAACGCCGGCTCGGCCGCATCGCTCCAAAAGCAAACCTCGCCTCCTCTTTCGAGTCAATGATGGAAAACGAAGAATACGGTTCACGATCGATCAAGGTCCTCAAAGGCCTGGAGGCGGTGCGCAAGCGCCCGGGCATGTACATCGGCGACACGGGTGACGGCACGGGCCTGCACCATATGGTCTTCGAGGTGGTGGATAACGCGGTCGATGAAGCCCTCGCCGGGCACTGTGACCAGATCGTGGTCACCATCCATACCGACAACTCCATCTCCGTCACCGACAACGGCCGCGGCATTCCCACCGACACCCACGAAGAAGACGAGCTCGGTCGCTCGGCTGCCGAGATCGTGATGACCGAGCTACACGCGGGTGGCAAGTTCGATCAGAACAGTTACAAGGTCTCCGGTGGCTTGCACGGGGTGGGTGTCTCGGTGGTCAATGCGCTGTCTGACTGGCTGCGCCTGACGATTCGTCGCGACGGCAAGGTTCACCGGCTGAACTTTCGTCATGGCGAGCCACAGGGCACGATCGAGGTCGTGGGCGAAACCGACAAACGCGGTACAGAAGTTCACTTCATGGCCGCCGCCGACACCTTCGGCAAGGTGGAATTTCACTACGAGATTCTCGCCAAGCGGCTGCGCGAGCTGTCGTTTCTCAATGACGGCGTCGCGATCCGGCTGGTCGATCAGCGACAGGGCAAGGAAGAGGATTTCGCGTTCGCCGGCGGCGTTCGCGGCTTCGTGGAGTACATCAATCAGACCAAGACGGTCATCCACCCCAACACCTTCAAAGCCACCGGCAGCAAGCAAACCGACCTCGGCCCGACAATCACCGTCGATGTCTCGATGCAGTGGAACAGCGGCTATGGCGAGCAGGTGCTCTGTTTCACCAACAATATTCCCCAACGCGATGGCGGTACCCACCTGACCGGCCTGCGCGCAGCCATGACCCGCGTGCTGAACAAATACATCGACGAACATGATTTCGCCAAGAAGGCGAAGGTCGAGACCTCGGGCGATGACATGCGCGAAGGGCTCACCTGCGTGTTGTCGGTGAAAGTGCCGGAACCGAAGTTCTCGTCGCAAACGAAGGACAAACTGGTCTCCAGCGAGGTGCGCGCTCCGGTCGAGGACATCGTCGCCAAGGCGCTGGAGGAGTATCTGCAGGAAAACCCCAACGACGCCAAGATCATCTGTCAGAAGATCATCGATGCGGCCAGGGCACGCGAAGCGGCGCGCAAGGCCCGCGACATGACCCGCCGTAAGGGTTTGCTCGATGGCGTCGGCCTGCCGGGCAAGCTGGCCGATTGCCAGGAGCGTGATCCCGCCAAGTCGGAGCTTTTCATCGTCGAGGGCGATTCCGCCGGCGGCTCGGCCAAGCAGGGGCGCGACCGCAAGTTCCAGGCGGTGCTGCCGCTACGCGGCAAGGTGCTCAATGTGGAGAAAGCGCATTTCGAGAAACTGATCTCCAGCGAGCAGATCGCCACCCTGATCACCGCCCTGGGTACCAGTATCGGCACCGAGTTCGATGCGGACAAGCTGCGCTATCACCGCATCATCATCATGACCGACGCCGATGTCGACGGCAGTCACATTCGAACGCTGCTGCTGACCTTGTTCTATCGGCAGATGCCGGCCCTGGTGGAGCGTGGTTACATCTACATTGCCCAGCCGCCCCTGTACAAGATCAAGCATCAGAAAGACGAGCGCTACATCAAGGACGATCATGAACTGAATCAGTTCATGCTTGCGCATGCGCTCGATGGTGCCGAGCTGGTGCCCGGCGAGGGTGCGTCGCCCCTGAGCGCAGACGCGCTGGCCGAACTCGCGCGCAAGGTGTTGCTCGCGCGTGCGGTGATCGATCGCCTCGCGCGCATCATGGATGCGGCGGTGCTGCAGGCAATCGTCGACGGTTTTCTGCCGTTGCTCGGCAACGAGGCCGCCGCCCAGGAAAGCGCGCTCGCGCTGCAAAAGAGCTTGTCCGAGAACGAGATCGCCGCCACCCAGGGTTTTTCGGTTCGTGCCGAGTATGTTGACTCGGACGAATCCTGGCGGCTGGTCATCGAGCGGATCATTCACGGCAACCGCAGGGTTTCGGTGCTCGATTCCGCCTTCCTCGATACCGCCGACTATCGCACCTTGCGTGATGCGGCGGAACTGACTGAAGGGCTGATCAGCGAGGGCGGCACGATCGCCCGCGGTGAGGGCGAGCGACGACGTCAGGCCCGGGTTCGCGATTTCGGCGCGGCACTGGATTGGATGATGAATGATGCCGAGCGCGGCATCAGCCGTCAGCGCTACAAGGGTCTTGGGGAAATGAATGCCGAGCAGCTCTGGGAAACCACGATGGATTCCTCGGCGCGCACCTTGCTCAGGGTTCAGATCGAAGATGCGATCGCGGCCGACCAGATTTTCGCCACGCTGATGGGCGATGAAGTCGAACCGCGTCGGGCATTCATTGAGAAGAACGCGCTGATCGCGCGCAATATCGACGTCTGACCCCGGTCAAGCGCCCCCGCTGTCTCGTCCTTCCGGCCGATTGCATGATCGAAACCGTCACCAACGCCTTGGCGGCCGTTCCCTACACGACCATATCCCTCTGGGTCTTGTCGATTCTCCTGATCATCGTCGGCGCCGTCGGCGTGGTCATGCCGGCCCTGCCAGGAACGGTGTTCGTGTTCGCCGGCATCGCCCTGGCCGCCTGGATCGACTCCTTCGAATTGATCAGCAAGACCACCGTCGCGATTGTCGGCGTGCTGGCGATCCTCGCCTGGATCACCGACTATCTGTCCGGCCTGGTGGGTGCCAAGCGGGTCGGGGCGTCGCGCGAGGCAATCATCGGCGGACTGATCGGGACGGTCGCCGGCATCTTCTTCGGCTTCATCGGCCTCGTATTCTTTCCGCTGATCGGTGCGGCCATCGGTGAATACCTGGCCATCAGTGATCTGCGGCGCGCTGGCAATGTCGGTCTGGCCACCTGGCTCGGGATGCTGGTGGGTGTGGTCTTGAAGCTTGCCCTGACCTTTCTTTCCATCGGCATTTTCATCGTCGCGCTGGTGTTCTGATCCCGCCCGGCGGGTCGGCGATTCGTCATCCTGACGTTTCAGCTTGTCAGCAATGCGTCATTAGCGACGCCGGGGATGCTGCGATGGCTTCACGATCTGCTTCAGTTCTGATAATGTGAAATCACCTGTTTTTTCTCGACCGGAGCCAGCCGTGAGTCAGGATTACAAGGCCGATATTCAGAAGTACACATCCGATGTCAGCGATACCGCGGTTGCCAACATCGTCAAATACTGCGGCATTGCCTTGCGCAGCACCGATGCCTCGCTGGTTTCCAGCTCCGACAAGTCCGAGCTCGACCGGGTGCGCGACGGTTTCGCGAAGAAAAAGCTCGGCCTGGAAGCCGACGCCGCCGAGGCCGGTATCAAGAAGGTCGTTGAGCAGATGAAGGCGGAGCGACGCAAGAGCCGTGTCACCTTCTACTATCTGCTCGCCCAGGCAACCGGCACGATGGACAAACTCGCCTGAGCGGTAACTGCCGGAGCTGACGCCGCTCCGGTCAGAGACAATCTGCGCCAGCACAAGCAGACCGCGCCAGAATGGGCGCGGTTCGTGCTGTCAATGGTGGCCTCGCCCTCTGCCGCGGTGCCCACCGTGGCCCCGGTACCCGTGCCAATGCCGGTGAAAAGGCCAGGCGAAGAACGGCGCCACGATGATCGCTGGCGATACGGTCACTGCGCTGCCATAGCCATCGTCATAGGCCCGAGGCGCGGGCACGATTGCGCAGCCGCCCATAACCAGCGCAATCGCCACGGCCAGGGCAGCTTGCCGCGTATGTTTGATCATCGTTGAATCTCCTCGAAGGGCCTGGTTCAAGCCAGGCGCCGACTCCGGCTGCGCTCACGCGCCGTTTCCCCACCTGATCCGATAACGCGCGAGGTATCCAGGCGGACGACGCGTGCGCGAGTCGGATTTGTTTTCATTGGTAAATCTCGCACCCGCCTGACCAGGCTGTCCGAACGGCTGGCAGGGCGCGGCCGCGGGGGCCCGGGCCGCGGCGCTGAAGCCGCTGCTATGCTGATTCGCCACGCAATTGGCGGGATCAGCGGGAGTAAGCGATGTACCAGGGCAAACATGTCTCGATCGATCGGCCGGCCACCGGTGTCGCGGTATTGCGCATCGGCAATCCGCCCCTGGGTACCATGGACGATGTCACAGAGCGGGAACTGGTGGCGGCCCTGGATCAGGCAGAGGCGGCCGACGATGTCTCGGTGGTGGTGATCACCGGTGCCATGCAAGACGTATTCGTTCGCCACTACGACACCCTGGTGCTCGAAACCCGCGCCCGCCAGATGGCTGCCCGCGGTCTGAAATTCGATGTGCGTCGCAGCGTGCCCGAGGCCGATATCCATCGTGTTTTGCGGCAGATCGAGGCGAGTGGTCAGACCTATATCGCGGCCATCAACGGCGTCACCATGGGTGGAGGCTATGAGCTTGCGCTGGCCTGCGACATACGACTGGCGGCCGATGGCGACTACCCGATCGGCCTGCCAGAGGTGAATATCGGTTTACTGCCGGGGGCTGGCGGCACCCAGCGCCTGACCCGCCTGGTCGGCCAGGCGCGTGCGCTGGAACTGATGCTGCTCGGCGACACGCTGACGCCGCGCGAGGCCAAGGCCTATGGGCTGGTCAATGATGTGGTGCGCGGAGATGTGCTCGAGCATGCACTGCGCCTGGCTCGCGCCATCGCGGAGCGTCCGGCGCGCGCGCGCGCGCACATCAAACACCTGATCCGACGAACCGGGCTCGAGACCGAATTGGCAACGGATTCTCAGGCGATGGCCGCCGAACGCACGCTGTTCTGCGATCTGATGGTCGACCCACAGGCGATCGAACGCATGCATCTGCTGAACACCGGAAAGATGACCATCCATGGCAAGCAACGCGACGAATGAGTGACCGGGTCGCGCAGGGTCGCGTCACCGGCGGACCGCGTCAGCGAATATCGCCCAGGCGCCCCTCCCAGATCAGGAACGGTCCCTTGGCCAGGATCAATTGAAGCCAGGACTGCAACTGGCTATCCGCGTAGGTGGCAACATTGGCCGGCAACATCCGGTACATGTCGACCCGGATGCGCAGGGCGCCCCCTTGCGGCGAGCCAGGCGGATGTTTGGCCATCAGCGTCTTGAACCGGCCCTGCAACGTGCGCATTTCGTCACGGCCTTCGTCGGTGAGGACATAGGCCGTGCGCAGCCTGCCACCTGGAGGAGATTCACCCCAGGCCAGTAGTGGCTTGCCAGCTGCCACGTCGGGCTTTTCGCCCAGCAGCATCAGCGGGCGCATGGGCAGACGCGCACCGATCGGCTCCCAGACATCGTGGTCGACCGGCACCACGGCGACGATCAGTTCGATGCCGCGATTCAGCGAGGCGGGTACCCGCGAATCGATATCGATTCCGGCTGCGATGTGGGCCGGGTCATAGCTGGCGAAATCCGTGGGCGTGATGCCGGCCAGCGGGCCGCTTTGATAATCCCCCCGGCCGCTGGTTGCGCAACCAGCGAGGATCAGCCCGGCGGCGGCGGCCGCCGTAATCAGTGACCGGCGGGTGGGGTTCGCGCCACAGCTTGGCGCCGGGGCCGGATTGGCGGTGAGATCGAGCATCGCGTCCATTCTGCTAGCGGGCTCTGGCCCGAGTCGGTTCAACTTGCGTGCTTGCTGGCAACGATCGGGATTCGAAGGCGCGCGCATGGGTGCGGCATCACCCGGAAACGCCCGTCAAAGCCTGGCAGCATCAGTCAGCATGGTAACGCGCTGATTCGGCAGGCGCATTTGGCGAGCCGGTCACTGTGGGATGATCCGCCCCTACCCTGGATAAAAGCCGATCAGCCATGCCCGCTGTTCCCGAGAGTGCCCGCAAGCCGGCCAATGCCACCGAGCCGATGATTCAATGTCCGAACTGCGACACGCAGATCCCGATCAGTGAATCGCTCGCCGCGCCGCTTATCGCCCAGCGCACGCGCGAGTTCGAAGCCCGGATAGCGGGTCTGCGCGCGCAGATCGAATCGCGCGAATCGCAGTTGCGCGATGAGCGTGATGCACTGTCGCGCCAACGAGAGGCACTCGACGAAGAATTGCGAAAGCGCCTGGCGCAGGAACGGGAGTCGATCATCCAGTCGGAAGCCCGCAAGGCGCGCGCGGCCATCGAACTCGATCTGCAGAATCGGGATCGCGAGCTCAAGGCAGCCCAGGCCTTGATCGCCGAGCGCGACCGCAAGCTGGCCCAGGCCCAGGAGGCCCAGGCACAGGTGCTGAAGAAAGAGCGTGAACTCGATGATCAGCGACGCGAACTGGCGCTCACCGTCGAGAACCGGGTTCGCGCCGAGCTCCAGGCCGAGCGCGAGAAGGCGCGCCGGGAACTCGAAAGCGGCTGGTCGCTGCGTCTGCAGGAGCGTGAGCAGGTGATCCAGTCGCTACAGTCGCGAATCGAGGATCTGCAGCGCCGCGCCGAACAAGGTTCGCAGCAGATGCAGGGTGAGGTTCAGGAGCTGGCCCTCGAACAGATGCTCGCCTCGCGCTTCCCTTTGGATCTGATCGAGCCGGTTCCCAAGGGGGAGTTTGGTGGCGATGCCCTGCAGCGGGTGCACGGCCCCAGCGGAACGGTCTGCGGCACCATTCTCTGGGAGTCCAAACGCACCAAGCATTGGCAGGATGGCTGGCTGGTCAAACTGCGCGATGACCAGCGCAGCGCGCGCGCCGAGGTCGCGGTCATCGTCAGCCATGCGCTGCCACGCGAGATCGACAGTTTCGACCTGATCGACCATGTCTGGGTGGTGCATCCGAGCGTTGCCCTGCCGCTGGCCATGTCGTTGCGCCAGTCGCTGATCGAGCTGGCCACCGCGCGCCGCGCGCTCGAAGGCAAACAGGAAAAATCGGCCCTGATCTACGACTACCTCACCGGGCCGCGCTTCAAACACCGGGTGCAGGCGATCGTCGAGTCGTTCTCACAGATGCAGGAGGATCTCGATCGCGAGCGCAAGGCGATCATGAAGCAGTGGTCCAAGCGCCAGATGCAGCTGGAGCGGATGATGCAGGCCACGGTGGGGATGGTAGGCGACATGCAAGGAATCGCTGGCGCCTCGATGCAGGACATCGAGGGCCTGGATGTGCGCTTCCTCGAAGACGACAGCGATGGTCCGATCTGACCGCTCGGGCGCGGGGTGAGGTCATCGCCCGGTAGGCCCCGGATGACGACGGCCTGGTGTTTCCGCAGGCTGGCTAATGACTCCGCCGACGCCTCACCAGGTGCGGATGCGCAGGGGTTCGGCGCCCGGGTCGCGGATCTCGGCGATCGTGGCATCGATCAGGGCGCGCGCGATGCTCAGTGGCGGAGGCAGCCGCGGCAGGTCATCGATCTCGAAGAACGCGGCCTCGGCCAGCTCGGCCGGGTCTGCGCGCAGTTCGCCGCCGGCATAGTCGGCCACGAATGCGATCATCAAAGAATTCGGAAACGGCCAGCTCTGGCTGCCGAAGTAGCGCAGGTTCTTGATCCGGACATTGACCTCCTCGAGCACCTCACGATGAATCGCCTGCTCGATGGTCTCGCCGGCCTCGAGAAAGCCCGCCAGCGCGCTGAACCGGCCGGGCGGGAAATTGATGCCACGCCCCAGTAGCAGACGGTTGCCGTCGCGGATGAGCACCATCATGGCCGGAGAGATGCGCGGATAGAACGTGAGCCGGCAGGGCCGGCATTCGCGAGCGCGCTCATGACCCACATGCTCGGTCGGCCGGCCGCAGGCGCCGCAGAAGCGATGGGTGCGGTCCCATTCGAGCACCTGGACAGCGCGCATTGCCACGGCCAGCTGGGTGTCGTCTATGGCGCCGAACAACTGGCGCAGATTGGCTGCCGCGAAACCCTCCGGCAATTCGGCGCCCGACTCGCCGATCGAGACCGCCACATGCGGAGAACCGCCCAGCCGACCGATGCCATGAACCGTTTCCGCAACGAATCCTGCCTGCTGATAGAGCGGCCAGGTAAGCGGCCCGGCGGCGCCATGCGGCAGGATCAGCTTGTCGCGAGTGAACACATGAACGAACACATCATCGGTGAGTTCGATCAGGCGATCGGCTTCGAATTCGGGTGGCATGATCAGCATGCTTCGATTGTGACATGGGAGCTGCGTGGTTCGGTAGTCGGTCCCGGGTGCTGCGCGGTCAGCGGCGCCCGATACGGTCGTGTGGCCAGCGGATGCACCCACCGGCTTTCCGCTACACTTAGCCCGCCTTACGCCGGACACCGGTGGAGGAGACCAGCGCCGGACGATCAATTCATGATCCGGCGCGCCAAGGAGGATTTACGGTGAGCGGCTCGGCTTTGCTCAGCGTTCGCGAGGTGACGGTCCGCTTTGGCGGGATCGTCGCACTCGATCGCGTGAGCTTCGATGTCCCCGTCGGCGGGGTTTGTGGATTGATCGGCCCCAATGGTGCCGGCAAGACCACCTTGTTCAATTGCCTGTCCAGGCTTTATAGCTACGAGTCGGGCGATATCCTTTTCGAAGGCCGCTCGATCACCGCCACGCCGGTGCACAGGATGGCCGAGATCGGCATCGGCCGCACCTTCCAGAATCTGGCCATGTTCCGCACCCTGAGCGTGCGGCAGAACATCATGGTGGGGGCGCATTGCCGTTCGTCGTCGGGTTTCCTGGCCAGTGCGCTGAGCCTGCCCTCGGTGTCCGCCGAGGAGAAGCGCCTCACAGAGCATGCCAATCGCCTGATCGAGATGATGCTCCTGACCGAGGTCGCGGATCGTCCGGTCGGTGATCTCCCTTTCGGGCTGCAAAAGCGTGTCGAACTCGCGCGTGCCCTGGCTGCCGAACCCAAACTGCTGTTGCTCGACGAGCCCGCGGCGGGCCTGAACCACGAGGAACTCGAGGATCTGGGCACCAATATCCTGCGCGTGCGCGATGAGTTGGGCATCACGGTGTTGCTGGTCGAGCACCATATGAGCCTGGTGATGAAGGTCTCCGATCACATCGTGGTACTGAACTTCGGTGCCAAGATCGCCGAGGGCAGCCCGGATGAAATCCAGGCCCACCCCGATGTGATCGCTGCCTATCTGGGCGCCCCGGCTGACAAAGAGGGGGCTGCGGCATGAGCAAGATGCTCGAGGTTCGTGACCTGAATGCCTACTATGGCGCCACCCAGGCCCTGTTCGGTGTGAGCTTTTCGCTCGAATCGGGCCGTATCACCACCATTCTCGGCGCCAATGGCGCCGGCAAGACCACCACCTTGCGCGCGATCTGCCAGATGGTGCGTACCGAAGGCGCGATCGAGATCGATGGTGCATCGATTACCGGCAACAGCACCGAACAGGTGGTACGCATGGGCGTGGCCCATGTGCCCGATGGCCGCGGCACATTCACCGCGGTGTCGGTCGAGGACAATCTCCGGCTGGGCGCCTACACCCGCAAGGACAAGGCCGAGGTGGCGCGCGACATGGAATATGTCTATGAGCGCTTCCCGCGCCTGAAGGAGCGGCGCCATCAGCAGGCCGGCACGCTCTCCGGCGGCGAGCAGCAGATGCTGGCGATCAGCCGTGCCCTGATGCTCAAGCCCCGCCTGCTGTTGCTCGATGAGCCTTCGTTCGGCCTGGCGCCGCTGATCGTGCGTGAGATCTTCGAGATCATGGCGCGCATCAACCGTGAAGACAACGTCAGCATGCTGCTGGTCGAACAGAACGCCTCGCTCGCGCTCGATCTCGCTCACGATGCCTATCTGCTCGAAACCGGGCGGGTGATCATCTCGGGCACGACCGAGGAAATCAAGGCCGACGAATCGGTGCGCAAGGCTTACCTGGGGGTCTGAAGTGGAAGCATTCATGCAGCAGGTGATCGCCGGCCTGGCCAGCGGCGCCATCTACGGGTCGATCGCGCTGGCGCTGGTGATGATTTACCAGTCCACGCATCACATCAATTTCGCCCAGGGCGAGATGGCCACCTTCAGCACCTTCATCGCCTGGTGGCTGATCCAGGGCGGCATGCCCTATTGGGCCGCCTTCGTGATCACCGTGGTGGTGTCATTCATTGGCGCGGTGATCATTCAGCGGGTGATTCTCAAGCCGGTGGAGAACGCACCGGTGCTGAACAACGTGATCGTGTTCATCGGCCTTCTCGTGATATTCAACGCGGTGGCCGGCTGGATCTTCGAGCACACGATCAAATCGTTCGAATCGCCGTTTGCCAAAGATGCCTGGTACGCCAGCAAGTATTTCGGCGCGCATGATGTCGGCTCGTTCTTCGTCATGACGATCGTGGTCGCGGCGGTGTTCGCCTTCCTGCGGCTCACACCGATCGGGCTGGCCATGCGGGCGGCGGCGCAGAATCCGGAGTCCGCTCGGCTGGTTGGCATCCGTGTCTCCTGGATGCTGGCCCTGGGCTGGGGGCTGGCCGCGGCAATCGGTGCGGTGGCCGGCATGATGATCGCCCCGGTGGTGTTCCTCGATCCGAACATGATGTCGGGCATCCTGCTCTACGGCTTTGCGGGGGCCCTGCTCGGCGGTATCGACAACCCCTGGGGTGCGGCGATCGGCGGCCTGATCGTCGGTGTGGCCGAGAACGTACTCGGCGCCTATGTGATCGGTACCGAACTCAAGCTGACGGTGGCCCTGGTGCTGATCGTGGGCATTCTGACGATCAAGCCCAACGGCTTGTTCGGCAAGGTGGTGGTGAGCCGCGTATGAAACCCGTATCCGAGTCCATGTCCGCCGTGATCCAGGCGTCGCGCGGTGCCAGTTCGCTGAAGTTCGTGATCGGCCTGGTCGTGCTGATCGCGCTCTGCATCTTCCCGTTTCTGGTCAAGAACTACGTGGTGTTCCAGTTCACCCTGGTGTTCGCCTATGCGATCGCCCTGCTCGGGCTGAACATTCTCACCGGCTTCAATGGCCAGATCTCGCTCGGACACGGTGCGTTCTACGCGGTGGGCGCTTACACAGCGGCCATTCTCATGGACCGCTACGAGTTCCCGTTCTGGAGCACGCTTCCGGTGGCCGCGCTGGTGGCCTTCGTGGTCGGTTTCCTGGTCGGATTTCCGGCGCTGCGGCTCGAGGGGCACTTTCTGGCCCTGGCCACGCTGGCATTGGGCGTGGCCACACCGCAGATGCTGAAGTACAAGGCGATCGAAGACATCACCGGCGGCGTGCAGGGCATCGTGCTGATCAAGCCGGAACCGCCGTTCGAGTTCGAGTTCCTGGGCCAGGAATTCAATGACGATCGCTACCTGTACTTCTTTGGGCTGATCATCCTGATCCTCATGTTCTGGATCGGCCGAAATCTGCTGCAGGGCCGGGTCGGGCGTGCGCTGATCGCCATCCGGGATCACCCCACCGCCGCCGCAGCCATGGGTGTCAACCTGGCCATGTTCAAATCGATCACGTTTGGCGTGTCGGCAGCTTTTACGGGGGTCGCCGGCGCGCTCGGCGGTGTCGTGGTGGCCTTCGTCGCACCCGACAGCTTCCAGATCTTTCTCTCGATCACCTTCCTGGTCGGCATCGTGGTGGGCGGGCTGGCGTCATTGACCGGCGCCATCTTCGGCGCGGTGTTCATCATGTTCATTCCGAACGTGGCCGAGCAGATTTCCAAGAGTGCGCCATGGGCGGTTTATGGCATATTCCTCATCGCTTTCATGTACCTGATGCCCTTTGGCATTTCCGGTGCGCTGGCCAAGCTGTCAGCGAAACTTCGCGCTCAGCGTTAATGATCTGAAGGCAGCACAATCCGGGGCAGCTGCCCCGATCCGGTTTTCCACCGAGGAGACAAGAACCATGACATTTTCCCTGCGCAAGACGCTGACGGCAGTCGCCGTGGGCGCCACGATGATCGGCCTGGCCGGCGGCGCCGCGGCCAAGAACGGTCCGGGCGTGACCGACAAGGAAATCAAGATCGGTAACACGATGCCGTATTCGGGCCCGGCCTCGGCATACGGCACGATCGGCAAGGCCGTCGCCGCATACTTGCAGATGATCAACGACAACGGCGGCGTCAACGGGCGCAAGATCAACTTCGTCACGCTCGATGATGGCTACAGCCCGCCCAAGACGGTCGAGCAGGTGCGCAAACTGGTCGAGCAGGAAGAGGTGTTCGCCCTGTTCAACACCCTGGGCACGCCGACCAACTCGGCGATCCACAAGTACATGAACTCCAAGAAGGTGCCGCATCTGTTCCTGGCCACCGGCGCCACCAAGTGGGGCGATCCGAAGCACTTCCCGTGGACCATGGGCCTGCAGCCGAACTATCAGTCCGAGGCCAAGATCTATGCGATGCACATTCTGGATACCCATCCGAATGCCAAGATCGCCGTCCTTTATCAGAACGATGACTACGGCAAGGACTACCTCGAGGGCTTCAAACACGGCCTGGGCGACAAAGCCAAGTCGATGATCGTGTCCGAGGTCTCGTACGAGGTCACCGATCCCACCATCGACAGCCAGATGGTGACCATGAAGGGTTCCGGTGCCGATGTGTTCTTCAACATCACCACGCCCAAGTTCGCGGCGCAGGCGATCAAGAAGGCGGCCGAGATCGGCTGGAAGCCCACCCACTATCTGAACAATGTGTCGCAGTCGGTGGGTTCGGTGCTCAAGCCCGCGGGCCTGGAGAATTCGGTCGGCATCATTTCGTCGGTGTACCTGAAAGATCCCACCGATCCGCAGTGGCAGAAGGGCAAGGCCTGGGATGACTACAAGGCCTGGCTGGACAAGTACATTCCGGGTGCCGACATCTCCAACAGCTTCTATGTTTACGGCTACAACGCGGCGCAGGTGATCGTGCAAACACTCAAGCAGTGCGGTGATGATCTGTCGCGCAAGAACCTGATGAAGCAGGCGGCGAGCCTCGACTTCGAGCCGCCCATGCTGATGCCCGGCATCAACGTCAAGACCTCGGCCGATGACTTCTACCCGATCGAGCGCATGCAGCTGGTGAAGTTCGACGGCAAGGGCTGGCAGTTGTTCGGCAAGGTGTACGGTCGTTGATCGGCTGATCTGCCAACCGATCTGAGTCTCGATCGGGCAGCACGCGGGGCGCTTCGAAAGAAGCGCCCTTTTTTCTTTCGGGTGCGCCGCGGCTAAGCGCCGGCCCGCCCAGCGCAAGCACTCGCAGCGGCGACACCCGCTTCCATCAGCAACCCAGACACAAGAATCAGCAACCCAGACACAAGATGAATGCACCGCGGGATCAGATCGTTCGCCAGTTCCGCCATATCCTGCTCTGGCCGCTGCAGCTGGTGGCACCACCCGGTCGGGAACGCGCGCAACCCTGGTCGGAGTTGTTCGAGGCCGAGGATGTCAGCGGGCTCTGGCAGGCGGAGGAATCCGCATTCGAGGCGCCGGAGGGCGCGATCGAAGCGGGTCGCTATCACGAGTTCATGGCCTTCCTGCCATCGGTACGCCGATTTCTTTATGGCCAGGGCCGCGGCCCCAATGCGCATCCGAACTATGGAGAGTCGCCAATCCGTGTCTATGCCCGTTCGGACATCGATCGGGCGGTGATCGAACTCACGGACGGCTGGTCCACCGAGCTGCAGGTGGTGAATTGCCGGCTGATGTTCTTCTATGACGTCGATATCACCATCCTGGTCATGGAACTGGCGGCGGAGAATCTCCCGTTGGAGCGTGCGATCGATATCCAGTACCGGCTCGGGAGGGCATTTCCCTCGGGCTGGCACCGAGATGGGCGGGCGGTGCACTGTGCACGCAGTGTGCGCTGGCTGGCCGCTGATGACAGCGAAATCGCCCGCTCCGATTTCGATGCCGCCGAGAAGTATCTGCAGGCGGTTCGGGTTCATCGCGCCGCCACCGTCGCCGAGCACTGGATCGCGCTACTTCGCCCGATGACCTTGCATTTTTCCATGGAGCACGGGCCGGTACGCTTTCGTCAGGTCGAGCATCAGCGAATGCCTTCGCTGTCTTACCTGTCGGTGGATGATCCATTTTCGATCGACGAGGCGGATTTCATCCGGCTGGCGCTGGGCCTGGCGCCGGATTCGCCGCTTGCCGCGAGCCCCGATGCCGCGCGCGCCCTACGTGATGAGCATGCCTACGACCGGTACTGGTCGCCGTCCAGTCAGGATCTTGCGCTGTCCACGCGGGTGCTTTGCAACGGGCATGCGACCACCTTTGTCGGCAGTGCGAATAACCCGGCCTTCGCGGATTCCGAGTCCGGTCTGCTGACCGAGTACCGGCACCAGATCAAACTGTTGACCCTGATCGCGCACTTCCATCGCGCAGCGATCCTGCTGCAATCGGATCAGCAGGTGTATGCGGTGTCTCAGCTCGACCTGGATGACCCCGTTTCGGTCAGCGCATTCAAACGCAGGGTCCGTCGTTCGCTCGAGAGCTTTCTTCGCTTCAATCACCGCTACTGGTTTCACGAGATTTCCAATCAGCCGCTGCAAGCCGCCTTGTTCGGGATGATGCGCCGTCAGCTCAATGTCGATGCTCTGTTCGACGAGGTTCGCGAGGAGGTGCTCGACATGAGCCAGTATCTGGACAGCGATGACGCCCGCAGACAGTCCGAGAGTGTTCTGCGCCTGACCGTGGTCACGATCCTGGGCATGGTGGCCACGATCGCCACCGGCTTTCTCGGGATGAATCTGTTCGCGATGGCCGACTGGGGTGGGGCGGCCAAGTTCGGTGTCTGGATGCTGGTCTTGCTACCCACTGTGCTGTTGACGATCGTCACGGTGCGCTACTCGCGCAGCCTGTCGCGGTGGCTGGATCGGCTCGGTCGCGATCAACAGCCTGGTTTGCTCAGGCAGCGCGGCACCTGGAACAGCCGCGGTCGAGGCGATGACAATGATCAGGGCCGAATGCGCTGAACCCGCAAACCGGGGAGCTATGTTGAAGCGCCTGGCGCCCCAAAGCCGGTGGACGCGGCGGCTCAGAAGACTCCGGCACGCTCAGCCGCGCGCAGCACGATTTCTGACAGACGATCCATCGTGCGCGCGATTTCCGCGATCTCGCGTCGGCTAACCCCCTGAAAGACGGCGGCCAGTTCTCGTTCCACGAGAGTGCGTTGCTCCGCGCAATGCTCGGTGCCGCGATCGGTCAGCCACCAGCGCTCGGCGCGGCGGTTTTCCTCGTGAGGCGAGCGCCTGACATGGTCGTTGGCCTCCAGCCGCTTGAGAATCGTGGCCACCGTCTGTGGCGTGACGACGACCGCGCGTGCCAGCTGGCGCCCGGATGCGCCCGGTCTTTGTTCGAGCGCATCCATGATGCGCAGATAAGGATAAGGCAATGCGTTGGGATCGCTGCGCAGTTGTTTGTCGATCAGCGTGCCCAGCACGTGCGCCGTGTCGCGCAGCCCGGCGGCCAGCCGCAGCCGCGGGCCGCCAGTGGCTTCTGCGAGGAAATCGACGGCCGAGAAGCCGGCGTCGTCGGCGGAAGGGGTTGGGTCGGCCATCGCACAAACACTCCCACGAGTCTGATGACGAAGAGACACACGTTATCAGACGTTTGACATAATGACAATCATCGGCCAAACTGGAATACGTATGTCATTGTGACAGACAACATACAAGGCGCGAAAGCGCCAACCAAGCCAGGAGTGTGCTTGCATCGTGTTTCAACGTCGGTATCGCTGTCGATTTCCCGTCTTCGTCTCCGTCCTCATTCTTTCCTCATGGCTCTCTGGTTGCGGCTCAGGCGGCACTGACGCCGGCGCGCAGGCGCTTCGCCTGGCCGCCGATGGCGCTGTCAACACCGGCACCATCGAGGCCGCGTCGGGCAACGGTTTGGCGACGTCCCCGGCGCAAGCCGGGGACACCTCTTCGCCCGCTGCCACTGCAGCCCCCACGGCACCGCTGACACAGATCCAGGGAGACCCTGCTGAATCCGGGCTCGGCTCGGATGCTTCCGCGGCGCCGGATCCGGCGACCGCCTTCACAGCGATAGCGCCGTCTATGACCGATCCCTCGGAGCAGACTCTGACGCCCGCCTCGCAAGCGACCGCCGTGGCCATCCCGGCACCGGTGGCCTTGCCCTTCGTGCCGGTATCGAGTTTTGCGTTCCGGGTGCCAGTGGCGACCGATCCGATTCTGGATGGTCTGGTACCCAGCGCCGATGCGCCCCAGCGAGGGATGTGGCTGGCGCCGATGAACTGGCCGCTGCTGGCGATCCATGCATCGCTGCTGCCCGACGGGCGTGTGGTGTCGTTTGGCACGCCCAATGGCGGCACCTCGCAATCGGGGCGCATCTTCGACATCTGGGATCCGACGTCGGGCACGGGTCGCGCCGCGCACTGGCAGAGCCCCAATGCGGTGGGCGTGGACAGCTTCTGTGCCTCGGCGGCATGGATCGGCGCGGGGCGGCTGATGGTGGCCGGCGGCAATGTGGATCGAGCGACCAGCGTGCTGGAGGTTGGTTCGAACACGAGCACGAATGCGGCATCGCTGTCGGCGGGTCGCTGGTACGGGACGATGATCACGCTGGCCGACGGGCGCGCGCTGATGGTGGGCGGGGGCAATGCCTATGCCGATTCGGGCTTCAAGAACCCATCGGCGTATCTGAATGCCGATGGCGGCAGCGACATAATCGCGATGACACCGGAGGTGTACTCGCCCGGGTCGGGGTGGACGAAGCTGAGCGGGGCGACGAGCCGGAGGCGTTCGGGCCGGACGAGAACCGGTACTGGTATCCGCGAGCGTGGGTTGCGCCCGACGGTCGGGTCGTGGGCCTGTCCGGGCAGACGCTCTGGCGGCTGGATCCGAACGCCGACGCAGGCCATGGCGGGCTGGAGGTCACGGGCAGATTCAAATCGCCGGTCAATGAGCAGACGCGGCCCAATGTGGGTGTGACCTCCTCGGCGGTGATGTTCGACACCGGGCGGGTGCTGCAGACCGGGGGCAACGGCTATCGCAACGGGGATGCGAGCGATGCGGACATCTCGTTCTTCTATCGAACCAGTTCGAGCCGTCAGGCAACGATTCTGGAGTTCGGACATGGATCGTGGCCGACGGTGAACGAGACCTCGCCGATGATCCATGCGCGGCAGTGGCATAACGCGACGGTGCTGGCCAACGGCAAGGTGCTGGTCAGTGGCGGGACGCGGTTCGCGAACTACGGCGGTGATGCGGCGGTGCGCAACGGGGAGATCTGGTCGCCCGAGACCGGGCAGTGGCAGGAGGTGGGTGCGGCCAGCAGGATCCGCGTTTATCACTCCACGGCGCTGCTGATGCCCAATGGCACGGTGCTGACGGCCGGAGGTGGTCAGACGGGGCCGGTGAACAATCTGGATGCGGAGGTGTTCGTGCCACCGTCGATGTTCAGCCGTGATGCCGATGGCACGGTGCGTCTGGCCGAGCGGCCGGTGATAGAGGCGGTGACGGCGATGGCACCGCACTATGGCGAGCGCATGCAGATCAAACTGGACAAGGCCTGGCCGATCGCGTCGGTGGCGCTGAATGGCACCGGCAATGTGACGCATGGCTTCGACACCGGGCAGCGGCGGCTGAGCCTGGCGTTCCATCAGCTCGATGACGTGCTGGAGATCGAGCTGCCGGAGAGCGGCAGCCTGGCCCCGCCCGGCTACTACATGCTCACGGTGTTGCTGGCCAGCGGCGTCGGTTCGCGCTCGGTGATCATCCGCCTC
Source organism: Burkholderiaceae bacterium (assembly GCA_041396585.1). Classification (GTDB taxonomy): domain Bacteria; phylum Pseudomonadota; class Gammaproteobacteria; order Burkholderiales; family Burkholderiaceae_E; genus JAUIAI01. The sequence continues at coordinate 115,154 of JAWKYG010000003.1, read as the reverse complement.
GGGATGCGCGGCTGATCTGCTCCTGATGACGTCATCGCGATCGGGCTCGAGACGGGGCTCGATCGCGCTTGTGACCATCCTCGCTGGCTTCGAAAACGGGTCGCGCAGACAGGGCCGAGAGCAGCGGCGGGTCAGATCGCCCTGCGTCAAACAGAGCGCGACCCCTGAATCATGCAGCCGGACGAGAGCTTCATCTTCGTCATCAACGAGTGACCGACACGATGCAGATGTCATAGTTCGTCACGCACGGGTATCGACGCTCGTCGGAAGAGGTCGTCAACCAGAAAATGGTATCGACATGTAAGCAATCATCATCCATACTCGACTTCAGCCGTCATTGAGGCAGGCGTTATATAAGGCGCGAATGCGCCATCCAAGCTAGGAGTGTGTTTGTATCGTGCATCGCAATGGGTCCAGCTTTCGTACTCCCGTATCGGTCCTCACTCTTTGCGCGCTTCTCTTCGGATGTGGATCAGGCGGCGGCGATCCCCGCGCACACGCGGTGCAGGTTGCGGCAGACCAAGCCGTCCGCAATGACCAGAACAAGACCTCTCAGAGCAATGAAGCCGTCACGGCCGATGCCGCATCATCATCTGACGCACCTGCTGCGTCGACACTGACTCCGGGCCCAAGCGAGGCCGACGGCGGGTCTGTCATGAATGATCTTGACAACCCGGATCAAGCGGACATCCCCGCCGCGGGCAATCCGGTGACACCCCCTGAGACGGCACCGGTGGCCTTGCCCTTCGTGCCGGTATCGAGTTTTGCGTTCCGGGTGCCAGTGGCGACCGATCCGATTCTGGATGGTCTGGTACCCAGCGCCGATGCGCCCCAGCGAGGGATGTGGCTGGCGCCGATGAACTGGCCGCTGCTGGCGATCCATGCATCGCTGCTGCCCGACGGGCGTGTGGTGTCGTTTGGCACGCCCAATGGCGGCACCTCGCAATCGGGGCGCATCTTCGACATCTGGGATCCGACGTCGGGCACGGGTCGCGCCGCGCACTGGCAGAGCCCCAATGCGGTGGGCGTGGACAGCTTCTGTGCCTCGGCGGCATGGATCGGCGCGGGGCGGCTGATGGTGGCCGGCGGCAATGTGGATCGAGCGACCAGCGTGCTGGAGGTTGGTTCGAACACGAGCACGAATGCGGCATCGCTGTCGGCGGGTCGCTGGTACGGGACGATGATCACGCTGGCCGACGGGCGCGCGCTGATGGTGGGCGGGGGCAATGCCTATGCCGATTCGGGCTTCAAGAACCCATCGGCGTATCTGAATGCCGATGGCGGCAGCGACATAATCGCGATGACACCGGAGGTGTACTCGCCCGGGTCGGGGTGGACGAAGCTGAGCGGGGCGACGAGCCGGGAGGCGTTCGGGCCGGACGAGAACCGGTACTGGTATCCGCGAGCGTGGGTTGCGCCCGACGGTCGGGTCGTGGGCCTGTCCGGGCAGACGCTCTGGCGGCTGGATCCGAACGCCGACGCAGGCCATGGCGGGCTGGAGGTCACGGGCAGATTCAAATCGCCGGTCAATGAGCAGACGCGGCCCAATGTGGGTGTGACCTCCTCGGCGGTGATGTTCGACACCGGGCGGGTGCTGCAGACCGGGGGCAACGGCTATCGCAACGGGGATGCGAGCGATGCGGACATCTCGTTCTTCTATCGAACCAGTTCGAGCCGTCAGGCAACGATTCTGGAGTTCGGACATGGATCGTGGCCGACGGTGAACGAGACCTCGCCGATGATCCATGCGCGGCAGTGGCATAACGCGACGGTGCTGGCCAACGGCAAGGTGCTGGTCAGTGGCGGGACGCGGTTCGCGAACTACGGCGGTGATGCGGCGGTGCGCAACGGGGAGATCTGGTCGCCCGAGACCGGGCAGTGGCAGGAGGTGGGTGCGGCCAGCAGGATCCGCGTTTATCACTCCACGGCGCTGCTGATGCCCAATGGCACGGTGCTGACGGCCGGAGGTGGTCAGACGGGGCCGGTGAACAATCTGGATGCGGAGGTGTTCGTGCCACCGTCGATGTTCAGCCGTGATGCCGATGGCACGGTGCGTCTGGCCGAGCGGCCGGTGATAGAGGCGGTGACGGCGATGGCACCGCACTATGGCGAGCGCATGCAGATCAAACTGGACAAGGCCTGGCCGATCGCGTCGGTGGCGCTGAATGGCACCGGCAATGTGACGCATGGCTTCGACACCGGGCAGCGGCGGCTGAGCCTGGCGTTCCATCAGCTCGATGACGTGCTGGAGATCGAGCTGCCGGAGAGCGGCAGCCTGGCCCCGCCCGGCTACTACATGCTCACGGTGTTGCTGGCCAACGGCGTCGGTTCGCGCTCGGTGATCATCCGCCTGGGTCTGGACGCCTGAACCAGCGTTGCCACGGCGATCGGGCCGTGGCTTCGCGTCCATCCGGCCCGTGTGTTCTTGTCGGGCCGCACGGGCGCTGTCGCAGCACGGGCCGTTCAGCTCTCGCCGTTGTCGAACAGATGCTCGTACGCCGTGCGCAACTCGCGCTTGAGCAACTTTCCGCTCGGGTTCTTGGGCAGGGAGTCGGTGATCAGCACCCGCTTCGGAACCTTGTAGTGAGCCAGGGCCTGCCGGCAATGCGCGAGCAGGCCTTCCTCTGAAAAATCGCTGCCCGGCTTCGGGACGACGACCGCGGTGACCGCTTCGATCCAATACGGATGCGCGAGCCCGATGACCGCCACCTCGGACACGGGCTCATAGCGATAGATCGCTTCCTCGACTTCGCGGCTGGCGACATTCTCACCGCCGGTCTTGATCATGTCTTTCTTGCGGTCCACCACCGTGATGTAGCCATCGGCATCGCGCGTGGCCAGATCGCCGCTATGAAACCAATCACCGTCGAAGGCGGCCGCGGTGCGCTCCGCATCATTGAAGTAGCCCTGCAGCAACTGCGGCGAACGATGCACGATCTCGCCGATCTCGCCTGGGGCCACATCGCGCATCTGGTCATCAACCACGCGGGTTTCGACATTGAGCGCCGCGCGCCCAGCCGACCCGGCCCGCGTCAATTGCTCGTGCGGCTTCAGAACTGTGGCCAGCGGTGCGATCTCGGTCTGGCCGTAGAAATTCCACAGTCGAAGCCCGGGCAGGCGCTCGGCAAGCTCCAGCAACACCGGCACCGGCATGATCGAGGCACCGTAATAGCCCTTGTTCAGCCCGGAGAGATCGGTCCGCGCGAAGTCCGGTGCGCGCATCATGGCGATCCAGATGGATGGCGGCGCGAAGAACGAATTGATGCCGTGGCCAGCCAGCAGCGCCAGGATGTTCTCCGCCGTGGGAGTACCCGTGATCACATTGGTGGTGCCGACATACACACCGGGGCCGAGGAAGACATCGAGCTGCGCGCAGTGATAAAGCGGCAGCGCGTGCAGAAGCCGGTCATCCTCGGCGATCTCGCCCTCGACGATGCAACTGGTGTACTGCCAGATCACCGCGTCGTGGGTGAGCATCGCCCCCTTGGGGAGAGACTCGGTGCCGCTGGTGTAGATGATCTGCAGCAGGCTGGATCCGTCGATGTCGGCATCGGGCTCGCCGGCATCCTGGGCCAGCAGCGATTCGAATGAGAGCATTCCCTCGGGTGCGCCCGCCTCGTGCTCGCCGGGCAGCCAGATCAATTCGCTCACCTGACCCGCGTCTTCGTCCATTGCCGCGCGGCCAAGCTCGACCATGTCTGGGCCCACGGCCAGACGGCTGGCGCCGCTGTGGCCCAGGATGTAGGCGATCTCACGTGCATTGAGCATGAAATTGATCGGCACCAGCACCGCACCCAGGCGCGCCAGCGCGAAGCGCAATGCCGCGAATGCATGGGAATTGCGCGACAGCACGGCAACCCGGTCACCCGCTGCGACACCCTGGGCCGCCAGGCCGTTGGCCAGGCGGTTGCAGATGCCGTCGAACTCGGCGTAACTCCATTGTGTGTGGCCACACACGATCGCGGTCTTGTTGGGCAGCCGGGCCGCGGTGCGGCGCAGCAGATCGCCCAGTGTGTGACGCCAGATGCTTCGATTCGGATTCATCAGATCACCCCCTTCGATCGTAGTTCGTCGAGTTCATCGGCACTCAGACCGAACCATTCGCGGTATATCTCTTCATTGTGCTCGCCTAGCGAGCCCGCGGTACGTTCGATACGAGTGGGCGAATTGGCAAATCGCGGCACCACGTTCTGCATGCGCACCGTGCCGAAGTCGCCGTCGGGAACATCGCAGATCATGCCGCGAGCAATCATCTGCGGGTCTTCGAAGATCTGGTCGATCGAGTAGACCGGGCCCATCGAGCCCTCGTGTTCTTCGATCGCGGCCATCACCTCGGCCAGCGTGTGCTGTGCACACCAGGCACCGAAGATGCCATTGAGCTCGATCGCGTTCTGCACCCGCAGCGCATTGTCACGAAAGCGCTCGTCATTGATCAGCTCCGGCTGGCCGATCGCGCGGCAGTTGTTCGCGAACAGCTGATCGGTGCTGCCCGAAAGTGACACCCAGCGACCATCGCGGGTACGCAGCACATCCGATGGCGCGGAGTATTGACTGGTATTACCGCTGCGTTGGTGGATCTTGCCGAGTTGGTCGTAGCCGATCGCCAGGAACTCGAGCATCTTGAACGTGGCTTCGGTCAGCGCCAGGTCGATCTCCTCGCCCGGCGCCTGCGGATCTCTCGCGATCCGCCAGAGCGCGGCCAGAACCCCGGCGCTTCCGAACAGGCCGCCAACCGCATCGCCAATCGGATAGCCGGCATGGGTGGGTGCACCGTCGGCCTCGCCGGTGATGAAGGTGAGCCCGCCCATCGACTCGAACAAGCGGGCGAAACCCGGGCGGCGTCGATAAGGACCGGTCTGGCCGTAACCGGAGGCACGCAGGATCACCAGCCGCTTGTTTGCCGCCCAGAGTGTGTCGCGATCCAGACCCCAGCGATCGAGCGTGCCGGGGCGGTAGTTTTCCACCAGCACGTCAAACTGCGGCAGCATGCGCTTGAGCAGCGCCTGCCCTTCGGGCTTGCGCAGATCGAGCGTGACGAACCGCTTGCCGCGATTGATCACCTTCCACCAGAGCGGCTTGCCATCCTTGAACGGTGGGTAGCCGCGAGCGCCATCGCCACGCCCGGGCAGTTCGACCTTGACCACCTCGGCGCCATAGTCGCCGAGCAGCGAGGCCGCCGACGGCGCGGCGATGATCGTGGCGATGTCCAGAACCTTGAGACCGGTGAGCGGTCCACTCATGATATTCACCCTGAGAGTTGATGCGTTGGGCGCGCGCGGCACCCGTGTGCCCTAAGCCTGGCGCGCAACGACGGCGCCACGTGTCATCCGGTCATTGCGCGTCCCGCGACCTTCCTGGCGCGTGTCAGGGCGCTTCGGCGCCAGCCAACAGCGCCGCATAGCGGTCGATGTCGACATTGCCACCGCTGATGATGATGCCGATGCGCCGGCCGGCCGGAGCGCCGGCATTCATCGCGGCCGCGGCCGCCAGACAGCCGGTGGGCTCGACCACCAGCTTCATGCGCTCGGCGAACCAGCGCATGGTGCGCACGAGCGCCGCATCACTGACCGTATCCACCCTGGCAACCAGGCGCGAGATCACGGCGAACGTCAGCTCGCCCGGCGATTGGGTCTGGGCACCGTCGGCAATCGTGCGCGGCACCTCGATGCTGACCCGGCGGCCCTGAGCCAATGAGCGACGAACATCGTCGCCGGCCTCGGGCTCGACGCCGATCACCTGACAGCGCGGCGAGAGCATGGCTGCGGCCACCGCGCAGCCCGACAACAGGCCACCCCCGCCCAGGCACACATAGAGTTCATCGAGCTCGCCGACCTCTTCGAACAGTTCGAGCGCGGCGGTGCCCTGACCTGCCATGACCTGCGGATGAGCGACGGGCGGAATCAGCGACAGCCCGCGTTCGCTCGCCAGCCGGCTGGCGATCGCGGCGCGGTCTTCGCGATAACGGTCGTAGATGACGACCTCTGCGCCATAGCCACGCGTGGCTGCCAGCTTGCCCGCGGGCGCATCGGCCGGCATCACGATGGTGGCCGCCACACCGAGTTCACGGGCGGCCAGCGCCACCGCCTGAGCATGATTGCCCGACGAGAATGCCACTACCCCGGCGCGCCGTTGATCATCACTCAACGAGGCCAGCGCGTTGTAGGCGCCACGGAATTTGAACGCCCCCACCCGTTGCAGGTTTTCGCACTTGAAAAAGAGCTGCGCGCGGGTGCTCGCATCAGCCGTGCGGGAGCGCAGCACGGGGGTGCGATGAGCGACGCCGGCCAGGCGCTGCGCGGCCGCTCGGATGTCGGCCGCGCCAATGGGCAGGCCATCGAGCCGTACGGGTTCATTCATGCTCATGATTCGCCGCTCCATGAACGAGCTAAGCCAGGGTTGGGATCGATCACGGGAATCTGCCAGCCGGCGTGCAGTGAACAGGACATCATGGGGCGAGATCTCTCACGAGCGGGTCAGCGCCTGCACACGGTCGGCCAGCGCGGCCAGATGGGTGTCCCGGATACCATGGGCCAGCAGGCCATGATGGGTATTGAACAGGTACTCGGCGCACGAGCCGAGCGGGCCGCTGGCCTTGGCCAGCATCAGCGCAGTGGCGCCATCGTCGAGATTGCCGACATAGAACGGATAGGCCCGGTTCATCACGAACGCCAGCCCGGTCACAGTCTCCCGCGCGCCACGCAGGCGCACCCAGCGCGGGATATAGGCACCGGTGACCATCTCGCGCTTCCAGAGCAGACGCAACTCGTCTTCGAACGAAGCTCCGGCCAGTCGGTATGCCACACCATGACAACTGCCGCCCGGTTCCAGCGCCAGCATCAGACCGGGATTCTCGGGCGAGCCGCGCGAAAGCTCGGTTCGCAGGCAGAACCGGCGACGGTAGCCGAACAGCTTCACCGGCTCATGCCGATCGAAATCGAACAAGGGATTCCAGACGAGCGACCCGTAGCCGAACACCCAGACATGATCCCGCGCCGGGGCGCAAGCCAGCGCGCGGCCGAGCGATAACTCGAGTTGTTCGGCGCTGAGCGGCGGCGGCCGGCCATCCTGCGCGCGCTCGGCGGCAAGCTTCTGAAAATAGCCGGATTCGAGATGCGCACGCGACAGGCTCATGGCATCAAGCATAACAGGGGGCACGGCGTGTGCACGGGCTTGACTCGACCCGTGAATCCGTTGGCGCGACCGTCCGGAATGCGATCATCACCGCAAGGAAGCCGGGCCTTGCCAGTGCACCGCCCGCATTCGACACTAGCTCAGGAACCCGTCAGCGTCCGCGTGTTGCCGGACATGTCTCAGAATGGCCCCGCCCGTGACACCGATACGCATTCATGAACTGGAAGCCGCGATCAATCGCGCCCGCGGGCATGAACCGGCCAGTGGAGCCGAGGCGCGGTTATCCGATGATGTCAGTCGCCTGGGCGCGATCTATGGCGAGCTGATTTTTCGTCGCCATACGGTGTTCGATGCGGATTCTCTGCCAGCGCAAGATCGCGAGGCCGTGCTTCGCTGGCTGGCAGACTGAGTCGGTCGGGCGCGCGGAATAGACCCGCAGGCTGAATGCGGGAGCCTCTAAATTTACGATCGTGTCCGCCAGACCGCCAGACCGCCAGACCGCCAGACCGCGTATGCTCGTCGACCCGGCCCGGGGCTTTGGCCCACGAGCCGCTTGCCGCACGGATGGGTTCAGGCGCGTGACTTGCGCGCGGCGCTGGTGCGGGTGGCGCCAGTCTTGCGTGCCGTCCCGCCAGCCTTCTTTGCCGGAGCTTTGGCCGGTGCCTTTGCCGCTGCCTTCGCGGCAGCCTTGGTGGCGGGCTTGGCCGAGCTTGCTTCGGTCTTGTCGGCGCTTTCCTTGTCGGCCGCGCCCTTGCGGGCCTCGAACTCGAAGCCCACCTTACCGTCGGCGCCGCGCACCAGATAGGCCTTGAACTTGCGTTTCGTGCGCGACGAAACAAACCCGAGCAGCAGATCCGTTCGGCCCTCGGCGAGCAGCTTGCGCATCTGGGCAGGTTCGATCTCTTGTTGCAGGATGACCTTGCCGGAGCGGAAATCGCAGCTCTTTTCGGGGCCGACCGAGCGCTCGCAGACATAGCTCATGCCGTGCTCATAGACACTGGCCTGGCACTTCGGGCACGGCCCCAGCGGCTCGCGATCGGAGAAATCCACCGGCTCTGACTGCTCGTCTTCGTCGGCCTGGCCGAAATCGAATTCAAGCTTGTTGTCGCCGGACAGGCGCAGGATGGCCGCAAACGGCCGGCCCAGGCGCGAGCGAAAACCCTGCAGCGGGCCGATCTCGCGCTCGGCGAGCAGAATCTCGGCCTCGGCCACCTCGAGCTGCCGTCCACCGGGAATCTTGGTAATGGAGAATTCGCACTGGGTACAGGCGAAGCGTTTGTAGTTCTCCTTCACCTGGCCGCCGCACACCGGGCAGGGAGTCTGCAGCGTGGCGTAGTCGCCGGGCACATTCGCGGCGCCATAGTTCTTGGCGCGAGCGACGATCTGCTCAGCCATGTGGCTGATTTCGCTCATGAAGGTCTGGCGATCCAGCTCACCCTTCTCGATGCTGGCCAGCTTGTGTTCCCACTCGCCGGTGAGCTCGGGCATGGTCAGTTCGCTCACGCCCAGGCCGCGCAGCAGGGTCAACAGCTGGAAGGCCTTGGTGGTCGGGATCAGCTCCTTGCCTTCACGCAGCAGATAGCTTTCGCCGATCAGGCCCTCGATGATCGATGCCCGGGTGGCCGGCGTGCCCAGGCCCTTGCCGGCCATCGCTTCGCGCAGTTCGTCGACCTCGACCAGCTTGCCCGCGCCTTCCATGGCCGACAGCAGCGTCGCCTCGGTATAGCGGGGCGGCGGCCGCGTGGCCAGATCGTGAATGGTCAGCTCGAGCGTTTCGGCTGTTTCGTCAGGGGCAACGGCGACCAGATCATCGCCAGCGGCGGTGCGCCCGTAGACCGCCAGCCAACCCGGTTCGACCAGCACGCGGCCCTCGGTCTTGAAGCGGTGTTCGGCAACGCTGGTGATCCGGGTCGTGACCCGATACTCGGCAGAAGGAAAGAAGATCGCCAGGAAGCGGCGCAGCACGAGATCATAGATCTTGGTTTCGGCCTCGCTCAGATTGCGCGGTGCCTGCTGGGTGGGAATGATCGCGAAGTGGTCCGAGACCGCACCATCATTGAACACGCGTTTGTTCGGCCGCACCCAGCCGTTCTCGAGGATGCGTGCCGCATGCGGGGCCACCGGATTGCGGTTGCCGGCATCCAGCTCGGCCAGTCGCGGGCCGCCTTCGTCACGCAGCATCGTGATGGTTTCACGGACCGTGTCGATGTAGTCCTCGGGCAGCGCGCGTGAATCGGTTCGCGGATAGGTCAGAACCTTGTGCCGCTCATAGAGCGCCTGTGCCAGCGAGAGCGTGGCGCGAGCCGAGAAACCGAAGCGGGCATTGGCCTCGCGCTGCAGGCTGGTGAGATCGAACAGCTGGGGGGCGATCTGACTGGCCGGCTTGGTTTCCTCGGTGATGGTGCCGGTACCGCCCTCGCAGGCCGCCACGATCGCCTCGGCCCGGGCACGCTCCCAGATGCGCTCGGCGCGCTTTTCAGGGTCTTCGGCATCCTTCTTGAAATCCGGGTCGAACCAGCGGCCCTCGTACTGGCCCGCGGCGACACCGAAACTGGCCCGTACTTCGAAGTACGGTCGCGCCACGAATCGTTTGATCTTCTCTTCGCGTTCCACCACGATGGTGAGGGTGGGCGTCTGCACCCGGCCCACAGGGGTCAGATAGAAGCCGCCGTCCTGTGAGTTGAAGGCGGTCATGGCGCGCGTGCCATTGATGCCCACGAGCCAGTCGGCCTCGGAGCGGCAACGGGCGGCGTCGGCCAGTGGCACGAGGGCTTCGTCTGAACGCAGTTTCTCGAAGGCGTCACGAATCGCCTTCGGTGTCATCGATTGCAGCCAGAGCCGCTTGATGGGCTGCTTGGCCTTCGTGTACTGGGCAATCAGCCGGAAGATCAGCTCGCCCTCCCGCCCCGCGTCGCAGGCGTTGATCAGGGTGTCGATGTCCTTGCGGCGAATCAGGCGCGCGAGCAACTTGAGCCGGTCTTCGGTCTTGGCGATCGGGTTCAGCTCAAAGTGATCCGGGATGACGGGAAGATTGGCGAACGACCATTTGCCGCGTTTGACCTCGACCGAATCTGGTGCCTTGATTTCCACCAGATGGCCGACGGCAGACGAGACGACATAGTCGTCACCTTCGTAATAGTCTTTCTCGCGTTTCAGCCCGCCCAGAACGCGGGCGATGTCGCCCGCTACCGAGGGCTTCTCGGCGATGATCAGTGCTTTACCCATTGCGCGGCCTGGAACGGCGCGACTCCTTTTTCTGTTGGCGCCGACCGACACGGATCGACCCGGCATGAATCGTGATTGGCAAACGGCTGGGAAGAGGGCCCCAGGGGCCAAACGGCCGCTCATCATAAGGACCGTGTCCCGACGAAGCAAGCCGATGCGGATGATCGCGTGGCGCCGACGGAACCCCGACAGGGCTGGCCGTATGCGGGCCGGCAATGAAACCGCGAATCGCCGGGTCGCCTTGAAAAGACCTCGCCATGCTCATGGCGTTGCCCCGGCGCCGGTGCGCACCAGGCGACCGTCGGCGAGCTTCTCGATCAGCCCCGAGAGCTCGAGTTCGAGCAGGGACTCGGCCAGCTGGGCGTGGGAAAGCGGCGTCGATGAAAGGAGTGAGTCTACACTTACCGGGCTCCAGCCGATGGTCTCCAGCAGTTCTCGGGCGGTGTCCGTCGGGAGGTGCGTTGCTTCTTTGGGCGGGCCCTCCGCCCCGCCGCCGCGCACCTGGATTCCCACCGACGGCAGTTCCTCGAGCACATCCTCGGCGGACTCGACCAGCTTGGCGCCCTGGCGGATCAACTGATGGCAGCCCCGGCTGACCGGGGAGTGGATCGAGCCCGGAACCGCAAACACTTCGCGGCCGGTCTCGCCTGCCTGGCGAGCGGTGATCAGGGAGCCGCTCTGCCGCGCGGCCTCCACCACCAGGACCCCGATGCCGAGCGCGGCGATCAACCGGTTGCGGCGCGGAAAGTGGTTTCGCAGTGGCCCTGCGCCCAAGGGCAGTTCGCTGATCAAGACGCCGTGATCGGTTATTCGGTGGGCGAGATCGCGATGCGCAGCCGGATAGACCCGGTCGATGCCGGTGCCCATCACCGCGATGGTCAGCCCGGCCTCGGCGGCCAGGGCGCCCTCGTGCGCGGCGGCATCGATCCCCTGTGCGAGGCCGCTGATGATGCTCAGCCCATGCGCGGCCAGCGAGCGTGCAAAGCTGCGGGCGATGCCCTTGCCGGCCTCGGTAGCATGCCGGCTGCCGACTATCGCCAGCCCCGGCAGCCGAAATGCGGCAAGTGAGTGCCCACGCACATACAACAGCAACGGGGCGTCTGCGAGGTCGAGAAGCGGCTTTGGATAATCCGGGTCGGCCAGCGTCAGCAAATGGCAGCCGGGTTGATCGCGCCAGCGCAGAGCTGCCTCGACCGCCTCGCAGACGGGGGTGTCCGGGCGGGCCAGCGCCAGCGCCGCAGGCTGGCCTACCAGCCTGGCGATGGCTGCCGTGCCGCCGTCGATCCAGGCGCCTGGCGGGCCGAGGGCCTGCAACAGGCCCAGGCGCTGGGCATGAGTGAGGCCCGGTGACAGCGCCAGGCGAAGCCAGGCGCCATGGTCGTCGGCCGGGGTCAGATCACTCGGGTTGGGTGACGGTGTCGCCAACGGAGATCGATTGTTTGGCTTCCATCACCAGACCATACGAGATTCCGTCGAACACTCGGAATACCACCAGGTGGCCAACCGACTCGTCCGGAAGTTTGACCGGCTCTTTCGTTTCGCGGTCGATGATGACCCGACCGAGTAACTTGACGGTCAGGACATGACCGGGCTCGATGCCCACATTGCTGCCCACGTTCAGCGCGACCACGGAGTTCTTGCCCACCTGGCTGACGCCACGGTAGACCGAAAGAATCCTGCCATTGACCTCGCGCTCGGGCGCATGAGGCGCGATGTTGAGGATCGCCGAGCGGACCGCCGGCATCAGACGATCACCGACCCCGACTTCCTCGCTGGTATTGACGATGCGCAGCGTGGCCGGGTCGCCGCCGCGCTCGAGGCGTGCGGTGCCGACATAGAGTGCCTCGAAAGCGATCGGCTTGCGGGTATTGGGATCCAGGAGCGGCCGCGACTGCCGATACACATGCCACTCCTCCTGGGATTCGTCTTCGATGCCCCGTACGTAGGCGACATCGCCGCGGCCGAGGAACACGCGCCCTTCCTGGGTCGCGACGATCCGCGGATGCTTGGCCAGGGTCTGCGGTTCGACCACCAACGGGCGGTTCAGGAACGGTTCGATCGCGGCCATGTTCAGTGTCGGGATCGCGCCGTTGTCGAGCGGCAGCGAGCGCACCAGCGGCGAGCGCCGGTCAAGCTGGTTGCCAGCGAACCGGCCGGCGTCGCCACTGCCGCCGGTGCCGTTGGCCCCGCCGTCGCCGCCGATCCGTTTACCCACGCGCAGTCTTGGGTGCCCGCCCGAGTGATCCATGTAGATCACATCACCGGGGTAGATCCAGTGCGGATCCTTGATGGCCTCGCGGTTCATCTCCCAGATCTCGGGCCAGCGCCAGGGCTGCTCGAGGACGCGCCCGGAGATGTCCCAGAGGGTGTCTCCCTTGACCACGACATAGCTGTCGGGAGCGGTCTTCGCCAGGCGCAGATTCTGGCTATTGGCGGCAAGCGCGACCAGTAGACCGGCGCAGGCGACGGCTACCCGCGTGATACACTTTTTCATAAGATCAGTCCGATTCTGGGCTGGATCGGTCGCGACGAACGCCGCGCAAAAACCGGTTGGCCACGCGATCACGCGCCGTCCAGGTTCTCGGGCTGATTTTTCGTCCCACGACACACTCCGACCTGCGGGCCCCAACGCAGTACCCTGTTCGCTCAATCCTGGCTGGCCGGCGAGGCTCCGGAGTCTTGATTGTGGTGATTTATTGCGTGAGATTCTGCCGGTAATGTCTTGATCCCGCAACAACTGAAATGTTCGTCCGTCAAACGGACGGCTCACCGACCATGGCCGTACTCGAAATCCTGCGCTTTCCAGACCCCCGCTTGCACACGATCGCCCAGCCAGTGACGGACTTCGGCCCGCGGCTGCAGACCCTCATCGATGACATGGCGCAGACGATGTACGAGGCCCCCGGCATCGGTCTGGCCGCCACCCAGGTGGATGTCCACCAGAGGGTGGTGGTTATCGATATCTCCGAAGACCGTTCGGATCTGCGGGTCTTCGTGAACCCCGAGATCGTCACGGCCAGCGGCACGACCGCCAAATTCGAGGAGGGCTGTCTTTCCGTGCCCGAGATCTACGAGAACGTGGAGCGGCCGGACCACGTCACCATTCGTGCATTCGATCGCCACGGCAAGGCCTTCACCCTGGACTGCGAAGGCCTGCTGGCTGTCTGTGTTCAGCACGAGATCGATCACCTGAACGGCAAGGTATTCGTCCAGCACCTGTCGCGCCTGAAACAGTCGCGCATCAAGGCCAAGCTGAGCAAACGCGACCGCGAGGCGGCCTGAGGCGGCCCCGGCCAGTCGGGCAGAGTGCGCGGATCTACCCGTAGCGGGCGGCCCGGCACGACCCTCACGACCGGATATTCAGGCAGACTCGTCCGATGAGAATCATCTTTGCCGGAACTCCCGATTTCGCCGATCGGGCCCTGCGTGCGCTGATCGCCGACGGGCACGAAGTGAAGTTGGTGCTCACTCAGCCGGATAGGCCCGCTGGCAGGGAAAGCGTCTGAGCAAGAGTCCCGTTAAACAGACCGCCGAGGCGGCCGGGCTGCCGCTCTATCAGCCAGAGCGTCTGCGCGACCCGGCCACCTGGCAGCCCATCGCCGATGCGGCGCCCGAGATCATGGTGGTGGCGGCCTACGGTCTGATCCTGCCCCAGGGCGTGCTGGACATCCCGGCTCATGGCTGTCTGAACATTCATGCGTCGCTGTTGCCACGCTGGCGAGGTGCGGCTCCCATCCAACGAGCGATCGAGGCCGGCGACCAGGAAACCGGCATCACGATCATGCGCATGGACGCCGGTCTGGATACCGGCGCGATGTGCCTGCTGCGGTCTGTCCCGATCGGGTTGCAGGAGACCGGCGGCCAATTGCACGACCGGCTGGCCGCACTCGGGGCAAAGTCGATCCTGGAGGCGTTGGCGCTGCTGGCCCGGCAATCGCTGTTCTGCACACCGCAGCCTGACGAAGGTCACACGTATGCTCGCAAGATCGACCCCGCCGAGCGCCGCCTGGACTGGTCCCGGCCAGCGGCGGAACTCCATGACCGGATTCGCGCCTTCGACCCGGTGCCCGGCTGCATGAGCACACTGGCTGGCGAGCCTGCACTGGACATCAAGATATGGTCGAGCCGCCTGGTGGACGCGGGCGATCTGCCGGGCGAAGGTACGCCGGGCCGCGTGTTGCTCGCCGATGGCGAGCGGGTCGTCGTTGCCGCCGGGCTGGGGGCGTTGGAGTTGGGCGAGGTGCAGCGCCCGGGTGCGAAGCGCATGAGTTGCGCGGAGTTCCAACGTGGTCGCGCAATCAACCTGGGCGACGTTTTTCTCTGACGATTCGTACTAACAATACGAAATTATCGATCATTAGGATCTTGCGTCCGCGCCGTGTCGGCCTCATCTTGATAGCACCGCGTTCTCCAACCGACCGCTGTGGTCGGCGCTGGGTCGACGAGCGCGACATGCAAGGAGTATGGACATGTTCAACTGGATGAAAACCGGCATGCTGATGGCGGCCATCATGGCGCTGTTCGGTGTCGTGGGTGGTGCGATCGGCGGGCAGCAGGGCATGGTGATCGCACTTGGCTTCGGCCTGGTCAGCAATTTCTTCGCCTATTGGTTCTCCGACAAGATGGTGCTGCGCATGTATAACGCGCAGGAAGTCGATGAGACCTCGGCGCCGCAGTTCTATGGCATGGTGCGCGAGCTTGCCGAGCGCGCCGAATTGCCGATGCCACGCGTCTATCTGATCGACGAGCGCGCGCCCAACGCATTTGCCACCGGGCGCAATCCGCAGCATGCGGCGGTGGCCGCCACCACCGGCCTGCTCGAGATCCTGTCCGCACGCGAACTGCGTGGCGTGATGGCGCACGAACTTGCCCACGTCAAACACCGCGACATCCTGATCTCTACCATCTCGGCAACCATGGCGGGTGCGATCTCTGCGCTCGCGAACTTCGCGATGTTCTTCGGCGGCGGGCGGGACGAGAATCGCAACCCGATCGTGACCATCCTGGTGGCCTTGCTGGCCCCCCTGGCCGCCATGGTGATTCAGATGGCGATCTCCCGCGCCCGCGAGTTTGAAGCGGACCGCGGCGGAGCGAGCATTTCAGGTGACCCGCAGGCGCTGGCCTCCGCGCTCGACAAGATCCATCGCTATGCGCAAGGCATCCCGCTGGAAACCACCGAGATGCACCCGGAAACCGCGCAGATGATGATCATGAATCCGCTCTCGGGTGGCGGCCTGCGCGGGCTGTTCTCCACGCACCCGGACACGGCCGAGCGGATCGAGCGTCTGCTGGCCATGGCCCGCGGCGCGGCCTGACCGACGGCTGGGGCGGGTGCGGCCTTCGCGCGCGCAGCGAACCGGCTCCCATGGCGGGAGCCGGTTCATATGAGCGGCCCCGGGTCGCGGGCTGGTGGCCGCAGCCAACCTCGCGGTGACACCCGGCGCACGGCCGGCACCTCGCAGACGGGCAAGCCGCAGACGGGCAAGCCGCAGACGGATAAGCCAAGGACCGACACCGCAAGGACCGACACCGCAAGGACCGACACGGTGAAGACCGAGACCCCAGGGACCGAGACCCCAGGGACCGATAAGACGCTGCGGCGTCTGGAGCCCGCTGCCCCTGCGGGAGTGCGCCCTGAGTCGGACCGATCGCGCAAGGACACGCAAAGGCGGGTCGCCCCGGCTGCCGGCGCCGCTGGCGCCGCCACGCGCCTGTCGCTGGCCTCGGAATTGCGAATGGTCGCCGACTCGCTGGCGCAGGTCTTGGCTGGCCATCATCTGCCTGTCGATCCGGGTGGGCCGAGCACGCCCGAGGTTTCCCGGGCGGCGGTGCGGGACATGGCGTTTGCCGCGGTGCGTGATCTCGGCAGGGTGCGTGCGCTTTTGAATCTGCTCAATCGGCGGGCGCCAGAACCCGAGGTGCTCGCGCTGCAGGCGGCGGCGCTGTCCCAGTTGCTGGATGGGCGCCGCCCGCCAGCGGTGATCGTCGACCAAGCGGTCCATGCGGCCCGTTCAGATCCCAGGACGCAGGCGGCGGCGGGCCTGTTCAACGCGGTTCTGCGGCGCTTCGGTCGTGAGCAAGAGTCCTTGCTCGCACGGGTGGCCGATGATCCGCAGGCGCGATGGAATTTCCCGCCCTGGTGGATCGAGGCGCTGAGCCGCGCCTATCCGCGAGATTGGCAGGCGGTTCTCGAACTGGCCGGCCGACCGCCGCCGCTGACCCTTCGGGTCAATCGGCGCCGCGTATCGGTCGATGCGTATCGAACCCGCCTGCTCACCGAGGGTCTGGCCAGCGATCGGATCGGTGACCAGGCGCTGCGGCTGGAACGCGCGGTGGCCGTGGAGCGGCTGCCTGGCTTTGCCGAGGGCCTGGTCTCGGTGCAGGATGCCGGCGCGCAGCTGGCCGCACAGTTCTTGCCGGTGCGCGACGGACAGCGGGTGCTCGATGCCTGCGCCGCACCGGGCGGGAAATCGGCGGCGCTGCTCGAGCGCGCCGACGTGCGTCTCGTTTGTCTGGATCGTGATGATGACCGGCTCGATCGGTTGCGCTCGGACATGCGACGCTTGCAGCTATCCCCAGAGAAGGTGATCACCGGTGATGCGTCTGTACCGGCCTCCTGGTGGGACGGTGAGCCCTTCGATGCGATCCTGGCCGATGTTCCGTGCAGCGCTTCCGGCATCGTGCGTCGACACCCTGAAATTCGATGGTTGCGACGCCGTCGTGATATCGCGACATTTGCGTCTCTGCAGTCACAGATCCTGGCCGGACTTTGGCCCACGCTGAAGCCTGGTGGTACATTGCTTTATGCCACTTGTTCGGTGTTCGGGGCCGAAGGGGCCGACATCATCGAGGCGTTTTTGCGCGCCGAGCCGGGCGCCAGACGAATGCCATTGACCGTGGTCTTCGACGGCGCGCCGGTGCCGGTCGAACAGCTTCTTCCCTGCTCATCCAGCATGCGTGAGCATGACGGTTTCTACTACGCGTTGATTGAAAAACTGAGGTGATCGCCCGCGTTGCCATGGCAGCGGCGATGCTCGCCATGCTGCTGGGCATCTGGCCGCAGGCGCGCGCCGCTGGCACGATCCAAGTCACCCGGGCCGAACTCGTCGAAAGCGTGGTCGGCGCGGAGCTTCAGCTATCGGCCGACATTTACCTCCCGGTGTCGACGCGGATGCGGGAAGTGCTGGCGATGGGAATCCCATTGCACTTCGTGCTCGAGTTCCAGCTGTCCGAACCGCGCTGGTACTGGCGCGATCGGCGGGTGGTCCGCGCCGAGCAACGCTATAGGCTGTCCTATCATCCGATCACACGTCGCTATCGGGTGACGCGCTTTGGTTTTCCGCAGGATTACATCGCCCTCGATCAGGCGATCGCATCGCTGACGCGTGTGCGAGGCTGGCAGGTTGTCTCAACCAGCGCGCTCGATCGCGACGTACGTTACGAGGCCGCGGTGCGTATGCGGCTCGACACCGATCTGCTGCCAGGGCCGTTGCAGATCGATCTGTTCACCAACCGGGACTGGGACCTCGAGAGCGAATGGAAACGCTTTCCGGTGACCTTGGCGAAGGCGACAAGCGAGCCGTAGGCCGGCTGCTTCGGGTCGCGCTGATCGGTGCCTGCGCATTCGCGCTGGTGCTGTTGGCACTGCTCGCCACCGCCACGGCCAACACCCAGTACTTTCAGCAGGCCTACGGCGTGCTGTTCTGGCTTACCGTTGCCGCGGCGGTCGGTCTGCTCGCCCTGGTGCTCGAGTTGCTGCGCCGTCTGGTGCAGCGCTACCGGCGGGGCCTGTTCGGTACGCGGCTGATGGCCCGGATGGCGATCTCGTTCAGCCTGATGACCCTGGTGCCGGTCTTGCTGATCTATCTGGTCGCGGTCACCTTTCTCGGGCGCTCGATCGAATCCTGGTTCGATGTTCCACTCGAGCGCGCGCTGGAATCGGGCTTGACGATGGGCCGCGCGGCGCTCGATGCGCAGCGTGAGGACACCCGGCAGAAGGCGCGCGCGATGGCGCTCGATCTCGCCGATGCGGACCCAGCCCGCTGGAAGAATCTGCTCGGCTTGCTGCGTGACCGCACCGCGGTCGCCGAGAGCGTCGTGGTCACCGGGCGAGGCAAGATCGTGGCCGTGGCCGGCAGTCTCGGCGCGCCACTGGTGCCGGATCTGCCCAGCACGGATCAACTTCGACAGGTGCGCATGTCGCGCCTGTACGCGGAGTTCGAATCCCTGATCAAAAACGCGGCCGGCGGCAGCGAGTTGCAGCTTCGGGTGATCGTTCCGATCAGCAGTGGCGACGGCCAGCCAGGCAATGATTATTACCTTCAGGTGATGCAGCCGGTGCCGCCCGCGCTGGCCGAGAGCGCCGATTCGATCGCCCGCGGGCGCGCTGAGTACAGCCAGCTGATGGCCTCGCGCGCAAGCCTGAAGCGCTTGTTCAGCGTCACGCTCACCCTGCTTTTCTTCCTCACCGCGTTTGCAGCGATCGCCGCTGCCTTTCTGCTTTCGGGCTGGCTCACGGGGCCTTTGTCGATGCTCGCCGCCGGCACGCGGGCCGTCGCCGAGGGCGACTATCGCCAGGTAAAGGACTATTCCGGGCGTAGCGAGCTCGGGGTGCTCACCCAGTCGTTCAATGCCATGACCCGTCAGCTGCAGGAGGCGCGCAGCCTGGTGGATCGCAACCGGCGCGAGCTCGAACAGGTCAATGCCCGTCTGGAGAGTGTGCTGTCCAACCTCACGGCCGGTGTGCTGGTGCTCGATTCCGATTTCCGCCTGGTGCTGGCCAATCAGGGTGCCGAGCGTGTGCTCGGCATCAGCACCTTCGAGCATGTGGACGAGCCGATCGCCGAGATCGAGCCGCTGGCGCGGATCGCGCCGGAGATCCGTCGCGCATTTACCGAGCAGGCCGAGGCGGGCGCGGCCAGCTGGCAACGCCAGTTCACGCTCGACGAACAGCCCAGTTCCGTGGGTGGTGATTACAACCTGAGGGCCGGGCGCACCATCGTGGCCCGCGGTTCGATCCTGCCCGAGCGTCGGGTCGGTTATGTGATCGTTTTTGACGAGATCACCGAACTCATTTCGGCTCAGCGCGCCAACACCTGGGCCGAAGTGGCGCGCCGACTGGCTCACGAGATCAAGAATCCGCTGACACCGATCCAGCTTTCGGCCGAGCGTCTGCTGGTCAAACTGGTTCCGCGGCTGGCCGATACCGATGCCGAATTGCTGCGCCGCAGTGCAACCACCATCGTGAACCAGGTCGGTGCCTTGAAGCTGATGGTGGACGAATTCCGTGAATACGCCCGCTTGCCTGCGGCGAGGTTGGAGCCTCTGGATCTGAACAGCCTTGTCGAAGATGTGATCGGTCTGTATCAGGCTAGCGGCACGGGTGCGGTCCGCCCGACACTGCGCCTGGGCGAAGCATTGCCCATGGTCATGGGCGATCGCACGCAATTGCGCCAGCTCATCCACAATCTGGTCAAGAATGCGCAGGAGGCGATCGAGAAGACGCCCGAGCCCAATGTTCTGGTTATCACCGAGCTCGGTGCCGGGCCGGACGCGGGCAAAGCGGTTCGATTGGTCATCCGCGACAATGGTCCGGGATTTCCCAGCAGGCTGCAGGGGCGACTGTTCGAACCCTATGTGACAAGCAAGCCCAGAGGCACCGGATTGGGCCTGGCCATCGTGAAGAAAATCGCCGACGAACATGGGGCTAGAATTGATACGATCAATTTGCCCGCAGAACAGGTATCGGATCTGGCCGCAGAGAACGGCCCGGAGGAGGTCACCCAGGTGGCTGGCGCCCAAGTGACGATCACATTCACCAATCTCGCCGACAGCGCCGAGTCTTCGTCGCCCGATCAGTTGCGAGACACCCACGAGCATGATGCATGGCCGAGATACTCGTAGTCGACGACGAAATAGGCATCCGCGAGCTGCTATCGAAATCCTTGGCGATGAAGGACATTCGGTTCTGCTGGCCGACAGCGCAACCCAGGCGCGTGCGATGCGCGAGCAGCACAAGATCGATCTGGTGCTGCTCGACATCTGGATGCCCGACACCGATGGCGTCACCCTGCTCAAGGAGTGGGCCACCAATGGCCAGCTGACCATGCCGGTGATCATGATGAGCGGGCATGCGACGATCGATACGGCGGTTGAGGCCACGCGCATCGGTGCGCTGGACTTCCTCGAGAAGCCGATCACCCTGCAGAAGCTGCTGTCTGCGGTCGAGGCAGGTCTGCAGCGCAATCGCGCGCCCAACCCCGCCGCGATCGCAAACGGCATGTATACGCGGCCCTATCCGCCGGTGAATCCGGCGGCCAATGCGCCGCAGCGGGCATCGGGCGGCACCGTGTCACAGGTGGTCAGTGTTGCCCAACCCGGGGCGCCAGCCGGCGTCCAGGGCGGACTGCAGCAGGGCGGCACCCGCTATGGCGGCGGCATGGAGCCGGTCCACTACGGCAATCCGAATCTGCCCAACAGCCGGCCCGGTGTGGTCGCCGCACTCGATCTGCCGCTTGATATCCCATTGCGTGAGGCGCGCGATGCGTTCGAGCGCGTGTACTTCGAGCATCATCTGACGCGTGAGCACGGCAGTATGACCCGCGTCGCCGAAAAGACCGGGCTCGAGCGCACACACCTCTATCGCAAGCTCAAGCAGCTGGGGATCGATCTGGCCCGCGGTGCCTATCGCAGCCGGGGTGGACACTGACGAGCCCGCCGCGTGCGTGGCACGCCGGGCTGGTGAGGGGGCACGCTGGGCCTCAGACGCCACACCCGATGCCATGCCCTGAAAAAGCCTGCCGGATCGGCGGGCTTTTTTTCTTCGATGCGCCCGCGAAGGCGGTTGAAGGTCCGGGATTGAATCCTGCGCGGGCTTGCCCACCAACGTCGGCGTGATCACGCCGATACGGGGGCTGCGGGTTCCACTTGCATGGGCCAGATCGGCTGATCGTCGAATATGCGGCGCCCGGGCCGGGGTATTCAACGCATCTCGATCAGTCTGTTAGGCGATCGTATACGGTCGCTATCGGCTGACGAGCGGCGGCTTCGAGGCGGGATGCCGCGATGCTGCTGAGAATCGGAATCGATTCGCAATAGCCTGGACTCATGTCCGGATGCCCGGCGCCGATATCAGGAAGTGTGGCACCGTGTATCCCTGTCTCTTGTCAGAGGTGACGAGCAATGGAAATGATCTATAACAGTGCGACGTTCTGCGTGGTCGAGATCTATGCGGATGGCCTCGATCCCGAGCGCCAGGCAGGGTTCGAGATCATGGACAAGGCATCGCGCCGGGAGGCCTACATCGACGGCGCGCTGGCCGAGCGATTCCGCGAGGAAGTGGCCGAACTCGCTGGCGATGGCGAGGCGTCGGTGGAGGACATCGATGACTATCTCGCCACTTTCCAGAGCCTGATGCGGCAACCGATGTCTGTGCACTGATGGCTCGTTGAATCATCTCGGGCGCCGATGGTTCATTCGCCGCAGCGGTCTGACAAGACGCCGCTTCAGGCCTTGCACAGACCGGGCCGGCCGGGGAAGTCAGCGGTCACTCCGTGATCGCTCAAAGCTGCTGCCAGGGAAGCCCCGCAAAGCGCCAGCCATTGAGGCGGCCCCGCTGATGATGATCATCGAGTTCGCCCTCGAAGCCATAGCGAACGTTGTAGATCTGCGTGAAACCCGCCTGCTCCAGCGCCAGCCCGGCGTCGATCGAGCGGCGTCCGCTGCGGCAGATCAGCACCACGGGGCGATCCTGTGAATGTCCGGCGAGCCGTTTGATCTCGCCCTCGAAGTGCGGATTGCGCTCCCAGTCGGGGCCGTCCAGCCAGGCGACGTGAAGCGCGCCGACAGGATGGCCCACGAAAAAGTGCTCGGCATCGCTGCGGCAATCGATGAACAAGGCGTCCGGGGTGGCATCGAGAAATGCCTTGGCGTCGAGAGGCTCGAGATGCTGCATCGTGAAATGATCGGGACGAATCGGGATGGTCGGTCGAATCATGCGGGCGGCTGGCCCGCAGCGGTCTCTCCGCTTCGGACGCGTCGCAGCGCCGTGCGCGAATCTGACCACATCGCTTGACGGCAGCCGATCCGACCGCTGCAATGATTGTTGCACAGCGTTATCCCAATATTGCGCGCAAGGAGCTGCCATGATCCCGGCCGAACAGAACCGACGCCTCACCCAGGTGGGCCCGCAAAGCCCGGGCGGGCGGCTGTTGCGTCAGTATTGGCATCCGATCGCCCTGGTCGATGAACTCGATGCAGGCTCCGAGGGGCCGCGCCGGCCGGTGGTTCCGGTCCGTGCGCTGGGCCAGGATTTCGTGCTGTTTCGTGATGACCAGGGGCGTCCGGCACTGCTGGATCGCGATTGCCCGCACCGCGGCGCCGATCTCAGTTACGGGCGGCTCGAACACGGCGGTCTGCGCTGCCCGTTTCATGGCTGGCTGTTCAATGGCCAGGGAATGTGCCTGGAGACACCCGGCGAACCGCCCGGCTCCCAGCTGCATACGCGAATTCGCCAGCGTGCCTATCCGGTTCGCGAACTCAATGGCAGTTTGTTTGCCTGGTTCGGCGATGGCGAGCCCCCGGCCATGCCGGCGCTCGATTGCTTCAATGCGCCGGCCAGCCACAGCTTCTCGTTCAAGGGGCTCTGGTCATGCAACTGGTTGCAGGCGCTGGAGGTTGGAATCGATCCGGTGCATGCGTCTTTTCTGCACCGGTTCTTCGAAGACGAAGATTCGACACTGGCCTATGGCCGCCAGTTTCGCAGCACCTCGGCCAATTCCGAATGGCCGATGACCCGTGTGCTGCGCGAGTATTCGAGCCCAGAGATTCGTGTCGAGGCGACCGACTACGGGATGCGCCTGATCACCCTGCGACCGATGGGCGACGCGGGCACCCATGTACGGGTGACCAATCAGTTGTTCCCGAACGCGTTCGTCATTCCTCTGTCGGAAACCATGACGATCACGCAATGGCATCTGCCGGTGGATGATCATCACAACTATTGGCATGCGATGTTCACCAGCTTCGATGGCCCGATCGATCACGCCTTGATGCGTGAGCAGCGCCTGCGCGCCCACACTCTGCCCGATTACGTTCCGATCACCGGCGCGGCCAATCGCTATGGCTTCTCGGCCGCCGACCAGCAGAGTGTCACTTATACGGGCCTGGGCAACGATATCAATGTGCACGACCAATGGGCGGTTGAATCGCTGGGGGCGATTCAGGACCGCACGCGCGAGCATCTGGGCACGACCGACAAGGCGATCATGGCGCACCGCCGTGCGCTGCTCAACGCCATGGATGCGCTCGAGCGCGGCGAGCGCCCGCTCGCGGTGTTCGATGATGCCGCCGCTGCCAACGTGACCGGGCCGATGACCATGGATGGCGTGTGCCCGGCCCATGACGAGGCCGCGATCGATGCATTCTGGCGTTCCGTGGACGCACGGCGGCGATCGCATGCGGTCTGGATCCGCACCCAGCCCGTGGGAGCCTCGTCGTGACCGATAGCCGGTGCGCCCGCCTGGGCGCGTGGAGCAGCGCCGATATCGCCCGCGCCGAAGACATCTCGGCGCGCATCGAGCGCGGCGAGATCGATCGCATCCGCTATGCCTGGGTCGATCAGCACGGGCTGGTGCGCGGCAAGACGCTGTTGGGCGAGCGCGCCCGGCGCGCGCTGGCCGGCGGTGTGAACATCGTGGGCACGACAATGCTCAAGGACAGCTCGGACATGACCGCCTGGCCGGTGTTCGAGCCGGGCGCCGGTTTCGGCTCGCGCGACTTCGAAGGCGCTTCGGATCTGTTGCTGGTGCCCGATCCCGGCAGCTTCGTGACTCTGCCCTGGTCTCCTGGAACCGGTTGGTTGCTGTGCGAGGCGCATCTGATCGACGGACGCATTGCCCCGTTTGACACCCGGGCGCTGTTGCGCCGGGTGTTGGCCCGTGTGACCGAACAAGGCTGGCAGTCGCGCATGGGACTGGAGGTCGAGTTCCACATCTTTCGCCTGCTCGATGCGCCCGTCGAACCCGCCGCGCTCGGCCGTCCCGTGGCACCGCCGGTGGCCCTGCTCAACTCCGGCTACCGGCTGCTCACCGAGCAGCGCTACGATGCGCTCGAGCCGGTCATCGAACTGCTGCGCGCGCCCTTGCTTGCGCTCGGCCTGCCGGTCGAGTCGATCGAGATCGAGTTGGGCCCGAGCCAGGTGGAGTTCGTGTTTGGTCATGCCGAGGCCTTGCAGGCGGCCGATCGGATGATTCTGTTTCGGCATGCCACCAAACAGATCCTGCGCCGTCACGGCTATCTGGCCAGCTTCATGTGTGTGCCCAATCTGCCCGGTCTGATGGCCAGCGGCTGGCATCTGCATCAATCACTTTCCGAAGCGGGCGGGGCGAACCTTTTTGCATGCGACGGCGCTGCCGGGCCCCTGTCAGCCCTCGGCGGGCACTACCTGGGCGGACTGCTCACGCATGCGCGCGCTGCCTGCGCATTCTCGACGCCGACGATCAACGGGTATCGCCGCTTCAAACCCAACGCACTCGCGCCGGATCGGGTCACCTGGGGGCGCGATAACCGGGGCGCGATGCTGCGGGTGATCACGGGTGAGCATCCCGCCGAAACCCGTATCGAGAACCGCATCGGTGAGCCCGCAGCAAATCCCTACCTGTACTTCGCTTCGCAGCTGGTGGCGGGCCTCGATGGCATCAGCGGGCGCACCGATCCCGGCGAACCGGTCGACAGACCTTACGCGGGCCCGCATCCACCGCTGCCTCGCTCCCTCGATGAGGCCCTGGCCGCCCTGGACGCCGATGCTGCCTTTGCCACCGGTTTGGGGCGCGACTTTATCGATTACCATCTGCACATCAAGCGCGCGGAGTTGGCGCGCTTCCGGGCCGAGGTCACGGCCTGGGAGCACCGTGAATACTTCGATATGTTCTGATTCCTTGGCGAAGCCCCATGCCTGAAGTCACTTTCGTCGCCGACGACGGCACCCGGACCACACTCGATGTCGAACCGGGCAATTCGCTGATGATGGCCGCGGTCTTCGATGGCATCGATGGTATCGAAGGAATGTGTGGTGGTTGCCTGTCCTGTGCCTCGTGCCATGTCTATGTCGATCCGGCCTGGGTCGACAAACTGCCGCCGCCCAGCGATGATGAACTCACCATGCTCGAGCAGACCTCGTCGGAGCGGCGCGCCAACAGCCGCCTCAGCTGCCAGATCCAGATGACCGATGCGCTGGCCGGTATCGTTGTCGTCATGCCACCGACCCAGTCCTGAGGGTCGGCGCAAATCGCGGTCACCTCCGTGACTTCGGCACCCAACAGGATCGATTCTGTCAGCGCCTGTCGACCGGTGTTGTTTGCCCGCTCGATAGCGCGCGCAAGGCATGCGCTTGCCGGGCTCGCACTGATCGCGGTCGCGGCAACTCCGGTCTTGGTGCATGCCGGCGCCCCGGCCACCGTGACGCTGCGCTACAAGATGTTCGAGGCGGGCGACGCTGTTTACTGGTATCCGGTGTTCGAGGCCTGGGCGCAGGAGATCGCCAGGCGTTCGGATGGGCGGCTGAAACTGGTCGCGGCACGCGACGAGACGCCGCTGCAACCGATGACCTCCCCGGGCAAAGAGGCCAAGCCGGCGAGCCCCGCCGAACCGGGTGCGCTTGGTGCGCTGCGCGAGGGACGGATCGATCTTCTCTGGTTGCGCCCGACCGATCTGCCCGCGGTTTTTCCGCGCATCGGAGCATTCGAACTGCCCCTGATGGTGCGCGACGCCAAGGCCGCCTCGCGGGCGCTCTGGGAGTACATGCATGTGTACGCACCCGATGAACTGAAGGATGTCCGCGTGTTGGCCATGCATGTCCAGGGCCCGGCGCAGTTGCACCTGCCGGCCACCTGGCGGGAGGCGGCCGACCCGCTTTGCGCGCGCCCGCTGCTGACCGGCTCCCGGCCGCTGCGACATCTTTTCGCCGGCCTTTCCTGCCCAGCACCCAGTCCCAAAGCCGCCGCTCAGAGCAACCACGAGACGGGCGGCCTGCGCGTGTCGTCGGTAAGACCGGGTGAATCGGCCGCTAGTCTCAACGGCGGGCCGGGAACCCCGGCGGGCACCCGCGCCAATGGCGGTGCGCCCCGGCTCGACCCGGCGGATGCGTCCGCCGTGCCGCGTCCGCAACCCAAGGACCCGCCGCCCGGTGGTGTGCGTGAGCAGAGCGTTGTCGGCGGCGTGCAAAAGGAGATCCTGTCGCCGCGCGATGCCGGGACGGCAGATGTGCAGGCGTTCGCGCTACCCTTTGCGGTTCTGCCGGCAATGGCTCGGCAGGCAGCCGTCGGAAAGGCCCCGATGCTGCACATCGAATCCGATGCAGACCAGGCGGCGTTGGCCACCCGTGTCTATATGATCGCGATGAATCCGGCCGCCTATGAGGCGCTGCCCGCCGATCTTCGTGCTCTGATCGATGATGCTGCCGATGCCGGGACCTCGATCTGGTTCGCCACACACATGCAGGCCCTGGATCAGGCGGCGCGCGACTCGCTGTCCAACGACACCATCCGGCCGATGTCGCTGGCCGAGTACGAGCGTTTGCGTACCGCCGCGCGTGCTGTGCAGAAGGCCTGGCTGAACGAGATGAAGGCGCTCGGCTTCGACGGCCAGCAGCTGATCGATGGTGCGCGTACCCTGATCAAGCAGCACACGCGATAAAAAAACGCGGACACTGTCCGCGCTTTTCGGGCCGGGCGCAATCGCGCGCCCGGTTCGGTGCGCCTGTCAGTTGCCGCTGGGCGGCTTGCCCTCGACACCCTTCACATAGAAGTTCATGCCACCCAGGAAGCGATCGTCGGCGACCTGGCCGTCGGCGATGACGGTCTTGCCGGTGTTGTCCGTGATCGGGCCACGCCAGATCTTGAAGCTGCCATCGGCCAGACCTTGCTTCACCTTGGCCACCTGCTCGCGCGTGGGCCCCGGGACCACATCGGAGATCGAGACGATGTCGATTGCGCCCTCGGCCACACCCCACCATGCCGAGCCGGTTTTCCAGGTGCCATTCACGACGTCGTTGACCGCCTTGGTGTAATACGGCCCCCAGTTGATGACCGCCGATGCCAAATGGGCCTTGGGCCCGTAGTGGGACATGTCGCTATCCCAGCCAAACGCATACTTGCCGGCCTTCTCGGCAGTTTGCAACACCGCCGATGAATCGGTGTTCTGGAACAGCACGTCGGCGCCCTGATCGATCAGGGCCTGGGCAGCTTCGGCCTCGCGCGGCGGATCGAACCACTTGTCGACCCAGACCACCTTGGTTTGCGCCTTCGGATTGACGCTGCGCGCGCCCATGGTGAACGCATTGATATTGCGCAACACCTCGGGGATCGAGATCGAGCCGACCACGCCCAGGGTGTTGGTCTTGGTCATTGCGCCGGCGATCACACCGGCCATGTAGGCCCCCTGATAGGTGCGCGAGTCATAGGTGCGCATGTTGGCCGCGGTGCGGTAGCCGGTGGCGTGCTCGAAGCGCACATCCGGGAATTCGCGCGAAAGCTTGTACATCGGCAGCATGTAGCCGAAGGTGGTGCCGAAGATCAGCTTGTTACCCTGGCTGGCGAGATCGCGGATGACGCGCTCCGCATCGGCATTTTCCGGCACGCTCTCGACATAGGTGGTCTCGAGCCTGGCACCCAGGGCGGCCACCGCGGTTTTGCGGCCATTGTCGTGGGCGAAAGTCCAGCCGCCGTCACCGACCGGGCCGACATACACCCAGGCCGCCTTCAGAGGCGCGTCGGCGGCCACCGCCATCGGCATATGGGCGGCACCCAGTGCAACGGTTGCTGCCAGGGCGAGCCTGCGCAGGGGTTGAAAGGGGTGTTGTTGAGTCATGAAGGTTCTCCGCGAATAGGGTCAAAGAGAGGGCCGCGGCCGGTCAGGAGATTTTGCGGCAGGCTGGCGACAATGCGCCAGGGCCGCGCCCATCGCGCGCCTGCGCAATCTGGGCCGCAGCCTGGTCGAGCTGCGCCATGGTGCCGGCGTCGATCGGGATCTGCTCGGCGCGGGCAGCGCGCGTGCGTCGTTCCGGGTCACCGGGAATCAGGATGCCACCGAGTTCGCGACCGATGGAATTCGGTTCGGCCGACTGCACCCAGTCGATGAACGCGGAGGTCTCGGCTTCGAAGCGATCGCGGGTGCCGAGTTTGTCCGGATCGAACAGAATCGCCAGCAGATGGTTGTACACGCCCCATCCCTTGGGCATGGTGTCCGGCCGCATCGTGTCGCCGCCGGTCAGCGCCGCGCCGAGCAGTTCGACGATCATGGCCAGCGCATAGCCTTTGTGACCGGCAAAGGTGCGCAGTGCGCCCATGGGCTCATCGAACATCACACGCGCATCGTTGGTGGGCTCTCCCTCTGCGTCGATCGCCGAACCGGGCGGCAGGTCCACGCCCTTGTTGTAGGCCACCCGTGCCTTCCCGTGCGCGATCGCGCTGGTGGCGAAATCGAGCACCAGGGGCTCGCCATCGCGTCGGGGCACGCCGACTGTGAACGGATTGGTCAGAAAGCGCGCCTTGGCGCCGCCGTGCGGGGCCACCAGGAACGCGTGGCCCATGGCGCTGGTGAACATGATCGACGCCAGGCCGGCGCCGATCGCCTGCTCGGCCCAGTGGCCCACGCGGCCGATGTGATGCGCATTGCGCAGGCCGACCAGCGCCAGCCCGGACTCGCGCGCCCGCTCGATGCCTTTCTCCATCGCCTGGTAGGCGACCGACTGGCCCAGGCCGCGCTGGCCGTCCACGATCAGCATGCTGCCGACATCATGCGCGACCGCGATACTCTGGTTCAGCACCAGATCGCCGGTGAGCAGTGAATTGACATAGCGGGGCACCATGCCCACACCGTGGGAGTCATGCCCGGCCAGATTGGCCCCGACCAGATGATCGGCCGCGAGCCTGGCCTCCGTGGGATTGGAGCCGGCGGCATCGAACAACTCGACCACCCAGCGATGCAGCCCCTCGGTGGGGGCGAGAAACTCACTCATGATCCGATCAGCCGTTACTTGATGACGATGGAAAGCTCGCCGACGCCACCCACTGCGCCCTCGAGCCGGTCACCGCGGCCGACCGCGGCGACGCCTGCCGGCGTTCCGGTGTAGATCAGGTCCCCAGGGGCGAGCGTCCAGAAATTGCTCAGATGCTCGATGATCTCGTCGATGTTCCAGATCAGTTCGGCGATAGTTGCCTGCTGGCGTGTCTGTCCATTGACCTTCAGGGTGATTGGTGCGGTGTCGATGGCGCCGGCGTTGGCGGCGCGCACCATCGGTCCGATCGGGCCGGAGAGGTCAAAGGCCTTGCCGATCTCCCAGGGGCGGCCGAGCTTCTTGGCCTCGCCTTGCAGATCGCGCCGGGTCATGTCCAGGCCGACCGCATAGCCGAAAACGTGTTTGCGGGCATCGGCCGCCTTGATATTCGCACCGCCCTGCCCGATACCGACAACCAGCTCGATTTCGTGGTGAAGATCGGCGGTGCCGGGCGGATAGGGCATCTCGCCGGTCTGGCCGGCAGGCACGACCATGACCGCGTCGGCCGGCTTCAGAAAGAAGAACGGCGGTTCACGGCCGGTGAAGCCCATCTCCTTGGCATGTTCCACATAATTGCGGCCGACGCAGTAGACGCGCCGTACGGGAAAGCCTGAGCCATCATCGACCGGAACGACGACAATGGAGGGCGCATCGAATGCGAGGTTCGGCATGAGAGGGTCTCCAGTGCAATTCTGAGGCTCGGACTTTAGCAGGCTGTCGTGTTGCCTGGCGGGGAAGTTGGCTTCGGGCGTGCCGGCCCGGTTTCGTTTGCGCCCCCCTGTCAGGCGCCGCGCGCCGGGGCGCATTTGGCGGGCTTGCCCGCTCGCAATGGGCAAAGCCGGTGGGCCCCGGCCCCGGCCGATGACACGTCGGTGCGTCGTCGCGCGATCAAGAGTCTCCCGCATCCGCCGAGCCGGTGCTTAGTGCAGACGGCCGGTGTCGCCGCAGGGGCCCGTTTTGTTAAGATGAATCAATGACCTATACCTCCATCCCCTCGGCAGCCGGGGCGCTCTCCGAGAGCGCGCTGGCGCGCCGCCTGCGCGCCACGCTGGCCCAGCGCATCATGTTGTTGGACGGTGCCATGGGCACCATGATCCAACGCTACGGCCTGGGCGAGACCGATTACCGCGGCCAGCGCTTCGCCGATCACGGCAGTGACCTCAAGGGCAACAACGAGTTGCTCTCGCTCACCCGGCCCGATGTGATCCGCGAGATTCACGAAGGCTATCTGGCGGCGGGCGCCGACATCATCGAGACCAACACCTTCGGAGCCACGACCGTTGCGCAGGCCGACTATGGTCTGGCGCACATGGCGGCCGAGATGAATCGTGCGTCGGCGCGTCTGGCGCGAGAGGCCTGCGACAGGTTCTCGACGGGCGAGCGGCCGCGCTATGTCGCGGGCGCGCTGGGCCCGCAACCGAAAACCGCGTCGATCTCCCCGGACGTCAATGATCCGGCCGCGCGCAACATCAGCTTCGACGAGTTGCGCGCGGCCTATCATGAGCAGGCCGTTGCGCTGGTCGAGGGGGGTATCGACCTGTTCCTGGTCGAGACCATTTTCGACACCCTCAATGCCAAGGCGGCATTGTTCGCGATCGATGAGGTCAACAGCGCGCGCCTGATCGAAGGGCAGGAGCCGTTGCCGGTGATGATCTCCGGCACGGTCACGG
The DNA here is from genome assembly GCA_041396585.1 of Burkholderiaceae bacterium. Lineage (GTDB taxonomy): Bacteria > Pseudomonadota > Gammaproteobacteria > Burkholderiales > Burkholderiaceae_E > JAUIAI01. Next base: position 84,074 of record JAWKYG010000003.1, on the reverse strand, counting down.
ATGCATCGGGGCGGATTCTCTCCGGCCAGACGGTCGAGGCATTCTGGAATTCGGTGCGCCATGCGCGCCCGATCAGCATCGGCCTGAACTGCGCGCTCGGGGCGGCACTGATGCGCCCTTACATCGAAGAGTTATCGCGGCTCGCCGACACCTTCGTGTGCGTCTATCCGAACGCCGGTCTGCCCAATCCGATGTCCGAGACCGGCTTCGACGAAACACCGCAGGTCACCTCGTCGCTGCTGCGCGAGTTCGCGCAGGCGGGTTTCGTCAATCTGGCCGGCGGCTGCTGCGGCACCACGCCCGAGCACATCGCGGCGATCTCTGCCGCGCTTGAAGGGCTGGCGCCGCGCGTGCCGCGTGAGCCGAGCCCGGGCGTGATGCGCCTGGCAGGCCTGGAGCCGTTCAACATCGATGCTGACTCGCTGTTCGTGAATGTCGGCGAGCGCACGAACGTCACCGGCTCGAAGGCGTTCGCGCGTCTGATCCTCGGTGAGAAATACGACGAGGCACTGGAGGTTGCGCGCCAGCAGGTGGAGAACGGCGCACAGATCATCGATATCAACATGGACGAGGCGATGCTCGACTCGGCCGCGGCGATGACGCGCTTCCTGAATCTGATCGCCTCCGAGCCCGACATCGCGCGCGTGCCGATCATGATCGACAGCTCCAAGTGGTCGGTGATCGAGGCCGGCTTGAAGTGCGTACAGGGCAAGGCGATCGTGAACTCGATCTCGCTCAAGGAGGGTGAGGCCGCCTTTCTCGAGCAGGCGCGGCTGTGCCGTCGCTATGGCGCGGCCGTCGTGGTGATGGCATTCGACGAGAGCGGGCAGGCCGACACACTCGCGCGCAAGACCGAGATCTGCGCGCGTGCCTATCGCCTGCTGACCGAGCAGGTGGGTCTGGCGGCCGAAGACATCATCTTCGATCCGAACATCTTCGCGATCGCCACCGGCATCGACGAACATGACAACTATGCGGTCGATTTCATCGACGCAACCCGATGGATTCGCACGCATCTGCCGCACGCGAAGATCTCGGGCGGGGTCTCGAACGTATCGTTCAGTTTCCGGGGCAATGAGCCGGCCCGCGAGGCGATTCACACGGTATTTCTGTATCACGCGATTCGCGCCGGCCTGACCATGGGCATCGTCAATGCCGGCATGATCGGCGTGTATGACGAGCTCGATGCCGAACTGCGCGCACGTGTCGAAGACATCGTTCTCAATCGGCCCCCCACCTTGCCGGCGGATCTACCCGCCGATTCACCCGAGCGCGACAAGAGCGCCACCGAGCGGATGATCGAATTCGCGGCCACGCTCAAGGGCGGCGCCGCGCGCAAGCAGGATTCGCTGGAATGGCGTGGCACCGAGGATGCGCCGCGTCCGGTGGCCGAGCGGCTTACGCATGCATTGATTCACGGTATCACGCAGTTCGTCGACGAAGACACCGAAGAGGCCTGGCAGCAGATCGCCGGCCGTGGCGGGAGGCCGATCGAGGTCATCGAAGGCCCGCTGATGGACGGCATGAATCTGGTGGGCGATCTGTTTGGCGCGGGCAAGATGTTTCTGCCCCAGGTGGTGAAGTCGGCGCGCGTCATGAAGCAGGCGGTCGCGCATCTGGTGCCCTACATCGAGGCCGAGAAGGCGCAGATCGCAGCTGCCGGCGGCGATGTCGCGGCCAAGGGCAAGATCGTCATGGCCACGGTCAAGGGCGATGTGCATGACATCGGCAAGAACATCGTCACGGTCGTGCTCCAGTGCAACAATTTCGATGTCGTCAACATGGGTGTGATGGTGCCGGCCACCGAGATCCTGGCCAGGGCCAAGGAAGAGCGGGCGGACATCATTGGCCTGTCGGGCCTGATCACGCCCTCGCTCGAGGAGATGAGCCATGTGGCGCGCGAGATGGAACGCGATCCCTGGTTCCGTGAGCGTGGCACGCCGCTGCTGATCGGTGGCGCCACCACCTCGCGCGTGCACACGGCCGTGAAGATCGCACCGCATTACTCCGGGCCGGTGATTCATGTCGTGGATGCCTCGCGCTCGGTGCCGGTGGCGCAGCAGCTGATCTCACCTGAATCGCGCCAGGGCTTCGTGCTCGAGGTGCAGCGTGACTATGACAGGGTGCGCGCGCAGCATGCCGGCAAAAAGGGGCCGAAGCTGATCTCCCTGGCCGAGGCACGGGCCAATCGCACCCCTGTCGACTGGCGGGTGGCAGCCGATGACCGCCCCGGTGAGGGGCCGCATCCGATGGTGCCGGTGCAGCTGCCCAAACCGCGCTTCATCGGGCGGCGCGAATTCCGCAACTATGATCTGGCAGAGATCGCCCGCTATATCGATTGGCAGCCGTTCTTCCAGACCTGGGATCTGCACGGCTCCTATCCGGCGATCCTCGAGGACGATACCGTCGGCGAATCGGCCCGGCGTGTATTCAGCGATGGCAAGGCCATGCTAGAGCGCATCATTGCTGGGCGCTGGATCAAGGCCAATGCGGTGATCGCATTGCTGCCGGCCAACAGCATCAACGACGACGACATCGAGATCTATCGCGATGAATCGCGCACCGACGTGGCCATGGTCTGGCATAACCTTCGCCAGCAGACCGAAAAGCGCGATGGCATTCCCAACCGCTGCCTGGCCGACTATGTCGCACCGCGCGCGATCGATGGCAAACCCTCGATGCTCGAGGATTACATCGGGATGTTCGCGGTCACCGCCGGGATCGGCGTCGACGACAAGGCGGCCGAGTTCGAGCGTCTGCTCGACGACTACTCGGCGATCATGGTCAAGGCGGTGGCCGACCGCCTCGCCGAGGCCTTCGCCGAGCGCATGCACGAACGGATCCGAAAGGAATTCTGGGGCTATGCGCCGGACGAATCGCTGAGTAACGAGGAGCTGATTCGTGAGGCCTACCAGGGTATCCGGCCGGCGCCCGGATACCCGGCTTGCCCCGAGCATTCGATCAAGCGGGAGTTGTTCGAGGTGCTCGATTGCGAATCGATCGGCATGCGCCTGACCGAATCACTGGCGATGATGCCAGCCGCGAGTGTCTCGGGCTTTTATCTGGCCCATCCGAAGGCGGCCTATTTCAATGTCGGCCGCATCGGTGAAGGCCAGTTGAAAGATTACGCGGCACGCTCTGGAAAGACGGTTGACGAATTGCGTAGTGCCCTGCCGTCAACCGTGTTCGACTGAAGCGCCCGGCGCCACATCGGATTCGCCTCGCGGCCATCGCCATCGGGCCGCGTCCCGCCGCCCTGTGTCAGGCGACCGGTTCGCGCATGGTCACCAGCTCTTCGGCGGCCGACGGATGGAGCGCCACGGTCTGATCGAACTGTGCCTTGGTCGCCTTCATCTTGAGCGCGATCGCGGCCATCTGCACGATCTCGGCCGCGTCCGGGCCGCAGACATGAACGCCGAGGACCCGGTCGTCGGCGCGATCGACCACCAACTTCATGAGGATGCGTTCGGGGGTTTCGCAGAGCACGTTGGTCATCGGCCGAAAGCGTGACCGGAAGATCGAGATCTGGTGACCACGCTCGCGCGCCTGTTGTTCGCTCAGGCCGACCGTGCCGATCTCGGGGGTGGCGAATACGGCGGCCGGCACATCGAGATGGTCGCAAACCCAGGCGTGCTTGCCAAACACAGTGTCGGCGAACGCATGACCTTCACGGATGGCGATCGGGGTGAGCGCCAGGCGGTTGGTGACATCACCCACGGCCCAGATGCCATCGATGTTCGTGCGTGAATCCGGCGTGACCCGGATCGCCCCCAGGGCATCGCATTGCACACCGACCTTCTCCAGCCCGATGCCGCGGGTGTTCGGGCGCCGGCCTGTTGCCAGCATGACCTGGCCGGCGTGCAGCACGCTGCCATCGTCGCAGCGGACATCCAGCGCGCCGTGCTGGCCGTCGATCGCGCTGACCTGGCAGCCGAGCCGTATCGTGATTCCCGCTGCGGCCATGGCCTCGCTCACATGATCGCGCAGATCATCATCGAAGCCGCGCAGGATCTTCTCGCCACGATAGAGCAGGGTCACGGCCACGCCCATGCGTTGCAGCATGCAGGCGAATTCCACACCGATATAGCCACCGCCCTCGATGATGATCGAGTGCGGCAGCTCGGCCAGATCGAAGATCTCGTTCGAGGTGATCGCGAGATCGGCACCAGGGATATCGGGTTTGTACGGCCAGCCACCGGTGGCGATCAGGATGCGCTTCGCGCGCACCCGTTCGCCGCTCGATTGCAGGATGACGGTGTCTGCCGATTCGAGCGCCGCGCGGTCTCCGAACAAGGTGACACCGGCATTCTCTAGGTTGCGCCGGTAGATGCCCTCGAGGCGCGAGATCTCCTGCTCCTTGGCCGCACGCAGCCGCGGCCAGTCGAACCGGGTTTCTCCAAGGTGCCAGCCGTAGGCTGGTGCACGGTCGAATTCATCGCGCAGGCGGCTGGCAAGCACCAGCAGCTTCTTGGGCACGCAGCCACGGATCACGCAGGTGCCGCCGTAGCGATAGTCTTCTGCAATGGCCACGCGTGCGCCATGTCCGGCAGCGATGCGCGCGGCGCGCACGCCGCCCGAGCCGGCGCCGATGACGAACAGGTCATAGGGGTCGATCATGTTCAACTCTAAGTGTCGGTGTCAGGATTGCTGCGCGCACGAGCCGAGGCGAAGTCGCCACGTTCCAGTGTCCAGGAAACCAGGAAGCCGAAGACCAGCCCCCAGAACGGCGCACCGATGTTCCAGATGCTAACCGCCGAGACCGTGATCAGAAAGCTGATCAGTGCGCCCAGGCGGAAGTTCTCGCCGAATGCGCCACCAAAGGCCGCCTGCAGGACGCGCAGCATGGCCAGGCCGGCGAGGGTGGCGATGAATGCCGGCGGGGTGGCCAGCAGAATGTGCGTGAATGCCGGGGAAAACAGGCCGAAGGCCAGCGCCAGCAGACCGACCACGACACCGGCGGCATAGTGCGATTCGCGTCGTCCGGAGCTGGAGATCAGCGCATTTGTGGGCCCGGTCAGGCAGGTGGACGAGGTGCCGACCACCGCGGTGAGCATCGACCACAGCCCGCAGGCGAGGGTGATCCGGTTGATCGGCGCCTGATGGCCGGCGGCATGCAGCACAGCCACACCCTGGCCGTTCTGCACCACCAGCACCGTGATTGCCAAGGGCACCACGAGCTCCAGCATGGCCTGCCACGAGAAAGCCGGCAGCACGGGTTGAGGCCCGCCGAACCAGTTGCCGGTCGGCGTCACCGACCCGGCCGTTGCGCCGAGGGAGATCAGAACAGCGCCGACGATCAACGCGCCGATCAGAGGGGGCATGCGCCGGCCCAATGCCGGGATCGCGCTCAGCACAACGAAGGCGGCGGTCATCGGCCCGGCCATCGCGAGGTCATCGCGCAGCGACAGGATCCAGTCGATGCCGAACTGCAGGAACACGCCGGCGACCATGCCCATGACGATCGGCATCGGCACCGCCGACATCGTGCGCCTGACCCAGCCACTGAGGCCGAGCAACAGCATCAGCAGGCCGGTGGCATGGAATGCGCCGACCACCTCCGGAAAGCTCAGGTGGGTGAGGGCGGGGCCCACCAACACCGTGCCGGGGATGGTCCAGAAAAACACCAGCGGCATCCGGTAGCGCCAGCACGCGAAGATCGACAACAAGCCGTTGATGAAGAACGACCCAAAGACCCACGAGGCTAACTGAGTCTGATCGAGCCCGCCCCGGGTGCCCACAGTGAGAATGATCGCCACCGGCCCGGTGGCGGCGAAGATGAAGCCGATCAGTGCATTGGCCAGGGCGGTCGGATTGAGATCACCGAAAAAGCGGGCCAGGGTGGTCGGGGGCTGGGTGTACGGCTCGAGAACGGACATGAAGGATCGCGAAGACAGGCCCGGATGGGTATCGGGTGGTTGAGTTGCCGGGCCGACCCACGCGTCAAAGGGGCCGCAGCAAGCGTGACATGCGGCCGGTGTTCAGGAACCGGTCAGGGCATCAGACGCCCCAGGTGACATCCTTACCGGCCTTGCGGGCCTCGCCCAGCATTTCGATCAGGGGCAGCACCCGGGCCGAGAAGGCGACCATGTCGGCGTCTTCGTCGTCCTGGTCGCCGTCACCGGAGGCCGGTGTCGCCGGCTGGTTGCGGCCGGCGGCCTGGAGCGCGGCGATGGCGCCGGGAATCTGCTCGACCGTGATCACGCCGCGCGCGGCGGGCTCGCGGCCGAGCGCCTTCATGACCTGGTTGCCCACATCCTCGGTCATGACGACCGATCCGGTGGCACGCGATTTGAATTCATATAGCATGATGGCCTCCATGAGTTTGGGCGCCGGGCAGTCGGCATTCATCGCGCATGCCGCGGGCCCCATAGAGTCTGGCCGACAGTTCCGGGTAAAGGCCCCTGGGCGGCTTGCCCACTGCATCCATCGCCTGACTCAACTCAATCTAGCACAGCCGATCTCCGATGATCTCTGGATTCCGATACGCGCGGGCTTCTATCGCACGCGGTCTGCGTCATGCGCTGGTCGCGTCGCTCGCGGTGGCGATGCTCGGCGCCTGTTCACCGACCTTCGACTGGCGCGAGCTGCGCCCGAGCGAAATCCCGGTGGTGATTCTGCTGCCAGCGCGCCCCTCGCAGATGCAACGCGAGATCCTGCTGGGCGAGCACAAGCTGCCGATGCAGATGATCGGCGCGCGCGCGGGTGAGCAGATCTTCACCGCTGCCTGGGTGGATCTGCGCGCACGCATGGCCGATGCGGCTGCGCCCGGCCATGAAGCCGTTCTGGACGCGATGGTGCGCGGCATGCTGCGCAACATCGGCGCCGACAAGCCGCGCGAGCGCCCAGTCGCCCTGACCGCGGTTTCGCAGCATGATGGCAGCCGGCTCACGATCAAGGCGCGCCGGGTGGATGCCGAAGGCATGGTCGATGGTCGCTCCGTGGCCATGCGGGCGGTATTCGCCTCACTGCCCACCCAGGCCCATCAGTTCGTGATCATCGGTGAACGCATCGATGACGAGGCCGCGCAGATGTTCTTCGATGCGATCCGGCTGACTGCATTGCCGGACAAAGGCGCCTGATCATGGCTTCAGAGATCACCGGTCAATCTGCGACGCTCGATGCCAGCGGTCGCGGACCCCTGCCGAGCGCGGCCGCCTGGCGGGTGTTTTCCTGTCTGGCGGGCGCCTATCTGCTCTCGTATGCTCTGCGCGCGATCAACGCGGCGATCGCGCCCGAACTGGTGGCCGAATTCGGGCTCAGCAATGCCGAACTCGGCTCGCTCTCCAGTGCCTACTTCCTGGCCTTTGCGTCGATGCAGCTGCCGCTCGGTGTCTGCCTCGATCGTTTCGGCACGCGGCGCACCAATGCCTCGCTGTTACTCGTGGCGGCGGCCGGTTCATTCGTGTTTTCGCAGGCGCCCGATGCCAGCTGGTTGTGGGTCGGCCGCGCGATGATCGGCGCCGGGCTGGCCGGCGCATTGATGTCTTCGCTGCGGGTGTTTCGCTTCTGGTATGCACCCGATCGTCAGCAGCAACTGCTGGCAATGATGCTGGTGGTCGGCTCGGTCGGGGCGCTGCTGGCCACCGCGCCAAGCCGTCTGTTGCTGCCCATCGTCGGTTGGCGCGGCCTGTTCATCGGTACCGGCATCGGCCTGCTGCTGGCCAGCACTGCGATCTTTCTTTTTCTGCCGCGCCACGAGCCGGATTCGGCGCGGGCCAAGGCCGGTGCGGGCGGTGCCGGCTTTGCCGGCTATCTGCGCTTTTATGGCAACCCGTATTTCTGGCGCTTCGCCCCGCTGGTGCTCACCCTGCATGCGAGCTTCGTCGCCTTCCAGAGTCTGTGGGCCGGGCCCTGGCTCACCCAGGTGCTGGCGATGTCCCCGGCCGCGGCCGGTCAGGCCTTGTTCGCGTTGAACCTGGTGCTGATGCTGTCATTCCTGGTACTGGGCGGCTGCGTGCGCTGGCTGACCGCGCGCGGCATCACGATCGTGCAGATGTGCATCTTCTCGTCGCTCGCGATCATCGGCCTGCATGTCTGGCTCAGTGCGAATCAGGCAGCGCTGGTGGGCGTGGCGATCTGGCTGATCTATGCGCTGATCTCCACACCGTTCACGCTGCTGCAGAGCCATGTCTGCCTGAGCTTTCCGGAGTCCATGACCGGCCGCGCGCTCACCGCCTACAACCTGTTCCTGTTCGGCGGCGTGTTCCTCGTGCAATGGCTGTTCGGTGTGCTGATCGACTGGTGCGGCACCTTCGCCGCCACCGAGGTCCTGGCCTACCGCTATGCGCTGCGCATCTGGATCGGCCTGGAACTCGTGGGCGTGGCCTGGTTGATCATGTTCCGCGTCGGCCCGCCGAAACCGGCTGGGAGCGCCTGAGCCGGCGCGAGAGCCTGGGGCGCGGCGCTCGCGACCGCGGGCGATCAAGAGAACCGGATCACCTCGACCGGGCGCGGGAACGGATCAGTGGTGTACCAGCCATTGGCCTGATTGTGCGGATCGCGGGTGGCTTCGATGAAATCGAGTACCGGTGTCGTGCAGGCGTCGACCTTGATCGCATCGGCGGCCCATTCGTCGCGTGTGCGGGTGGCAAACGCCTGTGCCAGAAGCTCACCCAGTTCGGGCCAGGCGTTGCGGTCATTCTGGCGTTTGGGATCGAATTTGCCCTCGAGCCCGGTGAGCCTGAGCAGCTCCAGAAAGAACTTCGGCTCGATGGCGCCGACTGCCATGTGGCGGTCATCCGCGGTGCGATACACGCGGTAGTACGGGGCACCACCATCGAGAATGTTGCTGGCGCGATCGGTGCTCCAGCGGCCGGCCGCCATCAACCCGTAGAACAGGGGTGTCAGGCCGATCGTGCCCGCCTCGATGCTGGTTTCGGCCACACCGCCGCGGCCGCTGATCCCGCGCTGGATCAGCTTGGCGAGTACGCCCAGCAGCAGGTGCATCGCGCCGCCGCCGAAATCGGCCACCAGGTTCAGCGGGATGCCGGGCTTGTCGGCATCGCCGATCGCGTGCAGCGCGCCACAGAGGCTCAGGTAGTTGATGTCATGGCCGGCGCGCGGCGCCAAGACCCCTTCGGTGCCCCAGCCGGAGAGCCGGCCCAGCACCAGTCGCGGATGGCGCTCGCGCAGCACCTCCGGGCCCAGACCGAGCCGCTCCAGCACACCGGGCCGGAAGCCCTCGAGCAGCACATCGGCATCGGCCAGCAGCTGATGCACGGCCTCCTGACCCTCAGCGTTCTTCAAATCGAGATGTCTGGGTGTCTTGCCGGCGTTGAGGAGGTCAAAGCGTGAATCCATGTTGACTCCGAGCCCCGGGTCCGCCGGCGGGCTGACGCGGATCACCTCGGCGCCGAGCATGCGCAGCGTCATGCCCGCGAACGGCACCGGGCCGATCGCATGCAGCTCCACGATCTTGATGCCGGCAAGCGGCAGGGAGGCTGGGTCGTTACGGTTCTGGGTCATCTGGCGAGATCTCCGTCCGGGCGCTACGCGCCGGCGCAAGTGATTGGCCAGACGGGCGCGGTGTCATGGTCGGATCATGGCCCCGGCGGCCAACTCTCTGGCGGGATGAGCAAGTGTGCCATGGGAACAATGGGCGGATCTCGGCACCTGAGGTATTCCCGCCGTTGACCAATGCGCGGGGCTGAGCATCGTCGCCAGGTGTGAGCGATCAATGCGCATCGAAGAGGGGAGATTCCCCGGCTGGAGTACAACGCTCTACCATCGGGGCAGGAGGTAACAACGTGAATCGACACCAGATGGCAGCGGCCCTGATCGCCGCCTGGATACCGCTGGCCTGGGCGCACTCGCCGATGAGTGGCTCCACGCCTGCCGATGGTGCGCGGCTGAGCGAGCCGCCCGCCGAGCTCACGTTGCGTTTCGCGCGGCCTGCCCGCGTGGTCAGGGTGGAGCTGGTGGGGGCCGACGGCAAGGCGCAGGCGCTCGAGATCCCGAGCCGCGACAAAGTGAAGGAGCTCGCGCTGCCGGTGAGCGTGCCCGGATCGGGCAATTACGAGGTTCGCTGGCGTGCGCTCGGCGCCGACGGGCATGCGATGTCCGGCACCTTTCACTTCTCGGTGCAGGCACCCTGAGCCGTGGAGTGGGGGCTCGATGGCTGGGTCTTGCTGGAGGCTGGCGCGCGCTGGCTGGTCTACCTGGGCAGCCTGTTCGCGCTGGGTTCGGCGATCTTCCAACTGGCGCTGCCGGCTGGCGATCGTCATCTGCTCGGGCCGATGCGTGCCACGGTGACAGGCGCCGCGCTCGTCGGCGCGCTGGCCAGCCTGTCACTGATCTCGATCACCGCCGGCAAGCTGCTCGATGACGGCATCGCGGGCATGCTCGATCCCGAATGGCTGGGTATCGTTGCCGGTGAATCACTTGGCACGGCTACCGGGCTGCGTATGCTCGGTCTTGCCCTGGTCATTGTGTCGGTGTTCGTCGAAAGGCTGCGCACGCCGCTCGTGATCATCGGCGCGCTCGGGGTGGCTGTGTCATTTGCGCGCACGGGGCATTCGCTGGATGATCCCGGTGGCTGGTCAGCCGTGCTCGTCGCCGGTCATCTGCTTGGCGTGGCCTTCTGGTTCGGCGCCATCCGGCCGCTCCATGCGCTGGCCGGGCGCGCGCATGGGCATGCCGATGCCGCGCGCATCGCCGAACGCTTCGGGCGTCAGGCGCTCTGGTTCGTTCCCGGCCTGATGATCATCGGTGTGGCCATCGCCTGGCGGCTGCTCGGTGATCCAGCACGCCTGTTCGACACCGACTACGGGCGCATGTTGCTGGTCAAGCTGATTCTGGTTGGCGCGGTGCTGGGCCTGGGCGCGCTCAACAAGCTGTGCATGGTTCCCGCGCTCGGCGCCGGCAAGCCCCGGGCGGCGCATGCGTTTCGGACTGTGCTTCGCATCGAGGCGGCGGGATTCGTCGCGGTGTTCCTGGCCACCGCCTTGCTGACGTCGGCCACGACGCTACCCGGGCACTGACACCGGCGGCCAGGCGCATCTTCGATGCCAGGTTGCCAGGTTGCCAGGTTGCCAGGTTGCGAGGTTGCCAGGTCGCCGGGTCGCCGGGTCGCCGGGTCGCCAGCACGCCAGCACGCCAGCACGCCAGCACGCCAGCACGCCAGCACGCCAGCACGCCAGCACGCCAAACTTCGCGACGCTCGGCGTGTGGCAGCTCCCGCCGGTGCACTGATCAGGCGGCAAGCGCAGACTTCATCAGCGCGCGCCGCAGGCCGATCGCCTCGGCCACTATCGGTGAGTCGATCCGGTCCTTACCGGCAAGATCCGCGATTGTTCGTGCCACGCGGATCAACCGGTGCAGAACCCGCCCCGACCACTGCATCGACCCCGCCGAGCGAATCAGCAGCGCATAGGCGCCGGCGTCGATCGCACAATGGACGTCGATCCACCTGGGTGGCAGGCGGGCATTGAGGCAACCCTGACGATCCAGCTGGCGCTGACGGGCGCGAAGTACGCGACCGGCGATCGTGACACTGGTCTCACCTTGCGCCGGGCCGACCATGGCTTGCGCCGACACCGGCGCCACCCACAGATGCATGTCGAGCCGGTCGAGCAGGGGCCCGGAGAGCCGCCTCTGATAGCGCGAGACCAGGTTGGGCGTGCATCGGCAACGCGCTTCGCCGAGGTAGCCACAGGGGCAGGGATTCATCGCGGCCACCAGCTGGAACGAGGCGGGCAGTGAGAGCCGGTGATTGGCGCGTGCGATGTGTACCGCGCCGGTCTCCAATGGTTCGCGCAGGCTCTCCAGTGTGCGTGAGCCGAACTCTGGTAACTCATCCAGGAACAGCACACCATGGTGAGCCAGACTGATCTCGCCCGGCCTCGGGCGCGAGCCGCCGCCGATCAGGGCCACGGTCGAGGCGGTGTGATGCGGTGCGCGAAACGGTCGCCGACGCCAGGATGACGGATCGAAGTGGCCGGCGAGGCTGGCGATCGCACCGGTTTCCAGGGCCTCGCCGTCCGAAAGCGGCGGGAGTATGCCGGGCAGTCGTTGCGCGAGCATCGATTTGCCCGAACCTGGCGGCCCGACCAACAGCAGCGAATGACCGCCGGCGGCGGCGATCTCCAGCGCGCGCCGGGCAAGCGGCTGACCGCGCACATCGGCCATGTCTTCGATGATCGGCAGCATGCTCTCGTCGCCACCAACGGAGCCCTGGCGAGCATCGGTTTCCGCAAGCCGCACATCGCCACGCAGATCCTGACAAACCTGCTCGAAGGTTGCCGCCGGCGCGCTCGTCAGGCCGGGTACCAGGGCGACCTCCGGTGTATTGCCGGCCGGCAGCACGAGTGTCTGCGAGGCACCGGTCGCGAGATGTGCGGGATCGTCAGGCCCGACCAGTGCAGGATTGGATGCATCGACATCGACATCGACATCGACATCGGCATCAGCGTCGGCGTCGGCGTCGGCGTCGGCAGCGGCAGCGGCAGCGGCAGCGGCTTCGGCTTCGGCAGGTCCAGGCGCAAGGGCATCGGCGACCTCGGCGCTGACGGGATCCGCATTCCCGTCATTGCCGCAAGCAGGATCCGATGCAGCGGTCCGCCGGCCACCCTGGCCCGCCTCTCGCGCCATGGCCAGTGCCATCGCCAGCGCACCACGGATCGGACGCAGTTCGCCACTGAGCGAAAGCTCGCCGACGAAGACTCGCCCGGCCGTGCGTTCAGCGGGTATCTGGCCGCTGGCGACGAGCACGCCGATCGCGATCGGCAAGTCAAAGCGACCCGAGTCCTTGGGAAGATCGGCGGGCGCCAGATTGACGGTCAGCCGGCGATTGGGAAAGTCATAGCCACCGTGTTGCAACGCGGCGCGCACCCGCTCGCGGCTCTCGCGTACGGCCGCTTCGGGCAGGCCGACGATGTGAAAGGCCGGGAGGCCGTTGGCCAGGTGCACCTCGACCTCGACGAGCGGCGAGTCGATACCGACAAGGGCACGGCTGAGAATGCGGGCAAGGGGCATCGGGCAAGGGTAGGTCGCAGGCAGTGAATACATCCCATGCGATCTCGGCCGAAAGGCTGCGCCAATGAGTCGACTTGTCGCTGTATTCGCGGACCGATCCCGCCGTGACGCCTGTCGTCTTCCTGGCTGATGAGCGTCCCAATGCCACTCGCGCGCCACGACGGGCGATGGATGCGGCCGACCGGGGCCATGCCCCGTGCTGAAGGCGCGCAGTCTCTTCGATTGCCGAGAGAATGCGGTGCGAACATGTTGCGCTCTGCGATTGGTCCGTTGTCCTCAGTTCTTGTCTTGCCACCCTCCTGATCACGAAGTAACCTCGATCTACCCAAAGGTCAGCCTCTTAGGCAGGCCTCCTCCCCTTGTTTGCACCAATCGACATTCGCCACGCGGTTTTCCGGTGAATGTCTCGGTCGCGCTGATTGCGATTGGACAATGGGGACAGGAAGATGGAACTAGTCTACGAATACACGCAGCGGGTGCAACTCGAACGGCGCATTGTCGGCCCGGGCCCGTATGGCACTCGAGTCGTAGCCAGCGCAACCGGCGGAACAATTCGGGGGCAGCGACTCAATGGCAAAGTGGTCGGCGCAGGCGCCGATTGGTTGCTTATCGGCGCGGACGGTTACGCACGACTCGACGTTCGTGCGCAGTTTGAAACCGATGACGGTGCCGTTATTTACGTCTCGTATGGCGGCCTGATCGAGCGCACCGAGCGATTCCAGGCAGCCTCGCAATCATCCGGAGAAACACGCTTCGAAGATCAGTACTTCCGCATAACGCCGCGCCTGGAGGCCGGAGACGAACGCTACCAGTGGGTCAATCAGACGCTCTTCGCAGGACGGGGCCGGTCCGTCAGTGACGGTGTGGAGTTCGAGGTGTTCCGCATCACCTGAGTCTCTATGGTCCTGGCTCAGCAGGCCGTTCGCAACAATAGCGGTACAGGGTGATTATCGGGATGACGACGTCGGAGTCACCGACATCCACCAAGGAGGAATGTGATGGCATTGCGATGGATGGTCATATTCGACGCCGACGACGCGGCTGATCGAGCCGCCGTGGATCAGGCTTTCGCCGACTGCGCGGATTTGCTTCGCCAGATTCCCGGGGTGCGGAACTTCGTTGGTGGCCCGAACATCAATCCGAACGTGAAGGCTCGTCGGTATGCGGTAACCATGGAATTCGATGATGCCGACGCGATGAAGCGCTACGCTGCGCACGAGAATCACGCTGCGGCGCTGGCGGCGATTCAGCCTTACAACAAGTCGGCCATCAATTCCCTTCTCGCGATCTAGTCGCCCGCTCGAGGGGCTGCGCCTCGGCGATTGCGGCCCTGCGACGGGTGGCACTTCAGGAATGGTGAAGCGCCGCTGGTTTGAACTGCCTCCCATAAGTTGGACAGGCTTCAACGGGTCAGTTCGAACCACGGTAGGTTGGCGATGCCACGCCGCACACCGGCGCGGTAAGTTGCGCCGTAGCTCAAAGCTCAGGCCATTGAATCGATGTCATCTACGATCGGCCAACGGCCTTTCGCTTCCTCTGCGATACCCGCGAAGGCAGCCACTTTGCAAGAAACTCACTGAAACCCTCGGCGGCCGGTGTCATGGCCCGATCCCGCGAAAAGAATATGCAGACCCGCCGGATCACCTCGGGGTCGACCACCCGCCGCTTCATGAGCCCGAATCTCTCTGCCAGAACACCGACGTACTCTGGGGCGAGCGTGGCGGACAAATTCATGGCGGCAATTCCAAAGGCAGTCGTCAGGTTGTCGACGATATCGATCGGCGTAATTCGCTGATCATCGGGCAGACCCGCATGCATTTGCTCGACGCTGCGTTCATGATCACGCCCGGCTGCCACCAGTTCAATGTCTTTTAGTTGTGCCCACCGAACCGTTCGGTGTCGCGCGAACGGATGCTCCGGCGAACACCAGAGAACCCACGGCGTGTCCAACACGGGCAGACTGATGACATCTTCGCCGTGCCGGCAGTCGGGCCCGATCGCAATGTCGACGTCTGCCTGCGCAACCGCTTCCACCAGCGACTCAACTGGCGTGTCGATCACGCGCAGAACCACGCGCGGCATCTCATCGCGATATGCGCGCATCGCGGCCGGTACGAACATGCTCGCCAAAACCTGTGGGGCAGCAACTCGGACGACACCCGCCGCTCGCTGGCGAACATCAGCGGCGACCGATTCAGCGCGCTGCAACTGACGCAGGACGGCTTGCGCCGAAGCCCGATAGGTTCGCCCCGCACCCGAAAGTTCCACCCGGCGCGTACTGCGATCGAACACTCGAAATCCCAGCACCGACTCGAGCTCCGACACCAACTGGCTGACCGCCGATGAAGACAGGCCCAGGCGACGTGCAGCACGCACGAAACTCCCTTGCTCGGCGACGGCCAGGAAGGCCTCGATCTGACGAATGGTGACGCGAGAAAATGCCATGCGGTAATTATCCGCTTTTGCTTATTAATCTTCCAGAATTGATCGATTGTCTTTCATTTGGTTTGCCGACAGACTTTGATCGCTCGTAAGGTCGCCCCGGCGAAACACCGGAGCGACGCGCGCAAGTCGCGGGCCTTCCAGACTGATCTCCTGGCCGAACCCGGCTCAGGAGTGGTCGCAGCCCTCGACGTAAGTCGCCAGCCCACTCCCGGATATCGTCGGAGACAAGCCCTTGACTCATCCAAAGATCGAGATCGCCGGCATTGCGGTCTCGGCCGAACATTACATCGATGGCGTTCGATGCTCGCCGCAGGATTCGATCGAAGTCCGTTGCCCGATCGACCAATCTCTGATCGGGCATATTGCAGCGGGCAACGCGGCCGATGCAGCTGCCGCGATCACCGCAGCCGAGCGGGCGTTCCCGGCCTGGGCTGCGTTGAGCGCCGCCGAGCGAAAACCCTACCTCGATCGCTTTGCGGACGAGATCGGCAGGCGCGCCGAAGCCTTCTGTGTACTCGAATCGCACGACGCCGGCGTCCTGCTGTCGCGCATGCGCCATGGTGTGGTGCCGCGCGCAATGCAGAACATCCGCTGGTTTGCCGAACTTGCGCTGGGCCTGCAGGAAGCATCCATCGATACCGAGCAGGCGCATCACGACGTGCGCCACGATCCAGCGGGCGTGGTCGTTGTGATCACCCCCTGGAACGCCCCCCTCATGTTGTCCACCTGGAAGCTGGGCCCGGCCCTGGCGGCCGGCAACACCTGCGTGCTCAAGCCGCCCGAATGGGCGCCACTGACCTGCTCGCTGCTGGCCGATGCGGCACACGCCGCTGGTCTGCCGCCAGGGGTCCTGAATGTCGTCCAAGGTACCGGCGTGGGCGCGGGCGCTCCGCTCGTGGGAGACCCCCGTATCGCCCGCATCTCGTTCACCGGCAGCGTTGGCACGGCACGCACGATCGCGACAGCGGCGGCGGCCAACCTGGTTCCCTGCAGCCTCGAACTCGGCGGCAAGAGCCCGTTCATCGTGCTTGACGACGCCGACATCGACGCCGCTGCGGCCACCGCAGCGTTGATGTATCGGAATGCCGGGCAGGTCTGCCTCGCTGGCACCCGACTCCTTGTGCACGAGCGTGTCGCCGAGCAATTTCTCACCGCCATGCGCAGCCGGGTACAAGCTTTGGTTGTCGGTGATCCGCGTGAGCCGGCAACGGAAGTCGGGCCAATCATTCATCCACGCCAAGTGGAGCGCGTGCTGGGCTTCATCGAGCGGGCGCGTGCTGGTGGCGCCGATGTCCTGTGGGGCGGGCGACGCCATCCGTTTGGTGATCAGTTCGTTGAACCCACCTTGATCACGAATGTTCGCCAGGATGACGAAATCGTGCAGAACGAAGTGTTCGGTCCGGTCCTGACGCTACAAACCTTCGCCGATGACGATGAAGTGCTCGCCTTGGCCAACGGTACCGACTATGGGCTCGGCGGCGTCTGCTATGGCGAGCAGTCACATGCGGTTGCGATCGCGCACCGTGTACGCACCGGATTCATCTGGATCAACAGCTTTGGCATCCGCGACCTGGCAGCGCCTTTTGGCGGCATCAAGCGCAGCGGCATTGGGCGCGAAGGAGGCAACTGGAGCTTCGACTTCTTTTGCGACATCAAAGACGTTGTCGTGCCCAGTAAACCATTTACGGCGAGTTTCAGCCAACGCTGAACGCACCTCTCAAGGGGAGTATTGCATGGGAACCATCGTTGGCGCAGCCATCGTTTCGCATCATCCCGGGCTGATGCAGTGCGAGGAGTTTCGTGTGCTTCAAGGCGCCGGAACCGACTCCAGCCTGATTGCCGGGTATGCCCGCCTGCGCGAGCGGATCGAAGCAGCCGAACCGGAGCTGATCCTGATCTTTGACTCGCACTGGTTCACCACTGGCTATCACCTGATCGATGCTGGGACACACTTCCAAGGTAGCTATGTATCCGACGAGATGCCCTGGTACCTGCACGGCGTGCACTATGACTATCCAGGTCACCCCGGCTTCGCTATGGCGGTCGAAGCGGTTTCACGAGAGCGCGGCGGCTATAACCGCGCGATCTCGAACCCGGGTCTGACACGCCAGTACGCCACGCTGAATCTGATCAAGCACCTGCAGCTCGAACATCTGGGCGTGCCGGTGGTCTCGGCGAGTTCCTGTCAGAACTGCGATTGGCGAGCCTTCCTCACCTCGGGAGAGCACATCGGCGAAGCCATCCGACGCAGCGATCTGAGAGTCGTGATGCTCGCCTCCGGTGCGCTCAGTCATCGCTTCAATCCAATCGACTGGACGCCGAACAACCCGCGCATCTTTCATGAGTCCAACGTATCCAGCCCTGAGAATGTGCGCAGCGACAAACTCGCGATCGAGCTGATGCGTGAAGGTCGGCATGACCGATTGATCGCCGACTGGGACAACGAGTTTCGAAAGCGAACCTGGGAGGCATTCGGCGCACACTACCTGCAGATGCTTGGCGCGATGGGCGGGACGGATTGCCGTTTCCGCGGCGAACCCGTCTCCGAGTACGAGAATGCCCGCGGAACCGGAAACATCCATATTTGGTTCGACACTCATTCGCAGCCGGCCACGGGCTCGACGCTGCATGCGAATGCGCCTTCCACACCGACACGGAACCAGGCAGGGTCGAGACCATGACGGCGATGGAGTTTCCTTTTGAAGCGCTGCCCGAGGTGCTTCGCGGGCCGAGAGTCGAGCGTCGCCGCGTGCTGGTGGGCGGCAGTGCCTTCTGGGGCACTGTCGTCGAGAGCGGCCAAGACAAGGGCATGTTGCGACTGGACGATTCACGCCTGATTGACCCGCAGGGTCTCGCGCATCTGCCGCCTGTGTCACCGTCCAAGATCATTGCGGTGCATATCTCGTACAAGTCGCGCAGTATGGAGACGCGCAACAAGCCCCGCCCCACTGCAACTCCCACATACTTCACCAAGCCACCCAGTTCGCTGAACGGTCATCGAGGCCAGATCTCGAAACCGGCAGACTGTCGCTACCTGAACTACGAAGGCGAGTATGCAGTCGTGATCGGGCGCACCTGCCGCAATGTGACCCCGGAAGAGGCCTGGGACTACATGGCCGGCTTTTGCCCGGCGCTCGACATGGGTCTGCAAGACTTCCGCGACACCGATCAAGGCTCGATGCTGCGTGTCAAAGGGGCGGACACCTTACTGCCGATCGGGCCAGGCCTGGTTCGCGGCGTGAACATCTTTGAACAGACACTACGCACGCGGGTGAATGGGCTGGTGGTGCAGGAAGCACGAATCGGCGAGGAGACGATCTGGGGACCACATTACGTCATCGCCGACATCGCGCGCCACATCACGCTGGAAGCTGGCGATGTCATCCTGATGGGCACTCCATGCCACTCGCGTTCGATCGACCCCGGCCACGAGGTGTCATGTGAAATTACCGGTCTGGGCATGCTGACCGCCACCGTGGTCGAGATCGACCCGCCGCGTGCCGCCGCGCTCGGCGTGGGTCATGCACCCACCGACTCGGCCGAGGTTCGCCGCGTCGCATTGGGCTTTGACGAGCGCGTCCCGGATTTCCTCAAAGACAACCTGGTCCGCAGCCGCAATCAACAGTGATCCGACAAAGCGATCCAGATCGTTGATCGCCTCTGCCGCGTGACATCAGCTTCAGATCCCAAAACCATCCGCCGTACCAACCACGACCAAAAAAAACCGGAGGCACAACATGAGCACATCGATTCGCAAGCGACTGGCCGTTGGCATGCTGGCTATCGCCACAAGTCTTGGCGCCACCTCGAGCCAGGCGCAGGACAAAGCAACGACCGAGGCCACCAACGAGCTGGACGGCTGCCCCTCGGACAAGATCCTGGCCCGCTTCCAAGAGTTCGGGCGCACTGGCAAGATGCCTCCCGTGCTGGGCCGCTGGCTCGGCAACCCCAAGGCCCAAAAGGTGGAGCCCTACCAGGCATTCGACAATGTCTACTATGTTGGCGTCTGCTGGGTGTCCGCCTGGATTATCAAGACCTCCGCCGGGCCAGTGCTGATCGACACCTTGCATGAGCCGTTCGTCGACCTGCTCATCGAGAACATTCGCAAGGTTGGCGTCGACCCCGCTGATATCAAGCTTGTATTGATGACGCACGGCCATTTCGACCATGTGGGCGGTGCGTTAAAGATCAAGGCACTGACCAAGGCACCGTTTGTGATGAGCCAGGAGGGTTGGGATGAGGCCATCGCCGACTCGGCCGCCTCGAAAACAGGTCGTCGCCCATGGGCCTTTCTCGACGGCGTGGACACCGTGGCCAAGGACGGTCAGCAGTTCACTGTCGGCGACACCACCTTCACCGCCTACGAAACGCCTGGCCACACCATGGGCACCGCCTCCTATGCTTTCGATGTGCGCGACGGCGACCAGACCTATCATGCGTTTACGGTCGGTGGCCTGGGGCTGAATGCGATCAAGAGCGTGGCTCAGGTCGAGGCCTATATCGCGAGCGTGAATCGGATCGAGTCAATGGTGAGATCCGAACAGTCGCCAATCTCCGTGCACCTGACCACGCATCCGTTCAGTACCGGGTTGACCGAGGCTGCGCGCAAGATCCCTGCACGCAGAACAGGTGAGCCGCACCCGCTGGTCGACAAGTCAGGCTTTCTGGCGCAACTTGACAACCTTCGCGCTGGCGCGGAAAAGCGCCTGGTGATCGAACGCGAGAAGGGGAAATCAAGCGCCCGATGAAATTGCCACAAGCGCACCTCGGTTTGCTCGAGCAATTCCGCGCGACGATGGGGCGGGCTGCGACGCCCAAGCGCGCGCCCCGCTTCGCGCTCCTCGTACTCAGACGAGTTCGAGGCGTACCTGAAGTGCGACATCCTGGCGCACGGGTTTCTTTGCCTGCGCCGTGACGATTGCGGTCACGAAAAGCCGCAGGGGTTTGTTCGCAAGCGGGGCCGACTCGAGTGCCTGTCAGCGCATGATTCCCGGCAGGAAAAGCACCAGCGCCGGGAACACGGCAATCAGCAGAACCAGCACCGCATCGCAGACCAGGAAGGGGGCGGCGGCCACGGCCACCTGCTTGAGGCTGGTACCTTTTGGCGCCACGCCCAGCATGACAAACAACAGCAGCCCGAACGGCGGCGTGGTCTGGCTCATCTCCAGGGCCATCAGCATAAAAAGACCGAACCAGAGCGGGTCCACCCCCAGCGCCTTGATCAACGGAAAGAAGATCGGCACGGTGATCAGCATCATCGACACCGGGTCCATGAACATGCCGATCAGCAACAGCGACAGGAAGATGAACAACAGCATCACCGCCACCGGAACATCAAATGATGTGGCGTATTGCAGCAACCCTGAACTGGCTCCCGAATAGGCCAGCAGCTGGCTGAAGATGCTCGAGTTCAGGATGATGAAGAACACCATCCCGCCCACCTTGATGGTCGAGATCAGTGAGGCGCGAACCGTCTCGAAGGTGAGCATGCGAAACGCCAGCGCCAAGATCATCACGCCCAGCACACCGAAGGCCGCCGACTCGGTGGGGGTGGCAATGCCAAAGATGATCAGGCCGATCACCATCAGCACCACCGCTCCCATTGGCACGATGTTGACGATGACCGTAGCCACCGCCTGCGAGAAGTTCAGGCGCTCGGTCTCGTAGCTGGGCGCATAAGAGGGGTTGCGCCAGATCTGCAGGCCGATCATGCCGGTGTAGAGCAGGGCCAGTACCAGCCCGGGCAGGATGCCGGCAATCAGGAATCGGCCGACATCGATCTCGGCGAGCGACGCCAGCAGGACACCCAGCGTCGACGGCGGAATGATCATCGCCAGGCCACCGGTGCCCAGAATGGGCCCGAGCGACATCTTCCAGTGGTAACCGCGGCGCTCCATCTCGGGCACCATCAGTGAACCCAGCATGGCGGTGTTGGCCATGCTCGAACCCGTCAGCGTGGAGAACGCGGTGCCACCGGCCACGGTCAGGAAACAGAGTCGTCCGGGCACGCGGCCCAGCAGCTTGTCCAGCGCATCGAACACCCGCACCGCCAGACCGGAGTAGAAGAAGATCGACCCCATCAGAATGAAGAACGGCACCGGCGCCAGCTGAAAGCGGGTGATCAGCGAGGTGGAGTTGTCCACCACCTGCAGCATGGAGGCCGAACCCCCAATGAATATCCAGGCGCCGATCAGGTTGCTGGCCATGAATGCGAAGGCCACCGGAACGCCGACCATCATCAGGCCGACCACCAGGGACAACAACAGGCCAAGGGCGAAATACCATTCCATGGTGCTGTCCCGCCTCAGGCCGAGTCGAGCTGTAGCTCGCGTTCGTAGAGGGAGTCGGCGCCGAGCAGATATCGGCCGAACTCAAGCGCAATCAGCAGAAAGCAAGGGGGAAACAGCGCATAGAGAAAGCCGTAGGGAATATCCACCGAGCGCTCGTCCATGTAGCCAAGCTCGATAGCCTCGATGAACAGCGATGCGCCCACCTTCATGAAGACCAGCGCAATCGCAATGCACAGCAGATATACCAGCTTCTCCAGCACACGGCGTAACCCGGTGGGCAGTCGCTGCACGAGCATGTCGGTGAGGACATGCCCCTTGTGCCGCACCAGATAGGGTGCCGATAACAGCGCAAAGTAGAGCAGGATGTACTCCACAAAGGCCACGGTGAAATGCGGCGGCCGAAGCCCGGCCGCGCGCATCACCACATCGACCACGACCAGCACGATGCCCACGATGATGACCAGGCCCGCCAGTACGGCAAAGGCGTTGACCACCCATAGCTGACCCGCGGCCCATCTTCTTGCGAGCATCCTCTGGCCTCCAGCGTTAGCGATGTTGATTCGTGGGCGGTCGATCAGTCGTCACTGAGCATGCCACGCAGGCGCTTGACCTCTTCGGCGCCCACCTTCTTCTCAATCACCGACCACATCGCATCATTGGCCACCTTGAGGTACTTCTTCGCCTGATCGCCTGTCATGGTGACCGCTTTCACGCCGGCGGCATCGGCAGCGGCGATGTCCGTCTTGTTCTGGGCAATCATCTCCTGCACCGATGCCAGTTCGTACTCGGCCGCGACCTTGGTCATGATCTTCTGCGCCTCGGGCGACAGGCTGTCCCATTTCGATTTCGCAATCAGCACCACATTGGCCAGGTTGTAGAAGGCCGGCTCGATGCGATAGCTGATGTGCTTGGCCAGACCGATGGAATTCAGGCCGACGGTTGGCCAGCCAAAGCCGTCGATCACGCCACGCTCCAGGCCGGTGGGCACATCACCCGACGGAATCTCCACCGTGGTGGCGCCAAGGGCTGTCTGAATCGGGCGGTAGGCGCCGGTGGTGCGCATCTTCAGGCCGGTGAGATCCACCACACCGTCCTTCATGACCGGCTCTTTCTTGGTGTACAGGTAGTAGCCCGAACCCGGGCCGGTCTCGGACCAGGCCAGCAGATGCGCCTTGAGCCGCTCGCCGAAGATCTTGTTATAGGCGTCGGCCGCACCGCTGGAGCGCACCTTTTCGATGCCAAGGGTCTGCAGCATCATCGCCTGGGCTTCTGGCACCAGACCGGCCACATAGGCAGCCGGAATGAACAGCACGTCGATGACGCCGCGCTGCATGGCCTGCGGCGCACGATTCGCTGGCGTGACCTCCGGGCCGCCCAGCAGGTTCAGCTGCACAACGCCCTTGCCCTGCGCATTGAGCGGGGTCACGAAATGTTGAATGTAGCTGCGGGACAGCGCGTGCTTGGTGGGGAGCGCAGTCTGCGTGCTCAGGGTGACCTCGGCCGCCTGCACAGTGAAGGCGGCGCACAGGGTCAGCGAGGACAGGGCAGCGGCCTCCAGAAATTTGCGTTTCAACATGGTTGTCTCCTTGGCTTGGTATAGCGTTACGGCAAGATGTGGCGGCCACCGGGCGGGTGTCAGACCACAGTGTTTTCCAGCACACCCAGGCCGGAAATCTCCACGCGCATGATGTCACCGGCACGCAGATACCTGGGCGGATTGAAGCCGATGCCCACGCCCACCGGCGTGCCGGTGGCGATGATGTCGCCGGGCAGCAGGGTCATGGTGGCACTGAGGGTTTCGATCAGCGTGGGGATGTCGAAAATCAGGTCGGCCACACTGGCCTGCTGACGAACTTCACCGTTGATGATGGTGGTCAGGTTCAGTGCCGCCACGTCAGGCACTTCATCGGCCGTCACCAGCCACGGACCCATCGGGCAGAAGGTATCGATGCCCTTGCCGATGACCCACTGGCCATGCCGCTTTTGCAGCTCACGCGAGGT
The DNA here is from genome assembly GCA_041396585.1 of Burkholderiaceae bacterium. Classification (GTDB taxonomy): domain Bacteria; phylum Pseudomonadota; class Gammaproteobacteria; order Burkholderiales; family Burkholderiaceae_E; genus JAUIAI01. The sequence goes on along the minus strand of JAWKYG010000003.1, from coordinate 60,366 downwards.
GACGTCGTTCATCACCACATAGCCGAACACATGCTGCATGGCCTGGGCCTTGTTCACCTGAAACGCCCGCCGGCCGATCACCACGCCCAGCTCACCTTCATAGTCGACCGATTGCGTTGGATCCAGGCTGCCACGCACCGCCGTGTTCGGGCCGACCACACTGGTGGTGGCCTTGGTGAAGATGATCGGATGCTCGGGCACCGCGCTGCGGCTGCTGGAGTCAAAGCCGCTGTCGTGGAACTCGCGCGCATGCTCGTGATAGTTCTTGCCAACGCAGAAGATGTCCCGTAGCGGACGGGGGATGGGCGCCAGCAGCCTGGCCTCGCCGACGGCTACCCGACGCGATCCTTGTGCACACCAGGCGCTCACCGCAGCGGGCTCCTGCCCGCAGAGATTCAACAGCGCATCGGCCGCGGCCGGACCGTCGTCGCAGACGACCAGATGGTCACCATCAAGATAGCCCGCAGCCACGCCAGCGCCCGTCTCGAAGGTGACTAGCTTCATGGCTGATGGCGCAAGAAATTGCCACAGACCGACCCGGCGACAGGATTCATAGGGAGTCTCTGTTTTTATCGACAAAATAGGGAATTATCAGTAATCTCACACGGCAGTTTTCAAAAGTCAATCTGTCCGCGTAGCCCCGCTGCGAGCTTGTCAACCGGCTGACCGGTCGCCACCCGATATGTGCTCGCCCGGCCCTGGACTCCCAACGCATGGCGCTGAACCAGAACGATGATCCAAGCCGCACCGGCGGTGCGGAGACCCTGACCGAACAGGCCTACCGCTCACTACGCGCGGACATCATCCGCGGCGAGCGCAAGCCCGGCGAACGGCTGCGCATAGAAAAACTCAAGGCCATCTACGGCATCGGCCCCACGCCCATTCGCGAGGCCCTGCAAAAACTCAGCATCGAACGCCTGGTGCTGGCGCAGGAGAACCGCGGCTTTAGCGTGGCCCCGCTCGATCTCGCCGACTTCGCCGATCTGAATTTCGCCCGTATCGAAATCGAGAAGGTCGCCTTGCGGCGCTCCATCGAGCTGGGCGACAGCGCCTGGGAGGCCAGGGTCGTGGCGGCCAGCTACCTGATGGCCAAGGCCGACGCCCAACTCGAGCAAGGCCACGGCGCCACCGACGCATGGGAGCGCATGAATGCCGAATTTCATCTCGCCATGGTGGGCGCCTGCCAGTCACGCTGGCTGCTCATCACCCGGCAGAACCTGCAGGACATGTGCGAGCGCTACCGCCGCTCGTCCATGCACAGCGGACGCTTCACCGGTGGTGAGCATCACGAGATCGCACAGGCGGTGCTGGCACGCGATGCCGACCGGGCCTGCGCGCTGACCGAGGCCCATTTCATGGCCACTTTCGATACCTTGTCAGACGCCCCGGCGCAGCCCGCCGCTGCAGCCACCACCTCATCCAGCCATCCCCGGGCGGAGGCCCATCAGCCATGAGCGATGCCATCGAGTTCACCGTCAACGGACGCCCGGTCTCGGCGCCGGCCGAGCAGGACAATGTCTCCTTGTTGAATTTTGTACGCGACACCCTCGGGCTGGCACGCAGCCGTTTCGGCTGCGGCTCGGGCACTTGCGGTGCCTGCACCGTGATCGTCAACGGCCGGGCCGTCACCGCCTGTGATCTCAGCCTGGCCGGTGTGGCCGGCGCCGATGTCCAGACCGCCGAGAGCCTCGGCCAGGACGAGACCGCACACCCGGTGCTGCAGGCACTGCTCGCCCAGCAGGCAGCGCAATGCGGCTATTGCGTCTCTGGCATCGCGGTACGCGTCAAGGCCCTGCTCGACGAACATCCCCGGCCCAGCCGCGCCGAACTGCATGCGGCGCTCGATCAACACCTGTGCCGTTGCGGCGCGCAGTCGCGCATGTTGCGCGCCCTCGAGCCCTGGCTGGCCACCGAAGGAGCCGAGTCATGAAGGCGCCCGCCCCTCTCACGCAGGCACCCAGAGTGCGCGACTGGATTCGCCTGCAACCCGAGGGCCGGGTCCAGGTGCTGACCGGTCGGGTCGAACTGGGACAGGGCAACCTGACCGCCCTGCTGCAGATTGCCGCCGACGAACTCGATGTCCCGATAGCGCTGGTCGATATCAGCAGTGGTGATACCCGCCTCACACCCAACGAAGGGTTCACCTCCAGCAGCCTGTCCATTGCCCAGGGTGGTATGTCGATTCGCTGGGCCGCCTCCGCAGCCCGTCACCTGGTGCTGGCCCGGGCCGCCGCCATGCTCGACTGCCCGAGCACCGTCCTGAGCCTGCACGACGGCGAGATCCTTCGCGATGGCAAGACCACCTCGTTGAGCCTCTGGAGCCTGGCCGATGCCATCAGCGAAGACGATCTGGTAGAGGCACATGCCGCGCCCAAACCTGCGGCCGAGCGACATATCACGGGGCGGTCGGTGGCGCGCATCGATCTGCGCGACCGGCTCATGGGCGCACCGTTCGTGCATGACCTGATGCTGCCCGACATGCTGCACGGCCGGGTGGTGCATCCGCCGTGCCTGGGCGCCAGCCTCAATGCCTTCGATGAACAGGCCCTGCGCGAGCGGCCCGGTGTCGAGGCGGTGCTGCGCGACGGCAGCGTGATCGGTGTGGTGGCGCGCAGCACCCATCATGCCAACCTTGCCTGCGACTGGGCCCATGCCAATGTCCGGTGGAACGTGCCGGCCGCAGACATTCCCGATGCGGTCGCCGCGATCGCCGCTTCGCAGGAAGACACCACGCCGATTCATGAAGCCGGTGATGTCAGCCAGGTAAGTGGCGAGAGAATCCACCATAAGGTGTCCCGACCCTACCTCAGCCACGGATCGATCGGCCCGTCAGCCGCCGTCGCGCTTTGGCAGGACAAGCGTCTGCAACTTTGGTCTCATGCGCAGGGGCCATATCCCTTGCGTGATGCGATCGCCATGGTGCTCAAGATTCCGGCCACCGACATCGACGTGATTCATCTGCCGGGCGCAGGATGCTATGGTCACAACGGCGCCGACGATGTCGCGCTGGATGCCGCCCTGCTGGCACGCACCGTGCCGGGCCGCCCGGTCAAGGTGGTGTGGAGCCGTGCCGATGAGTTTCGTTGCTCGCCATTGGGCCCCGGCATGGTCACCCGCATCGATGCGGTCGTCGATACCGATCACCGGCTGCTCGCGATGGATGTCATGGTCAACAGCGCACCGCATGGCAATCGCCCCGGACGCAACGGCTCGCCGAACCTGCGCGCGGCAGCGTTTCTCGCCGAGCCCATGTTGCCCAGCCGCTCCAATGATATTCCGCCCGAAAACGGCGGCGGCGCCGACCGCAATGCCAGCCCGCTCTATGTCATGGACCATGTGCGTGTGCAAAAGCGCATCGTGCATGACCTGCCGTATCGCACCTCGTCGCTGCGCGGCCTGGGCGCCTACATGAATGTGTATGCCATCGAAACCCTGATGGACCGCCTCGCCGCCCAGGCGGGCGAAGACCCCTTCGACTACCGCCTGCGCCACCTGCAGGACGAACGCGCGATCGAGGTATTGCAGACCTTGCGCCGCGAGATCGAGCGCTGGCAAGCGCTGCCACATAGTGAAGGAGTCGGCTGCGGCATCGGTTTTGCCCGCTACAAGAACACCGCCGCCTACTGCGCCATCTGGGTGCGCGCCCTTGTGCAGGAGCGCGTGCGCATCACTCATGCCATCGCCGTGCTGGATGGCGGCGAAATCATCAACCCCGATGGCGTCATCAATCAGACCGAAGGCGGCATGTTGCAGTCGCTGAGCTGGACCACCCAGGAGGCGATTCGCTTCGACGGGCCGGCCGTCGCCAGCGAGAACTGGCTGGACTATCCCATCCTTACCTTCAGCGATGTGCCCGCCATCGATGTCGTGTTGATCAACCGGCCCGACCAGCCGCCACTGGGTTGCGCCGAGGGCGCCCAGGGCCCGATGGCCGCTGCCATCGGTAACGCGGTGCACGATGCCATCGGCGTGCATGTGCCCGACCTGCCCATCACCCACGATGCCCTCGTCAAGGCCGCACTCAACCACTGACGCCCGCAAGCACACAACAAGGAATCCGCATGAACACCATCAAGATCCTCAGCGGAGGTGCCGCCAACGGACTCGTCACTGCCGTGACAGCCGACTTCACGAAGGCCACCGGTCTTGGCATCGAAGGTGACTTCGGCGCCGTGGGCGGCATGTTCGATCGCATCGTTGCCGGCGAACCGGTGGATATCATCATCCTCAGTCAGAAACTCATCGACCAGTTGCTGCAACGTCAATGCATTGTCGAAACCGGCATTCGGCCGCTGGGCAAAGTGGTCACGGGGCTCGCTGTACGCAACGGCCAGAGCGCACCCGATGTCAGCCGCCCTGATGCCCTCAAAGCCGCGTTGCTCGGTGCCGATGCGATCTACATACCCGACTACGAAAAATCCACCGCCGGTATCCATTTCGCCGGCGTGCTGCGCAAGCTCGGTATCTTCGAGACCGTGCAGGCCCGCCTAAAGGCCTTTCCCAACGGCCAGACCGCGATGGCTGCGATGGCACGCGCCACAGATGGCCAGCCCATCGGCTGCACCCAGATGACCGAAATCCTCAACACCGACGGCGTGAGCTATGTGGGCGATCTGCCCCCCGGACTCGATCTCGCCACCGTCTACACCGCCGCCCAATCCGCCACCAGCACCCACGGTGATGCCGTGCAGACCCTGATTGACATCCTGGCCTCACCAGAGAAAGCAGCCACCCGACGCGCCGCCGGCTTCCAGCCGTGACGCGCAGACACCTGTAAGAACGCCCGCGCGCACGCGCCCTGCAAACCACCGACACCAAGAGACCACCATGGCAGACACCAGACATCAACGCACCCTGGGTGCTTCCGGCATCAGTATCCATGGCATCGGCCTTGGCCTGATGTCACTCTCCGGCGTCTACGGCGCCAGCGACGACCAGAACGGCATCAACGTCATCCACCGTGCCATCGACCTGGGCGCCAACTTCCTCGATTCGGCAGACATGTACGGCTGGGGCCACAACGAAACCCTCCTCGCCAAGGCCTTGCAAGGCAAGCGCGACCAGATCGTGCTGGCATCCAAGTTTGGCCAGGTTCGCCGTGAAGATGGCAGCCAGGGCGTGGACGGCCGCCCGGAGTATGTGCACGCCGCCTGTGACGCGAGCCTGAAGCGCCTGCAGACCGACGTCATCGATCTCTACTATGTCCACCGGATCGACCCTAATGTGCCGATCGAAGACACCGTCGGCGCCATGAAGGAACTGGTGCAGGCCGGCAAGGTGCGCGCCATCGGCCTGTGCGAAGCCAGCCCCGCCACCATCCGTCGCGCCCATGCGGTACACCCGCTGGCGGCATTGCAGACCGAATACTCACTGCTGTACCGCGAACCCGCGGAAGAAACCCTGCGTACCACCCGCGAGTTGGGCATTTCCTTCGTGGCCTACGCACCGCTGGGCCGCAGCCTGCTCACCGGCACCGTGCACGGCGCCGACGATGTCGCCGGTGATCGCCGCAAGGATCATCCGCGCTTTCATGAGGGCAACCTCGAGCGCAACCTCGCACTGTTGGCGCCGCTGACCGACATGGCCAGGAGCAAGGGGTGCACACCCGGGCAGCTGGCCATTGCGTGGTTGCTGGCGCAAGGCGAAGACCTTGTCGTCATCCCAGGCACCAAGCGCGTCGAGCGCGTGGAAGAGAACATGGGCGCGGCGGCCGTCACATTGTCGGCAGAGGAGCTTGCAGCGCTGACGGCCGCGTTTCCGGCCGATGCGGTGGCGGGCACGCGTTATCCGGCCGGTGGGATGAAGGGGGTGTTTATATGAGGTGACTGTCGTTTCGGCCGTTCATTGGTGCGATGAAAGTCCCGGTCATTTCCTATCCGCTGGCTGCGCCGATGTATGCCTTGTCGTCGATCCTGCTGCCCTGATGCAGCTGTTTGCCTATAGAGGCCGGCTTGCTCCGAAGATACCGGGCAAGTCAGTTCGACCGACAGTTGTCATTCCCGCTGATGTGCAGTTCGTAGGTTCGGCCGTCGCTGCAGGCGTTCGGTCCGGGCTGCCCGTTCACGCCGGTCGCAAAGAGCAGGAGCCCGCAGCGGCTGACCCAGCGCGTGGGCTTGCCCATCCAAATGTCGAAAGCGATCTCCACCTGCGCGGGCGGGTGGCCGACGTCGAGCTTGTTCATTCGTCGGCCCCCGGTGCTGCGCGCGGCGCCGGGCGCGATCTTCAAGTTCGCGAAATCCTCTGTCCACGTGCCGCGGTTGCCGGTGAAGCGGGCATTGCGGACCTTGATGGTTGCGCCTGAGTGGTTGTTGAAACTCAGTTTGACGTCCTTACACGCCGCCGCTTCAACCGGCGACGAGGCAACCAGCGTCCAGATGGTCGCGGCCGCAGCCGCAAACGTGATGATCGCGTTGCGTCGTGTGGGCTGCGCGCCGTGCGCGCAGTGCGTTTGCGCTTGTCGCATGGTGTTCCCCGAATCGAGTTGGGTCGGCGGCAGTATATCGACTCGTTCGCCCTGCGCTATCCCCGACGAATGGGATGGGCAGGGCGTGCGAGGTCGGCCCCACCAGCTCGGAAAACGGGTCAGATATGTCGCCGGGTCGTCGAGGAAATCACTCCCTATCGGTCAGCAGCGCTGGAACGTGTTCCGGCGGAACGTGCAAGGGCGTGACACTCATGAGAAACGCAGAGTTTTCATGCCAGCCGACGTCGGGTCCGGGCAGTCACCAACCCGGCCAGACTCAGTACCGCCAACAGCGCATGCCCTGCGATCGTCACCCAGATCATCGGTGAGGCAATGCCTGAAAGCGCAACCGGCACCTGCAAAAGAACCTCGGCGCCATTGAATGCCAGTGACGCAATGAGCACCGACATCACAACATCTGCGGCCTGCGAGCTGCGAAGCAGCACGCAGACCAGCCCCCAGCCCAGTGCGGCGGCGCCGTATCCTCGGGCAACGCCGGCCCCTTCAGGATCAAGTTTGAAGGACGGGTTTTTCCTATTCACGCAGCCGCGGGGAACGTAGTCTTCGCGCATGAACACGACTACCTCTGCACCTGTCCGTACGCTGCTCCTGCTCCTGGCGTTGGCCGGGCTCGTCGCGCCATGGTGGTTCAACCTAGCTTACCTGGGCGCCGGCGGCAGCCTGGCGCCAGGAGCATTCTTTGGCGCCGCCTTCGCGAACCCGCTGACCACGGCGATCACGATCGACGTGTACCTGGCGGCCCTGGCGTTTTGCTTCGGCGTGGCGCTGGACACCGCGGCAGGACCACGCCGCTGGTGGGTGCTACCGTTGACCTTCGGCGTCGGACTCGCCTTTACCCTCCCGCTCTACCTGTGGTGGCGCAGCGGGCCGTCTCGGCGCTGAGTCAACCAGGCCCGCCAGCCAACAGTCGTTGCGTTGCCAGCGGCCACCAGACGCCTTCGGCATGCGCCTGCTGCAGCATCTCGCGCAACGTCGCACCGCTCAGCCGGTGAGACTCCCGGGCCACGTGCGACTGGTCATAGAAGCCCGCCGCCAAGGCCGTGTCGGCATCCGGCACCCGCTGCCGACGTAACGCGCCGCTCAACAGGACGTGCCATCGCGTGATGCGGTGCATCTGCTTCGGTGTCATGCCAAGCAAAGCGCGGCAACGACGCTCGAGCTGGCGCTCGCCCAGCCCGAGGGCAGTGGCGGCCTGCACGCCGTCTCGGCCGACTGCCCGGCACAAATGCTGCAACATCTCGGCCCGCGCCAGTTGTGTTCGCTCGCATCCGCTCGCCAAAACCCGCCGCAGGCTGGACTGCAGCGCTTGCAGCCGCGCCGCATCGGTGCCAGCGCAATGCAGGGCGCCGTCCAGGCGCGTCGCCTCGGCGGGCCCGATCATCTCGGTCCATGGCAGGGTGATGTCGGCCAGCGCCCCGGTGCTCATGCCCATGACGCGCGCGGCCGTGTCGGGCGGCAACACCAGGCCCAGCGCGCGCACAGGCGCCACGTGCACATGGGTGGTCGCGCGCGTGGTCATGGAATGGAAGCTGACTGCAGCGGCGCCGCCAGTTGCCGATGCGAGGGTCAGCATGGCACGCGGCATGGCCGGAAAGCGGGTCGTCGAACCGGCCGCACGCTGTACCACGACGGCGCACTCGACGGTACCGCGCATATCGGTCTCGGGCAGGATCAGCTGCATGGTGCCTGACAGGCTAACTCAACTCATGGCGCCAGCGCCAGTTGCCAGTGCGAGCGCCGCCGACACCGCCGTGGGTTCATGCAACCCTCGGACCGCTGATGCTCGGTGCGCTGAATGCTGCCGAGGGTGAAGTCTTGCTGGCGGTATGTGGTCGCTGAGCGAGTCTCACCGCGGTGCGCGGCGAGCATGGATCACGCGCGCTCATGGCGCGAAGCGGTGGAGCAGGCATGTGTTCGAGCATAACCGCGGGCTGCATGCTCGGAACACGCTCAACACGGGATTCAAGACTGCACGCCGACGGTGCACGCTGCACCGCAGCAGAGCACCGGCCCCATGGAATTCCACTTCATGACCGGCGTGCTTGACACGTCGGCCTGTCGATCTCAATACTCTGCGGCGCAACAAGAAAAGCCAGAGGAGATCGAGCATGGCGTTCCTGACGACGCTGTTCGGCATCATCGTTGCCATCATCGTGGCCGCGTTGGTGATTGCGTTTCTGAACCGCTTTTACCGAAAGTCTTCGCGCGATGTCGCGCTGATCCGCACCGGCTATGGCGGCCAGCAGATCATTCTCTCCGGCGGCTGTCTTGCAGTGCCCTTCCTCCATAAGGTAGAGGAAGTCAACATGCGCACGATTCGTGTCGATGTGCGCAGAATCGGTAATGACTCGCTGATCACCGAAGACCGGATGCGGGTCGATGTCGAGTTGGAGTTCTACGTGCGGGTGCAGCCGAATGAATCCGGTGTGGCCACCGCCGCGCAGGCCATTGGCGCCAAGGCGTTGAACCCGGATGCCATTCGCAACCTGCTCGAAGGCCGTTTTGTGAACGCCATTCAGGCGGTGGCGGCGGCCAGTACGATGGATACATTGCACGAGAGGCGCGCTGAATTCATCGAGCAGGTATCCGGCTTGTTGCGCGAAGACCTGGCAAGCAACGGCTTGTTGCTGAGTTCGGTCTCACTGACCCATCTGGATCAGACACCGTTCGGTTCGCTGGATGAGAACAATGCCTTCAATGCGGTCGGTATGCGGCGCCTGGCCGAGATCATCGCGGTCAATAAGAAAAAGCGCGCGGAGATCGAGGCCGATGCCGACATTTCGGTGCGTCGTACCCGCCTCGAAGCCACCAAGCAGCGCCTGAGTCTGAGCCGCGAGGAGGAGTCCGAGCAGATCGCGCAGCAGCTCGAGATCGAGAAGGTCAAGGCCGCCAGCGACGCCGAGACCGCACAGGCCCGAGAGAATGCCATGGTGGCATCAGAGCAGGCGCGCATCAAACGCGAGCGCGAGACGCGTCTGGCCGAGGTGGAGAAGCAGCGTGAGCTGCGCCGCATCGAGATCGAGGCGCAACTCAACAGCGAGATTCGCAAGGTGGAGAGCGCCATCACCCTGGCGGGCAAGCAGGCCGAGGAAGCGAAGGCGCTTGCCGAGGCGGAGACCGCGCGTACGCAGATCGTACTGGCCAAGGAACATGTGCAGACGGAGCGCGAAAGAGTGGTTGCCGCTCGTTCTCTGGAGATCGCACTCAAGCGCGTGGAGGAAGCGGGTGAGGTGGCACGCTCGAACGCGGCATCGGATGCCGAGGTCCTCCTAAAGCAGGCGAAGGCGGAAACCGAAGCGGTGCGTATGCGCGGCGAGGCCGAGCGGCTGCGCCTGCTGGCGGAATCCGAAGGCATGCGCGCTCAGATCGAGGCCGAGAACGCGCGTAGCGGCGAGCTCGTTCACATGAAGCTCGAGCAATACCGGCTGGACAAGTTGCCGGATATCGTGGGCCAGCTGATCAAGCCGGCCGAGAAGATCGACAGCATTCGTATTCACCAGATCAACGGATTTGGTCATTCGACGGCGCCCGGGGGCTCGGCGGGCGACGGCGCTGGCGGCGGTGATCGCCCGCCGGTGAATCAGGTGATGGACAGCATTCTGGGCATGGCCTTGCAGCTGCCTGCGCTACGCAGTATCGGAGACTCCATTGGTGTCGACTTCTCCGCCGCAACCGTGCCGGGCCACGCGGGCGGCTTGGGTTCTCCGGCGTCTGCCAGTGGCACCAAACCTAGTGCCAGGTCGCCCGGCGGCGAAGGCTGATGCAAATCGCCTGTTGTCTTTCAGTGTCCTTATTCGCCATTGGCCGGATGCACACCGGTTGATGTGATGTCATCACAAGGAAAGGGATCGCGGTTCGCGACCGCTCTCATCTGAACCATTACTCACCAGGAGACCCACATGACGATCTCACGTCGCGATGTACTGCTTTCGGCAGGCGCTGGCCTGGCGTTGGCGGCCCTACCCACGAGCCGCGCGTTTGCCGCGGGTCCCATCAAGCTCGGCTCAGTACTGGATAACTCGGGCAACCTCGACATCTACGGCAAGCCGATGGTCATGGCGACCACGCTGGCGGTCGACGAGATCAACGCGGCTGGCGGACTGCTTGGCCGCCAGATCGAGGCCATTCAGTACGACACACAATCGGATATTGCACTTTACACGCGCTATGCCCAGCAGTTGGCGCGCAAAGACAAGGCGGATGTCGTGCACGGTGGCATTACCTCTGCCTCGCGTGAGGCGGTGCGCCAGACATTCCGACGTGCCAACACCCTGTATTTCTATAACGTGCTGTACGAGGGCGGGGTTTGCGATCGCAACATCGTGATCACCGGCACCACGCCAGCACAGGTGATGGAACCCATCATCGGCCGCGCGCAGAAGCAATGGGGCAAGAAGGTCTACATCATCGCAGCCGATTACAACTATGGCCATATCACCGCCAAGTGGATCCAGTACTACACCAAGCAAGGCGGAGGCCAAACCGTGGCCACGGAGTTCTTCCCGCTGGATGTGGCCGACTTCGGCTCCACGATCGCCAAGATCCAGCAGGCCTCGCCGGATTTCGTGCTTTCGGCCCTGGTTGGTGGCGCGCACATGTCGTTCTACCGGCAGTGGGCAGCTTCTGGCATGAACAAGAAGATGCCGCTGGCCTCAACCACGTTCGGCGTGGGTAACGAGCATCTTGCGCTGTCCGCCGAAGAGGGTGACGGCATCATGATCGCTGGCAACTACAGCAAGGAGGCCAAGACCCCGGCGAACCAGTCGTTCCTGAAGAAGTGGGCGGACAAGTTCGGCGATACCAGCGTCGTACACGAGATCGCCGTGGCGCAGTACCAGGGCATCATGCTGTGGGCCGAGGCGGTACGCAAAGCGGGTTCACTGGATCGCGACAAGATGCTGGCCGCAATCGAGTCCGGCGTGTCGATCGAAGGGCCGACGGGCAAGGTGACGATCGACCCGGGCACGCACCACGCCGCGTTGGACATCCATCTGATGGAGGTCAAGGGCCAGAAGCTGACGATTCTGGAGACCGTGCAGCAGCGTCCGCCGTCCGATACCGCGCGCTACTGCAATCTGCTCAAGGACCCGGACATGAACAAGCAGTTCGAGGTCGACATCTAGCCTGACTGTTCATGAACGGATCAGCCTGGTGCAGCCAGGCTGATCACTCAGCGAGGTCCCGTCGCCCATGGATTACGCCGCCGTCGTTCTTCTCGAGATCCTGTACATGATTGCTTTCCTGGCGCTGGCCAGCGCCGGGCTCGCGATCGTGTTCGGCATGATGCGAGTCATCAATCTCGCGCACGGCGAGTTCGTGATGCTGGGCGGCTATACGACGCTGGCCTGTCATCAGGCCGGCATCAATATCTTCTTTGCGATGTTGGTGATTGCACCGGTCGTGGTCGGGCTGATCGGGCTGATCGTGGAGCGTGTGGTCGTGCGCTGGCTGTACGGGCGAATGATCGACACCATGCTCGCCACCTGGGGGCTGAGCCTGCTGCTCGTGGGTCTGGTGACGCTGATCTTCGGGAGCTCGGCCGTGGGCGTGCCCACACCCATCGGTGGCTATTCGGTGGGCGAGTACCAGATGGGCGGCTACAACCTGTTCATCATTGCAATCGCCATTCTGTTGATGCTGGTGCTCTGGCTGGTGCTGCGCACAACACGCATCGGGCTGGTCGCCCGTGGCGCGATGCAGAACCCCGAGGTGGCGTCTGCGCTGGGCTATAACCCGCGCACGATCTACATGCTGACGTTCACGGCGGGTGCGGCGATATCCGGGCTGGCCGGCGGAGTGCTCGCGCCACTGACCGGTTTGCTGCCTTCTTCGGGCGGCGCTTATATCGCCAAGGCGTTCATCACCGTGATCACCGGCGGCGCGGCGGTGATCTCCGGCCTGCTGTCCAGCTCGGTCATGTTCGGTGCGATCAACCAGATCGTTTCGTTCGGCGCGAATCCGGTCATTGGCGAGATCGCGATGCTCGCGCTGGCAATCATCTTGCTGCGACTGATGCCGCAGGGCATCACGGGTCGCTTCTTCCGGAATTCCACATGACCCAGACCGGCGCACCGCGCTTCATCCACTGGGGATGGTTCATCGGCTGGGTGGTGGTCATGCTGATGCTGCCGCTGGTCATCGATGATGTCCATGCCGCCACGGTGCTCACGATATGGTCGATCCTGGCGTTATCGCTCGGCCTGATGTGGGGTTATGCGGGCATTCTGAGTTTCGGGCATGCCGCATATTTCGGACTTGGCGCCTACACCTATGCGATTGCATCGATCAACCTGGGCGAGAGTACGGGTGCACTGATTCTGGCGGTGCTCGTGCCAGCGGCATTCGCAGCGGTGATCGGAGCCATGATGTTCTACGGCCGGATCAGCGACGTCTACATGGGGGTGATCACGCTCGTTGTGAGCCTGATCCTGTTCAAGTTCATGAACGCCACGGCTGGAGATGCCTACCAGATCGGCGATGCGCGCCTGGGCGGTTTCAACGGTATTCCGGGTTTCCCGATCCTGAACATCCCGGGCAACCCGGAGGAAGTGATCTGGGGCACGCCGTTTTACTATGTCGTGGCGGTCTCGCTGCTGCTCTGTTACATGTTCGCGCGCTGGATTCTGCATTCCACGTACGGGCGGGTGCTCGTGGGCCTGCGCGAGAACGAGTTGCGCAGTGAACTGCTCGGCTACGACGTGCCATTACTCAAGACCGGCATCTTCACGATATCGGCGGCAATGGCCGGTCTGGCCGGCAGTTACTTTGCGATGTGGGCGGAGATCGTAACCCCCGGTGTGTTCGCGCTCGCCCAGTCCGCCGAAGTCATCATCTGGGTGATTGTTGGTGGCCTGGGGACATTGGTGGGGCCGATCATCGGCGCTGCGGTGCTTGGTTACGTCAAGCTGCTGCTGGGTGAGCAGACCCTGATCGATAACTCGCTGCTGATGGGCATCATCCTGGTGCTCGCGGTGTTGCTGATACCGAGTGGCGTCGTGCCGGCCGTGGGTCGCTGGCTCGGGCGCAGACGTGCCCGCAGTGGTGTGCGAGCCGGACGCAGCGTACGACGGCGGCGCGCTTCGGTCCGCGACGACGGAGCGGTCTCGTGAGGGAGCCCATAGTCGAATCGCGCGACCTGACCATGCGTTTTGGCGGCGTGATCGCGGTCAACAGCGTGAGCTTTACGCTGCGCGAGCGGGAACTGCGATGCCTGATCGGGCCCAACGGCGCCGGCAAGAGCACGTTCTTCAAGTGCCTGACCGGCCAGCTACGCTGGGGGCACGATGATGGCCGGGTGTTCATTCGGGGCCATGATGTCACCGGCTGGCGACCGCACCAGATCGTGCGTCTGGGGGTGGGCATCAAGACGCAGGTGCCGTCGGTCATGCACGGACTGACGGTGCGTGAGAACGTCTGGCTTTCCGCGCGCCGGCTGGTGCCGCGCGCGCAGGCTAACGAGATTGCCGAATCGGTGCTCGATGAACTCGAGCTGGCCGGCGCCTCGCGGCGGCTGGTCGGCGAACTCTCGCATGGTGAGCGCCAGATCGTTGAACTCGGGCTGGTGATCGCGCAACGACCAGCGCTGGTGCTGCTGGATGAACCGGCGGCCGGCATCACCGGGGCCGAGGCGGAGAAGCTGGTGTCGCTGATCCACCGGATCAACGAGCAGGCCGCGCTCGTGGTCGTTGATCATGACATGCAGTTCGTGCGCATGCTGGGCGCAGACATCACGGTTTTCCATCAGGGCAGCATCATGATCGAGGGCCCCGCGGACAGGGTGCTGACCGATGCGCGGGTGCGCGAGGTCTATATCGGGAATCGTGCGGCATGAGTACCTCCAATGTGTCTCGCTACCACCCGCATGCAGACCATGCGCCGGAGGCCGATCGACGCGATCTCGTGCTCGAGGTGCAGGAGCTGCGCGCCGGCTATGGGGATCTGCCGGTGTTGCAGGGCGCCAGCCTGCAGGTTAGAGAGGGCGAGGCGCTCGGCATCGTCGGCCATAACGGTGCGGGCAAGACCACGCTGCTGCGCACGATCATTGGCCACCTGAAAACGCGTGGTGGGCGGGTGATCGTCGATGGCCAGGATGTCTCTGGTTCCCCCGCGCATCACCGGGCGCGCATGGGTATCGGTTATGTCCCGCAGGGACGCGGCATCCTACCGGGGCTGACTGCCCTGGAGAATCTGCGCATTGCCTGGACGCAGGATACCGGCGAGAGCGAGGAGGCGGCGCTGGATCGCGTGCTGACGAGCTTCCCCCGCCTTGGCAGCATTCTCGATCGCAAAGGCGCGTCGCTGTCTGGCGGGGAGCAGCAGATCCTGGCCCTTGGCCGCGCGATGATGTCAGACCCGTGGATGCTGCTGCTCGATGAACCTTCCGAGGGAATTCAGCCGTCCATCGTCGAGGAGATCGGCAAGATCCTTGCGCACCTGCGCGACAAGCAGAAGCTCTCTTTGATCATCGTCGAGCAAAACCTGGATCTGGTACTCGATGTGGCCGACCGTGTGGTCGTGTTCGAGCGTGGTCAGGTGGCGCAAGAAGTTGGTCAGGCGCAGTTGCGTGGCGGCGGGCTGGCTGAATTGCTTGGCATGGGTGCTGCACGCATCACACGTACGCCGGCTTCTGGATCGGCGCGTGGCGCGTCTGCTGTTGCGGTTCGCTCGCCCGATGCTTCCGGCACCGTTGGTGTTCGCGGGGCAGCCGCCTCGCGGCCTGCCGTTGGTGCCGGACACCTGTTCGACCGTCATACGCCGGTGCGGCTGCACCAATCCCACGGTCTTCAAGGCAACCCGCGGCGCGCCCGCGCGATCCTGGCGTCAACCACGTTTCCGAATCATCGTCATCGCGGGCACCCGAGTTCCCATGGCCAAAGTCAAACGTCCATCGCTCGATCAGCTACAGGGCATCGTACGCTCGCTCCATATGAGCATGACCGAGCGTGAGGTGGGCGAGTATCTCGAAGTGCTCGAGGGTACCTTCGCCGCGTACGATCGCATCGCCGAGTTGCCCGACTACCTGCCCGAGGTGCGCTATCCGAGAACCCCGGGCCACCGACCCTCGGCCGAGGAGAACCCGCTGGGAGCCTGGGCGGTGAAAACAACCGTTCACGGTGCTGCGCACGGACCGCTTTCCGGCAAGCGGGTGGTACTCAAGGACAATGTCTGTCTGGCCGGCGTGCCGATGATGAATGGTGCCTCGACACTCGAGGGCTATGTGCCCGATGTGGACGCCACCATCGTCACCCGGATGCTGGACGCCGGTGCCACCATCGTTGGCAAGGCGCATTGCGAGTATTTCTGTCTGTCGGGCGGCTCGCATACCTCGGCGCTTGGCCCGGTGCACAACCCGTACCGCTACGGCTACGCGGCTGGCGGTTCGTCGTCCGGCTCGGCGGCGTTGGTCGGCGCCGGCGAAGTGGAGATGGCAATCGGTGGCGACCAGGGTGGCTCGATCCGCATGCCGGCCGGCTGGTGCGGCATCTACGGCATGAAGCCCACGCACGGGCTGGTGCCCTATACCGGTGTGATGCCCATCGAGGCGACAATCGATCACACGGGTCCCATGACAGCCACGGTCGCGGACAACGCGTTGCTGCTGGAGGTCATCGCGGGGCCGGACGGGCTGGATCCGCGCCAGTACAACGTGCGGGTGGATAACTACCGCAGTGGCCTGGGTCGCGGGGTGGGGGGGCTGCGGATCGGCGTACTGGTCGAAGGCTTCGGCCACGAGAACAGTGAGCCGGATGTCGATCAGAAAGTGCGCGAGGCGGCAGAGCGATATCGTCAGCTCGGCGCACGGGTCGAGGATGTCTCCATCCCCATGCACCTGGATGGCGCGGCCATCTGGACACCCATTGCGCTCGAGGGCCTGACCGCACAGATGATGCATGGCAACGGCATGGGCTTCAATTGGGAGGGTATGTACACAACGAGCCTGCTCGATGCGCATGCCAACTGGCGTCAGCGGGCCGATGAACTGTCTCGCACGCTGAAAATATCCATGCTGGCCGGCCAGTACTTCCTCAAGCACCATCGTGGCCACTACTACGCCAAGGCGCAGAACCTGGCGCGGCGGCTTCGGGCTGCTTATGACAAGGCGTTCGAGCAATACGACCTGTTGCTGATGCCGACCCTGCCGCTAAAGGCCACCCCGATTCCGCCGCAGGACGCGCCGCTGGCGCTGTACTGTCAGCGTGGCTTCGAGATGCTCGCCAACACCTGTCCTTTCGATGTATCCGGACATCCCGGCATGAATGTCCCTTGTGCGCTCAGCAACGGCCTGCCGGTTGGCATGATGCTCGTGGGCAAGCATTTCGATGAGGCAACCATCTACCGGGCCGCTCATGCTTTCGAGCAGTCGGGTGACTGGCATTCGTTCTGACGGGCGGCGGCGGATGGTTGCGACGTTGAGCGAGCGTCAGATTTCTTTTGGGACACGACACTAGCACCATGACGCGCAACCCGTTCAGCTCCAGCCTGTTCGAGGCGCAGCCGGCGGGCAGTGGCCGTCGGCCCGAAGGCGGGCGCTCGTATGTGGCGGGCAGCACGACCAGCCCTTTGCGCTACATGACCATTCCGCAGTTGCTGGATCGTGCCTGTGAGCGGCACGGTGCGGCGATGGCGGCGCGATTCGATGCATCCGATACGACGCTGACCTGGTATGACCTGCGCGCTCGCGCCGATGAGGTTGCCGCCGGCCTGCTCGCGTTGGGGGTGCGCCGGGGTGACCGGGTCGGGATCTGGGCACCCAACCGGCTCGAGTGGTTGCTGGTGCAGTTCGGCACCGCACGCATCGGCGCCGTTCTCGTCAACATCAATCCGGCTTATCGCCAGGGCGAACTCGACTACGCGCTGAACGCGGTGGGCTGCAAAGTGCTGGTCATGGCCAGGGCGCTCAAGTCCAGCGATTACCTGGCCATGATGCGGGCGCTGGCACCCGAGATCGACAGGCCATATGCAGGCCGTGAGGTGCTGGGGGCGGTGCGGCTGCCCGCGCTTGAGCAGGTGATCGTGCTGGGAGATGGCCCGCTGCCAGCGCGTGCCATCCCGTTTTCGCGCTTCACCAGGCTGGCCGGCCCCGCGCACCGCGTGCGCCTTGGCGCGCTGGCGGCGGCGCTCGAACCTGATGACCCGATCAACATCCAGTTCACCAGTGGCACCACCGGCTCGCCCAAAGGTGCGACCCTCTCACATCTGAACATCGTGAACAACGCGCGCTTTTGCGCGCAGGCCATGCGTCTGACCGAGGAAGACCGGCTCTGCCTGCCGGTGCCTCTCTATCACTGCTTCGGTATGGTGCTCGGGGTGCTGGCGGCGGCCACGCGCGGTTGTGGGCTGGTGTTTCCCGGTGAGGCCTTTGATGCCGGTCAGACGTTGGCGTCGATCACACGCCACCGTTGTACCGCGTTGCACGGAGTGCCAACCATGTTCTCGGCCGTGCTCGAACACGAGACGTTCGCGCAGGCCGACCTGCGCGCCTTGCGTACCGGCATCATGGCGGGCGCGCCGTGTCCCATAGAGACGATGAACCGTGTCATGCGCGAGATGCACATGGACGAGATCACGATCGCCTACGGCATGACCGAGACGAGCCCGGTGTCGTTTCAATCCGATCTGGATGATGCGGTTGATCTGCGGGTGTCCACCGTGGGTCGTATCCAGCCGCATTGCGAGGCCAAGATCATTGGCGCGGACGGGCGCATCGTGCCCGTGGGCGAGAAGGGCGAGCTCTGCACGCGCGGCTATCTGGTGATGCGTGGATACTGGAACGATCCCGAACGCACTGACGAGGCCACCGACGCGGCCGGGTGGATGCACACGGGTGATCTCGCCTCACTCGATGAGAACGGCTACTGCCGGATTGTCGGGCGCGTCAAGGACATGCTGATCCGTGGTGGCGAGAACGTCTATCCGGCGGAGATCGAAGAGCATCTGCATCGCCACCCCGACGTCGCGCAGGCTCAGGTGTTCGGCATTCCGCATGAGCGTCTGGGTGAAGAAGTCTGCGCATGGGTGGTGCTGCGCGCCGGCGCTGACACCACGCCGCAGGCATTGCAGGCGTTCTGCCGGGAGCAGATCGCGCATTTCAAGGTGCCGCGCGAGATCCGCATCGTCGAAGCGTTTCCAATGACCGCCACGGGCAAGCCACGCAAGGTGGAAATGCGCGAGCGCATGATGGCCGAGCTCGGCCTGGCCGACACCGGCGGCGCGCGGTGATGCTCCCTGACGATCTGCTGCAGTTCGAGATCACCGAGCTGGCGGCGCGGATCCAGTCGCGCCAGGTCTCGCCGGTGGAAGTCACCAGGCAGGTGATCGATGCGATCGAGCGCTCGGATTCCAGGTATCACGCCTTTGTCACGGTGACTCATGATCTGGCGCTGGCGCAGGCGCGTGATGCCGAGGCCCGGGTCATGAGGCGCGAGTATCTCGGACCACTTCATGGTGTTCCGATAGCACTCAAGGATCTTTGCCATACCGCCGGGGTGCGTACCTCGGCCGGCATGCCTTTGCTGGCTGATTTCGTGCCCGCGGTCGATGGCACGGTGGTCAGGAAACTGCGCGAGGCCGGGTCGGTCACGGTGGGTAAGACGCAGCTGACGGAGGGCGCGTTCACCGAACATCATCCAGAGGTGACGGTGCCTGTGAACCCCTGGCGCGATGACCTCTGGCCGGGAGCATCTTCGAGCGGCTCGGGCGTGGCGACGGCGCTCGGGCTCTGCTTCGGCGCGATCGGTTCGGACACCGGGGGGTCGATCCGTTTCCCGAGCGCGGCCAATGCCGTGACCGGGCTGAAGCCGACCTGGGGCCGGGTCTCCCGGCATGGCAGCTTTGCGCTGGCCGATTCGCTCGATCATCTCGGGCCAATGTGCCGAAGTGCGGCCGATTGCGGCCTGATGCTGGCCGAAATTGCCGGTGCGGACGCGCAGGATCCGATGGCATCGTTGCGTCCCGTGCCCGACATGATGGCCGGCTGGCCCGGTGACCTGAAGGGGGTGCGACTGGGGGTTGATCCTGTGCTGATTTCGGCCGGGCTCGACGAACCGACGCGGCAGGCACTGACTCAGGTCGTGAAGACATTCGAGGGGTTGAATGCGACCATTGTCACGGTCGCGATGCCGGATCCGCGCCAGATGGTCGAAGACTGGCCAATCCAGTGTGCTGTCGAGGCGGCCATTGCGCATGAGCACACCTATCCGTCGCGGCGTACCGCTTATGGGCCGACACTGGCGGGTTTTCTGGATCTGGCGCCGACGGTGACTGCTGGACAGCTTCAGCGTATCTGGCAACGACGAGCTCACTTTCGTGCCGAACTGGAACGTGTTCTGCGCTCGGTTGATGCCATGCTCACCCCGGTGCAGCCACGCGCCGGATTGACCAATCAAGACATGGCCACGCTCGGTGAGGACCCCGAGGCCTTGAACGCGCTGATCCGCTATACGGCGCCCATCGACATGTCCGGGCATCCGACGATGACGATGCCGATCGGCTTTACCGTTGATGGCCGCCCGATCGCGTGTCAGCTGCTCGCCCGGCAGTGGGCCGAAGACCGGCTGGTTCTGCTGGGTCGGGCCTACCAGGGCGTGACGACATACCACCGCCGTCGCCCACCACGTGCCTAACGCTGAAGAACTGGCCGCCAGAGGCCGCATGAACATCCTGGCCGAGCTCGAGCAACAGCAAGACGGCGCGATGGACATCCTTCCCGAATCGCGGCTTCTCATCCATGATCGTTTTCAGACCGGTTTCGCCGATCACCTCGAGGCCGACGGCTCATTCGTGACGCAAGGCGCTCGAGAAGCTGATCCGTGTCGTCGTGACCCGCCCGATGCAGTGGCGGGTACAGGTTATCCGACCGGAGGGTCATCGCAGACAGTGCCCGGGCGACTATCGCCAGGCGCATGGCAAGCACGAAGGCGGACCAGGGGCGCCATCTGCGGGTGGCCGGGGTTTGGCCGACGTGCGGCTCACTGAAAGTGTCTTTCGCGCGTGAATGATCAAGCCGGCTGTCGGATCTCCGGCGCCGGCGTGAGCGCGGGTGCGGGCACCAGCAGCGCGCGGTCGCGTCCGCTACGCTTGGCGCAATACATCGCCTCGTCGGCACGCGCGATCGCCTGGCCGAGGTCCTGCAGGTCGACGCAGCGCGTGACGCCGGCCGAGAAGGTGACCTTCGGCGCGGAGGTGTCGGCGTCGGACGTCTCGTGCAATAGCCGCTCGCGCAGCCTTGCCAGCACCGCGAGCCCTTCTTCGGGCGTCGTGGCCGGCATCACCAGCAGGAACTCCTCGCCGCCCCAGCGCGCCAGGAAGTCACCCGCGCGCACGACCGATGTCGCGCACTCGGCGAATCGACGCAATACGGCGTCGCCGGTCGCGTGGCCCAGCGTATCGTTGATGCTCTTGAAGTGGTCGAGGTCGATCAGCGCCAACGCCATCCCAGGCTCGGGTCGGTGGCGCACGGCCAGCTCGGCGTGCATGCGTTCCATCGCGGCGCGCCGATTGGTGAGTCCCGTCAGCTCGTCTCGGGTGGCCAGCATCTGGATCCGTTCCAGCGCCTGTGCCAGCTCGGCACGCTGGCGCTGAAGCCCTGCGCGCATGCGCCCGACGCGCACCGCCAGCGCGACCATCGCTACCATCACGATGGCGGCGAACATCGCGTGGACGATCTCGACGCGCGGCTCGTAGCGCGTGGGGTCGACATGCGCCTTGTAGGCCATCACCGACACGATCATCGCGAAGCCGATCGCAGCCAGCAGGCGCGCCTGGCGGGCATTGAGCGAAAAAATCGTGAAGGTCACCACCAGCATCATGATCAGGATGACGCCGCCTCGGGCCTGTCCCGTAATGCCGTACGACCAGGAGATGGCCACCATTGCCCAAAGTGACTGTGGAATCGGCAGCGACGGGTCCATGGACGCAGGCAGACGAAGATTCAGACCGCTGCGGATCATCACAAAGAAGAAGACGCCGCCGCTCAGGCCCCAGGCGGTCAGCGGCCAGGACTGAGAGGCCTCGATCATCCCGAGTCGGACCTCGCCGTGCTGCACGAGTGCAAACACCACATACACCGTCAGGACCAACAGTGATTGGGAGGCGCGCAGACGCTGTCGCCGCTCCGATCCAAGCAGCGCATTGCTGATGGTTGTGGCAATACGTGTCATATCGGTGCACTTCGGCCGCCACCGCGCGATCTTGAGTCGGTGCCTTCGCGACGACGATCCAAGGCATCTCGCGGAGGGATGGACGGCGCAATTCCGTCCTCCCGGATTCTCTCGTGGGCACATGTGCCGGCCGCATGCGGGTGCCGGCCACTGCGGCTTCCTGAACAAACGAATCGGTGCTACCGTTCACAAACGCCATTTTCCCGGGCGCCTAGGTGGCCCGTCGCTGCGGGCATCGCCGGCAAAGGCGCTCGGCCACACAAATCACCCGCGCCGAATCCTGGCGCAACGAATGGAGGAAGTCATGGTCGATCTGACTCTCAGAGCTCGGGCTGCTGCGGTGGTCGCGCTGTTCAGTGCGACGCTGGCGGCCGGCTCGCCGGCCCATGCGGCCGGCGAACTGGTCATCGGTACCTTTGGTGGGTCATTCGCGGCGGATACCAAAACCTGCCATGTCGAGGCGTTCGAGAAGCTCACCGGTGCCAAGGCGATTCTCACGCTGGGTAGCTCGGTGGATATGGCAGCGAAGATTCGCGCAACGCGCAATGACCCGGAGATCGATGTCGCCTACATGGATATCTCGATCGCCAAACAGATCAAGGCCGAGGGGCTGCTGGAGAAGCTCGACTTTGCATCGCTGGAGACCTATGGCGACGTTGCCAGGCAGGCCTTCGATGCCGATGGCAACTATGTGAATTTCATGACCGCGGCTACCGTCATCGGCTACAACCCGTCGATGGTCAAGTCGCCGCCAACGTCCTGGAATGATCTGTTCGACCCGGCCTACAAGGGCAAGGTCGCGCTGGGTGATATCACCGGCACCTCGGGCATGCATTTCCTGATCGCGGTCAACAAGATGAAGGGTGGCACGCTGGAGAACCTCGACCCCGGATTCGCGGCCATCAAAGCGCTGATGCCCAATGTCGTGATGCTCTACACCCAGGCCGATCAGATCGTGCAACTGTTCGAGCGCGGCGAGATTGCGATGGCTCCCTGGTATCCGGATCGCATCGGCTCGGCGGCAGCCAAGGGGGTGCCGGTCGCGGTTGCCTATCCGAAGGAGGGCGCGGTGGGTATTCAGCCGACAGTCTCGGTGCCCAAGGGCAGCAAGAACAAGGCGCTGGCGATGAAGTTCATCGATGTTCTTCTCAGTAGCGAAGGGCAGAAATGCTTTGCGGAGCGCAAGTTCGCGGGCCCGGTGAACACCAAGGTTCAGCTCAGCGACAAGGCGGCCTCGATCGTGCCTTTCGGCGAGAGCTACGACAAGCTCTGGTACCCGGATACCGACGCGATCGCCAAACTGCGTGGCAGCTGGACCGAACGCTGGCAGCGCGAGATCGCCCGCTGACCAGACCCGGCCCTTGCAGCGTCAATGTCGACCCTTCGAATCGAGGAACTGACCAAGCACTACGGCGATACGCTGGCCGTCGATCGCGCGACGCTCGCGGTCGAGTCCGGCGAGTTCGTATCGCTGCTCGGTCCCTCCGGTTGTGGCAAGACCACGATCCTGCGCATGATCGCCGGCCTGATCGAGCCTGACGCCGGCCGGATCTTGATCGGCGGCACGGATCGCACCTGGCATCCGCCCGAGAAGCGCGACATCGGGCTGGTGTTTCAGTCTTATGCGTTGTTCCCGCACATGACGGTTGCCGAGAATGTTGCATTCGGGCTGCGTCAGCGCCGTGTGCCGGCCGACGAGATCGACCGGCGGGTCGCCGAGGCACTGGAACTGGTGCGGTTGTCCGGGTTGCAGGCGCGTATGCCACGCCAGCTGTCGGGCGGCCAGCAGCAGCGGGTGGCGCTGGCTCGCGCGATCGCGCCGCGCCCGACGCTGTTGCTGCTCGATGAGCCGCTCAGCAATCTCGATGCCAAACTGCGCGACATGATGCGCATCGAGCTGCGCCTGTTGCAGCAGGGTCTGGGCATCAGCACGGTGTTCGTCACGCATGATCAGGAAGAGGCGTTGAGCATGTCCGATCGGATCTGTGTGCTCAATGCCGGGCGCATCGAGCAGATCGGTACGCCTCGCGAGGTCTACTACCAGCCGGGATCTTCCTTCGTGGCCGGGTTCTTCGGTCGCTCGAATGCGCTCGAGGGCATCGTGCATGCAACCGGTCAGAGCGCGTCGGTGCAGATCGATGGCATGGGCGAATTGCGGGTCGAACACTTACCCGCGGGCTTGGCCGTGGGCGACCCGGTGCGCCTGACGCTGCGCCGAGAATGCCTGGCGCTTCGGTTTCAGGATCCGGGCTTGGCGGACAATGGATTTGCTGCCCGGGTGCGAATGAGCTCGTTCGCGGGCAATTCGCTGGTGCTCGTCGTACGGCTCGATGCCGGCCTGGAACTGACCGCCGAGCTCACCGGCCCACAAGCGCGGCAACTACCCGAGCCCGAGGCGCGCGTCTGGCTCAGCATCGATCCGCGCGATGTCATCATCATGGCCGGCTGATGCAACAGACACGACCCCGACGGCGTCGTGGCCTGGGTTTGTTATTCCCAGCCGGGCTGCTGCTGTTGCTGGTGTTCGTTGTACCGCTGTTGCTGCTGTTGCCAACCAGTCTGCATCCCTATGTGCCGGGCCAGGGGATTGGCGAGGCCTGGACGCTTGGCAACTACACGCGGGTGTTCACCGATTCATACTATCTGGAGATCATCGGTCGCACCCTCGGGCTCGGCCTCACGGTTGTGGCGCTGACCCTGCTCTTTGGCTATCCGTTGGCGTTTTTTCTTGCGCGAACCCAATCGCGTGCACGGCCATGGTTGATCATCCTGGTGGTGTTCCCGCTGCTGCTCAATCTGGTGGTGCGCTCATTTGGATGGATCGTGTTGCTCGCCAATCGTGGCCTTATCAATGATGCGCTGCGCGCGCTCGGGCTGATCGAGCAGCCGATCAAGCTGATGTTCAACTACACCGGCTTGCTGATCGGGTTGACGCATGTGTTCCTGCCATTCATGGTGCTGGTCCTGGTGACGGCGATACAGAACATCCCGCGCGATCTCGAATCCGCGGCGCGCACGCTTGGTGCATCGGCATTTACCACCTTCCGATCGGTGACCCTGCCGCTGAGCATGCCCGGTGTGCTTTCGGGAAGCATCCTGGTTTTCGTCCTGACGATCAGTGCGCTGGTCACACCACGGCTGCTTGGCGGGCCCACCTATCAGGTCATGTCGACGTTGATCTTCGATGAGTTCGTCAAGTTGTTGAACTGGCCGCGCGGTGCCGCGATGGCCTTCGTGCTGACCGCGATCGTGTTGTTGCTGGTCTGGGGCGCCAGCAAGTTGAGTCAGCGCGTGACCGAGGTGGGCCGATGAGCTCGACCACAGAGTCGGCACGATCGGCCGGACGCGGTCCTTTTGTGCGTCGGCTGCCCGCGGTGGTGCTCGCCGGCGTGGCACTGCTGATCTTGATCTTGTTGCAGCTGCCGGTGATCGTCGTCGTGCTCGCATCCTTCACCGAAACCTCTTATCTGACCGTGCCGCCAAAGGGTTTCACCTGGCACTGGTATGCGGAGGTGCTCGGTGATGAATCCTATCGTGATGCGATTCTCTTCAGTCTGTCGCTCGCGCTCAGCGCCACCGCGTTGTCGCTGGCCATAGGGACCGCGGCCGCCTACGCGATCGTGCGCCGCAAGCTGCCCGGCAGCGAGGCCATCGCCGCCGTGCTGATGGCGCCGTTGGTATTTCCGGCCGTGGTCATCGCGGTCGCGCTGCTGCAGTATTTCACCTGGGTCGGGGTGCGTGGCAGTTTCGCAGGCCTGGTGGCCGCGCATGTGCTGATCACGATGCCCTATGTGGTGCGCAGCGTGCTGGCCGCGCTCGCGGGCGCCGATCCCGCACTCGAGGAGGCCGCACGTACCCTTGGCGCCGGGCCGTGGCGTGCATTTTTTCAGGTGGGCCTGCCGATCATCCGCCCCGGCCTGGTTGCAGGCGGGATCTTTTCGTTCATCGTGTCATTCGACAATGTGCCGGTTTCGATCTTCCTGGTCAGTGTGCGCAACACGACGCTGCCGGTAAAGATCTTCGCGGCCGTCGAGCATGGCATCGACCCGGGCATCGCCGCGGTGTCGACATTGCTGATCGTGACAACCGGGCTGGCGCTGGTGATCGCCGAGCGCTGGGCCGGCTTCCATCGTTTTGCCTGAGAGGAACCCCAGATGCCGCTGACTTCGAACGGATTTCCGGTCATGCTGACCTTCGATCTAGATGCCGAAACCATGTGGACCGCGCGTGATGCCAACAATCGTCAGCGGCCCGTCGTGCTCTCGCAAGGCGCCTATGGCTGGAAGGTTGGCATGCCGCGCATTCTCGGTTGCTCGATCGCTACGGAATCAAGGCCACCTTCTTCGTGCCAGGCGAGGTGATCGAGGCGCGTTGGGCACTCTGCGAGACCGTGCTCGCCAAGGGCCATGAAATCGGCCACCATAGCTGGTCACATGCCTGGATCATCAACCTCAGCGCCGAGCAGGAACGCGAGGAGATGGAGCGCGGCCTGGAGATCATCGAGCGTTTGAGCGGCCGCGCGCCGGCGGGCTGGCGATCGCCGGCGGCGGAGTTCAGCCCGATCACGATGCCGCTGCTGCTCGAGAAGGGTTTCAGCTATTCATCGAACTACTTCGATGATGACTCGCCCTATCTGCATCGCCACAACGGTGCGCTGACCGACCTGGTCGAATTCCCTTTCGCCTGGGTGCTCGATGATGCGCCGTTCTTCCAGTATTCGATCACCCTGCCCGGGCGTACCTTGCAGCCGCCGTCGGCGGCACTGGAATCCTGGCAGGCCGAGTTCGATACCTTGTATGCCGAAGACCGTGCATTCACCCTGGCGATGCATCCCCAGATCATCGGTCGCGGTTCGCGCATCGTTGCGCTCGAGGGGCTGATCCAGTACATCCTGGGCCACCCGGGCGTCTGGTTCGCGCGCTGTGACGAGGTCGCCCAGGCGTTGCGCCCGGCGCTGCGCGCGCAGGCTGAGCACCAATCATGAGGCTGGCCGGGCGGCGCATCGTGGTATCCGGGGCGGCTTCGGGCATCGGTCGCGCGACGGCCGAGTTGTTTCGCAGCGAAGGCGCGGCGGTGGCGCTATTCGATCGCGATGAGAACGGCCTGGATGCCGCGCTGGCGGCGATGAGATCTGTACCGGGCCCGGCGCTGGCCGGCTTTACAGTCGATGTCACCGACCGTGCGGCCCTGGAGGTGGCCGTGCAAGCGGCCGCCAAGGCGATGAGCGGCATCGACGGATTGGTCGGCGCGGCCGGGATCGACTGTCTGGCACCCTTTGGGCAGATGAGCGTCGAACAGTGGCAGCGTGTGCTCGATGTCAATCTCAGCGGGCCATTCCATTTGAGCCAGTCTGTGCTGCCCTATCTGTGCGAGGCAGCAAGCGCGACCATCGTCCACATCGCCTCGGGTGCGGCGCTGCGACCGCTCGCCGCCCGCACCGCGTATTGCGCGGCCAAGGCCGGGCTGGTCATGTTTGCCAAGACGCTGGCGATCGATCTCGCCGAATCCGGGATCCGGGTCAACGCGATCTGTCCGGGCATCATCGATACCCCCTTGTTTCGCCAGTCACTGGAGGCGGCTGCCGATCCCTCGGCCGAGCTCGACAAGGTGCTTGATCGCTACCTGATCCGGCGCATCGGCCGGCCGCTCGATATTGCCAATGCGGCCTTGTTTCTCAGCTGCGATGAGTCGGCGCATGTCACCGGTAGTGCGCTGGCGGTCGATGGCGGTCGCACCTTCCACTGAGCGGAGAATCATGTGACTGACGCGTTCTCAGTGACCGGCGTCGCCCTGGTGAGCGGCGCCGCCCACGGCATCGGTCGAGCGAGCGCGATCGCGCTGGCCAAGGCCGGGGCCGACCTGATTCTGTTCGATCGCGAGGCCGAGCCCTTGGAGGCGCTGGCCGAAGATCTGAAAGCGCTTGGCCGGCGGGTCAGCGCCCATGTGCTCGATTGCACCGATGCCGCTGCGCTCACCGATGCCGTGCAAACCTCGACCCAGGCGCTTGGGCCGGTCGATCTTCTCTTCAACAATGTCGGTCAAAGTGCCCGCGAGGCCGCCAGCGCGTTCATCGAATCCAGCGAAGACACCTGGCGTTTTGTGCTCGAAGTGTCTCTGCTGTGCACGATGCGGCTCAGTCGGCTGATCGCGCCGACCATGGTTGCGCGTGGCCGCGGCAGAATCATCAATATGTCCACCGAGTCGGCGTTCTATGGCGATGTCGGCCTGGTCGATTACGCCAGCGCCAAGATGGGGGTCATCGGGTTCACCCGCTCGCTCGCACGCGAGCTGGCCCCGCACGGGATCAATGTGAATGCGGTTGCGCCGGGCGCGATTCGCACCCGTGCGCATGATCGCCTGCCGCCCGAGGTGATCGATCGGATTCGCCAGACCGTGCCATTGGGCTTCGTTGCCGACCCGGTCGATGTCGCCAATGTGGTGGTGTTTCTGGGTGCAGGCGCAAGTCGCTATATCACCGGCCAGACCCTGCTGATCGACGGCGGGCGCTGGATGATCTGATCGACCAGTCGTGGCCGCTGCTCTGGATGCGGCTGCGACCCAGATCGTGCAAGGTCGGTCACCAGGACACGGCCTGCCAAGGAGCAAAGCCATGGATATCGAGAGTCTGTTGATCGGGCCCGCAACCGAGATCGCGGCCGCGATCGCGCGGCATGAGCTGACCGCGGCGCAGCTCACCGAGGCGGCGCTCGCGCGCATCGCGGCCACCGAGCCCGAGGTCAATGCCTTCATTCATATCGACACCGATGGCGCGCGCGCGGCGGCCGAGGCGCTCGACCGAAGGCTGGCGAGCGGTGACCGGCCGGGCCCCCTGGCGGGTGTGCCGGTTTCGGTCAAAGATCTGGTCCACGTGGCCGGGATGCCGACCACCGGTGGCTCGGCGGTATCGGCCGCCGGGCCGGTGTCGGCCGATGCTGCGCCGGTGGCGCGGCTGCGCGCGGCAGGCGCGATCATCATCGGCAAGACGACGACCCCCGAGTACGGTCACAAGCCCCTGACCGAAAGCCCGTTGTTCGGGCGCACGCTCAATCCATGGAATCGTCACTATACGGCCGGTGGTTCGAGCGGCGGCGCGGCCGCCTGTCTGGCCGCGCGGCAGGTGCCGCTGGCCATCGGCACCGATGGCGGCGGCTCGATCCGGATCCCGGCCAGCGTCTGCGGTGTCTGGGGGCTGAAGGCCACACTCGGGCGGATTCCCCATGTGCATGCGCCTGATCTGTTCGGCAATGGCTCGTACATCGGCCCGATGGCGCGCGATGTCGATGACCTCGAACTTATGTATCGGATCATGGCTGTGGCCGATCCGCGCGACCCCTGGGCCCGACGTCAGCCGGTGCATCATGCGGCCGATCGCGGCGCAATTCTGACAATCGGCTATGCGCGAACCGTTGGCAATTCGGTGCTCGAACCCGCGCTTGCCGATGCCTTCGATGATGCCATCCGCGCAATCGAGGCGGCCGGTCACCGGGTGCGCCCGATCGAGATCGATCTTGCCCGATACGAGCCGGCGTTTCGGACCCAGCTCGAATCGGTGTTGGCCGCACGCTTTTCGGCCTCGGTTCGGGACAATCGTGACCACCATGATCGCAGTTTCGTGGTCACGGTTGAAAATGGTCTGCGCCATCGCGGCATCGATCTGGCCGCGGCCAATGCGGCACGCACGGCTTTGTTTCATGAGATAGAGCGACTGTTCGAGCAGATCGATCTGCTGGTCACGCCGACCGTGGCCGCGGCCTCGCTGCCTGCGGATACCGATCCGCATGCGCCGGTGCAGATTGCCGGCCAGTCATGCGGGCCGATCAGAGCGGGTTGGTATCCGTATACATTCCCGTTCAACATGACCGGCCATCCGGCGCTCAGCATGCCCTGCGGTTGGGATGACCATGGCCTGCCGATCGGTCTGCAGATCGTAGGCGGTTGGGACGAGGAAGATCGTATGCTGGTGTTCGCGCGTGAACTGGCCACGCGGCTGGCCGTCCCGCGTCGCATGCCTGGTCTGGTGGCCGACGTCGGTTGAAAGTGCTTTTGAATACTGGCGGTCGTCGATGGGCTAATCTGTTTTCGGCTTGCGCGGTGGATCTGCCATCAGCCTCAGCCGATTCGCGTTCTCGGCGCGCGAGTCAATCATGACGGATCTCGCTCGACGGCAATCCGTGCCCGCCCCGATAGCGACCGGGCATCGCGGCCGTTCCATCCCCGATCAGCCTGCGAGCGGTGCTCAGCCGCCCTTCAGGTATTCGGCCAGCAAGCGGTGCGCCTCGCGCTGGCGTGCCTCGTCTGCGTACGGGATGGTGCTCAGCACATGCCAGCTCGGCGATTCGATGGGTGCCACCAACCGGCTGCGCGAGATGCCACCGTCACGATTGTTCACGCCGCCGTCCACAAAGGGCGCGCCCTTGAAGCGCCACCAGTCGATGCCCACGTGCGCAAGGATCGGCACCTGGTCGCGGTCGTCGGGGCCATTCGGATCCCAGCGGATCTTGCCGAGCTGCACTGCCACCAGGTGGGCATCGGCAGGGCTGGTCTCGACCTGCTTCTCGAGAAAGACGTGGACCGGCCGCGCGCTCTCGGGTTGCCGGTACTCGAGCAGGCGGTCGGCTTCGCGGCGCTGCAGCGCCGTGGTCGCCTGCGGCGAGTAACTGAGGAACTCGAATCCGCCCAGGCGAGAGCCCTTGAATGTGTCGCGCACCACCCGCAGCGCGCCGTTGCGAATCTGCGCCTCGATCACCCGCAGCACGCGGATGCCGGTGTTGTGCCCGGCCGGCATCGGTTGGTCCAGCACCGCAAAGGTTTCGAACCAGCCCACCTGGGCGCTGAATCCCTTCGGCAGATCGGCATTGCCCGCGCGCCAGCCGCCGAACCAGTCATAGGATGACGGCACGAACGCGGGCATCTTCTCGGATGGCTTCAGATCTTGCGGCGCGACATCGTCGCGGAAGGTCTCGAAACTGACGAACCCGCCAATGGTTGGCGGCCTTGGTCCGTCAAGCAGGGACTCGATGAGGCCCATACCGTGGGTGCGAACCACGGCCACGCCAACCAGGGCGATCGCCGCGACGACCACGAGTGCGATGATTCCGATGAAAAACGAGCGAACCTTCAATGAGCATCTCCAGGCGCGGAACCGTCACGACTGCGAGCGCGGCGCCAGCCACTTGCCAGCGCGCGATGTGCTCTTGATCGCCCGGCGTCCAGACTGTCTCAATCGTAGTCCAAGTTGCGAGAGTGCCCGCATCCGAGCGGCGCGGCTTGCGCGGGCACTATCCGGCCCGCGCCACTGAGTTCGACGAGATCTGTCGCAAGTCACCAGCGAGCCGTCCGAGCGCGCTCCCGCCGCGGCCGCGACCCGCCGGAATATCACGCTTTATCCGCCTCTGGACTTATGATGCGCCGATGCATGTCTCACAACGCGAGCAACGCGCGCTGGGCCGCATCTTCGCGATCCTGGCCGATGACCTGAGTGAGCGCGATGTCCGCCTCGCGCTGGGCGGCGCGTTACTCGATCTGTTGCGGGCGGATCACTTCGCGTCCTTCGTCTGGAACCCGCGCAGCAAGCGCTTCGACGACGGTGTCTGGCTCAATATGTCGGCGCAGAATCTGGCCTGCTATGACGCCTGGTATCAGTTCCACGACCCGATCACCTTCGCCCTGCAGGCGCGCCGGCATGCCACGCTGGTCAGCGAGGTGTTGCCGCATCGTGATCTGACCCGCACCGAATTCTTCACCGATTTTCTACGCCGCGACGGCCTTTGCTGGGGCATCAATCTGCATGCCTTCGACCGGGATTGCGCGCTCGGTGATCTGCGCATCTGGCGCGGGGCCGCGCGCAGCGAGTTCGAGCCGCATGAGAAGCATCTGCTCGATCTGATCGAGCCCGCGCTGGTCGCGAGCCTGCGGCGCGCGCATGCCGCCGGCTCGCGCGCGCCCGGGCGCGATGGTCATGATCCGGCCGGGTGCGCCGTTGAGTCTGCGCTGCTCAGCGCACGTGAACTCGAGGTTGCGCACGCGGTGCTTCGGGGCATGACGGACAAACAGATCGCCGCCGAGCTGGGCTTGTCCGTGAGCACGGTACGCACCTATCTGAACCGATTGTTCGACAAGACCGGCACGAACCGCCGCGCCGGCCTTGCGCAATGGCTGGCCCGGCGCGGCTAGCAGGCTGTTGAAATACCTCACGAGCCCATGACGGCGCTCTGGCGCTCAGGGTTTCCCCGGCGGGGCAACAGCTCGCCCAGCAGCGCTTCGATCGCCATCCCGATGGCAATCAGCTCGCGATCGCTGCCTGCGGGCCCATCGAGTTCCAGGCCCACGGGCAGTCCGCTGGCCGGTCCCAGGCCGGCCGGAATCTGCAGCCCGGGCAGGCCGGCGTTGCTGCCCGGGTCGGTGTTCTGGATCACCAGCCCGAAGTTCTGAATGCTGCTGGATTCCGGGCCGGCGGGCATCGCCACGATCGGCACGGTGGGAAACACCAGCGCCGTCACCCGATGCTGCTCGAACAGACGGGCATAGACGGCCTGCAGCCTTGCGCGCCCCTGACCGACGGCCTGGTCATAGATGGGCTTGGCATCGACCACGGTGTTGTCCGGCCCCGGCAACTTGCCCGGAATGACCAGGCCGGTGTAGGTGCCCTTGACATCGGGGCTCACCGCCTGCGCCGCAAGTTCCTCGATGCTGACCCCGGTGCGATAGCGTTCGAGGTAGCGCATCATGTCGTCGCGAGCCTCGTAGAGGGCGATCGGGAAGCTGATGGCATTGTTCGCGTCGGCCAGATCCGGCGCATCGATTTCGACGATGATGGCGCCCGCCTCGCGCAGCCTGGCAAGCGCCCGATCGAACACCGCGCGCGTGTCGGCATCATTGTTCGCGAGCATCTGCGTGACCAGGCCGAGCCGCAGGCCCTCGAGCGCGGCGGGTCGTGCCGCTTCGGCGCCGCTGATGACCCGATCGAGCAGTTCGACATCGGCGACCGTGGCGGCCATCGGCCCGGCGGTATCGCGGGTATGCGAGATCGGCGCGATGCCATCGGCCGGGTAGCGCTCGATGCTCGGGCGCAGGCTCGCGCAACCATTGAACGCGCAGGGGATGCGCACCGAGCCGCCGGTATCCGTGCCCAGGCCTGCCGCGACGATGCGCGCTCCTATGGCCGCGCCGGACCCGGACGAAGAGCCTCCGGCCACGCGGCTGCGATCGTAGGCATTGCGCACGCCGATCGTTTCGCCGGCCGCAAACGCCGGGTTGTAGCCGGAGATGCCAAAGGCCAGTTCATGCATCTGCGTTTTGGCGAGAATGATCGCACCGGCCGCGCGCAGGCGCGCGACCACGGGCGCATCCTCGTGCGGCACGAAGCGGGCCAGCGCCGGGGTGCCGGCGGTGCTGGGCAGCCCGGCCACATGGATGTTGTCCTTGACGACGATCGGCACGCCGGCCAGGGGAAGGCAGCTTTGCTGCGGGTTGCCCGCGTCGATCGCCCTGGCGGCGGCCAGTGCGCCCTGCTCGTTCAGCGTGATGATCGCGTTCAGGTCTGCATGGGCGCGGGCCCGCGCGAGCGCATCCGACACCAACTGCTCGCTGGAGCTTGCGCCCGCACACACGGATTGTGCGGCGTCGGCCAGGCGGCTGGCCGACGCCGCACCCGGCACGGTGGCGGCCAGCACGGCCGCGATGAGGGTCGTGGAACGGTCTGCCTGGATCATGTCGTCTCCTGATTCAAGGGCTGATGAGCGGATATTGCCCGGACAGTGCCGGGACGTCTGTCCTCGAAAACACCGACACCGGCAGGTCGCGGTGGCAGAATGCGCCTCACAAGACACCGCGCGGCACCGCAGTGCCGGAGATCGCGCGCATCAATCACTGGAGGCAAGCGACATGACAATGTCGAATCGGGCGGTTCCCCTGGATCGGGTCATCGGCGAACGGGTGCCAGTCATGGCCACGGCGGCCGATGTCGCGGCCATCGAGTCGATCCCGCTGACCCAACGGCTGGCCGCCACCAATACCTATGACGCGATCCGCGCGGGCGCTGCGCGCAACCCCGATGCGGCCGCGCTCGTATTCCTGCCCAATGCCGATCCCGGCGAGGAAGCGGTCACGATCAGCTATCGGCAGTTCGTGGGCCGGGTTACGCAGGCCGCCAATCTGTTCCATTCGCTGGGTGTGGGCCCCGATGATGTCGTCACCCTGTTGCTGCCGCTCGTGCCGCAGGCCTTCTTCGTGCTGTTCGGCGCCGAGGCCGCCGGCATCGCCAATCCGGTCAATGCGATGCTCGAGCCGCATCAGCTGGCCGAAATTCTGCGCGCTGCCAATACCCGCGTGCTGGTCACCCTGGGGCCCACCCAGGGCGTGGACATCTGGGAGAAGGTCGAGAAGATCCGCGGCGAACTGCCGAACCTGGAGGTGGTGCTGCAGGTGGGTGGCGAGCGGCTCGGCGATGGCGCCCGGATGTTCGACGAACTGGTGGCGCAACAGCCGGCGGATCACCTGGTCAGCGGGCGGGTCATCGGCGCCGACGATACCGCCGCCTACTTCCACACCGGCGGCACCACCGGCACGCCGAAGCTGGTGCGTCATTCGCATCTGAACCAGGTCTATCAGGCCTGGGTCTGCAATGTCATGCTGCCCTGGGAGGATGCGGGCACGCTGTTGTTCGGCCTGCCGCTGTTTCATGTGGGTGGCGCCCTCACACAGGCGTTGAGCGGATTTGCGCTGGGCTCCTCTCTGGTGATCGTGTCGCCGGCCGGCTGGCGCAATCCGAATGCGGTACGCGGCGTCTGGAAGCTGGTCGAGCGCTATCGGCCGCAGGTGCTCAGCGGGGTGCCCACGGTGCTGGCCGCGGCGCTGGCAGTGCCGGTGGGCGACGCCGACATCTCCAGCCTGCGCTGCGCGGCAGGCGGCGGTTCGGCGATCCCGGTGGCCGTGGGTGAATCCATCCGCCGTCAGTTCGGGCTGCCGGTCTATGAGGTCTATGGCATGACCGAAACCGCCAGTGTGCACACGATCGCGTTTCATGATCGCGAGTTGCGTCTGGGGTCGGTCGGACATCCGGTGCCCTACAGCCGGGTACGCGCGGTGCGCATCGATGCCGATGGCCGCTATGCCGGTGACTGCGAGACCGATGAGATCGGGGTGATCGCGATGGCCGGCCCGGGCGTGTTCACCGGTTACCTGAACGAGGAGCACAACCGGGGGGCATTCGTCGAGCCCGGCTGGGTGAACTCCGGCGATCTCGGGCGAATTGATGCCCAGGGCTATGTCTGGATCACCGGCCGCGCCAAGGATCTGATCATTCGCGGCGGCCACAACATCGATCCGGCCGGTATCGAGGAGGCCTTCTTCCAGCATCCGGCAGTGGCATTCGCCGCGGTGGTCGGTCAGCCCGATGCCTATGCCGGGGAGCTGCCGCTGGCCTATGTGCAGCTCAAGCCCGGTGCGAGTGCTACGGTGGATGCGCTTCATCAGCATGTGCGAGAGCGCACGCCCGAGCGAGCCGCAGTTCCGGTCGAGGTGATTCTCGTCGACGAGATCCCGCTCACCGGGGTGGGCAAGGTGTTCAAGCCGGCGCTGCGGTGGGATGCCGCACGCCGGGTGTTCGATGCCTTGCTGCAACCGGTGCGCGATGCGGGTGCCGCCGTGGCGGTATCGGTGGGCGCGCATGGCACCCACGGCAGCCTGGCAACCGTCACGGTCTCGGGTGTCGAGGCATCCAGGCAGGCCGAGGTCATGGCCCAGGTCACCGAGCGTCTGGCGCCGTTCTCGATTCGCAGTCAGGTGGTGTTCGAGTAGCGACACCGCCGAGCAGCGGGCCGCGCGCCGGGCAACGCCTTCACCGGTGCGCGCTGTTCATCATTCATGGAAGAGGCGCCGGTGTCCGACACCGGCGCCCGGACAGCCTCATGAGCTTTGCAAAGATCCTGATCGCCAACCGGGGCGAGATCGCGGTTCGTATCGCCCGCGCGGCGGGCGAACTCGGCATCCGCGTGGTGGCCGTACATTCCCGCGACGATGACGCCTGCGCGCATGTGCGCCAGGCGGACGAGGCGATCGTTCTCCCGGCCAGCGGTGCCCGTGCCTATCTGGATGTGGAGGCGATCGTGGCGGCCGCACGCGACGCCGGCTGCGATGCGCTGCATCCGGGCTATGGCTTTCTGAGCGAGAACCCGGTGCTCGCGCGTCGCTGTGTCGAGGCCGGGATCACCTTCATCGGGCCCGGCGCCGATCTGCTTGCACTGTTTGGCAACAAGGTGCGCGCGCGCGCGCTCGCCCAGGCCTGCGGTGTACCGCTGGTGGCGGGCAGCGAGGGTGCGGTGAGTCTGAGCGAGGCGCAGGCCTTTCTCGCCGGCCTCGGCCCAGCCGGCGCAATCATGATCAAGGCCGTTGCCGGCGGTGGTGGGCGAGGGATGCGTGCGGTGCGCCACGCGGACGAGCTGGCCGAGGCCTATGCGCGATGCCGGTCGGAGGCGATGGCCGCCTTCGGCCAGGACGCCGTCTATGTCGAGCGCCTGATTCCGGCGGCCAGGCACATCGAGGTGCAGATCATCGCCGATGCGGCTGGCACCCTGGCGCACCTCTGGGAGCGTGAATGCACGATCCAGCGCCGTCATCAGAAGCTGGTCGAGGTCGCGCCCAGCCCGTGGCTGCCCGATTCGCTGCGCAGTCGCCTCACTGAGGCGGCCCTGGCGCTCGCCGGCCGCGCCGGCTATTGCAACCTCGGCACCTTCGAGTTCCTGGTGGATACTGGAGCCGACCCGGAGGCGCCGGATGCCTTTGCGTTCATCGAGGCCAATCCGCGCCTGCAGGTCGAGCATACGGTGACCGAGGCGGTGCTGGGCATCGATCTGGTGCAGGCGCAGATTCGGGTGGCCGCGGGCGCCACTCTGGCCGATCTCGGCCTGGCGCAGGGGATGGTCGGGCCGCCGCGGGGTCACGCGATCCAGTTGCGGGTGAATATGGAGACCCTGGACGAAACCGGCGCCACGCATCCCTCTGGCGGCACCCTGGCAGCCTTCCAGCCACCGGCGGGGCCCGGCATCCGCGTCGATACCTTCGGCTATCCGGGCTATCTTGTGAGTTCGTCGTTCGATTCGCTGCTCGCCAAGCTGATCGCCCACGCGCCGGTGGGTGGCTATGGAGCGGCGCTGGACAAGGCGGGCCGGGCGCTGCGTGAATTCCGCGTCGATGGGGTGGCCACCAACATCGGTTTTCTCGAGGCGCTGCTGGCACACCCCGAGTTCCGCGCCGATCGCATCGACACCCGCTTCATCGACCGCCATGTGGCCGAGCTCGTGAAGCCGGCCGCGCGCGGTGCGCGGCTCTATGCGCAGCTCGACGATGAGGCATCGGCCCACGCTGGCCAGAACGCCGCGACGCCGGCCGCGCGCGCCGTGCAGGCACCCGCCGGCACGGTGGCCGTGACCGCACCGCTGCAGGGCACGGTGGTGTCGATCGATGTGGAGCCCGGCGCCAGCATCGCGGCCGGGGCATCGGTGGCGATCATCGAAGCCATGAAGATGGAACATCTGGTCGGTGCGCCGGTTGCGGGTGTGGTCCGCCTGGTGGTCACCGAACCTGGCGTCACCCTGATGCCGGGCGAGCCGATCGTGTTCATCGAGCCGGCAGAGGTCAGCGAGCGCGGGCAGGCGGAGGACGATACGCTCGATCTGGATCGCATCCGGCCGGATCTGGCCGAATCCATCGAACGGCATGCGCTGACGCTCGATGCGCAGCGGCCCAAGGCCGTCGCCAGGCGCCGCGCCACCGGCCAGCGCACAGCCAGGGAGAATCTCGCGCAATTGTTCGACGCGGGCACATTCATCGAATATGGCGCGCTGGCGATCGCCGGTCAGCGCCGCCGTCGCGAGTTGCAGGATCTGATCGTCAATACCCCGACCGACGGCCTGATCGCGGGCACGGGCGCGATCAATGGCGATCGCTTCGAAGAAGACGCGGCTCGCTGCATGGGCATTCTTTACGACTATACGGTTCTGGCGGGTACCCAGGGCCAGATGAATCACAAGAAGCAGGACCGGATGTTTCGTCTGGCCGAGCGCTGGCGTATTCCGGTGGTGTTATATGCCGAAGGCGGCGGCGGTCGACCGGGTGAAACCGATCGTCTCGGGCTGACCGGGCTGGATAACCACACCTTCTCGGGATTCGCGCGCTTATCCGGGCTGGTGCCGCTGGTGGGTGTGGTATCCGGCTACTGCTTTGCCGGCAATGCCGCGTTGCTGGGTTGCTGCGACGTCATCATCGCCACCCGCAATGCCTCGATCGGCATGGGCGGGCCGGCCATGATCGAAGGCGGCGGGCTGGGGGTATATCACCCGAAGGACGTCGGGCCGGTAGCCTTTCAGGTGCCCAACGGAGTGATCGACGTGCTGGTAGAAGATGAAGTTCAAGCCACCGAAGCCGCACGAAAATACCTGGGCTACTTTCAGGGCGGGATTGGAGATTGGCAGTGCGACGACCAGCGGCAACTGCGCCACCTGATTCCGGAAAACAGGCTGCGCGTTTATGACGTGCGCCGCGTCATCGAGAGCCTTGCTGATAGTGACAGCGTGTTCGAGCTGCGGCCTGGATTTGGTATCGGCATCGTCACCGCATTGATTCGCATCGAAGGCAAGCCGTTCGGGTTGATCGCCAATAATCCTCACCACCTGGGTGGTGCCATCGACGCCGACGCAGGCGATAAGGCGGCACGATTCATGCAGATCTGCGACGCCTTCGGACTGCCTATTATTTCTCTCTGCGATACCCCCGGTTTCATGGTGGGGCCAGAGGCCGAAAAAACCGCGCTGGTTCGGCATGTAAGTCGTATGTTCGTCGTCGGCGCAAGCATCTCGGTGCCCTGGTTTACCGTGGTGCTGCGCAAGGGATATGGATTGGGCGCACAGGCCATGTCGGCCGGAGGCTTTCACGATTCCGTCTTCACCATTGCCTGGCCCACGGGGGAATTCGGTGGCATGGGGCTCGAAGGTTTCGTGCGCCTGGGTTATCGCAAGGAAATGGAGGCGATCGCCGATCCAGTCGAGCGACAGCGATGGTATGAACAGATGGTGGCGAAAAAGTATGAAGAAGGGAAAGCCTTGTCAATCGCCTCTGTGGCCGAGATCGACGAGGTGATCGATCCGGCGGATACCCGGCAATGGCTGCTGAGCGGATTGCGCTCGGTCGCGCCGATCGACAAGCGACGTGAGCGGCGGCGTCCGTGTATCGATACCTGGTGATTATCGGGTGCTAACAGGCGAAATCGGGCTGCGCATATCGCGGAGCACGATCCGCTGCGTTGGCATGAAGGGTCTGACTCCCCGATACAGACGCTTCATGCGGCCTCGCGGTTCATCACACCAAAACACCGCCATGGGCCCGTGAGGTATTTCAATAAGTAAGTGAAGACTTACGTCGATTTCGCGCGTCCCGGTCGCGGGAAGGTCAGGGCCGGCCAGGCTTGCGGCGAAACCGGCCCAACGCCCACCAACGCCGCCCGATGTGGCGGTCTCAATCAGGCAGTTGCGATGACAGGACCCGAAACCCGGCCCTCTTCGTCGATGGCGTCCAGATTCGGGGCACAAACCTGCAAGGATTTATGCGTTCAAGAACGAGAGTAAGTGGTCGCCGACTTAGACGGCTGCCTGACCTCGAGCCGCGCCTCGCGGAGTGTTCCAGCAACCCGTCATGCTGACAGCCAGCAGCAGGCAGGCCAGACGATCGACTACCCGTACGCGCATCAGGCCGCCCACCATCGCCGTTGCCCGGACGACCTGCCGGACGCGCGCCGCGAGAAAGCCCGGGACGGCGATCGATACTCGACAGGTTTGCACGCCAATCAGCGAGGCTTCATGGCAATCTCTCGTCTACCGGCCGTTATTCTGGCTGCCTTTCTTGGA
Organism: Burkholderiaceae bacterium; assembly: GCA_041396585.1. Taxonomy (GTDB): domain Bacteria; phylum Pseudomonadota; class Gammaproteobacteria; order Burkholderiales; family Burkholderiaceae_E; genus JAUIAI01. The sequence continues at coordinate 20,827 of JAWKYG010000003.1, read as the reverse complement.
TTGGTCTCGGTGAGCCCCGCGGCTCTATCGGCCACATTGATTCACAGCTTTCAGATGGACGCCGGTTTCTCAGATGGCGTTGGGTCGGGAGCGCTTTCCGAGAATGGCAATGCCGCGAGCTCGTCGTTCTCAGCAGGCGCCTGGAACTGGACATCGTCTGCCGCGTCCGGTGCAGGCTTGATTCTCGACGCGAGTCTTGCCGACCAGACCAACTACAGCATTGGCTTTCGGATCCAATATGGCTCCCTTGGCGGGTATCGCAAGATTCTTTCGTTCGAGAATTTCGCGAACCCGGGAGCATCGGACAGCGGCCTTTACTTCAACAACAATTCGTTCGACTTTTATGTCAATGGCTCTCATGCGGCAGGAACCTCTTACAGTACCAATACCTATTGCGACTTCGTCCTGACCCGATCGTCCGCCAATGGCGGAACCGTGGTTCTCTATGTCGATGATGGTGCAGGAAACCTGGTCGAGGTCTATAACTACGTCGCCGGTCCAGCGTCGTTACCCCAGGCTGTCGGGGGCGGCAAGTATCGATTTGGCTTCTTCATGGACGATCAGGCCACCAGCAGCGAGTTCACCATGTCAGGCAAGGTGGATTCCATTCGCGTATGGGACGGGGTTTTGACATCCACGGAGGCGCAGCAAGCGGTCTCTGATACCACGCCTCCGGCCATCACCTTCTCGCCAGTCAATGGCCAGGCTGGTATCGCCGCGAACAGCCGTATCACGATCAGTTTCGACGAAGCCGTTCGCAATATTGATGACAGTGCGTTGAACGATACGAACGTCGATGCGCTCATTGCACTGCGGGATACGGATGCCAGTGGCTCGCCAATACCGTTTGATGCGGTGATCGATGCCGGGCATCAGATCATTACGATTACTCCGGCCGGTCTTCTCGGACCCGGCCAGACGGTCTATGTTGCCATCGGCGCAACAGTGGAAGATCTGGCAAATAACGCGATCGCTGCGGCCAGTGCCGCTTTCGTGGTCGTGGACAGTGTTTCTCCCTCGGTCACTTTCGCGCCTGCGAATGGCGCAACCTCGGTGGCCGCCAATGACAACATCACGATTACCTTCAGTGAGGCCGTCCGCCATCTGGACGACAGCCCGCTGAGCGATACCTCGGTGGATTCCTTGAAGATGCCTTCGGGAATCTCAATGCCGCAGCCGAGCCGTTCAACTGGACCTTTGGCACTGACCCAACACGCAAGGCAGATGTGGCCGGGATGATGGAGGCCAGCGCCGCGCAATGGATCTGAATCCGACCGGTGGTGCGGTGCTCGGTGGCTGGTCGGTCTGGTCTGAAGGCAGCATCACCGTAGGCAGGCTGCGTGCCACCCGTGTCGCGGCCGCCCAGAAGAGCGACAGCTGGGACGTCGCACTCGGCGCCGACCGTGAAATGCCGGCCGGGGGAGTGATCGGCCTGGACGTAACCCTTGGAAGGAGCGCCACCGACGTCGGCGTCCAGGGCAGCGATCTGGCAACCTACAGCTATAGTCTGGCCGTCTATGGTGCGCGCGATCCGCAGGCCATGCTGCCATTCGAGGGTCAGATCGGTGTGGGTCGCATGCGCTTGCATACAAAACGCGTCGACGGCGCTCAGACGCTGGCGGGCAGCCGTCAGGGAGATCTCGTCTACGGCAGTGTCGCCCTGCATCGACGCCCGCAGACTCGGGGCGGCTTCGGTTTCTCCCCATTCGCGAGGCTCGAGGGCGCGATGATCCGTCTGCACGGCTACGCGGAATCTGGCGGCAGTCTCGCGCTGGCCTACGGCGATCAACACATCCGGCACCTGATGGCCTATCTGGGTACCGAGGTGAGTCACGAGATCACTCTCGCGCACGGCGCCTTGCGCCCGTTTGCCAGGCTCGAGGTCGGCGCCAACCTGGCCGGCTACTCCGACGCCGATATGCACTATGTCGGCGACGATACGAACTATCGGTTCGGTATCAGGCGCGCGGCGTCATCGCACTGGACTCTGAGCCTGGGGGCTGAGCTGCTCAGCCGCGACGCTCTGACGGCCAGTCTGATGATCGAGCGAACCCAGGCTGCAAACGCGGGGTACGCCAACAGTATCCGCTTGCATGTCGGCATGGCGCTGTAGCAGGCTGCGGGCCGGTGTGCGCCTGCCAGCCTGCGACCCGCGATCATGATCCGCCGAGATCCGCGGCGGCAAGAAAACTCTCGATCACCAGGCCGTAACCGCCCAGGCTCGGGAACCGGCGCGGGTTGCCGAGGATTTTCATCTGGCGGATATCCAGATCCAGCAGGATCTGCGCGCCGACACCATAAGTGCGCAGATCGGTTTCTTCGCTGCGAACCACTTCCCTGGCATCGCCCCTGGCGCCGACCGCGGCTTCGGCCAGGGCTTCGGCCGATTCCCCGGCATTGAGCAGCAGGGCAGCGCCCCGGCCGATCGCTTGGAGATGCCGAAGCGCAGCGGGCAGCGGCCACGAGTGCGCGCCGGAATCGGTGTCGAGCACATCGAGAATGGATACCGGCTCATGCACCCGCACGGGCACGATGTCGTCGGTGGTCCATTCGCCCACAGTGAGTGCCAGGTGGGCGCCGCCGAAACGGTCGCGATAGGTGCGGGCCTCGAATGTGCCGAATGGTGTAGTGAGTGCTCGCTGACCGGCAAGATCTATCAGCCGCTCGGCGCGGCTGCGGTACTCGATCAGATCGGCAATGGTGCCGAGCTTCACACCGTGGACGCGCGCGAACTCGACCAGTTCCGGCACCCGCGCCATGGTGCCGTCTTCGTTCATGATCTCGCAGATCACCGCGGCGGGCTTGAGCCCGGCCAGGCTGGCGAGGTCGCAACCGGCCTCGGTGTGCCCGGCGCGCATCAGCACGCCGCCCTCGGCGGCACGCAGCGGAAACACGTGGCCGGGCTGCACCAGGGACGCGGGGGTTGAATCCGACGCCACCGCGACCTCGATGGTGCGCGCGCGATCGGCCGCCGATATGCCGGTGTCGACACCGGTGGCGGCTTCGATCGATACCGTGAAGGCGGTGCCGTGGCGCGTGCGGTTGCGCTGCACCATCGGAGGCAGCTGCAACTCGTCGCAGCGCTCTGCGGTCAGGGTCAGGCAGATCAGGCCACGGCAATGGCGGGCCATGAAGTTGATCGCGGCCGGGCTGACATGCTCGGCCGCGAGAATCACGTCGCCCTCGTTCTCACGGCCCTCGTCATCGACGAGCACCACCATCTTGCCCGCCGCGATGTCGGCAATCAGCTCGGGGACCGGGGAGAACGGCGAATCGCTCATCGAATTCTCTATCGAAGTGAAACAGCTATGCCGCCGGCGGGCGGCAGGTGATGGACGGGGTGCGGAAACGGAGCACCCACAAAAAGTGGGTACTTACTGCGCCGATTATGGCCTGATCATGGGGTGTCCCTTTCCTGGCTCTCGAGTTCTGCGACCCGGGCCTCGAGCGCCTCGATGCGCGCGCGCAGACGCTCGACCATCTCGCGCTGGATCTCGAACTCCTCGCGGGTGACCAGATCCAGCCGTTCGATGCCCTGTTGAAGACCGGCGCGCAGATGCTGCTCGATCTCGCCGGCAGGGCTCGCCCGAAGGATCTCCAGCAGTCTGTCGGGCAATTCCGCGAAACCGAAACCAGGCCGGCGGGGGCGGTTGCTTTGCGGATCATCGTCGGTCATCGAGCCTCTCCTGAAGGGAATCAGGAAGTCTAGCAACCGCCGCAAGCAGCGTCACGATCGTGCACGCGCACCGCGATGGTGCGCACATTCCCGGGGCGGCATCGTCGGCATCCCCCGCAAGACGCACAAAGATGGTGCAAAAAGCGTCCGCCGGGCCTCGCGCCGCGGCACTTGGTCACCTGGCACGGCTCGTGCAATGACGCATTGCAGCGAGCGTTCGAGCGTGGTCTGGCGCCATGCCCGTTCGCAAACCATCGAGCCGGTCAATCCGCTAAGGCCGGCGTCAGCAGGTTCTGGAGCCATCATGAAAATGATCACCGCCATCATCAAACCCTTCAAGCTGGACGAGGTCCGCGAGGCCTTGTCGGAGATCGGCGTGCAGGGTGTCACGGTCACCGAGGTCAAGGGCTTCGGTCGCCAGAAGGGCCACACCGAGCTCTATCGGGGTGCCGAATATGTCGTCGACTTCCTTCCCAAGGTGAAGGTCGAGGTCGCGGTCGATGATTCGCTCACCGATCAGGCCGTCGAATCGATCGAACGCTCGGCCAAGACCGGCAAGATCGGCGACGGAAAGATCTTCGTCAACGAAGTTTCCCAGGTTGTCCGCATTCGTACCGGCGAGACCGGTTCGGCCGCACTCTGACCGCCATCCCCCGGAGGAAGAAAGACATGAAACGCGTGATTCAAGCGCTCGCCGCGCCCGTGCTGTTGGCGAGCCCCGTTCTGGCCCATGCCGCCGACGCCGCCGCTGCCGTGCACAAGGGCGACGTCGCCTGGATGATGGTTTCCACCTTGCTGGTGGTGATGATGGCCGTCCCCGGCCTGGCGCTGTTCTACGGCGGCCTGGTCCGTTCCAAGAACATGCTCTCGGTGCTGATGCAGGTGCTGGTGGTGTTTTCGCTGATCACCGTACTGTGGGCGATCTATGGTTATTCGCTGGCCTTCACAGAGGCCAATCCGTACATCGGCTCTTTGAGCAAGGTGTTCATGTCCGGTGTCACCTCCGACACCCTGGCCGATACCTTCACCGACACGGTCAAGCTGCCGGAGTTCGTGTTCGTTGCGTTCCAGGCCACCTTCGCGGGCATCACGTGCGCGCTGATCGTCGGTGCCTTTGCCGAGCGCATCAAGTTCGCCGCGGTGCTGGTGTTCTCGGTGCTCTGGTTCACCCTTTGCTATCTGCCCATCTGCCACATGGTGTGGGGCCCCGGCGGCTATCTGCTGGGTGAGGGCGCGCTCGACTTCGCTGGCGGCACGGTTGTGCACATCAACGCCGGCGTCGCCGGTCTGGTGGGCGCCTACCTGGTGGGTTCGCGGGTCGGTTTCGGTCGTGAGTCCATGGCCCCGCATTCGCTGACGCTCACCATGGTCGGTGCGTGTCTTCTCTGGGTGGGCTGGTTCGGCTTCAATGCCGGTTCGAACCTGGAAGCCACCAGCGGTGCCGCGCTTGCCTTCCTGAACACGCTGTTCGCCACGGCCGCTGCCACGGTCGCCTGGACGGTTGCCGAGTGGTTGCTGCGTGGCAAGCCGTCGATGCTGGGTGCGGCCTCGGGCACGATCGCGGGTCTGGTTGCGATCACCCCGGCCTGCGGTTCGGTCGGCCCGATGGGCTCGCTGATCATCGGTCTGCTTGCCGGCTTCGTCTGCTTCTGGGGCGTTACGGGTCTGAAGCGCATGCTGCGCGCCGATGACACGGCCGATGTGTTCGGCGTTCACGGTATCGGTGGCATTCTCGGCGCCTTGCTGACCGGCGTGTTCACGGCGCCGGGCCTGGGTGGTACCGGTGACGCCGACTTCAACATGGCGGTGCAGGTCTGGATTCAGTTCAAGAGCGTGCTGATCACGATCGTCTGGTCGGCGGTGGCCGCGTTCATCGCCCTGAAGATCGCCGATCTGGTGGTTGGATTGCGCGTGCCGGAAGACCAGGAGCGCGAGGGTCTGGACATCTCGACCCACGGCGAACAGGCCTACGTGCGGTAACGCGCGATTCCCGCGGCGCGCGCCGCGGGTGACGTGCCAGGACGGCGAATCTCCGGGTTCGCCGTCTTTTCGTTTCGGGCATCAAATCGGCGGGTTCGCAGTCCTTTTCATTTCGGGCACGGAATCGCCGGGTTCGCGCGTGGGGCCCGACCGTCCCGGAGGCCGTCAACCCGGGCCCGGGCCGACGCACGAGGCGTTTGGCGCGTGGCTCCAACCGCTACAATGGTCGGGTGGGCCCGAGCGGCCGGAGGCGGGCCCCGCGGCGCAGCCCCTCGCTTTGGTGGTCCACCTCACCCGGCCGAGCCCGCTCGCTGCTACCAGCGCCAGGCGAAGCCATCCTCCGGCCCCTGACCGGACCACGGCCTGCGCTCATGAAGATCCTGATCATTCTCGACCCCCTGGCGTCGATCAAGACTTACAAGGACACCACCTACGCGATGATGCTGGCCGCGCGTGCCCGGGGCCATGACCTGCATGTCTGCCAGATGGCCGACCTGTTCTATCAAAGCGAGCCGGACGGCACGGTCAGCGCTGTGGTCACCTCACTGGAGATCGACCCCGCGGCCAGCCCCTGGTATGTGCAGGGCGAGCCGGCCGAACTGGCGCTCAATGCCTTCGACGCCGTGTTGATGCGTACCGATCCACCGTTCGACATGGAATATGTGTACGCCACCTACATGCTCGAGCGCGCGCAGGCGCAGGGTGCCAGGGTCTTCAACAAGGGCCGTGCGATCCGCGATCACAACGAGAAGTTCGCGATCGCCGAGTTCCCGGAACTGACGGCGCCGACGATCATCACGCGCAGCGCCGCGCGTTTGCGTGCGTTCGTCCAGCAGCATGAGCGGGCGATCTTCAAACTGCTCGACGGCATGGGCGGGATGTCGATTTTTCAGGCACGCGCCGATGATCCGAACCTGTCGGTGATCATCGAAACCCTGAATCGCTTCGGTGAGCAGAGCGTGATGGCGCAGCGCTTCCTGCCCGAGATCAAGGACGGCGACAAGCGCATTCTGTTGATCGGCGGCGAGGTCGTGCCCTATGCGCTGGCCCGCATTCCGGCACAGGGCGAGGTACGCGGCAATATGGCCGCCGGTGGCAAGCCGGTGGCACAGCCGCTCTCGGATACCGATCGCGCGATCGCCGAGCGCCTGGCACCGGTGCTGTTCGAGCGTGGCCTGTTTCTCGTGGGCCTGGATGTCATCGGTCATTGTGTCACCGAGATCAATGTCACCAGTCCCACCGGTTTTCAGGAGATTGCCGCACAGACCGGATTCGATGTCGCGGCCATGTTCATCGAGCGGCTCGAGGCCGTGGTTGGCCGACCATGATCGGTCTGCTGATCATCGCCCATGAACCTCTGGCGACAGCGCTGCTGCACTGTACCCGCCACATTCATGGCCGACTCCTCCCGCAGGTCGCCGCACTCGATGTCGTTCCCGACGAAGACCCGGTTCTGGCGTTCGAGTCGGCTCGCAATCTGGCCGATCGGATCAATGACGGCTCCGGCATCCTGGTGCTGACCGACATCACCGGCGCCACGCCGTCGCGGATCGCGGTGCAGCTCGCCGAGCCGATGCGGGTGGTGGTGCTGGCGGGCGCCAATCTGCCGCTGCTGCTGCGGGCGATGAACTACCGCCGCGGCCGTGATCTCGAGGCCTTGGTCGATCAGTTGCTGCCGGCCGCGCGCGACGCTATCGAGCCGGTGCTGCCGGATTTCTTCGCGATCGAAGAGCCTGGTGATTCCTCCAAGACCGGGCCGGCCGGCCATTCGATTGCCGGACCTCACGATTGATCATGCAAAGCGCCACCGTCACCGTCGTCAACAAACTCGGCCTTCATGCCAGGCCCTCGGCCAAGCTGACCCAGGTCGCCACCCGGTTTCAGTCCGAGGTCTGGCTGACACGAAAGGGCCGCCGCATCAATGCCAAGAGCATCATGGGGGTGATGATGCTGGCCGCCTCCAAGGGCAGCGAATTGCTGCTCGAGGTCGAAGGCCCCGACGAGGCCGAGGCAAGCGCGGCTTTGCAGGAACTGTTTGCCAGTGGTTTTGGCGAGGCACTGGAGTAATCGCCATGTTCTCGCTCCACGGGACCCCGCTCGGAGGTGGCATCGCGATCGGCCGTGCCCGCCGGCTGGCCATGCAGATCGGCGATATCGCGCGCTATCACGTGCTCACCGAGCAGGTCGAACGCGAGGTCGAGCGCCTGCATGGCGCGGTCGATGTCGTGCATGAGGAATTCAGCACGCTGCGTGACAGTCTGCCGGAAACGGCGCCCGAAGAAGCCAGGGCGCTGATCGACATCCATCTGATGATCCTGGCCGACCCGATGCTGGTGCCGGCGGCGGTGGAATCGATCCACGACGAGCTGCGCAATGCCGAATGGGCGCTCGTGTCGCAGATGCAGAAGCTGGTCGCGCAGTTCGATGAATTCGAAGACGCATACCTGCGTGAGCGTGGCCGCGATGTGCGGCAGGTGACCGACCGGATTCTCGCGTTGCTGGTCGGTTCTGGCCGGGTGCCGGTGGCCGATGCCGGGGAGCCCCTGCTGTTCGTGGCCGATGACATCGCGCCCGCCGATATGCTGCGTCTCAAGCATGGTGCGGGCTTTGCGATCGAACTGGGCGGCACCACCTCGCACACCGCCATCCTGGCGCGTTCGATGGGCGTGCCCTCGGTGATCGGTGTGCGCTACGCCACCGAGCTGATCCGCGACGACGACTGGATCGTGCTCGATGGCGACGCCGGCGTGATGATCTGCGCGCCCGATGAATCCGTGCTCGCGGAGTACCGCTATCGCCAGGCCAAGCGCGAGCTCGAGCGCGCCAAGCTGCGCCGGCTGGTCGATGTGCCTTCGCGCACCATCGATGGCCGCGAGATCGAACTGATGGCCAACATCGAACTGCCCGACGAGGCCAAGATCGCGCTCGAGAACGGGGCGCAGGGCATCGGTTTGTTTCGCACCGAGTTCCTGTTCATGAACCGCAGCGAACCACCCACCGAGGACGAGCAGTTCGAGGCCTATCGCTCGGCGGTGGTGGCCATGGAGGGCCGGCCGGTCACGATACGCACGCTCGATGTCGGCGCCGACAAGGCGCTGCCCTGGGCGGTGGGGCCCAATTCCGTGACCAACCCGGCGCTCGGGCTGCGCGCGATCCGCTTCAGTCTGACGCACCCGGAGATGTTCCTGTCCCAGTTGCGCGCGATTCTGCGCGCTTCGGCGCACGGGCCGGTGCGCCTGCTGCTGCCGATGATCACGCATGCGCACGAGATCGTGGCCAGCCTGCGGCTGATCGATCGCGCACGCGATCAGCTCAATGCGCGTCGCGAGCCGGTTGCCGAGCGCGTGCCCGTGGGGGGCATGATCGAGGTCCCGGCCGCGGCGCTGTCGGCGGCGCATTTCCTGCAACGGCTCGACTTCCTCTCGATCGGCACCAACGATCTGATCCAATACACGCTGGCCATCGACCGGGTCGATGGCCAGGTGGCTCATCTGTATGATGGTTTTCATCCGTCGGTGTTGCGGCTCATTGCCAACACCATCGATGTCGCACGTAAGGCCGAGAAGTCGATCTCCGTGTGCGGCGAGATGGCCGGCGATCCACGTGCCACCCGTCTGCTGCTGGGCATGGGGCTGACCGAGTTGTCGATGCATCCGGTGAATCTGCTCGAGGTCAAACGGCAAGTCCTTCTTTCGGAGTTCGACAAGTTGCAGCCCCCGGTCAGTCGCCTGATCCGCCTGCTCGATCCCGAGCGCGTGGCCAATGCCCTGCAGCGTCTGGAAGCCACCGGAGGCCGCACATGACCGGCTCGGTCGGCGCGGTCGTCGCGCAGCGCGAACGTTTCGATGAACCCCTGCCGCTCAGCCGCGGCACCGCGTTCGGGCCCTATGAGCTGGTCTATGAAACCTACGGGCAGCTCAATGAAGCGCGCAGCAATGCTGTGCTGGTCTGCCATGCGCTGAACGCCTCGCATCACATCGCTGGCCACTATGAGGCCGCGCCGGATGACCTCGGCTGGTGGGACAACATGGTCGGGCCGGGCAAGCCCCTGGATACCGACAGGTTCTTCGTGATCGGGATCAACAATCTCGGCAGCTGCTTCGGTTCGACCGGCCCCGCCAGTGTCAACCCGGCCACCGGCCGGCCCTATGGACCGGCCTTTCCGGTGGTGACTGTCGAGGACTGGGTCGATTCCCAGGCGCGGCTGGCCGACCGGCTCGGAATCGAGCGTTTCGCGGCGGTAATGGGTGGCAGCCTGGGCGGCATGCAGGCGCTGGCCTGGAGCATCCGCTTTCCGCAGCGGCTCGCGCATGCGATCGTGATCGCCTCGGCGCCGCAGCTGTCCACGCAGAACATCGCCTTCAATGAGGTCGCGCGACGGGCGATCATTACCGATCCCGAGTTTCATGAGGGCCACTTCTATGATCACGGCGTGGTGCCCGCCAGAGGCCTGACCGTGGCGCGGATGATCGGCCACATCACCTATTTGTCCGACGATGTCATGGCCGAGAAGTTCGGTCGCGCGCTTCGCCACGGCCAGTATTCGTTCAGCTTCGATGTCGATTTCGAGGTGGAGTCCTATCTGCGCTACCAGGGTGAGAAGTTCGCCGGTTACTTCGACGCCAACACCTATCTGCTGATCACTCGTGCCCTTGATTACTTCGATCCGGCGCGAGCCCATGACGGCGATCTGAGCAAGGCCCTGGCGTGTGCGCGCTGCGATTTCCTGGTCACCTCGTTCACCACCGACTGGCGTTTCGAACCGGAGCGCAGCCGGGAGATCGTGCAGGCGCTGCTCGATAACAACCGGCCCGTGACCTATGCCGAGATCGAGGCACCGCACGGTCATGATGCGTTCCTGCTGGACAATCCCCAGTATCACGCGGTGGTGCGCAGCTATTTCGAGCGTATTGCCGGCGAGATCGATGCCGGAGGCCGGTCATGATCCGCCGCCGCCATCGATCGCAGCCGGCCGCGCCGGGTGGCCCGTCGTCGCCCGCGCACGGGATGCGTCCGGATCTCGCGCTGATCGCCGACTGGACACCGCAATCGGCCCGGGTGCTCGATCTCGCCTGTGGCGATGGCCAGTTGCTCGACCATCTGCAGCGCAGCAAGCGCTGCTTCGGTTACGGCGTGGAGATCGATGATGCCGCGGTGCTGGCCTGCGTGCGCCGCGGGGTGAGCGTGATCCAGCGCGACATCGAAGACGGCCTGGACATGTTCAAGGGCACGCACTTCGATCTGGTGGTGTTGTCGATGGCGATCCAGGCCACCCACCGCACCGAGTACGTGTTGCGGGAAATGGCCGATGTGGGTCGCGAGTGCGTGGTGTCTTTTCCGAACTTCGGTCACTGGTTTCACGCGTTCTCGCTGATCCGTGGCCGGATGCCGGTGTCGCGCGAGATGCCCTATCAGTGGTTCGACACCCCCAATCTGCACCTGGCCACGGTGCTGGATTTCGAAGACTTCCTGCGTGATAACGGCATGGTGATCACCGCGCGCGCCTTCTTCACCGATGGCCGGCCGATCACCCGGCTACCGCTCTGGCGTGCCACGCAGGCGGTCTATCGCTTCCGGCGCCGGTGATCGATACGCGCTCAGCGCGGATCGATCCTTAACAGGCGGCCGCTGTCGGTGATCAGATAAGGATGGCCGTCGGCGCCCTGTTCGATATCGCGAATCCGCTCACCGAGCGCCTGCAGCAGCCGCTCCTCGCCGGTGACCGCATCATCGGTGACCGTCAGCCGGATCAGTGCCCGCGCGGCCAGCGCGCCGACCAGCAAAGTGCCGCGCAATGCCGGCACCTGATTCGCGTTGTAGAAGATCATGCCCGCCGGCGCCACCGAGACCGGCACCCAGTAGTGCAGCGGCGGCGCCACGTCAGCGGCCTCGGTGCCCTCGCCGATTGCGGCGCCATCGGCATACTCACGGCCATAGGTGATGCATGGCCAGCCGTAGTTGGTGCCTGCACGCAATCGGTTGATTTCATCCCCACCCAGCGGCCCATGTTCGCCGATCCAGATATCGCCGGTGCCCGGATGGCGCGCGGCGCTCTGCGGATTGCGCACGCCCCAGGCATAGACCGCGGGCTCGACGCCGGTCTGGCCGATGAAGGGGTTGTCGGCGGGGATGCCGCCATCGGGCGCGATCCGGACCACCTTGCCCAGGCCGCTGGCAAGGTCTTGTGCCAGGTCTCGCCGTGTGCGGTCGCCCAGCGTGACGTAAAGGCTGCCGTCGCCGGCCATCGCCAGGCGCGCGCCGAAGTGATCGCCGCCGGCCACGGCCGGTTGTTGGCGATAGATGACCTGCCAGTCTTCGAGGCGGGCAGCCCGATAGCGTGCCCGCGCCACCGCGGTGCGGGCCAGGTCGCCACCCGCCGGTTCTGAATATGTGAAGTAGAGCCAGGAGTCGGTGGCGAAGTTCGGCGAGACCAGCACATCGAGCAGGCCGCCCTGGCCGACGAAGGCCACCGGCGGCAGGCCGGCGATCGGCGCACCGATGGCGCCGGTCGCGCTCACCGGCCGCAGCCGCCCAGGGCGTTCGGTGACCAGCAAAGTGCCATCGGGTAGGCGGCCGATCGCCCACGGATTCTCCAACCCCTTGGCGATCTCGACGGTCGTGATGCGGTCATTCGCGGGCGCGGGGTCCGTGGCCGCCAGCCAGGTGTTCTGGTCGGCTGCCGCCAAGGCCGGATCGCTCGCGGCGCCATCCTGCGCGACGGTGGTACTCGCATCGCCCGCGGAGCCGCCGGTTTCGGTGCCGCCCGATGAGCCACCGCAGCCCGCCAGCATGCTCGTGGCCAGAAAGAGGATCAGGAGAGCGTTGATGTTTCGGATCATGTGACCAAAGATAAGCGCCGGCGAGACCGGCCAGAACCTTACAGCCGATTGAATTCGCTCACCGGGCCGTGAGGGAGTTCAGCAAGCTGCCAATCGTCTCATGGTCGCACGCCATCCGTGCGGATTGCTCAGCGCGCTTCTATGCGCAGCAGTCTGCCACTGTCGGTGAGCAGATAGGGGTGGCCGTCCGGGCCTTGCTCGACGTCGCGGATCCGCTCGCGCAGATCCTCGAGCAGCCGCTCCTCATCGGTGACCGAATCCGCTGTGACCGACAGTCGCGACAAAACACGTCCCGCGAGCGTGCCGACCAGCAGCGAACCGGTCAGCGCGGGGACCTTGTCGCCGGTATAGAAGATCATCGCCGAGGGCCCGATCGAGAACGGCGACCAGTAAAACAGCGGGGGCACCACATCGGGCGCCTCGGTGCCCGTGCCGATCACGGCGCCACTGCCGTACTCGCGGCCGTAGGTGATCTCTGGCCAGCCGTAGTTGGCGCCGGCGCGGATGAGATTGATCTCGTCACCGCCCTGCGGCCCGTGCTCCGAGACCCATATCGCGCCAGTGACCGGGTGCACCGCGATGCCCTGCGGATTGCGATGGCCGTAGGTGAAGATCGCCTCGTTGGTCTTGGGCTGGCCAACGAACGGATTGTCCTTGGGAATTGCGCCATCGGGCTCGATGCGTACCACCTTGCCCAGGCCGTTGTTCAGACGCTGTGCGGCATCGGGGTGACTGCGCTCGCCCAGGGTCACATAGAGTTTGCCGTCGGGGCCGAAGCTCAGCCGCGAGCCATAGTGAATGCCCTCGGCCACGCTCGGATGCTGGCGGTAGATCTTGCGCACCGTGGTGAAGCGGCCATCCTTGAGCGTGCTGCGGGCGATCGTGGTGCGTGAGGTGCCGTCCTTGAGCGGTTCGGCATAGCTGTAGTAGATCAGGTTGTCCGTGGCGAACGTCGGGCTCAGGGCGAGATCGAGCAGACCGCCTTGCGAGCGCGGATTCACCTTCGGCACACCGCGTACCGGTTTGCCGATGCTGCCGTCGGGCGCCACCGGAACGAGGCGGCCTGATTTCTCGGCAACCAGCATCGAGCCATCGGGCAGGAACACCATCGACCACGGGCTTTCGAGCCGGTCGGTCACGGTGACCACGCGGATCCGTTCGCTGGTCGGCGGCGTGGTGCTCTCGGACGGGGACTCGCGCTTTTGCCCGTCAGCGGTGTCCGGCGCACCGTCTCGTGGCGGCGACGCGGTTTCGGCGGCCGTCAGGACGACATCTTTCGATTCGACTGCGGCAGAATCGTTGATGCCTTGCGGGCGCACACTGCAGGCGGCGAGTACGGCCACCCAGAGGGCGAACAAAGGCTTTGCCAGGCGCTTCACGGGCATGGGCTCATCGACAGGGCCTCGGGGCCTGAGCATTGTCTCAATCATCGGCATGCAAAGGGCGGATCTGTACCCGGTGTGGCACAGCATGTTGGCACGCGGCGCGGCCATCCGCGCACTGCAGCCGGCCACAGGTTGCCCGCGCCGATCCGGTCATGCACGCGTCATTGGCCGGGACAGAGCTACGGCCCGACGAGCGGTCGAACAGGCTTGCCGGGCGCGCCGACGGAGATTCGCGATCGCCCACGAACGCGCGCGACGCGGTGCATCAACACCCCGGACGGCTTGTCCGTGATCAAGCGCGAGACGGTCATCGACGATAACATTGCGGGTTCCTCTGAATCGCAATGGCAAGGAGTTCGAATGTATCGCGATGTCCTACGCATGGCCGGCGCGCTGGCGCTGCTGACCCTGACAGGCCTGGCGCAGGCGCAGGTCAGCGTCTCCGACCCCTGGGTTCGCGGCACGGTGGGGGGGCAGAAGGCAAGCGGCGCATTCATGACGGTGAACACGCAGGAGAAGCTGACCCTGGTCGGCGCCGATTCCGATGTCACCGCCCACACCGAGGTCCATGAAATGCGCATGGTTGGCGATGTCATGCGGATGCGGCGTGTCGAGGCGGTGCCCCTGGCCCCGGATGCACCCCTGGAGCTCAAGCCGGGCGGGTATCACATCATGTTGCTGGATCTGGACAAGCCGCTCGAGCCGGGTCAGAGCGTTCACCTGAAACTTCATTTCGAACGCGCCGACGGCGGCAGGTTGTCGCTGCCGGTGGTTGCGCCGGTGCTTGCGCTGACCGCGTCGATGGGTAGCGGCAAGCAGGAGCACCAGGGCCACGGCGACGCGCACCGGATGCACAAGAGCAACTGACAGGCCGTGCAAGCGGGCAGCCGCCTGCGCTGCCCAGCGCGTAAGCGTGAAGATTCAATCCGGTATGCGTGTGCGCGGCAGAACCAGCGCATCGAGCGCGAGCACACCCTGGCCGCGCGGCAGCACGCGCAGCGGATTGACATCGATGCTCTCGATCGTGTCGCGACCGGCCACGGCCAGATCCGACAGCGCCACGATCGCCTGAACCAGGGCATCGACATCGGCCGGCGGCGCACCGCGCATGCCATCGAGCAGGCGCCGACCGCGCAGTGAATCGACCATCGCGCGGGCCTCGATCGCATCGATCGGTGCCACGCGGATCGCGGTGTCGCGCAGCGCCTCGGCGGTGACGCCGCCAAGACCGCAGAGCACCACCGGCCCGAACACCGGATCCTGCATGCTGCCGATGATCATCTCCACGCCCGCGGAGATCATCGGCGCCACGAGCACACCGTCCAGGCGCGCCTGCGGGCAGGCCTTGCCAACCTGCACGAGCATCTCCCGATAGGCGCTGCGCAGGGCGGATTCATCGGCCAGCCCCACCCGCACGCCACCGACATCGCTCTTGTGGCCGATGTCGGCCGACAGAATCTTCAGCACCACCGGATAGCCGATCGCGGCCGCGGCCTGTGCCGCCGAGTCTTCGCTGCCGGCCTGGCGCACATCGACGGTGCCGATGCCCGCCCCTGCGATCACTGTCAGCGCCTGTTGTTCATTGAGCTGGCGGGCATCGATGCGTGGCGCGGCGGGCCCGGCGGGCCGCGCGTCGCCACGGGCGGCATGGCGCTCTGCGGCCCGGGTGAAAAAGCGCAGCGCGGCCAGGGCGCGCACCGCGGTACCGGGATCCTCGAAGCACAGGATGCCGGCGGCATCGAGCTGCTGACGATCGCTGTCGTCCATCAGGGTGACCAGCGCCGTCGCCAGCCCGGGATGGCGGGCCCTGCCCGCCAGCAGCGAGTCACGCACACGCGGGCCGAAAACCGGCGACAGGCCGGAGGCTGCAGTAAAAATCGCCAGCCCGTCATAGAGGCCGCTCTCGGCCATCAGATCGAAGGCGCGATCGAACACCCGATGATCATTCTGGAACTGGCCCGTGACATCGACCGGATTGCCCGGCGCGCAGAACGGCACCAGCTCGCGCAGTTCCTGCTGCGCGGCCTGCGGCATCCGTGGCAGGGACAGGTCCAGGCTGGCGGCATCATCGGCCATCAAGGCGCCCACGCCGCCGGAGACGGTCATGATGCCGAGCCTGCCCGCGGCCGGCATCGAGGCGGTGGCGGCCGCATAACCGACCGAGAAGAATTCCTCGATGCCCTGTGCGCGCCAGACGCCGGACTGCGCGAACAAGGCGTCATAGACCGCGTCCTCGCCGCTCAGGGCCGCGGTGTGCGAGGCGGCGGCCGCGCTGCCGGCCTCGGTGCGGCCGATCTTGATGATCACCAGGCGCTTGCCGTGGTCTTGCGCGCGTGCGAGCGCCGCGCGCAGGCGGGTGCCATCGCGGCAACCCTCCATGTAGCAGAGCATGACATCCGTATCCGGATCATCGGCCAGCCAGTCGATGCAGTCGGCAAGCTGAATGTCGCCCTCGTTGCCGGTGGTCACCCAATAGGACAGACCGAGCCCGCGGCGGCGCGCCAGCTGCAATGCGTAGGCGCCAAAGGCGCCGCTCTGGCTGACGATCGCGATGCGTCCGGCCGGTACCGCGGCGCGCTGCATGGCCGGCGTGAATGTCGCATAGAGATTGCGGCGAATCGACATGAAGCCGAGGCAGTTCGGGCCGAGCAGACGGATGCCGGCCTCGGCCGCGCGTTTGGTCAGCGCCGCCTGCGCGATCGCGCCTTCGTCGCCCAGTTCCGCGAACCCCGACGAGAACATCACGGCGGCGCGCACGCCGGCCTGGGCGGCATCCTCGATCGCGGCCGGAATCTGCCGTGCCGGCACCGCGAACACCGCCATGTCGACGGGTTCGCCGATCGCGCTCAGACTGGGTGATGCCTTCAGGCCCTGAATCTCAGGGTAGTTCGGATTGACCGGGTGGATCGGCCCGTCGAAGCCGTACTTGATGAAATAGCTCAGCGGGATGCCGCCGATCTTGGCCGGGTCGTTCGAGGCGCCCACGATCGCGACGCTGCGCGGATTGAACAAGGGCTCCAACGATGCGGATCCTGCCACCATGATTGTGTCTCCGGTCTGTGTTTTCGACGGCTCGCCGCGCGCGACATCGCCGGCGGCCGGGTTTGCTGCGGCCTTTGCCGGACAAGCTGTCAGCGCTTGCTCAGCTTGCTGGCCAGGCGCTCGCGCAGCTCGGCCGAGCCCGTGCTCGCGACATAGTCGCGGCGCATGATCTCATAGCGCGGACCATCGATCGCCAGGCCGTGGGCGATCGCCTGCATGTGCGCCTTCATGCGTGCGACCACGGGCGCGGCATTGGCGGCGGCTGCGCGGCGATATTCATCCACCCGCTCCGAGAGCCCGGCCATGGGCAGCTTCTCGGTCAGAAAGCCGATGCGCAGGAGCTCGTCGGCCTCGACCGGCATCGCCGCCAGCATCAGCTTGCTGGCCGTGGCCAGACCGAGCCGGCTGACATAGCGGCGCAGCCCGCCCGGGTAATAGTGCAGACCGATGCTGGCCGCCGGCATCAGCAGGCGGATACCGTCCTGGCCCAGCCGGATGTCGCAGCAGAGCGCCAGATCGGTGGCGCCGCCATACACGCTGCCGTTGAGCGCGGCGATCGTCAGGCAGGGCAGCGCTTCGAGCTTGTCGAGCATGGTCTCGAAGCGATCATCGAGCTGCTCGACGATCGCATCGAGCGTGTAGCCCGAGCTGAAGCTGCGCCCGCCGCTGCCGCTGATCACGATCGACGGCGGGGCGTTCTCGGGGGTGAGTTGGTCGAACAGTGCGGTCAGCGCATCGACATCGGCCGGATCCAGCCGGTTGTGCTGGGCCGGGCGGGCCAGGCGAAGATGCCAGCCGCGAGGATCGCGTACCAGCCATGGCGCGCCCTCATGGCCGGCAATCGGTTCACCCTCGCCGAGCGCGGGCAGCATCATCCAGGCCTCAGTCATCAACACCATCCAGAAATGCCGCGATCGCCGGCGATGCCCGCAGTGCCTGCCATTGATCGGCATCGGGCAGCTGTGGCCGGTCGCGCTCCTGGCGAACCAGGCACAAGAAACCGAGCGGCTCGTCGGACCCGGCGCGGAACTGATGCCAGGTCATCGGTGGCACGGCCACGAGATCGCGCACGGCCAGGTCATGGATCTCCTCGCCCAGCAGGCAGCGACCCGAGCCGCGGATGATCATCACCGCATGCACATGCTGATGCCGCTCGAGGGTGGTGTGCCCGCCGGCGCCAACCTCGAAGTAGCGCCACTGGCAGCCCAGTGACGGGTCATCGAACAATACCTGGCGGCTGACGTCGCGAAACGGCGCCTCGCCATCGGCCTTGTAGGCCATGCGTTCGACGCCTTGCCAGCCATGATCGGCCTGTGCGCGGCGCACCATGGGCTGCGGGTTTTGTGTCTTCATGCCAGAAATTCTATTGGACTGTCCGCCGGATTCGGAGGGGCGACCCCCGAGATCGGGCTTCAGCCATCGCCGCTCGCTATGTCGCCGGCGCGATGCACCGCGGCCACGAAGCGTCCGGCCCGCTCGCTGACCTCGCCTGGCGCCTCGAGCAGATTGCCGCCGATCAGCAGCATCTGGTCGCGTCCGTAGGCGGCGATCAGTTCGGGAATGCGCGCCACGGTCATGCCGCCGGCCGGCACCGGCAGCGCCGGGTTCAGCCGGCCCCACGGCGCCCGCAGGGCATGGGCGATCGCCTGGCAGGTGTCCGGGTCATAGCTGAAGCGCCCGCCGGCATTCGGAAACACACTGGCATCGGCGCCGAACAGACGAAACAGCCTACCGAGCAGCAGCGGCGGCGCGATCCGGCTGGCACCACCGAGCGCCGGGTGCGCGATCACCGGGATGCCCGCGTTCGCCGCCAGATCGGTGAACGCGGCCACACCAAGCAGCATCGGGCAGGCGAGCAGCGCGCCCACGCCGAGGTCCCGCAGCAGCTTCAGCTGCCGTGCCTGATTGGCTGGCGAGCCCGACACCGTGGGTGCATACAGCGTGCGCTGCCGGTCCCGGCGTTGCGCATTGACGCGCTCGATCGCGGCCTGCACGGCCGGCACCCGCTCGTGAAATGGCGCATAGGTTTGATCGGCGATGCCGTGATCGTCCTTGATCAGATCGATGCCGGCGCCGGCCAGTTCGGCGGCCAGCGCCGCCAGGCGCGCCGGCGGCAGGCCCTGCGGCTTGAGGGCGCTGCAGGTCAGGGGGCGGTCGTGATCGGCGCCGCAGGCCCGGCGAATGCCATCGATGCCATGGACCGGCCCGCGCCAGCCATCGAGCCAGCGCGCAGGGGCATCGATCTCCAGCAGTCGGACATCGGGCTGCAGCGACACATTGCCGAACAACATGTTCATGAGCTGTCCGGGCTCATGGCCGAAGGTGTCCGTGTGCAGCGCGAGCACGACCTCGGCGTTCTCAGGAGTCACCGCATGGACGCGGCCCACGAGCCGATCACGGATACCGGCATCGGTGACGCCGGAGATCGGCATCTCGATGCTCTGCTCGAGCGCAATCGCGTGCGCGCGACGGCGCAGCGCGTCGGGGTCACGGCGGGTGTCGGCGGGATCGCCCACGCGATAGTGGACGAGCAGCCGATCGGCTTCGGTCATGGGTCGGCCCGGATTCCTAGACCCCGCAGTCTAAACGGGCAACGGCGAGGGGGGCTCGCCGTGCCATCCTGCCTGAGAAGACCCCGAATCGGAGAACCTCATGAGCACAACCTGGCGCGGGCCCCATCGCCCGCCTCCCGTCCGGTCCGCCGCCGCGTCCACCGAGTCCACCGCCACTACAGCCACTGCAGCCACTGCAGCCACTGCAGCCACTGCAGCCACTGCAGCCGCCACGACTCCCGCAGTCCCTGCCCGCGTAGCAGGCCTCATCATCTGCCGCTGGCGCCGCATCGCACGCCGGGCATGCCTGGCTTCCGTGCCGCTGCTGGCCGCCTGTGCAGGGCCGATGGGCCCGTTCGATCTGTTCGGCCCCGGGGAGAGGGTGGCCTACCATGTCTGGAACGACACCGGTCAGGAGATGATCGAGCAGCCCCGGCTACATGCCCTGGCTGATGCTCAACTGCTCTATGCGAATCTGCAGGCCTATGCCCCGGGCCGGCGCTGGCCCAAGGCCGGGGCGCCGGTCGGCGTAGTCGCCGCCGCGCCCGACGATGACGAGCTTCTGTCCCTGCCTCGCCCAATGGAAGGCGCGTTCATGCTGGCACCGCCCGGTCATCGGGTGCCCTGGCGGGTGCGCCTGAGCTGGCGCGCGCCCGCCGGTCCCGGGCAGGGTCTCTATGCCGGCGCACCGGCGGCGCCGGTCGAACTCGATCTTCGTCGCCAGATCCCCGAGGCCGTGCTCGCCCAGGTGGCCGACGGCTGGCGGCACCGGCTGGACATCGCCATCGGCGCCAACGCCGGCAATCCCACGGTGCGCTGGCGCCTGATGCGCCACGGTGACGAAGGCACGTTCGAGATCGGCCGCAGTGCAGGCTGGTGATCCGGGCGGGTGGCCAGCGGGCTTGCGCCGGCTCAGCTCGAGGGCGACGCGGCCTGAGGCGGCCGCGTCAGAATCCGGTTGATGTTGCGCAGCCCCTGCTCGAAATCCGGTGCCACCCAGCTCTCCAGCAACAGCCCGAACCAGCGCGCCACCGGATTCCACCCGGCATCGCTCTGAAACCGCCAGGTCAGGCGGGTACCAGTGTCGATCTTTTCGAGCACGAAACGCCCCACCGCCTGACCGTGGGTGTCGAACGAAATCACATAATCGAGATGGCGCGGTTCCGTGGCGGCCACGATCTGCATCTGACCGTGGCCCTCGCTCTTGGATTCCCAGTGCCAGCGCGCACCAACGCCGCTTGGCGCGCCGTCGTAGGTGATCTTCATCTCCGGGTCGCGCGCATACCACGGCGACCATCGGTTCCAGGCCACCGGGTCGACCAACAACGCCCAGACCCGCTCGGGCGGATGGTG